>NZ_JABXKL010000005.1 GCF_017114995.1 Nostoc sp. NMS9 | reverse complement strand
CTTGAGAGCATAAAAGCGCTCTCCCCGTTCATTCCAACCATAGGCGTAATCATCCAGGTGCAATACCTAATGTTAAAGCTGTAGTACAAGCAATTACCTTATTTATAGTCTTCATAGTTGATAGTGAAAAATTACTGCGTTGATTTTGTAATCAACTAACATTACCTCTAACTAGCGTTTATTAGCAGTATACATGTCACAAAACTTAATTATTATGGTAAATAAACTATTAGAACTAGCCCTTTCAAGGTGAACCTTTGTACTATAAAATAAATGATGTTTTTAACCCAATTTTGGGATTTTGGCGATTGCGATCGCTTAATTTACAGTCGAAAAATTTGGAGTTTAATGCATAGATTCTTTGCTCAATTCCAACCGATGCCTGAAATGCCGTAAAAACTTGGATAGTACAGATGCTCACCTTGAAAGGGCTGGTCCTGACATATATGAAAGCAGACTATTTAGAAGAATTACTTTTTCGTGAGTTGGAGGAGCGTTTGCTTCAACCCGATGTCCGAAAGTCAGCTAAAGATATCATAGATTTACTTGCTGAGGAGTTCATTGAATTCGGAAGTTCAGGGCGTGTTTTTAATAAACAGCAAATTATCGAGAGCTTGCAGAATGAACCCATCGAACCCCTGACTCAAAGATTGATAACAGAATTCAAAACGTTAGTTTTAGCAACAGGGGTTGTTTTAGTAACTTATCGTATAGTCAGACATATATCTGGCGAACAACCTGTTCATTCGTTGCGAAGTTCCATCTGGAAATTAAACAACGATCGATGGAAAATGATCTTTCATCAGGGCACTCTGGTTAGAGAATCATCAGTGCGGTATGATAAGTAATTGCCTAAGATTATTTAGAATCAAAGTTTTGCATAAAAAAGACTCAAGCATTCCTGCCTGAGCCTTGTCTAAATTCAATTAAGCTTAGTAGCGGTTGTTGCTACGGTTGTAGCCGCCGCCACCACCACGGTTCCCAAAGGAACCACCACTTCTGTCTTCTTTGGGCTTGGCTTTATTTACTTTGAGGTCACGACCAAGCCATTCAGCACCATCAAGAGCTTCAATAGCTTTTGCTTCTTCATCTTCTGAACTCATTTCCACGAAAGCAAAGCCGCGTAAACGACCTGTTTCACGGTCAGTGGGTAGTTGAACACGCTTTACAGCACCATATTCTGCAAATACAGCACTCAGCGCATCTTGTGTAACATCATAAGAGAGGTTACCTACGTAAATTGACATCAAATGTCTCCAAAATCATAAGTTTGTAGAGATTTAGATTTCGGAGAGAAGTCTGTAATACCAAAAGGGAAAAGCCTGTCAATACTAAAAACAAACACTGTCACCGAATTAATTCTCATTTCACTTCCAATGATGACATAACAACTAACTTTCTGGAAAAAGGTTTGAAAAACTGTTATAAAAAGTTATATAAGCGGTTAATAGCTAGATGCTGGCTAGTCTCAAAATAGGTGAGGCTCTAGTGAACCGCACCCACGAGATCGACTAATCCACTCTCTTTTCTAAATATTGACCAATCATCAACTGCTCACCAGCACGGGAGATAATGGTTTGTCTGGTGCGGTATTTGCTGCCAATTAGCTTTAACTCTTCTTCAAAGACTGAACCGTTGTACTCAGTTCGCAAACACATTGTTTTAGGGTTGGAGAAATAATACTGAGCGGTGACTGGTTTGGATATTGCAAAACCGCGATCGCGATACAAAATGTTTCCCATAGCCCCAAATATCGTTGAACCTTGCGACTCTTTCTTTGGATTTAGTACATCCATACTTTCCCATGTCACTGCTGCACCACAGATCAAACTACCTGTATCAGGCAAATCGTGCATCTGAGCTAGGTTTTGCAATTCATCACAGCCTTGGTTGAGAAAATTGATCGTAACTATACTCTCCATCTCCTTGGTTTCTCCCTTGGGTAGGGTATAGTAGCGCCGTTGCGATCGCCACTTACCCGCTGATTCCTGGAAAAATTCGGAAATCTGGGCTTCGTCAGCGGTTTGGGCAATTTTTAGCGATGATGTCACTCGTTACTTTCCTGACTAATATTGATGGCTGTAATATATATCGCCCTTTTCTTCGCTGTATATGCAATCGCCCGATCGAAATATTACGGCGTGAAAAAAAGCAACTTATGTTTACTATTCTTAATATATTTGATCCAGTGTAAAAATTACTATGCATTTTGCGACATTAAATCTAGTTATGTCAGCCTAAATATAGCTATTTATTAACACTGCCCATTTTAGAAGTAAGGGTGTGAAAGTCCCGTCTCTTCTGTAAACGCAAGTCTTCTACTAAGGGCAGATTGCAAGAAATTTAAAAATATTTATACTAAGTTAAGAATTGCATCGTTAGCTAAAAAGCTGCCGGCTCAATGTAATGAGTTAAAGTGGTGAGAAATTTTCGGAATAAAAAGTAATTTTTGATACAAAATTCTGCAAGAAGATAGCTAATTGACTCTCGCCGCTTTTCACTATTTATAATGTCTCAAAATTACTTGGTAATGCACGGCTCTTTAACCCAAAAAGCTCCCCAAATACAAGAAAAATAAATGATTTTGGACAGAAATAAGCCGCACAAGCAGGCGAAAATCTCACCTTTCGCAGCCGCTAACCAGGTAATTAATACCCAGTTAGATTCAGTTGTGAAGACTGATATGGCTGTTGCAGATACAAAGAGTAGCGTTAGTACAAAGGTGTCTTCCCCTTTTGCATCCATATTATTGATTCCCTGTCTGCTGGGCATTGGACTGCTGACAGCGAATTGTGTAGCGCTACCCAAGGAAGAACCGGCTGATGCACAACAATCTCAGAGTCCTGGTAGTGGACAACGTGGTGGTGCAACGGCTGTAGATGCGGCGATCGCTCGAACTGATACGCTACAAACACAACCAGAATACACAGGTAATACAACACCCTTCCGAATTGTGTCACTGCGATCGCAGGTAGAAGCCCGGCTTTTGGCTTTGAACCTTGATGTCGGCGATACAGTAAAACTTGGGCAAAACGTCGGACAGTTAGATGATGCCATCCTTTCGACCGAATTAAAGCAAGCAGAAGCAGAGCTAGCAGCCCTCAAATCAGAAGTAGCTAGGGCAACAAATCAGGTAAGCAATGCCCGTGCAGACGTTGAACGGGCGCGGCTAGAAGTAGTACAAGCTCAAGCAGACTCAGAACGGCAGCAAAAACTCTTCAAAGCCGGAGCGATCGCTGAACAAACTGCCCAGCAAGCACGTACCCAGGCAAAAACAGCCGCCCAGGCACTCCGGGCAGCCCAAGAACAAGTTCGCACAGAACAGCAAGCCGTTGCTGCCGCCCAAGGTAGAGTACTTGCTCAACAGGCATTAGTTGCCCAAACCAAAGAGCGCAGGTCTTATACTCGGCTGGTATCTCCGATCACTGGCGTAGTCACACAAAGGGTGACAGAACCAGGCAACTTGCTGCAAGCAGGTAACGAAGTCTTGAAAATTGGCGACTTTAACCGTGTCAAAGTCATCGTCCAAGTTTCCGAATTAGAACTAGCACAAATTCAAGTTGGACAGTCTGTACAAGTGCGCTTAGATGCCTTCCCCAAAGAAGCATTAATTGGCAGAGTTACGCGCATTTCCCCAGCTGCCGATGCCACAGCTCGCTTGATACCTATAGAAGTAGTGATTCCTAACACTCAAGGTAAGATTGGCAGCGGACTACTGGCGCGAGTCAACTTTGAAAACCAGACTCAACAGCGGGTAGTAGTGCCGCAAACAGCTATTCAAAAACAAGCAGGAGCAGGAGCAGCAAAGGCAGCAGGAAAAGAGCAAGAAAACCCATCGGTGACGCTATTTGTGGTGAAAGACACAGATGGTAAGACGAAAGTAGCGACGCGTGCTGTCACTTTAGGACAAAAGGCTGATGGCAAAGTGGAAATTTTATCCGGTTTGCAAGCGGGAGAACGCTATGTTGTTCGTAGTGGTAAGCCGTTAAAAGAAGGTGACACTGTACGTCTTTCAATTCTTTCAGAAAAGCAATAGTAGGGTGAGCGATAACCACCATACCAAAGAAAAAAGTACTCAGTAGTCAGCACTTAGCACTTATCACTTAGTATCATGCAACAGACAAACAATAATAATGGCAATGGCGGATTTAGCCTTAGTGCGATCGCTATTCGCCAACACATTGGCACACTCATGCTCACTGTGGCAGTAATTGTCATTGGGGTATTTTTTCTCACAACGATCCAAGTCGATCTCCTACCGTCAATTACCTATCCCCGAATTGGGGTTCGGCTAGAAGCCCCTGGTATTTCACCAGAAGTAGCAGTAGATGAAATCACCAGACCTTTAGAAGAAGCTTTATCGGCAACCGAGAATGTAGTACAAGTTTTTTCCCGGACTCGTGAGGGACAGGTAAGCCTCGATTTATACTTCCAACCAGGAGGCGATATTGACCAAGCCCTAAATGATGCTACTGCTGCTTTTAACCGAGGCCGAGGACAACTGCCAGATACGATAGAGGAGCCGCGCTTATTCAAAGTCGATCCTTCTCAATTGCCAGTTTATGAATTGGCGCTGACCTCTGCTTCCTTGCCAGGGAAAGATTTACGCGTATTTGCTGATGAAGAGTTAAACCGTGAACTCAGTGTCGTGCCGGGAGTCGCTTCAGTTGATGTATCTGGCGGTGCAGAGGAAGAAGTACGAGTGCTTGTTGACTTAAACCGATTACAAGCTTTGGGTGTCGGGTTAAATGATGTCTTAAATGAATTAACAGCCCGTAACCAAGATACTTCTGGTGGTCGGATTCTGGGGCAAAATTCCGAGCCATTGACTCGGACTGTCGGACGCTTCCAAAATGCCAAAGAAATTGAAAACCTTTCCTTGGAAGTTTCTTCTCCTACTAGTGCTAATACCACTACCACTATCACTACTACACCTTCCCGCCGCGTCTACTTACGAGACTTTGCAGAGGTAATTGACGATACAGAAGAACAGCGAGTATTTGTTTACCTAAATCGTCAACCTGCGGTGAAATTTTCAATCCAAAAGCAGCCTGAAGCCAACACAATCACAGTTGTAGATGCTGTTAAGCGGCGAATTGAACAATTACGACAATCGGGTTTAATTCCAGCGGACATGACTTTGAGTCCCACCACAGATGAATCTGTCTTCATCCGTAATTCTTTAAATGATGTGATCTTTTCGGGAATTTCTGGAGCATTGCTAGCAGCGGCAGCAGTCTTGTTATTTTTGGGATCATTCAGACAAACATTTATTATCAGTTTGACGATTCCGCTGTGTACTCTGGCAGCGATCGCTTTGATGAAAATATTTGGCTTGACTTTGAATGTGTTTAGTTTGGCAGGTCTGACATTAGGAGTCGGTCAAGCAATTGATACATCGGTTGTGATCTTGGAGAACATTTCTGAAAAAGCAGGTATGACTCCCAATCAGAGGGAGATGGAGGCAGGGGAGCAGGGGAGCAGAGGAGCAGAGGGGAAGGGGAGAAATTCCAAATTCTTTATTGATAGTGCGATCGCTGCTTCCCAAGAAG
Source organism: Nostoc sp. NMS9 (assembly GCF_017114995.1). GTDB lineage: Bacteria > Cyanobacteriota > Cyanobacteriia > Cyanobacteriales > Nostocaceae > Nostoc. The sequence continues at coordinate 252,229 of NZ_JABXKL010000005.1, read as the reverse complement.
TAGAATCTGCTTTAGTTGCTGCTACAGGTGCCAACTTAGTTTCTGTAGTGCCATTCCTCTTAATTGGCGGCTTTATTGCACTGCTATTTAATGAACTGATTCTGACAATTAGCTTCGCAGTCGCAGCATCCCTTGTTGTCGCCATCACAGTAGTACCGATGCTGTCTTCTCGACTCTTGGGAATCCGCTGGTCTAGTCGGATTAGTGAATTTTGGCTGCTTAGACAGTTTAATCACCGATTTGAAAATGCTACGCGGGGATACGGTAACTTCTTAACCAAGGTTTTACGCTATCGGTTTTTTGTAGTAACTGCTGCTTTGATAATTTTAGGCGGCAGTAGCTTCTTTATGTTTGGTCAAATTCCCCAAGAAATTCTACCCCGCATCAGTACTGGTCAAGCTAACTTGAGAGCACAGTTTCCTCCCGGTACACCTTTAGCAACTTCTGAGAAAGTTATGCAAATTGTGGATGACATTTTGCTCAAACAACCAGAAACAGAGTCTGCTTTCACAACTGTGGGTGGTAATTTATTTGGCAGCAGTACTACAGAAAATCCTTTACGTGCCACTAGTACCATCAATCTTAAACCAGGCACAGATGTCGAAGCCTTCGTCAAAAAAGTAACTCAGGAATTTAACAAACTCAACTTAGCAGGAATTCTACTGCGCCTCAATCCTGGTCAAGTGCGGGGTTTAATCTTGAGTAATTCTCCAGTGCAAGGGTCAGAAGTTGACGTGATTCTGCAAGGTGAGAATGAAGAAAACTTAACGCAAGCAGGCGCACAAGTGCTGCAAGCATTGCAAGAAAGGGCAAAATTAGCGACATTCCGGCCAGATGCCGACCCCCGACAACCCGAAATCCAAATTCGCCCTGACTGGGAGAGGGTTTCAGCTTTAGGGTTGAGCGCCGGGCAAATTGGTGCAACAGTTCAAACCGCAATTGAAGGTTCAGTTCCCACACAAATTCAACGTGGTAATCGTTTAGTTGATGTGCGGGTGCAACTAAAGAAAGAAGCGATTCAACGTCCTTCTCAGCTAGAGCAATTACCGCTATTTACAGAAAACAATCAACTAATCCGCCTTTCAGATGTGGCAAACATTCAAGAAGGTCAAGCGCCTGGTGAGGTACAACGGATTAATCAGCGCCAAGCTTTTATTGTTGCAGGAAATCTCAGCGAGGGAGCTAGTCTTGGTGAAGCGATCGCAGAAGTAAACGAGGTACTCAAAGATGTAGACTTACCTGATGGCGTTTCAATTGTGCCTAGTTCTGCCCAAGAAACTAATCAGCAACTTCAGGATGCTTTAAAGACTTTGGGGGCGTTGGCGGTGTTCTTAATCTTTGTAGTTATGGCGGTGCAATACAATTCGCTAATTGACCCATTGGTAATTATGTTCACCGTACCACTAGCGTTAGCTGGGGGAATTTTTGGACTTTACATTACCCAAACGGCAATTGGCGCAACTGTAATTGTTGGTGTCGTGCTGCTGGTGGGAATTGTGGTGAACGCGGGGATTCTAATGGTGGAACTAGCGAACCAAATTCGGGAAGAGGTTGGTTGTAGTCGCCAAATTGCGATCGTGAAAGCTGCTCCTCAACGCTTGCGCCCAATTATCATGACTACAGTCACGACTATTTTGGGACTGTTTCCTTTGGCATTAGGTATTGGCGAAGGTTCTGAGTTTTTGCAGCCTTTAGGGATTGTAGTTTTTTTTGGGATGGCGATCGCAACGATGCTGACATTATTTATCATCCCCTGTTTTTATATTCTGCTGCACGATTTGCTTGGTCGAAATTGGGCAAAGCCAGTGTTAATCCGATTGCGTGGAGTGACGAAAAAATTTATCAGCTAATGAGCATTTAAGTTGCACATAGCGCAATACCGATTTTGCTGGCGATCGCGATCGCTGTTTGTTTCTGGAGTGGTTATAAATAGACAGCCGTTTGCCATAGTCTCTAAACCTTATAACCATTTCAGATATCCACTTGGTAAGACATCACCCCTGTTCTAACCAAGCCAGCCCTTCCCAATGCTAAAAACAAAGTTTTCCAAAGTTGATGACGCTCAGGGTCAACAAAACGATAATCTTGGCTGAGTAAGTGAATAAAAACTAATACCTCACTGTAAGGTATTCTTTCTTGTTTGTGCTTGCTTTTTGTGCTTGAAAGCTTATGCTGATCCGCCCCGCCACAATAACTGACGTACCCGCAGTTTTACCAATGGTTGCCAAAATTTGTGCTTTGCATGAGTCTTGGGATTCTGCCAAGTATGGTTTTCTACCGCATCCAGAACAGCGTTATGAGCAATGGTTGACGCGTTTGGCAAATAACGAGCGCAGTGTATTTCTAGTATCCGAAAATGAAGGGCAAATTGTAGCTTTTCTGGTGGCAACAGTTGAGCGAGAAATACCAATTTACCGGTTACAGGAATTTGCTTTTATTCATGATATCTGGGTCGAGACGGAATATCGCCAAAACGGAATTGCGCGGCAGATGCTGATGCTAAGTGTTGAACGCTTTCATCAGATGGGCGTCAAGCAAATTCGTCTAGATACAGCAATTGCTAACGAGGCTTCACGGCGGTTATTTGCATCTTGTGGTTTTCGATTCAGCATTATTGAAATGCTAAAAGAGTTATGAATTAGGAGTTAGGAGTTAGGAGTTAGGAGTTAGAAGTTAGAAGTTTTAAATTTTTCACTCCTCACTTTTCACTCCTCACTTTTGTAAGTGTTAGCTAGCTAACAGAGTTTTTTCTAGAGAAGTCCAACGGAAAGAGCGATCGCCACCTCTCTCAATGATTACTCTCACTCGTGGTTCTAGTTGAGGCAAATTCGTCAAATACTCAAGTTCCTCATTGGAAAGAATATGCCCTTCAATAATCCACAAGACCAGCCCCTTTGATTTTGGTGGTAGCTGTTCTAAATGAGAATTGAGAATTGGTGGCAGATAGTATACTTGACCTACTGCCGCCCCGCTACCAGTACTTTTTTTACCAAGATGAGGAGGTCTAACTCCATGAATTCTTGTGAGATAGGCAGCTACATCACCCAGTCCTTTAGCAGTAATGTGAAGGGTAGTATAGCCAGCTGCCCGTAGTCGGCGCTGATATCGACCTTCATAACCCCCTTCCAGAGGTACATACACTCCAAGAGCGCCAAATTTTTCCAGATCGCGGATTAAACCGTTGCCAGTGGTAATTAGTGCCATAGATTTTCGTCTTATCCCACTTAGATATCTCTATTATTTACCCTGAACCGATAGATTAAAAGCATTTTTTTGGGCATTGGGCATTGGGCATTGGGCATTGGGCATTGGGCATAGTTATTCTCCCTTGTCCCCCTGCTTTCCCCACTCCCTAAAAATAGCTCTATAAATTACTGGACAAACATAAATAAATAATTTATATTATTAGATTGTGACCAAACACGCAAATTAGGTTGACTTTTTACTGTCATTCTGAAGTAGTGTTAGCATCAAAAACTGATGACTTAATCCAAATTGGATAATCTAGCTCAGAGCGATCGTAGACTGGTAAACTAAGAAAGCTTTCAGGTCAACATTAGAGCTTATGGAAGAATAACTAAAGTTAATCCTAAGCTCCAAGGTACGTTTACTCCTGTGCCTCCAAAAAAGCAGGCAAAAGCTTAAACAATAGTTTAAGGTGTTTAAGGAAGTAAAGACTGAGCAGCAATGTTGGTTTCATGGCATTACGTCAGTCTCAGTTAACGGATACTGGGCGGTAATAACCGCTTAAGTCCAACTGCAACACGGCAGTAGCCAATCTCCGGGAAGCCGCCCTTCAGGCGTGTACAAATCGGAAAACCCGCCGACAGCGCTGCCTCCAGAAAGTGCCAGAGCAATTGCTTGGACGAAAGCATTGCTGCACACAGCTTAAAGCTGTAGCGCCTTGCATTGATTCCAGAAGTTACTCCTTCCCAACGGGAAGAGACTTGTGGCTGTTCTGGTGATCTATTGAGTGAAGCTAAACAGATTCACCAAGCAGTACGGACACGGTTTGTTGTGTCCGAAAGTATTTGGAGCGGTTTATTGAAGCCATTCCAAATTTCGCAGGCTAACCCAGCCTAAACTGATGCGTACAAAGCGTGTCCTCTAGAGTCCAATTCCAAGGTCAGCAAGTAGAAAGGAGAACCAGTTACTGTGTCTGTAGGTATTCTCGGCACCAAGCTGGGCATGACCCAAATATTTGACGAAGCAGGAGTATCTATTCCTGTAACTGTCATTCAAGCAGGGCCATGCACCGTTACACAAGTTAAAACGAAAGAAACCGACGGTTACTTTGCCATTCAAGTTGGTTATGGCGAAGTCAAACCCAAGGCACTAAACAGACCTCTACTGGGTCATTTGGCTAAATCATCTGCCCCAGCATTGCGTCACTTAAATGAATATCATACCGATAGCTCTAGTGATTATGCTTTAGGTCAAGAGATTAAAGCAGATATTTTTAGCGCTGGTCAAATTGTCGATGTCGTCGGTACAAGCATCGGTCGCGGCTTTGCGGGAAACCAGAAGCGCAACAACTTTGGTCGCGGGCCAATGTCACACGGTTCCAAAAACCACAGAGCACCCGGTTCTATTGGTGCTGGTACAACACCAGGTCGTGTCTATCCAGGTAAGCGGATGGCAGGTCGTTTAGGTGGAAAACGTATTACAATCCGCAAACTGACCATAGTGCGAGTTGACCCAGAACGCAACTTATTGCTAATTAAGGGAGCTATACCTGGTAAACCAGGCGCTCTAGTAAGTGTTGTGCCTGCAAAAATAGTGGGATAGTCAGAAGTCATTAGTCAAAAGTCATTAGTCAGTAGTCATTGGCTAAGGACAAATGGCAAAAGACCAATGACAAATGACCAATGACAAAGGACAGATAAGAAAGATGGTTGAAAGCGTAGTTAAAAATTGGCAAGGAGAACAGGTCGGCGAGACGACCTTCGAATTGCGCGTTGCCAAGGAAGAAACAGCGTCTCATATTGTGCACCGCGCCTTAGTACGGCAATTGACTAATGCTCGTCAAGGAAATGCCAGTACAAAAACTCGTTCGGAAGTCAGAGGTGGCGGTCGTAAACCTTGGCGGCAAAAAGGTACTGGTCGCGCTCGTGCAGGGTCTATTCGTTCACCATTGTGGCGTGGTGGTGGTGTGATCTTTGGGCCAAAGCCTAGAGATTTCGACCTGAAGTTGAACCGCAAAGAGCGACGTTTAGCACTGCGGACAGCATTTGTCGGTCGTATTGATGACTTGATCGTAGTAGAAGAATTTAGCACCGAGCTATCTCGCCCGAAGACTAAAGAATTAGTGGCAGCGCTTGCCCGTTGGGGAATAGTACCAGAAAGCAAGGCACTGTTAATTTTGTCTGAAATTGCGGATAAAGATAACGTTTATTTATCAGCCCGCAACATTGAAAATTTAAAACTAATTGCAGCCGACCAGCTAAATGTTTTTGATTTACTGCACGCTGACAAAATTGTAGTTACGGCATCAGCCCTAGAAAAAATTCAGGAGGTCTACAGTGCCTAGCTTTGACCCCCGCGACCTTGCTGACTTAGTGCGTCGCCCAATTGTTACCGAGAAAGCGACCATCTTGATGGAGCAAAATAAGTACACCTTTGAAGTAATTCCAAAGGCATCTAAGCCGGAAATCAAGGCTGCGATCGAAGATTTGTTTCAAGTCAAGGTTGTAAAAGTCAACACCATCCTACCACCGCGCAAAAAGCGGCGCGTTGGTAAATTTATTGGTTATAAACCCCAATATAAGCGAGCGATCGTCACCGTCGCACCTGGGGATGAAGACAAGATTAGACAAGTTCTATTCCCAGAAGTCTAAAAAAGTTTTGAGTTAGGAGCTAGGAGTTAAGAGTTACTGAACTCAAAACTCAAAACTCGATACTCAGCACTCAGCACGGGCTAAAGGCCCCGCTAACGCTATCAGCACTCAGCACTTAAAAATATGGGTACTCGTTCTTATCGCCCTTATACCCCCAGCACTCGCCAAGTTACAATCTCTGACTTTGCGGAAATTACCAGAACCGAGCCAGAAAAATCCCTAACAACCTCGAAGCATCGCGCCAAAGGTCGGAATAATCACGGACGGATTACTAGTCGTCGCAGGGGTGGCGGACACAAACAGCTTTATCGGATCATCGATTTTAAAAGGGATAAACATAATATTCCGGCCAAAGTCGCAGCAATTGAATACGATCCTAACCGCAACGCCAGAATTGCCCTTTTGTATTACCAAGACGGCGAAAAACGGTACATCCTTCACCCCAACGGGTTGAAAGTTGGAACAATAATTGTTTCTGGGCCCGATTCTCCCTTTGAAGATGGTAATGCCTTACCACTCTGGAAGATTCCCTTAGGTACTAGTGTTCACAACGTAGAATTCACTCCTGGTAAAGGTGGTCAAATTGTACGTGCAGCAGGTGCTAGCGCCCAAGTTGTGGCAAAAGAAGGTAATTACGTAACTCTCAAGTTGCCTTCAGGAGAAGTCCGCTTGATTCGGCGTGAGTGCTACGCCACCATTGGGCAAGTAGGCAACACCGATGCGAGAAACCTGAGTGCAGGTAAAGCCGGACGAAATCGCTGGAAAGGTCGCCGTCCTAAGGTTAGAGGTAGCGTCATGAACCCAGTGGATCACCCACATGGTGGTGGTGAAGGTAGAGCGCCTATCGGTAGATCGGGACCTGTTACACCTTGGGGTAAACCCACATTGGGTGCGAAGACACGCAATCGCAAGAAACTTAGCAGCAAGTTGATTGTGCGTCGTCGTCGTAAGTCTTCTAAACGCGGTCGCGGTGGTCGTGAATCATAGAATTTTAGATTTTAGATTTTGGATTTTAGATTGGGGTCTACTTGTAAACATTGAAAATTTGTGAAACTTGGTTCAGATACCTAATTATCCAAAATCCGAAATTCTAAATCCTAATTCCTAAATCCTAAATCAAAAATTGAACTATGGGTCGTTCTCTAAAAAAAGGTCCTTTCGTTGCGGATCATCTCTTAAAGAAAATTGAAAAGCTCAACGACAACAACAGAAAAGAAGTTATTAAAACTTGGTCGCGAGCTTCGACAATTTTGCCTCTAATGGTAGGGCATACCATAGCTGTTCACAACGGACGACAACACGTTCCAGTTTTTGTAAATGAACAGATGGTAGGACACAAGTTGGGTGAATTTGCCCCGACACGCACCTACAGGGGTCATGGAAAAAGCGACAAAAAAGCAGGTAGGTAGTTATTAGTCATTGGTCATTTGTCATTAGTCATTTGTCATTAGTTATTAGCTTTCGACAAAAGACCAAGGATAAAGGACGAAGGACGAAGGACAAAATTGGAGAAAATTATGGCTACTAATACTACTGAAGTAAAAGCGATCGCTCGTTTTATCCGCATCTCGGCTTATAAGGTGCGTCGGGTACTCGATCAAATCCGCGGGCGATCTTACCGAGAAGCGTTAATCATCCTGGAATTCATGCCCTATCGCGCCACTGAACCCATATTGAAGGTTCTCAGAAGCGCTGCTGCCAATGCCGAACACAACGCTGGGTTAGATCGGACTCAACTAGTGATTACTCAGGCTTATGCCGATCAAGGGCCGCCGTTGAAGCGCTTCCAACCAAGAGCGCAAGGTCGAGCTTACCAAATTCGCAAGCCGACGTGTCATATTACTGTGGCCGTTGCAGCTGCTCCAGAAAAATAAACACGTTTACACGAATAAATTGCGTAAAGTAAGAAATTTTAGAGGAAGCATTCGTGGGACAAAAGATTCATCCAGTTGGTTTTCGCCTGGGTATTACACATGAACATCAATCCCGTTGGTTTGCTGTTCCTGATCGCTATCCAGAACTTCTACAAGAAGATTACAAACTCCGTCAATACATAGAACAAAAGCTGGGTAGACAGGCTCAAAACAACGCCGGTATTTCCGAAGTACGGATTGAGCGCAAAGCTGACCAAATCGACTTAGAAGTACGCACAGCTAGACCAGGTGTGGTAGTAGGACGTGGTGGACAAGGTATTGAATCCTTACGTACCGGACTCCAAGGATTGTTGGGTAGTAATCGCCAAATTCGCATTAACGTAGTTGAAGTTCAACGGGTTGATGCTGATGCCTACCTAATTGCTGAATACATTGCTCAACAATTGGAACGTCGGGTTTCCTTTCGGCGGGTAGTGCGGCAATCGATTCAACGTGCCCAACGCGCTGGTGTCCAAGGTATTAAAATCCAAGTTAGCGGTCGCCTCAACGGTGCGGAAATTGCCCGGACAGAGTGGACTCGTGAAGGTAGAGTACCTTTACATACCTTACGGGCTGACATTGATTACTCTTATTGCACGGCAAAAACTGTTTACGGCATTTTGGGTATCAAAGTATGGGTGTTTAAGGGAGAAATTATTCCTGGACAGGAAGAAACACCGTTACCACCAGCAAGCCGCGATCGCGAACGAGATCCCCGCGATCGCGATCGGGAACCCCGTCGCCGTCAACAACAACGTCGTCGCCAGCAATTTGAAGACCGCTCAAATGAAGGATAAATCGTCATTAGTCATTACTCATTAGTCATTAGTAAATGGCAGATGACAAATGACAAAGGACAAATGACAAATGACAAGTAACAAACCATGTTAAGCCCTAGAAGAACTAAATTCCGCAAACAACAGCGGGGACGGATGGAAGGACTAGCCACCCGTGGTAGTACCCTCAACTTTGGTGATTTTGCACTCCAAGCTCAAGAACCTGCTTGGATTACCTCGCGTCAAATCGAGGCTTCCCGTCGGGCAATGACTCGTTATATTCGTCGGGGTGGACAAATCTGGATTCGGATTTTCCCTGATAAACCTGTAACCATGCGTCCTGCTGAAACCCGGATGGGTTCCGGTAAAGGTAATCCAGAGTTTTGGGTAGCTGTAGTCAAGCCAGGACGAATTTTGTTTGAAATCGGTGGAGTTTCTGAAGAAATCGCCCGTGAAGCGATGCGTTTGGCTTCATTTAAACTGCCCATCAAAACCAAGTTTATTGTGCGCTCTCAACCACAGGAGCAGGAGTAGCTTATGCCTCTTCCCAAGATTTCAGAAGCTAGAGAATTAAGCGACGAGAAGCTCTCTGATGAAATTGTCGCGATCAAAAGACAACTATTTCAGTTGCGCTTGCAAAAAGCCACCAGACAATTAGAAAAGCCCCACCAGTTCCGACAATTGCGCCACCGCCTAGCCCAATTGCTGACGCTAGAAACAGAACGCAAACGGGCAGCAAGTCAATCGGCTAAAGAAAAGAAGTAGGAGATTATGGCAGTTAAAGAACGAGTTGGCTTGGTAGTGAGCGATAAAATGCAAAAAACTGTGGTAGTGGCCATAGAAAACCGCGCTCCTCACCCCAAGTACGGCAAGATTGTAGTCAACACCCAACGATATAAAGTTCACGACGAAGAAAATCAGTGTAAAGTAGGCGATCGCGTTCGCATTCAGGAAACTAGACCCCTGAGTAAAACCAAGCGCTGGAAAATCACAGAAGTCCTGAACGTCAAGCCTACTTAAACCTCATCGTTGTTAGTTTCTAACAACATTACAAGGGAGAATAATTGTGATTCAACCCCAGACTTACCTGAATGTCGCAGATAATAGCGGCGCCCGCAAACTAATGTGCATCCGCATCTTAGGCGGAGGCAACCGTCGTTATGGTTTTATCGGCGATAAAATTATCGCAGTTGTCAAAGATGCTACACCCAACATGGCTGTTAAAAAATCTGATGTTGTGGAAGCAGTAATTGTTCGGACTCGTAAAGCTGTAAGTCGTGACAGCGGCATGAGTATTCGCTTTGATGATAACGCCGCTGTAATCATCAACAAAGACGGTAATCCCAGAGGTACACGGGTTTTTGGCCCAGTTGCACGGGAACTACGCGATAAAAACTTTACCAAAATTGTTTCTCTGGCTCCGGAGGTGCTTTAATGGCAACCAAACAGGGTACGCCCAAAGTATTCCACAAAATGCACGTCAAAACTGGCGACACCGTACAAGTGATTGCTGGCAAAGACAAAGGAAAAGTTGGCGAAATTACTCAGGCACTTCCCCAACTGAGTAAAGTTATCGTCAAAGGTGTCAACATTAAAACCAAGCACGTCAAACCCCAGCAAGAAGGGGAATCAGGGCGAATTATTACCCAAGAATTCCCGATTCATAGCTCCAACGTCATGCTTTATTCCACTAAGCAAAACGTTGCCAGTCGTGTTGGTTACACCTTTACCTCAGAAGGCAAAAAGGTCAGAAAACTCAAGAAAACTGGCGAAATTCTGGATAAATAGTTAGAAGTTAGGAATTAAGAGTTAGGAATTAAATTTAACTCATAACTCATAACTCATAACTCATAACTCATAACTTTGTTCCCTGACCAAGCCCAGGGATATCAGGACAAAAAACTATGCCGACAACAAGACTCAAAACCTTATATCAAGAGACAATCGTCCCCAAACTGATTAATCAGTTTCAATATACCAACGTTCATCAAGTACCGAAGTTAGTAAAGGTTACGATTAACCGAGGTTTGGGCGAAGCAGCTCAAAATGCGAAGTCACTAGAGGCATCCATCAACGAGATTGCCGTGGTAACTGGTCAAAAACCAGTGGTGACACGGGCGAAAAAGGCGATCGCTGGCTTTAAGATTCGTCAGGGGATGCCTGTGGGGATCATGGTGACTCTCAGAGCCGAACGGATGTATGCCTTTTTCGACAGACTAGTTAGCCTGTCATTACCCAGAATTCGAGATTTTCGCGGCGTTAGCCCTAAAAGCTTTGACGGACGCGGTAACTACACTTTGGGTGTGAGAGAACAGCTAATTTTTCCAGAAGTCGAATACGACAGCATCGATCAAGTGCGTGGGATGGATATTTCCATCATCACGACAGCAAAAAACGACGAAGAGGGACGCGCCTTACTTAAAGAATTAGGAATGCCCTTTCGCGATCAATAAGTTCATCTATAGAGGGAACGATGGCGGCTAACGACACAATTGCAGATATGCTGACGCGCATCCGCAATGCCAACCTGGCGCGGCATCAAACTACACAAGTGCCAGCGACAAAATTGACCCGAAGCATTGCCAAAGTGCTACGGGAGGAAGGCTTTATTGCTGAAATCGAAGAAGCAGAAGAAGGGGTAAAACGCAATCTGGTGATTTCCCTGAAATACAAGGGAAAAAACCGTCAGCCTCTGATCACCGCTTTAAAGCGGGTCAGTAAGCCTGGCTTACGTGTTTATTCAAATCGAAAAGAATTACCAAGGGTACTAGGCGGCATTGGCATTGCCATTATTTCTACATCCAGTGGGATTATGACTGACCGCGAAGCGCGGCGTCAAAACTTGGGTGGTGAAGTACTTTGTTACGTTTGGTAGTCATTGGTCATTAGTCATTTGTCATTAGTGAAAGACAAAAGACAAAAGGCAAACGACAAATAACAAAGGACAAAAAGTCATGTCTCGTATTGGTAAACGTCCAATTACTATTCCCGCCAAAGTTCAAGTGGCGATCGATGGTACGAATATTGTAGTGAAAGGCCCGAAAGGAGAACTTTCTCGCACTCTCAGAGATAATGTCTCACTCTCTCAAGAGGGGGAAATATTACACGTAAATCGTCGGGATGAAACTCGGACATCGAAGCAATTGCACGGCTTGAGCCGCACTTTAGTTGCCAACATGGTCGAGGGAGTTTCCCAAGGTTTTCAGCGCCGTTTAGAAATTCAAGGTGTTGGTTACAGGGCACAACTTCAAGGACGTAACCTAGTTTTAAATATGGGTTACAGCCATCAGGTGCAAATTGAACCACCAGATGGAATTCAGTTTGCCGTAGAAGGTACCACTAACGTCATTGTCAGTGGCTATGACAAAGAAATCGTCGGTAACACAGCCGCCAAAATTCGTGCCGTTCGTCCACCAGAACCTTACAAAGGTAAAGGCATTCGCTATGCCGGTGAAGTGGTCAGACGGAAAGCTGGTAAGACTGGTAAGGGTGGTAAGAAGTAGAAATGAAACTTACTCGTAGAGAATCAAAAAACCGTCGTCATCGACGCGTTCGTGGCAAAGTGATTGGCTCCCCAGAACGTCCGCGTTTAGCGGTATTTCGTTCTAATGAGCATATTTATGCCCAGATAATTGATGATACTCAGCATCAAACCATCGTGGCAGCATCGACTGTAGAACCAGAGTTGAAATCTAGTTTAGCGTCATGTGCAAATCGCGATGCATCAGTACAAGTTGGTAAGTTGATCGCAGTGCGATCGCTAGAAAAAGGCATCACCAAAGTAGTCTTTGATCGTGGTGGTAACTTATATCATGGTCGTGTCAAAGCACTAGCTGATGCAGCACGCGAAGCTGGTTTAGATTTCTAAAGTCATTGGTCATTAGTCATTGGTCATTAGTTATTGGACAAATGACAAATGACAAAAGACAAATGACAACTGACAAATGAAAAATGACGTTCACCAGAGCATAAATTATGGCAACAGAGCGTAAAAGTAGAACAAAGCGTGCCAAAAAAGAAGAAACCACTTGGCAAGAGCGGGTTATCCAAATCCGCCGCGTAAGTAAAGTGGTCAAAGGTGGTAAAAAACTCAGCTTCCGAGCGATCGTTGTCGTGGGTAACGAACGCGGTCAGGTTGGAGTCGGAGTAGGCAAAGCTTCAGATGTAATTGGCGCCGTTAAAAAAGGCGTAGCCGACGGCAAAAAACACCTCATTGATGTCCCAATCACCAAATCCAACTCCATCCCCCATCCCATTGATGGTGTCGGTGGCGGTGCAAAAGTGATTATGCGTCCAGCCTCACCTGGTACTGGGGTAATTGCTGGTGGTGCTGTGCGAACTGTGTTGGAATTAGCTGGAGTTCGTAACGTTTTAGCCAAGCAACTAGGCTCCAATAATCCGCTCAATAATGCTAGAGCCGCAGTTAATGCTTTATCTACACTGCGGACTCTTGCTGAAGTCGCCGAAGATCGCGGTATTCCTATTCAAAATCTCTACATCTAATTTAGTCATTAGTCATTGGTCATGAGTCATTAGTGAATAACAAAGGACAAAGGACAAATGACAAATGACAAACGACAAATGACAAACGACAAATGAGAACTTGATAACTTATGAGACTCCATGATGTTAAGCCGCAAAAAGGCTCAAAGAAACGCAAGAAGCGTGTAGCCAGAGGTATTTCTGCAGGTCAAGGTGCCAGTGCCGGTCTAGGTATGCGGGGTCAAAAATCTCGTTCTGGTAGTGGTACCCGACCAGGTTTTGAAGGTGGTCAACAGCCATTGTACCGCCGCTTACCTAAGCTGAAGGGCTTTCCGATTGTTAATCAGAAGATTTACACTACGATTAATGTAGAGAAGCTAGCCTCCCTCCCCGCTAATACGGAAGTAACTTTGACCTCATTGAAAGCCGCAGGTATCCTGACTGCTGTTAAAGGGCCACTGAAAGTTTTAGGTAACGGGGAATTGAGCATTCCGCTCAAAGTACAAGCGGCAGCTTTTACAGGTTCAGCTCGTAGCAAAATTGAGGCAGCTGGTGGTAGTTGTGAAGTCTTATGAGTGAGCCGGAACAGCGCACTTAAATGCAAGCCAACTCGCTGCCAGTGCTTGGTTCACTATAAAGGTAGCACTCTATGATCAGTCGAGATAAAGCCCCAACGGCTCAAGAAACTTTTATGCAGATGGCGCAGGCAGCTGGTCTCAGAGGTAGGCTGCTTGTCACCGTCGGTATTTTAATTTTGGTTCGCCTGGGTATTTTCTTACCCGTACCAGGGATTGATAGACCGAGATTTGCCGAAGCCATATCGGGCAGTAATTCCATATTCGGCTTATTGGATATATTTTCTGGGCGAGGACTTTCGACTTTGGGAGTCTTTGCTTTAGGGATTTTACCCTTCATTAATGCGTCTATTATCATCCAATTACTTACTGCGGCGATTCCAACTTTAGAAAATTTACAGAAAAATGAAGGGGAAGCCGGTCGGCGAAAAATATCGCAAATTACCCGCTATGTTACTGTAGGTTGGGCAATTCTTCAAAGTACAGCTTTTTCGGCATTATTCCTCCAGCAATTTGCCTTAAAGCCAGGGCCAATTTTCGTAGCTGAAACTGCGATCGCTCTGACTGCTGGTTCTATGTTCGTCATGTGGGCATCAGAACTAATTACAGAAAGGGGCATTGGTAACGGAGCATCATTACTGATTTTTGTCAACATTGTTGCCTCATTACCAAAAGCTTTAGGCGATACTATCGACTTGGTGCAAGTCGGCGGTAGGGAAGCAGTGGGTCGGGTGATCGTACTGATCTTAGTCTTCTTAGCAACAATTGTTGGTATTGTGATTGTGCAGGAAGGAATGCGCCGCATCCCAATTATTTCGGCTCGTCGCCAAGTAGGTCGGCGAGTTTTGGCAGAGCAGCGTAGTTATCTGCCACTGCGGCTAAATCAAGGCGGCGTGATGCCAATTATTTTTGCTGCTGCCATCCTCAGTTTGCCACTGCTAATCGCCAATTTTACTAAAAATGCCGATTTAGCGAATATAGTTAACACTTATTTGAGTCCAAGCGGTTCTAGCTCCTGGGTCTATGCCTTGGTCTACATGATTTCCATTGTTTTCTTCAGCTACTTCTATTCTTCGTTGATTCTCAACCCAGTAGATGTGGCGCAGAACTTGAAGAAAATGGGTTCTAGTATTCCTGGGATTCGTCCCGGTAAGGCAACTAGCGAGTATATCGAACGCGTGTCCAACCGACTAACTTTTTTGGGTGCGATCTTTTTGGGCTTCGTTGCTATTATCCCTACCGCCGTGGAAAGCGCTTTGAATGTAAAAACTTTCCGGGGAATTGGTGCAACCTCTTTGTTAATTTTAGTTGGTGTGGCAATTGAGACAGCCAAACAAGTCCAAACTTATGTCATCTCTCAGCGCTATGAAGGAATGGTGAAATAATAGTGACGCGATTAATCTTCTTGGGGCCACCTGGAGCGGGTAAAGGAACACAAGCTCAAACCTTGGCTGAACACTTGAATATTCCCCATATTTCTACTGGTGAAATATTAAGACAAGCCATGAAAGAGCAAACTCCTTTAGGAATCAAAGCTCAAAGCTATGTTGATAGCGGCGAGTTAGTACCCGACCAGCTAGTGGAAGACTTGGTACAGGAGCGCCTCGATCAACCAGATGCCAAAAATGGTTGGATTCTTGATGGTTTTCCCCGGAAAGTGACCCAAGCAGCTTTTCTGGAGAAGTTACTGCAAGCAATACATCAAGGTGGCGAAAGGGTAGTCAATTTAGATGCACCAGATGAAATTGTCATCGCACGTTTGCTAGCTAGAGGACGAAAAGATGATACCGAAGAGGTGATTCGTCGTCGTCTAGAAGTGTATCGCGCTGAAACTGCACCTCTAATTGATTATTATGGCGATCGCAAAAAACTCCTAACAGTCAATGGCAATCAGTCCCAAGAAGATGTCACTAGTGAACTACAAAAGGTCATCGCTTCCTGAAAAAGAAAGGAAAGGGGGAGGGCATGAGGGAGACAAGGAAGCATCGGAGGAACTACAGTAACTCTTTCCCAATGCCCTATGACGGCAGTTGCTCCACTTGGGGAGACCCCAAGACCGCACTGCCTCCCCAATGCCTAATGCCCCCATACCAAAAAAAAGATCAATTTTAGCTAAGATATATTAATAAACTGTTGATATATTTCTTAAAATGTGTTTCTTTGCAGATGAAGCGCTGCAACTGAACACGAAATTGTTGAGTTGAGGAAAAAACAAATTGTCTAAGCAAGATTTGATTGAAATGGAAGGCACGGTTACAGAGTCCTTGCCCAATGCGATGTTTCGCGTTGACTTGGATAATGGCTTTAACGTGCTAGCACACATTTCCGGCAAGATTCGCCGAAATTATATCAAGATTTTGCCCGGCGATCGCGTCAAGGTGGAGTTAACCCCCTACGACTTGACCAAAGGCAGAATTACCTATCGACTACGAAAGAAGTAAGTATATGTAGAGAATTTTACCATAAAACCATTTCTTTGGCTGTTTGCTAGTCATTTAACTGGATTAATTTCCCTAGAAATGCTATAATTTTATATTTGGAGTCAAAAAATAAAAGGCATGAAAGTTAGAGCCTCAGTCAAGAAAATTTGTGAAAAATGTAACGTGATCAAACGTCGTGGTCGCGTCATGGTGATTTGCGTGAACCCCAAGCACAAGCAACGTCAAGGATAACACTCTTACCAACAGAGTGAGTTGTAACACGCATATCATTATTAATTAAAACGAAAAGACGCGATTAATCACGTTTTTCCAACCAACAGTAATTGCGACAACAATAGGGAGAGTTCATTGTGGCACGTATTGCCGGAGTAGACCTTCCACGCGATAAGCGCGTCGAGATCGGTCTAACTTACATCTACGGAATTGGTTTATCACGCTCTCAAGAAATTATAGCGACAACTGGTGTGAACCCAGACACCCGCGTTAAAGACTTAAGTGATGCTGATGTAACAGCCCTACGAGGGGAAATAGAAACCAACTATCAAGTTGAGGGCGACTTGCGGCGCTTGGAGTCTTTGAACATCAAGCGCTTAGTTGACATTGGTACCTACAGAGGTCGTCGTCATCGGATGGGTTTACCAGTTAGAGGGCAAAGAACTCGCACCAATGCAAGAACCCGTCGAGGCAGAAGGCAGACAGTGGCTGGGAAGAAGAAGGCTCCAGGGAAATAATTTTGCAATTGCTAATCCGAGCAAGTTTTACCTTAAATCAACTAAACAAGTATGGCGAGACAACCAACTAAAAAATCCGGGAGCAAGAAGCAGAAACGGAATGTGCCCAGTGGGATGGCCTACATCCAATCTACTTTCAACAATAGCATTGTCACCATTACCGATCAAAACGGAGATGTCATCTCCTGGGCTAGTGCTGGTTCTAGCGGTTTTAAGGGAGCAAAAAAGGGAACTCCCTTTGCAGCACAAACCGCTGCTGAAAGTGCAGCCCGTCGAGCTATCGATCAAGGAATGCGCCAAATTGAGGTAATGGTCAGTGGCCCAGGAGCAGGTAGAGAAACCGCTATCCGGGCACTTCAAGGAGCAGGACTGGAAATTACCCTGATTCGGGATATTACCCCGATTCCTCACAATGGTTGTCGTCCACCCAAGCGCCGTCGAGTTTAAATACCAAAACTTGGGCAGTAAGGACGAAAAGTTACAGCCAGCAATGACCGCTTGGGCGTCTAACGTGCAAACTGTCATTGAGTTTAAGCTTGGGCGACCAGAAGCGTGTCAGATTTTCCCGCCGGGAAAGCTGTTAAGCTTTAGGCTACCCAAAATATTATTAGCGCCTGCAAGCTAAATAGAAGTGTCAAACTATACCGTAATTTTATACTAGTAGTTTGATATGCCTATAATCTACAGGACATAAATTCAATTCTGGAGGCAATTGATTTGTCTGCTAGCAGCACCTTAGAAAAAGGGAGGCTCATCCGTGGCGCAGTTTCAAATTGAATGTGTAGAGTCGAATACCGAAGAAAGTCGGAACCATTACAGTAAATTTGTTTTGGAACCTCTAGAACGCGGTCAAGGAACAACTGTTGGCAACGCACTGCGGCGGGTTTTACTATCTAATCTAGAAGGTACAGCAGTTACAGCAGTGCGGATTGCGGGCGTTTCACACGAGTTTGCTACAGTTCCGGGCGTGCGGGAAGATGTGCTGGAAATCCTCATGAGAATGAAGGAAGTTATCCTGAAAAACTATTCCTCGCAGCCTCAGATTGGGAGATTACTCGTTACCGGCCCAACAACAATCACTGCGGCGCATTTTGATTTGCCCAGTGAAGTAGAAGTCATCGATCCGACTCAGTATGTAGCCACTATCGCTGAGGGTGGCAAGCTGGAAATGGAATTTCGGATCGAGAAAGGCAAAGGCTATCGCACTGTAGAGCGAGGACGTGAGGAAGCCACATCGTTGGATTTTCTCCAAATCGACTCGATATTTATGCCGGTGCGAAAAGTCAACTACAGTGTTGAAGAATCTCGTGGGGAAGGCTTGATTCCAAAAGACCGACTACTGTTGGAAGTTTGGACAAATGGCAGTATTTCCCCTCAAGAAGCACTATCTTCTGCTGCTGCGATCTTGGTAGATTTATTCAACCCGTTGAAAGACATCTCCCTAGAACCAACAGACACAGGTTCGGATATTCCAGACGACCCAACTGCCCAGATACCCATCGAAGAGTTGCAACTTTCTGTGCGGGCATATAACTGTCTCAAACGGGCACAAGTTAACTCTGTGGCAGATTTGTTGGATTATACCCAAGAAGACCTCTTAGAAATTAAGAACTTTGGGCAGAAATCAGCAGAAGAAGTCGTGGAAGCTTTGCAGCGACGCTTGGGCATCACACTGCCAATGGAAAGAGGCTCTAAACACCCTTAAGAAAAACCGTTCATAATTCATAGTGCATAATTATGCGTCACCGTTGTCGCGTCAAAAAACTCAGTAAACCAGCTGATCAACGCCGTGCTTTACTGCGATCGCTCGCCACCGAGCTGATCCGTCATGGTAAGATCACCACCACTTTAATTAGAGCGAAAGTTCTCCGAAGTGAAGTGGAAAAAATGATTACCCTAGCCAAAAATGGCTCCTTATCAGCACGTCGGGAAGCTCTTGGCTATATCTTCGACAAACAACTGGTTCACGCTCTATTTGAGCAAGCTCCAACTCGATATGGCGATCGCCAGGGCGGTTATACCCGCATCCTGCGTACCGTACCGCGTCGGGGTGATAATGCAAAAATGGCAATAATTGAATTGGTTTAAGTCATTTAGTCATTGGTTATTGGTCATTAGTCATTAGTCATTGGTCATTAGTGAATAACAAAGGACAACTGACAAAGGACAAATGACAAAAAACAAATGACAAAGGACAAAATCTGTATGTTAGAAAGCCACCAGCCTACACAAACTCATCGAGTAGCCTTGGTAATCCAATACCTGGGCACTCATTTTCATGGCTGGCAACGGCAAAAACAACACCGGACAGTCCAAGAAGAGATCGAAATTGCGATCGCGACTATTCTTGGGCATCATGTGACACTACACGGTGCTGGGCGAACCGATTCTGGAGTTCACGCTGCTGCTCAAGTAGCCCATTTTGAAGCTACAGGTTTAATTCCGCCTCACAAGTGGGCAACAATCCTCAACAGCTACCTGCCGCCAGATATATTAATCAGGGCTTCAGCTAGTGTCGATAACCGTTGGCACGCTCGCTTTAGTGCAGCCTATCGACGGTATCGCTACACAATATATACTGAAGATCGGCTTAACTTGTTTGTAAGACCCTTCAGTTGGCATTATTATTATGCACCCCTGGATGAATCTTTAATCCAAGCTGCCTTGAAACCTCTCTTGGGAAAGCATCACTTAGCTGCTTTTCACCGTGCAGGCTCAAAGCGATCACATTCCTGGGTAGAGGTGCAAGCAGCAGAGTGTCGTCGCAGTGGGCCATTTATCCATATTGAAATACAGGCAGATGGATTTTTGTATGGCATGGTACGGCTGTTGGTAGGGATGCTGGTACAAGTAGGTTCTGGACAACGAACACTTTCTAGCTTCACCGAACTCTGGAAAGAACAACGCCGGGAAGAAGTCAAATACGCCGCACCGCCTCAAGGCTTGTGCTTGTTACGAGTCGGCTATCCCGATTTTCCCTTTCCAAAAGAGATTTGGTACGACACCTTGCCAAAGTTCGTCACTAGTCAAGAGTCATTAGTCATTGGTCAGTAGAGACGCGATTAATCGCGTCTGTCATTAGTGAATAACTAAGGATAAATGACAAATAACAAATGACAAAAGACAAATGACTAATGACAAATTAAAAATGACAAAGGACAAATGACAAATGACAACAGTTAAAACATACCTTCCTTCTCAAGCAACCCTTGAGCGTGAGTGGTACATAGTAGATGCCACTGATAAACGTCTCGGTCGCCTCGCTAGCGAAATCGCTCAGGTATTGAGAGGCAAAAAGAAACCCGAATATACACCCCATCTAGATACAGGTGACTTCGTAATCGTCATCAATGTCGAGAAAGTAGCAGTCACAGGCAAAAAGCGCACTCAAAAGCTTTACCGCCGCCATTCTGGTCGCCCTGGTGGGATGAAAACTGAAACTTTCGCTAAACTGCAAGACCGCATACCAGAGCGGATTTTAGAACAAGCTGTTAAAGGTATGCTACCTAAAAATAGCCTGGGTAAGCAGTTGTTCACCAAGCTGAAAGTTTACGCTGGGCCTACGCATCCCCATGATGCTCAAAAACCTAAAGAACTAAAAGTTAGTACAATTCCTGGAGAAGAAAATTAATGGTAGTAGCAGATGCTAATAGCGGTCGCGCCGTATACTGGGGTACTGGCCGTCGTAAGAACGCAGTAGCACGGGTACGCTTGGTTCCAGGCACCGGTCAACTGATTGTGAACGGTAAAGATGGAAACTTGTATTTCCAATTTAACCCTAACTACTTAGGAGTGATCAAAGCACCCCTGGAAACTTTGGGACTAGAAAATGAATATGACATTTTGGTGAAAGCAGAAGGCGGCGGCTTGACCGGACAGGCTGATTCTGTTCGCTTGGGAGTTGCTCGTGCTTTGTGCCAACTAGACCCAGACAACCGCCCACCTTTGAAAACCGAAGGTTATTTGACTCGCGATCCGAGAGCAAAAGAGCGGAAGAAATATGGTTTACATAAAGCTCGGAAAGCGCCTCAGTACTCTAAGCGTTAGGGAATTGGGAATTGGGTATGGGCATTGGGCATGGGGCATTGATCAATAACCAATAGTTATTCTTCTCCTGCTCCCTCATCTCCCCCAGCTACCTCATCTCCCCACTCCCCACTCCCTAGCTTCAATTGAACGCTGAAAGTTATAATTTATATAGATTCATCACAAAAAGAACAATGGCTAAAGCTGATATTCACCCTAAGTGGTATCCAGATGCTAAAGTTTACTGCAACGGTCAAGTTGTTATGACCATTGGCTCTACAAAGCCAGAATTGCACGTAGATGTTTGGTCTGGAAATCACCCTTTTTACACCGGTACTCAGAAGATTATTGACACTGAGGGTCGAGTAGAGCGCTTCCTCCGTAAGTACGGCATGAGCAGCACTCAAACATCTGGCGACGAACAAGACAAAAAGTAGCGAGTTGGCTCTGCTGTTAACGACGGCCCTGCATCAGCTGGGTCGATTTTCATTTATATGCTCGAGCCAATTTGTTATTTTTTTAAGGAGCGATCGCACTCGTCATGGCTGAATCATATTTACTGGACAAACTAAAATCTGTTGAACAAACCTTTAATGAGTTAACACGTCGTCTTGGCGATCCCGATACCGCTAGCAATCCTGATGAGTATCAAGAAATTGCTAAGTCTCGTTCTTCTTTGGAAGAGGTCGTTGATACTTATGAAATTTGGAAAACAGCCCAAGAAGACTTGACCGGAGCGCGTCAGGTTTACAAAGAATCTGCCAGTGACCCAGAGTTTCAAGAAATGGCAGCACTGGAAGTAAAGGAACTTGAAGAAAAAATAGAAAATTTAGAGTCTCGCTTGAAAGTCTTACTGCTACCACGCGACCCCAATGATGAAAAGAATATCATGTTGGAAATTCGCGCAGGTACTGGTGGCGATGAAGCAAGTATTTGGGCTGGCGATTTAATGCAGATGTACACCCGCTATGCCCAGACTCAAGGCTGGAAAGTTTCTCTAGTGAGCGAATCTCGAGGAGAAATGGGTGGCTGGAAAGAGGTCATTCTCGAAATTAAAGGTAATGACGTTTACAGCCAGTTAAAGTTTGAAGCTGGAGTGCATCGTGTGCAACGCGTGCCGGCAACTGAATCCGGGGGACGGGTTCATACTTCCACAGCTACCGTAGCGATTATGCCAGAGGTCGATGATGTGGAAATTCATATTGACCCGAAAGATATTGAAATGACCACAGCCCGTTCTGGCGGTGCTGGTGGACAAAACGTCAACAAGGTGGAAACAGCCGTTGACTTGATGCACAAACCAACGGGAATACGCATTTTCTGTACAGAAGAACGCAGCCAGTTGCAAAACAAAGAACGGGCGATGCAAATTCTGCGGGCGAAGTTGTATGAAATCAAGTTAAGCGAACAACAAGCAGTTGTAACTTCCATGCGGCGATCGCAGGTTGGTACAGGATCGCGATCGGAAAAAATTCGCACCTATAATTATAAAGATAACCGGGCTACCGATCACCGCTTAGGTCAGAATTATTCCCTTAACCCTGTTTTGGAAGGTGATTTAGAGACGCTGATCCAATCTTGTATATCTTTAGATCAACAGGAACGTCTCGCGGAGTTAGCGACTGCTGCCGCTAACTAAATTTTTGCGTTTAGATACTCTGTAAAACCACTTGTTTGACTGTTGTTTTTAACACATATAAGTGGTTTTCTGATATCGCGTTGAGTGCATCTTCTATTTCACTGGGATAATGGTAATAGGCAAATTCGTACTTCATAAGGTAATTTAGCCTTGCCCATTCCTTCAGAGTTTGGCAGGTATAAATTAACTTTTCTACTTCCTTTTGCCAACGCGAAAAAATCCGGTAGCTAAAAAAGCTGCTGCACACGTTACCTTTTGCATCCCACTAGGAAATACACACTTGATGCTTCAGACGGTAGATTTTTTTGATTTGCTTAACGTTGTAGCCTTTAACTTTTAAGGCTTCTTTCGCTTCAGCCTCTGAAATGTGCCACTGTTCTGGTTTAATTTTATTAGTGGCTATAAGGTTTTTACCTTTGCGGCGATATTGATTAAGTTTGCGTGGCTTGTGAAACATGATGCACCTTCGACATTATTTCTTCGCAGCAAAGTTGAGCTACTAGCACAAGCCCAGTAGCAAACTAAGTTTTTTGGGTTGATTAAAGATAGATAAGTTAGTCTACTAGCTTGATGCCTGTAGTTGCCGTTTTACAACCAGAGATATAGTTTAGTACTAAAATACAAGGCTGTCAATATAAAAGTAAACTTGTAATATTAAAAGTAGACTTGTAAATAAAGTTGGCTAGCTACATAAGCAGTAAAGATCGAAAGCAAACAAAAACTGATTGAAATCATTAAACTAGCTCGCGGTTCAATGAGTCAGCGAGCGTTTGGTAAGCTTTTGGGAGTATCTGCAACTGCCGTTCAGATGTGGGAAAAAGGTGTGAAGGTGCCAGATACAGAAAATTTGGCTCAAATTGCATCGAAAGCAGGCTACACAATGGAAGAGTTAATCAGCTGCATAGATGGCAAGCCAATTCCAGAAACCTCAGATTTAAGTCTGATTCTGAGACAAATCCAGCACATGCCTTTGGCCCAAGTGGCTCAAATTGTCCAAGCTGCGGCAGATAGATTGGCGGCTGTGGCTGAGGCATCCGGGGATGAAGCGAAGGCTAGTTGAATATTAAAATAATTCGTAATGACGCTCTCTACGAGACGCTAAAAGCGAACGCGGACTCGCTACCGCGACGCTAACGTAATTCGTAATTAAGTTTTTTAAGGGCGATTTAGCGCAAAATCGGATCAAACTAGCTCGTGGTTTCTTGCTGTCAAGATTCAACTCTATGGATAAACCTTTTTTGTATGACCAAGACTTCTATGGCTGGACACAGCAGCAGGCTAAAGCGTTAGAGCAGAGGCTAGTTATGGAACTAGACTGGCAACACCTGCAAGAGGAAATTCAAGCTTTGGGGAGACAGGAGTATCGGGAACTCGTGAGTCGTCTGAGTGTATTACTCGGTCATCTATTGAAGTGGGAGTATCAACCCGAACAACCCTCTCGCAGTTGGTTTTTAACAATTCGAGAAGAGCGTCGCGCCATCCACAGACATTTGCGACAGAACCCCAGCTTAAAGTCTCGAATCGAAGAAGCCTTGTTAGATGGCTTTGAAGCAGAAGTGGATTTGGCGCTACGAGAAACTAACTTACCATTAAGAATTTTTCCAGAGCGTTGCCCCTATTTATTTGATGATGCGATCGCAGACAATTTTCTGTGCGATACTCGTCAAGACTGGGAAGGATAATTACTACCATTTTCCTTACGATCATTTGTTACTTGGAGACAAGTTATATTTCTCAATAAATAATAGAAACTAGCTTTTCAAAATCTTGGTAATTTAAGCTTTGCCGCATTTTACCATTTTTAAGATAGTTCACCTGATGATCTTGAGATTCAAAGAAAGTGCCTGATACAGGTAATTGTTCACCTTTAAGTCTAAAAGTTATTGTATTCAGCTTATATTCACCATACTTCTTAACAAGATAAATAAAACTATCAAAACTTCCATTTACAGCTTTTTCAAATTCTAATATATCCTTCTCTAACTTATTAGAATTTTGTAAAATTAACGGTGGTATATCTTTAAGACTATTGAGATAATTACTCGTAAATACTGCGTCTTTTTTCGTATATGCAATAATTTCATGATAATTATATAAAATACCTATTTCTGAACCAGATTTTTTTAGGTATCTTTCAATCTGTTCCTCATGATTCTGTAAGTCTTCTTCTTCTCGCTTCACTTCCACAATCATCAAAGGAGGGTGATATGGTTTAAAATATTTATTCTTGACAGTTTTATATAGTTCTATATCATGATTATTAGATTCAACTTTGATATCAATTTCATTTGGAAATAAACCACTTTTATTTATCATAAAGTAGATAAATATTTGCCTAACTTTTTCTTCAGGTCTTCCATCAAGAACAATTTCTCTTCCTCTAATCAAGCATTTTGTATATTCTGTATAACTTCTCTTGTATATCTTTAGTTTGATGGATATTTCTTCACTTAAGCTTTTCATAGATAGTAAAATTTAGTTAGTGATAAAAGAATTTTAAGGACGCAATCAGGTAGCGTCCTCTGTCTTTCTTATGCAATTTAAAGTTTATATCTGTCTATTTATCTCCAAAAAAGCTTAATAGTTTAATAACTAATTTTTCCCAATGTTTCACTGCTTGAATCTCTAAAAATGTATTTAAACTTTTATCTTTTTCAAGTTCGTTTTTCAGGGTCTGACATACATTATCGGTATAGGTTTCATCTGGAGGTCTTACTTTACCTTTTTCATTAATTAGAGCCTCCCAGAATTTAGAAGTTTCGCTTTGAGGTGAGAGTTTCTCTTCAGCTTTCTTTTGAATCTTTTTTCCTACTTCACTTATAAAATTGTCATACAATGAATGAAATTGTATAACTAATTCAGGAATAAATGTTTTTAAAGATTCATTTGCAGATGTAAGCTCATTAAGGATATTTTCTAATTCCTGTTTTGCTGGTTTTGTAAACTTCTTCAACATCTCATCTTCATTTCTTCCCTCAGCAATAACCCTCATATCGTAATATATGTCTATATTCTTTGGATCATAGTAACCGAAGTTACTATGGATAGCATGTTTTGTATTCCATGCTTTAGGATTAGTACGATAGTGTTCAACATATTTAGTAACAAAACCCTTATCTTGACCTTGGTCTTTAAAATTATGACTTGGTACACTTTTACTTAAATCCCGTAAATCTTTTATCCTCTGAATCGCATTTTCAATTGCCTTGATTTCTGCTATGGTCAAAGCATCACCATTTTTTATTCTCGTAAAGTTTTCTTGGATATTCTTTATTTCATCCAATAAAATATTTTGTCTACGTTCTACTACATCGGCTATGGCTTCGATAAATTCATTTTTATCCGCCTGTACATATTCTTTGGTGTATATATCATCCCCATAGTACCTAAATGCATCATAGAACAAAATATTCTCCAGGAAAAAATCTAAATTCAAATTCCTGAATGTAGTTTGAACTTCTTCTTTTCTGATTTGAATTCCTGTATCCCAATCTCCATCACATCCATTGACTTGTTCAGGTTGATTTTTGTGAGGCAATACCAAAGTTACAAATCTATGATGAAAATCTTTGGATTTAGATGTAAGATGATAACCTATTAAATTCCTAATATTAGCTTCAGGGGCATCATTAAAGGGAGTAACAAAGAGACAGATAGTATCCTGACTCTCAATATATTTCTGCAAGTCTTTACGAATTGGATTTTCATCAAGTCCTTTAGTATCCACAACTGAATCGAACTGAGATAAGTTTGAGCCAGATAAAACATCATAGCTCAAATAAAGATATATTTTTCTAGGAATAGCAAACTCCTCAAGCTCAACATTATTTATAGCTGCAAAGGTGTTCTTTATCCATTCTTGCTCATTTTTTTGATGATCAAATTCAATCTTATTCGTAATCCTAGATTGTAGTTTTGCATTATTCAAAGCAAGTTTTTTAAATTCAACGAATCCGAATAAATCAAGCTTTTCCTTAGCTGTGTCAATTCTTTTCGTTTTATTTCTAACACCATCAAGTTTTTTATTGTAAAAATTCATTTTTATAATATTTCTAATAGCCCTTTCAACTTCTGTAGAAATAATTGTTTTTTGATCTGCTTGAATATTATTTTTATCTGCAATATATTCGCAGAATTCAAAAATAAGATTTTCCATCTCATCAACTGTATAAGGCTCTATTTCTATATAAGTTTTTTCCGCAGATTTTATAATTACTTCACATATAGTAGTTTTACCTGATCCCGTTGATAGTAACTCTTTGGTATTTTTGGAAACATGAAAGTCGCTTATCAAGTTAAAAAGATGACAAATAGCCGTAGTTTTTCCTTGCCCAACAGTACCTATAAAAGCAATTTTATATTTTTCTATACTAAGAATTTTTTCTATTTCATCTAATCGCTCTAACTTGGATTTCAGGTTATTAATGCAAATATGATTAGGTATATTAATTTCAGAATTACTTGAGATTTTTTTAATTTCCTTCTTCAAATCTTGTTTTAAGGATGCAATCTCTTCTTGCCATGTTATCGTCAGCATACTGTTTACCCTATTTCGATGCCTACTTACTTGATATTTACAGTATGCCCATTATGCTTGAATATCTAACAACAGCCTCATAACACTACCAACCCCTTTTCTGGTAAGACTTTAGCTACTTGGTGATGAGCAAGGCGATCGCTAATTTTGGCTGAGTTAAAGGTTCTGGTAGAAATACGTAATAGCTGCACAAACTAAGTCCGTCTGCATGGACTTTAGCAAGTTGAAACCCACGGAGGTGGGTTTTGTCTGTATAGCTGCGATTTCTAATCGCCAGTGATAGGGTATTTTACTGGCAGTTAAAGAATAAATGGTTTTAAAATGGTGCAATCTTAAAATATTTAGGGGTGCAGCTATGTCGCTACGCAATGAGCCTTTAGATTGGCAACTTGAAACGAATAATCCTTATATACCAGTTTATCATCAAGGTAATTTGGTGGGATTTTTTAAACCAGAATATGCCAGTGAAATTATTAAAGTTTTAAATGAAGAAGAAGTTTTGAAGAAAGCGCTAAAAATGGCTTGTACTGATTTAATTAAAAAAATCGGCGGCGATACCAGAAAAGTCAATTTTTTAATGGAAAAATATGTAAAGACTAGTGAGCGTCCAAAGCATGGAACTAGAGCGATCGCAGTTTTGCTTCATGATAGGCAAAAAGAGCTTGACTTGAATAACCAGGAGTTTGCTAAATTCTGCGATACCTTTAAATTATCTCCAACTGAACTGAATAATATTTATGCTGGAGAAACATTTGATGATAGTTTGTTAGCGCCCTTATCACGTATATTAGGGCTGGCAAAAGAGCGGTTGCTGGAAGTGCGAGATGGTTCGGAAAAATCAAGTAACACATGAACAGCAAATCCAAATCTTCAAATAATATAAAATTGTGAAAACAGACATCATTTTTTATCGGCTGTTTCAAGAATTCTCTGATATCTTCTTTGAACTTATTGGTAATCCGCCCGAAGAAGCTAGCCTTTATCAATTTTCATCAGTTGAAATCAAACAAACAGCCTTCAGAATCGATAGTGTATTTCTGCCTACACAAGGAAGTGAGAACCCGATTTACTTTGTTGAAGTGCAATTTCAAGCTGATGGGAAATTTATTCACGGCTAATTGTAGAAATATGTTTATAGCTCCGTCAGAATGAACCATTAAATGACTGGGGTGCTGTGGTTTTATACCCAAACAGGAATGTAGATACAGGCAATATCAAACATTACCGTGAGTTTTTCACAAGTGGGCGCGTCAGGCGCATTTATTTGGATGAATTAGATGAAGGTGCATCGCTTCCAATTGGCATTGCAACTGCTAAATTAGTAATTGCAAGCGATGACATAGCGATCGCTAAAGCAAGGGAGTTGATAGACAGAACCAAGTCAGAGATAAGCTCACCACCAAAACAGTAGCAATTATTACAATTTATAGAGACTATTTTGGCTTACAAGTTTCCCACAATGAGTAGGGAGGAGATGGAGCAAATGTTTAGCTTAAGCGAGTTAAAGCAAACCAGATTTTATCAGGAAGCTTTTCAGGAAGGTGTTGAACAAGGTGAGGTTAAAGGGAAACTAAAAGCAGTAACAGCAATGTTGGCAGCAGGATTGATTGTAGAACAAGTAGCAGAAGCGTTAGATTTGAGTGTCGAAGAAGTTGGACAAGCAACACAAAGTCAGCCTTGAGATATATGTGGTAAATTTTATCCGTGGCTCAAGCCAAATTTGGTTTGCGGCTTCCAAACTTTCTCGCGACAAATTTATAGTTAATTTTTGTTAAGATTAGAGGCGGTGTTAGTACTTCGTCCTCAACCACCCACTCCCTACCTGAGAGAAACTTAATGCTGCGACTAGAACATATAAGTAAAATTTATCCCACAGGCGAAGTTCTCAAAGATATCAACTGGGAAGTTAAACCAGGCGATCGCATTGGCTTAGTCGGTGTCAACGGTGCTGGAAAATCAACCCAACTCAAAATCATCTCTGGGGAAATTGAACCTACCGCAGGCGAAATTATCCGTCCTAACAGCTTACACATAGCTTACCTCAACCAAGAGTTTGAAGTAGACCCCACCCGCACCGTTAGAGAAGAATTTTGGACTGTCTTCAAAGAAGCCAACGAAGTACAACTATCTCTGGCGCACATACCACAAGAGATGGAAACGGCTAGCCCAGAGGAACTGGATCGACTAATCGACAAGTTGGATCGCTTGCAGCGCAAATTTGAAGCCTTGGATGGCTACAACTTAGATGCACGCATCGGGAAAATCTTACCAGAAATGGGGTTTGGGCTAGAAGATGGCGATCGCCTCGTCAGTGCCTTTAGTGGTGGTTGGCAGATGCGGATGAGTTTGGGTAAAATTCTTCTACAAAAACCCGATTTGTTGCTGCTGGATGAACCGACTAACCACCTGGATTTAGAAACCATTGAGTGGTTAGAAAATTACCTCAGAGGGCTAGTTACGCCGATGGTAATAGTCTCCCATGACCGGGAGTTCCTTGACCGCCTCTGCACCCAAATTGTGGAAACTGAACGTGGCGTTTCCAGTACTTACCTTGGTAACTACTCGGCATATTTAGAACAAAAAGCTGAAAATCAATCAGCACAACTGAGTGCTTACGAACGCCAACAGAAAGAATTAGAGAAACAGCAAACCTTTGTTGATAGATTTCGCGCCAGTGCTACTCGCAGTACCCAGGCAAAAAGCCGGGAAAAGCAACTCGACAAAATCGAGCGCATTGAAGCACCCATTGCAGGGGTAAGAACTCTACATTTCCGTTTTCCGCCGGCACCCCGCAGTGGACGCGAGGTAGTAGATATTAAAGATTTAACTCATCTTTATGGTGATAAAATCTTGTTTTTAGCAGCAAATCTCCTAATTGAAAGAGGCGATCGCATTGCATTTCTTGGCCCCAATGGTGCTGGAAAATCTACTCTTCTGCGCGTAATTATGGGTATGGAACCACCCACAGAAGGTAGCGTTCAATTAGGCGATCATAACGTTATTCCCGGTTACTTTGAGCAAAATCAAGCTGAAGCCTTAGATTTGAAGAAAACTGTCATGGAAACTATCCATGATGAAGTTCCCGACTGGGATAATCAAGAAGTCCGCACGCTTTTGGGACGCTTCTTATTCACTGGTGACACAGTATTTAAGGCAGTTGGGGCATTAAGTGGAGGAGAAAAAGCTCGTTTGGCGTTGGCAAAAATGCTCTTACGTCCCGCGAACTTACTAATTTTAGATGAGCCGACAAACCACCTAGATATTCCAGCTAAAGAAATGCTCGAAGAAGCGCTCCAAAACTATGATGGCACGGCAATTGTAGTCTCTCATGATCGCTACTTTATTTCTCAAGTAGCTAACAAAATCGTCGAAATTCGTGATGGTGAATTCCGGGTTTACTTAGGAGATTATCACTACTATCTCCAGAAAATTGCCGAAGAAAAAGAACAAGCAAAGTTAGCTGCAATAGAAGCCCAAAAAGCGGCGAAGAAAGCTGCAAAAGCTTCCACAAAAAGGAAATAAAGGAGTGGATAACACCTTAGTAGTAGTGCTCAAATGCTACTACTAAGTAATCACTCGTTATTAGCGTTTAAAAACATCACAGGAAAATTACTAAAATTTAAAACATATTTCAAAAGACTGCAAGTCCTTCATAAAAGAAGTTAATAAGCAAAAATTCACTTGCGGCGTGGATTAGCAGTGGTATCATTCGAGTATTACAAAAAGTAAAGGGCAATTTTACTATGACCAAAGCACCTGTTGCTCCTGTGGTGCTAGTCATTTTAGACGGATGGGGCTACTGCGAGGAAAGGCGAGGAAACGCTATTGTTGCTGCTAAAACTCCCATAGTGGACAGTTTATGGGCAGCTTACCCGCACACCCTCATCCACACTTCAGGAAAAGCCGTAGGGTTGCCAGAGGGTCAAATGGGCAACTCGGAAGTTGGTCATTTGAACATTGGTGCAGGGCGAGTGGTACCGCAAGAACTGGTACGCATCTCCGATGCGGTCGAAGACGGTTCTATTGCCTTAAACCCAGCACTTGTCAAAATTTGCCAGGAAGTTCGTTCTCGGAATAGCAAGCTGCATCTAGTCGGGCTTTGTTCTGAGGGAGGGGTACATTCGCATATCACCCATCTATTCGGACTACTTGACTTAGCCAAAAACCAGCGAATTCCAGAAGTTTGTATTCACGCTATCACCGATGGTCGTGACACCGCCCCAACTGACGGTGTAAGAGCGATCACACTGCTGCAAGATTATATAGACCGCGCAGGAATTGGGCGCATAGTCACCCTCAGCGGTCGCTACTACGCGATGGATCGCGATCACCGCTGGGATCGGGTCAAACGCGCCTATGACATGATGATACAAGATAGTGTTGGTAATGGCCTCAAGGCTGTGGAAGTCTTGCAAGCATCTTACGACCAAGGGATAAAAGATGAATTTGTCAACCCAATCCGAATTGCTCCCGGCGCAATAGAACCAGGAGATGGGGTGATATTTTTCAACTTCCGCCCCGATCGCTCTAGACAACTGACTCAAGCTTTGGTCAGTCCCACATTTAAAGGTTTTGAAAGACGGCAAATCACACCACTATCTTTTGTCACCTTTACGCAGTACGATTCAGACTTACCCGTGGCTGTAGCCTTTGAGCCGCAGAACCTCAGTAACATTCTGGGAGAAGTCATAGCCAATCACAGTCTGAAGCAGTTCCGCACCGCTGAAACAGAAAAATACGCCCACGTCACCTATTTCTTTAATGGGGGTCTGGAGGAACCTTTTGTCGGAGAAGATCGAGAACTGGTAAGCAGCCCGATGGTAGCGACTTACGATCATGCCCCAGCGATGTCAGCAGCAGCAGTTACAGATGTAGCGATCGCTGCGATTCAAAAGGGTACATATTCTCTAGTTGTAATTAACTATGCCAACCCAGACATGGTAGGGCATACTGGTCAAATCGACGCTACCATTACAGCAATTGAAACAGTTGATCGCTGTTTGGGACGCTTGTTAGAAAGCGTTATCAAAGCCGGCGGTACAACAATTATTACTGCCGATCACGGCAACGCTGAGTATATGCTAGATAATGGGGGTAATCCCTGGACGGCTCATACCACTAACCCAGTCCCCTTCATCTTGGTGGAAGGAGAGAAAGTCAAAATCCCTGGATATGGTACAAATGTCGAACTGCGAAGCGATGGCAAGCTATCCGATATCGCCCCCACTATTCTAGAGATTTTACAGCTGCCTCAGCCACCAGAAATGACCGGGCGATCGCTGCTGAAAACAGCAGAATACGAGCTACAACGTACTCGCACCCCTGTGCAAGTAGGACTGTAAAAGAGTTAGGAGTGAAGAGTTAAAAATAAGGAGTTAATAATTAAGAATTAATAGTGAAGAGTGATCAATTAAGACTTTCCTAACTCCTAACTCCTAACTCCTGACTTCTGTTTTTTAAAACTCGTTATAAATGAGATTCCTACCATGACAGTTACTAATATCGTGCAAGGCATTTGGGCATTTTCCGCCACTGGTTTGATTATCTTAGTTTTGCTGCATAGCCCTAAAGGTGATGGTGTTGGCGCCATTGGCGGACAAGCCCAGCTATTTAGTAGTACCAAAAGTGCAGAAAACACCTTAAACCGAATTACTTGGGCATTGACAGTAGTTTTTCTAGGTTTAACAGTAGTTTTAAGTGCTGGCTGGCTGCCTAAATAAGGATAGGTAAATGGGGAGAATAACCCAACACCCGATAGTTAACACCCTAATAAATTTAGTTTCACGACGGTTAATTACAGCTCTTGCCTTGTTTATTGGCACAGGGCTGTTAATCATTTTTACTAATATCCAGTCGAGTAACGGGTTTACAATAATACCAGAATATGTACATTCAGATTTAATAATTTCTCTCCCCACTTCCCCAAAACCCCATCCCTTACCGCCCACACTTGCACAGTGGCAAGATAATACTCACAGTGGTGACTACTTTTCCCAAGTCACAACAACCCAAGTTGGTTATTTAGTCTGGTCACAATTTCCCATTCGAGTTTACGTAGAAACACCAAAAGCCATCAGCGAAAAACAAGCTCAAGCATGGGTTAATGGTGTCTTGCAGGGTGTACAGGAGTGGAGTACTTATTTACCTTTAAAAGTAGTCGAACAGTCCGAAATTGCTGATATTACAATTGTGCAAAAAGCGCCACCTCTACAAATTTTCCCTGGTAGTAATATACCCCGTGCGCGATCGGCACAAACTACTTACGAGTTATACACCAGCAACAAAGTTTTATCCCACCGCTTCACCATCTTATTAAGCCCCAGTCAAACAGGTGAGTATCTAATTGCAGCAGCCCGCCACGAATTCGGTCATGCGCTAGGAATTTGGGGTCATAGTCCGCTACAAACTGATGCGCTCTATTTTTCTCAAGTTCGTAACCCGTCGCCTATTTCTCCCAGAGATGTAAATACTTTAAAGCGGGTTTATGAACAGCCAACGACTTTAGGATGGTCTTTATAGCAGTTCTCGTTTGGATGTAATACAGGGCAGGGAACATTGCTCATGGATGTCAAATTAAGCCCAAATCCCTTTAAAACCTCGTTTACAGCCAGAGGCTGTAAATACTATTCATTGCGGCCCTGCCGCTCTTTCTTGAGGTGGAGCTTAGATAACAAGTTTAAATTATCACCGCCTGTTGCCTGAGCATTAAGAATGTTTTCAAGTTCCCAAAGTTCTACTCGCCAAGTATCGGGATTTTGCCACTGTTCTGTGCTGATTATTAGAGCAAAGTTAAAACATAATATAAGACTGATGAAGGAAAGCTAAACTGCACCTGATGCATCTGGAGAACAGTGATGAGCGTAAAAATGCGTAAGCGCAGGCATCGCACTTTATTCCCTTTCCTTACGCTCTACGACTTAGTGGTAGAGGTCGCTGTGCTAAAACTCCTTTATAAAGTTCTTCCAGCAGACTAATATTTTTACTAAGGGTATAGCGGTCTAATACACGCTGTCTAGCTTTTTGCCCCAGTAGGGTTGTTAATTCTGGATGGTCTTGCAACACTGGCAAGAGCGTTCTCAATTGCGATCGCGCTGTTTTGGTACTAAT
Source organism: Nostoc sp. NMS9 (assembly GCF_017114995.1). Classification (GTDB taxonomy): domain Bacteria; phylum Cyanobacteriota; class Cyanobacteriia; order Cyanobacteriales; family Nostocaceae; genus Nostoc. Next base: position 218,165 of record NZ_JABXKL010000005.1, on the reverse strand, counting down.
AACTACACCTGCACCCTTTTCCAATACTTCTCCATCTGCACCCACATCTGTTGCTAAACAAGCCAACCCACACGACATTCCTTCTAACAGAGATAAAGACAAACCCTCTACCAATGAAGGCAAAACAAATACATCTGCGCCCCGCAAAATTTCGATGCGTCGGTCTTCATCAGCGACAAATCCCAACCAGATAATGCCGTATTCTGAACCATAAAATGGCTCTAAGGAAGACTTCAAAGGGCCGTCGCCAACAATTAGCAACTTACTACTAGGCGCCATTGGCGACTGCTTCCAAGCCCGGAGGAGAGCTTCAACATTTTTTTCTGGCGCTATGCGACCCTGATAGACAAACAAGCGTTCGGCTTTAAATTCTGCTTTGATTTTAGAAAGTCCTGGAGAATACCTGGTGGTATCAACACCGTTGGGAATTACGGCAATATTTTCTTCCCTTACGCCCATCCCTGCCAATAATTCTCGCTGAATTTGAGAAAATACAATCACGCGATCGTAGTTAACTAAAAAAGGCGCGTAGAGCTGATAAGCCAAAAGTTGTGTTCCCGATACCAGCTTTGCCCCCTTGCCAGCAAACGGCGTGTGAAAAGTGGCAACTAGGGGCAACCTCAGTTCTTCACAGATTTCCGGTAGAAAAAAGTCCAGGGGAGATAACGTCAAGGAAGCATGGACTACATCTGGTTTGATTTCCCGCAGCGAATCGGTTAAAACTTTGGTGGCTTTAAAAGTGGGAATTGTGTAAACCTGGGACTTGTAAATGAAAGGTAGGGAAACCTCTCGAAGATTTGGCCAATTATCAGGTTCAGACTCTTCCTGGGCGAAGTGAAGAAAGCTAACTTGATGTCCCCTATCTAGCAAAGCATTTGTAATTTCTCGACTGTAGGTGACATTGCCGCAAAAAGGTGATTTTTTTCCAATCCAGGCTATACGCATTCTTTATTTAGCTGTAAGAAAAGCAGGTTTAATCTTATTACTTGTGTGTCCTTTGTGATTTTTCTTTTATCTTGCTATACTTGCTAGTTTTTTTATTTATTAAAAATTTCCACAACTTTCTACTAGTTTAAAAAGCTTATTGTGAGCTAATTAAACCAGTGGATTTATGGCTTTATTTATTTTAGTTATAAGTTGTTAATTTCTGATATTTAAACAACTTATTCTGACTAATGTCAGATTCATATCCGGCAAGTATGTGATAAATTTTCACTGGCAACAGTTTACCACGAACACAAAAGCTTTAAGTAAATTATTAATTACGTCAAGGTAATGAATAATAACTCCTGTTAGCTGATAACTACTTGTGGGAGTTATACCAGGTTAATATACCTCCTGAAAAGACGATCGCAGCTAATCCCAAAAAAACTACCTGTAATCCCAGAAAGGTTTCTGCGACACCAGCTAATGCTAAAGGTAAGGAGAGGGCAATATTAATTACATTGTTCTGCAAGCCAAAAACTTTACCACGCATTTCTGGAGGTGTTTCTGTTTGGATTGCAGTTTGCATAGGAATTCCCACTAGTGCCCCAAAGATACCTAAGAGCGTCACTAGTAACAAGACGAGCCACAGTTGAGTTGTAAATACTGACAGACCAATCAGGGATGCAGCCATACCCATACAACCGCACAGACTTAGCTGAGTATAGGAGAAGCGTTGACCAAATTGACCGAGAATTGTTGCTCCAGCCGCGATGCCAACACCGCCAGCTGCTAGTAAAAAGCCAAACTGGGAAGCTTTCATGTTGGGAATTATTTCCGCCATCCGAACAGCTAGAACAGTTAATGCTGCAAAAACAGAAAACAAGATAATCAGTTGAAGCAAAGCATTGCGGACGCGCTGATTTGCTTTGAGATAAGCAAAACCGTCCCGCAAGTCAGAGAATACGTGAGGGAATTCTGTATCGGGGTGGTGGTGTTTTTCCTTAGTTGCCAGAAGGAACAAAATTATTCCAGCGATCGCATAACTACCACCTACTAAAAGTTCTTTGCCCAAACTACCACTACCACCAATTTGCAGCCAAAGTCCATCTGCGATCGCTAACAAGGGTTCCCCGACAGCAAACCCAATAATTACCGATGCCATCATCGTTGTTGTGTAAAGCGAATTAGCCGAGAGTAAATGCTGTTCTTCTACGATTAAAGGAATTACCGCCTGTTCTGCCGGGGCAAAAAACTGCGTTAAAGTCGAAACTAAAAAAGTCACACCTAAGATAATTACAAAACCCACTGGCAGCAATCCTATAGGTTTCCAATCATGAGTCAACCACAGCATGAAGGGAATTGACAAAACCAGAATGCCGCGCCAAATATTCGTTGCTACCAGCACAGCCTTTTTCGACCAGCGATCGACAAACACACCAGCAACGGAACCAAACAATACGGCTGGAATAGTAAAAGCCATCATCAAGACTGATACCCAACCACTAATACTCTGATTGCTTCCTTGAAACTGAGTATTAATCAAGGCAATCATCAGCACCAAATAAACTTTATCTGCTAGTTGGGAGAAAACTTGACCGCCCCAAAGAGCCAAGAAATTAGGATTTTTCAATACAGGTAAAAATCCTAGCTGTTTTACATTCCCTGCAATAGCTTCTCCACCTGAAGCAGAGGCATCTAATTTCGGTAATTCTTTTTCTGGAATAGTAGCTATCGGCAAATTCTGCCCATTGCGAACGCCATTGCTATCTACCTCAGCAGTGGTTAATTTGTCCTCAGATTGTATTTCTGATTGGCTTGGAAGATCAGTTTTTGGGATCTCCGCTGTCCAATTTTGATCGTTTTTAGAAACGTCTTTTGGGGACATTTCTTGGCCCTTTATTTGACTAGGTGTACACTTGGGAACAGCATTCAAGTGATTCCTGACTGTAGGATCTGATACCCTATTCTGTTTTTTGGCGAGGCTTGGTGACAAAGGTAGGATTTTTTTATCCAAATCAGACGGTTGCATCATGGTTGGCAGCAAAATAAGAGTCGATCAAGGTAGCAGAGCGGATAGGGCGACCTAATTGATACTGAGCATACTGGCGCAAAATCTGCTCAACAGATAACCAGTCATGATCTCTAGCACCATCAATTTGCATTATCTCTGGTTGTGACAGATGTTGAAGCAAAGCTAGTTCCATAGCACCCAGACGGCAAGAAATCACAGGTATTTCTTGCCGATGCACAACAACTGTTTGGGCATTGGGGAGCCAGTGCGTTGCGGAGGTTCCCGACGCTCGAGTACTCGCTAACGCTGCGCTATCCGTTGAAGCAACTGGCGTCATTGGGAATCGGGCATGATGGGGCACAGGGAATTGGTTATTAATCTCCCCCTGCTCCCCTGCTCCCCTGCTCCTCTGCCCCTCTGTTCGTAAACGTTCCCTAGCTTCTAAGGAAACCGTTCCACCCGCAGGGATACTAAATCCTACCTGCCAGTTGGGGTCTGTAAAGTCTGGCTTGAGGGGGTGCTGAGATAAGCAACAGATTTGGACTTGCGGCGTCAGTCCTGCTAAGGCTAATAGGTGAAATACACCATGAGCCAGATGAGCCAAAACACCAGATGGATTTGCACTAGACACCGCCTCTAAGCGATGGAGATGTTCATTGAACAAATCATAAAGTTCTTCTTGGGGTTGTTCGCTCAAAGCTTCACACAGAACTATTTCTGCTAAATATTGACTGGCTGCCAGTTTTCCCAAATCTTTAGCTAAACCAGGATAAGTTTTTAATGTCTGTGCTTGAGTAATTTTATCAAGTGATCGCCCTTTAGCAATCAATAGTTCATTCACAACGAACATTCCACTCCTACCGCCCAGGCTGGAGTTGTGCTTACGTGACCCTGGAGCCACGGCTCGAATTAGACCGAATTCTCGTGTCAAAATCGTCACTATTTTATCCGATTCTCCTAGCGCCTGGGTTTTAAGATTAATACCAGTTGCTTTGTAGGTTCTACTCATTAGTCATTATGTAGTTATTTAGTCATTAGTCATTGGTCAAGGGTGATTAGCTTAAGACAAATGACAAATGACATAGGACAAAAGACAAATGACTATTCACCCTTTCCCAGGTTATCGCGCTGACGGATCAAATCCATACCGCGAGATGTGCCTAATCTAGTAGCACCCGCTACGATTAAGTCTAGGGCTTGATTGATAGTGTGAATACCACCTGAAGCTTTAATTCCTACCCTTTCTTTTGCCAATTCTTGCAAAAGTCGCACATCTGCCACAGTTGCACCACCATTCCAACCTGTACTAGTTTTTAAGAATGCTGCTCCCGCCTCCATAGCTATTTCAGCAGCTATTTTTTTCTCCGCATCTGTCAACAGGTTAGTTTCCAAAATTACCTTAACTGTTTGCCCAGTCTCTTCACAAATTTCGGCAATCTCTCGGTGGACTTCTTCAGTTTTGCCAGCTTTCAACCAGCCCAAGTTCATGACTACATCCAACTCAGTGGCCCCACTATCCGCCGCTTCTTGAGCTTCATACAGTTTCACGGCTGAAGTCGTTGCACCAGAAGGAAAACCAATCACCGTACAGACTTTGGGGTTTTTACCGTGGAGGAGTTCTACTGCTTGCTTAACATTAGCGGGGAACAGACAAACCGCTGCAAAGTTGAATCTATATGCTTCTTCACACCATTGCTCAACCTGCTCTGGAGTAGCCGTTGGCATTAACAGGGAGTGATCGATAAATGGCGCAATATCAATGTCTGGATAGTCTGCTGCCATCGTGTCTTCTGCCAGTGATTGATTATTAAACTTTATAAAAAATTAAAACATTTCTTATATATATATTAAACCACATTTATTACGAGTTTATCCTGAAAACAAGCTGCTGAATTGTCTTTAATATTGGCTTTACAGATATCCCGGAATTAGTGCAAGTATTTAAGTTGACGCTAAGTAGTAGTAATACTAGGAATATCAAGAGTGTTTTTTACACTCTTTACTAAGAAGTTAATAATAGTTTGAGCCAATGCCTGCGATGCCAAATATGGGACACCATTACCAATAGTTTTAAACATATTAGTAAGTGACATACTTTCTGGAAGGATAAAATTTGCAGGCAAAGATTGGATAGCTAAAGCTTCTGCTACAGAAATCCGCCGGATTTTGTAAGGATGTAAATGTACTTCATTATTTCCATAGCAAGCTGTCGGAGAGTAACGCCATCTATGCAGACGCTTGAAAGACTTTTTAGAATCATCTCCTTCATCAATAGCAGCAAATTTTGTGATGCCTGCTCTTGGTTGAAAACAGTTTTCAGCATTGGGGTGCTTAAGTACATTATTTTTTCTAAACCAGTATTCAACTGTTAATTCTTCAGGGATGTCATCAGGACAAAGTATTAGAGAATTTTCTTGGAATGGTTCACACTTCCGCCAGGGGTAAGCAAAAACATTTTCTTGAGGATATAAAATATGATTTTTCCAAGGAAAAGATCCCTCATGTAGTAACTTTTCACTACCGATTTTGATCCCAATATCCTGAAGAAAATTATTGTTGACACCAATTAGGATAATTCTTTCTCTATCCTGCGGTACGCCATATTCGATAGCATTAATTAAACGCTCTGTTAATATATAGTCTGCTTCGTGTAATTGTTGCTTGAGGGATTCAAAAAATAAACGGTGTTTTGTTGTCTTCCATAAACCCTTAACATTCTCAAATAAAAAGAAATCTGGAAGATTGCGGCAAATTAATTCAATATATGAAGCGGAAAGTTGACCATTATCTCCTAAACTTCCTCTATTTTTCCCACCAATAGAAAAATCAGGGCATGGAGGCCCACCGATGAAACCAATTATATTATGAGATTTGCGGCAGTCTTTGACTAATTCTTGAAGGTGTTGTGCTTCTTTTCCGACAATAAGTTTTGTGACATCTGCTGCTTCACCATGATGATATCCATATTCAGGCGATCGCATTTTCAGAACTTCTCGTGAATGGCGATAGGCGGCGATGAATGGAACGAAGATTTCATTAACATAAACAATATTAAAACCGCTGGTTTCAAAACCTAAATCGAGGAAACCTGAGCCAGCAAAAAAAGAGAAAATACAAGGGCGATCGCTCATTGCACGACTAGTACGATCAAAAAGTATTATTAATATTCAGATTGTCGGAAAATGGGTTATGTGCGTAACTTATAGAGAGAGTTAATACTAACTATCCCAATTTGGATTTAAGAGTTGGCAAAACCTAATATACTTAGGGTTTCTACGTAAGTACCAATTAAAAAAGAACAATTGTAAAACTGCTTAAATAGTAAAAACTTTTTACAGTTCCCCTAAGTATTACATCTCAAAGTTTACTCAATCTTTAAGGAAAATACCTGACAGAAAAAGAGTCTGGAGTCACAATTAAATATAGGGGTTTCCAAGCCCAAATGATATTTCAGACAAATATTTGTCACTAAATAAAAAACCGGGGTACTTCAGACTAAATTTTTATGCGGATTTTAATTTACTCCTACAACTACTATCCAGAACCGATTGGTATTGCCCCACTGATGACTGAATTAGCAGAGGGACTAGTGAAACGTGGGCATGAAGTGCGTGTAGTCACCGCTATGCCCAACTACCCTGAGCGGCAAATTTACCAGGAATATCGGGGCAAATGGTATGTCAACGAATACAAAAATGGCGTTCAAATTCAACGCAGTTACGTTTGGATTCGTCCACAACCAAACCTATTAGATAGGGTGTTACTAGATGCTAGTTTCGTCGTCACTAGTTTTGTACCCGCCCTCATCGGTTGGCGCCCAGATGTGATCCTCTCAACATCGCCATCCTTGCCAAGCTGTGTACCAGTTGCGCTTTTAGGATGGTTACGTGCGTGTCCTGTAATCTTAAATCTACAAGATATATTACCAGAAGCAGCCGTCCACGTCGGTCTGCTGAAAAATAAATTACTCATCCAGTTGTTTACATTATTGGAAAAATTTGCCTACCGCAGTGCCAGTAAAATTAGCGTCATCGCCGATGGGTTTGTGGACAATTTGCGAGCTAAAGGCGTAGAAGCTCACAAAATTGTGCAAATTCCCAACTGGGTTGATGTAAATTTTATCCGCCCTTTACCTAAAGAAGATAACGCTTTCCGCACAGCACATAATCTCAACGGCAAATTTGTAGTACTTTATTCTGGTAACATTGCCCTAACACAAGGCTTAGAAAGCGTTGTCAAAGCTGCTTCTGTGTTGCGCCATATCCCAGATATTGTCTTTGTCATCGTTGGAGAGGCAAAAGGTTTACAGCGATTGCAACAGGAATGTCTAGACTGCGGCGCAGACAATGTGTTACTACTGCCATTTCAACCCCGCAAAGATTTGCCACAAATGTTAGCAGCTGCGGATGTTGGTTTAGTAGTGCAAAAGAAAAATGTTGTATCCTTCAATATGCCGTCAAAAATTCAAGTCCTACTTGCTAGTGGAGGGGCCTTAGTTGCTTCTGTACCCGATAATGGTACGGCAGCAAGAGCCATTAGGCAAAGTGGCGGCGGAGTTATCGTTCCTCCAGAAGATCCCCAAGCTTTAGCGATGGCAATTTTAGATTTGTACCAAAACCCCGAAAAAGTTAAAACTCTGGGTTACAAAAGTCGCCAATATGCCGTTGAGCAATATGCTTTTGAGCAAGCTTTAAATCAGTATGAGTCCTTGTGTTACTCATTGACAGCAGAACGTAGAACAATTCAGTCTACAGGCATAGTTACGAAACAAGAAGTTTAATCTTTGCAGCAAAGTTATGTTGCATCTGTAGAAATTGCAATTATACCCTCATATCTAAGTAACAGAAAGATTGAGGGTAAATAATTTTACTAATAAAAATATAGCAATACACAAGCAGGTTTTCAGGTGGATTGTTGAACTAAAAATCTCACGGTTTCACTTCATTCAACCCGTGGGCAATCGGCAAAAGGGTATTTAATAGCACTTTAACTATACGTATAAAAATCGTACTTTTGCTAGACCAGTCATTAGGTATGCTGTGTTGTATCGTAATTTTTAGCAGACAGACAGTAGAAAGCGTAGATGTATAGTTAACTGCGAATTACTAGCTTTACATTGCTATGCTGTTTGATGAATCTGCGATTATTTTCACTGTCAATTCCTGCCGGAAAGCTATTGGTTGATTTATCGCTGCACAATAACCATCAGCAATCAGCTGTTGCGGATATCGAAATCTAAACAGCCAATTATCAAACTAGGCCCATAGACACCTGTTTTTTTGTTAGTATTCAAAAAAACCTATTGACACATTTGTCAGATCAATTGTTTGTTGTTTGTAAGTAAATGTCAACAATTGTTTCAAAAGGAAGAAAGCACCTGAGGTTTAATGACTGATTATTTCCAAGGAAATTTCCCATTGCAATCTGTTCCACTGACGAAGAGTGCGGTAATAAGCCACGGCCAAACCGAAGAGGCGAGCGAAAAATTAGCTGCAACGATCGCTGTTGCGGCATCAGACCGCAAAGCAGGTGAGATTTTATTGCTCAAAGTAGCAGAGGTATCTTACCTGGCTGATTACTTTGTGATGATGACTGGCTATTCTAGGGTACAGGTCAGGGCGATCGCTCAAGCAATTGAAGGAAAAGTCGAAACTGAGTTGCAACGGCGCCCCTTAAGGACAGAAGGAAAAATCGAGGGGAGTTGGGTACTACAAGATTACGGTGATGTGATCGTTCACATCATGATGCCCAAAGAACGGGAGTTTTATAATTTAGAAGCGTTCTGGATTCATGCAGAACGTATTTCCCTTCCAGAATCTGATGAAGGTGAGGGTAAGCCAACATGATTAGGTCTTCGGTTTCTAATTGCCCAGTTCCTACAGACCAACAACCGCTCAATGAATACGAAGAATTAAAAACTTCCTGGCTGTTTCGTGATACCACTTTAGATTGGCGCGAGTATATCACGAAACTTGGTTGGATTTGGGGTTTATCTTGGCTTTTTGCAGGGCCGATAGCTGCGGCAAGTTTTCCCCCTCACAAGTATATTGCACATTTTATTCTCTGTGGTGCAGCCGGAGCAAGTGTTGGGTTAGTGCTTATATTAGTGAGGTTGTACTTAGGCTGGTTCTACGTGTGCGATCGCCTTTGTAGTCCCACAGTATTTTATGAAGAGTCCGGCTGGTACGACGGTCAAACTTGGACAAAGCCACAGGAAGTCCTTAACCGCGATCGCTTAATTGTTGCATACGAAATCAAACCCATTCTGCGACGGTTACAATTTACCTTTGCTGGCTTGGCGGGAATCTACGTTATTGGTACTATAGGTTGGCATTTGTTTTAAAAAGTTAGGAGTCAGGAGTTAGGGGTGATTAGTTAGTTAATAATTCATAACTCTTAACTCCTAACTCCTAACTAAAAAAAGGTGATAAATATAAACCCATGACAATGGGAAAACGAACTCAAGCCGCAGCACTGGAAGTCCGGTTGCTGCGGGAAGGTATTATTGAATCCAGGCATATAGTCCAAGCTGTTGTCTGCGACGAACGAGGACGGGTTCTAACCGTTGCCGGAAATTCTGAAACTGCTGCATTTATCCGTTCAGCCCTCAAACCATTTCAGGCACTCGCTGTCACCACAACAGGTACACTGGAACGCTATCAACTTAGCGATCGCGACTTAGCAATTATCACAAGTTCCCATAAAGGAAGAATAGATCAAGTCCGACAGGTATTTAACATCCTTTGGCGGGCGGATCTTGACCCAACTATACTCCAGTGTCCAATTCCTGAAGGCAAACGGAGTCCTCTGGAATACAATTGCTCTGGAAAACATGCGGGAATGTTAGCTGTTTGTCAGCAACGTCATTGGCCCTTGAATAACTACTTGGATCGCAAGCACCCAATACAGCAGTTAATTTTGGGCAAAGTAGCAGAGTTGCTGCGAATGCCAGCAGCAGAATTTATCAGCGCTCATGACGATTGTGGCGCACCAACTTATCTGATGCAACTCGGTCACATGGCATCTTTATATGCACTGTTAGCCTCTAGTACCAACTTGGATATGGAGCGCATTGTCCGTGCCATGACTCATCACCCCGCAATGGTAGCAGGAGATGGAGAATTTGATACGGAACTGATGCGCTTAACTCCAGGAGAACTAGTCAGCAAAACTGGTGCCGAAGGAGTGCAGTGCATTGGTAGACTTGGTGAAGGCTTGGGATTGGCAATCAAAGTCATGGATGGGGCGAAACGGGCAAAATATGCCGTTGCTATTCACTTACTCCAGCAAATGGGGTGGATTAGTCCCAGCACCGCCGAAAGCCTCTCAGAAAAGTTTGTCACCTTGGGAAAATACAAGCGTTTAGAAGTAATTGGAGAATTATCATTTTTGTAGTTGCCAAACTCTTGACTATAGGTTACACTATAAAAGTTAAGAGCGACGCGGGATAGAGCAGCCTGGTAGCTCGTCGGGCTCATAACCCGAAGGTCAGTGGTTCAAATCCACTTCCCGCCACCAAATAAAAGATAAAACAAAAACCCTACAATCAGTAAAGATTGCAGGGTTTTGTTTTATTTTGATCTATTCTGGAAGAAATAGCCATCTAAAAGGCGCGGAGAATCATGGTTGTGAAGTTGCAGCGACCAATTTTAGTGGGAGGATTGGGACTGTCCTTTTCTCTATGGATGTTGGACAGTTGGCACGATTCTATAGTGCAGGTGGGTGAGTTTGGTTTATTGAGTGCCTTAGCTGTAGGCGGTGGTTTGTGGTTATTCCAGCAAAATCGCCCCAAAGACAGTTTAAAGCAGCTAGATGGTATGGTGGTTAATCGGGCGACTGTGGAAAGTGCGATCGCTAAAACTGAAACTGTAATTAACCAACTAGCACAAGAAGCAGAAAACCATCCAGCCTTAGAGACACTCAGAGAACAAGTTGCCCAATTGTTGCTGGAATTAGACAGGCAAAAAATTAAAGTAGCTGTGACTGGCGGGAAATCCGTGGGTAAAAGCACTTTAATTCAAGTGCTAGAGCAAAATCTAGAGACACAAAATTTCGTGTCTCTACAAGAGACAGCACCTTTATTTAGAGAAGTGGGTGAAAATTCAGATGCCACTATTTTGGCAGAAGTAGCAAAATCTGATTTTGTTCTATTTCTGACAAACGGTGATTTGACAGACTCAGAATTTCAAACCTTACAGCAGCTAAAGGCAGCAAATCAGCCTAATATACTGGTTTTCAACAAACAAGACCAGTATTTAACCGATGAAAGCGCCAACATTTTGCTGTCATTGAAACAGCGGATGCAGGGAAATGTAGTTGCAACTGCGGCCTCTCCCATTGCCATCAAAGTCCGAAAGCATGAGGCTGATGGTTCTGTGCGAGAGTGGATGGAGCAACCAGCAGCAGATACCCAGCAGTTAACTCAGCAGTTGGGTGAAGTTTTGGCACAGCAAGGACAACGGCTAGTTTGGTTGACAACCATGAGGAAAGCCGGATTGTTGAAAGCTGAGGCGAAAAATTGGCTGAATGTAACCAGACGCGATCGCGCCACCCCAGTTATTGAACAATATCAGTGGATAGCTGCTGCCGCTGCCTTTGCTAATCCAGTACCAGCCTTTGATATTCTGGCAACTGCGGCAATTAATGCTCAAATGGTAATGGATTTGGGTAATATCTATCAGCAAAAATTTTCCCTAGAACAAGCACAAACCGTAGCTGGAACAATGGGAAGTTTGATGCTGAAACTCGGTTTAGTTGAACTTTCTACAAAGGCTATTAGTACTGTTCTGAAAAGTAATGCCGTTACCTTTGTTGTTGGTGGCGTAGTGCAGGGAGTAAGTGCAGCTTATCTGACTAGAGTCGCAGGGTTAAGTCTAGTTGAGTATTTCCAACAGCAGGAAATAGCGATAGATTCTGGAACTGGTTTAAATTTGGATAATTTGCGGCAAACTTTGCAAAAAGTATTTCAGCAAAATCAGCAGATTGGTTTTTTGCAGGGGTTTGTTAAGCAAGGTGTGAAGCGTTTGTTGCCAGAGGCGCAGCCGATTGAAGTAGTTGGTGTTCAGAAGGCGGTGGGTTAAGTTCACGCAGAGGCGCAGAGTTTTTCTTAGCATCTTTGCGCCTTTGCATTAGGCTGAAAAGGAGTTTGAAAGTATTTTTAGATACTGTTTATCACAGTCAAAAGTCTTTGTGCTATTGGCTCAAAATAATCAACTAAGTCTCTAGCTCTACTAATGTGTGCCCCACGCAAACCATCTGCACTGGTACAATCAAAAACTGGTTTTTTTGCTTCTAATGAATAAGGAATTAGACTGTGAAGATTAGGAATTTTTCCTAGATTAAAAGTTTTATCAGGCCAGTAGTGAACTTGCTCCAATTTTGCTAATCTGTTGACAATATTTTCTTGAATTGCTGACTCGATGCGATTTCCAAATATCTGCCAGCCTTTTGTCATTTTTTCTTCAGAATCTTCGCGGATATTATGCTATTGCATCACATAGCCTAAAAATGTTGGGCATCCGTGCGGTAGAGCTAAACTTTGATCTTTCCATGCATGATTACATTGTTCCCAACCTTGACGCCATGCTTCGAGTTTAGAACCTAGATTTTCTGTGCCTCTAATCGAGAGAAAAGATCAGGAGAGATGGGAATTATAAAATAATCACTAGCCCCCAGTACAGCACAATTGAGAGCACCTAGATTAGTACCAAGATCAACCATGATAACATCCGCCTGAACACGGTTTGCAGCCCAATTAATATAACGATAAATAGCCGACTGAACTCTTAAACTAGATTCACTACCACCTCTTCCACTGTTCCATGTATCACCCAAAAGGTCTTCGTAGTTACTTAAGAGTAAATCGCCAGGAACTAGGTAAAGATTTGGATAGTTGTTTGGACTTATTTGAGATGGACCACGTTGCCGAATATCTCCAATGTGATCTATAAACTGGCTCAATTGCTCGCCAGATGCTATTTCCACGCTCGCTCCATGCTCATTCTATATTGCTTTCAGGTAGTGCATAAGCTGTTAGATTGCATTGGCTATCACAATCAACCATAAGTACGGTTTTATTAGACTGCTCAAGAAGGTGGGCTATATAGAACATATAAGTGGTTTTACCCACTCCACCTTTATTATTAAAGATACTAATGATGGCTGGCATATATATAATTTAAACTTTCAAATACTACAGTACCATTTGAGTGATGAAATGTATATTTTTATTTAAATAAAAATTATTTTTTGATGAACAATCGCCCTTGTACTTTCTCTTTTTTTGCTGCTTAAGGTTTCCTAGATTTAGGTTTTGAAACCAGTAGTTTTAAACATTATTTATATCAACGAAATCTTTTCCCTATTCATCGCAGCATCTTGCCATTTAGGTGGAGATTCGCTTTTTTCTTTTTTCTTTTTCCTTTTTACTTGTTAAGCAGACAATGACACTTGTATGGTGCTGTAGGTTAACCTAAAATTTACCCAAGCCTAAAATAGGCTTGGGTGTATTTAAGAATATCGTGAGAGTTGCGAGTTCTCAAAAAATTGTGAATAAGGATAATTAGCTAAACAGCACCACTGTTTCTATTAAACAGAATAGCTATAGTTTTGAAAATTAGCTTTAAATCGTACACTAAACTCCAATTTTTTTGATACTGCAAATCCAGACGAATTACATCTTCAAAACTACGGACTGTAGAACGTCCATTTACTTGCCATTCGCCAGTCATACCGGGTTTTACATCTAAACGTTGCCACTCTGGTACTTCATAGCGTTCCACTTCATCAGGTGTCGGTGGTCGAGTGCCTACTAAACTCATCTCTCCTTTGAGAACGTTCCAAAATTGGGGTAATTCATCAAGACTAGTTCGCCGTAAAAAGCGCCCTACCTTAGTAATTCTAGGGTCATTCTCATTCTTGAAAAAAGCACCTTGCACTTGGTTTTTGACTTGGGATTTCTTCGCTTCCGCATCCACACACATAGAGCGGAATTTCCAAATTTTAAACTGTTTCCCCATCCAGCCACAACGAATTTGACAAAAGAAAATAGGCCCGGGATCGTTAATTTGAATAGCGATCGCAATCGGAATAAACAAAATTCCTGTAATTAATAAACCAATCACTGACCCAACAATATCTAAGAACCGTTTCATCCAAGATGCCATAGAAGGGTGAGTAGTGGGTAACTGCTCTACTTTACGGGAAGTTGTCTTCCGATTATCTACTACGTCATCTTGTTCTATTAACGACCCATCCCCCACAAGCTCTAGAGGAAAAACCTGATCCAACCCTGTGAGTTTTAGGACTGCCATGACTTGAGGTGTTACATTCCGCAGTGTTAATGTAATACCCTTAGTCTGGGCGTATTTAAAATTACTTACCAGGGCACCTAAACCACTACTATCGATAAAAGTAGTTTGGTGAAAGTCAATGATGATTTGCTTGGGATATGAATTGGGCTGAATTAAGCCTTGGCAGGTTTGCTTAAAGCCTAAAGCCTCCAGCACGCTCAACCGCGTCGGCACCTGCACTATAGCCATGTCGTTTAGGGAATTAACTGGAAAATCGACCTCTGTCGGTTGGCTAGTCATGAAGCTCTGCACTTTCGTTGCCATGTATAATGTAATATGCCAAACATTACTTTGTCCTACAAAATTACTTAACCTAATATCGGAATTAGTGATAATCAGGACTAACTACTATTTACCGGGGCTGAGATTGGAGATCGCTAGCGACGATTCACAATAGAACAAGAAGCCAAAAAACATCCTTGCTGTTGTGCCGACGCAGCGCGATTGCGTTGCTCTCATCAAATGATTGCTAAAAATACGGTTACACCTACCGCACGCCTGATTGAGGTCTTTTCTGCCATTCAAGGGGAAGGACTGAATGTCGGGACACGTCAGATATTTATTCGTTTTGCTTTGTGTGATTTGCGCTGTCACTTTTGTGATAGTGCCCACACTTGGAGTGCACCTACAACTTGTCGGATAGAGCGATCGCCTGGATTGCGCGACTTTGAAATTCACTCTAACCCCGTCCCATTACCCATATTAATCGAATGGGTGGAACAGCAAAATCTACCTTGTCTACACGATAGCATTAGCTTAACTGGCGGCGAACCACTTCTTCATGCCTCATTTTTAACGCAGTTTCTACCCCAAGTGCGAGCCATAACTGGTCTACCTATATACTTAGAAACCGGCGGACATCGCCCAGAACAACTAGCAATGATTATCCCATACTTAGACTCTGTAGGTATGGATTTCAAATTGCCCAGTGTTAGCGGCGAAAGTCATTGGCAAGAACATAGTAAATTTCTCCAGTTATGTTATGACTCATATTTAAATGTTTTTGTCAAGATAATTGTGTCTCAAAACACAGATCCCGCCGAGTTGGAACGTTCAGCTTCCTTGGTGGCAGAGGTTAGTCCAGATATCTCAGTATTTTTACAACCTGTTACGCCTTTGGCAGTACCAGAACAATTTTCTCCAGTACCTGTACTTGCGCCTTCTGGCGATCAAGTTTTGACGTGGCAAGCTTTGATGAAGGGGTTTGTCAAGCACGTGCGCGTGATCCCCCAAACGCATAAAATGCTGAACCAGTTGTAAAATTTGAGTTTGATAAAGATGTAGTCAAGAAAAAAGTAAGATTTTATGAAATGGTAATTGGGCTGTTGTCGCTAATTAGGGAGGCAGCAGCCTCCTTAGTAGGCAGTCTAATTAGCTAAATCAAAAGACCACTAACAGGTTTCGTAAAATCTTCCCTCTCAAACTCAGAGAGAAACTTGAACTAAAGTTCAAGGCAGGGGACTTTGTTAAAGCTACGTTGATTTAGGTATTTCGGGGGGTGAGCAAATACCCCCCAACCTAATTTATGGTTTCTATAGTCCGCCCTCGTTTGGAGTTTTCGATTTAGCTTTTGCCTTATTAGCACTGCGTTTGAGGGCAGAGAGTCTTGCTTCGTATCTCGACCGTTGGCGCTTACTAGGAGTATTATCAATCAGGGTTTTCAAGGCGCTACCGAGACTTTTGTAGGCATTGGGGAGGCTATAACCAAAACGAGTTGCTAAAGCGATCGCTTTCTCATCAGCATTGAGCAATTCTCTTAGTTGCTTTTCCCCATTATTCTTTTGGTACAGTCGCCAGCCTGACACGCCACAAAGCGACAAAGCTAACACCAGCAGCAATCCATCTTGTACCCACAATTCCCCTACAGCACCACCTAAACCGATGGCTAGTGCTGCCATTTCCCAACCATCTTTAGGAATTGTGTCATTTTGAACGCGAGCAACCTCATGCCAGAACAGCAGATTACGCTGATCCATTGCGAGGGCATCCCATTTCACCAAATCAATTTGAATTTCTACCTGGTCTTTACCAATTTCTTCGCAGCGAACCAGGGGTGGATTGACCTCAGTTGTGCCTTCAACCGTGACCCAGCTTTGCAGTTCTGGTGGTAGTAAGGCTTTCAACCGCCGGAGTTCGCTCATTTCCGCTTTGGCAGAGGAGGTTGCATAGGATGTCATAATATCCAGCCCCAGAAAATTTCAGTATATAGTGAGGGTATCACTTTGGAGTATAGCTATTTAAGTGATGATCCGTCTCACTCACTAGGAAAACTTCCTCGCTTTTTTCGCGCTTCCATTGCTTTTTCTAGTAGATCTAACAATCCTGGGGCTTCTTCTTGGATACTGAGTAATAGTCTTTCCCCAAGTTCTATATTCCCCGGATCGAGGCCTGTTGCCATCACTTCTGTCAGGCGAGGTATTGCTATGCCATCCACAATCTGAATTAATCCACTCAGACAACGGTGAAATTGTTTTTCTGTGAGAATCGAGTCTTCTAAAGGAAACTCAATAATGGCACGAATTTCACCATCCGATGGGTCATACTCCCATTGCAACATTTTGGTTTCCCAGGAAATGGCGAGCATTGTCTGGAGGATAGCTGCCTTGTGAGGATGGTCTTGGATTCCTCCCAGAACTTGAGGGGCAAATACCCGAAAAAATTTTCCTTCTTCATCCAGTTGGACAACTATTAGGAAATCTTCTAGATTATCAGCCTCCACACCTGTTATAATTCGGTCTTCTTCATCATCAAAACGGTAGTCCCAACCAAGGTTGTCTAAATAGTTGGCAATCTGTTTGAGGTTAGCTCCCATAAAAGCCTCATAAGGAACGTGGAGCAGTTGTTACCAGACCTAGTTTAACCTGCTAGGGGTAGTTGTTTGGGTTGGTGTGGATACTTCTGATCGCATAGAAGTATGCAATTAGGGTATTGGGCATGGGTTATGGGGTATGGGGCATTGAAGATAATAAAAATAGATGATCGTTCGGCCCTATGAATGATATTTTTTGAATGACTCTTGCTCATTATTAAATAAGCGATAATTACTATTTCTCAAATTTTAGCCAGTAAAGGATATAGCACTAATTCGCTTAAATGTTAATACTTTTTCTAGTTTGAATGAATATATTGCTATATCAAGTATGGTGGCATAATTTGCAATTAAATTTGAAACCTAAAGCCAAGTTTAAATAATTTATATATAGCATCTAAGGTTTTGGAAAGCACACGTAAAAATTTCAATTAATGCTTCTAAGAGTGAATAAATATAGCATGGTAAATGATACAGCTTGATATTAAAAACAACAAACTTTTTTCACAGAATGATTGTAGTGAAAAATGCATTTTTGATTGTGATTATCAATAAAGTTTATGTGTAGATCAGCATTAATTCTAGCGATCGCACCTCTAGTTTTTGTTACAAATCATCTAAAAACTCTGCGCTACTTTGCGCCTCTCTGAGTTTATATATTTATAGAAAATTGAAACTTATAAAATATCAAAAAAATGGAATTGCGACACCTGCGCTACTTTATTGCTGTAGCTGAAGAACTGCACTTCAGTAGAGCCGCCGAGCGACTGCACATCGCTCAACCACCCTTAAGCCAGCAAATTCACCAACTAGAAGCGCAATTGGGGGTAGAACTATTTCACCGCAAAACCAAACGACAGGTACAACTAACAGAAGCAGGAAAAGTTTTTTTGCAAGAGGCTTATCAACTTTTAGCTCAACTCCAAAGAGGAATTGAGCAAACCCAAAAAACGGGAAGAGGTGAAAAGGAACTACTGCGAATTGGGTTTACCAGTTTGGCAACTTATGATTTGCTTCCTGTGATTTTGCGGCGGTTTAGAGAACAGTTTCCAGAAGTAGAGTTGGTATTGCAGGAATTAACCACAACTCAGCAGGAGCAAGCGCTACAGGATTGCTGCATTCATGTAGGTTTTGCCCATCCACCTTTAGAAAACAACACACTCAATCAAGAATGCATTCAGCAAGAAGCTTTAATTGTGGCTATGTTGGAAACTCATTCTTTAGCTGAACAAGAAAAAATTTCAGTGCGATCGCTAGTAAACGAAAACTTTATCATGTTTCCTCGCCATTTGGGGCCCGGACTTTACGAGCAAATCGTAAGTCTTTGTCAGCAAGGAGACTTCAGCCCAAAAGTGACTCAAGAAGCGATTCAGATGCAGACGATTATCGGATTGGTTTCAGCCGGAATGGGGATTGCGATCGCACCGTCTTCATTGCAAAATTTTCAGAGAACTGGTGTAGTTTATCGTACTCTAGAGGAGAAAACACCATTAGTAGAAACGGCCATAGTGTGGCGGGAAGAAGATATGACACCTGTGCTAAGGGAATTTCTACAAGTTGTCAGAAGTATCTGTTGACAAATGACGACCCTCTTCTGACGAAAATCCTATGCGAACACGATTTAGCTTTATTTTTGCCAATCTACTTATTTCGTTAAAACAGGTTTTGCTACGTTGTCAATGTATTATTGAAATGGAAAATTTTAAATCAAGTACCATTATAAATTTGAATTAAACCTATCCCAATGAAATCCCACTAAATTGTTGGAATAGACTGGTAGCGTAAGAATCAGTCATACCGGAGATATAGTCTGTAACTCTAAGAATTTTATTATAATTATCTTTGTCTGAATCCGGATTATTATATTCTTTGGGAAGCATATGATAGACCAAATTGCCTTTTTTACTATTGTGCAGGACGGCATTAACAAATTCAGCAAATAGTTTACCCAAAACTTCATACCCAGCAATCTGGATACTAACAACATCAGGATGTTGGAAAACAGCCGTGCGAGTTTCCTTTCCAATTTCTTCTAAGTGGTTTGCATAATTGCTTAGAGATAACAAGTCCTTATCAAACTCTCCAGAAAGTATATCTTCTTCGTGTTTCAGGAAAATATCACTTGCCTCATTTATAAGTTTATTGATAGCTAAAGCCCGCAATCGCTTAACTATTTCTGTATTGCTTTCACCATGTTCTTGAATATCTTTATTTGCAATATTTGCAACTACGTTAAGTAATTCCTTGGTTTTTTCAAATGGGATGTAACCCATACGATGGCCATCTTCTACATCAACAATTGAATAACAAATGTCATCTGCGGCTTCAACAAGAAAAGCAAGCGGATGTCGAGACCACCATGCTGCATTATTATGACGGCGAATTAGACCAACCGTTTCTGCTACTTCAGCAAATAAATCTTTTTCTGCCTGGAAAAAACCATATTTTTTAACACTTTTACCTGAGTAACCGTTAAAAATAGATTTTGGTAGAGAAGATTCTCTAGGGTACTTTGTGAAAGCAGCTAAAGTTGGGCAGGTTAGTTGCATTCCGCCTTTTCTGGGGGGCATTTCAAGCTTGGTTAGAATACGAAAGCCTTGTGCATTACCTTCAAATGAATCAAAGTCAGCTTTCTGAGACTTGCTGAGAAGTTCTTCGCCTACATGATTAACAGTGTTGTACCATGATTCAAATCCTGTACGAATAGCATCCTCTCCAGAATGGCCAAAAGGAGGATTCCCAATATCATGAGCCAGACAAGCAGCAGATACGATATCACCAAAGTCTGAAGCACGTAACCCATCCTGATTAAAGTCGTATTTTTTTACAATTGCCTCACCCACTATTCTGCCAAGGGAGCGACCGACGCAAGACACTTCAAGGCTATGAATGAGACGAGTACGAATGTAATCATTTGTGGACAAAGAAAAAACCTGAGTTTTATCTTTGAGACGACGAAAAGGTGAGGAAAACACTAGGCGATCGTAGTCTCTTTGAAAGGGAGTACGATCAAACTGGAGATTTTCCGCGTCAGTCTTGCCAAGTCTTTTTGGTGTCAGGAGTTTCTTCCAATCCATCATTACTGTGTTATTTGAAAGTAGTTAGACAATGCCCCCTAGCTAGAAGGAATGGGCAATGCCACATTGTAACTCTACTTATCACTAAGTAAAAAATTATTCTATGCCATCAAACCACTTTAAGTAATAACCACAGTTTAAATTACTCAACTTCAACTGTGAATGCCAAGTCAATCGTGTTTTGAAGCAACTAGGAGAAATAGAGGAAGAATAATGAACGATCGCTACAGTATGGTAATTCAATGGTCAGATGAGGATAATTGCTACTTAGTACACTTACCAGAGTTTCCTTGGCAGCAATTCCACACTCATGGTAAGAGTTATGAAGAAGCCGCTAAACACGGGCAAGAGGTAATTGAATCTCTGATTGAATGGTATGAAGAGCAAGGAAAACCTTTGCCAGAGCCAATTACTTTTCCTCAAAAATCGTTAAAAGTGGCTTAAATCTTCGCTTTGATTATTTATTAATCAATTTAAACTGTAGGTGTAGCAGCAACTGATGATAAAAAATTAATCAGGTTTTGTATTAATGGATGTTGTTGCAATGCCTGAATTTCATCATTATTGATTTTGTTAAATATTTTATTAAATGGTGTATCTTTTCCAAAAACTGCTGTTAGAAAATCTTTGGGTTTACTCTGAGCCAGTTGCCACTCTAAATCAGTAAAGCTGCGTTCAGCTATTTTTTCAATTAGTGAGCGGTCTTGCAATAAAATTATTTCTATTTCTGGAACTGCTAGAAACACTTTATAGGGTATGCCTGGAGATGCTTGACGGAGTAGATAATTAAGTGAATCTAATTGTTCACTAACAAGTGAATTATCTTCTGTATCTGCATCATTAATCAAAGCAACAGGAATTGATCTAGTAACTAAAAGTGTACTTGCTAATGAGCGCGCTCCATACTGCCCTGAACCATCTACAAATTTAAAGTTTATGTCTTGAATAACAGATTGTGGGAGCAATTGCTTTAAAATTTCTATATCTTTATTTCCTTCTGTAATAATATAAGCTAGAGTCATATATCCTCAATTGTAATGTCGTAATCAGGAAGACCATACTCAACGCAGTACCGATATTTTTTGATTAGCGACCTACGTATGTATTTATTGTACAGTGAATATTTAATTTCTTTCCCTCCCCACAACAAAATAGTTTGGGGTGAAATATATCTCGCTAATGTTATAGCACCTACCGTAAACCCACTACGACTAAATACACTACCGATACTTGTTGTTGGTCTGCGTAATAGTTGATTTCTTAGCTTCGCAATTGCTTCAATATTAAGGCTTTCATTTGAATCTTTGCATTCTATAATACAAGCTAAACCATCTGAATAAATTACTCCATCAATTTGTTCTAAGAGGATGTCTGAAAAGTTTTGAGGAGGTGATTTTGACTAGGCAAGCTGTTTTAACATTAAGCGAATCATGGCAACATAAATAAAAGCCTCTGTCGTTTCAGGTAAAATCTCATAGTCTTTACTGAGTCTGCGACACCAATTGAACCAACCAAAAGTTCTCTCAACTAGCCAACGCTTTGGCAGGACAACAAATCCCTTCTGTTCTTCAGAGCGTGTAACAACGCTCCAGAGCCAGCGATAAACATCCATTACCCAATGCGTAAAATCCTGACCACGATAGCCACCATCAACCCAAATCCGAATCAATCTACCCATGCGCGAGCGTACTTGATGAAGTTTTGATAGAACCTTTTTTGCTCCTGCTTGTTCACTGACGTTGGCGGCTGTAATGACGACAACGATCAGTAAGCCTAATGTATCGATAAGTATATGCCGCTTACGCCCTTTAATTTTTTTACCTGAGTCATAGCCGACTTCCTTAGAAACCATTGTTGCTGTTTCAACCGATTGACTGTCCATAATCGCTTCAGATGGAGATGGTTCTCGATTTTGGCTTACACGCACCCATAAACGCAATCGCTCATGAATTTGTTGCCACGTCCCGTTCTGACGCCACTGGCGGAAATAATGGTACACAGTTTTCCACTTGGGGAAATCGTTTGGGAGCATTCGCCATGCACAACCCGCACATAATATGTATAGGATTGCGTTAACGATCGCCTGCATATCAACACTACGTTTTCGACCACCACTTTTTGGTTGAGGAATTAGTCCTGATAGTATTTCCCACTGTTCTAAAGTCAGATTACTTGGGTACGATGGATTCATCGCTCTCATAACGCTGTCATACTTAAGTATTTTTTCTACTGACAGGATACCGTTATGCGGGCTTTCTTACTTCTCAGACATCCTCTTAACGATACGGAGCGTCTAGGCACTAAAGAGATTTCACTCATGTTTACCGAACAGTTTAACGTAGTTAGATAGAAGTGTTATGTGCTTTGTAGAAAGTGAGCGATCGCTATCTCAATTCACAAAGTCTGCTAGCTTCTTTTCCTATTGATAACCAGCTGCTTGTAACAGAAACAATTTGGCATAACGTCCTCCTACCTGTAACAATTCTTCGTGAGTTCCTTGTTCTATAACTTCCCCGTTTTCTATAACTAGAATTTTGTCAGCCATCCGTACCGTCGAGAAGCGATGGGAAATCAAAAGTACCATCTGATTTTGAGTAATAGCGCGAAAATGATTGAAAATCTCAAACTCAGCTTGGGCATCTATTGCCGATGTTGGTTCATCTAACACCAAGATATCTGCTTGCGATCGCATAAAAGCACGAGACAGGGCAATTTTCTGCCACTGTCCCCCAGAAAGTTCCTGTCCTCCCTTAAACCAACGACCAAGTTGAGTTTGAAAGCTTTGAGGTAATTGGTCAATAAAAGATTGGGCCATGCCTTTTTCAGCAGCAGTTTTCCACCGTATTTTGTTTTCGAGATGTTCTACATCGCCCACGCCAATATTTTCTCCCACAGTGAACTGGTAGCGGACAAAGTTCTGAAAAATCACACCAATGCGACGCCGCAATACATCCACATCCCATTCCTGCAAATCCAAGCCATCTAAGAAAATTCGCCCAGAGTCAGGGGTGTAGAGTCGAGTAAGTAGTTTGATTAAGGTAGTCTTACCGGAGCCGTTTTCACCGACAATTGCCAGTTTCTCTCTGGGTTTCAGATGCAGCGAAATGTTTCTCAATGCTGGTTTGGAACTTCCCGGATAAGTAAATGAGACATTCTCAAAACGGATACCATCTTGGGAATTTAACCCAATGGTTGCCTTACCCCAAGATTTTGGTACTTCTTCTTCCAGAAAATCGTAGAGATTTGATAAATATAGGTTGTCTTCATACATCCCTCCAATAGAAGTGAGGGCATTGGAGAAAGTAGATTGTCCTTGGCGAAAAACGGTGAGATACATTGTCATATCTCCCAAGGAAATCTTACCTAACACTGTTTCCAACACAATCCAAGCATAAGCTAGGTAAAAAGCCCCAGTACTGACTAAACTCAGCAGATATCCCCACAATCCTCGCCGCAGAGTTAAATCACGGTCTTCGCCATATAGTTGATCGAACAGGCTGCGATAACGTCCTAGCAGCATTTCTCCCAACTGATAGAGTTTGACTTCTGTGACAAAATCTTCTCTTGCTAGTAAATTTTCTAAGTAGTGCTGTTGACGGGTTTCTGCCGCACGCCAACTAAATAAGCGAAAGGCTTCCCCAGCAAATTTTGTTTCCGCAATAAATACAGGCATAGCTGCCAAAATCAATACCACTACCGCCCAAACTGAGAAATTTACTAGCAAAATCCCATAGGTGATTAGGGAAAGGGCATTTTGCACCAACCCAAAGGTGCGGCTTACTAGGGAAAGAGGACGAACTGATGCTTCTCGTCGGGCATTGGTCAATTTGTCATAAAATTCTGAATCTTCAAACTGCCTAAGATCGAGTGTCAGCGCCTTTTCTAAAATGAGTACATTTACCCGTTGACCCATTAGCGCCCGCAATAACGACTGACAAATGATGATGCCCCGTTGACTACCTGCTAGTAAAATTACAGCGATCGCTTCTAATCCTACATAAAATAGAGACGGGTAAATATTGACAAAACCATTGTTTTGTGAATTAACTTGAGAGGCAAATACTACTGCATCAACAATTAATTTACTGATGTAGGATATTGCCGCCGGTAAAAGACCAGCCACTAAAGTTAAACTTGCTAAAAGAATAGTAAGTGATCGGCTAGTAGTCCATACCAAGCTTACAGCCCGTCCACTGTAACGGAAAACCGTCAGTGATTGGCGTAGGATATTTCTTTTTTTTTAATCTTCATCTTTCTTTGCGCGAGATACCCCAGCTTGGGCGGATCTTCCTGACTCTTGTAATCTTTATATAATTTTACCAAAAAATAACTTAGAACTCAGGAGCTAGAATGACGGGTGTGCAACTAAGTGGTAACTCTCATACTGAGGTTAACGGATATTCTGAATTCTGGATTCTGACTCCTGTTTCTCAAACAGAATTCAGGAGTCAGGAGTCAGAATGGGCTAAACGCCCCACTACCGCTAACAGAATGAATTCTGTATGACTGGCGGATGAATAACCGGGTTTAAGACCCTACCAAATTGAAAATTTGGTGGTCTTCAATCAGTCGCGGGTCTGAATCCACGATTGATAGCGTTCGCCTTTGGTGTCTCGTAGAGAAGTGTTAGCGAGTCCGCGAGCGTCTTGATTCTGACTCCTGAATTCTGACTTCTGAGTTCTTCTTCAAATTTTTATCCCCACAATCTCCGACCTGCTTTCCCACTTAATTTTTGGTGAGTATCTCTTAACAAAGCTGGAATATCTAACTTTTCTGGACACCGAGGCAAACAGTCACCACATTCTGTACAACGGTTGCCTTTCATTCCAGGGAACCAGTGACCGGCATTTTCAAACATTCCGTAACGATATTGACCATATTCTTTCATCTCGTATGCCACGGCGAGATTACGTAAACGTAATACCTCTGGAATATTGATATTTTCTGGACAGGGCAAACAAGCATAACACTGGCTACAATTATCAGTTTCCAAAGCAAGTTTTTGGTGATTTTCTAACCGTTGGAAAGCGGAAATTTCTGCTGATGTTAACTCTCCATCATGGTCAGCAACTTGCAAAGGTTCTCTTAATTCCTCTGGGTTAGCTGGCCCTATACTCAAAGTAGTAATACGGTAATCAGCAAGTAAAAACCGATAGCTTAATTCTAAGGGTGAATACGGATAACACAGGTTTTTTAAGGTTTGAGGTGGCGTGTAGAGGCGTCCTCCCTTATCAGCAGGGGAAATAATGAAAATACCCATATCCTTTTCGGCAGCTAGTTGAATCGCTGGTGCGTGCCGTTGAAAAAAATAGTAATAATGCAGATTGATAAATTGAAATAAATCTGTATCGATTGCAGCCTGAATTATCTCTAATGGCCCGTGGGTGGAAAAACCAACGTGTCGTACTCGGCCATCAGCAATTGCTTCCTCTACTGCTTGCATACAGCCATTTTTAGCTTGCACCCACTCCAAATGTTGCCAAGTATTCAAACCATGAACACCTAAGCAATCTAAATAATCTAGTTGTAATCGTTCTAGAGATTCGTCGATGCACCGACGCATGGTGTCAGCATCTGCTGTAGCTGAGATTTTGGTAGTGACATAAAGCTTCGTTCGGGGTACTGACAACCCAGCTTTTAGCGCCCTACCAAGATACTCCTCGCTTTTGCCGTAACCTCTGGCGGTTTCTAGATGATTAATTCCTAGCGCTAAGGCTTGTTCGATAGTTTGGTGAGCATTTTCAAAATCAGCCAGGTAGCGCATCGTTCCCAAGGAAAAAACCGAGAGGCGCAGATTCGTTTTTCCAAAGCGTCGGTATTTCATAAATTGAGTCCTGAGTAGTGAGTCCTGAGTAGAAATACGATTAATAGTGTCTCTACAAGAATGAACAGAGAAAGAATAAAGAAATTATTTTATTCTCTAGATTCTCTATTCTTTCTCAGCACTGGCTCAACCCTAGCTATCCGCTAACAGCACTCAGCACTCAGAACTCAGCACTCTCCTAGCTGTCGCCATTACCGAAGCGCTTGATCAAATCTTCAGGACGGAGATTAGAAATAAATTCACGGAAGGCTTGCTGTTCGGCTTCATCTGCATCACGATCGACAGGGATAGAAGCATCGGCAATGACTTCTTCCATTACCCAAATGGGAGTATTTGTACGGAGGGCAATAGCGATCGCATCGCTAGGACGCGCGTCAATTTCTTTTTTGACTTCGCCTTGTTGGACAATTAAAGCTGCATAAAATGTATCCTTTTGCAGGGAATGAATAATGACCTTTTCTAGAGTCATGTTCCAAGTCTCTAGAAGATTCACAATCAGGTCGTGGGTTAAGGGTCTGGGAGGCTTCTGATTCTCCAGCGCACCCATAATTGCCCTAGCCTGTTCCTGACCAATGTAAATTGGCAAAGCCCGCCGATCTGAAGAATCTTTCAAAAGGACGATCGGGCTGCGGGTTATGGCATCTAATGCTATGCCAGCGACTTTCATTTCAATCATTGCCTAAGCCTCTACAATGCTTTGAGAGCCTTGGATGCCGTGTATTAAATAGCACCCGTTTTTAGGCGGTTTGGTGACAGGAATAAACATAAGCATTCGTTCTCTATAATTGCTTCTATTAAACTCCGAACTTGTGGTGAAAACCAGAGTAAGTCAAATTGGTCTTCTTAGACAATAACCTTCTTACCCAAGTATGCCCTGTGAAGGATGCTAATGTGTTAATATTCCTATGCGAAAAAAAGTCAGAAAATATACTTGGATGTTCGAGATTTCTGTGACAATTACCAATTGATTTCAGCCAAAATTAGGCAATAAATAGAGTTAGTTTGACAAAAAAGCCGTGTTTACAGGATTAATCCAAGCATTAGGAACGATGGAACCCTTAGGGAGCGATTCTTGGCAAATTACTTGTGTAAGCCATTCGGGTGAAGTAATTATGCAAGATTTGGCTTATGGTGACAGTGTTGCTGTAGATGGTGTTTGCCTGACAGTGGAACAAGTTTTAAAAGACGGGTTTATTGCCACGGCTTCACCGGAAACTCTACGCCGCACAACGTTGGGAGGTGAGCAAACCCAACAGAGATATGTCAATTTAGAAGCATCGCTTAGGGTAGGCAGCAAAGTTGGCGGTCATTTTGTGATGGGTCATGTAGACGGCATCGGTCGATTGCTAGTGGCGGAACAAACGGCTAGTTCTTGGGAAATGACCTTTATTGCATCCGAAGCGATCGCACGGTACATTGTCCCCAAAGGTAGCATTGCCGTCAATGGCATCAGCCTCACAGTCGCCGCTTATGAGCCAGAACTCTCCCAATTCAAAGTAGCGGTAATCCCCCTCACATACAGCGAGACAAATCTTCGCTATTTGGTTGCTGGGAGTTTAGTGAATCTAGAAGGGGATATTCTCGGCAAATACGTGGAAAAATTTCTTTATTCTGGCAACCCACACACCACAGCCACTGATGACAATAGTATAGATGGCATTACACCCGCATTCCTAGCAGAACACGGGTATTTGTAACTAAAAAAGTTAGAAGTTAGGAGTTAGGAGTTAGGAGTTTTAAATTCATAACTCTTCATTCCTCACTCCTAACTTTCTTCTAGCTGCCTGGTTGCTGGCTTAACTGGGCGGTTTGCAAGCCTCGCACTAACTGGCTGAGGGCACTTTGTAATTCCACGCCTGGGTCAGTAGCAACCCACCCATCTTGTGTCAGGTGGCGAACTTCAAAGTGCAAGTGAGGGCCTGTGGAGTTCCCGGTACTACCAACTCGCCCGATGACAGTTCCAGGTTGTACCCACTGACCGGGCTGAACGAGGATTTCTGACATGTGACCGTAGAGAGTTTGTTCAGCAGATTTGTGATTCAGGATAACGGTTAAACCATAACCACCCATCCAGTTAGCAGTTTCCACTTGACCAGCAGCAGCCGCCAAAACTGGTGTTCCCGTAGGCGCACCTAAGTCTGTACCAGCATGGAAGCGTTGATTACCTGTGATTGGATGAACTCGCCAACCAAACAAAGAAGTAATAGGAGCGGGAATAGATAGTGGATACATCATTCCCGTACCACTATAGGCGACTCTCCCCATGTAGGGGATTTGTGGCAATACTGATGCCAGTGAGAAGTCGTAAGCTACGTTGCTGGGGCGGGGTGCAATGTTGCCATCTGCCATTGGTGGCGGTAAAGTCCCACCACTCGGTGCAATGGGAGTTGCACTTACTCTTGTGGGGCTGAATTCAGCAGGAGTCGGAATAAACCGATTCGGCCGAAATGCGCTCTTGGTGACACCGCTAGAACCACTTTGAGCAGCACGCCATCTACTGGTGTTGCCAGTAGTTGCAATTTGCCGCACTGGCGGAACTACTGGTAATTGTGCGTTTTGACTTCTTCTGAGCCAATTAGGTGCTGGTTTACCATTAGAATCAGCTACACTCCTCTGGGGTATTTTGGCGCAAACGCCGCCTAATACACTTTGCCCTGATGGCAAAATGGCTCGACAACCACTGGAGCGTTCTGTAACAATTACAGAGTTTGGTGCTTGATAAGTACCTGTTGCACCACTGTCATAACTATTAGGATCGATATAGGCATTATTATAATCCTTGGTTTTCTCCGCCGTTGCACTGACAGGGCTGTTGGAGTTATTTGATGGTTGAGCAACTACTGGAAGTTTTTCAGGTGCATAGCGGGCAGGGGTATTGGGTTTTTCCTGTCTCACCCTTACAGGAGTAACCTGGGAGGCTTCTACTTTGGGCCTTGACTGTCTGATAATCACAACAGGTTGGGCAGCTTCGATTTTGGGTGTAGACTGCCTAACTGGCTCTTTTGATTGAGCAACCTCTGGCTTGCCTAGTCTCTGTCTGAGTCTGGCTCGCCGTTGGGAAAATTCCGGTTGCGCTTGAGCGACTTCCGGCGCAACAGCCTGTTTTTTAAAAGTCGAGGCTTTAACTGGATTTGTAACTGCTGTTGGTTGAGAACTTTCAACAGTGGGAACGATGTTGTCTATTTGTGCTTCCGTTTGGGCAAACACGAAGCCACCGCTAAGGAGGCTAACGCTACTCAGCCAACAGAGGCTCTGGGCTGGTAGCGTTGAGGCAAAACGTTTTTTTGTTAGACCTTGCTGCCATAAGTAATGCAAACGATGATGGGCAGAATTATTGCGCTGCGTCATTTGTTCTCTCAGTTGTGTGTAATTAGCCTAAAGAGATGATGCTAGTGGTTTGTCTTGCCCAAAGAGCGAAATTTTGAACAAACCTCAAATTTAAACGGAAGATTTATGGTACCCCAAACTGATTGTACCGGGTTCAATATAAATTTCCGGTGTAATTAATTCCTTTGTATGATGTGTTTCTAAATCAACTCGTAAATTTCCTTGAGGAGTCACCCCAACTACTGTACCTGAAAGATTATTGACGTAGACTCGATCGCCCATGTTTGTAAGCAAGTCTAGATAACCAGATAAGAGTATATTTACTCCTTCTTGAAAAAGGCACTCCATACCGGATTCTATTCCCAGTAAGACTCTAGAGGTTAGCATTTCCAGACACGAAATTGGTCTGCAATCTTGGAAAGCTTGCCACGATTCCAGATTGATTCCAGTTTCTGGTACTGGGTTCGTCCAGTTAATACCAACACCAATTACTGCTTGGGTGATTTGTCCTTTGTTTACTTTGGTTTCTGTCAAAATGCCGCCTAGTTTGCGACCATTTAAAACTAAATCATTGGGCCATTTTATCCCAACATCTATACCGCATTGGCGCAATTGCGACGCAATTCCCCAAGCAGTAGCGAAAGTTAGTTGGTAGCTATCAGTAGCCTCTATTTTCTGGTCGAAAGAAATCGCTACGGAAACATATAATCCCCCAACCGGAGAAATCCACTGACGGCCCCATTGTCCCCGCCCAGCAGATTGCTGAGTTGCGATTACTACTGTTCCTGAAATAGCCCCTTGGTTGAGTAAGTTCCAGAGGGTTTGGTTGGTTGAGGAGACGCTTTCAAAAAAGTGAAGAGAAAATGGTAAATATGTATGCTTACGCCCTGCTTGCAAGGCTGCTTCCAAGTTTTGCAGATTAAATCCCACAGCAGTTAACCCAAATTCCGTTGTTCAAGTTAGCATTGATTGACTGATGAGTGATTTCTGTTTAGGTTTGGTTGAAGATGCACACTTGGCACTGGCGCAATTGGGAAGGAATGCCTTATCTAACTTGTAGTATTCTGGAACGTTGGCATCACGGCTTTTTTACCCAGCAGTTTTGGCCGCGATCGCCACAAGTTATCACAGAAGTATTGCAACCAGAGGCATCAGTCTATCGCTTAAAGCAGGTTCATGGCAATACTGTTCTCACCCCCCAAGAAGTTGAAAGCTTCTTAAGCTCTGCTGAGGAGGATTTCGCATCGGCAGATGGTTTAATGAGCGAACAGCCTCTACAAGCGGTTTGGGTCGCTAGCGCAGACTGCACACCCGTGCTAATTGGGGATGTGCAAACTGGACGGGTGGCAGCACTACACGCAGGCTGGCGGGGAACTGCCAAGAAAATTGTGCCCCTAGCGATCGCTAGATTACAATCTCAAGGCAGCAAACTTGATGATTTGAGGATTGCAATGGGGCCAGCGATCGCTGGTGAAGTTTACCAAGTCTCTATCGAAGTGGCTGCCGAAATCGGGGCTAGCATTATAGCACATGAAGACGAAGAAAAAATTGTAACGGCATTGCATGAATTACCAAATTCACCTTTACTAGAAGATCCAAATCCCGGAAAGGTACGGTTGGATGTGCGGCGAGTGAATACCTTACAACTGGAAAATATGGGAATTAGTGCAGAACAAATTGCGATCGCACCTTATTGTACTTTCCAAACTCCAGAGCATTTCTTTTCTTATCGTCGGGAAAAAGAGAAAAAAGTACAGTGGTCAGGGATTGTCAGCGGCAAAACGAGTCACTAGCCTATATTCTCATCACCGAATAGTTAGGATGTTCAGGATTCGGGATAAGTCGTTGATTTCTACAGTCCACCAGTAAATCCAGCGTTTCTAGAACCGTCTGTCCAATGAGAACTATATTACGTGTAACTAATGTGGCTTCGGTAGTTTCTCGTCCTGCCAATTCAATAATTACGGGTTCAGTTACTCCTATAGATTCTTCACTACCATTGGCGTATTGAGCAATCTGCTGTCCTCGAATTCTCAAACCAAGTTGCTGGACAATAGACATGGGTAGTACAGTACGTACTGCCCCAGTGTCTACTAATGCTTCAGTTTCATAAACCCGCAGCATATTTGGATTGAGCATTCCTCGGCTGACAAGTGCTTCATCAATGGCATTCGTGAGCTTGACTTTGACTCGAACTGCACCCAGATGTTGATTGGCGGCAGAATTGGCACGATTCAGATTTACCATAATCTTGAGTATTGATAGCTAACCACCCATCTGTAAACCCAGTATCGAGTAAAGCTTCAACAGAAAATTTGCCATCATTAGCAGCAACAAGCTGAATTTCAAATAATAGCTCGCCATTATCCCCAAACGAACCTGCAATCATAACCTGCCGCAGGTTCCCATGTCGTTGAGTCGGAATATAGTAAGTTTTACTTCGTTAGTATTGCCATAAGCATCATGAATTTTTTGCATTATCCCCAAGAGTGTTGGGTCAATGAGATAGTGTTCTGTTTCAAGGTCGATGGCAATATGCCAGTTGTAATGCATTTCGATCAAAGTTGGACGTAAGCGCTCGAAAACACCACGACACCGCACAGTAAGAGCATCACGCTGTTCCTGGCGATGGCTTACTTCTTCAGGTGCTAAGGTTGATGCTGGTAAAATGCGAGTGCGTTTTGGCTGGGATACCTGTGTCATATCATTATTTTGTTTATATCTAAATAAAAACCTAACTCAAAGCTTCACTCAACAACTCGCAGTGCATTAAAGCGCCATCCACCAAAGATTGGATTTTCTCTGATGATAAAGGATCGCCATTGGCGTAATGCTCCATCCAAGTCAGACCAATCAAATTGGGGTCATCTGGTAAACTCGCTAAATCCCATCCAGGCATTTCCAAGTCTTCCATGAGGCGATTTACTTTGGGATCATAACTGAGAGCAAAGCAGCGACAACCAACAGATGCAGCCATAATTAAACTGTGCAAACGCATCCCAATTGCCATTTCAACGCCGCGAAACACACCTTTTAAAAGTTGCGGATCTTCTAGACACAAAATCTTGCTAACATCTTTAAGGTGTGGTTGAATGGCTTCGGCAATACTTAAATCTTCACTTTTTTGAAATGGCAGTAATAAAATAAATGCTTGCGTGGCTTTTTGAAAATCCACCAAAGCGCGAGTTAAGTTTGCCATACGTGTTTCTGTAAGTTGAGGATGCGATCGCAACGTTACCGCAACTCTCGGCGCAGGTAAATCCCAAAGTCCTGGTACTGGTTTAGATTCCAACGCCCAAACCGGGTCAGGAGCTATAATACAAGAAATTTGCCAATCAGATAATAGAGCTGCACTGGCGCGATCGCGTACACTGATTTTGGTACAATTAGCAAAGGTTTGCCGTGCCAACCAACGAGTTTGCGGACGCACCAAAGGGCCAATACCCTGCGCCCAAGCAATGGTTTTCAAACCCATTTTCTGCGCTAATGCCATCAGCCCCCCATAATAAAATGGACTGATAGTACTGGTGACATCCTGAATGAGACTCCCGCCGCCCCAAATCAAAGCATCACAAGAGCGTAAAGCTTGCAGTACAGCTAAGGGAGCCATGCGATCGTAGGTTTCTACATTGTAGCGATCGCGCGTTTCCTTTGGATTACCAGAAAGCACCACAGGCGTTACATCAGGTGGTAACATTTGCAAAAGCGTTGCCAACAAAGCTTCGTCACCACCATTACCTTTACCGTAATACCCAGACAATAATGCCCGCATTTTGACCATTTTGGATTAATAGCTATTGTTAAATGAATCTCTGTCCCCGATACAGATGGTAAACTCATTCCCAAGTTCTATTTTGAATAGTGCAGAAAATAGTTAGAACTCCCTCAGAACTCGAACGTTGAACCTTTGAACTCGGACGTTGAGCTTTTGAACTCGGACGTTGAGCTTCTGAACTCGGAAGTTGAGTATTTGAACTCAGACGTTGAGCTTCTGAACTCGGAAGTTGAACCTTTAAACTCAGACGTTGAGCTTCTGAACTCGGATGTTGAGCCTTTGAACTCGGATGTTGAGCCTTTAAACTCCGACGTTGAGCCTTTAAACTCCGACGTTGAGCCTTTAAACTCCGACGTTGAGCCTTTAAACTCCGACGTTGAGCCTTTAAACTCCGACGTTGAGCCTTTAAACTCCGACGTTGAGCCTTTAAACTCCGACGTTGAACCTTTGAACTCGGAATTTTTAAAATTCTAAAAGAACAAGTGAAGATTTTGCTTAAACAAATATAAAATTCAAGCTACATATCACCTTGACACCCCTACTCCTAACTCCTAACTCCTGTACAGACGCGATTAATCGCGTCTCTACTCCTAACTCCTAACTCCTAACTCCTAACTTTCTTATGAACGCCCTTTCGATTCCCACCTGGATTATTCATGTTTCTAGCGTTATTGAGTGGATTGTCGCCATTTGGTTAATCTGGACTTACGGCGAACTGACTAATAACCGCAGCTGGTGGGGATTATCCCTTGCCATGTTACCAGCTTTAGTCAGCGCTATGTGTGCCTGTACCTGGCATTATTTCGACAACCCCGAATCTCTGGAATGGCTGGTAACGCTTCAAGCTACCATGACTTTAGTTGGTAATTTTACACTTTGGGCAGCCGCGTATTTGATTTGGCGTTCTACCAAATCTATTAACACTGTTGAACCAAAACCTATTAAATCAGAGCAATGATTTCTAAAGAAACCCTGTTTGCACTTTCACTGTTTCCCTATTTGGGTTTCTTGTGGTTTATCAGCCGCAGTCCGCAAATGCCGCGTTTGGCACTGTATGGATTTTACGGCACGCTCGTCTTTGTTGCTATCACCATCCCGGCGGGGATTTATGCTGTATTGCATTATGGTAAGTCTTTAGCCAATGTGGATTGGTTGCACGGTGGTGCAGAACTATTTTTGACGCTTTCTAACATCTTGCTTGTGCTGGGTTTTGGGCAAGCTGTAAGGCAATTAAAAATGAAAAATGAAAAACAGTAAATTCAGCTATAAACCTCGTCCATGTTGAAACCTGGAGTTTTGAATTATTCTGTTGTGTCATTGCGACGTTCGCTCTTAGCGTTAAGGCAGGGTAGGAAGCAATCGCAAAACTTTGGTAAAAAACTACAGTTCTCAAGTTAGACGAGGTTTAGATAGCGTTTTGATTGCAATGAGGAAGAGTTAAATGGACGTAATTCCAGCGATTGATTTACTAGAAGGTCACTGTGTGCGACTGTATCAAGGAGACTACGATCGCTCGCAAGTTTTTAGCGAAAATCCTGCTGATGTTGCCAAACAGTGGGTAGATCAAGGTGCTACTAGATTGCATATAGTTGATTTAGATGGTGCCAAAGCAGGTAAAGTAGTAAACCTGGGGGCAATTGAAGCGATCGCTCAAGCGGTGTCAGTACCCATTGAAATTGGTGGAGGATTGCGCGATCGCACCAGCGTGCAACAAGTATTCAATCTAGGCATACAGTGGGCAATTCTCGGAACCATCGCCGTAGAACAACCCCAGTTGGTGCAAGAACTCTGCCAAGAATTTCCCGAACAGATTATTATCGGTATTGATGCCCGTAACGGTCGAGTAGCAACTCGCGGCTGGTTAGAAACCTCGGAAGTTTTAGCAACTCAACTGGCTGTACAAATGCAAGAATTAGGTGCAGCCGCCATAATTTACACAGATATCCACCGAGATGGTACACTTACAGGCCCAAATTTAGAAGCTTTGCGAGAACTTGCAGCAGCAATTTCCATCCCGATAATTGCCTCTGGTGGGGTAAGTTCCGTCACCGACTTGTTGAGTTTGTTGGCGTTAGAACCTCAAGGCGTGACTGGCGTAATTGTCGGACGTGCCTTGTATACTGGGGATATTTTACTCAAAGAAGCATTACAAGCGATCGGGCCTGGGCGAATTCAGGATATTCCACCGAATCTAGGTTTTTCTAGCTTTGCTTGACATTTTCTGTCTTTGCTAAGTTCCCAAATGCAGTCTATTTGTAGACAGGAGTTTTGTTCAGCGTTGCTGAATGAATCTTGGTGTAGAGACATTGTAATACAACGTCTCTACAAAGGTTTGAAATCAACCGATGGGTTTAGAATTGGGTATTTG
Organism: Nostoc sp. NMS9; assembly: GCF_017114995.1. GTDB lineage: Bacteria > Cyanobacteriota > Cyanobacteriia > Cyanobacteriales > Nostocaceae > Nostoc. Next base: position 182,696 of record NZ_JABXKL010000005.1, on the reverse strand, counting down.
GCAAGGCCGCTATCAAAATCTAGAATTACCCTGGTTGCGCTGGTGGGATAATCAGGGTAATTTGCTACAAACAGGATGGGAGCGATGTCTACGACGGGCTACGCCTACGCAACGCTTGGCTGCTAAACTGAGAGAATTAAATATTAACCCCGACGAGTTAGTTTAATTATTTTGGCAACTACCTTTAGATAGATAAGGTAAACACTACGCGGTTTCTCATTAGAAATCCCTTGCTAGTACTGAAAAAATCTACATCTCATCTTGAATTTATTTTGTCAAGGTGTAATCCCTTGTATGGTCTAATAAATCAGCAAGGCTTTCTTTGGACTGAATTTATATTCATGCTTTCAGTAGATGCAGTTATAACTTTGCAAATGTAATAATACATATGTTCTCAAACAATAAATAGTTGCTGTTGTTCAAATAAAAAATTAGATTTTATCAGACTCTAGTAACTTTGGTTTTTAGACAATTGTTTGATGTTTTGAGAAGGTAACACAATGAATAAAATCCTAAAACGCGCACTTTTACCCAGCCTCATGGCAGCAAGTTTAGCTGGTGTCACCTTAGTTCCTGCCAAACCCGCTGCGGCTGATGACCAAGTACTAAGAGATGCAGGTATTGGGGCTGTTACCAATGTTGTAACCGGAGCAGTTAGGGGACGTCATAATGTATTAAGAAATGCTGTTAGGGGTGGTGTCACTGGCGCAGCTGTCAATGGTGCAAATGGTCTGAGAAACACTCGCAATCGCCGCCACCGGAACGCTGCTCAAGATGTCGGAGTCGGTGCAGGGACTAGTGCATTGACTGGTGTAATTACTGGCGATAGGAAAGACACCCTTGGCAATGCTGTTGATGGTGCTGCTGTAGGTGGAGCAATCCATCTATTAACCAATCACAAATAATTCGTAAATTCATCAGCTGAAATACTTTACCAACGATTAACGAACTTATCCCTCCCTAATTCCTCTCCTTCCTAAAAGGAGCAAACCCAACCTCTTTTTCCTCCTAGTACGGAAGGGAGGTTGGGATATTTTCTGTTGAGATATTATGCCAGCGTCAGAATCGTGATGACGTTAGGTTTAATAGTAATCCCTAGCCCTTCAACGCCTTTCTAAAGTTTCGACGATAAGATTGATTTGTAATAAACAAAGCTGGCCATAGCAAAGATAAACCAATCCGATTGGTCAAAGTTGGATTAAAATTAGTCCGTCCAAACCCATTCCAAAACTTCCAAGCCCCGCCTCCGTAAACCCCTATCAAGCCAATAAAAATTAAGGTACTCATTCCCATCAACTCCGTTAGTAACTGACAGAATTTAAGTTAAGTTTTACCACACGAGGTAATCACCTCATAAGCAACACCGAGAAGGTATGACAAAACTCCCCAGTTTTTGATATCTAAGTAAGTTAAACACACATCTCTTATTCCAGTGTAGAATACCCTCATGGAGGTTTTTGATTGATCGCTCTCAAAAACTCATATAAAGACTTTTCACTTTAAATGTTGCTACAAATGGGCAGCAGAGACATTTATTTTACTTATCATAACTTTCTGGTATACCCACTGGTGATAAACCTGCGATCGCTCGTAAGTTTTGGCAACGAATCAACTCAGTAAAATTGAAACTGAAACGCCCTTCAATTTTGGCTACCGCTTCAATTGCAGATAATAGGTGCTGTGCTGCTTCAGCTTCTGAATAACCGCGCCGCTGTGCTATCTTAATTGCAGCTGCATCGGCATTTAACTCTGACTCTTGAGATTTATTCGTGCGCCAGATCCGAAAAGCAGCGATCGCACTTAATCCCCCAGCTACAGCAACGCCCACTACATCTGACTGTGCTGCTTCCAAGAATCCGCCTAACAGCCCAGCTAACACCACACCTTGATAAATGTCGGGTTTAAACCACTTTACTCCCGTCAACCAGCTAACCATCTGCAACAGCAGCAAGTCTCGTTGCGGCTTTGTCAAGCGACGCCACAAATCAAAATTAATATATATCGGTCGCGCTTGGTTCCAGGGTTGGGGAAAGGAAGCGTCAATTACTTTTGCTTGCTCTGGCTTACTGACGATTTTTGTCGTCATCCGACCAGAAGCTGGCATCACATCTAACAAACGGCGAATTTCAACATTTGGCTCCATAAATTTAATTATTAGCCATAATGTGCATAGTAACTAGGTGTGTAAAAAATAAAGTTTTCGTGTTAACCTTTGATTTATGAGATGCTCTCGCAGTCTTGAATAAATTCAGATCGAGCTATAAGAATATTGATTAAACAGTTTGATAGTGTGGCGGGATTTTATAGTATTCGTTTGCCGCCAAATTCAAAACGTCAAAGTTTTGGCTTGCCATTAAGACTATATTTGTAACTACATGGACGCTTTTGCTACCCTCCCACCTGAATGGACAAATAAGGCAATACATGCTTATGATTTTTGCTGTCCTAACTGCCACTCAAGTAGCCTAGAAGCTGAGAAAGTTTGGCTAAATCGGCGATCGCCTGTACTTACAGAAGACCGTCGTCGCAAATGGCAAGAATTCTACTACTGTCACTGTGGTTCTGTGTGGTGGGCTTGGAGTAGCGATCGCCCCCCAAAAGATATATCCAATCAGCCAGATTATAATCCTACATAGCTAATTTTCTTCCGAAACAAAACCCCACCTAAAAGTGGGGTTTTATTTATCTAATTCTGAGCTTTGCCAATTTTAGAAAGTGAAGGTAGTACGTAGAGTACCTACATATTCAGTGTCGTTAGCGTCGTTGTGCTCTGGATTGAAGATTACCAACAAGCCAGGTGTTACCTGAATATTATCGGAAACCTTGTACTTGTAAAGACCCTCTAAGTGATAAGAGGTACTGTCGTCGAAGGTAGTATTGCCAGCGACATTTTTGATGCTACCACCAGTAACTTTGGGTGGTTGACCAAAGATGATACCCAAAACGTTGCCTTCGCCACCAAAGTCTTTCAAAGCAAGCGCTCCAGCCCAGTACCAAATATCTGCGTCTGCACCTGCATTAGCACCAGTAAGCGCATCAGCAGTGGTATAACCTCCCCAACCACTAAGAGCCAATTGAGGACTAAATTGGAAGGTAGCTTCTACACCGTAGTTATTGGATTCTGTACGAGTGTTAGCCCCAAAGGGAGTGTTGGCAAAAATACTACCTGTACCTTGGAAAAGGTTATTAGCCGCACCATCAGTTTGATAAGTACGGGCATAGGTTAAGCCAATATTAAAAGCTTTGGTGGGTTGGAAAGATAACTGACCAAAAATCGCGTTATCACCATCCAACAGCCCATTATTCAGGGTTGGGTCGTTAGCAGTCCTAGCTAGATAAGCACCAGTCAAACTGATAGCGCCTTTAGGATTGAAAGTAACAGTTACACCAGCGCCACCTTGACCTTGACGATATATGGGGCTGAAACGTCCAAACCGAGAGAGAGCACCTCTAGCAGAGCTAGTAAAGTCAGGGTTGAAAGTATTAACGTTTTCATATAATTCACCACCACTAGCATCAACTTTGACACGTACTGCGTCGGTCAAGTTGAAAGCATAGTTGATTTTATCAATTACAACAGCGTTGCCGTTATCTCCATCAAAACCCAAGCGGGTCATGTTGGTACCAGTACCAGTACCCAATGCATCATTACCACGATTGGAGATGGTGTTATTAGCATTCAGCCGGAGTTGCAACTGGTCTTTACCAGTGAAACTGCTCAATAAGTTCAAACGAACGCGATCGCTAAAAGTGGTGTTATAATTCAAGTCTTGAGTAGGATCGCCACCAGGAACTGCTCTATTGTCGCCAAAAACATCAGACACAGCGAAAATAGCTTCCCCAACCAACTTGGTGGTAGTGGAGAACTGATTAGCTTCCAACTCAGAAGTGCGCGCTTCTAGTCCATCAACACGACCGCGCAGAGTTGCTAATTCAGCAGAATATTCTTCTTGTAAGCGCTGTAAAGTAGCTAAATCTTGTTTGCTGACCAAATCGGCAGTAGCTGTAGCAATCAGTTCGTTAACCCGATCTAAACAGGCATTCAAACCTGCGGCAAATTCATAGCGGGTTAAAGCACGGTTCCCACGATAGGTACTGTTAGGATAACCTGCAATACAGCCGTAGCGCTCAACTAGAGATTGTAAAGCTTGGAATGCCCAATCTGTAGGCTGCACATCCGAAAACTGAGAAACTGATGTTACCTGACTCATGTCGTTAGACTCTTGAGCTTCAGATAACTGGTCAACATTTGTTAGCTGTTCCTTGACTTCAGCAGCTAAGGCATTATTAGCAACGAAAAATGTAGCAGCTAATACAATCGGACTAACCTTAAAAAGATTCCAGAATCGTTTTGTCATGTTTTTACTTTCACTCACACCTACAATAATCCACCCATGAGAAAATGCTTTAAGCACTTCTGTTTTGTGGATTTTACACACAATCACAGCAACGATTATACATTTATCCTGTGATTATTACAAGCAATTAGTTAGCATACTGCTGAACTATAATTTTTAATTAATTTATTTGGTAAGCGCAAAATAATGCGGCGTTTGTGACGTAAAACTGTTCCTTCTTCCTCTAACTGCTGTAGGAGTCGGGTAACAGTTACTCGCGTAGTATTTAACACTTCAGCAATATCTTGATGGGTAACATTTAAATCAATTAGCTTGCCCTTGTCTACGTCACGTCCAAATTTTTCACTTAACCAGACTAAAAACTGCCATAAGCGTAGCGAAATTGGTTTTCGATGCACAATGCTTAGTAGATCCTCTGCTTGTTGAATATGAGACAACAAAGCATTAATATCCTGATGCCACAAATGAGGTGGCACAATGCTTACTTCCACGCCCGTGAGACATTCAATCTGGTAGGGCTTCACCTTAGACAAAGGATAGCCAATCAGATCCCCTAGTCCCCAATAACCGAGAGTGATGAATGTTCCATCCTCACTCCACGTTAAGGTACGAACTGCACCGTATTCAATGCGCCAAATTACGTCATTGTGAGGTGGAATTACTTCCCTACGGGTAAATATCTGCTGGGGTAATTGTCCGCCCAAAGCAGAACCATTTAACACAGCAGAAGAGTTTGAAGTAGGAATTGGGGAATACATCATTAACCGTAACTACATAATTATCAGGGAATCTCGCTATTTACAATGATTAAGAAACTCTAATAATTTGTATTAAAAATCACCTGTATCTCTGAAAGTCTATTCTTCTCAATCAGAGCTAGAGACTAACTCAAAATCTTCTGATGGTAACAACTTTTGCTTAAGGTATCTATCAGTGAGATAGAGCCGAAATTTTCAGTTGTTTATCTGTTACTTTAATTGTGTAAGTTTAAGAACAGGTAAGCTTTTAGTAAAATATTTAGTTAACTTATTTTTAATTATTTGGTATTTTATGAAGACTAAGTAAGTATGGAGGCGCAAATAATCTATGAAGATAGTAGGGTGGAATGGCGCTTACTAAATCACTGGATTTAGATCCCCAACTTCTTGCAGACACCTGGAGAGTAGAAGTCGGGGATCTGGGTGGCATATCAATTAGGAGCGTTGACCGGTGACAATATATGCTACTCTTTGACCGATATTAGTAGCATGATCTGCCATGCGTTCCAGACAACGAATTGCCAGTGCCAGCAGTATAATTGGCTCGACTACACCAGGCACATCCCGTTGTTGGGCTAAAGTCTGATAAACGCGATCGTAGGCATCGTCTACAGTATCATCCAGATGTTTTAAACGGCGTCCACCAGCTTCATCAAAATCTCCCAAAGCCTTTAAGCTAGTTGCCAGCATCGCCTGTGCGTGAAGGGACATAGCTTCAATGTCGGGCATTGACGTATGAGGCGCGTAAGGAAAAATTTTAATCGCAATCTCAGCTAAATCCTCAGCATAATCGCCAATGCGCTCTAAATCTCGCACTAGCTGCATAAAGGCACTCAAGCAGCGCAAATCGGGAGCCGTAGGCGCTTGTAGCGTCATAATCGCCGTACAGTCTGATTCGATTTGTCTATAAAAGCGATCAATCTTTTTATCTAATCGGGGGAGTTCCTCAGCTGCTGTTAAGTTACGAGCAAATAACGCTTGGTGGCTGAGGCGAAATGATTGTTCTACCAAGGCACCCATGCGTAATACATCCCGTTCTAAGCGCCTAATGGCGCGTGCGAGTTGTGGTCTTTGAGGATTAGGAGTATAATCGATGGCTTTCACACTTGTTGTCTTAAAGGTGAAGAATATTACTAACTATAGTCTTGGCTTAGGGAGTTCGCCATAACTTCAGGAAATTGGAGTTGCATCCACGCACCGCCAGTTTCTGGATGGTTCATCGCTTTGATTGAACCACCGTGGGCAATTAGAATTTGCTCAACGATCGCTAATCCTAATCCATTGCCAACGATCGCTCCTATGGAGTTACTATCTTGGGGAGAATGAGTTCGCGCTTTATCTCCTCGATAAAATCGCTCAAAAACGTGGGGTAAATCTGCCTCAGAAAAGCCGACTCCAGAATCAATAAGACTTATTTCCAAGATTGGGGAAGCAGGATCATTATCCTTTGTTGATAAGATTTTCGCTTCAACGTAAATGCTTGTACCAGGAGGACTGTACTTAATGCTATTGTCTAGCAAGTTGAGAAAAACCTGGTAAATTCTGGCTTTATCTGCTTTAATCCAAAGATTTTCTGGGCCCGAATAAGAAAAAGACAGATGTTGACGCTGTGCTAAGGGTTCTAGTGTTTCCCAAACAGATGTAATGAGCGATCGCAATTCTACAGCTTTAGCTTGTAATTGCATTTTTGGGTTTGCTTCCATTTGGGTGAGGTCTAACCAGCTTTGCACCAAGTTAATCAGCCGATCAACTTCTTGCATTAGGCGGTTAACCCAGCGATTTAAAGGTGGTTCCAAGCGGGTTTGTAAAGTTTCCGCAACCAAGCGAATCGAAGTTAGTGGCGTTCTGAGTTCGTGTGCTAGATCAGAAAAAGAGCGATCGCGTACTTGATTTATATCTAATAGGGGTTGACGATTTTCTAAAAATACTCCCACTTGTCCATTGGGTAAAGGCAAGCTACTGGCCCGCAAAGCCAGAGATTTAATTGTTGCCATCTCTGCTGCATCATCACAAGATGGATGAAATATCCATTCTCCCGTTTGTGGTTTTTGCAAATCACGAGTTTGCTCAATTAAATGGTCGAGTTCATAAGACCTGACCAACTCCAATAACAACCGTACCTGTTCTGGTTGCCACCTTTGCAGATACAAAATTTCCTGCGCCTGTCGATTACACCACAGCAGTTGATTTTCCTCATCCACCTGTAAATATCCCACTGGTGCAAAATCTAGCAGGTCTTGATAAGTTTGCAACGACTGCTGCAAATCTTGCCGTTGCTGCTTCACCATTGCTATTTCTTGCCGCAACCCAGGAATCAGCAACAGTCCCATATTGTAAGAATGGGAGGTTAACGGTCGGAGTAAGCGCCCCAGGTAGCGGTTAAGTTGAACCTGTTGCCAAACCCAAAACCCAATGCCTACCGCTAAACCCAGAAAAAATCCCAATAAAAGCATTTGAGTTGTTAGTTTCTTGGTGACTACTAAAAACTAACAACTATCCCAACTAATTATCCAAACCTATAGCCAAAACCTCTTACAGTCACAATATATTCGGGATGACTGGGGTCTTGCTCTAATTTTTCGCGCAACCACCGAATGTGAACGTCTACAGTTTTACTATCGCCCACAAAATCCGGCCCCCAAACCTGATCGAGCAATTGTTCCCGTGACCATACCCGGCGGGCGTAACTCATAAACAGTTCCAGCAAACGGAACTCTTTGGGGGAAAGACTCACTTCTTGACCGCGAACCAGCACGCGACATTCTTGAGGATTCAAGGAGACATCCTTAAACTTTAATACTGGTATTTGTGGTAAATTACTTAGGCGTTGGCGGCGGAGTAAAGCGCGACAACGAGCAACTAACTCGCGCATACTAAAGGGTTTGGTCAGGTAGTCATCTGCACCCACCTCTAACCCCAAAACGCGGTCAGTTTCACTACCCTTAGCACTCAGCATTAAAATAGGTACTGGGTTGCCTTGATGACGCAGCAAACGGCAAATATCTAACCCATTGATTTGCGGCAGCATCAAATCAAGAATGACCAGATCAAAGGGAAGTTCCCCTGAATTGGTTTCAAAACTTTTGAGATACTCTATAGCAGACCGCCCATCAGGGGCTGTTATCACCCCGTAACCTTCTTCTTCCAGAGCTACAGCTAGCATTTCCTGGATTAATTCTTCATCTTCTACTACTAGAATACGGCTGGTTTGTCCAATGCCCGTTCTGGCAGAGTATTTGGTCGATTCACTGGTATACATTGATATCACAAAAGTCTAGGACTGTGCTTGTATCAATTAGGATGATTAAGTCTATTATCTCGCCTTACTGCAACCACATTTCGACTAGGGTTAATTCTTTTAGATTTTCTTTACAAAAAGTAACATATACCACAGCAGTCTCCTAAATCATAAATAACTGTGGCTGCAAGCTTCTATAGTTATTTAATTAAGGACTTTGAATTTTCGATTCTGTCTTCAAAAGATCCAAAGACATTATTGCATGAAGATTATCTTGACAGAGGAGATTAGGTTAGGTATATTTATTTTAGTACAAAAGTACTATAATTATCAAAGGGAAAACTATATCTGAAAAACAGAAGGACATACATGTGGAAAATTCGTACCCACTAAGTGTCAGATGTTGATCATTTCAGTATTTCCACTGCGTTAAAAATGTTGATTCAAAGGCTACTCTGATGTCTGCATAGGGTAGTCATTGGTATGGCTTGCTACCCAATAAATAATTTGCCTATTGAAGGGAGTTGGAAGATGACTACAGTTGGAGTCAAAGACAGCAAACAACAACTAATGCAAGCATTTCAACAAATTATTATCCAAAGAAAAAAACTTGAATCTAAAATAGCAACCAAACAAGAGGAAGCAGAAAAGGCAAAAAGTCAAGAAATTCTGCAAGCAGCTTCTGCATATACAGTTGATAGTATTGTCAAAGGTTTAGCTGATTTACAATTGGAGTTTGGCAGTATTCTCAACGGATTATCTGAAAAACTAGCTCAGGAAAATTCCAAGTTAGATGAATTGAACCGAGCGATAGAAATTGAAACTCAACGCCTACAAGAACTGCAACAAATTAGAGTTGTAGCGGATACTCTAGACATTTTAAGTCAAGAACATCAAGAAAAATTAAAAATTCTTGAACAAGATACTATTAGCAAAAAGGAAGCACTAGAGAAAGAAATTATAATTAGGCGGAAAGAATGGCAAAAAGAGCAAGCAGAGTATGAAGAAAAACTCCAAGCATACAATGATTTATTAGCCAAAGATCGCCAACAAGAACAAGAAGAATTTCAGTATAAGTTAGAAACTACTCGTAAACTTAATACAGACAGCTACGAAGGGATAAAGCGCCAACAACAAAGGGAAATACAAGAAAATTCTCAAAAGAAAGAGAAAAATTGGGTAGAACGAGAAAAAATCTTCGCTGAACGCCAACCACTCTTTGCAGATTATGAACAAAAAGTAACTACATTTCCTAGCGAACTTGAAGAAGCTGTTAAGAAGGCTAGAGAAGAAGCAATTAAAGAAACAAGCCAAAAAGCTAAAATCGAGGCTGATTTATTTGAAAGAGAATGGGAATCGAATAAACAGAGTTATGAACAAAAAATTCAATCTCTGGAAGAAACAATTAAGAAACAGTCTGAGCAAATAGAAGGCATTTCTGCTCAATTGCAAACTGCATTAAAACAAGCACAAGACTTAGCTATGAGGGCTTTTGGTAGTTCTAACCCTAAATAGTTGTGAATTCGTAGCATCTTAATCATTTTGAATTCCTGAAGAGGAGGTTTGTTGTGGTGGGGAAAAAACCGACTGATAAGAATACTAAAGTAGAAATTCTTCAGGCGTATGAGGAGTTGGCAAAAGAAAAAGTAGCACTGAAATCAGAACTCGATAAAGTTACCAAAGAAAACCAGTCTGGAACTAAAGAACAGCCTAAATTAGAACAAAAAATAGCTATGAATCAGCTTTCTAGTGTCCAACAAAAGATGAACAATACAATTGAAAGCTTGGCAAAGATTCAATTAGGTTTTGGCAGTGCTGCTAATGAATTATCGGAACAGCTAACCACAAAAGCCTCTAATTTGGAAGAAATAAGGCGAACTTTAGAAGAAGAAATCCAACAATTAACACAACTGCATAATTTAGAAATTTCTGATGATATCTTGGATACTCTCATCCAAGCCTATGAAGATAATACTAAAGCTTATCAGGAAGAATATAGCCGACGTTCTGAAGTGTTATTCCAAGAAATACTAGAGCAAATAAATACTTGGGGAAAAGAACAAGAGGAACAGCAACGGGCAATAAAAGAACGGAATGAAAACTTGAATAAAACTCGGCAACGCGATGCAACAGAGTATAAGTATAATTTAGAACTCCAGCGGCAACTGCAAAATGACGAATACGAACAAGAGCAGAAAGCGCTATATAAGCAACTGGAAGAATTACTCCAAGAAACAGAAAAGCAGTGGGCTGAACGGGAGAAAGCAATTTCTGAGAGAGAGAAACAATTTGAAGAGTTAAAAGCCAAGGTAGAGGCTTTTCCAAAAGATAAAGAAGCAGCCATCAAAAAAGCTACAGAAGAAGGCAAAGGTATCGCCCACTACCAAGCTAAAGTAAAATCAGATTTATATTCTAAGGAAGTGGAAGGGCAAAAGCGTTTCTATGAACAAAGACTGCAATCTCTAGAACAAACTATTACTAACCAAGAGACGCGAATTCAAAATCTTTCTAAACAACTTGAATCCGCTCTCAAACAAGTTCAGGATTTGGCAGTTAAAGCTATTGAAGGTACTTCAAATGTTAATTCATATCAGGCAATCAAAGAAATAGCTTTAGAACAGGCAAAGACTCAAGCAAAAAATAAATAAGCTGATTTATTTTTGATGATAATTGGAGAGACTTATTGAATTTAAGTCTCTCCAAGTAATTCTAATACTTTTTATTCGGTTTTCTTTGGTTTTTTGATGTCTGGAGGAGGTTGTACTTTCTTCTTCTTTGTTGAGCTAGCCTGCGTTTGCTTCAATGCTTTGTTGGAATTTTGTTCTTGACTAGACATAATGCTAAGTTTTAATATCTCCTACAATATTATTTACATTACAAGTATCATTCATTACATCAATATATCACAGAGAATTTAAGTTTAACTAAAATAATATGTTCTAAATTTAAACCATGTACTGAGGCTCTGAAATCAAGATGGAGCCTGTTTTTACAACGCTGTAATTCATAAGATTAAATCAATTGGAAACTTGAGTAATTTTCATCAAGATTCCATTCTCAACCAATTTTCTAAATTAAGCCTCTCGACTCTCAACAAATCAGAATCATCTGAAATCAGAACCAAACCGCGTACAATTGCCGTAGCCGCTATTAATACATCAGCCTCTTGTATTTTCCTACCCTTTCTTTTTAAATCTGCATGAATTTCGCAGGGTTTTTCTATAATTTCTAAATCATCTAAAAATAAAATTCTATAAATTCCACAAAATTTATTTAAATCAGATATCTGTCTGCTAGCATTTGCATAAAGCAATCCTCTTTTGGATTCAAAATAGGTTATACAACTTATAAATACATCTTCTCCCAGAAAACGCACCTCCTCTAGCTTACTATTTACCTTCTGATTATTCTTCAAAATAGCCGTTAATATATTCGTGTCGAGAAGATAGCCCATTTATTCCTATCTCCTTTCTACTGCTGCATCAAACATCTCTATTTGCTCTGGTGTTAAATCATTTAATGTTCCAGAAACTGCCTCTATTACTAAAATACTATCAATTCTGTCTGTTAATTCACCATCAGAAAGAGCATTTATAAATTCTGGTGAAAACTTATCCAATAAATTAACTAGATGTTGAATAATTTCTTGTTTATCTAATCTTTCTTGATAAAGAATATTATCTTGAATTAACTTATCGACAATTTTTGATAACCGTGCAATCGCTATATCTCTTTTACCCGAAACGTCCTGCATAACTTCCTCTCAATTCTTCAGTGATTTATTCAATTATAGTTAATCTTCCTCTGCGCGTAAAAAAAGGTGGGCAAGATGCCCACCCCGCAAAATTTTGAGAATATTCTGTTGCTATTAACCCAACAATTGTTTAGCCTTAGCTAACACATTATCAACGCTAAAGCCAAACTTCTCTAAACAAACATTGCCTGGAGCCGAAGCACCAAAGCGATCAATACTAACAGTATCGCCTTCAGTACCTATGTACTTGTGCCAACCGAAACTGCTACCAGCTTCTACAGACAAACGCTTGGTGACAGCTTTCGGCAGAACGGACTCTTTATAAGCCGCATCCTGTGCTTCAAACAGTTCCCATGAGGGTAGCGAGACAACACGGACTTTCTTGCCTTCAGCCGTGAGTTTTTCGGCTGCGCCGACTGCGAGGCTCAGTTCTGAACCAGTGCCAATCAAGATGATCTCAGGTGTACCTTCGCTATCAACCACGGTGTATCCACCCTTCGCCACGCCTTCAACCGATGTACCTGCCAAGTTGGGGACGTTTTGACGGGTAAACGCCAACAGAGACGGAGCGTTTTGCTTGGCCTTTTCGATCGCTATTTTATAAGCACCAGAGGTTTCGTTACCGTCTGCGGGACGAAACACGGTTAAATTAGGAATAGCTCGCAAGGAAGCCAGAGTTTCAATGGGTTGGTGCGTGGGGCCATCTTCACCTTGTCCAATGGAATCGTGGGTCATCACCCAAATCACACCAGCTTGGGAAAGGGCGGATAAGCGGATGGCAGCACGCATATAGTCTGTGAAGATCAAAAAGGTAGCACCGTAGGGAATTAATCCCGAAGCGTGCAGCGCTATCCCATTACAGATTGCGCCCATAGCATGTTCCCGTACACCAAAGTGGATGTTGGGGTTTTCGTAGTGCCCTTTTTGAAAGTCGCCTTTGCCCTTGACTTCGGTAAGGTTGGAGTGGGTCAAGTCAGCCGAACCACCAATCAATTCAGGTAAAACTGCCGCTAATTTGTTGAGGGAGATTTCTGAGTGTTTGCGGGTGGGTTGTCCTTTGTCTTCTGGGGTGTAGGTGGGTAGTACCTTATCCCAACCGTCAGGTAGTTTGCTGCTTATGTAGCGTTCAAAGTCAGCCGCTTCTTGGGCATACTTAGCTTTGTAGTCTGCAAAAGTCTTGTTCCATTCGTCTTCGTAACCTGCGCCACGTTCCACTGCTTTGCGGGTGTGGTTGAGGGCCTCTTCTGGGACTACGAAAGGCTCATATTCCCAACCCAAATTTTTCCGAGTCAATGCTATTTCGTCTCCACCAAGGGCAGCACCGTGAACACCAGCGGTGTTTGCTTTATTGGGGGAACCGTAACCAATAATGGTTGTTACCTTGATGAAAGAAGGCTTATCGGTAACAGCTTTGGCTGCTTCAATTGCTTTGGCGATCGCTTCTAAATCGGTATTGCCGTCCTCGACGTGTTGGACGTGCCAGCCGTAAGCTTCAAAGCGCTTAGAAACATCTTCGGTAAATGCCACATCGGTTGAACCGTCGATGGAGATGTGGTTGTCGTCGTACAGAGCGATGAGTTTGCCTAATCCCAAGTGTCCTGCGAAAGAACAAGCTTCACCAGAAATTCCTTCCATGTTGCAACCGTCACCCACAATTACGTAGGTGTAATGGTCAACAATCTTGGTATCGGGTTTGTTAAATTTAGCGGCAAGGTGCGCTTCGGCGATCGCTAAACCGACTCCATTGGCAATTCCTTGACCCAAGGGGCCAGTGGTGACTTCCACGCCTGGGGTCATGAAGTTTTCGGGGTGTCCGGGGGTTTTAGATTCCCATTGACGGAATTGCTTGATATCTTCAATGCTGACGCTATCGTAGCCTGTCAGGTACAGTAGGGCGTACTGCAACATCGAGCCATGACCGGCAGATAAGACAAAGCGATCGCGGTTAAACCATTTGGGATTCTTGGGATTAAACTTCAAAAAGCGATCCCAGAGTACAAAAGCCATCGGAGCCGCACCCATTGGTAGTCCTGGGTGTCCCGATTTTGCCTTTTCTACGGCATCAACAGCCAAGAAGCGGATCGAGTTAATAGCCAGTTCTTCGACGGACAATTCTTTGGCGGATTGGGTTGCAACAGTCATAATCTCTTGTTTTTAACGACGGGTTAGCACTCTTCGTAGCTTCTCTTGCTGGGGTTATTTTAGATTCCCCACAGTATCCTCATCATCCCACTCCCACTTGTCGATGGACAAGCGGGATCTCCTGAGTTTCTGGTGATAAATCAAGCTGATAATTGGGTCATGCTGAACGCTTACTTTATATCGGAATGATATTTCTGATACATTGGGCATTGGGCATTGGGGATTGGGCAAAGGAGCAGAGTCGGATCAAACTACTGAATTCTGACTCCTGAATTCTGAATTCTGACTTTTGCTTCCTGCCCCCTGCCTCCTGCCTCCTGACTTCTTTTAAACGTATTTCTTAAAGGCCAGTGTGACATTATGACCGCCAAACCCAAAGGAATTGGATATTGCCACCTCGACTTTTTGAGCGCGGCTAGAGTTAGGCACGTAATCTAAGTCACACTCAGGATCGGGATTTTCCAGATTAATTGTCGGTGGAATTTGGTCATTAGCGATCGCTAGTACTGTTGCGACTGCTTCAATACCTCCAGAACCGCCCAATAAATGACCTGTCATCGATTTGGTGGAGCTAATTGCCACTTTATAGGCATATTCTCCCAAGGCTTTTTTGATTGCTGAGGTTTCAGTTGAATCATTAGCTGGGGTGCTAGTGCCGTGGGCGTTAATATAGCTAATTTGTTCGGGAGTTATGCCAGCATCTTTGAGCGCTAGTTCGATCGCTCTAGCGGCTCCAAGTCCACCAGGTACGGGGGAGGTGATGTGGTAGGCATCACAGGTCATGCCATAACCGATCATTTCCGCATAAATGTGAGCGCCGCGACTGATGGCGTGTTGCAGTTCTTCTAGAATTAAAATTCCTGAACCTTCACCCAAAACAAATCCGTTGCGATCGCGGTCAAAGGGACGGCAAGCATGAGCCGGGTCATCATTGTTAAAAGAGAGTGCTTTGCAGGCGGCGAACCCAGCTATCGATAAGGGTGTGACAGCTGACTCCGTTCCCCCGCAAATCATCGCTTGGGCATATCCCCCTTGAATTAAGCGAAAAGCATCTCCAATAGCGTTGGAACCAGCGGCACAGGCAGTTACAGGACAGGAGTTTGGCCCTTTAGCACCCGTGTGAATTGCCGTTAATCCTGCGGCCATATTGGCGATCATCATCGGAATCATGAATGGACTACAGCGATCGGGGCCACGGTTGAGGTAGATAGTTTGCTGGTCTTCTAATACCTTAATCCCACCAACGCCAGAACCGATCATCACACCTACCTGTTCTGCATTCAGGTCATTGATCGCTAACTCCGCGTTAGCTAAAGCCTGTTTTGCTGCCGCAACCCCAAATTGGGAAAATCGATCCATGCGCTTGGCCTCTTTACGCTCCAAGTAATCATGCGGATCGAAGTTTTTCACCTCACCAGCAATCTGGCAATCATGGCGAGACGGATCAAATAATGTGATGTAGTCAATGCCATTGCGTCCACTCAATAATCCATTCCAATATTCTGTTGCTGTGTTACCTATAGGTGTAATCGCGCCAACACCAGTTACAACAACGCGTTTACGTGTATGATCTGTCATGATTCAGTTAAAAATGGCGAAAAAGCTAGCAGGCAAAAAATTTGAGGTTAGCGACTAGGTACTGGTGAGCCAGCGCGATCTTAAAGGTTTCCTTTACGAGCGACTGGCATCGGATTTGCTGACTTCAAGTGACTGTCGTTAACGTCAGCATTAGTGACATTAGCAGCGTCAGGCGAAGAGTGGCTAGATATTAGAGAAAAATCTCCCCAATCCCAATCCCCAATTCCAATCCTCAGTTAAGCTGAGGCGGTAACTTTGTTATTGATGTAATCTACTGCGTCTTGAACCGATACAATCTGTTCGGCAGCTTCGTCAGGAATTTCGATATCAAATTCTTCTTCCAAAGCCATCACCAGTTCAACGGTATCTAAGGAATCTGCTCCTAAATCTTCCATAAATTTGGACTGGGGAGTGATTTTGGTATCATCTTCAACACTCAGTTGTTCGGTGACGATTTTCTTGACCTTTTCAAAAAGTTCCGTTTGGCTCATAAATAATAAAAGTCCTTAACCAGTTGCTAGGTTCTGCTCTTTACGGGAAACATTGTTTTGAGCATATACATCTTATCGTCAAGCGCGATCGCCCGCATACTTCCAAGGGTTTTTCTGCTAGAAAACCTCTCCCATTCCTAAAATAAATGAGGTAAGTTTTCTAGGAACACTTGAGCAGTAGAGCGTGCTACGCCATCCCCAATACCGTGTAAATGCTTTGGTTTTCCAATTATTGCTAAAATTTTTTACAATGTCTCGATCAGTATTTACAGCCTTGCTAGCAGTTAAGAATATGTAGATGCCGCGACCCCTAACTGTCTAGGTTAAAGGGTAGCTAAACGTCAAACATCAGATCAGAACTTTGGTGCTAACAAGGGAATGATAAAACAGTTATTGTTTAGAGCGATCGCTCTAACCCAAACATACTTCTATGCTACCTCAGACACTGAAATACGCTTACTTCCCCGGTTGTGTTGCTCAAGGGGCCTGTCGGGAACTTTACCAATCAACTCAAGCGCTTACCCAAGCACTGGGCATTGAACTAGTTGAACTTAAAAAAGCTGCTTGCTGTGGTTCTGGCACATTTAAAGAAGATTCGCAACTGCTAGAAGATACAGTTAACGCCAGAAATATTGCCCTAGCAGAAGAATTAAATTTGCCCTTACTTACCCATTGCAGCACTTGTCAAGGTGTTATCGGTCACGTCAACGAACATCTGAAGGAATGCCAGACAACTAATCCTGTTTACATTGAACAAGTTAATGGCTTGCTACATAAAGAAGGCTGTTCGCCTTATCGCGGCAGTACTGACGTTAAACATCTTCTTTACGCCTTAGTAACAGATTACGGTTTAGAGGAAATTACCAAACGTGTCACCCGGAAGTTAACTGGATTAAAATGTGCGGCTTTTTATGGCTGTTATCTCCTCCGCGCCCAAAAATCTATGCCTTATGACGACCCTTTCCAACCGGAAGCGATGGAAAATATGTTTCGGGCGGTGGGTGCAACACCAATTTATTACCGAGGGCGGACACAATGTTGTGGTTGGCCGCTTTCTAGTTATGCCACTACCCAATCTTTCAAGATGGCAGGGATGCATATTCAGGACGCTTTAGCATCTGGTGCTGACTGTATAGTTACGCCTTGTCCTCTGTGCCACTTAAATTTAGATTCGCGTCAGCCAGAGGTAGAAAAGGTGATTGAACAAAAGCTAGGTTTACCAGTGTTGCATTTACCCCAGTTGATTGCTTTGGCACTTGGGGTTAGTCCAAAAGAACTGGGTTTAGACCGTCACATTGTTTCTACAAAGCCAGTGTTGGAAAAATTAGGATTTTAGTTTATGGATTACAAGGGGCTTAAGTCCCTTGTCTGGTTAATTGATTGGACTTTGGACGATTAACAGTATTCGTGTACTTTTATTTGTCCGAAGTCCAATAATTTAAATGTTAGCTAGATTTACGCCGTACATGTTTTGATAAAAAAATTTCCAAAATTAACCAACTTACAATATATAAGACTGGTAATTTTGGATAATTTTAATTAAACTCTAATTTTGAGAATTGCTTTGGTATTAGCTTCGTAAAGTTAACGCTTCTTTTTCGATGTTTTCATCCATCCAAGAAAACATATCACCAATTGATTTAACCATATCTTCAACTCCTTCACGGAAGAGTTCAACATCTTTCTCAGACTTGGTATAAATTTGGGCCACTTGAATCAATTCGTCTGTATGTTCTGGATCTAAGTGACAGTGAAGATGAAAATATTCGATGGTATGGTCATCAATCCCTTTAAATATCTTACGAATTCCTTCGATATATTTGATGAAAATTCCAGGTAAGACTTGCTCAATTGCTGCAAATCTTCCTAAAGAGCGTACTATAGGTTCATCATCACAAAATTCAAATTTCTTAAAGCGTAATGCCGGAATGAGAAACGCTCCATCATCGGCATTGATATCAATTTTAGGACAATCAATACCTTTCATAAAACGCATAAAAAGTGCTACATGAGCAAAGTCTGGGTTGAGTTCTCCATGCTCTGTAAATGCATTTTCTAGCATAATAGTTCTAGCATGGTAACTATCCATTTTTGACGCAACTTTCAGAAATGCCATATTGAATCTGTTTGAGCCAGGTAGCATTTTCATAGCAAACTGGCGGATTGCATCTTGTGAAAATTCTCCCTTGGCAAAGCGTTGAACGAAGGGATGTAGAGACAAATCTTGTACAGTCGTGAGTTCTAACAAAACTTGCTGTAATTGGTTTGATATCTTAGTATCCAAAGAAAGAATTGCAGTCATTATTCTAGGAGATAAGTGGGTTGTTGTTGATGCTTGATTGTCTAATTTGGCGTGAATATCTAGACAATTATTCACGCAGCTTGCATAGCAAAAAATGCATACTCCTTGCAACTATGTTTCAGAGGATGTTTGCAAATGCTTATTAACAAAGTGAACTCACTTCAGTTACTTGATTGACTGATTGGATGCGAATAATGGACAATTACTGAGGCAAGTTTACATAGTAAAATGTGCATACCCTTTGTAACCATACTTCCCAAGTTATTTGCAAATCCTTATTTCGGTTAGGATCAGCTTGAAAATTGAGATTATCTTCAACAATTGAGGCTAAACTTTAACTAGAATGCGTTTGAAAAATTTTTGTTTTTGGTTAATTGAACTGTACGCACAATTATTTTGACTAATTTATTACCCTCTTTGATAAAAGAATTCAGTACAAGTTCGTACTTTGTCCTCATAAAAATTCTAGTGTTTTATTTTTTTCTAAGCAAATAAAAAAAATATCATTAACTAAATCTTTACTTTTTTCTATAATTTCTAAAGTTTGTATAAGAATTATATAAGCAACTTTTATTTGTCATCTGTCAATAAGAATAAAAACAAAATCCTCTGGAATAAGAATACAGAATAGGACGTGAAAGATTCACGCCCCACAAGAGTTATTTTGAATTTGGTTATGTAATTTAGATAACTTTCAGCTTATTCATTGCTATTTTTGAATTGACGTTGCAATTGTTTGAGCGATTGATACATATCTGGCAGGCGACCATAAACAGCAGATACCTTGAGATATAGTTTGTAAGGAAGGGCTGGAGTTCCGCAGACAATTTCTCCTGGTGCAACATCGTTGTGAATTCCAGTTTGAGCAGATGTCATCGCCCCATCTCCCATCTTCACTTGATTGACTATTCCTGTTTGTCCAGCTAAAATAACGCGATTTCCCAGTTTAACCCCTCCCGCCATGCCAACCTGACCTGCGATCGCACAACCAGAACCGATTTGGCAACCATGACCTATTTGCACTAAGCTATCTATTACTGTATTGCGACCTACCCGTGTTTCTCCGACTGCTGGGCGGTCAATGCCAGTGTTGCAGCCAACTTCCACGCCATCTTCTAAGACTGTATAGCCTGATTGTTCCATTTTGAACCAACCAGTACGGGTAGGAACAAAACCAAAGCCTTCTGCACCAATGACAGCACCACTGTGAATGACGCAATCTGCACCGATGCGGGTGCGTTCGTGGATGGTACAGTTGGCGTGTAAGGTGGTGCGATCGCCTATTTTGGCATCTGGATAAATCACTACATTGGGATGAATGATTGCACCGTTACCAATTTCTACCCCTTGTTGAATCACAGCATGGGGGCCAATATAAACATCACTACCAACTTTTGCGGTGGAGTGAATCACAGCGGTGGGATGAATTTCTGGGGTAGGGCGATATGGTTGATAAAAAAGTGCGATCGCTTTGGCAAACAATAATCGCGGATCTGGGGTCGCTAGCCAGACAATACCCCTTTCTTGTGCAAGCGCTTGTAATTTTTCGTCTTGGGGCAAAATTAAAGCACTAGCATTGGTATTGCCAACAAAAGATTTAAATTTTGCACTTTCTACGTAACCGATCGTACCGTTGGTAGCTTCATCAATGGCTGCTACCCCTGTAATTTCTGGGTCTTGGTCTGGGTTGCTAGTCAGGCTATGATTGGTGGCCGCGTCACCAAATAGACGGAGGATTTCGCTGAATTTCATTGTTGGGTGTGTTCAAAATTGATCTACAATCGCAAGATAATTTTCCCTCTTTATGCTCCAATACAATAATTTTATAGACGCATAGTGATGAAACAATCAGACTGTTCCTAAATTCACTTCAGGTTGGATTACTTTACTGACATTCTTCTGTTGATGGCTCTCGTGAGCTTACTTTCACTGAATCTTGTCTCAATAGCGTCTTGAGGCGTTGATTATCTTCGGTAGCGATCGTTTCACCATAGTGATGAAGTTGAAAAAGCTGGCAATAACGGTTTTGTTTAGCGCAAATCAAGCAGCCATAGGCATGATTGCCGTTAGTACCGCATAGCCGATGTCCCATCACTGGGCCGAGAGAAATATTTTGCTTGCTAGCAACAGTGCTGAGAATTGAGCGCAGTTTTGACTCGAATTCCAATGACAAGTATTGCTTACGTCCTGGTTGTGTACGATCCCATTCTGGAACGATTAATTCCTGTTTTAACAGACTCGCTTCAATCTCTTCAGACATTACAAGCCCAGATAAAATAACGTGACGGGAAACATGAGGCAATAATGTACGTGCTAATTGCCACATTAAAGCTTCATCAAACCACTCTTCAACCAGTGGACGCAGATACCAACAACAGGGTATACCAAGGTTTACTAAATCTTGCAACAACTCTACCCGACTCTGAATTGAGGCTTGCTCATAGCCTGGTTTCAAGGGTGGTAGACTAACAAAGACAGTGACTCGAAGTGAATGAGGACGCTCTAAAGTTGTTTTGAGGCTTTCTAGAAAAGATTGACCGGGATGGACTTTGGTGGTGATGTAGACGATATTGGCGGCTTTCCGGTCAATCAGTGCATCCAGAATTGATAGTACACGTTCTCGATGGGCTGGAATAAAAGGGTCAGAGTAATCGCATAGTGAAATTGGAAAGCCCTTTTGTCCTTCCGGGGTAGCAAAAATGTAGTCTAGCAAAAGATCGAGCAGGTTAACTGGAGCTGAGACATCCTGAAAGTTTTGTGGATAATGATGCCATTCACGGTCTTGATGACAGACACAATAGGCACATTCAATCGGACAACGATTCTGGGCGTTTGGCAGAAATGGATTGAGGCTGAAGTATTTTACAGCACGCTCTTCATCAGGAATACCAAGCACTGGAAAGCCATGTAGCATATACTGGCTTCCCTGCAACATAATTTCAGACGCAGCATTTTTATCAGTATTCATACATTTTTTATGAAAAAAGTAATACACCCGGAAAAATTTGTCTTCTCTAGGGTGGCTGGTGTGAATATAGAGTGGCAAGGTGGGAAATGCTGGAGGATTAGTAAGAATTTTGATAAGTAAATATAGTTAAGTAGCGATCGCTTGTTCCTAAAGAAATGGTAAATGGGTTCGGGTTAACACAGAGAAAAATCTCCGCGTCTTTGTGTCACTCCAATTCCATCAATTTTGGATCGGCAGATTATTCGTGGCTAGTCGCCATTGCCACTCCTGCTAAATACCCGGTTGTCCAAGCACTTTGAAAGTTAAACCCACCGGTAACGCCATCAATATCTAAGATTTCTCCGGCAAAATAAAGACCAGGAACTAACCGACTTTCCATCGTCTTGAAGTTGACTTCTTTGAGCTTGACGCCGCCACAGGTAACAAATTCTTCTTTAAAGGCTCCTTTACCGTTGATTAAGTATTGTCCCTGAGTAAGTTCTTGCACCAGTTGATTTAAGGTTTTACTAGATATTTCTGCCCAACGGTCTTCTGTAGTAATGCCTACACGGGCAATGATATATTGCCAGAGACGATGGGGTAGATCGACGCCACGATGCAATGCGATCGCTTTCTTTCCCCATTCATCTTTAACTGCTAAAACTTTTTCTCGCACTTGTTCTTGGTGCAAATTAGGCAGCCAATTAATCAATAATGTGGCTTGATAGCGGCTTTCGTGCAGAACTCTCGCACCCCAAGCAGAAAGCTTCAAAACAGCCGGGCCACTCAAACCCCAGTGGGTAATTAGCAATGGCCCAGTTTGTTGCAATTGGGATTTTCCGCCCGCAGATAAGCGTAATTGAGCAGGGTTAACGCTAACTCCAGCCAATTCCCGCAGCTTTTGATCGACAATGTTGAAGGTAAATAACGAGGGTACTGGCGGTTCAATTTGATGACCTAACTCTCGAACAATTTTATAACCTGCAAGGCTGCTACCGGTTGCCATAAGTAGGCGATCGCATTTAATCGTCTCTCCCGACTTCAGAAGAATATCAAACCCCCCGTCTGCTGCGGTTCGTTTCACCGAAGTTACATGCGTACCGATACGAAGTTTTACCCCAGATGTCGCCACCGCTTTAATTAGACATTCCACAATGGTTTCTGAAGTATTGGTGACAGGAAACATCCGGCCATCAGCTTCCGTTTTGAGATAGACTCCACCAGTAGCAAACCAAGCTACTGTATCTTGAGGCCCAAACCGAGTCAAAGCACCCCGCAAAGCTTTTGCACCTCTGGGGTAATTTTGCACTAACTCCTCCGGTTCAAAGCAAGCGTGAGTGACGTTGCAGCGTCCGCCACCAGAAATTAGCACTTTCGCTAGGGGTTGACGACTGGCTTCGAGTAAAGTAACTTGGGCAGCAGGATTGGCTTTAGCACAAGCGATCGCGCCAAAAAATCCCGCCGCCCCACCCCCAATAACTACAATTTGTAACGGTAACAATTTCAAAAATGTCTCTTTTACAGCACCTACTTTCTAGGCTAGCTGTTATTTTCACTCTTCATCAGGTTCAAAGTCGTCTTTTGTCGCACCACAAGTTGGACACGACCAATCTTCTGGTATATCTTCAAAGGCTGTTCCCGGTGCTATGTCGCTATCTGGATCGCCTTCTGCTGGGTCATATATATAGCCGCAAACAGTACATTTATACTTTGCCATATTCCTTTCCCCTCGTAAATTGTTGGCATTGCTTCCCTATTAAATACTTTTGGCAATGAGTCAAAATAGGCAAGCTACAATTCTTAAACGAGACTACGGCATGAAAATCAAACAGCTTCGCAAAGTCATTAGTCCAAGAGAAACCACGCCCCTTGTGAGCGTAGTAGGAATTAGTCCGATATCCTGATTTTTTTCACCTACAAGAGGCGAGGTATGTACCAAAAACTCTTGTATCTTAGGCGAATGATCAATGACCAATGACAAATGACAAATGACTAAAAACGCCACCATGTCCTTTGAGCGTAACTGATAATTCCGATCGCGATCGCCCCAAGTAGCAGTAACCAAATAATTCCACCTGGAATAAAAGTGAGAATACCAATACCTCTCAGTACCCAGACGGCGACGCTAATGCCGAGAAGGATACCAAAAATCTGGATTAATCTACGATTTAAAGAAGATTGACTCACCTAATTTTCCTCTCAACTCAACAGACATTACACTTGATTTTGATAATTAAAATATGAAGTTACGATGAAGTTGCAGTTTCATCATAAATAACACGTAAAAACCGAGAGATACTATCCAAACGTTAGGGTAAGGTACTTGATGTTAAATCGTGTTTGTGCCATTCTAGCTGTTAACAACGCAGTTTTTCATTTACAAGTATTACTTTGACAAAACTCACTTGAGTATTAATTATGTTAATTGTGATAAGAAACACAGTTTTTACAGTAAAGTAACTGAAATGATTAGCAAAAAATCACCCTTTCTGGAAAAGATAAGTATTAAACTGGAACTAATTTAATAATGGGTTGGATCTAAATCAAGTTTTATGGCTTGTAGTTTCAACTCTATTTAGGTGGATGAGTTGAGGAGTAACTTAATCATTATGTCTGTGTCTTATATATCAGATTCAATTATTGCAGGTTCAGATATGGCTTGGAGTCAAGACAAGCAAAAGTTGCTGGTACAGGGTGAAATTTTGGTAGAAACGCGATCGCACAAGATGTCGGGTGGTTCAGTGACAGCCTGGATGTATTTGCCGATGGTGCGATCGCACGTTTGGCAGCAATTAACTGATTATCCCCGCTGGGTACAATATTTTCCCGATATCACCAAGAGTGAGGTAGTACATAAAGGTGAAGTCAAACGTCTGTATCAAGCAGCACAAAAAGCTTTCTTCTTTTTTACGGCTCAAGTAGAAATTTACCTCAATGTTGTAGAAGTGCTGGGGCAGCAAATCCAATTTCGCATGGTAAATGGGACTTTTGAGGACTTTGACGCCAATTTAGAACTAAAAGATTGTGGTAATGGCACAATACTTGCTTATACTGTGCAAGCGACACCTCTAATTCCGATTCCATCTATTTTTATTCAACAAGCGATGAATTTCGAGTTGCCTGCAAATATGCGTAAAATGCGACAAGTTATGTGTAAGACTCAATAAAAAATTCAGGCATTGCTGATAGGATTTTCACTTTACCTCTAGATAATTCAAAAACCCGTTCTCTGTCAGAAAACGGGTTTTTGTGTGTGATTTGTGAGGTGTAATTATCCGGTAAAGACTTCAACTGGTAAACGACTAAACGACAACCTTTCGTTTTGCACATCAACAAAGATGGTGTTGCCATCGTTGAATTCGCCGCGCAAGATGGATTTAGCAATTTGAGTTTCTAACTCTCGCTGAATCGCCCGCTTCAGTGGACGCGCCCCATACACTGGGTCATATCCTACTTCTGCTAAAAAGTCAAGTGCAGCATCCGATAGTTTGAGAGATATTTTGCGATCGCCCAATCTTTGCCGCAATCTTTCCACTTGCAACAGCACAATTTGCCGCAATTCCTTCTTATCCAAACCGTGGAAGATGATAATTTCATCAATCCGGTTCAGGAACTCTGGACGGAAGCTATTTCGCATCGCTTCCATGACTCGACGGCGCATTTCGTCGTAGTGGGCGTTATCCCCAGCGACATCCAGAATATACTGCGAACCGATATTGCTGGTCATAATGATAATAGCGTTCTTGAAGTCCACCTTATGACCTTGGGCATCAGTGACGCGACCATCATCAAGAATTTGCAAGAAGATATTGAAGACATCAGGGTGTGCTTTCTCGATTTCGTCGAAGAGAATCACTGAGTAAGGACGGCGACGAATCGCTTCTGTAAGTTGTCCGCCTTCTTCGTAACCCACGTATCCTGGAGGCGCACCGATTAAGCGAGAGACGGCGTGTTTCTCCATGTACTCCGACATATCGATTCGCACCAGCGCATCTTCACTGTCGAACATATACGCCGCCAGCGCTTTCGCCAACTCGGTTTTACCCACACCCGTAGGCCCAAGGAAAATAAAGCTAGCGATGGGACGATTCGGATCGGCTAATCCAGCCCGCGATCGCTGAATTGCATCCGCTACTGCTGTGACTGCTTCTTCTTGTCCAACTACGCGGCGGTGCAGTTCATCTTCTAAATGCAGCAGTTTCTCTTTCTCCGATTCCACCAACTTGCTGATCGGAATTCCTGTCCATTTAGAAATAATTTCGGCAATATCAGCTTCTGTGACTTCTTCCCGTAACAGTGATTTCCCACTTCTTTGAGTACTTGCCAATTCAGCTTCTACTGCTTCCAATTGACGATGCAAACTGGTTAAATTGCCGTATTTCAATTCCGCAGCGCGGTTAAGGTCGTAGTCGCGTTCTGCTTGCTGAATCTCCAGGTTGACCCGTTCAATCTCTTTTTTAACCGACTGAATTTTGTCAATGATATCTTTTTCAGACTGCCATTGAGTATTCAGGGTTTTTTGTTCTTCTTTGAGATCGGCAATTTCTTTTTCCAGTCTTCCTAGACGTTCGCGAGAAGCGGCATCGCTTTCTTTTTGCAGCGATAGCTTCTCCATTTCCAATTGCAGAATCTTGCGATCAATTTCGTCGAGTTCTTCTGGTTTGGAGGTAATCTCCATTTTTAATCTCGCGGCGGCTTCGTCTACCAAGTCAATTGCTTTATCTGGTAAGAAGCGATCGCTAATATAACGACTCGACAATACGGCTGCTGCAACTAAAGCACTATCAGAAATCTTCACCCCGTGGTGGTTTTCATAACGTTCTCTCAACCCGCGCAAAATCGAAATACTATCTTCTACACTAGGCTGATCGACATAAACCTGTTGGAACCGTCTTTCTAGTGCGGCATCTTTTTCGATATATTTGCGGTATTCATCCAGGGTTGTTGCCCCAATACAGCGCAATTCGCCCCGCGCCAACATCGGTTTTAATAAGTTACCAGCATCCATCGCACCTTGAGTTGCACCAGCGCCGACAACGGTATGAATTTCATCAATAAATAAAACAATATTGCCGCCAGATTCAGTAACTTCTTTTAGTACTGCTTTCAGGCGTTCTTCAAATTCACCCCGGAATTTTGCCCCTGCAATCAAAGCACCCATATCTAAAGCGATTAACTTACGGTCTTTGAGCGATTGAGGTACATCACCTGCGATAATGCGCTGTGCTAATCCTTCAGCGATCGCAGTTTTACCAACACCTGGTTCACCAATTAGCACAGGATTATTCTTGGTGCGGCGAGAGAGAATTTGGACAGTGCGACGAATCTCATCATCTCGTCCAATTACTGGATCGAGTTGACCTTTACGCGCGGCTTCGGTGAGGTCACGCCCGTATTTTTCCAGTGCTTCATATTTGCCTTCTGGATTTTGATCGGTCACTTTTTGGCTCCCACGAACTTGTTTAATAATATTTTTGAGTTTGCCTTCGTCTAAACCAAACTCTTGAAATAAAGCTTTGCCAAAGCGGTCATCTTTAGCGTAAGCCAGCAATAAGTGTTCAATTGAAATATATTCATCTTGAAACTCTTTGCGATATCCATCTGCTCGATCTAGAAGTGTATCTAAGCTCCGTCCTAAGTATACTGAGGTACTATTACCAGATACTTTCGGCTGACGTTGGAAAAATTGCTCAGTGCGATCGCGCAGTTTTTGGAGGTTAACACCTGCCTTGGTAAGAATCCCAGTTGCTAGACCATCTTGTTCTAGCAGCGCTTTCATCAGGTGTTCACTTTCAATTTGCTGTTGTTGATATTGTTTAACAATATCCGGGGTATGGGCGATCGCTTCCCAGGCTTTTTCTGTAAATTGGTTAGGATTAGTAGGTTGCATAGGCTTTTTCAGGAACGTAGAGACGCAGTGGCTTGTCGCAGGCTACCACCAGAACTCCAAGTAAAGAAAATTTCTGTTCTCAATAGATATTGTAAGAACAGGATAGCGATCGCCTAGATCGGTGTTCACGTCTTGTAAAAGTGGTATTTTCCCTTAGTTCCCATTTTCTATGGGCGATTCTTGCTCATTGCACTTAACGCAATACCGGAAGTTGTATTAAATCAAGCTGTATGGCAGTACTTACAACGATGATTAGCTCGTTGTGCGATCCCACCAATGGAAAATGATTGACCCCTACGACTTTGAAGATGATGACTTTGACTTTGAAGATGAAGATTTCTTGAAAATAAAACCCATCAGCCAAATGACTGAAGGAGAAAAGCTACAGCGATTTAAGCGGTTCTTTGACAGCAGCAGCCGTGCTATGTTGCAAGACTGTCTATTTCGCATCGTCAATTACGAAGATGGTACAGGCACGTTAGAAATTCTTTGCCCTAACGAAGTCGTAAGACAACGCCTTTCCAAGAAAAAGCGCAAAATTACCAACAACATCAACACCTGCTGGAGCCATATTAGATGGTTTTCGCTATGTGTCCAGCAAGATAGTGAGTTGCATTGCCAGAAGTTTACCCGTAACGGCGATTTGGTCGCATCTTAGCTGGGGATTGGTGACTAGGAGAGATGGGGAAACAAGAAGAATAACCCATACCCATACCCATACCCATACCCAATGCCCAATGCCCAATGCCCAATGCCCAATGCCCCATGCCCAATAACAAATGACTAAAAAACAAAAATTTCCTTACCTAGTTGGTTCTAAGTGGACAGCACAGCAAAAAGTCGATGGCTGGCGGCACTTCCAAGTTGTCAATCGGAAAAATCAGGCTAAGTGGGTTTACGCCGAAATGGTTGCTGCTTGCGATCCGAAAGTCCGTTTTTGGATGAATGCCAAATTATTACAAGATAACTCCCAGTGGCAAGCTGGCTGGCAAACATTACAGGAAATCCACGGACTTGAAACTGAAATGTCCTAATTAGCTTTATTGCTTCGTTCCCAGCCTCTGACTGGGAATGCCCATTAGTGGGTTGCCGTCTGATTATTTGGCAAATTAATAATTTTTTACAAAATCACACTAACTTACTCTCAAGCAGCAATTAAACGGTCTTGGCTACCGACTGAAAATTGGGGATTTATCTGCGATACCTTCGGTGAGCTACGCTAACGCAAATTCCAGTAGTATTTCTAGCATCAGGCTGCATATACCTCTCTTTCCCCTTGACCCTGCGCCCCAATGCCTTGAAAACACGTTGTCAAAACATCAGCTAATTCTATGAAAAGCATTCAAAAAAGCCAATTTTATATTTTTTTATTTTGTAACTATTTTTATAAAAATAAGTAATAAAAACTTTTTATTGACTATTATTAGAGCTTTAAAAGTCTTTAAGGTTCATAAAACCCCAAATAGTCATAATTGAAGTTTAATTCATCGTATAACACCGTTTTACAGATTAGAAGCCACTTTCTTTTCTACGTAATTTGCCCAATAATGACATCAACAGACCTCACGCATCGCCATCTCAGGAAAGGTGAAGGCAAATGTTTGAGCCACAAGTTTGACAAAAAGCTATAAGAGGGAAACAACAGTGAAACTAGCAGTCTACGGAAAAGGTGGTATCGGTAAATCCACAACTAGCTGTAATATATCCGTCGCCCTAGCTAAACGTGGCAAAAAAGTGCTGCAAATTGGTTGCGACCCCAAACATGACAGTACCTTTACCCTGACTGGGTTTTTGATTCCGACAATTATCGACACCCTCCAAGAAAAGGACTATCACTACGAAGATGTCTGGCCGGAAGATGTAATTTACAAAGGCTACGGCGGTGTGGATTGCGTAGAAGCTGGTGGCCCACCTGCGGGTGCTGGATGCGGTGGCTACGTAGTTGGTGAAACCGTGAAATTACTTAAAGAACTCAACGCCTTTGATGAGTACGATGTAATTCTTTTTGACGTTCTGGGTGACGTAGTTTGCGGTGGTTTTGCAGCACCACTCAACTATGCAGATTACTGCCTGATCGTTACAGACAACGGCTTTGATGCTTTATTTGCTGCTAATCGGATCGCTGCTTCAGTCCGCGAAAAAGCAAGAACTCACCCACTGCGTTTAGCTGGGTTAATTGGCAACCGCACCTCCAAACGCGACTTGATTGAAAAATATATAGAAGCAGTGCCCATGCCAGTTTTGGAAGTTTTACCTTTAATTGAAGATATTCGTGTTTCCCGTGTGAAAGGTAAGACTTTGTTTGAGATGGCAGAGCAAGATCCTTCCCTAGACTACGTTTGCGACTACTATCTCAACATCGCCGACCAAATTCTAGCGCGTCCCGAAGGTGTTGTACCTAATGATTCACCAGATCGTGAGTTGTTCTCTTTGTTGTCTGATTTTTATCTAAATCCGGGTAAACCCCAGGTTCCTAATTCAGAAGAGGAACTAGACTTGATGATTGTATAAATCACCAAGTTCTCAGGATGGGGGACAATAACATGGCATTCTTTCACAGCTTTACAGATTCAATAAAGCAAAAGTGGTTGCAATTTTTCCAGAATAATCGAGACTGGATTACCCTCCACATGGAAGTGGAATCGGTGTACACCCCTGATGGCGGGAAGCGACCACCTTCTTACCTCATCCTGGGAGTTCTTAACGCCCTAGAGCCAAAGCTAGCGCAGTTAATGTTGCCCTTTGCCAAACTTAATCCTGATGCCGATACCCTAATTGAGGTGCTGGATTTGCATTTTGACCCAGATTTAGCTCTTGGTAATCGCTTCGTCGTCAACCCAGATGTAGAGAAATACGTAGAAGAAGCAGCAGCTGTCATTGATGAAAAGCCTGAAGATGAAACATTGACACATGCTCATACAAATGGCTTTGCAGCAGTGGCGGTAGTTGAAGAGTTCGCAATCGTGGATTCTGAGGATGAAAGCCTGGGAATCAGCGAGTTAGAGGAAACAGAAAATGGCTTTGGCGATATTTCGTTAACCAACGGACACAAATCAAAAGATGAGTCTCTCCAAAGCTCTAGTTTAGAAGCAGATGAGTTTGGGGAAATTGCCTTCGATACAACAGCTGCAATGGAAATAAAGCTGGATGAAGACGAAGAAGAGGCGCTTGGAGATAGTCCGATAGATGAGAATGCGTTTAAAGACGTGTTGTCAGATGTCTGGGGTGATGAAACAGCTTTACAAAAGGCTGAAGAAAATAACGATTTTTTGGGGGAAGAACTGCCAGCAGGCGTTTTTGATGAATCAGAAATTGCCCGCCTCTTCCCCAACGCTTAATTATTGCCGTTCTTTGCAATTTTAAGGTTTAGATTTGGGGTTTTGGATGAGGAATTAGGGAAATTGTCGTTAGACAGAGGATACTTTTGTTGTCCCAGCCTTCAATCCAAAATTATCAATCTAAAATCTGAAATTGGTGGAACTGCCATTAAATATCAAGGGGAGAAAAAACCAAAATGACTGTCGCTCAACAACCAGAAGCTTTAAACTTTGAATGTGAAACCGGGAATTACCATACCTTTTGCCCAATTAGCTGCGTGGCGTGGTTATACCAAAAAATTGAAGATAGCTTCTTTTTGGTGATTGGGACAAAAACTTGTGGCTACTTCCTGCAAAATGCGATGGGGGTAATGATTTTTGCTGAACCCCGCTATGCAATGGCAGAGTTGGAAGAGGGCGATATTTCGGCACAGTTGAATGATTATGAAGAGTTAAAGCGGTTGTGCTTGCAGATTAAACGCGATCGCAATCCGAGTGTAATTGTCTGGATTGGCACTTGCACTACCGAAATTATCAAAACCGATTTGGAAGGTTTAGCACCAAAACTGGAATCCGAAATTGGGATTCCCATTGTTGTAGCGCGGGCAAATGGTCTAGATTACGCCTTCACCCAAGGGGAAGACACCGTATTAGCAGCAATGGCTAACCGTTGTCCTGATAAGGCTCCGGTGGTGGAAACAGAGAAAAGTGAACGCAATGCGATCGCTAAATTGCTCAACTTTGGTAAGAAGAAAGAAGATGTCGCCCAAGATGAGTCTGAATACGTCGATCATCCACCACTGGTTCTCTTTGGCTCCCTTCCCGACCCTGTGGTTACTCAGTTAACCTTGGAACTGAAGAAACAAGGTATCAAAGTTTCCGGCTGGCTACCCGCGAAGCGCTTCACTGAATTGCCAGTACTGGAAGAAGGGTATTATGTCGCTGGTGTCAACCCCTTCCTCAGCCGTACAGCTACCACTTTAATGCGCCGCCGCAAGTGTAAACTCATTGGCGCACCCTTCCCGATTGGCCCCGATGGCACTCGCGCTTGGATTGAGAAAATCTGCTCGGTGTTTGGTATTACTCCCAAGGGTTTGGATGAACGCGAAGCACAAATTTGGGCAGGCTTGGAAGATTATGTGAAACTGATTCGCGGTAAGTCTGTATTCTTCATGGGTGATAACTTGCTGGAAATTTCCCAAGCAAGATTCTTAATCCGTTGTGGGATGACTGTTCACGAAATCGGCATTCCATACATGGATAAGCGCTATCAAGCTGCTGAGTTAGCACTGTTGGAGAAAACTTGCCAGGAAATGAATTCACCCCTACCAAGGATTGTGGAGAAGCCGGATAATTACAATCAACTTCAGCGAATTTATGAGTTGAAACCAGATTTGGTAATTACTGGTATGGCTCACGCTAACCCATTAGAAGCACGGGGTATTAATACAAAATGGTCTGTGGAGTTTACTTTTGCTCAAATTCACGGCTTTACGAATGCGCGTGACATGTTAGAGTTGGTGACTCGTCCGTTGCGTCGAAATAATAATTTGAAAGATTTAGGTTGGGATAAGTTGGTGAGAGAAGAAGCGAAGATTTAGATTTTGGTTTGGATTTAGCAACAGTATAATACTATGTTACGGGCGAACTTTTGGGTTCGTCCTTTTTTTACGTAGACGCGCGAAGAATACAGAGGAAGAGGAGAAATGGGGATAATCAAAAATGCTAAAATTTTTATATTACTCTTAGTTTTTTACTTCTTAAGTTAATGGAAATTACAAAATTGTCTCCCCAAGGACAAGTAATTATTCCCCAATCTTTGCGGGAAGCTCATCAATGGAAAGTAGTCAAGAATTTATTATTATTGATATGGGTGATGGAATTCTTTTAAAGCCTAAGAAAATTTTTCCAAAAACTAAATTAGATGATGTAGCAGGTTGTTTAAGATATCAGGGAAAACCTAAAACTCTTGAGGATATAAATAATGCAATTCGCCAAGGTATAGAGGAATCGTGATTTAAAACTAAAAAACTGGCTCAAACCTGATTAAAAAAGCTAACAAGTTTTTATGCCCTAACTCTAGAACTCACCAT
The DNA here is from genome assembly GCF_017114995.1 of Nostoc sp. NMS9. GTDB lineage: Bacteria > Cyanobacteriota > Cyanobacteriia > Cyanobacteriales > Nostocaceae > Nostoc. The sequence goes on along the minus strand of NZ_JABXKL010000005.1, from coordinate 149,828 downwards.
GACTCAAAAAACCTATCAACTCCCCCTAACCTTCGAGCAAATTCTTAATCTTGTCCTACAACTTCCCGCACAACAACAAGAACAACTTATTCAAGAAATAAAGAAAACCTCTTCAAATAATAAAGATGAAGATTTACTTAGTGTTTTTGACAGAATCGGCAGAAATGCTCAAGCCAAAGGATTAACCGAAGAAACTCTAGAAGAATTACTTGCCGATGAATCATAAACTAATTGTCATTGACACAAATGTTTTACTTAGTGCTGCTCTAAGTCCTAATGGAACAGCCCGTAAAGCCCTAGATAAAGTCTATAAAGAATTCAAAATTGCTCAAAGCGATGAAACTTATCAAGAATTAAACACACGAATTTACAAACGTAAGTTCGATAAATATATCTCAGATGAAGACCGACAAGATTTTTTGGACATAGTTAAAAAGTACAGTCAATTTATAGAAATAAAATCTCAAATAAACACCTGTAGAGATCCAGATGACAACAAATTTTTAGAACTTGCTAAAGATGCCAATGCAGAATTTTTCATCACAGGAGATCAAGACCTTTTATCACTCAAGACCCTAGTCGAATATCAAAACCAGATTATTACTCCCAGAGACTTTATTAACCTTGATTAATTCATCTTTAATCCTGTAATTAGTTCACATGGAAGGCTGTAACTCTAAAGGTTTAGATGGAATAATGTACATTAATTTTGCACCCTCTGGTTTAATTTCTGTAGGTGGAGTTAATTTAAGCCAGTCATAAAAGCTGATTCCTAATTGGGATATTGCTTGTAATTCTGTTTGATATGCTGCAAAACGAAGATTGGTTTCAATCATAGATTCAACTACAGCCAAAGTTTTAGGAAGACGTGCATAAATCTGCGGCTTAGGATCATCCAAAATTGCTTTGCCTACCCAATCTACTTTAGAATCCCAAATTGCTGCTGGTATCGATTCTACCCACTTCGCGTTATTCGGATCTTTAGCCAACATGAATAGATTCATACGTTGCATATCAAAGACTGCATTTTCATTCAAAGTTGGGTCGAGCCATTGGTAAATTCGGGTTAGCCTCCGCAAATCAATCTGACCTCTGAACTGAGGCTGTAAGTATACTGCTGGGTTAAAAGTAAGCAGAAGCTTAACATATTTCTGAATACGAGAACGAATTACTATTGACCCTTCTTGGAAGCGGCGAAGTGCTGTTTCGTGTTCTTCTAATTCAAGATAACAACGTGCTTCAGCTAAGTAGGCTAAAGATAAAGTCAGCAGATATTCATCAGCAATTTGGCTTTTTTGCTCAATTTCAATATCAGCAAATTCAGTATAAATATGCTCTGCTTCTAAAAAGCGGTTAATAGCTTGTAGTGCGCTACTTCTACGATTTTCAGTTTTGGTCATCGTAAAGGCATTAGTTGCTAATTCAATTGCAGCACGAAAATTAGCATAGAAACTAAGATCGATTTTACGGTTAATGTGATTTAACAGTTTTTGTGCTTGTTGTAGCCGTTGCTCTAATTCTTTTAAGCGTTGTGCTATCACAGCAAAGCCTATAACTGAGACACCCATGTTAAGTATACTGACTGCACTAGTTACCTGCAAAATTCCTTGAGTTAATAGCATACTTCGCCCAATTTCCCCTAACTGATTTCCAGTAGGAGATCCCTGCTCCCGTAACCACGTAACGATATGTTTACTTCCTACTTCTCGGATTACACCTCCAACCCTTTCCAATGTTCCATCTGCAATTCCTTTAATGATCCAATCAGCAAGCATAAAGGTTACTGTCACTGGTAAAGTCATAATCTTCTCCAAGTTGATAAATACTCAGTAGGGCTATATCTGGCAAAAAGTCGCTTGGATTCTCCGCAGCAAACAACCGCACTTTACTCAGTATTCCCAATTTGAGTTCTATTCTGTCTAATAGCAATCGCTCTTTTTAACGAACTACCCACGCCAACAAAGAAAAGCGAGCGATCGCCCAAATCTCATCTGATTCATCTACAGTTACAATAAGGTGGTAAATATGGGAGTAAATAGGAATTATGCTTAGTGGGATTAAACAAAAGGCTATTGTCGGAAAAAATGGCAAGATTGAATTGTCTGCAACGGAATTACCAGAAGGAACTGTTGTAGAAGTCATCGTGTTAGTTGAAACACCAACTGAAGAAGATGAAACTACCTATCTTCTAAAATCAGAAACTAATAAAAAACATCTGCTCAAAGCTTTGGAGAATGTAGAAAAAGGAAACCTAGTTTATGTAGATTTAGATGAATATGAAAAAAGTTGCCTTTGAACCAGAAGCTTTTGAACAATTAGGTCAGTGGGCAACAGAAGACAAGAAAATTTTCAAAAAAATATTGGAACTGATTACAGATATACAAAGAGATCCTTTTGCCGGGATAGGGAAGCCAGAACCATTAAAATATGAACTACAAGGTTACTGGTCAAGGCGAATCACAGATGAACATAGATTAGTTTACAAAGTGCAAGAAGATTTATTGATTATTTTGACTTGTAAATATCATTATGAGCAATAAAGTTTATTGAGCCTGGGATATTATTTTAGCTCAGGCGTTCGCTTGTTTTTAACCTAATGATGTGAAGCAAAACAAGAGAGCGATCGCAGATACAATGATAAGTAAAAGGCAAGCTAGTAGAAAATGGCTAAAATTGTCACCCTTCAATTAACTAACAGCGAAATCTGTATATTTACGTACAGAGGGTAACTGAAAACCTAAAACAATATCCTCTTTTGGGACACCTAATTCAACCAATTCATTAGCAATTCCCACCTCCGTTCCATCTTGCTGAATCCAGATTTTCTCGTTAAGAATATCTACATGGAGAACAGGCCCATATATGCGGTCTTGCTCGCGCCAACCTACATAAACTAATTGATAACGATCGTGTTCTGTATCAAAAATCGTCTGTGCTTGAATGCGATTATCCCAAACAGTATTAGCGTGTTGTTGAAGCAAACTCTTAATATATTTTCGATATTCTTCTAGCTTTGCCATTGGGCGATCGCCTCCTGTTCAATATTATAAATTAGTAAACAGAGCTGATTAGTTTGAATTACAGATTGGATAAATGGAAGTATAAAAAAATCATTGTAAACAGTACTAGGAACCGCTAAATATAAAGTGCGATTGGCTTCTTGTTTTTGTAAAGCGATTCGGTAAATGATAAATTGTCCTAATGCAGCATAAAGTTCTGTGATTTTTGAAGGACTCAAAAAACTTTTAATTTCAACAGCTATTTTTTGTCCTTGTTTTTCGGCTGCAAGAACTTTTTCTGCTCCTAAATCAATATATAGCTCAAGGGTTCCTGCCTGGAGGGTATAAGGATCGTGAGTGATTAACCAGCCATCTTTCTCAAGTGCTGTTTTGACAACTGTATGAAAAGCATCTTTAGCAGACACAGGTTTAATTCCAATTTATCGTAAATTCAAGGGTTTAAGACCCCTACATCTATATGTAGCGCGGAGTCGGAGCCACTCCGCCTCCGATCAGTTTCAGTCGGGGTTTAAATCCCCGTCTGAATGTCTAAAATGTTTGAATTTTGAATTTTGAATTGTTAAGGCGGTGCTTGATTTAAGAATTTCCATTTTGTTAATACATTGACAACCTAGCGAAACTTTTTTTAACTAAATTTAATATAGTTCTGTTTCTTCTCGCCTGTCTACTTACTCCAGATGCAGAGGAGAAGAGGATTGAATGAACCGCAGATGAAAGAGCGATCGCCCCATCCCCCAATAACTTCGATAAAATCACTATGGTGCTAGTTAACCCTCCCAAAATCTAATGAAAAGCGATCGCTCTCCTTCACAACCTTCCCTTCAACGTCCTGAACTACTCGCGCCAGCAGGTAATTGGGACTGTGCTAAAGCTGCTGTGGAAAATGGGGCAGATGCGATTTACTTTGGTTTGGATCGGTTTAATGCCAGAATGCGGGCACAAAATTTTACTGAGGCGGACTTACCCCAATTGATGACATTCCTGCACCGTCGGGGCGTAAAGGGTTATGTCACTGTCAACACCCTAATATTCCCCAAAGAACTAGCAGAAGCACAGCAATATCTCCGCACAATTATTGCAGCTGGTGTGGATGCAGCGATCGTTCAAGATATTGGTATATGCCGTCTCATCCGTCACCTTTCCCCCGATTTTCCCATCCATGCTTCCACGCAAATGACGATTACCAGTGCGGCTGGGGTGGAATTTGCCAAATCTCTTGGCTGTAAATTGGTGGTGCTGGCGCGTGAATGTTCTCTCAAAGAAATCAATAAAATTCAACAGCAGATTGCCCAACAGGAAACGTCGCTGCCCTTGGAAGTCTTTGTTCACGGTGCTTTGTGCGTAGCGTATTCCGGTCAGTGTTTGACTAGTGAGGCTTTAGGCGGACGTTCTGCTAACCGAGGTGAATGTGCCCAAGCTTGCCGGATGCCCTACGATTTAATTGCCGATGGGGAAGTTGTGAATTTAAAAGAGCGCAAATATTTACTCAGTCCTCAAGACCTAGCAGGGTTAGACGTTCTGCCAGATTTGGTGAAATCAGGAGTAACCTGTCTCAAGATTGAAGGTCGCCTGAAAGCTCCAGAGTATGTTGCTAATGTCACCCGTGTTTATCGGCAAGCTTTGGATGGGGTAATGACGGAATTGGAAAGACCTAACCCCTTAACCCCTTTGCCTACAAGGGAAGGAGAAAGAGGTCAATCAGACCAAGAACATTACAACCTAGAAATGGCATTTTCTCGCGGACTCTACACGGGCTGGTTTGGCGGGATTAATAATCAGGAACTAGTTCACGCCCGCTTTGGTAAAAAACGTGGGGTTTATTTAGGTGAAATCAGCCGCATTCACAACGAACAGGTAACAGTCAAATTGGAAGCGCCTGTAAAACCAGGGGATGGAATTGTATTTGACTGCGGTCATCCAGAGGCGAAGGAAGAAGGCGGGCGAGTTTATGGGGTGGTTTCCAAAGGTAAGGAAAGTGTGCTGACCTTTGGTAGAAATGACCTGAACTTACGCCGAGTGCATATAGGCGATCGCATTTGGAAAACCAACGATCCAGAACTCGATAAGCAACTACGTCAGAGTTTTGCTGGCGAGAACCCACAATTTCAGCGTCCCATTGATATGGAAATTTATGGAGAAGTTGGTCAGCTACTGATTGCGATCGCCCGCGATCGACTCGGTAATATTGTACAAGTAGAGTCTGCAATGTCTCTGGTAGAGGCGCACACCAAACCCCTAGATACAGAGCGTTTACAAGAACAATTCGGTCGTCTCGGTAACACACCTTTCTGTTTAGGAACACTAATCAACCACTTCAGCGGTGCTATTATGCTACCCGTAAGTGAATTGAACCGGATGCGGCGGGAAATCGTAGCACAGTTAGAAGAATTGCGAAGTCAACCCAAACGCTGGCAATTAGGTTCTGATGTCTCTTTCCAAGATTTATTTCCCTCCTCATTACCCTCATCTCCTTCATCTCCTTCACTCATCGTCTTGGTACGAAATCTCAAGCAACTGCAAGCTGCCCTCAAAGCTGGTATTGAAACACTGTATTGTGAATTTGAAGACCCCCGTGCCTACCGAGAAGCGGTGCAAATAGTGCGCCAGCAACAGCAAAAAAACAAAGCAGACAATTCCTCACTTTTAACTCATAATTCAGCACTCATAACTCCTAACTCCCCACTCCCCACAATTTGGGTTGCACCACCCCGAATTACCAAACCGGGAGAAAATTGGATTTTGCAGCAAGTACGTGGTTCAGAAGCAGATGGCTATCTAATACGCAACTATGACCAATTGCAATTCTTTGCTCAAGACCGTTGTATTGGAGATTTTTCGCTCAACGTTGCTAATCCCTTAACAGCAGACTACTTTCAGCAACGCTTTGGTTTAGAACGGCTGACGGCATCCTATGACCTGAATATTACCCAACTACAAGACCTGCTTACCAGTTGTCCACCCCAGTGGTTTGAGGTGACAATCCATCAGCATATACCGATGTTTCACATGGAACACTGCGTATTTTGTGCCTTTCTATCGACGGGTACAGATTACACCAACTGTGGACGACCTTGTGAAAAGCAGGAAGTGAAATTAAAAGACCGTATAGGTAGCGAACACGTCCTCAAAGCAGATGTAGGTTGCCGTAATACTGTATTTAACGGCACTGCTCAAACGGGAGCCGAGTACGTACAGCGTCTGATAGAACTGGGATTACGTCACTTCCGCATCGAATTTGTGAATGAAACACCAGAGCAAGTGAGTAAAACAATACATTTTTATACCCAATTATTGCAAGGTGAGATTACAGGTTCTCAACTATGGCGAGAGTTGAAGTTGCAAAATCAATTAGGCGTGACTCGTGGCCCTATGGGAGTGTCTGCATTGCGGTCATAATTGATTTTCTGAACGCCCAGCTTGAAAAATCTGTTCGGCGGTCAAGTTTAATTCTGGGAATGTAGGAGATATGATGCGGTCATTTCCCCGAAACAGGTTAACTTGATATTCACCATCCACCAAATAATAAACCGAAATAGTCGGTTGTTTGGGATTACCTATGTACCTTCTACCGCCCAAAGCTAAATAGTCAACAATCCAGTATTCAGGAACGCCAAAAGTTTCATAGTCAACCAGCTTGGATGCATAATCATCCCTCCAATTAGTGCTGACAACTTCAATAACTAGGGGAACCGATGCAGCTTGAGTAACCGTTGAAGACTTTTTCCACATCGGTTCTGCTGAAAGATTCTTTTGATTTATCACTATCACATCAGGCGAATAACCTGATTCTTTGTCAGGAATCTTAACTAGTGCTTGCTTGGATATGAGGTATGGGAGTTTTAATCGTTTGAACTCTAAAGTTATTTCACCAGCTAAAAAACTATTAATCTCTTCATGGTTTCCTACTGGTTGCATTTCAACAATTGCTCCGTCGTGTAGTTCATAACATCCACCATCTGGCTTCCAATTGAGGAATTCTTCAAAAGCGATCGTTTTTGATAAAGCTTGAAACATCACACTTAAAACCTCGTTAGAGAACGCCAAAATAAGGAATCCGGAAGATTTCGTAAAATTTTCAGAGGGGTACAGTGGGCTTTCCTACGGAACGCTACGCGATCGCCAACGCACTCAAACGACGAGGCAATGAGAATATGGTGGAGTTAAGTTGATAGGAACTGTCGATGCAGTCGTTTGAACCAGGCTTTATCGAACGCCAGCCAATTACTCAAAATCTACTGCGTACCGTCCGGCTTATTGGTGAGTACAAAGGCAAGCAGGAGTTGTTCAAAGAACAGTCGCCTCAAGTATTGGAGACACTGCGTCAAGCCGCGATTATTCAAAGCACCGAGTCTTCCAACCGTATAGAAGGCATCACAGCGCCCCTGGAACGCATCAAGGAACTGGTAGCCGAAAAAACTACGCCCCGCGATCGCTCCGAACAAGAAATTGCTGGCTATCGAGATGTACTTACCACCATCCACACCAGCTATGCTCACATCCCTTTCACCCCTGGAGTGGTGTTACAGCTGCATCGTGACCTTTACCAGTTTACTGTTGGTGAGGGTGGGCACTGGAAGTCGGTAGACAATGTAATCAGCGAAACTTACCCAGATGGCTCTAAGGTTGTGAGGTTTCAGCCAGTCCCAGCTTATGCGACACCAGATGCAATGCAACGGTTGCACGAACAGTTCAACCGCCTCTTTGAGTCCGAGGAAATCGAGCCATTACTGCTCATCCCCACTTACATCCTGGATTTTCTGTGTATCCACCCTTTTAGTGATGGCAATGGACGGATGGCTCGGCTGCTAACACTACTGTTACTGTACAAAGCTGATTATGAAGTGGGTCGGTTTATTAGCTTGGAACGGATTGTAGAACGCACAAAAGAAAGCTACTACGATACACTTTATCAATCGTCACAAAACTGGCATCAAGGACAGCATAGCTTGTTGCCGTGGTGGGAGTATTTTCTGGGTGTGGTAGTGCTGTCGGCGTACCGGGAGTTCGAGCAGCGAGTCGGGTTAGTCAGTTCGGTCAAGGGTGCTAAAACAGCTATTGTGCTAGATGCTATTAGCAATATACCTGGAGATTTTTCTATCAAGGATTTACAGGAACGATGTCCCACAGTGGGAATTGACTTAATTCGCCGCATTCTGCGCCTTGAGCGGACTGAGGGGCGGCTGGAATGTTTGGGGCGAGGCCCAGATGCGCGTTGGCGCAAGAAATAGGTACAGTACCTATTTAATAGGTACTGGAAAGCCGTTTAGTACCTATTTGTTGAGAAATTCAGTTTGGAGTTGAATCACTTGACCTTCAGATCCCCGACTTCTTAAAGAAGTCGGGGATCTAAGTCCACATAAAACCTCGTTAGAGAACGCCAGAATAAGGAATTTGGAAGATTTGGCAAAATTTTGTTTCTATTTTGGAAACAACGTCAATTCAGGTGAATGAACGTTATAAACTCAACGTTGGAATCAGAAAGAGATTTATTAAACCAGTGAACAGTTATCAGGCGTATGGTGAGGGATTTAAACCTGTCACCAAAGCGTTCCACTTTGTTTATGGGAGACTTAAACCTCAAGAACAAAATTGATAACTGATAACTGTAAAAAAATTCAACCATAAATATCTAAACCCAAGTAACTCATAGGTTATTGAGGCATCAGCATGAACAAGAACGCTAAGTTTCAGTTTAATTTTTGCTGCTCATTTTCTCGTGTTTCTCGTTATAGTTTAACTGCGTTGCTGGGTGTGGTTTTGCTGTCTGATGCGGTGGGTGCAAAGGTTGGTGATTTACAGAACTATTCACCAAAGATATCTCCAGAAATTCTATTAGATAAATATCAAGATAAATTCCCATCTTTAGAAACTGGGGATAAGCAAGTATTGCTGAAAAGCTATCATAATCAGCAGGAAATCTATCTTGCACAGCAGCCAGCGCCTACCCCATCAACTCCTTTGAATCCAGAGCAACAAAAGTTATATGAGCAGGGAGTAAAGCTATTTCAAGAAGCACAGGAGCTAAAGAAAAAAGGTAATAGAGAAGGATACGAGCAAGCTATAAATAAATATCAACAAGCGTTGAAAATTGTCCAGAGTATAGGACTGCGCCAAGAGGAAGCTGAGATAAACCAAAATATTGGAGTAGTTTACTTTTTGCTTTCTGACATGAAAAATGCGCTTGAGTCCCACAATAAAGCACTTTCAATCTGGCAAGAACTAAATCAGCCTTTGCAGCAAGCATCTGCACTCAGTTTAATTGGTAACGTGTATGTCGGAATGGGCGAACATCAAAAAGCAATCGAATATTTCAACCAAGCACAGTCAAGTTTTCGGGTACAGAAGCAATTTGGTTTTGTAGCTATAACTTTAAACTCTACCTCTAATGCTTACATTAGATTAGGTCAGATGAAAAATGCTCTTAGCTCCCTCAATCAAGCACTAGAGATTTATCGTACTAGATTTAAAGACCTAGATAAAGAAGCTTATATTCTTGATCATATTGCTTTCGTCTATTCTCAAATAGGTGAATCAGACACAGCTTTTCAATATTATAATCAAGCTCTAGATATTCAACGTAAAAGGCGAGATTTACCTGCACAAGCGATAATTCTGAGACACATTGGTTCTCTGCACCTTAAATTGGGCAAACATCAACAAGCATTAGAATTTTTAAATAAAGCACTGGAAATCCAACAGACAAAAGGTACATTAATAGACCAAGGTTTAATCATTCAGGATATTGCTGATGTCCATATTTCATTGGGAGCTTATGATCAAGGTATTGAACAATACAATAAAGCAAAATTACTCTTTCATCAAGCTGGTTGGACGAGCTTAGAGTCCCAGGCTATTGGACTGATTGTTAGTGTTTATAGAAGTTTTTTAGGTGATATCCAAAAAGCACTGGAATATACAAATGAAGCACTTCAGCTTCAACGTCAAGGTGGTGATAAAGAAGACGAAGCTTCAACTCTTAATCAACAAGCTGATATCTATCTTTTACAGGGAGATTATCAGATTGCATTAAACCTTTATAACCAAGCCTTAAAAATTGAGCGATCCATAACAAAAAATCCTAAAGCAGAAGCGCGTACCCTTGGTAATATTGCATTACTTTACAATTCATTAGGCGATCCTAACTCAAGTATTAATACTTATAACCAAGCACTACAGATATATAGGAAGCTGGACAATCAAAGTGAACAAGCAAGAATTATGAGAGCCATTGGCAATGTTTACCAACTAGATGGAAGGTACAACGAGGCTTTCAAATATTATAATCAGGCACTATCGTTATACCAAAGACAAAAGGATCATCAATTGGAAATTGCTACACTTTGGGGTATAGCAAAAACCCATCGGTCTTTGAAAGATTATGACAAAGCGTTCGATGCTGCTAATCAGGCATTAGTATTATCTCAGCAGTATCAATATTCTTTTGAGCAAACAGCTTCTCTTGGCATTATCGGTAGCGTATATTTTGCTAAAGGCGACTATCAAAATGCATTAAATAGCTATAAAAATATTTTGGTAGATTATCGCAAAGTTGGATTACGAATTAAGGAAGCTGAAACCTTAAATACCATGAGCATGGCTTATGAGTTCCAGAAAAAGTATCAACAGTCAATAAATAGGCTCAATGAAGAACTAAAATTGCGACGAGAATTAAAAGACAAGACAGGAGAAGCACAGGCACTTTACCAAATTGCCATTAACCAACGCAATCTCGGAAAACTCGAAACCGCACTTTCTAACATCCAAACTACAATCAACATTGTTGAAAGCATACGCGGTAATGTCCAAAGTGATGAACTGCGTATCTCATACTTCGCTACAGTGCAGAATTACTACAAATTCTACATCGACTTGTTGATGCAATTGCACAAAAAAGACCCCACCAAAGTATGCGAATTCAACATCCAAGACCTCAAAATCAAAGATAAATGCGATGCTATTGCACTGCACATCAGCGAACGCGCCCGCGCCAGAAGTTTGGTTGAACTTTTAAAAGCAGGTAATGTCAATCTCCGTAAAGATGTTGAGCCACAACTCTTAGCAGAAGAACGTCGTTTGCAGAATAAACTGACATTGCAGGAAACGCGTTTATCAGACTTATTAAGTCAAAAAGGCTCATCTACTGAACTCATCAACAAAACCAACCAAGAAATCACCAATATTATCCAAGAATCACAAAAACTCACCGCTAAAATCCGCGCCACAAACCCAGAACGTGCAGAATTAACAGACCCAGAAGACATCCTGCAATTACCAGGAATTCAACAGCAATTAGATAAAGATACTATCCTGTTGCAATATTCCTTGGGTGAAAAACGCAGCTATTTATGGGTAGTCACTCCTAATTCTTTGGAAAGCTACGAACTCCCCGGACAAGAAAAGATAGTCGAAGCTGCAAAGCATTTGAATAGCCTTTTACAGCCAAAACAGTCACTACTGATTCAGGGAGGAACCCTAGAAGACAACGCGCAAACTTTTGCAAATACAGAGAAAGCTGCAATTGCAGTTAGTGAACTTATCCTTAAACCTGTAGCAGGAAAGTTAGAAAACAAACGTTTAGTCATTGTTGCTGATGGAATTTTACATCAAGTATCATTTGCAGCTTTAAACGAACCGAGAAAATCAGCAGCCAGCAACGAATATCAACCCCTAGTTGTGAATCATGAAATTGTCAATCTTCCTTCAATATCTAGCATTGCAACTCACAGAAAAAAACTCAAAACACGCGACGTTGCACCCAAAACCCTAGCTGTCCTCGCAAATCCTGTATTTAGTGCTGATGATACACGGTTGAAGAATGATAAACCCTCATCTGTAGAAAACAACCTCGACCGTTCAGCTTTAGAAACTTTAAGAAACACCAATCAGGTTTTAGAACCACTACCAGGTACGCAAGCTGAGGGAGAAGCAATTCTCGAACTGGTGAATTTTCCTAATAACAAGCTTTCCGCTTTTGGATTAGATGCTAACTACAACTTTGCAAACAGCAAACAGTTACGTCAATATCGCTATCTGCTATTTGCAACTCACGGGATTTTCAACACAGTAAACCCAGCCTTATCAGGTATCGTATCGTGCTGTCTCTGGTAGATAAACAAGGTAAACCCCAAACCAGAAGCTTTCTGCGACTCAACGATATTTTCAACCTCGACTTCCCCGCAGAGTTGATAGTGCTGAGTGCCTGTGAAAGTGGACTAGGCGATGATGTCCAAGGTGAAGGGCTGGTGGGCTTGACAAGAGGCTTTATGTATGCAGGTGCAGCTAGAGTCACCGTGTCTCTGTGGAACGTGAACGATCAATCTACCAACGAGTTAATGATTGCATTCTACAAACAAATATTGGAACAAAAGAAATCTCCCGCCGCCGCCCTTAATTTTGCCCAACGCCAAATGTGGCAAAGGAAAGATTTGCAAAATCCAGCTTGGAAACATCCCCGTTATTGGGCGGCTTTCACTCTGCAAGGGGAGTGGCGGTGAATATTTAATTGACCTTTCCCTAACCCTCTCCTTTTAGGAGCTACCGTGTACACACAAGTCGAATTTCTTCTTAAATCCCAAAGATTACCTACTTAATCGCAGTGATGGTTAGGGTGGGGTAAAACTAAAGCTAAAACCTTAGTAAATCAGGTTTGGGGTGAGGTTTTGAGAATTTATGCAATAAATATATCGATTTCGGGTGGTCGTTTATTGAATTCGGGTGGTCGTTTATTGAATTCGGGTGGTCGTTTATTGAATTCGGGCGGTCGTTTATTGAATTCGGGCGGTCGTTTATTGAATTCGGGTGGTCATTTATTGAATTCAAGCAGTGGTTAGGGTGGGGTAAAACCCAGATTCTTGAACAACTTCAGACTTGTGTGTACACCGTAGCCTTTTAGGAGAGGGAACTGGAAAAAGAGGCAATTTAAAGCCTATCTCCTCGCAGGAGAGAGATCAAATATCAAATTTTCACTTTGAATTCAGGAGTAAAATCAATGCGTAAACCGTCTATTTACAAACAACTGCTTGCTTTCTTTATCCCCGGAATTGTAATTTTTACCACTTTAGGTGGTTGGAGATCAGTCCAAGCAGAAACAGAATCACCGATATCGCCAAATACAGAACAGCTGAATTTGGTAGGGGATGGTAAACCCTTTAAACCGACCGATCTCGAACAGTCCGAAAAACCTTATGAAGGCGATCGCGGTATCCCCAGAGGCATAGATAACCGTATGCCTGTGCTAAGTAGATATTATCCTTGGTCAGCGATCGGACGAGTGCAAGGAACAACAGCTGACGCTAAAAGCTATTATTGCACGGGCACATTAATTGCTGATGATATTGTTTTAACCAATGCTCACTGTGTAATTGATACTGAGACTCATCAACTCAGTAAAGAACTTCGGTTTATACCCAATGTTATTAATGGCAAACTCCAGAGTCAAGAAGATATTGCCAAAGTACAGAATGTTACAAAAAATGTGTGGTACGGTACAGATTTCAAGAATGGTGGTTTCGATAACGTCAAAAATCAAAGCAAAGACTGGGCATTAATCAGAATTAATCAGCCCCTAGCCCGCAAATATGGTCGTTTAGGATGGAAGTCTGTACCTAGTTCTACTTTGATTAAACAAAAGCAAGATAAATTATTCTTTGTTGGTTACTCTGGTGACTACCCAGATCCCACCAAAGAAGGCTATGAATCCTACACCGCCGGTAAGGGATGGACTGCGGGTTATGAAGATAATTGCAGTATTGTTGGTGAAGAATCAAATCTTTTACTTCATGATTGCGCTACCGCAGGCGGCGCTTCCGGCGGGCCAATCATTGATTGGATTGACGGTATGCCCTATATTGTCGCCCTAAATAACGGTGAAGTTACAATCCCTAGCACAGGGCAAGATATTATCAACTTTGCAGTAAAAATGGATTTCTTAGATAAGTTGACTAGTAGAAAGTAAACCAGCGATCGCTGTAATTTAATGTAGAGATGTTGCAATGCAACGTCTCTACACACCATAAAATCCTACATTATGAATAATATTTCGACAAGCAATAATTGGGACACTTCCCTTTACGAAGATAAACACGCCTTTGTCTGGCAGTATGGCGAAGACTTACTGAAATTACTAAACCCTCAGCCAGGAGAATCCATTTTGGATCTTGGCTGTGGGACTGGACAACTCACAGAAAAAATTGCCCAAGCTGGTGCTGAAGTTATGGGGGTTGATTATGCACCCGCGATGATCGAAAAGGCCAGACAAAACTATCCCCATATCCGCTTTGATATTGCTGATGCTAGGAACTTTCAAGTAGATAAGCCATTAGATGCTGTATTTTCCAACGCTGTATTGCATTGGGTGAAAGAAGCAGATAGTGCGATCGCATCCATACACCAATCTCTAAAACCCGGAGGGCGTTTTGTTGCAGAATTTGGGGGTAAAGGTAATGTAAAGGCGATCGCCACAGCTTTATACAGTGCTTTAGAGTCCATTGGTATCCCTCAAGCACAAGTAGAGAATCCTTGGTATTACCCCAGTATTGGCGAATACAGCAACCTACTAGAACAGCAAGGCTTTGATGTCATTTATGCTATCCTGTTTCCTCGCCCAACTCCCCTAGCAGAGGGAGAAGCTGGCATCGCAAACTGGATTAAAATGTTCGCCAGCCCTTTTTTAGCAGGACTTTCACCTGAGCAACAAATACAAATAATTTCCGTTGTTGAGGAATATCTGAAACCAACACTATATCAACAAGGAACTTGGACAGCAGATTATCGAAGAATTCGCATCGTTGCCATTAAACTTTAATTTGTGCGAATTTTAACTTGTGCCTTCATAACGAATGATGAATTAGTATCAGTTATGCATATACTTAAATTGTGCGATCGCCCTACAGCCCTTCTCCTAAAGGAGACGCTACGCGAACGGGCATCCTACGGCAGGCGTTGGCGCAGCCATTGCCAGACATCATTTTCATTACTACTAACTATTAGCCTCACCACTTTACTAGTCCCGCCTTCACTAGCACAAACCCCCTCAATCCCGTCGCCTTCTAGTGCGCCTTTAGAACTAGACTTATTGACCAAGCCAAAAGACTATATAATCACAGCTACCACCATTCATCCAGAACGATTAACCGTTCCCAGTTTATGGTGGGCACAACAAAACTCTGAGAAAAAGCTATTGGATAATTGGATCGCATATCCAGCTTCTAACAAAGAACCTGCACGAGTAGACTTAATCGTGAATCAGCAAATTTGGAGTTTACTAGAGTATGTAGAGCGCTACGACTTCGTAAATCGCTTGGGTAGCGCTGCACGGAACTTTGGTTACAACGTCCGGGTATTTAATTATCAAAAAGAACCCTTGGCAACCTACACTTGCAACTTTAGTACAAGTCCAGCTTTATGCAGTATCCAAACCACTATTAAGAACAAGATAGGGTTACAGCGTTCTTTGTAGAAAAAAGGGTAGGGAGTGGGGAGTGGGGAGTGGGGAGATGAGGGAGATGAGGGAGATGAGGGAGATGAGGAGAATTAATAACCAATGCCCAATGCCCAATTTCCAATTAAACCTTAATTTTGGCAAATAAAGACTCGTATTGTTTTATTGCTGATGGAGGTAAGGGAAGTAAAAATTCACTTTTATCAAAAACTTTGCGATCGCTCTCTAATAAACTCCATAATGGTTCTTGGATATCCGAAGCGGCAATATTTGTAGAAATTGGTGAATTACTTTTAGTCAGCACCGAAATTTGTTTAGCTGTGCTTGGTTGCCAACAAAAATCAATCCATTGATCTGATAAAGTATCCTTAGTAATCCCTGCGGGACGTACCCATAAGTCCGCCCACATAGCTGTTCCTGACTGGGGGATAATTGCGGCAAGTTGTGGATAACGTCCCAGAACAGGCAATACATCACTTGACCAACCAACCGCTAGCCAAGTGTCTTCCATAATTAGAGGTTCCAAATAGTTATTGGAACTGTAAAATTTCACCTGTTGATTTAATATCTGTAATTCCTTTTCCAAGTCTGGTACTTGGTCAAGATTGTCTGTATTATAAGATTTTCCTAGCTTTTTTAAGACCAAACCAATAACTTCTCGTGGTTGATTGAGTAGGGAAATACGCTGCTGCATTCCATCTCGCCACAAATCACTCCAATCTTTGGGCGTCCATCCCAATTTTCGCAACTTGTCACGGTTATAAACAATTACTGTACTACCCCACCTGTAAGGCGCACCCCATACCTTCCCTTGAGTATCCAAAATACCTTGATCGTTACGCGTTACCAGTTGTTTCCACCTTTCATCTAAAGTAGACCACTGCTTTAATTCGTTTCCCTGTACTTCTTGGAGTGGTTGAATCAATTTCTGTTCAATAGCTGCTTGTAGCCAGTAATCTCCCAATGTCACTAGGTCTGTGTCAGCTGCTTTTTGACCTTGCCTAAAGGGTATAAAGCGACTCCATCCCTGCTCATCGCTGGTCCTTGGCTTCTGCTGCCAATTTTGTAATTGGTGAAATAAATCCTGTATATGCTCAACTGGAGCAAACTTTAACTGCACCCGTTGCTGCAAACCTTTGTGGAACTGATTCACAACCTGACCAGGTATAGAACCTTTTAATAACTGTACTTTTAGTTGCGTCTGCTTGTTTCCACCACAGCCAAAAAGCAGTTGTGAAAGTGCCAGTGTGCTCGTACCTAGCAAAAAAGACCGTCGATCCATTGATTTTGGATTTTGAGATTTTTGATTATACCTAATATTAAGCAGAGATTTAGCAGTGGATGACTAGCTGAAAAAGTGGATCTGGAGAATTATCGGTATTTTTTCTTGATAATACGGTTAATTTTGAATATTTGACTTAAATTAGCGATTTTTTGTCAAATTACTACCTAAAGATAAATTTTTATCCATAAATTTACTTGATGGTACTTATGGTGGAACCTTACTTGTATTTAGAACTAATGATTGAAATGTTACATTTCCACCAAAAATTATCAATACTTAAAAAATCCATAAGTATCGTTAAGGTTGGGAGTAAATTGAATAACATATAGAAAATGTAAGAATAAAGGTATTAAATGGAGCTATTACAGCAGCAGATCCTGACTTTAAGCCAAAAGTTAGATGCCGTGTGCCAAGTAATTGAGCAGCTTGATGGTAAAGTCACTCAAACTTTCTCAGAGTGTTCTTTAGCGAATACACAAGCAAAGGATAATTGCCAACAAAATGGCGCGGCTGGAGGCTACCAGTTTAAAGGACGTAACAATTTAAATCCAGAAATGGAACACAAGGATGTATTGACAGATGGCATTTATCTAGATATGCATCGTCAAGCTGGAGATAACATAACACCAGAAATTCAAATACAACGACTGACAGCGCAATTAACAGCAGCGTACAATCGCATTGCTGCTTTAGAAGAACAATTACTTAGAGAGAGAATTCATTAAATTTAACCTGAAGTTCAACAAATTAAAAAAATGGATTGAGGTAGGTAAGACAAACCTTTAGGTTGAGTATAGAGTGATGGTTTGATAAGCATATACTTAGATACAAGTAAGTAATCCAGCCATCAAATTAATAAAAAAGTTAAACATATTATTACATATCTTTACGTAATAGTGTGATATATCTACCCCTAGGTTTTTAGTTCCTACCTCACTATGAAACAAAAAAAAACAACCCTAAGACTGATGTCATTAGGGTATTGTATGTTTCAAAAACCAAGATTTTTTTCTTAATCTGCGTTTTTCTCATTAGCGTTTTTAGCATCTTGTTATCAAATTGGTTGATGACAAGCCAGACAGCTTTTGCTAAGATCGACCTTTTACAACCTTCTCCTACTCAACCGTTAGGCTATTACGACTATTTCGGCAAACTTCTAAGTCCTCAAGAAGCATCACAACTAGTTGTAAATAAAGGATTTGACCCTAAAAATCCCATTTCCTATCAGCGGATAGGGGCAGTTAAAATTACTAAAGAATTAATTGCAAAAGGCGAAGATATATTCTTCAATCGGAAGATTGGCGATATATTTGGTTTGCAAGGAGTATTCGGTTTTGGACTTGGCATTGCTAAAATTTTGCCAGAATTACAGACAGCAATAGTTAAGTTGCAAGGTCAACCTACAACAAACTTAAAAATTGTTCTTCAGAAGAATATAGCGTTAGGTAGTCGAACTTTTCCCAAAGGAACTGTCATTAATACAGGCTTAAAAATGGAAAAGGGAGGGACTTTTCCCATTGGGCTGGGAATCACACCTAAGATTGATGTTAGCTGTGCTGCTTGCCATGTATCTCTTTCAAATAACGGTGAACGTCTTTTGGGAGTACCTAATGGCGAAATTGCTACGCCCCTGTTAGTTGCCTTATCACCAAATACAGCCGCAGGATTCGCACGATTAAACTTCAACCCTCTAGATCCACAATACCAAGGCAACGGTAAGACTATTATTGACAGTAAAGGTAATAAAGTAAAATTACCTGATCCTGAAAAGTTTGAAAAAGCTTTTGACGATGCAGTATTGGATGTGCCTTTTGGTAATTTTGAGAGTTCTTCAGATAGTATCAACAATACTACTCAAATTCCTAGCATATTCACATTTAAGAATCATCCTTATTTCCTTGATGGACAGTTTGCTGTGGGGCCGTTTGCGGGACTCAGCGCTGTCAGCAACGGTGTTCATTCTTCAGAAAATAATCTGTTGGCAGCTGCTCAACTGAGTGCAGAAACTCTTGGTATTGACCCAGAAGTTTATATTGGTACTTTTCTGCAAAATGCTGCCACTCCCAGCCTACGTTTACCAGAAGGAGTGATAGTAAAACCTTCTGAATGGCTGCGGGGGATAATTGCACCGAATCCTATACAAGCAGAATTAGAAGACCAAATTCCTGCTCCTGGTACAGGAACTTACCCAAATCTGCGCCCCAGTTTATTTACTTACAACGGTTTAGTTTTCAGCCCAAATACTCAAAAGCCCGGTGATATTGCGAGTGGCCCTTTCTTATTTGCTGCCAATGCTATGTCTGCTTTCCAAAATAGCTTAGTACCACCTGCCAACCAGACTTCGGAAAACTGGCAAGCGTTGAACAGCAATTCTGTTAAGCGTGGCGCAAAAGTTTTTGAGAAAGCTAATTGCGCAACTTGCCATATTCCCCCATTCTTCACTGATAACAAAATTCATCCAATTGATGAAATTCGTACTAACCCAGCTCGTGCCCAATCTCGCTTGGGACTAAGTAATTTATTAGTACCACCCAAGCTATACACTTTTAATACTCCTGTTCCCATACCTGCTAAGGCTGAAGTGCTGAATCTACCAACGCAGGGTATCTCTGATACTCCCACAACTCTACCCAAAGGTATATTGCCAAAAGGCGGTTACAAAACTACTACGTTACGTGGTCTTTATTTAAGCGCCCCATATTTGCACGATGGTGGTGCAGCAGTACGAGCAGGAAGCCTAAAAGTTAACTCAAATGGTAGTTTCACGGTTGTCAACAAGAGTGGCTTAGGGCTATCTGGCACTCTTAGCCAAATTATACCTGCCGATCCTGCTAGCAGCTTGCGGGCCCTGGTTGATCGCGATCTTCGTAGTTTGGTTGTGAAAGCCAACAAAGCTAACCCTAGTTTAGTGCGTAGTAACCTTGATGGCACAGGTCATTACTTCTATGTAGATAGACAGTCTGGGTTTAATTCCAACCAGCAAGCAGACCTGATTAATTTCTTGCTGGCACTTGATGACAATCCTGGAAGTTTTTAATAAAGCTACAGCTGATATCATCTGTTAATACCAAGTCGTCTAGTGATACATCATGAACGCGACTTGGTATTACTTTAACTTTAAGTAATAGTAAGACGGCAGCCACATTTTAACATTAATTTTTAGTTCAAGGCAGTACTTAGCCGTTCAAGTTGGGCTTCAATGGCTGCCAAAAGTTGGTTTTGCTGCCAATCTTGGCTAAGATGGGCGGCTATGCAAGCGGCTCCAGCACCCATACCTTCTTTGACAAAGCCCTGCTCATAAGCTCTCAGTTGGGGATAACGAGAATCAGCAAAGCTCAGATGAGTTGCTAATAGAGGAGGGGTTTCTCCACTCGGAGTTAAGCTGTTTTTTCCTAAGTTAAGGGCTAAGTCAACTGTAGCGCCAGTAGGATCTTCAGCCACCCAGCGGGTTGTGCCTACAACTACTGCTTCTGATTGCCATGATAAAGCGTAAGCTTGAGCGATCGCACTCATCAACGCATAAACCGCCAGCATTTGCGTCCCTCCAGCCAGCATCACACCACAACTACGGCTAGCAGCGATCGCCATCCCAGCTACCACCGCTTGCATGGGATCACCCACGGCGGCGACGAGTTGTAGGGGATCTACAGAATTTTGGATTTGAGATTGGAATATCTCATTCTGCTGCTTGCTCCCTGCCCTCTGCCCCCTGCTCCCCTTCATCTTCTCCAGTCCAGCTTGCACTAATGCCCACTTTTGCGCGTGGTTACAAACAGGGTGGCTACTGTTAACTTTTCCGGCAGCATCTATACCTAAACCAGTTAAGATTGCCAGGGCAGTTGTAGTACCTCCGACTACGCACTCACCGACAATCAGATACCCCTGTTGAATATTGGTAGCTAGGCGTTCTCCCCAAAATAGCCCTTGTTCAAACAAGTGGTGTAGTGTTGTAATTTCCATCGCAGCACCTCCACTTAAACACTTAGCAGGAGCGCCACCCAAATCAATTAATGGCACAGCAGGAGTCTGGGGTAAACCAGCATTAAATAAATGAACTGGTATCTTTAGTGACTCAAAGACAGCGCGAGAAATCAGCACAGGTGAAGCCCCAGCCGCCAATGGTGGTAGGGGATATTGGGCTTTATGTTCTGGGCCGTAATACAAAAACTCGGCATCGGCACAAGCTGTATATTTCCGATCCTCTGAAGTGCGACCAGCTGCTGAAATCCCTGGAATTAAACCAGTTTCAGTAAATCCTAAAACACAAGCAAATACGGGTAGACAACCACGATACCTTCGTAGCCATTGTTCACCCTGTTCTTTTTGGGTATAAATACTAATTTGGGAATTGGGCATGGGCAATTGGGCATGGGGCATTGGTTATTAGTTAGGACTGATCGTTTAACCAATGACAAATGACTAATAATTATCCTTCATAATCCATGAGAACTTGTACCCAGTGTGGTGGGCGGGGGATCGGGTTGCCCAGGCGGTCAAAAAGCAACCATGCTGCCAGGTGTACCACAAAAAGGTAAATAAAGTTGTTGAGTATAATTAAAGCGATCGCTCCCACTTGAATCAAAAATATGCTGGGACTCATCAACAAACTTAAGTTAAAAAATACCCACTCAATGAACTCAGTCACCTGAGTAATCACATAAATCCACAGGTCTTCACCCGACAAAACAGACAGCAACCACAGCCTAAAAAAGACTCCTAAAGTACCTAATAGCGTACCCAAAGTGATAGAAACAATCCAGGGAACACGACGACGATACCACGTCGCGCCCAAAAGGACGCCCATGAACCCGTAGGGCATGACAAACAGCAAACTGCGGGCTGGCCCCATCAATACTGTCAGCAGTAACCCAGAGGTGAGTGCTGCCATCCATGCTGCACGTTTGCCCCAACGCAGATAAACTAGAGCGATCGGCACTGGAAAAAATATCCGCAAAACTGGGCCCAAAGGAAAGTAAAAATTAATAAACCAAATTAAGCTAGCGGTACTGGCTAAAAATGCCGTTTCCACCATCCTCAAGGGTGCATCAGCCTTGATTTGAGGAGGCATTAACTGCTGTTCTTTATCTAACCAATGATTCTGAGGAGTTGGAGATTCAAGGGATGGATCTTCCTCCGGTTCATCTGGGAGAGAATCTAAAATACTCATATCTGACAAGTTTTTAAACAATCATTCTTTCTAAGGCTGACAAATCGGGAATACAAATAGTATCTTGATCCCGTTTAATCAAGCCTTTTTTTTCTAGCCTTGTCAATACTCGTGTCACCGTTTCCCGCGCCAGTCCGCTCAAACTACTCAATTCCCGATGAGGTAAATTGGGGATTTCGGTTCCGGTTTGCCCTTTTTTTCCCTGTCCTTCTGCCAAAAATAACAACGTATCTGCTACCCTTGACTGGCTATCAGATTCCCGCAACCGCAATCGGCGATTTACTTGCCGCAAACGTCGTGCCATTAGTTGCGCCAATCGAACTCCCGCCAAGGGTTCTATCTGAAGTAATTTGACAAAATCCTGAGCAGGCATACTACCAATTACCGTTGGGGCCAAGGTAATCACATCCGTGGATCGAGGTGCTTCATCTAGCGCCGCCATTTCACCAAACAATTCACCTTTGCCAATAATATTCAGCGTTACCTCTTTTCCTTCCAGATTGTAGGTGCGAATTTTTACCCATCCGTCCATAATAAAATACACAGAACCACCCCAGTCATTTTCCAGTAGAATCACCTGATTGGCTGGGTGAGTGCGGGTAACAAGATGGGTGAGGGCTGATTCCACAGCAGTTTCTGGCAACCCTTGAAAAAAGGGAGCGGAGGTGATCATCCAGGAATTAGCCTGTGCTTGCAAGCTATATCGATCTTCCATTACGACATCTTTAATTCAAGCTGCTATGTACACACAAAAAACAGGAGCGCCATTTGTAGCCTAAGCTATCATTGGACAGCTCTTTTTCAAAGAAAAAACTAAACTATGCTACACAAGAAAGCGACAAGAAGTTTTTCTAAATAATCTTTACCTATAAGTTTAAACGGGGTAAAAGTTTTGCAAAAAGTAGTTTATAGCCTGCGGTTGTATTGCTTAGGGGCTAGCTGCACTGCAAACTTGATTAGTTATGAATATAGGCAAACAACATTAATGATACTAAAGGGAGTAAATTATTGCTCAGGTATTTTAGCGATTTTCAAAAATAGGCAACCAATGACCTACAAAATTAAGCTTTTCGAGCAAAGGCTGTTGAAGAAGACAAGGAGAGAGGGAGATAAGGAGACAAGTTGCTCTTTGTCTTCTTCGATGAATGAAGATTGCCACGACTCCCAGTAATCCATAACATAATGACAGTCACAAGTGCAAGCAGCGGCTTTTGCCACTCAAAACTTCTCCTATGGTCGACGCTGCACGTAGCAAGATCCCCATAGGGGTACGGTGATTGTAAAGTAATTGTCACATTAGTTGACATAGATTTGTAGGTAAGGTAGGAAAAGTGACTTTTAGTACAGATGAAATTCAAAAGCTGATCGCAGACATTGACAACTTACTTGCCAGCGGTGGCAAGCGCCTGTCTAGATTTCTGTCTGGTCAGGCGCAAGAGCCGAAAGAAGTTTTAGAGCGAATTCGCAACTTCTTGGTGAGGTTACAAGAAAAAGCAGCATTAGAGAGCGGCATCCCAAATCAGTCTTCTGAAGAACCGCGTTCGCCCTTGGCGTTGGCGGAGCCATCGCCTTTGTTAACAAAATTTATTGATCGCGATTATAACCAGTATCCACTACCGCAGCTCGAAGCCAGTCAGGAAGAGAGTACTGTTGGTGCAGGACAATTAAAAAATGAATTTTCGAGATTGATTCAGCCGTTGCGATCGGAATTAGAATTACTCTTGCAAGAGCGAGCCACTCTCATACAAGAAATTCGGCAACTAGAACAAAAGCGTTTGCAAAACTACTCCTTAGCGCAGCAGTTGACAAACCAGGAGCAAATGATTACCGAGTTTTTACAGGTACTCATGAATCGCCTTGTGCCAACTTTAACACCCCTGCTCGGACAGACGAGGGAAAATTCCACCAGTTCTTCAGGAGGAATTAATTACGCAACCTCTGCAACTCAATCTTTGTTAGAATCCTCTAACGATGTAGAGCGCTTAACCCAGCTAGCTAGGGAGTTGGATCAACGCCTATTATCACTAGATGGGACGGTGAATGTAGTCTTTGAAGCACTACAGCGTAACATTAATACTTATTACGAATCCCTGTCGCAAGCACTGGCAAGAATGCATAGCAAGGGGATGCAAGGCGAACAGCTGATGGCCAGCTTTGTCAACAATTTGACCCAGCATTTGCAACAAGAATCCCCTAGTTCGCAGTCATCTTTGCTGGGAGGAGAATCTGAGACACTACCATCATTGACTGAGCCAGCCGAGATTGCTGCTGGAGTTGCGCCCCAATCCTTCGAGCTTGTACAGCCAGAAACTTCATCTCCACTCACAAATGAGCAACAGGAGACTACCCTCACAGAGGATCTAGATGCAGTGCTATTGCAGCTTGGTCTAGACTCATCTGAATATTCTCAAACCCCGACCGAATTACCGCAAGATGTTTCTGCGGCAATTGGTGATGAAGTAGACCAACTTTACGCCAGTTTGTTTGATGCTGGTGATGTTAACAATTCCAGTCTCGATGTTCCCACAAATGACTTATCTGCTTCTACAGCCTCTCCATCACCGTTGAACATCGCACAGCCTCCGCCTGTCTCTCCAATCGTGGATTCTGCGATTGTGACACCGGAAACGGATCTTCCAATCCAAGATTTAGGAGAAATCACAGATTCATCAGAGCCACAGGAAGAACTATTTTTTGCAGAGGATACTGACCTAGACTCACCTCTTAGCTTTTCTACTCCACAAATAGACAGTTTGCCACAAATCAGCACTCAGCCAGCTAGTGTTGATACAATTAATACCCTAACTGACTTATTGCCTGATGCTGGTAGCGAACCGCAATTGCTGGAAGTCTCATCTTTTGGGGATAATGCCACAGCTAGAGCAACTGACCTATTGCCTGATACCGATAATAAACTGCAACTGCTGGAAGTCTCATCTTTTGTGGATAATGCCACAACCACAACACCAGTGACTCCAGAAGTACTAGAAATTGCGTTGGCAGAGCCTACTGAAAGTATCGCCACATCGGAAGTATTAATTAACAACGATCGCTCCGAACTGTCTTCAGATAACTACATTGCTGCTTCACCCCAAGAAAACTTACTTTCTATTGAGTCAAACCAGTCTCCAGCCGTACCAGATATTTCTTTAGATGAAGAACAGTTGCAGCAATTAGATCGGGATTTGGCTAATTTTGATCGCCAGCTAAATTCTGAGTCGCAGCCAGCTACCAACTTGGATGTTTTATCGGAACCACTTGATAACATTCAAAACACAACTTCCCCTGAAAATCTCCAAGTAGCAGAGAATACATCAACTACTGCATTCTCCAGTTTGGCAGTTCCCCAGGTAGAAACTGAAAAAAAGGAAGTCACAACTCCTGTTGCAGAAAGTTATTTACCTCCAATTGCTAACTCCATAAATAATCCAGAAGTTTCGCCCAATGTTTTAGAATCAGTCTGGTATTTAGGAATTGATTTAGGTACAACAGGAATTTCCGCCGCATTATTAAATCGCTCAACTTTTGTTGTACATCCTATCTACTGGTCAGCAGAAAATCCGTCGGGAACAAGTTCCTTTCAACAATCGTTTCGTTTACCAACAGAGGTTTATCTGCCTATAGCTTCTGTACCCCACGGTGAAAACGAAACTATCGAAGCACATGAGCAGACAGCACCTGCGGCTGTTGCCCAAGATAAAGTACCCGATCGCTCGGCTACCACTCCTGCAACACCAAGATCGACAGCAGATCCGACGAAAAATATTCTCTACTCGGCGCAGTTGAAGCCCTATCTCCAAGTAGCCATTCCCTACAAAAGTGAACGACACAAATGGGAACCAGTTTTGCAATTAAATGAATTTTCGGCAGGGCCTTTGATTTGGGTTGTGCGATCGCTCTCTAAATTACTGTTAACTCTCAAATCCGAAAAAACAAGTACCACCCCTAGTTTAGTGGCTGCCGCTGTTGGGATCGGCGAACAAGATTTTCCCCAGATTATCAATAATATTGCTGGTGTAATTTGTACCTGTCCATCTAGCTGGTCGGAACAATACCGCTTTAACGTGCGGGAAGCTTTACTCACTAGCAAACTTATTCAACATCCGCAGCAAGTATTTTTTGTCGAAGAAGCGATCGCTAGTCTACTCCCAGAACTCGATGCTGCTAATGGTGAGCAAGTAAAACTAAGCGATGCTCAAGGTTCTCATCCAGCAAAAACTAGCGAACATCCCATTGTTGGCAACACCCTTGTGATTAACATTGGGACAACTGCCACAGAAATGTTGCTGGTGAATATACCAGAAACCTTGCAGCAATTGACATACAATGATTTCATGCTCCATAGTTTTGCTTATGCTGGTAAGGGTATTGAACAAGATATTATCTGCCAGCTGCTATTGCCACCGAAATCTCGGCAATCACGCCTAGAAACACCAAGCGATGCCTGCGGCGGGCTACGCCTACGCAAAACTACCACGAGTAATCCTTGGCAATGGCAACCCTCAATTCCCGGTTTGGACCAAATGCGTTGGCAGACTTTAGGGTTGGAAGAATTAGAACTACCTAGAGTCGGAGAACCAGATATCACCGCTCGAATTCGTCTCCAACAGCGTCTAGAAAGTTCTCTACTAGGACAGGCAGTATTAGATGCGGCATTAGCCCTAAAACTGATTTTGCAACACCAAGACTCTTTTACCCTAGAATTAGCCGATCAGCGATGGGTTTTGCAGCGACGAGACTTAGAAAGCCAAGTATTTATTCCCTTTGTGCGCCGCCTGAACCGAGAACTTAACAAGTTATTGGTAGCTTGTGGCATCCCCACAGAAGCCATTAATCAAGCTATCCTGACTGGTGGAGTGGCTTGTGTCGGGACGGTGAACCGCTGGTTACGGCAAAAACTTCCCAGCACTAAGATTATTCAAGATTTATATCTCGGCGAAAATGGCGCTCCCAATTGCAGTCGGGTTGCTTATGGTTTGGCGATGCTGCCTCTGCATCCCCAGATTTTAGATATACCCAGGCAACAATACACTGATTATTTCTTGTTTACAGAATTGTTGCGATTGCTACCAGACCGACCCTTATCTTTCGGTGAAGTTATCCAGTTATTTGAGGGTCGTGGGATTAATACTCGCACTTGTCAGCAAAGGCTGCTGGCTTTTTTGTCAGGTGAACTGCCTTCCGGTTTGATACCGTCAGTCATAGAATCAACCTGGCTTACCCAGAGTTCGCAAGAAAATCCTGACTATCAGGCGATCGCCACAGCACCACTTTTTGAAAAACAAGGGAGTCTCACTTATCGTCCCAACTCTCAACAATTGTTGTCTTTGCGTCGCTATCTAGATGCAATTAAGGCTAGTAATCAGCAATCACTAGAGGAACCATATACGGTGAATTTTGCCTTAGAGGTTGATCGTTGAGACTAGTAGATCGCACTAGAAATAAGAATACTACTCAAAATTCCAAATGCTCATAACGTAAGCATTTGGAATTTTACAAATTACTACTATTGATCCGCCAAGTCAACAATGCTTGATTTGAGCGCTTCAGCGCTCAAATCAAGGACTAAAGTCCTTACTACAAACTTATTCCCCATCAAATTTAGTGTGGTGGACTACTAGTACTTCAGGACAGTAATTTTTAGGATATGTACGATACTAGTATCTTTTTATTAGATGGATAAAATACCGTAAATTTACAATCTATCCTTGAATTGAAAGATTCTGTAAATTTTTGGTTTTTGGTTTTTATATCGGTTAAGATTTGTGTACATTAACACTCAGTAGTAGCGGCAACAGCAGTAAAAATCATCTCTATGTCTACACTACTGATGTAAAAACCCCTATCATAACATAAGTTAGCCCTTGTGAATAATCTTTATCTTTATTCAGTTAATTGTTTGCAACAGCCTTCACACCCGTCAACTTTAAGCGTGAGAAAACGATTAATTGACATTGTTGGAGCAATTGTGGGGCTGATTATTACATTTATGGTAGCAATTCCCGTAGCAATTGCTACCTTTATTCATGAGCCAAGTCCAATATTTTATTCCCAAATTCGCTGTGGTTTAAACGGAAAAACTTTCCGCATCTGGAAATTCCGCTCCATGATAGTCGATGCTGACAAACTCAAGCATTTGGTTGAGAACCAAGCCAAAGGTCATATCTTTAAATCCGTTGACGATCCTCGCATTACTCCTGTTGGTAAATTTTTGCGGCGTACTAGCTTGGATGAATTCCCTCAATTTTGGAATGTTTTATTAGGGGACATGAGTTTAGTTGGTACTCGTCCACCTACTCCTGATGAAGTCAGTAATTACGATCTACACCACTGGAATAGATTGCGAGTCAAACCAGGCATTACCGGAGAATGGCAAGCTAATGGACGTTCCAGCATCACAGACTTTGAAACCATTGTCAAAATGGATATAGATTATCAACGCAAGTGGTCTGTAACTTATGACCTGAGCCTGATTCTTAAAACTATCTGGGTAGTCTTGAAAAAGACTGGGGCTTATTAAATTGGGGCATTGGGCATTAATTATTTCTCCCTCATCTCCCTCATCTACCACTTTCTTATTCTGACTTCTGAATTCTTCGTCAACCCTTGACCCCAGTACCAGTTTCCGTGGGAACAATGTAACGTTGTAAAAACAAAAATAGTAATAATACTGGGGCGATCGCAATTACTGAGCCAGCAGCTACCAAGCGCCAGTCAAGAGAAAATGTTCCTGCTAGCTTTGCAACTCCCAAAGGTAGAGTGTATAAATTTTCATCTTGGATGACAATTAAAGGCCACAAAAAGTCACTCCAAGCACCAATAAATACGAAAATAGCTAAAGTTACCAGTGCTGGGCGAACTGCTGGTAACATAATATGCCACCATAATCCTAACTCTGAGCTGCCATCCATCCGGGCCGCTTCTTCTATTTCTTTTGGGACACTCATGAAAGCTTGGCGTAACAGAAAAATACCAAAGGCAGAAGCTAAACTCGGAAAAATCATCCCTAAATAAGTATTTCTCAAACCCATCTGGACTGTCAAAATATAAAGGGGAATCATTACGATTTGGAAGGGAATCATAATCGTAGAGACGATCGCTACAAAAATCCAGTCTCGCCCCACAAATGACAATCTTGCCAACGGATAGGCAGCTAAAGCGCAAAACAGTAGATTTAAGCCCACAGTCAGTACTGACACTAAGGTACTGTTATACAGGTATTGTCCAAAAGGTAGAGAGTTCCATACACTAGAGAAGTTATTTAGTGTTGGCTGACTGGGTAGCAACTGTGGCGGCGACTGAAAAATATTTTCCGTCGGCGATTTCAGGGCTGTACTAATTAGCCATAGTAAAGGAAAGAGCATCAACAGTGCGATCGCTCCCAATAGCGCATACATTAGCAGAATTTGCGATCGTGATTTTTTCCAGTTCAGCATTTGATTAATATAGGAAATTATATTTTTTGAAAATTAAATTATGTCTCATCACAAGCGAGGAGAGGTTAGGACTAGGGTGAAATATTGGGTGGATGCTCACCCATTTTGACGCATATTTTACGTACACGAATCAATTGCAAACGATTCATTTTTAAAGCCAAAATTGTTGATCTTCCTACAGATGTAATTCCGACAATTTCTGTAGCATCATCATTCAAAGCAAAATAGTATGTCCACAATTGCTGTTGTGGATTAAATAATTTAACCTAATTTTGAGAATTGGGGTTTGCAAGTTATCTCGATTTAAACCAATCAATAATTCCGAATCTCCAGACAAGTTGGTTAGCTGTTGGTAAGTTTCTAAATCTAACAGTACTCCAACTTTTTCTCCCTGTGCGTTAGTGACATACTGAACTGAGTCAGACATGGCTTTACTTTAAAATTTGATTAATTTTATCGTAACCTATGATCAAAAATCTAGTTAAATCAAGAGTTGCAGTTCACATCCCCTACTTATTAAATAAGTCAGGGATATAAATCCAGCTTAAGTAAGTTACATTCCACTTTCATCTGTAAATGTAGAGACGTAAATTTTTACGTCTCTACAAGAGTTTTGGTTGCACAACTAATAACTTTTATACATCAAATCAACAACGCCAAAAATCGTATCTAATCAAGTAGGGTTATAGCCTATCATCCTACAGTTTTAAGTCAAACTATAGTAGTTAATCTTCAACCGCTACATAAGGTTGTGGTTCCTGCAAGCGTTTGGTGATTTCTTCTCGCCGATACTTTGCAAGTTCGCTGTAAAGTCTCTTGCGAGAGAGATTCACACTTCCAACAGGTTCATGCTCTAACAGTGTATGCCAAGGGGAAAACAGCGAACCCTCATCTAATCTTTTGCGTTCTTCAAAGTCAAACTTCTGACTAGGAATGCGGACAGTTGCAACTTTGATAAACGGTGAATCTGCTTCTTGCCATTCTTTAACGTGGTCTTCAATCGGCGTTTTATCATCATTTACATAAAACTGAATTAAAAAGTCAAAAGATGCTTCTCGCCCTTCTTCCGTTAAATATTTGACCAGCGTTTCTCGAAGGTAATTTTCTGACTCTGGAAGTGTTTCTGGTGGTTGTTCAGGCTGTTGAGATTTGACAGATAATTTTACAATCCGCTCACCAAATTTAAACGGAGCCATGCTCCAATATTGAATCAAAAGTGGATTTCCTACCTTGTGGCTGACAATTTTTTGCAAGATAGCAAAGGCGTAACCAAGTTCTTCCAGCCGTTCTGGGGTAAGTTCTCCACTACCTGCTCTGGAAAGATCGGCGTAATCACGAACGTCTTTGGTAAAGAAAGTAGGATAATTGTTGAGTATAAAATCTTGAGTTTTTTCTTCATCATCCAGCACTTTTTTCCCGTCCACATTCATCACCTTGATGGCGATACCGCGAACATCAGGTTGGCTATCGGAGTTGAATTGACCACGCTTTTGAGGCGCACCACCACTAGATAAACGAATCCATGCAGGATAGGTTTGGGGCGTTTTGAACAAACCTACTCTCAGGTCTTCAGGTAGATTCGGTTCAATAATAAACTCTCCCCAAAGGAGTCCATGACTTTTGCTATGAATTTGGCGGAGGTCTGGGCCTGTTTTTTGTTGAGCTTGGAGACTAATTGCGATAATCTCGTCGATTATTGCTTCCTGCTCAGTGGTAGATGAGGTTGGGTTAGTCATAAAACATTTTATGAGATGTCTTAGTTATCCTGAATCCTTCGACCTTTTCGAGTCAATCCGGTTTCCGTACAAATAGCTTGTAGTGGTTTATCCCAAGGCTCAATAAGTATGTGGCACAAATAGGCAAAATCAAAGACAATTCCGATGGTTGGCTTTGTCTGCCACTGCGGTAAACTGAGCAAGCGATCATAATATCCGCCACCATAACCCAAACGATATCCTTGATAGTCGCAAGCTACACTGGGTACGAGAATCAAATCTACATCGGCAGCATCTAAGATTGGAGCATCAGGGTGGGGTTCAGGAATGCCATAAGCGCCGCTTTGGACAGAATCGTTAGGTGCCCAAATATGCCAACATAGGGATTGATCAACGCAGCGAGGAAATCCCCAACGGTATTTGGTGTTTGCAAATAGTTGACTGAGGTCAGGTTCTTGGCGAAAGCTGAAATAAGCGAGTATTGTTTTTGCTTGGGTAAACAAAGTAGAGTTTTGTAAATGAGAGCTAATGCGATCGCTTTTTTCTCTCCATTCTCCAACGGACATTGATTGACGTGTTTTGAGTAGAGTGCGGCGCAGTTCTACTTTATTTAGTTGATGATTAACTTTGTCCATAAAATATAGTCAAAAAAATAAGCTGGGCATCACCCAGCTTGTATCACTCTACATTCACCAGAACATTGTTATGCAGCGTGTTGACGATACCACTCAATGGTATTCTTTAGCCCTTCTTCAAAGCTCACCTGAGCCGTGAAATTAAAGGCTTGCTTTGCCCGTTCAGTATCTAAACAGCGGCGGGGTTGACCATTAGGCTTATCAGTTTGCCACACAATTTCACCCTTAAACTCCATCAATTCGCAGATTAGAGTTACTAAATCAAGGATGGAGATTTCATAACCGGTTCCCAAGTTAACTGGTTCCGATTCGTTATAGAATTGAGTCCCCATCACAATCCCCCGCGCTGCATCTTCTGAATACAGAAACTCACGGGTGGGACTACCATCACCCCAAACTGGAAGTTGCTTTTCTGCTTTAATTTGGGCTTCGTGAACTTTGCGAACTAACGCTGGAATGACGTGGGAACTTCCGGGGTCAAAGTTATCTTCTGGGCCATATAAATTTACTGGCAGTAGGTAAATCCCATTAAAACCGTACTGCTGACGGTAAGATTGCAATTGAACTAAAAGTGCTTTTTTTGCAATTCCGTAAGGGGCGTTGGTTTCCTCTGGGTAGCCATTCCAAAGGTCATCTTCTTTGAATGGCACTGGAGTGAATTTAGGATAGGCGCAGATTGTGCCAACACAAACAAATTTTTCTACTCCAGCTTGATAGGCAGCGTGAATTAGCTGGGTTCCCATGATCAAGTTATCGTAAAACAACTCTGCGGGTTTTTCGCGGTTTAAACCGATACCACCGACATGAGCTGCTAGATGTATGATTATGTCTTGCTGGTCAACTGCACGTTGGCTATTTTCCCAAACACGCAAATCGGAATCGTGCGATCGCGGTACTGTAATTTTCTCATGATCGGCTCCTGCTTTACACAGTTGATCTATCACCTGACGACCTAGAAACCCCGACCCACCAGTGACGAGAATCCGTTTATTTTTTAATCCTAAGGCGGTCATATTTTATCCTCTGTGATGCGAATCAGAAGTGCAAAGCGCCCAGTGTTTGACGAATAGTGGCAATATCATTTGGAAATTGTGAACCATTTCCATTGGGTGAAGTGTGACCCAATGCTTGTAAGTCTGCTTCTACCATTAGGGAAACTAGTTCTTCAAAGGTTACTGATGGTGTCCAGCCCAAGTTCTGCCGTGCTTTGGTAGAATCGCCAATCAATAACTCTACCTCAGATGGACGGAGGTAACGCTCATCAAACTCTACATAATCTTGCCAATTAAGATTCACATAACTAAATGCCAGTTCCAAAAACTCGCGCACCGAGTGGGTTTCACCAGTAGAAATTACGTAATCGTCTGGCTGGTCTTTCTGCAACATCAACCACATTGCTTTGACGTAATCCTTTGCATAGCCCCAATCTCGCTTGGCATCTAGATTACCCATGTAAATCTTTTTCTGCTTACCAGCAACAATACCAGCCACGGCTCTAGTAATTTTGCGGGTTACAAAGGTTTCACCCCGCCGTGGTGACTCGTGGTTAAAAAGTATGCCATTACAAGCAAATAAATTATAAGATTCACGATAATTTACAGTTTGCCAGTGAGCGTAAACTTTCGCACAGGCATAGGGACTACGGGGATAAAAGGGCGTTGTCTCAGTTTGAGGTATTGCTTGTACTAAACCGTACATTTCTGAAGAACCCGCCTGGTAAAATCGCACCTGAATTCCGGTACGATGCTGGTAGTCTCGAATTGCTTCCAACAGACGCAATGTTCCCATTCCTACTGCATCCACCGTGTATTCTGGTGAATCAAAGCTGACTCTGACATGGGATTGAGCGCCGAGGTTGTAAATCTCTACTGGCTTTACTTCTTCTAAAATACGCCGCAACGTTGTACCATCTGTCAAGTCACCGTAGTGAAGAAACAAGCGCACTCCCTCTTTGTGGGGGTCTTCGTAAATGTGATCGATGCGGTCTGTGTTGAAGGTAGAAGTCCGGCGAATGATGCCATGAACCTCATAACCTTGTTCCAACAAAAACTCACTTAGATATGAACCATCTTGTCCAGTAATACCAGTAATCAACGCTCGCTTCTGTTGCGTCATGCTCAATTATCCCTTATTGTCTTTGATTAAAAAGTTACAGTCAATCTGATACAACCTAGCAACTAATTGCTGAATTGCCTAATGGGAAACCTACGAGTTCTTGTTGTTATAAGACTTTTTCCGTAAATAAATATACTTAATAAAAAGTAATTTAACACGTAAGTCCAACCTTAGATAGCTCAAGATTGTTTAATTATGTATATTTTCTTTTTTATCAGATAGATCAAGAGTATTTTTATGTATGTTGTTTTTTTGTCAAAGCTTCATATATCTGTGGTTTTGTGAAGACTTAATAAAATAGGTATTTTAAATTAGATTTCTGGCAGAAATGTGAATCAAGGGAAAAGAGCCAAAGATCCACACTCACAGAAGTCTTCGTTAAGTAAAAAAGCAAAAATTATAGAAAGTAAAGATGGGCAATCCTTTAGTCTTAGGGGAAGAATTGGTACTTAGGGGCATTAAATGCCCCACAGAATCGACCCTAAGTAGTTACTCAGTATGCACCGTTATTTTTGGGTAGAATTACCACATCAACAGTTTTCAAGATGATCCATAAATCAAGCCAGAAATTCCTAAATTTGACATAATGCAGGTCTATTTGGACTCTCCGAGGGTAGGGAATGTCATTACGCCCAGATACCTGCCACAAACCAGTAATTCCTGGACGGATTGTTAAAATCTCATCAATGTGATAACCGTATTTTGGCAGTTCTTCTGCTACCAGAGGTCGGGGGCCGACTACACTCATGTCCCCTTTTAAAACGTTCCAGAACTGGGGAAATTCGTCTAAGCTAGTAATTCGCAAAAATCGACCAATTTTGGTAATCCGGGGGTCTTGTTTCAGCTTAAAACTGCTCTCAAATTCTTGTCGCAATTCGGGCGATGTTTCCATCATTTGCATGAGGATTTCGTCCGCATTGCTTACCATTGTTCGGAATTTAATACAATTAAACGGTTTGTAATTTTTCCCTACCCGTTCCTGGACATAAAAAATTGGGCCTTCTGAGCTAAAGGCAATCAGCAAGGTCAAAATTAAGTAGACGGGGAAGAACAAAATTAATACCGACAGCGAAAACACTATATCGAACAGTCGTTTGGCAAACTCTCCGTTTAAACCCTGAAAAGATAAACCTTTGGGCTTAACTTTTGGCGTCTTTGTTTTTTGACCGCGTTTTAAGAAACGCGTAGACGCTCTAGTGTCTTGCCGTACGCCTCGCTTGCCGGAGAGGAGTGAGCTCTGGGCAGTCATCATACTCCTTAATAATCCACACCACACATAGTCCCAATATTAAAGCCAAAATGAGGTGCTTCTGGGGGAAATTGCCAAAAGCCTAAAAAAATAAGACGTTAATCAAGACCATCATTGCAAAAACGGTCTTTTTTCGTTGCACTTGTTTACAAAATCTAGATAACGATCTGCAAAAATTTGCGGTGAGAACTGCGCAGCGTGCGATCGCATATACTCGGAATTGAACGAACCCTCATACATTTCAAACTTTTCTACTGCCTCCACCAAAGCCGCCTCTGTTTGAGTCCTGAAAAATATACCTGTCCCTGTATCCGCACCAGAACGGATATCTCGCACTGTTTCTAGAGCACCCCCTGCACCATAAGCAATCACTGGCGTGCCGCAAGCTTGTGCTTCCACTAGGGCAATACCAAAATCTTCACAAGCTGCATACACAAACGCCTTAGCCCTAGACATATATTTTTTTACCACATTATCGGGTTGCCAACCGAGTATTTGGATATTTGAGTTTGCCATCTCGCGAATCTTGTTCATTTCATCTCCTGTACCAATGACCACTAATGGTCGTTTTAGTTGATTAAAAGCCTTGACAATCAACGATATTTGCTTGTAACTCACTAACCGGGAAACTGTCAGGTAAAAGTCCTCTTTCTCAGACAGAAATGGAAATTCCGCAATATTCACTGGTGGATAAATGACTGTTGCTTCACGCCGATAGCAACGCCAAATCCGCCGAGCTGTATGCTGTGAGTTGGCAATGAAATAATCAACGCGATTGGCACTCAATACATCCCACTGGCGCAAACGATGTAATAAATATCGCGTCACCCATCCAGGTAAACCACTACCCAGTTTGCTGTGGTGCAGATAATCAAAGGTCAAGTCCCAGGCATACCGCATAGGGCTGTGACAATAGCAAATATGCATCTGTTCGGGAGTGGTAAGGATTCCTTTAGCAACAGCATGGGATGAAGACAGAATGACATCATAATGCCGCAAATCAAGTTGTTCAATTGCCAAGGGCCACAAAGGCAAGTATTTTTGTATACCGTTGCGGGCATAGGGAAAGTTCTGGAGAAACGTCTTGCCAATTTGACGCTTGTATAAATAACTTTCTCTATTGCTGGATTCAAAATCTATGAGAGCATACAAATCAGCATCAATGTGATTCAAAATTTCTCGGACAACGAGTTCTGAACCACCGGTAGCTTTGGGTGTCAGCCACTCATGAACCAGAGCATATTTCAAGGGCACAGCTAAACAATTCAAAATTCAAAATTCAAAATTCAAAATAGTTTTCTTAGACTCCGACTGAAAAGTTTCCCTTTGTGATTAATTAACGGGAAGCGCCCCAGATTAGCAAATGGGACGGAATCTTTTGCTCAGAGGTTCCAGATGGATGCTGCAACCTGATAATCTCAGATTGGGCATTGGGGATTGGGCATGGGGCATTGGGCATGGGTTGTTCTCCTTGTCCTTTTTGTTTCCCTAGTCCCCAGTCCCTACTCCCTTGATGACAACTGATATAGAAAGGGTGAATTTATGCGAATTCTGATTATGGGTGGTACTCGGTTCATTGGTGTCTATTTGACTCAACTACTAGTGGAACAAGGACACGAGGTGGTGCTGTTCAATCGTGGGAATCGGCCAGCACCTTCTTTACAGGGAGTAGGACAAATTATAGGCGATCGCACAGATGCTACTCAATTAAAAGCAAAGTTATCACAAGAAAACTTTGATGTCATTTTTGACAATAACGGGCGGGAACTTACTGATACTCAACCACTAGCAGAAATTTTTCAAGACCGAGTGCAACATTTTGTGTATATGAGTTCTGCGGGGGTTTATCTCAAATCCGATCAATTACCCCACATAGAAGGCGATGCAGTAGATCCCAAAAGTCGCCATAAGGGTAAACATGAAACAGAAGCTTACCTGACTCAATTGGGATTACCCTTTACTTCTATTCGTCCTACTTATATTTACGGGCCTCGTAATTATAATGAGTTGGAAGGCTGGTTTTTTGACAGAATTGTGCACGATCGCCCCATTCCTATCCCCGGAAATGGCTTGCATATCACACAGTTAGGTCATGTAAAAGATTTGGCACTAGCAATGACTCAAGTTTTGGGCAATAAACAAGCCATAGGACAGATTTATAATATCTCTGGCGATCGCTTTGTCACTTTTGATGGTTTAGCCCGTGCTAGCGCTGTAGCAGCTGGCAAATCACCCGATGCTGTTAAAATCGTCCATTACGACCCGAAGAAGTTTGATTTTGGCAAACGCAAAGCTTTTCCGATGCGGGTGCAGCATTTCTTTGCTTCGGTGAATAAAGCGCAAACAGAATTAAACTGGCATCCTGAATATGATTTGATTTCTGGTTTACAAGATTCTCTGGAAAATGATTATCTCGCTTCTGGCCGGGATAAAGCCGATGTTGATTTCTCTGTAGATGAGGAGATTTTACAAGCTGTTTAAAAAGCAAGGTTATCTTAGAAATCACTGATGATCGAGACGTTTGTTGGTTGTTGACAGTTGAGAGTCAACAGTCAACAACCAACACGATCATAAAGGTAGGCAAACTCCACCACAGCTTACTCAGTCATGGGTAATGGGAATAAACCAATTATCTACTACTCCTCATCAGGGTTAATGCCTAATTGTCGCAACTTCGCCGCTAATTTATCAGCACGTTGTTTTTCTCGTTCGGCTCGTCGCGTTTCTCGTTCGGCTCGTCGCCTTTCTTGTTCTAGCTGCGTAGAAATCCAATTTCCTGTTTCATCGTACCAACGTAACCACAAACGTTCGATACCTTCGTAAACGCCTTGCCAAAGTCCCAAACCTAATTGTATTCCTGGCATCCAGACTCTAGAAGTAGTTACATCTATTTCGTGGTAACTATCTGCAACTAATTGGAATGCTTGGAGTTTGTCAATGTACCGATCAAACACGATGTAGTAAGGAACTCGCAAAATCCGCTCATAAACTTCCCATTTGGTTGGCGGTTGGTTAATTTCCCGCAGAGTTTGTCCCAAGTCTTCTTTTTCAGTGCCAGGAGAAAGCAATTCTACCACTACAAAAGGAGCAACCCCTTCTTGCCAGATGACATAACTCATACGCAAGTTTTGCTGTTCGTAGAGACGCGAAACTGCTACAGCAGCAAACCAATCCGGGCGTTTGTACCACAGTGTATGCCGGAGGTCATAGTAAAGGTTTAAATCAGTGCCAACAAATACCTCATCTACTGGATAGTTGGGTGGAAAGAATGTTTCGCGCAGAAGTTGGGGTTGAAAAATGTGAAATTCGTCAGGCAAACCAGAGTCCTCAGGGTATTCACTGGGAAGATCATACATGGTAGGTAGGACTTCTTTGGGGGAGAGAGGCGGGTCTGTTTGGTACATAAGGGAAATCTTGACCGACTAACTTTAAGTTAACGGATCAGGGCAAAGGTTTGGCGAAAGTCAAAAGAAAGAATCTTTTCTTTTACCTGGGAAAGACGCGATTAATTATGTCTTTAGTTTTTACTGGAATAGGAATGAAAATTTTCTCTATTAGTAATACCAATTCTGTATGAAGATGCGCTAAACCATATTTAAGTACAAGAAAGAAAAACGAACCGCATTCGCGTTAGCGTCTCCCCTTGGGAGAAGGACACATTCGCGCAGCGTCTCGTAAGAGTTGGACACAAAGAAAGAAAGAAAGAAAGAAAGAAAGAAAGAAGTTAAAAGGGTTTGGCGCAGCCTCACAAAGAAATGGTATAAGGCAAACCTTTTTTAGAATTACCTCAAGGTTACTGAAATTACTTTCTGTAAATACTATTGTTGGTTGATAAAATGAGCCAAGTTTTGCAATATCCACTCCACAATGTTCTAGAAGCCCGTGCCCGCTTGGGTGAAGCCCCCATCTGGGATTCTACCCAAAACCTAATTTACTGGGTCGATATTTACAACCATCGGGTACATCAGTTCAATCCTGCTACGGGGAAAGACTTTTTTTTTGATGTGGGAGATGTAGTAGGCGCGATCGCAACCGCAGGTAAAGATAAATTAATTATGGCACTGCGTCATCACCTAGCATTCCTCAACACCCAGACAGGTGAAGTTACTCCCATTTTGGAAATTGAAGGAAATCTGCCAGATAACCGTCTCAATGATGGCAAATGTGACTCTCAAGGTCGTTTTTGGATCGGCTCAATGTGTTCTTTAGAAAAACCCCAGGCTAGCCTCTATCGTTATGATCCTGATGGTTCATTGCATGTGATGGAAACGGGATTGACTCTCTCTAATGGTCTGGGGTGGAGTCCCGATCAAAAGACGTTTTACTTGACTGATTCTCCTCAGCAAAAGATATATGCTTACGACTTTGATTCAGTAACAGGTAGCATTACTAATCGCCGGATTTTTGTTGATTTAACTCATGAATCTTTCTACCCAGATGGGTTGACGATAGATAGTCAAGGAAATATTTGGTCAGCTATGTGGGATGGATGGTGTGTGATTCGTTTCAACCCCAAGGGTGAAGAAATATTGCGGATTAATCTACCCGTTCCACTCGTAACGAGTTGCACCTTTGGCAGCGAAGATTTGCAAACACTCTACATCACCACTGCTTCAGTTGGACTCAGCCAAGCCGAGATTGATAAAAGTTTCTACTCAGGTGATTTGTTTGCTCTCCAAACTGATGTTACCGGATTACCTGGGAATGATTTTTAGAAATCAAGTAGTAGCTGTGTCAAGGTGAGGCGCTAAATTGCCTCTCACATTCCTTCAACTCGACTCTTTACTTGTTTGCGAATTCTAAAAATTCCGAGTTTTGAACTTTTGATCTCGAAATTCCGAGTTCAAAGGTGCAACTTCCGAGTTCAAAGGTGCAACTTCCAGGCTCAAAGGTGCAACTTCCAGGCTCAGAGGTGCAAGTGTCGAGTTCAGAGGCTCAACTTTCGAGTTCAGAGGCTCAATTTTCGAGTTCAGAGGCTCAATTTTCGAGTTCAGAGGCTCAACTTTCGAGTTCAGAGGCTCAACTTTCGAGTTCAGAGGCTCAACTTTCGAGTTCAAAGGCTCAACTTCCGATTTCTAAGGGACTTTCAAACCAAAAAACATCAGTCCCATGTAGCTTTTTTGATTTCACTTTGTACTTAAAGGTGTATTTTCCCTAGTTAGATTTTGTGGTGTGGGGTAAATTGCTCCAGATATTAACGTCAAGGCAACAGACTGCTAATGATTAGGGTGAGGATTACACAAACCGAAAGTAAGCGTTTGCAGTCAAAGGCTCTGGTAGTGGTTTTCCTTGTGCTTGGTAATCTTCAATCAAAAGTTCCAGCACTTCCTCACCATTATTGAGAGCATCCGCGTAGGTATTTCCATGAGTGTGTGCATAGGGGCCAAACTCAGGTAGGCTGACAATGTACTTTTTATCTTCATCAGACCACTGAGTTACAATACTATATTGTCGTTTCATTAGTGCTAGCTTTTTGCGGCAAAAGATAAATACCCCCAGAGATTAAAGTCAGGGCGACAGAAACCCAAAAAGCGATCAGAGATGGGGTTTGCCAGACTTCAGGTAGGGGTGCAATCAGAAGTGCGATCGCAACTATTTGACCGACAGTTTTGAGTTTACCCCAAATATTCGCCCCGGTAATCGTCGTTTGATTCACTCGCCAACCAGCGATCGCTAATTCCCGCGCTAAAATCAAAAACACTCCCCAAGTTGGCACTTTTCCTAGTTCAATAAAAACCATCAACGGCGCAAGTACCAGAAACTTATCCACTAAAGGATCAAGAAATTTACCTAAGTCACTAATTTGGTTGAGTTTTCGCGCCAAATAGCCATCTAGCCAATCAGTTAATGCCGCAATGATAAAAATCGCCAAACATATCCATCTAGCTTGTGGTGTGGGATTGTACAAGCCATAAAGCAGAAATGGTACACCCAGAAGGCGAGAGAAGGTAATCCAGTTGGGTAGAGTCACGTCGCTTCGCTCCGAATTCAAAATTCAAAATTCAAAATTAATTTAATAATCCCCATAAATACATTTAGTTGCCCTGTTATCAGGAAGAGGGCGGAGGGGACAAACTTACTACAACTTCTCTTTGTCTCCCCACTTTCTCCCTAAGCGTGGGAAAATCTGTTTTCTGTAGCTCTCCTAAAACAATACTATGACTGAACACCCAGACTCCCAATTCCGCATCGAACGCGATTCGATGGGCGATCGCCAAATTGCTAGTAGCGTTTATTACGGCATTCAAACACTACGGGCAATCGAAAATTTCCCTATTAGCGGCATCAAGCCTTTAGGTACTTACGTAGATGCTGGATTGATAATTAAAAAAGCTACAGCAATAGTGAATGGAGAACTAAATTGCATTCCCCAAGATATTAGTCAGGCGATTGTGCAAGCAACTGATGAAATCTTAGCTGGGAAGTTCCGCGAGCAATTTGTTGTGGATGTTTATCAGGCGGGTGCTGGAACATCCCACCACATGAATCTCAACGAAGTTCTCGCAAATCGCGCCTTAGAAATTCTTGGTGAAGAAAAGGGCAATTACAAACGTGTTAGTCCTAATGACCATGTTAATTATGGGCAGTCTACCAATGATGTGATTCCTACAGCAATTCGCATTGGTGGTTTATTGGCATTATCTAAGACATTACACCCAGCAATAGATGGTGCGATCGCATCCTTAGAAAACAAAGCTGTAGAATTTCAAGATATCGTCAAATCTGGCAGAACCCACTTACAAGACGCAGTACCTGTGCGTTTGGGTGAAAATTTTCGGGCTTGGGCGCAAATTCTTACAGAACATCAAAACCGGATTTATACCGCTTCTGGAGATTTGATGGTGCTGGGTTTGGGAGGTAGTGCAGCCGGAACCGGGTTAAATACTCATCCTCTTTATCGCGCCCGTGTGGTAGAAGTTCTCTCAGAATTGATTGATACTCCTTTAGAACCTGCACCCCATCTCATGGCAGCCATGCAAAGTATGGCGCCATTTGTGAATGTTTCTGGTGCTTTACGGAACTTAGCCCAAGATTTAGTCAAAATATCTCACGATTTACGGTTGATGGATTCAGGGCCAAAAACAGGCTTGAAAGAAATTCAACTGCCTCCAGTGCAACCCGGTTCCTCAATTATGCCAGGGAAATATAACCCAGTCATGGCAGAGATGACATCAATGGTGTGTTTTCAGGTGATGGGTTACGATAGTGCGATCGCTTTAGCCGCACAAGCCGGACAATTAGAACTAAATGTGATGATGCCGCTAATTGCCTATAACCTAATTCACAGTATCGAAATTCTCGGCAATACCATCGCCGCACTCACCGAACGCTGCATTGGGGGAATTACTGCTAATCAGGAACGTTGTTTAGCCTATGCCGAAGGCAGTTTAGCTTTAGTAACCGCACTAAATACCCACATCGGTTATTTAAATGCCGCAGCTGTCGCTAAAGAATCTTTAGAAACTGGTAAATCCCTGCGGCAAATTGTTTTAGAACGCGGATTGATGAATGAAACAGATTTAGCCACAGTGTTAAATCTAGAACAAATGAGTGGTATCTTACCGCTCAAAACAGAATAATAGGTTATGGGGAATTGGGCATTGGGCATTGGGCATTGGGCATTGGTTATTCTCCCCTTGTCTCCCTCATCTCCCTCATTTCCCTCATTTCCCTCATCTCCCTCTATCCCCCATCTATCCATGCAGACTCAAAAACCAGCTGTTAGTCTCATTCGGGCTACATCCTACGAACGAGAGGCTTTACGGGAATCTTTAGTGATTCTCCTGCAACCTTTTGGAGGAATAGCAGCGTTTGTAAAAAAAGGCGATCGCGTTTTACTCAAACCGAATCTACTTACAGGATCGCGTCCTGGTAAAGAGTGTATCACCCGTGCCGAACTAGTTTATGAAGTTGCCCAAATGGTAATTGAGGTTGGCGGTAAGCCATTTTTGGGCGATAGTCCTGCTTTTGGTAGTGCCAAGGGCGTAGCAGTAGCAAATGGCTATCTGCCTATTTTAGAAGAACTCAATCTTCCTATCATCGATTTTCACGGTCAGCATTACCAAACCGTCAGTGACAATTTTAACCATCTGCGACTGTCTAAAGAAGCAATGGAAGCAGACGTAGTGATTAACTTACCCAAAGTGAAATCACATGCCCAGTTGACATTAACACTGG
This sequence comes from Nostoc sp. NMS9, assembly GCF_017114995.1. GTDB lineage: Bacteria > Cyanobacteriota > Cyanobacteriia > Cyanobacteriales > Nostocaceae > Nostoc. The sequence goes on along the minus strand of NZ_JABXKL010000005.1, from coordinate 106,589 downwards.
GCGTAAAAAACCTGTTTGGTTGTGTCCCCGGCAAAATGAAAGCTTGGTGGCACATGGAAGCGGGAAAAGACGCAAATAGATTTGGTGAAATGTTAGTAGAAACTGCCAGAGCGATTAACCCTGACTTAACCATATTAGATGGTATCATCGGTCATGAAGGTAATGGCCCCAGCAACGGGGAACCTCGCCAACTGGGCATTTTAGCAGCCGCATCAGATATATTTGCCTTAGATCGGGCAATGGTAGAAATCCTCAATGTTTCTCCTGAACAAGTGCCCACAGTTGCAGCTTCTCAAAGGCTAGGAGTTTGTCCAGAACTTGCTGCCATAGAGTTTCCGCATTTTAATCCTGACTTATTAAAAATAGAAGATTGGCGGCTACCAGACAAGTTAATGCCTATTGATTTTGGTATGCCCCGCGTAATTAAGTCTACGTTTAAGCATCTTTACACCCGATTTATCAAGGAACCAATCAGTGTTTATGGAAGGGAGTAGGGAGATGAAGAAGCAGGGGAGCAGGGGAGGCAGGGGAGAATAATTAATCTCCAATGCCCAATGCCCAATGCCCAATTTAGTGCAAACGTCGTTACAGCAATTTCATTTATTAGCAGAGTAATCTGTAATTACCCTCCGATTGCTTAACCAAACCGCCCTATTATATTTAGTGGCGGTTTTTTTAGCTGATTAATTTGTTATACAATTTTTCGTCTTAGATTTTAATTTATCCAAAAGTTATACGGATTTAGATCTGGAAATTGGGATTAGGTTTTTTGTTCAGATATGAGGAAAGTTTGGTAATAACCCACTAAATGTCTACGCCAGCTTCTAAAACTTTTTTACTCTACCTTTATATAGATTGACAAAATTGCTGTGATATTACACAGATTGCAAAATTAAAATTCTTGAATATTTGTTTAGTGATATCACTGAATCCATTCTGCCTTATACAGTTGATGTATCTGTATTTATTCGGTAGTTATCATTAGTTACAAAAATCATTCCTACCTATTTCTTCTCTGGTGTCAAATATTTTTGTGTATAACTACCATATAACAATCAAAAGCACTGAGAGATATTCAGTGCAATTGCGGTTTTGTGTCCTGTATCACAAATTGGCAATTCCAGTAAAATGACCTTATCAAAGGCGTTTTAAGATGTTATAATCATGAAGTATCGGACAAATATGTTTTGCTAATTAATCTTTAATCAGCGAAAAAATGTAACTTATGATGCTGTCAAAGTTGGCTTTGCGTATGCAACCCGTTACACCATACAGGGAAACATCTGAAAATATTAATTACAAAATAAAAGATGATTTGTTTAGTTGTAACTTTGTATTAAGAAGCCCATGTATAAAAAGGCTACTATGACAGTTGTAGAACTGGTTTAAATTGTAGAATGCTACACATTTTACAGTTTAAAAATAGCTAAAATAGCATTAATACTCTCACTCAGAGAGTAAACCTACACAGTGTTACGAAGAACTTCAATTTTGTATGAATTCAAATAGCCAGTCTGCCAATGCCGATACATATTCCCAACGTTTGGCAGACATTGTGGGAACTGCGATCGCTCTGTTGACTCTTACCCTACCCGTATTTGTCATCGCCCACTATTCTTCAACTAATGTTCAAAATAACCAGCAACCTCTGATCCAAAACATACAAGGAAATCAAGATTGATCGAGCTTCCCAGTCGCATTTCCTCATGAGGATATCTACAAAAAAGCAGAACGCTGATTTTGAGGCAATCTCTGTAGATATCGGTGTAGTTCGTCAAGCATAAGCTAAGTCTGGATTGTGTGACTCCAGATTTCAGTTGTCTTAACAAAGTTAGGATAAAAATTCCTCTAACAGCAATTAAGGGCAGAGGATATCCATAATACCCTCTTGGAAAAAGCGTTACGAAGTTTGCTCGTAACGCTTTTTCTATTTTTTGGCTAATTCAAGGGAATAGGTTAGAGGTTATAGGTTACAGCTGAAAGTTTCTTCGCAGTCCCCTATGCCATAGAACAAATACCTTGGGAAGAGATCCATATTGCCCTAAAATTCTACACGGGGAGCGAAGCTGACTGAGTGTCCCCATAATTTACCGTTATCAGAGGAGTTTTTTGTGGACTTATCTCGTATTCCTGCCCAACCGAAACCGGGTCTAATCAACGTTCTGATTGAAATTACTGGCGGAAGTAAAAATAAATATGAATACGACAAGGAACTAGAAGCTTTTGCTCTAGACCGAGTACTTTATTCCTCGGTACAATATCCTTATGACTACGGCTTTGTACCCAATACTTTGGCTGATGATGGCGATCCCCTAGATGGTATGGTCATAATTGACGAGCCGACCTTTCCAGGTTGTGTTATTGCTGCGCGACCAATTGGCTTTTTGGAGATGATTGACGGTGGCGATCGCGATGAAAAAATCCTTTGTGTTCCTGACAAAGATCCGCGCTACACTCAAGTAAAATCCCTGAAAGACTTAGCACCACACCGCTTAGATGAAATTGCTGAATTTTTCCGTAGTTATAAAAATTTGGAAAAAAAGGTGACTGAAATTCTCGGTTGGCAAGATGTAGACAAGGTTGCAGCTTTAGTAGAAAAATCCGTCAAAGCTTATAGAGGATAATAGAGGAGTTAAGAGTTAGGAGTTAGGAGTTAGGAGTTAAGAGTTATGAATTTTTATTCCTAACTCTTCACTTTGATAACTTTCGCTTGTTACGGATCGCAAAAACTGCCACCAAACCCAAACCAGAATGCAGCGTACTCTCCTTTTGGCAAAAATTCATAACTGCACCCTTACAGGGGCGAATATCAACTACGTAGGTAGTATCAGCATTGATGAAATCCTTTTGGAAAAAGCTGGTATCTTACCTTATGAGCAGGTGCAAGTAGTTAATAGTGCCAACGGTCAGCGCTTTATTACTTATGCGATCCCCGCTCCAGCTCATTCAGGAATAATTGAGCTAAATGGAGGTGCGGCACGTCTAGGCATTATTGGCGATCGCTTGATTATAATGACTTACGGGCAGTTCACTCCAGAAGAGTTAAAAAGTTACTCTCCTACGGTAGTCATTGTGGACGAAAAAAACAGGCTGTTGGAAGTGCGGCGCTACGATGACCTGCTCAGTAAGGTCTAAATTTCAAGGAAAATGTCAAATTTTGAGTTGTCGGATTCCCAGAGCTACATAAGAGAAAAGTCATCTACCCTGCCAAGTAGCCCAGCAGGTGAATTTATCGTGCAATTCTGGGGTGTAAGAGGTTTGATTCCCACTCCCAGTAGCAATACTAGTCGTTATGGTGGTAATACCGCTTGTGTAGAAATACATGTAGCTGGAAAACGCTTGATTTTTGATGGCGGTACTGGCTTACGCATACTGGGTAAAACTTGGCAAGAACTGCAACAGCCACTAGAAGCCCATTTATTTTTTACCAACTGCCAATCGAACCGAATTCAAGGGTTTCCCTTTTTTGCTCCCGCATTTATTGGGGAAAATTGCTTCCATATTTACGGCACAGCTGCCTCAAATGGAGCCTCAATCAAACAATGTCTGTACGATCAGATGCTCCAGCCACACTTTCCTTACCCTTTACAGGTAATGCAGTCGGAATTGCAGTTTTACAATCTGACTCCAGAAAGTGACGTGAAGTTAGATGATGTCACCATTACAACTGCATTAATTAATCAAACTCAGCGGTCAGTTGGCTACCGAGTTACTTGGCAAGAGTATAGTGTTGCTTACATCACAGATTTGCACCAGAATGCCGATCAAGTGGAGCGAGAGCGGATTTTACAGTTCATTCAAGGCGTTGACTTGCTGATTGCCAATGCCACTTATACTCCGCCTACATCTCACAACCATGATTCTGCTGATTTACTCTGGCAAGCTGCGGTGAATGCAGCTCTGAGTGCTGGCGTTCAACGGCTAGCTATTTCTCATCATCACCCAGATGACCATGATGATTTTCTTGACCAGGTTCAAGTCGATATTAAATCTGCTTTTCCTCAAGCCATACTAGCCCATGAAGGTCTAGTATTAGCTGTTGGTAAGTGATTTAGAGTCGTTATAGCGATCGCCTAAGTTATGTTTAGGGTCATAGCCCTGACTGGGGAAGGAAGTTTCGCAGCACTGGTAGCCCTAAACCTTTACTACAAGTGATTGGCAGCCTTTATAAAAGAGCCGTTTTACCTGTTTTTCTGAGATCAGGCAGGCTTTTTTTTCAGAATATATGCTCTACTCTGTATCATCTAAACCCAAATTACACGATTGTCGGCTCAACGCCACATCAATATATATAGCCACTAATTACACGTATTGGCTCATTCGTGTAATCCTGGGAAAATATTCTCTTTAGGTAGAGAGTAAAAGTTGGTGAAACAGTATAGCCTTATAGGCATCATCGTGCCAATTTGGGAAAATTGGCACGATGATGCTGTAATCTTTGTACAGCAATAGTTTCCGCCAGTTTTTATTATGTGATATTTCATCAGATAGAGGCGTGACTTGAAGTTAGTTTTAAGAAACGTTGATAACTACGTTTCTTACTTTTAGACTGAAAACTAGTTTTAGAGAGTATTTCCAGAGCCTCAACGGCGCAACAACTCTGCGACGAAGTGGCTCAAGAGATTCCTTAACGTACAGTTTTCCCAAATTGGCACGGTGATGTCAAAGCTTGCTCCTAGAAAGTTCTTGCACTCGCTTCCTTGAGTTCTTCGGTTATATCCAAAAGCACCCTTGATGCGATCGCACCAGACAGTAGTTGAACTATATTTCTACAAGAGAGCATGTTGGTCAACTCTAGTATCTTTAAGGGAAATTACCTCAACTGTACGGAATCCGAGCACTGCCAAGAGATTATTTTCGCTTAGCTTGACTGGAGCAGGTTGATCACCGTGACCTGGAGCGGGAAGGGGATAGGCAGTCGCCGCAGCGGTGTGGAAGCGAATATTGCCTTCGCTGTGCTCAATCACTTGATGGATATGCCCCGTTAACACTGTGACCGATGCAAAACGAGATAGCAGTGAGAGCAACTTTGCCGAATCGGCAGTTGCCCATCCCCATTTGGGATAAAGGTCATATAGGGGAATATGGCTGAAAACAACTAGAGGTGTATCCTTTTTCTGCGCTGCCAAATCTTTGGAGAGCAAATCCAATTGCGCCTGACCTAGTTTGCCCGTACCAGTTGCCCCAAAATCCAGCACATTGGTCAAGGAGACAAAGTGGATTCCCGCCTGATCCCAAACCTGTAAGCCTTCTTTGACATCCTTGCGGTTAAAGGCTTCCTCGTAGGCTTTGCCGCGATCGCCAATCGTATCGTGTTCCCCTGGTAGGGTAAACAGTGGGACTTTCAATTGAGAAAGTAGTTGTTTGGCCCGATCAAATTCTTCTGGTTTAGACAAATGGGAGATATCTCCGGTGTGAATGACAAAGGCGGGTGGAGTGGGTAAGGCATTGATCGCATTGATCGTTTTCTGAAGTGTATCGGTCACGTGTTCATTTGCAGGTTTTTTGAAACCGATGTGCGTATCGCTAATTTGAACGAAGGAAAACGGTGAAGCCGTGGATGATTTTTGAGCATTTGGTTCTCCCACCTGACAGGCAGTTAATAAGCCATTTCCACCAACAGCCCATACAATGCCGAGTCCTGTCCAGCCTACGTGTTCAAGAAATTTTCTGCGTTCCATTGGTATTCCTCTGGTTAGTTTTTCTTATTTGTTACTGTCAACGTCCCTTTCATAAAGGGATGAACTGAGCAAATATAGGGATAAGTACCCGGTTTAGTGGCGGTGTAGTTCCAGGTTTGATTGGTATCCAGTGCTTTAGAGTTGAAAGTACCATCCGTAGCCGTAGCCGTGTGGGGTTCTTCATCGACATTGATAAATTGAACAGTTTTACCAACAGCGATCGCCAAATTCGCTGGCTCAAATTTGAAATTACGGATTTTGACTGTAGCATCGGCAGCTTGGTGGCTAGTTTGGGGTTGCTCTTTCATCACCATTGGTTGGCTAGTCGTTGTCTTAGGGTTCGGACTACAGGATGACAACGACAACAGGATGACCACAAAGGCGCTGGCGATCGCTATGAAAAAATAAGAAATGTATTTCATGGGCGTTCTTCCATCCGCTTTGGTTGACGGCGTTTAGCAAACAGTCCAGTCATGCTCACTCCGGTAGCCACTAAGCCAATTAGACCTAGCCCATTTAAAACTGGCACAATGGCATCGAGTTTGAAGATTTGCAAGGTGTGAACAGTGATTAAAAATCCAGCCAGCTCTTCTTGATGCAACCATCTGTCGGCGATGGCAATGCTAATACCAGTCAGAGCAGTAAAGAGTAATGGCAAACAAAAGAGTGTGGCAATTAGCCGATGGTACTTGCGAAATGTGTTTTTCATCATCTTAATTTTTAGTCTTGTGTAAATCCTTGCAGTTGATCTTCAAGGTTATGGCGATAGCCTCGATCGCTTAGTGTTTGCTCAGGTAGTCGATTCGCTTTAACAGCAGCTTGAATAATGTCTTGAGCCGTGATTGTTCCAGAAGCGATCGCTGACATCAATGCACCATTGCTGGGAATGCCTTGGTCTTTTAAGTAACCTTGATACGCTAGAGAAGCCAGATTAAACGAATTAAGCTGGTTTTTAGAAGGTTGCTTTGCCACGTAGGGATTGAAGCTGGTTGGTGCGGTTTGGGTCTGCGCCCCAGCAGGCAAAATGGCGGCAAACAGCAGCAGTGTTGTTAACAGCGCAGAAATAGAGCGTCGCATAGAATTACCTCTGAGATTAGTTGTTTGGCTACAGCGGTTTTACTGACCTTCAATGCTGAGATGCAGCACAAACTTTCAGACAATTTGGTCGAATCCAAACTGCCAAAGAAGGGCGTTGCAAATTGACGATATAAATTTCGTCGGGACATTGCAGTGCAATGGCCAGTGTTAAAAGCTGTAGGAGTGGGTAGGTAAGCAATTAGCCTGATTTCAGGAATTTAGTTGCAACTGATGCCTGGAAAGAATGCTAACTGGGTTACTTACTTGTCTCTACCTTTAAGACGACTGAGAAGCAATTTTGGATTTAAACTTTTCAAATGCTTTGCTAGACTGCTGTTCGCGGTTCGTTCGGTTTGGGGTGCGAGTTAATCACAACGAAATAACCGACTTCTAAAAAATTTCGACGCTAGACTCATCCAATTAGCTTCACCAATCGTTTTAGAGATGAAAGTAAGTTTGCTCTATGCTTAAAAAAAGTTGTGAAATTAGGATTGGCACTCACGTTGCAAGATGCATTGGGCATTTTTGCAGAAAAATTAGCCCCGGTCTGTTCACCTGAATCTATGGATTTAAGTTCTCCCGATCGCCATTCATCAGAACCGTCATCGAAGAGCGATGCCGTACTCTTGGACGATCTAGAGGCAAAGCAGCCAGCAGCGTTAGGGTGTCTTTACGATCGCTATGGCAGTGTGGTGTATGGAGTGGCGCTGAAAGTTTTGCAAAGCCAGCCAGAAGCCGAAGACCTGACCCAAGAAATTTTTCTGTCGCTATGGCAGCGTCCGGTTGACTCTGCTAAACACGGTCATTTGATGCGCTACCTGATTGCCATGACTCGATCGCGGGCGATCGACAAATTGCGATCGCGCAGTCGCACCCTTAATTTGGTGCAACGTTGGGGGCAGAACGTCACTACTGCACCCCCCGCGCCTACTCCGGTTGAGCAAGCTGTTTTAAATGAGCGATCGCAGCAAGTACGGCAGGCATTGACCCAGCTTAACGATCAGCAACGACAGGTGATTGAACTGGCGTATGATGCCGGACTGAGCCAATCAGAAATTGCCCAACAACTGCATAAACCCCTGGGAAGCGTGAAAAGCTGGACTCGCCAGGGACTTCTGAAACTGAAGCAAATTTTACAACACTCCATTGACTAAGGTTATGACTGAACCCCTTACTCCTCAAGCAATCGAAACCTTGGCAGCAGGCTATGTCGTGGGCGACCTCGATCGCGCCGAAGCAGAAGTTTTCGAGCAACTGCTGGCAGAAAATCCAGCATTAGTAGCAGAAGTGAAGCGGCTTCAGGCAACCTTAGACCAGGTTGTTTACAGCTTAAACAGCGTGGAACCGCCTCATAATCTCCAAGGAGCTATCCTGGCTGCCGCTACCACTACTTTCCAACCCTCCCAGCACAAACCGTCTCGGCTCCTCTGGCCCATCGTCATGGGTAGTGTCGCGGCACTCCTGATTCTGTATTTAGGAGTAGATAACTATCGCTTGCGACAGGATTTGGGCATGGCTCAAGACATCAATACCCTACTGCAACAGTCCCAGACGCAACTTTTCTCTCTCAAGGCTGTGAAGGTATCGGATACTGCTGCGGGTAGCTTTGTTGTGAATCTAGGACAACGGCAAGGAATTCTAGCCGTGCAAAATCTGGTGGCTCCACCCACAGGTAAGGTCTATCGACTTTGGGCGATCGCTGATGGCGAAAAAATTCCCTGTGGCACTGTGAAAATTAATCCCCAGGGAAAGGTGTTAGATAAATTCTGGATGCCTGCCGACTTTTATGACACAGGTATCTCTGGATTATTCGTGACGTTGGAATCCTCTGAAACTAGCCGTTATCCCACTGGAACTATCGTGATGCAGAGTAAATCATCTACCCAGATATAACCTCAGCAACTCATGAGCTATCCCGGATGCGGTCTTGGCAGCGCGCCGTGGTATGCAATGGGGAATTCTAATCGCTGGGTTCTGGTTAATTGAAGTCGTTGCGGAAATTTGGCTGATCTGCATCGTATCGTGGTTCGGTTTTGCACATTAGGCTCCAAAATACAAAGCTTTTCTCAAGCACAGTTAGCTGCAACAGAGCTATAGCGTTGCGTGGCATTGGTTGTGACCGCACGCAGCTGACTACAACTAACTCTGTGTGCCTAGCAACTGAGCGTACTCATTTTTTGAGCATCTCCTTTTAATCAGGCTACCTTGTTTAGTAGAGAGACTCAATGCCCAACGTCACATTAATATATATAGTTATTAGTTACACGTATGGGCTATTACGTGTAATAAGTGACCGAAAGTATTCTAACTCCGTTAGCTCCCCCAATGCTTAGGTGTAGCCCGCCGTAGGCATCGCAACCCATCAATTCCAACTTATCAAAAGAGGAAACCAGTAGCACCGGAAACTGCGATGTGCGATCGCAGTTTCTATTCAAAGAGGATGTTTGAAAAGTCTAAATTGTTACTCGCCTTGGCTACTGGAAGTCGCGGCTACACGAGACTTTACCCACCTCCGTGGGTTAAAAACCTTTATAGACTACACGCGCTTTGGGCACAGCATTGCTGTGCCCTTACTATTCCACACAATTAAAATAGGCTATATTGCCCCTACGAAGCATTTTGCAACTCGGCTGTACGTACTGAAAGCTGCTCTGTCTTATTACCTCGTTGCACCTTCACCTGTAATACTTGACCAAGGCGACTATCTTCCACAACATTCTGCAATTGTTCAGCACTGGTAATTGCTTTACCATCAACTTGCAGAATTACATCCCCGCGTCGGATACCCGCAGATGCCGCTGGAGAATTGGGGACAACTCGCATGACAAAAACACCATTAATTTCTGGTATCTGAATAGGAGAGTTGGGATCGGTGTTATTTAGCTTGGCAAGATCGGGTGTCAAAGTTAGCATTTGCACACCTAGATAGGGGTGAGCAACTTTGCCATCACGTTGCAGTTGCTCGGCGATCGCTTTGGCTTTATCAATAGGAATGGCAAACCCAATACCCATTGCATCAGGGCGAATGGCTGTGTTAATACCAATTACTTCACCTTGACCATTCAATAGTGGCCCGCCAGAGTTACCAGGGTTAATGGCGGCATCTGTCTGAATGAAGTCTAAGCGTTTGTCACTAATGCCGACTTGGGCGCTGGAACGTTTGAGGGTACTGATAATTCCCAAGGTAACAGTATTATCGAATCCCAAAGGATTACCGACTGCGATCGCCCAGTCTCCTACTTGGACATTGGTGGAAGAACCCAAGGGCGCGACTGGTAAATCGTTACCAGCGTTAATCTTGACTACTGCCAAATCTGTGACTTCATCAATACCCTGAACTTTTCCTTCAAAAGTGCGGCCATCTTTGAGTCGGACTGTTACTTTATCAGCCTTATCGACCACATGAGCATTAGTCAAAACTAACCCGCTCTTGTCAATAATGAAACCTGAGCCTAAACCACGTAACTGCTCAGAAGGCATCTGTTGGGAGAAACCGTCACCAAAAAACCGACGGAAAAAGGGATCTTCCATAAATGGATCGACGCGACGAGTAATTGTTCGCTCAGTATCAATACGGACAACTGCTGAACCAACACGATTCACTGCTGCTGTGACAAAGCTAGTGCTACCGATCGCAGCACTAGCTGGTGATTGCCGTTGAGCAATTAGATTTGAAGTATCTCCAGCAGTTATTGTGGGTGCTGGTTCGGCTTGGGAGGGTAACACCTGCAATGTGCTAACCGCTAGCACAACTCCTAGCGCGATCGCTAAAACATGAGTAGTGAGTTGACGTAAAGACCGAGATATTTTGGGAAATCGCATAATCACAACCTAATTTATAAGCCTAATTGTTGCTCAGTCGTGACAAATCTATTTACAGTTATTTTTATTTCAGGTTTCGCCTGCTCTTTCCACTACTGGGGTTAGGGCATTTTGCGAACTACCTGTAATCAACTTAATAGAAAATTTCACCCAAAAGCTATTATGGACATTTACCCTTTACAAGTTCGGTTTTTACCCATCAATAAAACTTTTAGATTGCTAATAAGATTAGTCTGCTCTCTGTTCTAACTCTAGACTATGGATCAACTAACTTTTGTATAAGATTTCATTCCGACTAGCTGCGCCTAGCTGAGGTAAAGAGTTGATGGCTGAGTGGGGAGTCAGGGCAATAGGAACGGTTGGAGGTAGTTGTAATTGTTTAACAACACTTTGCAAAAGTTGGTCTTGTCCAGTCCGCAAACCCCAGACATTTGTCCCACGGTTGATAATAGCAAACCAAACCAAACCGCGATCGCGTGTGGGCATCACTCCCGCTAAAGCGCTCACATCTCGGAGAGTACCAGTTTTGATCACAGTCGCCAGGGGAATGTGCCTAGTGTGTAGTGTCCCCCGATGATCGAATCCAGACATGGGGAACAAGTCAGCCAGATTCAGTTGATGGGCAGATGCCTCAGCTTGAATAGCCATAAACATGGCACAAACAGCCCTGGGGGAAATGCGATTTTCCGGCCCCAATCCAGAACCATTGATTAACTGAATTTCTACTTGTGGTACCCTCGCCAGGTTAGCAGCAGTTGATTGAACTACAGTTGCTCCCCCCACTGAGTCTGCCAGCATCTCTGCCATATCGTTGTTACTATAAACGTTCATTTCCTTGAGCAGTTGCTTCAAGGGCAATGAGCGATGACGCAGTAACAAAGTTTGTTGAGGGTTTGGTTGCGCCTCAACTTTCACCGCACCCGCAATTACAACTTGAGGCTTGGGCGTTCCCTTGGGCATGATTGAGTGTGTATAAATAGCGGGGCGTCCCCAAGTCGCACGATTTAGTGTTTGCTTGAGCATTAGACCGGCTAGCATTGGCTGACGTTGGAAATTCATCGCAAAACTGCCAGTAATAATCAAATTCCCCTTTACTTGCTTGATGCCCATTTGATTGAGAGTATTACCAAGAGCGATCGCTTCTTCCCAAACAAACAAAGGATCGCCACGGCCTGTAATCACCAAATCGCCCTGCACAACTCCATTTACCACTGGCCCAGTGACACTCACCAAAGTATCAAATTGGTAATCTGGCCCCCAAGTTTTCAAAGCAACTAGTGAAGTGGCTATTTTAGTTAAAGAAGCAGCCGGAAGAGGTGTCGTACCTTGGTGATTTGCCATCAGCATTGGTCCCGACTGCATCCAAATCCCCTGACTCTCAGCCAGATTTTGCGCTACCACTTTTGATGTGATCAGCTTTTTCAAATATTCCTGCACCGTAGTCGCCCCAGTTGGATTTGGATCGGGGGCAAGAACAAAGCCAGGGCTACTTTGCCAAGTTAGTGCATCTAAGGCATCTAGAGGTTTGATTTGTACCCCAGCCATTTCCAGCCAAAGCGACACCAAACCTGAACCCAATAATTCCAGCATTTTTTATTCCTCTGTTAGGATCTCAAGCGTTGTTTACTGTGCTAATATACAAGCTTTTTTAGAATAATCAGTATTGAGTCATAATAACTGCTGTTTTTCTCATCTGTAAGTAGGGTGAATCATATTGTTTTTGTGGCTTGCTTGGACAATGCCAAAATGCCTATTGCTCATGAAGACAGACACATGAAAATAAAAAATATTTTTGATCTGTGCAGATACTACGCCGTTAGCCTGATTCAGCAACTGGCGATGTCGACGACGGGCTGTGATGCTTGTACCCGTTACGGAGAAGCTAGCGTCTTCGTCAGGAGAAGACTCGCTCTAAGCGTACTCCTACGGAGAAGCAAGCTACGCGTAGCGTCTCTGAAAGAGAAAAGAAGGCTTTACGCTGCGCGATCGGTGACGCAATTCCATAAGCTTGAAACAAGGAAAGGGAAAGTAATTCAAAATTCTCCCCCTTTTTTTGCTTTAGGACTTACGCAAAAAGGCAGTGAAAGCCTTGATTTCCTGTAGGGGCAATTCATGAATCATTAGTGTCAACTTAGTATGAAAACCTGCCTAGAACCAGCTTTTAGATTGTCTCGTTCCCAGTCTCCGATTGGCAATGCCTGTCAAAAGAGGCTCCGCCTCAAGACTTGCGGCAGAGCCGCAATTGAAGAGCATTTCCAGTCGGAGACTGGAAACGAGATTTGAAAAGGGTTTTAGCTTAAGTTGACACCAATGGCTTTTCGGCCCACCCCACAAGATATTGAGAAAATTTTAATATGCAAATTTAGATGTGTTTTTGCTTACCTACTTTCTTTCTGGATGCGCTACATCCTCTGGTGAAGGAGTACCCATCCGGTTAATTGTGGCAATCATCTGATACAAGCGCCCCAAGTCGCGTTGATTGAAGTACAAAATGAGGCGAGGTAGTCCAACAGTTTCATCTTGTGCTTCTTGAGGTAATGCCTGACTTTTTTCAATCTTTCCTTGAATAATAATGTCACTAAAATCAGCATTAAGTTGTTCTAAAAGAGCGTCTGATATATCTGTCTTCAGGCGGATGACTAATTTATTGCCTACGTAGCGGCTGGAATGATAAACCTGGTAAAAACGGGTGATAGCATCACAAGCCACATCCAGGTTATCTGTCACCGTGTAAAGACTGGGGTCTTCAGGATTGACAAGACCATTTTGCACTAATTGCTTATCAATATATTCGCTCCAAGAGCGCCAGTAATCACCACCAGGGCGATCGATTAAAACTAAAGGTACTGGCCCAAATTTACCAGTTTGGCTTAATGTCATACATTCAAAAGCTTCATCTTGAGTACCAAAACCTCCTGGAAACAAGGCTACAGCATCACTTTCTTTGAGGAGAAACAGCTTGCGGGTAAAGAAATATTTGAAGTTAATTAGCTTGGGATCGCCCTGTATAAAAGGGTTTGCTTGCTGTTCAAAGGGTAACTGAATGTTTAATCCAAAGGAATTTTCTCGCCCAGCACCTTCATGACCAGCCTGCATGATTCCACCACCACCACCAGTCATCACCATAAATCCTAATTGAGAAATAGCGCGAGCAAACTCAAGAGCCATTTGGTATTCTGGTCTATCTGGCGCTAGACGAGCAGAACCAAAGATGGTAACTTTGCGAACGTGTCGGTAATCATAAAAAAGCTGGAAACCGCGCTCCATATCTGCTAATGCAGCCGATAATATTTTCCAATCGAGACGCTCAATTTCGGTATCAGCTAGACGAACAATAGTAGTAAGTGCTTGCAGAATAAATTGCCGATTTTTTAATGTCGGTAAACGAACGATCAATTCAGCGATATCCGCCTGTAAAGACTCTAATGTGTCAAACGACGCAGATGAGGTCATGAGAACTGCCGCAACAATGGCATTATATTTTACGTGAACTACTCACACTCTAGCAAGCGGGAATAGCCCTCTGATGTGCAGTTAGCAAATTCAGAACTGGTTTTGAAGCTGGAAATTCTAAAAATCTTTTTGATCAGGCTTGTTGCGATACTTCAACTATTGAACACCATAGCAAGTTCTCTCGGTCGAGCAATTGACATAACTTCCTCACTGAGGGTAATTGCTACCACAATATATATCAAGGTTTGTGTAAAATGGTATGACTTACATGCATAGCGTATATCAAAAGAAAATTTTGTATCTTATTGCCAGATTTTTTGGGAATTAATGTCCATAATAAAAGCACTCTAATCCTAATCGAAGAAAGTAAAAAAGCTCTCTAGACCACAATACCTTCAGTTAAACCTAAAATCCTTGGTAGAAACGCGAAATTGGACTGGGCAACTCTTGGAGACGCTATCGCGAACGCCCCGCTATCCTAACGTCCCGCTGCGCTAACGCGTCTTTACAGATCAAAAATCAGTACCAAAAATCCTGAACCCAAGCGTATTGCTCTAAAGGATCTTTTATCGAAAACCGTCTCAATTACACTTCGACACATTAATGCATAATGTGAACTATTTGTATAGTGCCTAAATCCTAGTAGAATATTTTCGCAAATCTAAGTAGGAAGATAGATGGAAGTTTCTGGACGCATCAATTACCCACTGAATCCTCCTCCCCCTCTTGAAGATTTTCCCGTCCTTCAAACTGAAAAATATACCCTACGGCTGGCTTCAACTGAAGAAGAATTAGAATCAATTTTTCGGTTGCGCTTTGAAGTTTTTAATCTTGAACTAGGTTTGGGATTTTCTGCTTCTAACTTTACCCAGATGGATATAGATAAGTTTGATGCGGTTTGCCATCATTTAATCCTAATCTCCAAACATACGGGTAAAACGATTGGAACTTATCGAATGCAAACCTATACGATGGCTTCTCAAAGACTAGGCTTTGATGCTGCCGATATATTTAATCTTAATGGAATTCCCAATTCTGTACTTCAGGCATCGGTTGAAGTTGGCCGTGCATGTATAGCTAAAGAATATCGCAATAGTCAGACACTTTTACTACTCTGGGAAGGGCTGGCAAATTATCTTATCTGGAGTAAAAACCAATATTTATTTGGCTGTGCATCATTACTAACACAATCTTCTGGGCAAGCTACTTGGGCTTATGATTATTTTCGGCAGAATAACTTGATGCATCCAAGTATTTTGGTTTATCCAAATTCACAATCTTGTCTAGAACTGACTCAAAATTGTCCAGATTCATCTAATGTTGAGATTCCGAAAATTTTGCAGGCATACTTGAATATTGGAGCTAAAATATGCAGTGTTCCAGCTATTGATCGACAGTTTAAGACCATTGATTTTTTAACTATATCTAATAGCAAAGACTTTGCTAGATGGTGTTACCAAGTATTGTAAAAATTCTCTTTTGTTCTAAGCTCGACTTTATCCATTTTTTGGCAACGCGATGCCTGCGGCAAGCCGCTAAAAAGCGTCTACGCTGCTAGCCATTTTCGGACTCCATTGAAAAATAATAGAGAAATTACGAATCCCGTCAAAAGTCAGTAACTACTGAAAGTTGCAGCTATAAAAACTAAGTCCGCCGACGCGGACTGGAAGAATAGGAATATTTATGATATTTTACTCCACATCTTCATCTCGGCTGTAAAACCAAGGTCAGTTTTGCCGTATTTGATACAACCTTGTGCAATTGTTTTCAGAGTTAATAGAAGAGAGATATTTATTTTCAATATTTCAAATCAGATGACTCTCACTCAAAGTACGGTTGGCGATGTCTGATGAACAGGTTCAGATATAATTACTAGCGATGTCTACGACAGGCGTAGCTGCGGCACTCATCCAGTGCGCCTGACTGGATTATTTTAGACAACTTCTTGGAAAAACTACTTATGCGCCATCTCAAATTTGCTCCGAGTTGGTTGCGATTTTTAATTATTTTCTTATTGGCGATGGGTATATTGTTTCGCTTTTCTAATCTTGATGGTAAAGTTTTCTGGCATGATGAAACTTATACCTTATTGCGAATTTCTGGTTATACAATTAATGAAGCTAAACAGCAACTTTTTAATAATCGTGTCATTGGCAAAGAAAGTTTTGCCCATTTTCAAGGTGCAAATCCAGAAAAAAGCTTAAATGACACAATTATGTCTTTGGCAAAACAAGATTCTCAGCATCCACCGTTATATTACATAATAGCCAGATTGTGGATGGAAGTCTTTGGGAATTCGGTGACGGCGATTAGAAGTTTATCTGCCTGCATTAGTTTGCTGGTTTTCCCTTGTGTTTATTGGCTATGTCGAGAATTATTTAATGTGCCATTATCGGTTCCTGGTGTTGCGATCGCACTCATGGCTATCTCTCCAATTCACCTAGTATACGCCCAAGAAGCACAAGAATATATTCTTTGGTTAGTCACCATTTTACTATCCAGTGCGTCTCTGCTACGAGCCATACGGCTAGAAGATGAGCTAGCACAAGAACGACAAAAACCAGATTTGTTCGCTATATGGAGCATTTATACAGTAACTTTAGCCATTAGTCTTTATACATTTCTTTGGAGTGCATTTGTAGCAGTTGCTCATGGAATTTATGTGATGATAAATGCCAAACTTCAGTTTACTGAAACCGTGAGAACATATCTGCTAGCATCACTGGTAGGTTTTTTAGCTTTCATGCCTTGGATAACAATTGTAATTGGTGACTTTTTTCAATTTTTAATTTCAGCAGATAAAACAACAACACAGTCATATTTAACACCTATATTTCCATTTTTGTTAATGCAGTTAAGCCGAATTTTTTTTGATATAAACCTTAAAGTAGAAAATCCTCTAGGCTATTTAATTGCACTAAGCTTTTCAATTTTGGTAGTATATTCAATTTATTTTCTTTGCCGAGCAACTAACTATAAAGTATGGTCTTTTATCATCACGTTAATTGTAGTACCAGCATTACCCCTAATACTGCCAGATTTAATTACTGGGAGTATACAATCGTCTACCGAAGCATATTTAATCCCATCTTATTTAGGAATCCAAGTAGCTGTTGCTTATTTACTAACTACGCAACTATATAATGGAAGCGTGTCACGCCGTAGCTTTTGGCACATAATCATGGCATTAGTGATTATTTGTGGTTTGATTTCTTCTAAGGTGAGTTCTCAGGCAGAAACTTGGTGGAATAAGGGTATGAATTCTGGCAATCCACAAGTTGCCCAAATCATTAATCAGAGTAATCGTCCACTTTTGATTAGTGATGCTTTCGGCAATAATTATGGTGATGTCTTTTCTTTAAGCTATCTTTTAGAACCAAAAGTGCGATTTCTGTTGGTGAACAATCAAAAAATTCCTAAAATTCCTGATGGATTTACTGATGTATTTTTACTTAATCCTTCAGAGACTTGGGGCAAAACAATAGAAAAAAAGTATAAATTCAAGACAGATATTGTTGATAGTGATAACTATTATTCAATCTGGAAATTAGCTAAAACTCGTAATTTGCGCCGACGTAATCTTTCACCTAATAATAAATTATCTGCCAAGCTATCAACTGGGCAAACAATTCTTCCATAACTGCCAACTTTTGAAAAGTTCCTTGTTGTACAGATCAGCCTCCTTGAAGAGTTCTTACAAAACATTCTACTAAACCCACTTTTCCCAGTTGATCAAACAAGTTATTTCGTTAAAGTAGATAATTGTTGTACAAGTTATTGTGAAATTTAGTTATGCGGCATCTCCAACTTGCTCCAAATAGGTTGCGGTTTATTATTGTCATGTTGTTAATGGTGGGTATATTTTTTCGTTTTTTTAACCTTGACCGTAAAGTTTACTGGCACGATGAGACTTTCACTTCATTGCGGATTTCTGGTTATACGGTAAATGAAGTCAAGCAGCAAATATTTAATGGTCGGATAATTAATAACTCCCGGTTCGCCCACTTTTTTTGGAGTTCGAGAAATTGTCAAAAATCAGAAAAATCTAGGTATCGTAATGGTTTTAGCGATTTCCCGAAATTCCCCTGAAATTATCACTCCGCTCTCAAAACTCTATTTTTATGCGATCGCATAACGTCGGGACGAGAGTACATTTGAATTACAGCTTAGAACCCTGATTGAATCGTTCAGCTTTTTCCTAACTCAATTTAAAATGGGCGAACCGGGAGTAATAAGGAAAGTTTTGCCAAATTCCAAAATTCCAATATGGAGAAAGGCTTAAGTGACACAATTATATCTTTGCAAGTAGACGATCCACAGTATCCACCACTGTATTATATACTCGCTTGGTTTTGGGTGGAAATCTTTGGCAATTCTGTGACGATAATCAGAAGTTTATCTGCCTTTATCAGCTTGTTAATTTTTCCCAGTATTTATTGGCTGTGTCGAGAATTATTTAAAGCATCGGCATGGGTATCTGAGGTTGCGATCGCACTTATGGCAATCTCCCCTATTCACTTAGTATACGCCCAAGAAGCACGAGAATATATTCTTTGGATAGTGACTGTATTACTATGCAGCGCTTCATTGCTACGAGCATTACGGTTGGAATCAAAAGATCAAGTACTACGTATATTAAATTGGGAAATGTATGCAGTCACTTTGGTGCTTAGTCTCTATAGATTTTGGTAAACGCTATTGGCAAAATAATCAACTTTTTATTCCTTTTGCTGCTAAATTGCATCATGCTTGTAACGATCCTTTTGTTTTTGATTTACTGATTCAAGATTTTCAGCAAAGATTTATCAATAACACTGATACATAGCCGGCGCACGGGAACTTCTAAAAGGAGAAGCTGGTTACGGATACAGAACTAACGGGAGCATATTCTCGATCAAATTTCAGAAGCGAGTAAATAATGAACCATGCCAAAATTCCAATTCCTACCAGCTACTGTTATCTGATTCACCATTGCTTGCAGTTGTGAATCTGGCTTCTACCGTGCAATATAAAACTGCCCTAGACGGAAGCTAGAGCAGTTTTTGATAGAAGTAAATTATATAAGGGACTTTTACTGTTGTCCCCAGTTTATCCATAGTAAATACCGTTATATAATACTATTCACCTCAAGTTTCGTACTTTACGCAAAAAACGAATAATCTTGAAGTTGGCATTACAAAGTTTAGAAGTCACCATCAGCCAGCGTATCATAGACGGCATCCGCTTCTCTACTGTCTACCTCTGATTTAGTTATAAAACTTCCTCAACCGGATCTAGGACAAGCAGATAGGGAGCGATCGCACCAAGCTCACTGCCTTCATGCGATCGCAACTCGGATATTTTTATTGTGGAATGCGTTCAACCCCAAACTTGCGCTGATGCCAGTAAGGATAGATTGGCGCGATCGCGCTAACCTGATTGAGGCGATTTACTTCCTCTAATGTTAGCTCCCACTGAGCAGCACCAAGGTTGTCTCGAAGTTGTTGTTCATTCCGCGCTCCGATAATAACAGATGTAATACCAGACTGACGTAACAGCCAGTTGAGCGCGACTTGAGCAACACTGACACCACGGTTATTAGCCACTTCGTGCAGAACTTCCACAATGTCGTATCCCTTTTCCAGGTCACTGACAGTGCCAATATCACCGATTTTTGCTCGTCGCGTCCCCTCCGGTTGGGACTGACCACGACGATACTTACCTGAGAGGAAACCAAAAGCAAGCGGACTCCACACCAAGATACCCACACCTTGATCTAAACTTAAAGGAATTAGTTCAAATTCCAACTCTCGCGCCACAAGCGAGTAATAAACCTGTTGTGACACATAGCGCTCCAAGTTCAAACGCTCTGATACAGACAGCGCCTTCATTAAATGCCAAGCTGAATAATTAGAGCAGCCAATGTAGCGAACTTTGCCACTACGTACAAGATCATCTAAAGCGCGAAGCGTTTCTTCTAGTGGAGTCAAAGCATCGAAACCATGAACTTGATAGAGGTCGATGTAATCTGTGTCTAATCGTCGTAGGCTGTCCTCACAGGCTCGAATCAGATGATAACGTGACAGTCCAGTATCATTTGCTCCTTTTCCCATACGACCATAAGCCTTAGTTGCAATAATTACATCAGAACGACGCTTTCCGAGAGCTTTACCAAGAATCTCCTCAGAAAGTCCATTCGAGTAAACATCTGCTGTGTCAAAAATGTTGACACCTGCATCAAGGCAAATATCAATCAGATGCTGCGCCTCGTCTACCTGAGTCGCCCCAATTTCTTGGAAGAAGTCGCTACCACCGAATGTCATTGTACCGAAACTGAGAACCGAAATCTTAAGACCAGACTTTCCTAAAAATCGCGTTTCCATCGCTGTTACTCCTTATTAAAATCACTCTTTCTCAATTTTTCACATATCTTTTTATTTTTATATAAAAAATTAAACACTTGCATTAATCAACAATTTTATTTGTTGGAGATCAAGCTCGCTACATTGGATTACGTAAAAACCTTTTTGACCTTCGACGTATGGCTGTTGTTCACAATCTTCATGTTCTTGCTCGGATATTTGATACTACTACTCAAGAAATGGTTAACTTTAACAACCCACAGTCTGCTTAGTTTGTCAACACCCTCTACTGGACTGGCGCTCTAGACAAAAGACCTTGAAAAAATCCGAGTCCACGAAATTATGACCAAGCAACTCTTATCTGTTGCCTATCTGTTATTATCAGTTGTGTTCAAGTCAGACAGAAATTATTTTCGGAGATAAACAATGGGCAAGAAATATGATGTTTATGGTGTAGGTAATGCCTTAGTAGATATAGAATACGAAGTATCTCCAGAGTTACTACAAGAGCTAAAGATTGACAAAGGTGTAATGACACTGCTAGATGAAGACAGTCAAAATCATATTTTGGAAAATCTTAAAAATCTTCATTGCCATAAGAGTTGTGGAGGTTCAGCAGCAAACACAATAGTGGCAATTAGTCAACTAGGAGGAAAAGCTTTTTATTCCTGTAAAGTGGCTAATGATGAATTTGGAGACTTTTACATAGAAGATTTACTTAACTCTCAGGTAGATACCAACTTAAAAAATGGCGACCGCCAATCAGGAATTACAGGTAAATGTTTGGTGCTAGTAACTCCCGATGCAGATCGCACCATGAATACATTTTTGGGAATTACTGGAGAATTTTCTACACAAGAATTAGTATCATCAGCGATCGCTGATTCAGAATATGTATATATCGAAGGATATTTAGTGACTTCTCCTACAGCAAAAGAAGCAGCTATAAAGGCTAGAGAAATAGCTGAAAAAGCGGGAGTAAAAACCACTATGTCCCTATCTGATTACAACATGGTGAAATTTTTTAAAGATGGTTTATTAGACATCATTGGATCTGGTTTAGACTTGATTTTTGCTAATGAAAGTGAAGCATTAGAACTAGCAGATACAGAAGATTTTCAAGTAGCTGTAGACAAACTAAAAACCCTGAGTAAGAAATTTGCCATTACTCGCGGTGCCAAGGGTTCAGTAGTATTTGATGGTCAGAAATTAATCGAAATCGCTGCACCTCAAGTAAAAGCTGTAGATACAGTGGGAGCAGGAGATATGTATGCAGGAGCTTTCCTCTATGGAATTACCCAAGGTATGAGCTATGAAGAAGCCGGAAAATTAGCATCAGCCGCAGCTTCTAAGATTGTTACATCCTATGGGCCAAGATTAAAAACTGAGGAATTAAAGGCATTAGTTATTGCTTAGAGGGTGTTTGAAAAGTTTTGAGGGGTCAAATTTTCTGCCAGCAGTATATGGGCTGCGATCGCTACGGCTTGCTCTAACTTATCGGGAGTTTCGGGCGATCGCTTCTAGTTGTTGTGCTATTTATCTAAAGATAATTTTAATAGTTGCTCCGTTTATTGCTTGCAAAAAATACAGTTACTACATTTGTATACTAATGAAGCAATAACGTTTGCTTTATACTAACCGCATCATTAGTAACTCAAGTTGCAGGTTATAGGAATCTAAGTGCTATGCACCTATCGCTCATTTGTCTTTGACAGTCTTCTTTGTCAGCGTAGGCGAGCATTTACCGCAGGCATCGCCTTGAGCAGGTCGTCGATGATAGCATAGATAGCAATAGTTTCATTTAACATTAAACCCCTCCGGTTTTGACTCTGGAGGGGATTTTATTACTTTAGTGTCATGCCTGCGAACCTTCTAAAGCATAACTAACAACTTGGGTTATTTAAATAGTTTCTTGATTAAAATCAGCTAAAAACAACAAAAATAAATATTAAACAAATTCTCATCTGAAATTAATTTAAGTAATGGTATGATGCCTTAAATTATCCTTTGTAATGAATTCAATGATTCATTGAAAGGTGTTGTATGCAAATAACAGATTTTCTTGG
Organism: Nostoc sp. NMS9; assembly: GCF_017114995.1. Classification (GTDB taxonomy): domain Bacteria; phylum Cyanobacteriota; class Cyanobacteriia; order Cyanobacteriales; family Nostocaceae; genus Nostoc. The sequence continues at coordinate 84,149 of NZ_JABXKL010000005.1, read as the reverse complement.
TCTTTTACATCCAGCGATCGCAATTATAATCGTGTTTCCGCTCATTGGTACAGTAGTTAATTTTGCTTGGCAAACACGCCAACGCAGAATGCAAATTTTAGCGGGAAGTAAGAGTAAAATTCCTCCAGTGGTTGGTGCAGAACATAAGCAGTTAGGTGAAAGGCTCACAAGTGCAGTTGTTGGATTAACTTTAATCGGATTAAGCTACCCTATTGGCAAAAATATTCTCAAAAATCAATTGTGGAATCAAACACCTTTTCAAGTTATTTTTATACTGCTGATATTTGCTGCCACCATCGCCTCGTTAGTATTTCTTTATCGGGCAAAGCAGCGGGTGTGGCGGGCAGTTTTTGCAACTTTAACTGGTGCAGGTTTAGTAATTATAGGCTGTCAGGATGGAGTCTATCGCCGCACCAATGAGTGGTATTGGTCACATTATTATATTGGCATTACCGCAGCACTGCTGATGATTTTTTCATTAGCAATTGTTCAAGATATTTATCAAGATAAATCCAATCGCTGGCGTATTGTCCATACAATTTTAAACTGCATTGCTTTGTTGCTATTTATTGGACAAGGTATGACAGGAACTCGAGACTTGTTAGAAATTCCCCTGAGTTGGCAAGAACCCTATATTTATCAGTGTGATTTTGCTAATAAAACTTGTCCAACGCCAAATCCCCAAGCACCAAAATAAGCAAACGAAAATAACCCATACCAATCCCCAATGCCCAACTATGATAATTTACTTGCCTAATCATTGTAGTGGCAGAGTGACAATTACTGTTGTGCCAACCCCCTGCTCACTTTCTAATTGAATATGACCACCATGTAACTCCACACATTTTTTAACTATAGTGAGTCCTAGTCCTGTTCCTTGAATTACACCTACATTACTGGCGCGATAGAAGGTTTGAAATAAATGAGTTTGGTCTTTGAGGGGAATGCCCATTCCTCGATCTCTGATCTGGAAAATTGCAAGGTGATCTTTGCAAATCAAATCAAACCAAATAGTGTCATTTTCAGGGGAATATTTGATGGCATTAGAAATCAAATTGGTTAAGATACAATTTAGTAGGTCTTCATCCATTTGGGCTTGGGCTGATTCACCTTGAAAAGTAAAGATAATGCTGTGCTTACTACCTGCATTTAGTTGAAGAATATCTGTGAGTTCGCTACAAAAATTTTCTAAATTTAAAAGTGTAGGTTTGTATTCGAGTTTAGCTGCTTCCGTTTTACTCAAGAACAATATTTCATCTAAGAGATTAAGCATCTGATTGATAGCATTTTGTATTCGATCGAAATATTTAGTTCTTCGGACATCAGTTAGTTTATTGCTGCTGTATTCAAGGATATCTACAGCCGTGCGAATCGTAGTCATAGGAGTGCGGAACTCGTGAGAGACCATTGCTACAAAGTTTGACTTTAACTCGTTGAGTTCCTGTTCCTTTGCCAGTGCTTGACGGGTGCGTTCTTCACTCTCGCGTAGTTGGTTGAGAATTTCGCTTCTTTCAATGGCATAGCGAATGGCACGCACTAACCGTTGTATAGTTATTTTATCTTTAACTAGATAGTCTTGCGCTCCTTCTGCTAATGCTTGCAGTGCTAAATCTTCATTATCAACACCTGTTAATACCACAACTGGGATATCAGGTACTGCTGCCTTAAATTCTTTTAACGTGTCCAGTCCAATAGAGTCTGGAAGGCTAAGGTCTAACAAAACTAGGTCGAATCTGCGTTGCTTTCGACTCCCTATCTGAGAATTATCAAGGGTGGACGCAGAGTTTTCCCTGCTAGCTTCTATTGCCTCAGATAACCGTTCAACATGTAACATCTGCCATTGTTCTTGATCTGCATTTATAAATATCCGGTGTAGCAAATGAGCATCACTTGCACTATCTTCTACTAATAGAATGTGAATTGTGAGCTTTTCCATAGTACAGGGTTATATCAATTTGTTAGATAATCACCTGATTTCCTATTTTTTAGATAGGGATAAAAATCATGCGCTTATTATGAGGTTATTAGGCAGTTATTAGATATATATTTAAAGATACCTTAATTTGGGTTAAGGGTAAGATAAAATACTGTTCCTGCGCCCGGCCCGATTCCGACTCAGCCCAGATGCGACCACCATACTGTTCTCGACGAGTATGAAGACGGCGGAAAACCTTAAAAATTCGCTCAAGATATTGAAACCATTATCCTGAGCGATCGCTATATGTAAATTACTTCGAGCTAGACTCAGTGCTATATTACAGTCAACGAGCACAAATTCCTGACCGCCAGTCCCCATACGAGAATGATACTAGCAAGTCTTGAATCAACTGCTGCATCCACTTTGCCCCATCAATCATATATTCATCGCACTGTTCTGCAACGCTTTATGCTGCTGGATGCATCGGGGTTTTGGACTGTGATACCTGCGTAAGCAACCCTAACGCACGTAGAGATAATGTAGCTCATAACACAAAAAAATAAGTGGATAATTGTAGCTGTTACACCACATATCCACTCGATACTTACTGTATTAGGGTGATTACAAAAAACCTGACAAGATAATTAAAACTTGGGAAAGTTCAAACCAATTAACGTGACTCAGTTCCTTGATTAGGGCTACCTGCTACAGCATCTTCTCCTGGTGCTTCTGGAGTAGCAGTAGGTTTCGCATCACTCTTTTCAGCATCGCCAGTTTTGCGGATACCTTCTTCGATGGGGGTTTGGTAGCCACCAGAAGCGGTAGGTGTAGCTTCTTGATTATTAGATTTTTCTTTTTGTTCTTCAGCCATGATTACATTCCTAATCATTTATTCTTGGGACTATCTTAAAAAATTAGGGGTGTGAGTGTATCTATCCAGAATATAGTTATGGCTGATTTGTTCCTCTATCGTAAGTATTGTTTATTACTACTCATGTATGGTGATAAAAATCCATAAATATAGAATTTGTTAACCTTAGAACCCTTGCTGTCGTTAAAGGAGAACTTGGAATGGGTTTTATGTCCAAGATGCTTTTAAAATTCCTTTTATTGATAGTTGACAGAAAATGCCAAATAATCTATTTGAATCTGAATGAATAGTATGGTGTGATGATGGTGATACAAACTATCAAAGTGTAATTAATGAACCAGAGCAATCTAGCGTTACCATCTGGATGTGTCCTTCGCAAGGCAACCTCTGGGGATAAGTGGTCGATTCGATTGCTGGTATTTTCAGCGAAACTTGACCCAACCCAATTAAATTGGCAACAATTTTGGGTAATTGAATACAATGAGAATCTTATAGCTTGTGGACAGCGACGTAATTTCTCAGGGGCACAAGAACTTGGTAGCTTGGTCGTTGCATCAGCTTGGAGAGGTCGTGGTTTGGGTAGTTTGCTAACGCAGCATTTGATTAATACAGCAACGCAACCACTTTATCTGGAATGCTTAGGTCAACGGCTGGTGCGGTTTTACAGTCGCTTTGACTTTGTGCCAATATCTTTTGAAGACTTGCCACAATTTCCTAAGACAATAGGCTTATCTACGCTCAAGGAAAAATTTAGATTCTCGCAGTTAGCTAAAAGGCTGCTCAAAGTTCCTGTGGTGTTTATGGAATATCAAGGTCAGACTAATTTGTAATTTTGGCAGCGTGAGCAGAAATTAGCTATGTCGTTTGCTGTATGGCGGGAGCAATAGTCAGTATTATAGTAAAGCAACATAAGGGCAGGGCGAAAGCCCGTCGCTCCCGACTGAAGAAGAGTGAATCCTATACACAACCATGAATGTACAACTTGTTAATTCCCTCGTAGAAGTGGTACTAAACCTCTCCCCTGAAGAGCAAAAACTCTTTCAAGAAAAGCTTAGTAACAAGCATTTAACCTTACTAACTAGTAAACCTCAAACATCATCAGAGAGATTATTACTTTGGCAGGAGTGGATAGATACAGCACCAAAAAGCTATGCCAACCTTGATGATGAAGCTCTGGGTCGAGAAAATATCTACGATGATGAAGTATGACCCATTATTTATTAGATACCAATATCCTGTTACGCTCCAGGGATATAGCTTCACCCGATTATAATCTTGTCGATCGCACAATAAGGTATCTAATATCTAATAACCATCGATGTTTCATTACATCTCAAGTTTTAATTGAATTTTGGGTTATAGCCACCCGTCAATTAGCTGTAAATGGATTGGAATGGACACCAGAAGAAACCGAACGAACGGTGCAAATGCTAATAAATCAGTTTGAGTGGCTAGAAGAAACACCAGATATATTTCGCCTTTGGTTTAGCCTCGCTACAACTCATAAGATTTCAGGTAAACGCACCCACGATTTACGCATACAAGCAGTAGTGCTTGCCCATAACATCAGCCATATTCTGACTTGAAACCCAAAAGATTTTGTAGAAGTTGAAGGAATTACTATTGTTCACCCCAATAGCATAAAGAGCTAGAGGCTGGGATAAGCGTGCGATCATAATTTTGATTTCCGACCCATTTTTACGGTGAGGTGTACTAATCATCGCTTTTTTGATGTGAAAGTGATGGCGGCAGCAACTCCTTCGTAATTCGTAATTTAAGATATGCAGAACAAGGCTTGATACAAGATGTTTCCAGCCCTTTACTCTTCCCCATTCCCTATTTCAACTTGGAGGTTTAGCAAAAATCGTTAGTAAGACAGGCCCTAGTAAATAGTGGTGATTTAAACACAATAGCCCAGCAGAGGAGCCAAGAAGTTGACGTTGATGAGGGCTGTAAAGTCTAATTCCACGGGGAGAGATAGGCAATAATTGAGGTTCTGTCTCTTTTTTGGAAGTAATGTCAACCAAATAAAAGCGTCCACCAGGAGAAAGTACCCGTGCTATCTCACTAACCACCTGTTTAGGTTCCAAATAGTGCAAGAAACTGATAGTACTGAAAACGGCATCAAATTGACCATCAGCAAAGGGAAGAGACTCAGCTTTGCCCTCAATATAAATTAAGCGTGGACGGTGGCGGTTACTCTGTCTTGCTACCCGCAACATATTAGCAGATAAATCCAATCCGGTAGCTCGTAGATCGGGAAACTGAGTAGCAAGGCGCTCAAGCAAGCGTCCAGTACCACAGCCTATATCAAGTACATTTGCTGGCTCTAGTAAATCGACGTACTCCAGCAACCGTTGGTGAACGGCTCGATAAAACACAGAAGGAAAGAACCAGTCGTAACTTGATGCCCATAGGTCAAAAAGTAATTTTTTGTTATTGAAAAAGTTATCAGCCATTAGTTTTCGCAGCTTTCTTAAAGCTTGATGCTTTTTGAGGGTAAGTTTAGCTGCGCCTCCAGGAATTTGGTTAACAACACAAATTAACTATAGCGGTTCTGAATTGGTTGTAATATCGGGCTTTTATTGGGTTAGTTACACTAAGCTAAAAACTGACTAATATCTAGGTTCAATCCCAGATAAAATTAATGTTTCTACCGACTTGTTATCGAGGGGTTGGGAAAAAAAATATCCCTGTGCATATTTGCATTTCATAACTCTAAGTTGCGCCAGTTGCTCTAGTGTTTCTACGCCCTCTGCTATTACATCTATGTTTAGACTCTTTGCTAGAGCGACGATCGCTTGAACAATTTCTAAGTTTTCTCCATTAGCACCAATCTTAGCAATAAAGGAACGATCAATCTTCAAAGCATTACTGGGAAAGCGATGCAGGTAACTCAAGGATGAATAGCCGATGCCAAAATCATCTAAGTGTAATTGGATATTCATCTGTTGCAGTTGCAAGAGCATAAAAGTTGCTAATTGAATATTCTCCATAAGTACGCTTTCGGTAATCTCCAGCTTTAAACTGCCACCTTCCAAACCAGTCTCTTGCATAATTTGGTTAATTTGCTCAATCAGATCGGGTTGTGAAAACTGCTTAGTGGAAAGATTTACACTGATTGTCAAGGGTGGGTCAGTAGGAAATTGTACTTGCCAAGCACGCATCTGCCGACAAGCCTCGCCTAGTACCCAATAACCAATAGGGATAATCAGCCCAGTTTCTTCTGCCAGGGGAATAAAGCTGTCTGGAGATACTAATCCGTGTTGCGGGTGCTGCCAGCGAACGAGAGCCTCGAAGCCAATAATTTTGTAAGTTTCTAATAAAACAATTGGCTGGTAGTAAACCTGAAACTCCTGGCGTTCAACTGCCCGTCGTAGATCCATCTCTAACTCTAATAGCTGCGTTACTTGGGTGTACATAGTTGAGTCAAATATCTCATGGCGTGCCTTACCCAATGCTTTTGCGCGATACATTGCAATGTCAGCGTCGCGCAAGAGTTCCTCCGGTCGGTTATAACTACCCCTGCTCAGGGCGACGCCAATGCTGACGGTGGTAAATACCTCGTACCCACTGAGTTGGAACACAGATGTCAGAGCTTCGTGTATCCGCTCGACTACACTTGTTACGTCATTGATGTTGTTGAGATCGTCAAGCAAAATTGTAAACTCATCTCCCCCTAGACGAGCAACTGTGTCTCCAGCACGCAGGCAATTCTCCAATCTGCGAGCAAGGGCAGTTAGTAGTTGATCCCCAATCATATGACCGAGACTGTCGTTGATAACTTTGAAGCGATCTAGGTCTAGAAAGAGAACAGCGAATGTATAGTCTGTACGTCGTTTTGTCAGCAAGAGCGCCCGTTCTAGCCGTTCCATAAATAAGGCACGGTTTGGCAGACCAGTTAGTACATCGTGAAAGGCATCATGAATTAATTGCGCCTCCGCAAGTTTTAGAGCAGTAATGTTGCGAGAAATACTTAAAACAAAATATACTGAACCATCGCTAGCCAATTCAGGCACAAGACGCGTATGGTAATGTCTTGTTTGCTGGGCGATCGCTAAACTGCATTCAAACTCCGTTTCTTCCTTAGTTTGGAAAACTTGTTGAAGCTTGCGATCGCATATCCGGCAAAATTCTTCTGGCAGATTTAACTCTGCGTTTGTTTTGCCAATAAATGTTTCGGCTGATATTCCTGTAACCTTTTCAATAGCTGGATTAACGTAAACGTAGCGCAATTGAGGGTTAAATCTGGAAATAATATCAGGTGCATTTTCAACTAGTGCTTTGAATTCTTGCTGGCGACGCGCTAGTGCCTCCAATATCTGCTTACGCTCGGTGATATCCTGAAAGACCAAAACTGCACCTGTGACGTTACCGTTGTCATCTTTAATCGGTGCAGTACTATCATCAATCGGTATTTCTGTACCGTTTTTAGCAATAAGTATCGTCTGTTCTGGTAGACCGACAGTAACGCCAGACTGAAGGACTTGCTTTACAGGACTTTCAATTATTGTACGAGTTTCTTCATGAGCAATATTGAATACTTCTGTTGCTTCTTTACCAAACGCATCTGAATAATTCCAACCCGTCAGTACCTCCGCAATTGGATTCATAAAATTAACAGTTCCAGATTCGTCGCTAGTAATCACAGCATCTCCAATACTTTTAAGTACAGTAGTCAGCCATTGTTCATTCTGTTTTAATTTTTTTTCCGTTTGATGTTTAGAAAGGGTAATTTCAATCGTGAATTTTAATTCTTTTTCTTTGAAAGGCTTGAGAATGTAGCCAAACGGCTCTGTCATCTTGGCTCGATTCAACGTTGATTCATCTGCATTAGCAGTCAGATATATGATTGGAATCTTAAAAAGATTATGAATTATCTGAGCAGCCTCCACACCGTCCATGTTTCCTTTAAGGTGAATATCCATTAGAACTAAATCTAAAGAATCATCTGCTGCTTTCTTAATTGCTTCTTCTCCAGAATCAGCAAGTCCCATAACAGTATATCCAAATTTTCTGAGCCGATTTTGTATATCCATTGCCACGATGAACTCATCTTCAACAACTAATATATTTACTGGTTTCATGATTTTATGTAAATTCTAAATTTAGAAAATTTTATTTGGGAATATAATTTTATACTCTACTCCCTGATTGCTGATAAAATCGATATTGCCTTGTAGCTGATGTATTAAACCTTTGACTAATCGTAAACCTAATGATTCTGTAGCTTGAAAGTCAAAATCTTGGGCAAAACCGACACCATTATCACTGATAGTAAGTTTAAATAAATTTCTTTCTATGGAGCAAAAGTCAATACAAATTTTTCCTGGTTCGCTTTGGGGAAAGGCATATTTTAGGGAATTTGAAATAAGTTCATTGATAATCAACCCGCAAGGAATAGCTGCATCAATAGCTAGAAAAACCTCCTCAACGTTCATTTTCAAGGTAATATCGCTGGAATTAACGTTGTATGAATAAAATAAATTAGTTACTAAATCTTGGATATAGTCAGCAAAATTAATCTTTGCCAAGTCTTGAGATTGATATAGTTTCTCGTGGATCAGAGCCATTGATTCAATCCGGTTCTGGCTATCTTTGAATACCTCAAGGGCTTGATTGTCCTTGAGATACTCTGCTTGCAGGTTGAGCAGACTAGAAATAATCTGCAAATTATTTTTTACCCGGTGATGAATTTCTTTCAATAGCACCTCTTTTTCTTGAAGGGATGCTTTAATCTGCTCCTCTGCTTGTTTACGCTCCCGCCTCACTAGTGCCTCGCGCAACTCGCGGGCAACAGCAGGGGTTAGTCGCGCTAAATTGCCTTTGATAATGTAGTCATGGGCACCAGCTTTCATGGCGGCGACTGCGGTATCTTCACCAATAGTTCCTGAGACGATAATGAATGGCAAGTCAAGTCCACTTTCCTTAACCTGCTTCAATGCATCTGGGGCGCTAAAGGTGGGCATAGAATAATCGCAGATAACGATATCCCATATTTGCTCTGCGATCGCAGCTTTCATGGCTGTGGGTGTATCAATTCGTTCAAAGGTTATTTCGTAGCCACCACGTTGCAGTTCACGCAGCAGCAACAAAGCGTCATCTTCTGAATCCTCAACAAGTAATACGCGCAGTGGTATACCCATGTAATTCGTAATTCGTAATTAAGAAAGTCAGCCTTGCGTCTATAACCTGATTTTGGAGGATTGGTATAAGCTATATTCTCGGCGGTGATTCGTTTAAGACAAACCAGTACAATCCTAGTTGTCGCACTGCTTCACTGAATTGGGAAAAGTCTACTGGTTTCCGAACATAGCTGTTGGCTCCCAAGCTGTAACCATTGATTAAGTCTTGCTCCTCTTTGGAGGATGTGAGAATGACGACGGGAAGGATTTTTGTCTTGTCGTCGGTTCGTAGGTGTCGCAAAACTTCCAGACCATCCATTTTAGGCAACTTCAAATCTAGAAGGATGAGATGGGGCATAACGCTCATGTCGCGATCAGCGTACACACCTTTACCAAAGAGATAATCTAGGGCTTCCACCCCATCGCGTGCCACTACTACCTCGTTCATAATATTGTTTTTCTTAAGTGCGCGTAGGGTTAGCGCTTCATCGTCAGGATTGTCTTCTACAAGTAAAATCATGTTATATTCCTATAGTTAAAGGGTGAAGTAAAATGTTGCGCCTTGCTCCACTACGCTCTCGGCCCAGACACGGCCACCATGACGGTGAACAATCCTTTGCACAGTAGCTAGTCCGATACCAGTACCTTCAAACTCAGTCATGGCGTGTAGGCGCTGAAAAGCACCGAAGAGTTTGTCAATATAGGCCATATCGAAGCCTGTACCATCATCACGGACAAAATACACATGGGTGTCATCTTGCAGCAAAAGCCCAAATTCTATCCGTGCTTTTGGATGTTTTCCTGTAAACTTCCAGGCATTACCCAATAAGTTTTCTAGCACTATCCGTAACAGATGAGCATCACCATTAGCAACCAATCCCGGCGTAATGATAAACTCTACTTGGCGTTCTGGTTGGGTTTTGTGCAACTCTGTAGCGATCGCCTCCACTAATACGCTCAGATCGACCTTTTCGTAACGCATCTCACTACGCGTTAATCGTGACAGATTCAGTAAATCGTCGATTAGTTGTGCCATCCGCTGGGTGGCTGCACGCACTCGTTGGAGGTAGTTTTGACCTAGTGCGTCCAGCTTGTCAGCATAATCTTCTAGGAGTGCTTGACTAAAGCCATCGATGCTACGCAAGGGGGCGCGCAGGTCGTGAGACACAGAATAACTAAATGCTTCCATCTCTTTGTTAGTGGCTTCGAGTTGTGCTGTGCGTTCTGCAACTCGCCCCTCAAGCTGGACGTTCAGACGCAGAATCTCTGACTCCGCCTTTTTGCGCTCATTAATTTCAGTTTGCAATTCTTCGTTAGTGTTTCTTAGTTCAGCAGTCCGTTTGCTAACCTCTATTTCTAATTCATCACGAGCCTTTTGCAAAGAATTTTCCATCCGTTTGCGTTTAATGAGTTCCTGATTGGTGATCGTGGCTGCGAAACCGACGATCACAGAAGCAATAATGCTGCCAAAAATAGTCAGCAAAGTTGTTTGATGAGCGCTGGCGTTCGCCTTCATTGATCGCTGTTTCAACAACTCATTCTCTTCTTTCTCCATAGCTGTAGTCAGCATTCGGATATCCTCCATAATCTGCTGACCCTGATCTGTCTGAACTATTTGCAGTGCGGACTCTAAATTTTTGCTCCTAGCGTTAATCGTCTGTTCAATCAAAACCAGTTTTTTAGCAATTAGGGGTTCAAGGCGATCAAGCCGTTGTTGTTGATTTGGGTTATCCGCAGTCAATTGGCGCAGAACCTGAAGTTTCTGAGCAATCTCGCCAGTTGCAGTCCGATACGGTTCCAGATACCGTTCTTTGCCTGTGAGAAGATAGCCCCGTTGTCCAGTCTCTGCATCTTTGATCTGTGACATTACTTCTTTTGTCTTTTCAAGCACCTCACGTGTATGTGTTACCCATTGAGCGTTTTCTCTATACTGAAGCAAACTAAGATATGAGATTATGCCAACACCAGTCATAATTGCGACTGCTATTACAAAACTGCCTGTATTCTTTTTGTAAATAGCCCATTCCATTTTTTACCTTCCTAGTTGAAAAAGTAGCTGCTGGCTAAATTGGTAAAAACGGTGAGCCAGCGCTGTAAAACGGTAACAGTCGCTCTCTACTGGCTATCTTCTTTTCTCTACGAACGCGAATAGCGTGTCGGAGACAGAGACTGCGCCAATGAGACGCTTTGCGATCGCTGCGTTAGCACCGTTAGCATCGTCACACGTTCCCGTCTCTGAAAGACAAGGGTGACTAGTACAGCATGGCGTAAATAAACATACCATTTGAAATGGCGCAAGACCTTGGAATATAATTCTTTTGACTTTTGACTTTTGACTTTTGACTTTTGACTTCCGCCTTGCGGTACTAGCAGCCCCACTACTCGTCATAATTTTAGTAACTGATACCAAGTTTCTTAACTTTGAGAGCGAATTAGCTCTAATAAAGGATATCTATATTAGTTAATGATTGTGAGCGTATATTTTCTGAGACATGAAAAGGCAAATAAGAAATTTTGTTAAATTATTCAGTATATTTCCGTAGCCATCTTCACGAGATTTTCGCTTGCATAAATTATATGAATGTGCTAGGCAACATCAGTAATTGCACTTAAAAATCTTTACTTATATTAGCTTGATATTAAATTGATCAATAAATACGTAGACTAGATATAAACATAAAGTACTGTCAGTAACCCGAAAAATTTTGCATCGTTCAGGGATTGAGCCGAAATGTTTGTCAAATAGTGCCAATTTACCCAAAAGCGTTGTCCTGTCTACATTTTTGCCCTGAAAATCGAGTTTCCCTACTAGGGAAAGGCTAGGAGGTTAAGTTTTGGATGGGTTTTTCAATATGAAGTGAAAAGTCAGGACAAATTATCGGGAACTGTAGGACTTGAATGTGTAATTAACACTACTCTTTCTACCTCTGTAGAGAACCAAAGAAAAAGTAATAAGTGCATAAAACTACAAAACCTAACTGTATTTATTTATAGAGGTTCAAATACAAAAAACTCAATCTAGTTTGAAATTATCAAGGTGAAAAATTATGACAAGCTTTATTCAAGTTCACTTACACAACGATCTACTGCACCCAGTCCGCGAGTGGTTGGAAACGATAGAAATTCATAACTCCAAATTGGCTCATTTCCTATGCAAAGCTATTCCTGCTCAGTGTCCCTTTGAGCGAGACATCACGCTGTTTGGTCGGAAGCTATTTCATATTCCACCTATGTGTAAATTAAATCCTCTATACGAGGAAGTGGTTGGTTTGCGTTTTAGAGCGCTCTGTTATCTTGTCGATGAATGTGGTGAAGATATCACAGCTTATTGCTGATAGGCAGTTGGATTGTTCTTTGATCGAGCAGCGATCAGTAATTGCAGACTTACGGTTGTTACTTACTCAGGTTTATACTAAGCTAACGTACACCTAATTAGATGTTTGGCTATTAAGTAGCTGGCACTATTGTTGCTTACCGTATCCTGCTGAAATCATTAACATCATCATGACGCACATCTTACTGATTGAAGATGAGGTCAAACTGGCACGATTTGTCGAATTGGAATTGAATTATGAAGGCTATCAAGTCAGTATTGCCTACGATGCATTGACTGCACTCACCGCAGCGCGTGAGTTGCATCTGGATTTAGTAATTTTAGACTGGATGTTGCCTGGTTTGTCGGGGTTGGAAATTTGCAGCCGCCTGCGGAGTATAGCTGAGAAAGTGCCGATAATCTTACTAACCGTCAAAGATGAAGTGAGCGATCGCATTGCAGGTTTAGACGCTGGTGCTGATGATTACCTGGTTAAACCCTTCAGCGTTGATGAATTATTGGCCAGAGTCGGCGCTCACCTACGAAGAAGCAAGCAAGCAGAGTACACAGATGTTTTAGAATTTGAAGACCTAAGTTTAAATCGTCGCACGCGCGAAGTGTATCGAGATCGGCGGTTAATTGAGTTAACTGCTAAGGAATTTGATTTACTAGAATATTTGCTGATCCATCCGCGACAGATAATTAGCTGCGATCGCATTTTAGAGGAAGTCTGGGGTTATGACTTCATAGGCGATGCCAATATCATTGAACCTTACATTAACTACCTGCGCCTGAAACTTGAAGCCAATAACGAAAAATGCCTCATTCAAACTGTGATCGGTGTTGGCTACACATTGCATGATTGAATTGGGCATTAGGGATTGGGCATTGGGCAGAAGAGACAGAGGTGCATAGGGGGTACAGCCGGGATACGTGCAAGTGCGATTCGTTCTGGAGAAACCCAATATCTGGGAGGATTCCAGGCTTCAGTAGAGTAACTCCACCAGGAGTTGAGTCCGCACTTTAATCCTCTGCTGATGACAACTTGATACCCATATAGGTGAGGTGAAATTTTCAACCAAGTCCTATCACCCTGGTGCGGGGTTGAAAGCACGTAAACTACCAGAAAATGGTAGCCCTTACCGAGGAGACTGACTATCTCGCTCTGTAAAGCGGGGACGAAAGCAGTTAATGGTGATAATTGCTGAAAACACCAACCGCAAGCAAGAGTTCACGGGGAGAACAAACAAAATGTCGTTGAGCCATCGTCATATCTCACCAAGGGATATAAGCTTGTGTTTCGGACACACCTTGGGTCGGAAATAACCGAAAGGGTAAGGACTGTTAGGTTCTTGCGACCGAAACAGCGCACTTCCTAGACCCCCGGTGGATAGGCATCCCCTAAAGACTCAAAACAATGGATATCAGGAACGAAGTAACCCAAATTATAGCTCCTATGGCGGTCGATACATAGGTAGGCGGTCAGGTCAAAAGCTTTATTTGGGAGGGATGGGTTAAAAAGCAAATGCCCAAACCGAAGTAACGGTTAAAGCCCCAAAAGGGATGGAGTAACGTCCGGGATAAGCAGACGTAACCCGCAATGTGCATAGAGCTAGGGGTGTAAGTAGTAATGAATACGCCTAAGTCAGATTCCATTGAGAATACTGAGGGATGGAGAAGTATCGATTGGCGCAAAGTCGAAAAATACGTCTTTAAGTTGCAAAAACGCATCTACGCCGCTTTAGTTTCGGTACTCGTCTTGTTTTCATTACCCTCATTACCCCTTCAAAAAAGGCGATTGATGCTCACAAAAATAAGATGAAAAGCATCATCATAAAATGTAAGTCACGTTCCCAAGCGGAACTAATTAAAGAACTTAACCCTATTATTAGGGGATGGGCTACATTTTATAGAGTTTCAGACGCTGGAACTGTTGGGGATTTCGCCCGGTTAGATAGAATAACTTATCTTCGTCTAAGAAGATGGGCTAAAAGACAAACCGGAAGTATTTATCACGGTCATCAAAAGTATTGGCATACCATAGGCGACAACCATTGGGTATTCACAACTAGACCAGATAGTAACGGATTAAAGTTACTATCACATATTGAATTTCACTCCAGTGTTAACGATTATGTAAAGGTTAGAGGTGATAAAAGTCCTTATGATGGTGACACTATCTACTGGAGTTTAAGGTTAAGAAATCATCCCGATTTACCTACTACTAAAAGACACCTTCTTAAGCAACAGAAAGGTAAATGTATGGGATGTGGCTTAAATTTTCTTGAAGGTGATTTATTGGAAATTGACCACATCAAACCCCTGAGTTGTGGAGGTAAAAAGGAATGGAACAATCTTCAATTACTGCACCGTCATTGCCACGATGTTAAAACTGCCACTGATGGTAGTCAGAAGTCCCTCCGTGACAATAGGGAAACACATTGAGTAGCCGTGTGAAGGGATAACTTTCATGCACGGTTTCGGATGGGAGGGGTGGAACAGTAATGTTCCCCTCGACCCTATCATTGCAAGAAATCGAGCCGAGGTTGATTTTAGAATAAGCTTTTGGAGTAACCGAGCTTTCCGCTTGTCTCCAACTTGAACAGCTTTGTACACGCGCTTTTGAAGGCGGAAAAGATTTCGGCGGAATTTCTTCCACGGTAGGGCTTTCCAAGATTCACTAGTTTTGTAACTGTGTCTAATCATTTTCTCTTCTCTGGTTAGTGTATTCTGAACACCTCAGACCAATTACGGTCTGTCCTACCCGAACTGTGGGGATTCCTCCGCTCGTCTGGGCTACTTGGGGTTCGACTGCCCCTAGACCCACAATTCGTTTTTATTCGTTCCCTCGGAAAGATTGCTTGTTCCTTTAGATGTAGCCATTTCAACTACTGGATTCCCTTGACTCAGACCGTTTTTCGACTCTTTACGGCGGGAATGAACTCCAGTAAGGTCAGGGTTTTTTGTTACGCCCTTGCCTCGGTTTAAGTTGCTTTTCTAGGCTCTGTTTCATCATGGGAACCCCCTATTAGCGCCAGTGTTGACCCGTAACAGTCATCTGATTGCGCCCTGTTCCCAGCTTCACTCTACAAGAACCGAGCTTGTTCGGTGTGGGCAGGTAAGGAGTCATTTTGAGTCTAAATGGCAGGACTTGCACCTGCATCTGACCGGGAGTTCAGCCTTAGTAGCATTAACCTGCTGTTGGGCTGGATTAGTTATTTGCGGGCTGGCTACCGGGATTCACTAATCAACGAATCGCACTAACCGTAACCGTATGACCTTTGTCCACTAACTCCGTTGTCAGTGGCTTGCCAATGTTTCCTAACGAACCTGTTACTATGACTTTCATAAATATTTCGTTTCGCGTGGTTTGATTGGGTGGAAGTGAGAAGGTAAGCCTCAAGCGGCATAACGTTGCCTATGACCTGCCACACATGCCTTTTGCCCTAAAGAGAGTGGGGAAGATCGTCAGGTTTTTGCTCACCATTACCGTTGGCGGAGCCTCTCCCTTGGAGAATCGCCTCCACATGTGACCTAAACGTCCAGTTGATTCGTTCGCCAACTGACGAGCGGTTTTTGGAACCGCGTGAACCCAGTCTTCTTGACAGCCAGGGAGCATGATCAACAAAGACCCGCTTCTCTAGATGGTAGTCAACAGTTTCACCGCTGTCCTTGTGCCGCAGCTTAAATTTGGGAGTGCTACCTAAGCTTAAAGAGGCGAAGAGGCGATCGCAGGTCTTTTACCTATCTGAGGGAAATTATCGGAGTGCCAGCCAATCGAGTCTTTGCCTGTTCGGTAGCGATTACCGACTACAAAATTGAACTTATATCCGCTCAATGCTTGAATGCGCGAGCGGGCTTCTAGCAAGAAGTTGGACCAGGGAGTAGCTTCAATCTGGGTGCCACGATATTTGTAGTGCAGGTGATCACCAAATAGAGACTCATCACGCGGTACGAGAATTGATTTTCCATACAGATTGATTTCGCTCCGAGTCCATTCGAGGTTCTGGGACTTTTGAAACCAATCGCAGTAATCTACCGAGTTGAGAAATTTTGGGTAAAACTGAACAGGCGGCTTTATATTGGTTAGCAAACTACTCATGCTGCATCTCCCTTTATTAATTCCTCATGGTGAGGGGGTGCCAATGGTTCGTTCCTCTCTACGAGACGCTACGCGAACGCAATGAGGTTGTTAACTAACTGAAACTACCAGGGGCTTTCTCCCGTTTCCGGGCTGTTGTCATCACTAAAAAACTTTCCTGTCGGACCGTCAGCGTCAATGGTGGCGTATTTCACTAAACGCGCAGCGGCGTGCTCCACAGTACCAGGTCCGCTGTGCTGGTTGAAATCTGTGGCAGTAAATCCGGGGTCAACAACATTAACTTTAAACGGTGTATCCCGCAATTCGTAAGCCAAAACAATAGTGTACATATTAAGTGCCGCTTTTGATGGGTTGTAAGCAGCCGCTTTAACATTGTAATACTTCCAGGTAGGGTCGTTGTGCAGGGTAAGCGAAGCCAAGCCTGACGTTAGATTCACGATGCGGGGTTGGGCGGACTTTTGCAGCAAATCCATAAAAGCCTGGGTAACTCTAACTACGCCAAACACATTGGTATCAAACACCTGCTTGAAAACATCTACATCTGTACCGATTGCTGTTTGCGGAATGCCACCGCTGATGCCGGCGTTGTTGATCAGCACATCCAACACTTCGGTTTTTTTGCCTATTTCAGCACGGGCGGCTTTTACTGATTCCTGATTGCTTACATCTATTTGTATGGCTTCCACTTCGTTCAACCCTTCGGCTTTAAGCTTTTCTACTGCTTCCAAACCATTCTTTAAATTACGGCTGCCTAAATAAATGTAACATCCCTTTTGCAGCAGTTGGCGGGCTGTTTCAAAACCAATACTTTTATTGGCACCGGTGATTAATACTTTTTTCATGATTTTTCTATTTAAATTCTCAATGAATTTACTGATACATTAGCCGAGAAACAAGCAGATGGGATTACGTTAAGCAAATAATATCTTATGCAAATCAAACAATATCGGCTTTTCTAAAATTTGTCGGTGTTATGTTCAGATATTTTTTAAAGAGATTATTAAAATGTGTCACTTCCGCATATCCCAAGGCATACGCAATTTCTGAAACCGTCCAGGAAGTTTGTCTTAAAAGAACTTTGGCTTCCTGTAATATTCGATCAATGATTAACTGAGATGTAGTTTTATTAGAAGTTTCTTTTAACGCCCTGTTTAAATGATTGACATGAATATTCAAATTTTTGGCGTAGTCAGATGCAGATCGAAGAGTGAGCGGTCTATATATATCATCAATTGGAAACTGGCATTCTAAAAGTTCTTTGAAAAGTGTAGAAATTCTAACCGAGGCATTAATGGGTTGCTTACTCAATTTGGAAGCAGGCTTCATTTTCATCGTATAAAGCACTAATTCATAAACAAGTGTTCTGAGCAAGTCATATTTATGAATAAAGTCACACTCGATTTCTTCAAACATTCGTCTAAAAATGCCTTCTAGTTGGACAAATTGCTCCTCATCTAATTGGTAGATATTATTGCCGGGCTGAAAAACTGAATAATTAGTTATATTTCCGTATTGATGAAAAAATGCCTGATCAAAGACGCAAGCGAAACCATCTGAAAAGTTTTCTCTTTGTGACCATCCATAAGGTATTTGCGGATTAGAAAAGATAATTGAATAGTTTTCTATTTCAATCTCTCTATCCGCATAGAGAAAAATACCACTGCCACTGCCTTTAATAATTGTTATTTTGTAATAATCTTTTTTGCTATATGGCAATTGTGGAGGGTTCCCGTTCTTACCAGGATTAAAATTAAAAACATTGAATAACCCAAATTCCTTTTTAATATCGTCAGGTAGCCAGGGAGCCCCTTGCTTATAAGAACTCTCTCTTTCTTGTATAGATTGCATCGTTCAATTCTTTACCTCTATTTTTCTATTTTAGTAATACCCTCCAAAAAGATTCGTCCGCACCGAAAATTTCTTTGATGCGCGGCGCGATCGCAAAGTTTTGGCAGTCAATCCATTCGCTGTATTTTTCGATAAATCGGAGATGCTTTTTTTTATCGAAAATAACGAAATCAACGCCGTAGCGAATCAGCTGACACGCCAGTGCAAAGCCGGTCGGACCCGCTCCGACGATGATGACATCCGTTTCCATTTTTTCGTTCATAGATTAGATTAATTCACGCTTTAAAGCTATGTCCCGACTTGCAAAACGATTTTACCGCGTGTGCGCCCGCTTTGGGAAAGTTGATGCGCCTTTTTTACTTCTGTGAGCGGCAGAACCGTTTCGATGTATATTTTTAATTTGCCTTCTTCAATCAGCCGATTGATTTCGGTTAATTGCCCCGCGTTCGGCTTACAAAAGACAAACGCGGCTTCTGTGCCGAATTCTTTTGCTTTTTCTTCGGATGGAGTCTGCGCCGATGTTACCAGAAAGCCGCCCTTTTTCAGAGTTTGGAAGGCTCGCTCCAATGTATCGCCGCCGACTGTATCGAAAACAACATCAACGTCTTTGACGATTTCTTCAAACGGTTGCCGCGTGTAATCAACGAACTCATCCGCGCCCAAATTGCGGACGAACTGTTCGTTTTTGCCCGAAGCCGTGCCGATCACGAACGCGCCTTTCGCTTTGGCAAACTGAACAGCCATCGAGCCGACTCCGCCCGACGCGCCGGTTATCAAGATTCTTTGCCCGCTGCTCAGATTCGCCAAATCGAACATCGCTTGCCACGCAGTCAACGCGCCGATTGGAATCGCCGCCGCCTCTTCAAAATCGATGCTTTCCGGTTTGGGCGCGATCGCGATCGCTTTTGCAACCGCGTATTCGGCGTAACCACCGGAGAGGCTGGAAAGGGTCATCCCATAAACCGCATCGCCCTTCTTGAAAATTTCAACGTCATCCCCCACCTCTTCAACGGTTCCGGCGATGTCGCCGCCAAGAATGAGCGGAAGTTTGAACCCGAACCTTTCGCCCATCCCATCGCGGATTTTCCAGTCAGCCGGATTGACCGCCGCAACGTGAACTTTCACCAGAACTTCGCCCGCTTTCGGCTCTGGACGTTCGACATCGACGTAATCCAAAACGTCCTCATTGCCGTATGCGTTAATTACTATTGCTTTCATTTTTTCCCTATATTCGATTCAATCAATATGACAGAATTACTCGATCATTGATCAAAACCTGCCGCACACAGCCAAGCCATGCGCCGCCGCCCAACGATTTGCATTTAGATCGACTGAGCGCCAGAGACTTCAATTTTTTGAGCATTCACCCATTTATTGTCTTCAGAGAGTAGTGAGGCGTAGGCATAGCCCGTCGTAGACATCGCCCCCCCAATGTCATCAGGAAGACCCACGCGACCCAGTGCGGTTTGTGAAGCGATTAATTTATTCATCTCAGGATTATCACGTACCGCACCCCCACGGAAATCAGTTTCGATCGCGCCTGGAGCGATGATATTCACCGCAATCTGCCGCGATCCCAGCTCTTTAGCCATGTATTTGGTTAAGGTCTCCGCGGCCCCTTTCATGCTGGCATAGGCAGAATAACCGGGAAAGATAATCCGAGTCAGTCCAGACGAAAGATTCACGATTCGTCCGCCGTCATTGATCAGTGGCAGTAGTTTCTGGGTGAAGAAGAAAACGCCCTTGACGTGAATATTCATCAAGTGGTCAAAATCTTCCTCGGTCGTCTCGGCAAAAGATGAGTGAACGCCTGTTCCAGCGTTATTCACCAAAAAGTCAAAATGCTCGGTTTTCCAGTTATCCTTGAGTACCTGCTGGAGTTGCGCGGCGAAACTATCAAAGGTTTTAGTGGTGGCGGTGTCTAGTTGCAGTGCCACCACTTTTGCGCCAAGCTGTTCAATTTCAGTGACAACTTTAGCGGCTTCCTCGGCATTGCGATGGTAAGTGACGATTACATCAACCCCTTTTTTAGCCAGATTCAAAGCGGTACTTTTGCCCAGTCCTCGACTCGCTCCGGATACCGTTGGCAAATTCCCCAAACAGCTAAACTGAACCGATTAGTTCAGCGATCAAACGATTGAGAGCCTTCTGAGCAGTTTTATACCCAGAAGCTTGCGTACCCAACTTCAGTTTAGACAAAACACGCTCACGTAAAATTTCAAGTTCTCTTACCGTTGGCAATCCAACAGACTGTTTTGCGCTGGCGGTATCAGTAGAGTCTGCCAGTCTTGCAAAGTGTGAGGAGCGAGTTCTAGCTCTTGGTATCTCCTCCAACCATGCGAAAACTCGACCTAAATTGATAGCGGCAGCAGTCAGAATATGCTGTAGATGAGTTTTAGCTAGCCCAATATAACGGCAATCGCGCAATTCAAAAGCACAACAGCTTGAGTTCCTGAAATCTCAACAGCATCAAGTCTAGTATTTGCCGCTCGACACCACCTGTTATTAATCGGTCGCGGAATTCGCTTAAAACACTAAAGTCAAAACCAGGGTCTGTCAACTCCAACGACAAAGTGTATTTCCAATCAATCCGCCCTTGCACTGAAGAGGCTGCTTGTCTATCAGAGAGATTCTCTAAATATTGCATTACCAGGATGATCGCCAACCTCCAAGGTGCTTGCGCTGGCTGACCCCGTTGTGGATACAGTGATGCGAAATCTTCATCCTGATAAAAGACTCCAAGTTCATCACGCAGTCGCATATATAAATTACCTTTTGGAAATGCGGCAGAAGCTACGCGTACCGTTTCATCGGGAATAGGAGGAATTTCTTCAGGATGTAAGCACATATACTGCCTCCACAGGTATTTCTTCTAGTTTATTGATTATTGAGGCAGCTGACTTAATTTTTTTCTTTCCGTGTAATACACGGAAAGGTGGGTTATCCTCTCCATGTATTACGCAGTCAAATCGGCCCTTTTATGTTAACTAATGTTTCGCCAACGGTATCCGTATCCCGGCTGTACCCCCACAGGAGCAGAGGGGAAAAACTTACTGCAACTTCTCCCCTGCTCCCTCATCTCCTCTTACTTCTTGTTTGTCTTCCAGTGTCAAATAACGGTAAAATCCCAAATCATTCTATCTTAGGAAGATTTGGGGTCTTTGGCAATCTCACCAAAAACTCATCCAACTCAGAGTTAATTATATTAGGATGCACAAAGCTGTAATCATCCAAAATCCAAAACTCAAAGTGGCATGACCTATCTAGAAACAGCAGCGCAGTTCTACCACGAAGTTGCCCAAACCCCGCAAGTTGGACTTTGTTGTGTACAAAGTACGCCCCTGCAACTACCAGGATTAAAAATTCCTTTGCCAATGCAGGAAATGAATTATGGTTGTGGCACCACTGTTCACCCCACCGAACTAGGAAACCAACCTACTGTGCTGTACGTCGGCGTTGGTGGCGGCTTAGAAGCGTTGCAATTCGCTTATTTTTCCCGTTATGCAAGTGCTGTAATTGCCGTTGAACCGGTTGGAGCCATGCGGGAAGCAGCTGCACGTAATCTGGAAATTGCTGCTCAAGAAAACCCCTGGTTTAACACCAGCTTTGTAGAAATCCGCGAAGGTGATGCTTTTAACTTACCTGTTGCTGATGCTAGTGTCGATATCGTGGCACAAAATTGCCTTTTCAACATCTTTGAACCAGAAGATTTAACTCGTGCTTTAAAAGAAGCATATCGGGTTTTAAAACCAGGTGGACGCTTACAGATGAGCGATCCAATTGCTACTCGTCCCATTCCAGCACATCTTCAACAAGATGAGCGACTGAGAGCCATGTGTTTATCAGGTGCACTCACATATCAAGAGTATACTGAAAGGATTATAAATGCTGGTTTTGGTCAAGTTGAAATTCGTGGCCGTCGTCCTTATCGCTTACTAGATTCCCAGACTTATAATTTAGAAGAAAACCTACTTTTAGAAAGTCTGGATTCTGTCTCATTTAAAGTTGTAATTCCAGAAGATGGTGCTTGCATTTTCACTGGAAAAACGGCAATTTATGCTGGTTCTGAACCCTTCTTTGACGATTTGGCAGGTCATTTACTTCAGCTAGGTATTCCGGCTGCGGTGTGTGATAAAACTGCTGCTAAACTTGCTGCTAGTAAGCCAGCAGAAATAATTGTTACCAATTCAACCTGGCACTATAGCGGTGGTGGCTGCTGTTAATTTCTTAACAAAGAATTCAGGAGTCAGAATGGGCTAAACGCCCCGCTACCACTAACAGAATAATTCTGTGCAACTGGGAAATGAATGTACAATTTTAATATTTCACTAATTATATTCT
The DNA here is from genome assembly GCF_017114995.1 of Nostoc sp. NMS9. Taxonomy (GTDB): domain Bacteria; phylum Cyanobacteriota; class Cyanobacteriia; order Cyanobacteriales; family Nostocaceae; genus Nostoc. Next base: position 61,631 of record NZ_JABXKL010000005.1, on the reverse strand, counting down.
GAATTCTGACTTCTTGTTTATAAACTCCAAAATGTTGTTAATTAGTCTTTTTTTAGCTACGCTTTTTTTAGCATATTCAAATGGAGCAAATGATAATTTTAAAGGTGTAGCGACGCTGTTTGGTAGCCGAACTAGCAGCTATCAAACAGCAATTTTGTGGGCAACTTTCACAACTTTTGCTGGTGCAATAACTGCGACTTTTTTGGCAGGAGTATTAATTAAAAACTTTTCTGGAAAAGGACTATTACCTGATGCGATCGCTAATGCTCCAGAGTTTCATCTCGCAGTAGCGATCGCTACTGGATTGACTGTAATCATTGCTACCCTCATGGGGTTTCCCATTTCCACAACTCACAGTTTAACAGGTGCGCTGGTTGGCGCTGGATTAGTTGCGATCGGACTACAAGTTAATTTTGCAGCTTTAGGAACTTCCTTTATTTTGCCTTTATTACTTAGTCCAATCATTGCTATTCCTTTGGGAGCAGGAATTTACAGCTTATCTGGCTATATTAATTCAAAATGGCATCTACCAGTCAACCAAAAAATGATTGATGCTTGTCATTTTCTCAGTGCTGGAATTGTCAGTTTTGCTAGAGGATTAAATGATACTCCTAAGATTGTTTCACTCATCCTAATTATTGAGTATTTCTCGATTCAGGGAGGAATGATCACAATAGCGATCGCAATGGCACTTGGCGGTTTACTCAACTCTCAAAAAGTTGCAATAACCATGAGTGAAAAGATTACCTCAATGAATCCTACTCAAGGCTTATCAGCAAATATAGTAACTGGGGTTCTGGTGATTGCAGCTACTCGGTTTGGGCTTCCAGTTTCTACCACTCACGTTTCAGTCGGTTCTATTTTTGGTGTAGGATTAATTAGCAAAAAATCTAAATCTAATACTCGTGTTTTTTATCAGATTCTACTATCGTGGATTTTAACTTTACCAACTGCTGCAATTATTAGTGCAATAAGCTACAGATTATTGCAAGGTTAGAAAAACTGAATATAGTTGTGTAATTTTTCAGGAGTAGTAACTAATGCAAATTCAAACAAAAATTTTACCAGATACAGCAGTCACAGCCTTTAAAAACAAACTCAGTTCACCTTTGACAAAAAAAGGAATCACTGTTTTACAAATTAATCTAGGTAAGCGTTGTAATCTTGCTTGTACACACTGTCATGTCGAAGCCGGGCCAAAACGTACAGAAGAACTTTCTGCTGAAATTTGCGAACAACTAATTTCACTAATCCATAAATTTCCCGAAATTAAAATTGTGGATTTGACTGGTGGCGCACCCGAAATTAATTATGGATTTAAGCCACTGGTAGAAGCAGCAAAAGCAACTGGTAAACAAGTGATTGTCCGGTCTAATTTGACCATTTATTTTGAAGATGGATTTGGTGATTTACCAGAATACTTTGCCCAGCACCAAGTAAGAATTGTGGCTTCTCTACCCTGTTACCTAGCAGATAATGTTGATAAAATGCGCGGTACTGGTGTTTTTGATAGTTCAGTCAAAGCTTTGCAGTGGCTTAACCAACTTGGCTATGGTAAAGACCAGAATCTAATTTTGGACTTGGTTTTTAATCCTCAGTTGCCCACCGATGAAAAATTTTCTTTAGCTCCCGAACAGAGTAACCTAGAACGAGATTACAAAATGTTCTTGCAAGAACATTTTAATATTGTGTTTAACAACCTCTTCACCTTTACTAACTTACCAGTTGGTAGAACCAAAATGCATTTAGAACGGAGAAAACTGTACGCTAGCTATTTGCAGTTTTTAGAGTCGCATTTTAATCCCAGCACAGTTGAACATTTAATGTGTCGTGATGAACTTTCAATTGACTATCTGGGCAATGTATATGATTGTGACTTTAACCAAATGATGAATTTGCCTGCAAAAACTCGCAATGGTGAAACTTTGACAGTTGGCAAATTATTAAAAGCTGGCAGTTTAGACCTGATTAGTGAGGTACAAACTGCTGCTTATTGCTATGGTTGTACTGCTGGGTGTGGTTCTAGTTGTGGTGGCGCTTTACTCTAAGAACTAGAGCATTTACTTTTCTGGCCCGACACTTTTTGGAAGAGTCAGCATTTGTACATCGCTTTGCAGTTCGACACTGCTGGCTTGGGCTGTTGAACACGCACAAACACTTAGTAAACGTTATTTACGTCTAGATTGTGATGATTCGCGTCCGCGCCTGAGAGCAGTATATGAAGGCTTTGGTTTCCGTTATCACAGCCAGAGACAAATTGGTGCTTATTTCGTCTCTCGCTATGAATATCAAATACCTCCACAAGTTATCTAAATTGATATGTCTTTTATCGATGAAATTAATCCTGTCAATGCTTTGATTGTGGGAGCCAGCCAAGGTATTGGTTTGGGTTTTGTGAAAAAATTGCTACAAGATCACACAATAGCTAAAATTTATGCAACTTCTCGTCAACCGGAATCGGCCTCAGAGTTAATAGCTCTTGTAGACAAATATCCTGAGCGATTAATTTGTTTGGAGATAGATATTACTGACGAGTTGCAGATTATTGAAGCCGTTCAAAAAATATCTACTCAAGCCGACAAACTGCATTTAGTAGTCAACTGTGTAGGACTGTTGCATGAAGATACTTTGCAACCTGAAAAAAGCTTAAGACAGATCAATTCAGAAAATTTACTGCGCTACTTTCAGATAAATAGTATTGGTGCTGTCTTACTGGCTAAACATTTATTGCCTCTGTTTCGTCATGGAGAACGCAGCGTGTTCGCCACTATTTCTGCTAAATTGGGCAGTATTGGCGATAACCAACTTGGTGGATGGTACGGCTATCGGGCTTCTAAAGCAGCACTCAATATGTTGATGCGAACTGCGGCAATTGAGTATAAAAGAAGTTGTCCGAAAGCATTAATAGTGACATTACATCCTGGTACAACTGATACGCGTCTTTCCCGTCCTTTCCAGGGAAATATACCTGCGGAAAAATTATTTTCAGTGGAACGTACTGTTACTTTATTATTGGCTGTCATCGAACAGCTTCAAGAAGGCGATAGTGGACACTTTTTCTCATGGAATGGGAGCAGATTGCCTTGGTAACTGCGTTACGCTGGTGCTAATGAAACCTACGTTATTTGTAACCTCAGCCTATGAAGTTTTTTGTGCCAGCAGCCAAGGATGATATCAAAGCAGAGCAGGTATATAGTGCTCTTGCTCAGTCTCTTAAAGCACGAATAACCGAAAAGCGTATTTGGAAGTTACAGTGGCATGATAACGAAATTGATATGGAATGCGAGGTAGGTAAACCTTTACCATCGTCTTATCAAACTGGGAAAGAGCTAGTTCTAGCAATCTTTGAGTGTGAAAACCTTTATAAGATTTGTACTCTTACCCGTGGAGGAGTAAAGGGAGAACCTATCTTAGCTGGAAAAAACTCTCAATCCTCAGCAACCTATTTTTCAGATAACGTAAATAACTGACTCTGCATTTTAGATATGCGATCGCTTGTTTGATAGAAGTAGATGCGATCGCAGTGCTAACGTAGTAGATAAAATCGCCGACTAGATATCTCAAGGTATGACTAACATTCAGATTTCCTTACCTGAGTCAATGAAAGTCTTTGTCGAAGAACAAGTAGCTAAAGGCGGTTATAGTTCAGCTAATGAATATCTTCAAGAGCTAATCTTTCAAGACCAACAGCGCAAGAGTCAAGAAGGAAAACGCGCTCAGTTGATGTCAAAGCTTCAGACACAGGCTCAACTGAACGATGAGGAGTTTGAAGTAATTGCAGATAAATTAGCTGACGAGTTTGCAGCATACTTTGGGTCAAATATACCTGTGCTGTCAGATTATGCTGTGACTCGTGAGAGTATTTACGAGGATTATCCTTCGCAGTGGTATACCTCATAGATACTAACATCCTGCTGCGTTTTGTAGATCGCACTTTCGTAATAAATTTTATAGTACAAAAATACTTAAACAGATAAAGGTGCGTTACTCTGGTGCTAATGTGCCTTTATTGGTAGTAAATTTAAAGCTAAAAATGGGAAGTATCTATAATCAGGATTTCTTTAATAATTTAGTTTTGAATCCATCTGAAAGTTTGTCTGTAGAGATTAAAAGATGGATCGATCCTCAATCTAAAGAGGGTATGGCGAAGATAGCCAAGACTTGCATTGCCCTCAGAAATAATGATGGAGGTATATTACTAATTGGTTTCAACAATGATAGTTCTCCTGATATTCAGGGAGCGCATCAAAATCCAAGAGAAAGTTTTCATCCTGATGTTATTCAGTCTATTGCCAGTAAATTTTGCAGTCAATCTTTTGAAGTAAAAATTCACTATCTTAAAAAAGATGGTCAAGAGTATCCAGCATTAGAGATTCCTTCTGGATTTATAACACCTGTAGCAGCAAAGACTGGCTTAAAGGATGAACAAGGTAAGGATCTAATTAAAGCTCATAGTGTTTATGTGCGAAGTCTGAATACAAATAATACTGTTAGCAGTTCAGAACCTCGCTGTAATGACTGGGAACGCATCATGAATTTATGCTTCGAGAATCGTGAAGCAGATATTGGTCGTTTTTTACGCCGCCATCTTGGTGGTGTCACGCCTTCTCTGCTCCGTGAATTGGCTTTCACAATTGCACAAGGAATACAACTAGAGGAACCAATTGAAGATATACTGCGATGTTATCTTCAAGAAAGTGAAGAAAGATTTAACACCGTAGTTAAAGAACGTAGTATTACTTTACCGGAGCATGGTACTTCGCAGGTAGCATTAATAATTATTGGAGAAGTACCTCTACACTCTGCAAATGAGCAATTCTTTAATCTCTTGAGTTTTAATAATCCTAAATATACTGGTTGGCCTGTGTGGCTAGATAGTCGAGGTTTCGTTGACAAAGACCGACCTTATGTTTATAACGGAGCTTGGGAAGCGCTTATTGTTAGTCTGGATTCAGGTTTGAGCAGAGATATTGACTTCATGCGGTTCGATCCAAAGGGTAAATTTTATCTGAGGCGAGCATTAGAAGATGATATGTCAGTCAAGAATTACGCACCCCCACCTATGACAGTTCTTGATTTTGCTCTACCTGTAATTAGAACGGCTGAAGCTATAGCAGTTGGTATGGAGTTTGCAAAGGCAATGGGTTGTGACCCAGAAAAAACGCAATTAGCTTTTGCATTTAAATGGACTGGCTTGCGGGGACGTAGACTTCGTTCTTGGGCAAATCAAGAGCGTTCTATTTATTCACAAGGTTCAGCATATCAAGATGAAGTTTTGGCGTTCGTTAATCTACCGCTTGAAACACCTCGCTCGGCGTTAGCACAGTACGTTAATCAGGCTGTTAGCCCTTTGTTTACGATTTTTAATGGATATCAACTGAGTATAGATGTAATCGAAGATTTAACTCGACTGTTGATAGAAAGAAGGTTGTAGTCAAGATACTAAGAACTAGGAAACTCTAACTCAGCGCTTCTCCGTTCTAACTGCACCACCTCAGATGGTAGCTGTCGCTCCAACCAATCTTCTAAATCAGCTAGTACCTCGCGGTAATTTAGGTCACTCTGAAGTTCGTGATAGGCTTCTGGATACTCGATTCTCAGCTTATCTGTGCAGTTTACCCGTTGGCAAAAGATGTCGCTTCCCCCCGGCAAAGCTACTCGGTCTGCACCACCGTGGAGAATCAGTAATGGTAATTGCCAATCACGTGCGTGAGCATTAATCCAATTAACTGTTGCAAAGAATTCTGTAGCTAGACGGGCAGTAGCACGGGTATGTCGCATTGTATCCTGAGCGATCGCGGCTAAAACCTGCGGATCTCGTGAAGCAGCACTGATGTCAATGCCTGTATTCAGGGTGAAACGTGGCCATACCCGTGAGAGCATTTTTCCTAAAAGTACCCGAATAGGTGAAACCCCTACTTTCCCCAAGCTTGGCGCAAGAGCGATCGCACCCTGCAATAATGATGCTTGTTGGAAATAGCGCAGAATGTAATCTAAGACAATCACTGCGCCTAAACTGTGACCCAAGAGAAAAACTGGGCATCCAGGATTCTGAGTCTGAATTAACTGTAAAAAAGCTCCCAGGTCTTCACGAAACTCACTCCAAGCGTTGATATAGCCTTGCTGACCTGGTGAGCGTCCATGACCGCGCAAGTCTAAGGCGTAGACAGCATATTGCTTGGGTATCAAATGCTCAATTACATTACTGTAGCGATCGCTGTGCGCTCCGAGTCCATGCACAATAACTAATATTGCCCGTACTTTACCCTCTGGATGCCAGCTTTGGTAATACAGTTCAAGTCCTCCAACACCTTGGAATCTGCCTTCTTTACGAGAAGCTAGGCGATCGCTATGGTCAATCATAGGGTTAATTTTTTACGTATTCTCCCAACAAGCTACTAAAAAGTCAACATCTATAGTAATTACAGTTAATTGAGTTACGCTCATCCATTCCTTTTTCAAAGTAAGGGTCGAACACCTTGAAAGGATACCTCATATCATGTCCGGTTAAAGACTTATCATTAAGACCGCTCCAGGGGCAGAGGGGCAGAGGTGCAGAGGGGATGGGTTTTTGGGCTTTCTGCATAGAGAAAGGGAATTATAACTAATTAGCCGGACATGATATCAGAAACCTGCAATTCTAGCAGTCAACTATCTCCACCACATCGATCCCTTGCTCCTCCTAGCTGAACTTCCCACCCAACCTTACTATTACATCCTGGGTGATGCTCGTACCCTCTATAAAAATAAAAGTGGTGGAAGCGCTTCATCCTGGATTTGCTGGGGGCGTGATTCCTTTGGAACGGGTGGGCAAAGAAGAAATTGCTGTCATAGAAGCGGCTAAAGCAGGAAGGCAAGATTCAGTTTATCTTGCAGCAGCAATTAAACAGACAGTACCCACAGGGCAAAACATGCATACACTGTGACAAATAGACCGGATTATTCTGGCAATTTTGACTCGTGGGGATGGGATGATTCTCTTTCCTGAAGGAAGACTAGGAACTGCTGAAGCTCAATTGCATCTCCCTTTGAAGCGCGGGACTGTAATTTATGCCTTGCGGGCTGGTGTACCGATTATTCCAATTGGGCTGATTGGAACTCATGACCTCTATTTGGGAAAAGAGTTAACAATTCGGGTAGGCGAACCATTACACTTTCCCCAAACAACCAGACCAAATCGCCAAGAAGTAGACATCGCTTTGGAAAAATTGCAAAATGCGATGCTGGCTCTTTTGCCAACTGATTACCCTGAACCAACAGGATTAAAGCTGTTACGTTATTTACTCAATCATATATTGTGGTGAGAGATTATTGTTCTAAAAAGTTTGTAACTTTGAAATTTGATGTTCCCTCCCAACAGTGGTTCAAAAATGCGTTTACTTGAGCATCTGCTGCATCAGCCGATTCCCTAGATGCATTAAATTGCACTGCTGTCACAATGTATTCAAAGATAATGACAAACTGCTTTTGGGGTGAAATTCTTTCGACTACAATTGTTTCACCTATCTTCGGGATTTGAGATACATTTACTACAAACCTCTCAATTTTCGGTTTATCTAATGGATTTTTGAAATTGAAGTATTTACAGTAAACAATAATTTTCACTTAGACAACCACCAATAACATTATAGATAATCTTAATTATCCTTAAATTGAAAAATTGCTACTATAATAGTTTATTAAAAAATATCTACTAGCTTATACAAATTCTCCAAAATTAGGCTACAGATGTAAACCTGGAAACCCAGATACAATTTGACAAGTCTTAATTACGAATTACGAATTAGTATTATTTCCCTTGCCATAGCTGCCGCAACGACTGAAAAATCTTTACAAATCTTTCTTCTAGCCAAACCATAACATAATCAAGCCATTCCAAAAGTTGCTCTAAGGGGTGCTTTTCATAGCCAGTTGAAGTTGCTGTCGTTTCTATCCAGTCTGGCTGTGCCTCAACTTGACTGCTTTGGTGAAATTGCTGTTGCAAAATTTCCCCTTTACGACTCTCGCTTTTAGTTTGGGAAATGCGGGTTTGAGTTTGTTTTACAGAGGCGACTTTTCCAGATGTTTTTTGACTTGAGGCGAGATTACTACTTGGTTGTTTTCTTTGTACCAAACCAGATCCGACTTTAGATTGTTTTACACTCAAATTATTTTGTGGAAAATGCCCTATTGATAAACTTGGGGCTAAAGCAGGATTTTTCCCCCCAGAAAGTCTAACTGGCTTGTCAGCAACGGTTTTGGTGTCACCAAATAAATCATTCCACGTTAGCCAAGGATCGTCTGTTAAATCCTGGTTCTCTACCAGAGGGCTTTTGGACAAAGCTTTTCTCAGGCGTGACGAAAATAGTTTACCTGGCAATCTCTCATTACTAGTTGTTGTCTCAAATGTTTTTCTATTACCGACACCAAAAAAGTAATTAAGCGCCGCCTCAATCAAAGCCTGAAAATTCTGTGAATGAGTTTCTAAACCATCAGCATTAGGGGCAATTTCTCCTTTGGCAGCTAATTGCTCTTTGCCATAAAGAAATATGTTTAACTGAGTTTGGGCAACTTGAACAATTTCCTGGCTACGTTCTTGCACTGGGACTAAAGCATTCGATTCCAACTTAGCAATGGCTATATCTAGAAATGCTAATAATCTATCTGTATTAAGTAAATCTTTTGGTATATCCTCCGCTAAAACTGGAATTTTAGCTGGATTTACGTCAGTGAGTTTTGCTAATAATCGGTCAATTTGTCGTAATAGCTGCGTTTCTTTTTTAGCTACAATCAAACGCCAGGACTGCCAGTAATTAGCAACTTCGTTAATAATTCGGTCTTCTAATTTTGCCTGTTGTTCGGGTGTTAAGATATCTAGAATTTCATTGTCGGCAGTAACAAGTACTAAATTTCGATTCATCAAATTTGTGGCAATTCCTCGAACTATTGGAAGACGCTGTTGAAGGGCATTCTCTAATTGTGAAGGGTTGAGACTTACAGCTTGATTAGCCGTAATATTTGATGATTGAGTAAGATTAGAGTTCTTTTCAACGAATTTCAGCCGAAAAACTTCCAATAAAGCCAAGGGATTGAAATGTTCAGCTGCTTTCGTAGGAGTGGAGGCGGGTTCATCTGATGACAGGTAATTGACTGCCTCTAGTACATTTTGAATGGGACTATCAGCATTGGGTAGAGTTTCAGGCTGGAAATCGGTATCATTTGGTTGTAACTTTAATCTAGTTTGTGGTTCTTTAGTATGTAGCGTTTTCCCAGATGATTCAGATGACTGAAACAGTAGATACACTGGGTAAAGTAGTACCTCGACACCCCACTTAGTGGCAACTTGCAAATGCCGAAAGGTATGTTCCCACTGTTGTGTCACCCGCCGAGATTGCTGGTGGACAAAGTTAAATAGTCTGCTTTGATAACGACCAGAGGAACCAGAAGACATAGTAGTAATTTTTTAGTTCAAGTCTTGTTAAGTTGTGAGACTCGCGCCAAACAATAAAAACGACCAACACCTCATCTTAGCGAATATATGACCCCGACTGTCTCTCAATCCCAGACCAAATTTATCTCACAAGCAATTGAGCAATTGCGCTCTTTTTGTCAAGTTAATCTTCAGTCTACGTGGCTGTATCAGGAATCTGACTTAGTTATTACTGATGTTGTAGCTGCTGATTTGTCTCATTGGCAACCTGCCCAGTTGAATGCTAAAGAACATATTGCTTGGACGGGCGGGAAAAAAGTGCTATGGCTAGTGCAAAGATTGGTGGTTCCCCAAGATTTACACGGTTATCCTTTAGCTGGGTTATCTTTGCGGCTGGTACTGGTTTGGTGGGCAGATTCTGCTGAGATTTATGTAAATGGTGAGTTAGTACTGGAGGGTGATTTATTTGATTGTTCGCCTAGAGTACTTCTCAGCCAGGGGGTGACGCCAGGGGAAGAATTCACTGTGGCTTTGCGGTTAGTGAGTCCGGGACATTGTGATGGTGCTTTAGTGCGATCGCTCCTAGTTTATGAGTCTTATGTTGATAATAATCCCGATCCAGGTTTTGTGGCTGATGAGTTAGCTGTAGTGCAGCTTTATTTGGAAAAATTTGCGCCGGAGAAGTTGGATGTTTTGGCGGCGATGGTGGCGGAGATTACGAACCGCAGAAGCACAGAGGACACGCAGGAAGAGAAGGGAGAGTTGGTACAGTCGTTTTTAGCTCTACGCCAAAATTTAATTCAATCTGATATCTTAGCCCCCTTTTTGAAGGCTACGGATATAAAATCTAAAATTTTTTTATTGGGTCATGCTCACTTAGATTTAGCATGGTTATGGCCTGTGAGTGAAACTTGGAATGCGGCGCAAAATACTTTTGAGTCGGTTCTGAAGTTGCAAGAAGATTTTCCTGAGTTAATTTTCTGTCATTCAAGTCCCGCACTTTATGCTTGGATTGAAGAACATCGCCCGGATTTGTTTAGGGCAATTCAAGCACAGGTAGCTGCTGGACGTTGGGAAGTTGTCGGCGGAATGTGGGTGGAACCAGAACTCAACCTAATTGCTGGTGAATCAATAGTCCGTCAGCTACTGTATGGTCAGCGCTATATCCAGGAGAAATTTGGCCAGCTTTCAACTGTGGAATGGGTTCCAGATTCTTTTGGTTTCTGTGCAACTTTACCGCAGTTTTTCGCTAATGCCGGAATTGAGTATTTTGTGACGCAGAAGTTGCGGTGGAATGATACTACTAAATTTGATTATGAGGCTTTTTGGTGGCGATCGCCTGACGGTAGCGAAGTCTTTAGTTTGATGTCTGCACTCATCGGTGAAAGCATTGACCCGCTTAAAATGGCAACTTATACTCTTGAGTGGCAAACCCAAACTAGTTTACCAGAATCTCTCTGGCTTCCCGGTGTCGGCGACCACGGCGGCGGCCCCACCCGTGATATGTTAGAAACGGCCCAACGCTGGCAAAAGTCGCCTTTATTTCCAGACTTAGAATTTACGACGGCTGAAAAGTATTTACGGCAAATCAGTAAAGGAGGCAGGAGGCAGGAAGCAGGAGGCACGAGGCAGGAGGCAGGAGATAATAGTGATAATTCTCCCTTATTCCCTACTTGGAATGACGAATTATACTTAGAATTCCATCGCGGTTGCTACACTACCCACGGAGATCAAAAACGCTGGAATCGTCGTTGTGAAAATTTATTATATCAAGCTGAACTATTTGCTACCTTGGCAACTGTAGGCTGTGGTGTGACATATCCGAAAGCAGAAATTGAAGCAGCTTGGAAATTTGTGTTATTTCAACAGTTTCACGATATTTTACCTGGTTCTTCAATTACCCAAGTTTACACAGATGCCTTGCCCCAATGGCAACAAGTGGAACAAGTGGGAACGAAAATATTACAGGAATCACTTTTAGCGATCGCATCTCACATTACCCTATCAGAACCACCAAAACCCGATAGTCTGCCTATTTTTGTTTTCAATTCTCTCAATTGGCAACGTTCTGAGGTAATCTCTGTAGCCTTACCCACACCACTAACAACTACCCAAGAATGGCAGATTTACGATGCTTCTGGAAAGCAACTTGTCTCGCAATTATCTGAACCATCAACCATACTATTTCTCGCCACCGAAATTCCACCCGTAGGCTACCGCATATTTTGGCTTTCCCCTTCACTCCCCAATACAGACGAGATTAATCGCGTCTCTCTCTCATCTCCCCCACTCCTCCCAGACTGGATTTTAGAAAATGAATTCTTGCGAGTTGTTATAGATCCTGACACCGGAGATTTATCAAGTGTTTTTGACAAAACTTATCAACGAGAAGTTTTGAGTGGGGCGGGGAATCAATTGCAAGCTTTTAAAGACAGTGGGCAATATTGGGATGCTTGGAATATAGACCCCAATTATGCTCAACATCCCTTACCCTCAACAAATCTTCAATCTATTCAGTGGTTAGAACAAGGCCCAGTGCAAAGTCGTGTACGCGTGGTACGTCAGTTGGGTGAATCGGAATTTTGCCAAGACTATATTCTGCAAAATGGTTCACGTCTGCTGAACATCGCTACAATTGTCAATTGGCAAGAAAATCATGTATTAGTGAAAGCTGCTTTTCCTTTAAATATTGAAGCCGACTTTGCTACTTATGAAATTCCCTGTGGCGCGATTCGCCGCCCAACTAAACCACAAACCCCCGCAGAACAAGCAAAATGGGAAGTTCCTGCTTTGCGTTGGGCTGATTTAACAGCAGAAGATACACAGACAAATACCACAATCCCAAATCGTTATGGTGTCAGTTTGCTCAATGATTGTAAATACGGTTATGACAGCAAACCAAATCAACTCCGCCTAACCCTGCTACGCAGTTCTAATTGGCCAGACTCAGAGGCTGACCGAGGTTTTCATGAGTTCAAATATACCTTGTATCCTCATGCTCATAGCTGGGAATCAGCCCATACAGTACGGCGTGGCTATGAATTGAATATACCGTTGCAAGTGATATTCAATTGGCCACTGGCTCAACCCTCCGCTACCGCTAACAGCACTATTGAAGGAGTAAGTTTCCTAGATTTATCAGCTGAAAATTTAATCTTGATGGCCTTGAAGCCATCTGAAGATGATCCACAGCAGTTAATTTTGCGATGTTATGAATCTCACGGAGAAACGGCCGAGTTATCTTTGCAAAGTGATTTAGGGTTGAATCTCGGAAATACAGTAGATTTATTAGAGCGTTCCGCGAGTACTGAATTTTCATCTCAGCAACAAATCTTGATGATACAACCTTGGAAAATCGCCAATTTCAAGGTGATACCAGCTATTAATCCCAGGCTGGAGTGAGCCACTATAGTTAATGGTTAGTGATTAATAGAACAACCACTAACCATTACAGAGACATCTGGTGAAATTAAATATATGTTATCCAAACTTTTGTAGAGATGTAGCAGTGCTGCGTCTCTACATTCTTTTTCACCAGATTTCTATTAACAATTGGCTTATATCATATCCGGCTAATTAGTTATAATTCCCGAATCTATCCAGAAAGACCAAAAACTCGTCCCCTCTGCCCCTCTGCACCTTTACCCCTCTGCGGTCTTAATGATATGTAAGTCTTTAACCGGACACGATATTATTTGTATCACCAGTCCTCAATAGACATCTCTAGAAACTAATTATGTGCCTTATCCAAAATCCTTAGTAGGCAAAATTCATGTAGCCGAAGGCTTCCTATACCACTTCGTGGAAGCAAGCTACGCGTAGCGTCTCTGTTATGAGAGGGGTATTATGCCTACGTCATTTTTACTCATATCTCTAATACCGTCGTCGGATAATCTGGTATCGTCCGTAGGGCTGCCGTCGTTCGATAATCTGGCGTTGTCCAAAACGCTGCCGTCGTTGGATTCTCTGATATCGTCCGTAAGGCTGCCGTCGTTGGATTCTCTGATATCGTCCGTAGGACTGCCGTCGTCGGATTATCTGCCGTCGTCGGATTCTCTGGTATCGTCCTGACCGCCGTTGAGCAATCAAAAGCTCTCCGGTTTTATTTCCAACCAGGTTAGCATCTGGTGCAATGCTCTGTTCATTCAGAGCATTACTTAAAGAAATATCTTTCGCTTCAGCTAATGAGGGCGGAGACACAAAGGCAAATAGCAATACTGCTATTGAAGATAACTTCCTGAAACCTTTCATGTTTTTGCTTCTCTAAACTTTCGGTAATAACTTTATTAAAACACTTTAAAGTCTGAAAATTACCGCTCGCGCACTTTTTTAAACTTAATTTAGTATGAAATTCAATATTGCAATTTCACCCTTTTGTATAATTGTAATTTTTATAAGCTTATGTATATAAAAAGTTAGTATTTAACAGGATGTAATTTATTTCACCACATAGATAAAGTATACAGTTATTAATTAAATACGCTAATTTTTTCTTGTGAGATGGGTTCAAAAGCCTGACTGGGTAAGGGAAATATCCTCCCAAATTTTGATTTTGGAAACACCTTAGATCAGACTTATCTCCATCCCACAAGATGTATCAAAACTGTATCAAATACAAACGATAACTGCTAAATATTCTTAGCGGAAGCTGTAAATAATAATCTGTCACTGGGTTTCTAGCTCCGACCAACTATCTTGTTAAGTGCTGCGTTTTTCCTATCTTCTGCCTCCTTTAAGGATATCTTCTGCTACCTCCACCCACTACACCAATTTTGTGGCGATAGGAGAGTTCAGCACCGAACCAACCAGAAGCACTAGTCAGTGTACCGACAACAAGCGAGATTAACAGTCCCCAAGGTACTATTCGGGACTCAGCGTCGCCCAAGCGTAGGAGAAAGTTAACGAGCGATAAAACTAGTATAGAAACGTTAAGTATCAAATGCGTCCAACCGGCGGTGCGCTTACGGACTCGTTCAATTTTCACAAAGTCGCTCAGACCGATCGCAGATGCAAGGAGGCCTCCAGCTAATCCAAGTCCGATTAACCATAGCGAAGCCCTAGCCCAAAAGAAATCGCCAGTTAACCAGTAACCAATGTCACTTCCCAAAGCGGCGGCTAAAAAGGCTATGGGAAAGATCACACTCAACGGGTGTAGAGGATGTCCGGCGATCGCAACTGTACTGGGTACACCAGTATCACGATACTCACTGTCGTTACTTTCAATAACTGGTGGAATATTTGGAAAAGGTGTTGAACCTGTTTGCGTTGTTTCTGTAGTTTCCATTATTAGTATCCTGAATTTATGAACGTTACATTTTTAAGCTGAAGGAATTTTTTCAACATAAGCTTCAGCCTGTAGGATTAGTTTGCCTACTTCTACTTTTAGTTGGTTGACTTGCAGACTCATACCATCTAAATCAAAGTTACTTAGATTCAAAATTTCGCTAGTTTGATCTATCAAAGCTTTTGTCAAATCTGGCGAGATTTCCTTACTTTCGCCATACTCGATATTTTCCAAAGTAACACTTTTTCCATTGCTGCTAATCCTGGGGACTGCAGAAAAAGCAACTTGCTGATTTTCACCAGTTTCTACTAATTTTATGCTGGCATTTAGTGCTACTTTCCCATCACCCGGTAATCGAAAATCTACATCTTGAGGTTCAATAGTCCTCAATTGTCCGTTAATATGTATTTTTTGACTTTGCAGTTGTGAACGCACATATTCGGAGTTGAAAGCACAATTGATATCAGCTTCGGTTAACACAACCTGTGCATGAGCTTCAGTCGGTTTAGTAAGTTCAATTTTGCCAAAAGCCACACTTAGAGGATTAATGGCAACATTAGTCATTTGCATTTCCAATTCCTCCATGCGGAGGTCTTTCTGCATAACCAAACCTTCACCTTGAATCGTGACTTCATCCACCTCTCCCTGAACCAGTTTCAGCGGGTCTGTCTTGATGTCTACATCTAGATTTTCTACTTCATCTAACTGACTAGATAATCCTATTTCTACCGCTTTATTGAGCGCTTGCTCTCCTAATCCAGGATTGCCTAGCATTATGTTAAGTTAACTCCTAGTTTAAAGTACATCCTTGAGTAAATTTAATAAACTAACAGCAGAGTTTTATCTATCTGGCGATGGAATATAGATTTAAATGTTGTTTATCTAATTTCAAATTTCAATTTTCCCCTTGTACCCTTTTCATTCTTTATTACCTCTGCACTTGGAGCGATTTGTTATAAAATTGACACAAACCCAATATTTCAGTTGAGTTCTTCTGACTGCTGGAATTTTTTTATACAATGCTCTCAGAACGTTTTACCGCAGCCCTTACCTACGCTACCCAACTACACGCTAACCAAGTTCGTAAAGGTTCAGGTGTCCCCTACGTTGCCCATTTATTAGGTGTCGCCAGTATTGCTTTAGAATACGGGGCAAATGAAGATGAAGCGATCGCAGCCCTCTTACACGATGCGATCGAAGATCAAGGTGGCGCTGCAACACGAGAAGAAATTCGTCGTCGCTTTGGTGACAATGTAACGGCAATTGTAGATGGTTGTACTGACGCTGATACAACTCCAAAACCCCCTTGGCGACAGCGTAAGGAGGCATACATTGCTCATATTGCTACTGCTTCCCCATCAGTTCTGCTGGTGTCATTAGCTGATAAACTTTACAATGCCCAATCTATTCTCAAAGATTATCGCATTTTGGGCGAATCTCTTTGGGAACGTTTTCATGGGCGTAAAGAAGGTACTCTTTGGTATTATCGAGCGCTTGTAGATGCCTTTAAAAAGACTGAAAGCACTGTAATAATTGAGGAATTAGAACGGGTGATTTTGCAAATTGAAGTGTTAGCATCTAAATAAAAAAATTTTATTTACCCAGAAGTAGATAAAAGATTTATCAAAACTAGACAAATAGATTTTTTATAAACACGATATAGTCATGTTTCTCAGGAATAAATTTTGGCTTTTAGGTTCTCTCTCTAGATAAAAAATCTTTCTCTCGATAGATAGGTGTACTGACATTATTATGGCTGCTATGTTACCAATATGACGATAGTAAGACAAAACACCCTAAATCCAACTGTAAATCCTTCAGTAAGTCCTCCAGAAAACTTGGCAGAAAAGTATATAGAAGCAGAGCGTATGCGTGATGTTCTGCTTTTACTGCAAAACTTGATTAACAGTGAAGAAGCCACTGTGAAACTAATTCTGGATTGTCTTTATGATGTTGGTTCAGTCAATTTGATTAATCAAAAGCTTCGCCTGAAACCTTTAAACAGGGTGATGAAATTAATTGCCCGAATGTCTAAACCAGTTTTTAGAACCTTAGCTTTAAATTGGTTTAAAAAGAACTGTCCCCAACTGATTACTAATTGGCTACACACGCAAGTCTCTTTTAAAAATCCCCAAAAGACACCCGAACAAGTAGCTATTGAAGTTGTACAACTGGAACCATATTCCATACCACAGACACAAAGTCTGAGCCAAGAGATTAAAAATCTGCGCTCTCAGGTAAGATGGCTAGCTGGAATTTCAATAATTGCGATCGCTGTTTTAGTAGTAAAAGCCACTTGGTTAAACTGAAACCTATGAATGATGAATAATGAATGATGAATTATGAATATTATGTCTCTGCCAAAACCCCTCTTGGAGGATATAGAAATACACCTGCTCTTGGAGGGTGTGTATCAGTACTATGGTTATGACTTTCGCAATTATGCTCTTTCCTCACTCAAGCGTCGTATTCAGGGCTTCATGCAATTAGAAGGGTTAGCAAATGTTTCTGCATTGCAAGAGCGGTTACTCCACAATCGCCCCTATTTAGAACGATTTTTGCTTGCTCTGACGGTGAATGTAACATCAATGTTTCGCGATCCCAGCTTTTATAATACCTTCAGAAATCAGGTTATTCCCTTCTTACAAACCTATCCGTTTATTCGGATCTGGCACGCTGGATGCTCAACTGGTGAAGAAGTCTACTCAATGGCAATTTTACTGCAAGAAGAAGGACTTTATCATCGTTGCCGCATATATGCCACTGATACGAATGAGAAGGTATTACAAAATGCCAAAAGTGGGATTTTCTCGCTGAAACTGATGCAGGAATATACTCACCTTTATCTGAAAGCAGGTGGCAAGAAATCTTTCTCCGAATATTATACAGCAGCTTATGATAATGCTATTTTTCGATCGTCCCTAAGAGAAAATGTTGTTTTTGCCCAGCATAATTTAGCCACTGATAGTTCTTTTAATGAGTTTAATGTTATTCTTTGTCGTAATGTCCTTATATATTTTAATCAGAGACTTCAAAAGCGGGTACACGAACTATTTTATAATAGCCTTTGCACCTTTGGCATCTTGGGTTTAGGAAGACAAGAATCTATCAGGTTTACCTCTTATGAGCAGTACTACGAAGAGTTAATCAAGGGTGAGAAAATATATAGGAAAATAGCAGGTGGGTGAAGAGAATGCTTTGAATGGGTAATTGAATTATGAATTATGAAGTATGAATTATCCTAAAATAACTAATGCCCAATGCCCCAAAAATTATGAATAAAATTGCGTAGGCGTAGCCCATCGTAGATATCGCTGTCAAAAGACAGTCTGTCAAACATTTTTTATTGTGTTCAGAAGATAGATTTAGACATCGCTTAAGGTAAATTACACATTAAAGTCTTAAAGGAGATTGTCGATGCAACTTCTCGAATGTCCTCCTGTTGCAGTTATTGCTGGAGAAAATGCGGTTCATGTTTCTCAACTACCTTCTATATGGCAAGACATTGCTAGAGGAACCACGAGTGTCGGACTTTCCCAACCCGAAAGCTATGTTGAGATGGCACAGTTGTTTTTGTATAAATTAGAACGTGGTGATGTTGATTTATTTAGCGATCGCCCCCAACTAGCTCACTTGATACCGTCATTTTCCCAGTTATTTGCACAACTGGCATGGGAAACTTTAGAGTTTTTTGGGCAAGACTTTCTCAAACACAGCTATCCGAACTTTGCAGAAATTCTCCGTGATGTGGAGTCAAAAGGAATCGATTACGCTGATGAAATAAAAGTGGCTCGTATTGGCATAGATTTGTTCAATGAATTTGGTTATGAACTACCTGCTAGCTTTTATCACGTGCATTTAGCACCAATTTACCGCGATCATGTTTTTGAAGAACGTGCTTTACGATTCGATCAACGCGATATTGAGCATAAACGTGCTTGGGATGCCATACTCCATGCAGGTAAGGTATTTGCTATTCAAATGAAGGTGCAAAGTATTGCTTCTAAATATGGTTTTACTTATCAGCATGGCTGCGGTTGCAACTCTCACCTATCTTCCATTGATGTATCTCGTGGGGCGTTTGAATATGAATTGAGTCTCGACAAGCGTCAGCGATGGATTCGCAGTTTCATCTGGACTGCTTGGTACGAGTATGCCTTCTTTGCGATCATACCTAATACAAGTTATTTGGTTTAACAACAAAGGAGTCAGGAGTCAGAATTCAGAATTGAATTGTGTGCGACTGGTGGATAGCGCAAGGGTAGCGAGTCCAGCCTTGCAGCCAACAAAGCAAGCTACACGGAGCGTCATGTAGAGAACATCTTGATTCTTACCGGAGGCGGAGTGTCTCCGGCTCCACTCCTGAATTCTTCTTCAAGAAATCGGTTCAAAAACCATTTGCGGAATCAACACTTCATCTTGTAATTGTCCAACACCTAAAAAACGAATCTCTTCTTGATAAACTCGCACTATCCCAGTAACATCAGAATTTAGAGAAACTCGCTGACCTTGACACCATTTTTGAGCAGATGTTGCTGGTAAAGTCACAGACAACAAATGTTGTAAGGCTGCATCAGGGGTAAGAGGTTGAAATGTCCCGCCTTGCAATTTAGTTTCTAAGTCGGTGAAAGTGAGACTATCTGTTAAATCGAAACCACTGCTTTGGGTACGGATCAAAGCCGCAAGAGTGCCACCGGTTTCTAAGATTGTACCTAAGTCACGAGCGATCGCTCTAATATATGTACCAGATCCACAGGCGATCGCCACATCCAATTCAGGAAAATCTCCTTCTCTCCAGTCCAAAATTTCTATGTGAAAAATTTCCACTGTCCGCACTGGAACTTCCACTATTTTCCCTTGGCGTGCTAAGTCATAGAGACGTTTGCCATCCACTTGAATTGCACTATAATTTGGTGGGATTTGCTCAATCTTGCCTTCAAATTGTGCCAGTGCAGTTTTCACCTTTGCCAAACTCAACCCAGCACAAGCTTGAGAACTAATGATTTCACCTTCTAAATCATCGGTTGTAGTCTGCACACCCAGACGAATCGTAGCCTTGTAAGCTTTGTTTTCTGGCAGATATTGCAATAATCTTGTAGCTTTACCAAGTGCGATCGGTAAAACGCCTGTTGCTGCTGGATCTAAGGTTCCCGCATGTCCTACACGCTTGAGGCGCAACAATTTTCGCACCCGTGCTACGCAGTCGTGGGAAGTCCAGTCAAATGGTTTGTTTAAGTTGAGAAAACCTTGAAATAACACAAAATCAATACTTACAGCTTCTAAACTCTATTAAATACTTATTTAATGCTCAAAGCATTAATATTTATACCATTTCTTTGTGAGCCTGCGCCAAATCCTTTAACTTCATTCTTTCTTTGTGTCCTTTGCGTCCTTTGCGGTTCGTTTTTCTTTCTTATCCTTAAACATGGTTTAGCGCATCTTCATACAGAATTGGTATTAGCAATCAAAGTTTATTTAAGCATTATTTTATCAGTATCAAGACATTCTCTAAGCACTTTACCGAATAATATACAAAAAGTGCAGATAACGCCGAGTATTTTCCGCAAATATCACGATGTCATTTATAACTTCCAAGACATAAAACTGTAATAATCAAGAAATATCATAGAAAACTTCATGAAAGTTTTTATTGCCAATCAAATATTTTACCGTAGCGCTTTTAGTAAAACAACTATCAATAGCTTTTATGAACATAAATCAAATGAAAAAATCAATCTTCACTACTACATTTATTTTTTGCTCTATGTTGATTGTAAGTTGTAGTAACTCTGGCAATAGTGCTTCTCAACAGAATAAAGTTAATCCAGCAAATACTGCAACAGCTACCCAAGTGAATTCTGAATCTATTTCTGTAAATAAAGTCAAACTAGATAATAACCAAAAAACTATTAATTCAGCATCAACTGAAAAAACATCTCCTAAAAACAATCAATCCAAGGAAATTAAAAACGATAATCCAATTTCTGGTACTATCAAAGATATGCAAAACGGAGACTTAAAATGCTACGTTACTGTTGTCGATAAAAATGGCAAAGTATATGAAGGTGTCGGTGCAGTCTTTGAGGTTTGCAAACCAGAGAAATACGTCAACAAAAAAGTAAAAATGTCTTATTCTCTAGAGAACGTCAGTGATTGCCAAAGTTCTGAGCCTTGCGGGAAAACAATCAAAGAATGGTTAATTAGCAAGATAGAAATTCAAGATCAATAATTACAATATGCTTTTTAAAATTATCTAAATCAAGTGGATGATGGGGATAGTTGACCAGTTGGGCATATCTTTGGTAAGCTAACTGTAACTTTAGTTCCTTGCCCCACTTCACTCGACAAGGTAATATTGCCACTATGTAACTCGACACAAGCTTTAGCGATCGCTAGCCCTAAGCCTGTACCAGGAATTGTGTCAACGTTACTTCCACGACTGAAGGATTGAAACAAATTTTCTTGATCTGCCATCGGGATACCAATTCCTCGATCTTTGATGTAAAAAATTGCTTCTGATTCTTTGCCGATCAGGTGGAATTCTATGCTACCTCCATCTGGAGAGTACTTGATTGCATTGGACATTAAGTTAATAAAAATTTGTTGCAAAAGTCCGCGATCGCCCCAAAATCCATGATGATTACCAGTAATTTTAAAAATCAATTCGTGGCGATCGCC
Organism: Nostoc sp. NMS9; assembly: GCF_017114995.1. Classification (GTDB taxonomy): domain Bacteria; phylum Cyanobacteriota; class Cyanobacteriia; order Cyanobacteriales; family Nostocaceae; genus Nostoc. The sequence continues at coordinate 40,260 of NZ_JABXKL010000005.1, read as the reverse complement.
TACTGTTTCTCGCTCTTGTTCTACAAGGTCAGAAAAAAATTGCAGTAAATTGACTGAAATTGGTTTAAACTTGGGTTTTTCCAGTTCAAGTTGGTTAACCAATAGCATATTATCCACGAGTTTGGACATATACCTTGCTTTCTGTTCAATGATTCCCAAGAACCTCTGTTGTTTAGATTCATCTAGTTGCTGTCTATGTTTTACCAAAGTTGATGCCGCAGCCAGAATTGAAGTTAGCGGCGTTCGATACTCATGGGAAACCGTTGTAATTATTTGGGATTTAAATACATTGAGTTGCTTTTCTTTGGCAAGGGCTGCTTGAGTTTGGGCTAACAATTCCGCTTGTTGAATAGCAATTGCTAGTTGCACTGATACTTCATTGAGCATTTCTGCATCATCAGTTTGCCAGTGTCGCTCCCCGGAATTATGGTGAGCAATCAATAAACCCCAAAGCTTGGGGGTTGGGTTCCCATTGTTGCTCAGATTAATCGGAACTACCAGATTTGCCTTAGTATTAAATTGCTCTTTGAGGCTGACACAATTACACAAGCCAAGCTCATAGATGTAAGGGATTGGGGATGGGGAATTGGGCACAAGAGGCAGAGGGGCACAGGGACGGAGGGGCACAGGGGAAACACCTACTGCAACTTCCTCCCTGCTCCTCTGCTCCTCTGCTCCCCTGCTCCCCTGCTCCCCAATCCCGACGCGATCGCACAATGCCACAGTGCGGTATGACTCAACTGATGAGGCGACTATTTTACCATTTGTATCTGGGGCAAACTGATAAACCATCACGCGATCGCACTTCAGAAGTTGCTGTACCTCAGCTACAGCCGTATTCAAAATTTGCTCTAGGTTAAGAGACTGGCGAATTCGTAAAGCAGTTGTGGCAATTAGGCGTTGTCGCTCTTGAGTTTTGATCAGTTGGGCTTGCAAGCACGATTGCTTAATGGCGTTGCGGACTGCTAGTTGCAGCACATCCTGTGTAAGATTTTGCTTGACTAAATAATCCAAAGCACCCCGTTTCATTACCTGCACAGCGATTTCTTCATCGCCGCGCCCTGTCAACATAATCACGGGGATAGAAGTCTTAAATATCTCCTGCTGTATGCGATCAAAAAGTTCTAACCCACTCATATCAGGTAGGCAGAAATCCAGCAAAATGACATCGCAGCGTACTTTTTGGCACAAAGCAAGTCCTTCTTCTGCACAGTCTGCCTCCAAAATCTGGTATGACTGGTGCGGATCTTTCAAAAGATATCGACGATAGATTTTCCGATCTGCGGCACAATCATCGATGATAAGTAGCGTCCATGTGTCCAACATAAGGTTATGAGGATCAGGGAGCCATATAGATCCCTTTTATCCAGATTGTGTTTTCTTGCATAATTCTAAAAATAATATAAAATAAGTGTAAATAAAATCTAAATTCTTTAGTAATCCTAAAGAAACACCAAATAGTCAAAAACAGGAAAATGGGGAAAAGGAATCTAACACAGACAAACAGACACACTGACTCAAACAGGAAAATGTCTCTGTGTCCTCTGAGCCATCTCCTTTATTATCGTTCTTCCCCTACTGCTACATCAACAAAAAATAAACAAATTAATCCAACACAGGCGGCGTATTGGCTTCAAGCCAGTAATCCACGAATGCCTGAATCGTCTTTTTTAGTTCCTGAGCATCCATCGGTTTTACCAGATATCCATTTGCGCCCTTTTGGTAGCACAATTCAATATCCTTGGGGTTAGATGATGTGGTAAAAACAACGATGGGGATTCCCTTGAAACTCTTGTCTTGCTTGAGCCGATCTAAAATGTCACGCCCATCAATACCTGGCAAATTCAGATCGAGCAAGATTACAGAGGGTCGTAATGCTACTTTAGAGTTGGGTAAGTCTTCGTCCTTAGCGTAGGCATTGTTTCCCTGTTGATAAAGAAACTCTAAAACCTCATCTCCATTAGTACAACGGTGTATGGGGTTCTGGACGGACATACGCCGCATCAGACGTTGCAGCATCCGAAAATCTTCATTGCTGTCCTCAACAACGAGCAGCGGTTCATGAAGTTTTTTTGTCATTCGTGGTCTTAAAAGAGCTTAACAAAAATACATATTTAGCATTTAGCCACTATCTTAAACTATTCCAGCGTAAAATAGAACATTGAGCCAACGCCTACAGTAGATTTCACCCAAATTTTACCGTTATGAAGCTCAACAATCTTCTTAACAATAGCTAGTCCTGCACCGGCTCCTCCACCGTATTTTTCCTGGGAATGGAGCCGCTTAAATAGTCTAAAGATAGTTTCTAGGTGATGGTGTGGAATTCCAATACCGTTATCTCGGATATAAAAGATTGGGCATTGGGCATTGGGCATTGGGAAAGAGGAGGCAGGAGGCAGGAGGCAGAAGTTCTTTAATTTTGAATTTTGAATTTTGAATTTTGAATTGATTTCTCCCTCATCTCCCCCTGCTCCCCTGCTCCCCTGGCCCTCTGCCTCTTCTTGAGAAATGTAGCCAATCTCAACCCATTGCTTTGCCTTATCGTTGTATTTGAACGCATTACCAATCAGATTGCTGAAGACTTCATTAACGAGAACTCGGTCACACTGAACTGTTGGTAAAGGGCGAGGGATGCGAATATCCACAAGCTGAAAGTCTTGCCGACTAGCACGAAAGACTTCAATTACTTGGTTGAGCAATTCGTTGAGGTCAGTTGCTTGCACACGCAGTTGCGCTTGTCCTAACTGTGAGAGTCGCAATAGAGCATCAATCAGAGTTTCCATGCGTACAGACAAGGATACTACTGTTTGCAAACACTCAATTCCCTCATCATCTAATACTTGGGCATAGTCTTCTAGCAACACTGTCGAGAAGTTATAAATGCCCCGCAAAGGTTCTTTGAGGTCATGGGAAGCGGCGTAGGCAAAGGATGCCAGTTCTTGGTTGCTGCGCTCTAACTCCAGGTTGATTTTAGCTAATTCATCCGCTTTCGAGAGTACAATACCAACGATCGCATTTCTCAAAGCGATCGCACTGTCAAGTTCACAAGGTTTCCAAGGTAGAGAAGTTAATCTAACCGTTTCTTGCCATTGTTCAAAGGATTTTCGGGGAGATAGGCTAAAGCTACCATCTGCCTGTGCTTGCATGGATTCCTGTGGATTTCCTGCCCAGTGTACCGTTTGGATAACTTCAGGGCGAAACCAAAGGATGTAATAGCGCCGGACTTTAGAAATCCGCAGTAGTAACAAGCCACTAACAGTATCTTTAAATATCAGCGCCTCTTGGTAAAGCTTTGGCAGAGAATCAGTAGAAAATAGGTTATCACTAACTTGGGTATCCGCCCATTCAATAAGTGCCTGAACTTCATGAATATTTGGTGTTGCTCCCACCAGGGTAATTTCATTATCCAGACAAACCGCCGCTCCTGAAGCACTAACAAGATCGAGCAAGCGGATTTCCGGTTTGATTAGGGCATCGATAAAATTGTCTGCTTGGGAAATAGATTCTAGAAACTCAGACTGTAACGATTTGAGTTTTACTTTATAATCCCATTCCGAGTAACTAATTTTGTGCGCTAACTCTGAAGACGCAATCTGTCCCAAAAATTCGCACATCTTGCGGACTTCGTAAGAAATATACTTTGGTGTTTGATGGTGACAGGATATTAATCCCCAAAGCTTTTGCTCTTGAATGAGTGAAATCACCAAAAGAGCCTTTACTCCCATATTTTGATGATATTCCGCACAACACCAATCAAAACTTCGTAGCACAGAGTAACTTAAGTCAAGATGCTGATGTGTTGTCGGATTTTCCGTTGGAACTAGTTTAATCGGTTCGGCAGTCAAATCGGGGAGAAATCGCAAAAAGCAGCGCGTATATAACTCCCTAGCCTGCGCCGGAATGTCTGTAGCGGGATAGTGGAGTCCTAAATAAGGTGATAAATCCTCCCGTTTAACTTCTGCAACAACAGAACCCGCTTCTGACTGGTCAAATTGATAGACCATCACCCGGTCAAAACCGATGATTTTTTGGATTTCTTCAGCTACCAGATGCAAAAATTCTATCAGATTGGATGTGCTTTGCATTTTTGCGATCGCTTCACCCGCCAAAGCATGAAAGCCCAAGAAACTCAACTCCGATTCCGAGTCTGTGGGTTCTAACTCCAGAATCACAGCCTCTTCTGTACGATGAGCAATAGCATCAAAATCTCGTTCCCCATCCAAAATACTTATTGATACTTTTAAAGCATTAGCACTGCCAATCTTTTTTACTAAGCACTGCTTGACAATTTCCACTTGCTGAGGGTCAAGTAAATAGCTCAAAGGTTGACCGAGCATATCTTCTGGCTTTTTGCCCAAATACACTTGGGTATTGTTGCTAACTTGCAGTATCTCTAGCTGAGTACTGAGTGCCAGTAGAACGCCATGAGGTTGAATAGAGCCAGGTATGTGAATAGGTTTGCGATCGTGGTTAGTCAGGGCAGTAACTTGGGCTGTAGTATATTCAGGCTGGCTCATAACTGAACTTATGTAAAGCTGACTTTTACAATAGCGCAATTAAATGTCACATTTCTTTAAAGTATACGTCGAGAAGTATGAATGCGATCGTATATCAATTGGGCTTGTTAGAGTTTTTACAATAAGTAGGTAAGCGCAAATAATTAGAAGATGGTTTTCGGTACGTTATAGAAGCTGTAATATCATGTCCGTATAGCTAATTATTATTTACACCCATAGTTATTGCACCCTACTGACTCTAATAGTCACTGCCGTCTTAAATACGGTGAAAAGCTTGACTATCGTAATATACCTGACAACCTGACAAGTCTCCATCACATTGTTAGCCTGTTTTCACTAGCAACTTAGCGCAAACTGCAAGAAAACCACTGATGAGTGGATGAGGTTTAGAAGGAGTTGACGAAGTTTGCGGCACAAACAAACTTGCTAGAAAGAAGGGATGAGTTGGTAACTCCAAAATACGAGGTTCACCATCTTGGTCTGTGCCAGAAATCTGCATACCTGCCTCAATGAGAGCATCACGATACATCGGATTCATTCCAAAGTGGCAGAAGTATTCCTCAACTGCTACGTTGTTGCTGTAGAGATCGTGAGCAAGACTGTTGGGTTGAATATTGACAGTCATCTTCTCTCCTGCAATGTTACACGCAAGCGGAGTCAGAATTAATCGAGGAGCAGATGGATCGAATTCAGCACTGGTAGCATCTGCAATCCATAATACGTTGCGGGCAAACTCAATAACCGCATACTGAAATCCAGCACATGTTCCAAAATAGGGCTTGTGATTTTCACGAGCGAAGCGAATTCCTTGGAGCGTTCCTTCCAACTCCTGAACATCTCCTGGCCCGCCAAAGATGCCATCAAAATCCTGCAACATTGCACTTGCATTAGGCTTGGCAAGAGTTTCTGTTGGTATCCATGTTTCTGTAACTTCTAGGTCAAGAACTGCTGCGGCATGACGGAGCGCTACGCCCAATGTAGCTTGAGGTGGAAACACTGGGTCATAGTCACCAACAACGGCTACCTTGATTGGTTTCATTGGCTTACCTCGATTTGTAGTATTTTTGTAGCATAACTTCTTGTCTTCAGTGCTTCTATCACTCTACAGACAGATTCAAAACTCTGCCCCCACCAATAACTTGAGGGCTAACTAGTTATTAGAACAATCGAATGGCTTCTATAGTTATAGTTTGTCCAATTACTAATCAAAAAAAAAGGTCTTAACTTTGAGGTTCCGCTTGCTGACGGAATGATAACCAGTGGCGTAGTGCTAGCCGATCAGATCAAATCACTGGATTGGAAAGCTAGGAAGGTGTTGTTTGTAAAGAAAGTTGAACAGGAGCTAATTGAAGAAGTGCAAGCAAGAATTAAGTCTCTAATTTTATAAAGACGCAAATAAATTTTATAGACGTAATTAATTACGTCTGTACAAATCAAATAAAAATCATTACATGCAGCAATGCAACACCAATATCCAACATCCAAAATCCGAAGCTGACTATGGTGTTGGGAACTTTTTTTTTACGAGTTTGGCTCCTTTGATATCCAATAATTGTGCTAATTCGGTTGTATTCAATGACTTGACGAGACTCAAACCAAGAGACTTACTAGAAATGCTTTGAGTATAGGCGGCGTTCAGGTAGGGCGTGTATTGCGGCCTGCCTGCAATGTATGTTTGGAAGAAAGGTAAACTTAAAACATTCATGTAACGACGTGCTTGAGAAGCATCACCAATCATATCGGCAGGTAATGCAACTTGTTGATTTGCAGGGTTTGCATTGCCAATGGTGGAAAAGTGTGTGCCACCAACAAGCATGACGAGATACTTTTGGGAATTTGTCAACCAGGAGAAAGGTAAAATTTGCTCGGATAAAGCTGGTGCAACTGTATCATCACTACTGCTGACAATCATCACTGGAGTTTTAATTTGACTTAAGCCAGCTTTGCCGAAAATCGAACTAGTAATGGGATTAACTGCGATCACAGCTTTTACTCTCTCATCCCGCAGGTTATAATCTTTACCAGACTTGCTGATGCTCAATTCTAAAGCGCGACACTGGAGCAGTAAAGACATATTCCAGGTATTTTGCAGTGCTGCTGGTTGACAGTCTTGTTTTAGCTGCTCAAAGTTGATTTTAGCGCCTGCTAGGGCCAAGGCTGTGTAGCCTCCCAAAGATTGACCAAATACTCCGACTTGTTGCAGATTTAGGCGACCTTTAAACCGTGAATCAGATTGATTACCTTTTTGCAATTGATTCAGTATATATGTTACATCCAAAGGTCGGTCTTGAAATTCACTTGGTTTTGCTATTTCAATAGCGCGTCCTTTTAACAGAGAACGTAATTGTTTCGCATCACTACCAGGGTGATTGGGAACAACGACAGCAAATCCGTAAGAAGCTAGATGAGTGGCTAAATATTGAAAGTTACTGCTGTCTAAACCCAAGCCGTGAGAAATTACAATTATCGGTGCAGTCTTCTGGACATTGGGAATGTAAACATCAGTCAATAAAAGTCGATTGCGGGTTGAGTCGAAAAACTTCAGGATGTATTTTTGCGACTTAAATTTTCCCGGAACCTTTAAATTGGGCAATTGCGAGAAATTTGGTTGGGAAATGCTATCAGCTTCTATTTTAGACTTTTGGGAAACAGCTGCGATCGCTTGATGGGTTTGGTTAACAAGTTTCTCCAATTCCGTAGCTATTTCCAAAGTCTCAGCGACATCAAGGCGAATGCTACTAGTGGGATATTTACGCAACACATTTAAAAGTGTCAAGCCTCCCGATTCACCAGAGGCTAAAATTAGCGCCGAACGCAAAGCACCAAATCCTGGTTCTGGTTGACTGGTTTTAATCACTTGCGCCAAGCGATGCAGTAAAAATTCTCCTTGGGGTGTGTAGAGAAGTTGCGAAACTACTACTGGACTAACTTTCACACGATTAAGCAAAATCCGCCGCAATTCTTGAAGCTGTTCTAAAGGCAGATATCGCTGATAGGCTGCTAAGTCTTCGTTAATTACACCTGTTTTGGCGTAGTTCTCTAAAGTCGTGACTGAAATGGAAAGCTCCAAAGCTGAATAAGATGCATAAATCCGCTCTGCTGCCAAGACAGAATTACTAATTCCAAATGTTGGCAGCACCATTGAAAGAACCAGCAATAAAGAATTTTTTCTGAGGGTGCTGGCCCAATTACCAAACAAACTATTCATCGCTCAACTGTTTCGGTGGTCTGGTTTTATCGGGTGTTGGCTTTGGTAGTTATTCGGGCGCCCTGCTTGGTTTACTTAAAGTTATCAGCCTCAATTTTATCAAAACAGAATTTAGGAGTCAGTAGTTATAATTCACGATGAATTATGTATGACTTGCGAATGTAGCTGACTGAAAATAATGGGTATAAATGGGTTTAAAATCTCCACCAAATCTTAGATTTAGTAGTCAAACAAAGTAGTGATTCCCAATGCCCTAGTAATTTATTCTGACTCCTGAATTTTGATTTTTGAATTCTTTTGCAAGGATATTTCGGCTATAAAGTCAACAATCAAATACTACAAAGTCACGCAGATGGGTAAAGTATGCGGCTGACTTCAGTAGTTTGCCTTCACTATTAAATCATAACAAATAAAAAATAGTCTGCCTCAGTATTTATGTTGTAGCTTTGAATATTGCACAAATTCACTAGCTGAAAAATCCAGTAAAAAGCCTGAAAAACATGGTGATTAATCAGCTTTTCCCAAGGCGATCGCTACTGAACCTGTAACTACTAAACCCGCTCCGAATATTGCTATGAGGGTGAAGTGTTCTGGTGGTGTCCAAGAAGGTGCAATAACTGATACAACCGCAACTGATATTAATGTCACAATGGGAGCTAAAGCTATTACTGCACTTACTCGTGATGCTTCCCAATGTTGTAATGATTCAGAAAAAGCACCGTAAGCGATTAAAGTATTCAAGGCACAAAAAATTAACATTCCTAAATGGAAAGTATCGAGTATAAAAAGTGATTTAATTTTAGCTAGAGGAGTGAATAATAAAGCACAGCCTCCATAAATAATCAACATGATGCTGGTGGAAGATAAAGATTGTAATAACTGCTTTTGTGCCAAAGCATAAATAGCCCAAGCCGTTGAGCCTAGCGCAATTAAAATACTACCTAGTATATATGTGCCATGTGCTGTAATTAAATTCGTTAGTTGTTCATGGAAAAATAAAAGATAACCACAAATCATTACACTAACGCCAATCCATTGAGACAGCCGATAACGTTCTTTAAAAATTACTAACCCTCCAAAACCTAATAAAAGGGTAGATAATTGAATGAGAACTTCAGCATTAGCAGGCGATGTTAATGCTAAACCTTGGGTAAACGAAAAGTAATTAATCCCTAAGAATATTGTCGCGATCGCTAATAATTTTCCAGAAGCAGAGCGCAGTTGTTCTAATTTTGGTAATTTGCCGCGTATCCCTAAATACATAGCAAGCAATACAAATGATACCAAAAAGCGAAACCAAATAACGGTATAGACATCAATTACTTGTAGAGTTACTCCAAGAGCAATAGGTAAAATTCCCCACAACAACACTGTCAATAGCGATAACGCTAGCCCTAAGCGCCACCGACCAGAACTTTGATGTAGTAACATTAAAATATCCTAAAAGTAGGACTGATAAATAAGTTATATCTAATTTAAATATCTAAACATTTTATCAAACTCTTATCGATAAAATATATTAGTAGCTTAGTTAATGCAAATTCAATATAAAATAATCCGCTGACCAAACTCAATTTATTATTCGTAGCCCCAAGAGAGTATTTTTTGTGTTCACGTAAAATTCGTAATTTGCGTGTTTATTTTACATGAATATTAAATTTCAAACTTCCTCGTAAATGTATACTTTATCTCGGTGTTACTTTATAATACAACTATGGGGATTATACCCATAATCAGCTTAGTAATCTTTACCACTGCTTTATCAAGTTGCTTATTGCTGACCTCAAGAGGTCGATTTTTGCTCAAATCTTTGGTGACAAAAATAAAGCAGCAAGAGTGGAGATTCAGATATGGCAAGCCTAACTACTTGAGATCGAGATTTTCAAGGACTATAACAATTGCTGCCATTATTCTGGCAGCAGTAATAGCTGGAAATACTGTATCAGCAGGGGTTACAGGCCCATCCCCAATTTCGCTCAAGAGCGTATCGGTTCCAGAACCTAACAATCTTGGAGACTTCGTAAAAGACAAAACAGCTGCAATCAAGTTAGGAAAGACTCTTTTTTGGGATATGCAGGTTGGGAGCGATGGAAAGACCTCCTGTGCTAGTTGTCACTTCCATGCTGGAGCCGACAATAGATCCAAAAATCAGATTGCTCCTGGGCTTTTGCGGGTCAACGCCGATGGTACAGAGAATCCAGATTCAGTTTTTAATGTCGGCGGACTACCAAACTATCAGCTCAAACCAGAAGATTTCCCCTTCCACAAGCTGTCAAACCCAAACGATCCTAAGACTGTTGTATCTGACCATAACGATGTCAGTTCTTCTCAGGGGATTTTCAATACGAAGTTTGTGGATGTCACACCTGGTAATGCAGAAGACAAAGTTACAACCGAGCCAGATCCGGTGTTTAAAGTCGGAGGTATCAATGTGCGGCGCGTCGAGCCGCGTAACACGCCAACCGTGATTAATGCCGCATTCAACTTCCGCAACTTTTGGGATGGAAGGGCACAAGACATCTTTAATGGGGTGAATCCCTTCGGTTTAAGAGATCCTAACGCCGCTGTCGTCAAGGCTATAAACCCAATTCGTGTAGAATTTGTGAAAGTCAGCCTAAAGAACTCGTCTTTGGCATCTCAAGCTGTTGGGCCGCCACTCAGTTCCTTTGAGTCATCCGCAGATGGTCGCACTTTTCAAGAAATTGGTGATAAGTTCGGGGGTGATAAGTTCGGGCGAATTGACATAACACCTCTCACCGTTGGTAAGGGTAAAAAGCTCCCCCGAAAACTTGCGAAAAAGTTATTACCTCTTAGACCGCTAGCTAAACAGATTGTGCATCCACAAGACAGCGTTTTAGGTAAAGATAGTAGATCGCCTCAACCTGGACTTAAAGATAGAACATACGAGCAGATGATTCAAGATGCCTTCAAGCCGGAGTGGTGGAATTCTTATCGCCTCATCCAAGTTGACTCTGACGGTAAACGGACTATTGTCAAGAGGCCCGATCGCACCTTGAATAGTAATGAGTACACATTGCTAGAGTACAACTTCTCGCTATTCTTTGGGCTGGCAATTCAGTTGTACGAGTCTACGCTCATTTCCAGTGATACGCCCTACGATCGCTACTTGGAAGGAAACACCAGCGCCTTAACCGCGCAGCAGCAACGAGGGAAAGGACTGTTTGAGGGCAAAGGTCTGTGTATTGCTTGCCACAGTGGAGTAGAATTAACAGCTGCTTCAGTAAGCAGCGTGGCTAAAGACGGACGAATCAAACGTGCGCCGTTCGGGCCAAAATCTCCTGAAGACAATGGTTTCTTCAATATCGGTGTCAGACCTGCCACAGACGACCCCGGTTTGGGTGGTTATGACGGTTTGCAGAATAACGGTCAACGTAATCCGCTTTCAGAGGCACGATTGGCTCAGTTGGGTAAATTTAAGGATCTCCTTGGCGAAAATCCCCCAACCCTTAATCCACCATTGAATTCCGGTGAAACTGTGTTTGCAAATGGAGCTTTCAAAGCACCTGGACTTCGCAATGTAGAACTAACTGCTCCCTACTTCCACAATGGAGGTCAGGCGACTCTAGAGCAAGTGATTGATTTTTATAATCGTGGTGGTGATTTTGCAGTACTTCCGCCGCTAAATCTTTCACCAGAAGAAAAACAGGAATTGGTCGCCTTTTTAAAAGGGCTGACTGATGACCGAGTTCGGTATGATAAAGCGCCCTTTGACCATCCACAATTGTTTATCCCTAATGGACATGTGGGTAATTCTAATTATGTTGTCAATGACGGCACTGGTAAAGCTACAGATGACACAGTGGAAATTCCTGCTGTTGGTAGGAGTGGTAATGGTGGTACACCAAATTTCCTGAGTTAATCCCATTTCACGACGAAATACCTGAATACAGATAGATATATAGGGATGTACAGATGTACGTCCCTATTTTTGCGATTTGGTGCAATAGTGGTAGTTACGATCGCAAGACTTAACGAGTGCGTAGGCGTAGCCCGCCGGAGGCATCGCCAAGTATTGGTTCTATATTGCTAACTTTGGTATTGTCTAGGTAATTATAGACTCTTCTGGAAACTTCACGGACAAAATCTCCAGCTTTGGGATCGTAGTTTGGTCTTTGCACCAAAACACCTGCTAAATAGCTTTTGCCGTTGGGCATTTGAATAATACCCGCATCACCAATGATAAATCTCAATGTTCCAGTTTTGTGGGCGATGGTCGCTCCTTGACCGATACCAGCTGGTAGTAAACTATTGGTTTTGACATGGCGCATAATGCCTAAAACTTGATTGCGGCTAGTTGGGGATAACAAACGATTATTAGAAACTAACGCCGCCAATCTGACCAAATCTTTGGAACTAGTTGTATTTGTGCCACCGATGTCTGGAAGGAGATTCCGAAGTGCTGTATTTTGCAATCCCCAGCTACGAAAACGTTGGCTAACTTTTGCGGCGCCACCCAAGCGATCGAGAACTAGATTTGTGGCGGTATTATCGCTGATTGTCATCATCAAGGTAGCAGTTTCCAGGACACTAAATTTAGTGCCGATGGGTTTGTATTGCATAATTCCAGATTCGCCAACCTTTAAATCGCGCCGCATCACTAATTTATCGGTGAGTTTAATTCTCCCTGCGTCTATTTCTTGGAAAAGAGCCACTAATAAGGGAAATTTGATTGTACTGGCAGCAGCAAATCTTTTTTCGCCATTAATATCTATATAATTTCCTGTATCTAAATCTAAGAAAAATATTCCCGGATTCAATGTTTTATAACTTGCTAACAAACTGCGAATCTGAGAAGTAATACCAACCATCTCTTGACCAAGATTGACAACTCCAGCAAATGTAGCGGCATCTGTGGATTTGATGGCAATATCTTCTCGATTTTCTCCAACAATGGGATTATTTTGGCGGTTAAATGAATTGAATTTGAAAATCCAATGAGAACGGGAATCTCCTTTAATTGATATATTTTGGGAAGTAACATCAAAACCAGGAGCGAACTCTACGACAAAACGAGTGGTTTGAGAGTCTGGTTTACCAAGGCGAATTTCTTTCACCGCCTTACCAAAACTTTGTTTGACAGTCTCAGAATTAAAATTAGTTCCAGGTAAGTCAATCACCAATCGATTCGGATTATCTAATAAAAAGGCTTTTGGTTCTATTCCCGAAGTGGTAGTTAAGTCTAATTGGTTTTGGCTAGAATCATAGTACCAAGACTGTAATTGTGAGGCTTTAGCTTGTCCTGCAACTAGAACCAAACTGCTTAAACCAATCGCCAGTAGATGTGATTTCATTTTGTGAATGTGTGTGTGCAAGTAAGGAGCAACTAATCAGGTTTACTTAGATTGTTTTCTGATGACTGTGCTGAACTTCCGGAGAAAAAGTCATAAATCCCGTTGAGTTATTTTTACCAGATGAGTTTTGGGATTAGATAAGCACGATAAATCATCATTACTTATTAAAAGTAAATCGCTGACTGTTTTTTTTGTGGTGTGAGTTGACAACAACAGAAATTGTTAATCTAGCGGAAGGACGAGCGAAGGATTAATTATGTTTCCAACTTATGTTTTGTAGAGAGAGAAAGTAAAACCCATTCACTAAAACCCTAATACATATAGATTTCGCGTAGGGGCACGGCATTGCCCATACGTGTCAACTTAACGTGAAACCCTTGTTAAGACGTGATATTGAGTTCATTCACTTACGGTTACTCACCGCATCACCCCACCCCGGTTTTGTCTAAAGCCAAAACCGCCCCTCGCCGATGCCTCTATGGTGTATACACAAGTCTGAAATAGCTGATTAACCAGGGCTTTACCCCACCCTAACCCTCCCCTTGGAAAGGGGAGGGAACTAGATTTCTTATTTCCCCCCTTTATAAGGGGGGATTAAGGGGGGTAATTTGACTGTGTGTACACCGTAGTCTAAAAAAAGAAAGGCTTTGAGGCTTACTCCCCTTCCCTCTCTTCTCTACGAGAGGCTGCGCCAACGAGACGCTGCGCGAACGCAGGGAAGGGGCTGGGGGGTTAGGTCTGTATTTCCCGCAATTGAGAACCGCTATATTTGTTATTTTGGCGAACGCATTTGTTATTTTGGCAAACTCATTTGTTACTTTGGCGATCGCATTTGTTATTTCGGCGATCGCATTTGTTACTTTGGCGATCGCATTTGCTATTTCGGCGATCGCATTTGTTACTTTGGCGAACTCATTTGTTATTTCGGCGAACTCATTTGTTATTTCGGCGAACGCATTTGTTACTTTGGCGAACGCATTAGGGGAGGGAACTAGATTTCTTTTTTCCCCCTTCCAAGGCTACGGTGTATACACAAGTCTGAAATAGTTTACTCACCTGGTTTTCGCGTCAGTTTTACCCCACCCTAACCCTCCCCTTGGAAAGGGGAGGGAACTAGATTTCTTGTTTCCCCCCAATACATCGGGGGGATTAAGGGGGGTAATTTGACTTGTGTATACACCCTAGCCTTTCCAAAGGGGGATTAAGGGGGGTAAAGTCGCCAACCGAGAAATTTCTCAACCAGGATTTTCTTACCACGTTACTACTCGCTGCAACAACCGCGAGTTTAACCTGGCACAACGAGAATGTCGTGAGGTCTTTTTGTATGCTATCAAAAAGGCTTTGGATAAATATGGTTTTAAGCTTTATGCTCTGTGCATTCTGTCAAACCACGTACACTATCTCATAGAACCTGCCGCCCACCAAGACTTGCCCAAAATCATGCATTTCTTGAATTGGTACAGCCCCTTTGGGGAATTCAAAAATCAAAAGTCAAAAGTCAAAAAATAGGTACTTTCATCTCGTAGTGTGATGATATTTTTGCCAGATTATGTTTTTAGTATGAATAATCACATACCAATTTCTGATAGAACATTTGAGTTTGCTGTTAGAATAAGCAAACTTTGTTCTTATCTAGATAAGCAACCAGGAACACCGCGATTGCTAGCTGCTCAGTTATTTAGATCAGGTACATCAATAGGCGCAAATATTGAAGAATCTCGTTCGGCTGAAAGTGATAGAGATTTTATAAGTAAGCAGTCTATAGCTTTGAAAGAGGCAAAAGAAACAAGATATTGGCTAAAGCTCTTAATTAAATCAGAAATGATGTCTGAAGAGAAAATATTAAGTCTTTTGGATGAATGCGAACAGTTGATTAAAATTATTGCTAAATCAATAATAACAACTAAAGAAAAGTTGAAGAAATAATTTTTTGACTTTTGACTGTTGACTTTTGACTTCCCGATAGGGAGTGGCATCCAGCTTTTTTACAACTGGGCAAAACATTAGATGAATGTGCCAAAAAGTATCGCGGGTTTTGCCAAAGGTATAAACCGAAGTTAAAAACAGCCAGCAAGCCTTACTGGGGTAGTAAGATGCTGGCTGGTCAACCCCCTTTGGGGGAATTCAAAAGTAAAAAGTCAAAAGTCAAAATGAAAAGTCTTTTTTTTGACTTTTGACTTTATAGTTAATGTATCAAACCGTCACAGGAAAAATCAAGCTTTTATACAAAACATCGTACTTTTCCTACTTTTCCTACCTTTTTGACATACCGCTCCTTTAATAAGCCACACCGAAACTAACTTTTTTACATTTATTTGTTGGGAGACGGACATCCCTCTGTGTGATTTGATATCATGTCCAGTTGAACAATTGTCACAAGAGCGAAGCGTTGCGAAGCAATCGCAAAGGTGTTGAGATTGCTTCACTGCACTTCGTTCCGTTGGCAATGACATATCGCAACTATTTAGCGAACATGATATGACTACGCAAAACCGTCCCTACCTCAAAGAGGAACAGGCTTACCTTGAGTTCAACTCGCATAGAGGTTCGTTGACATCTCACATTAAAAAAAATCAGCCACCCAAGGAGAGCTACCTGCAAATATTTGCGTAGCTGCTGAAATAGCGGTTTGTGTCCCATGCAGTTTTCCGGCTATTTGTAAATGGTAGGGAGCGAACAAACTTGTATATAGTGGTGCTAATTCTCGGATATCTAACTGCAACTCACCTTTTCCACCTTTTGTAACTTCACCGCGTCCATTGGCAACAGAAAGAATGAATTTACCATTGTTTGCATCTAGCAAATTATCTTGAATATCTAGGTGCAATTCAGTTTCAATTCCCAAAGGATAACCCCGCATCTCCAGCGCCTTGACTACATCTACTACCCGCAGCATCCAACGCATCGTATGCCTAAGCTTGGCAGTTTGCTCTGGTAGCAGCAATGTCAAGGAATCGCTCACAGAACTTCTCCATCGCACGTGTTCAATTTGGGAGCGATGACTGGCAAGAAAAGACCAGAATGTTTGTGCAGCCGCTACTGTGAGAATTACCCAATCTTTGATTCGCAAAATTGCGCCATCCTCTTTTGAATGTTGACTGAAGAGGATGTAACCTTCGGGTTTCTCTTTTGTACCGATAAAATATGCGTAAAATGTTTCTTTCTCATCTGGCTGGATTAAGCGCTCCCAGATTGCTCGATGTCGGTCTAAATATCCATGCGTTAGTCTCGCCTGCTGCTGATATAGTTGATGAAATACTTGATGATTGATACTCACTATTGGTTGCAAAGGTAGGGGTTGCTCTCGTACTTGGATACTCTTAGTAGAAACTTCCCAATTACACCAGCTACCCCCCTGCTCATACCCGACTTTTCGATACAAGCTTTGAATAGACGGATAAAGAGCAGAGAGCGGTATACCTCTAGCATAAAGTTCTTTGAGCGTCTGCTGCATGAGAGCGATCGCAGCTCCCGAACCGCGATACTCTGGAGCAATACCCACAGCGGCAATTCCTGTCATTGGTACACGCACACCACCCCACCACTGACCCATATCCAGAGTTGCCAATCCACCAACTAATTGCCCAAATCCCCGAATAATACGGAAATTTTCTACGCCAATGAGATTGATATAAGCTTCCTCGCCACCAACTCCGCTGATGAAACACTGCTCAAGAATATACATTAGTTGCTGAATATCCTGTGGATCGGCAAGAGTGCTGTATTCAAATTGAGCTGTCATCTTTCATACCATTAGTAGGACAAAAACACAATCATACTACAGCAGACGTTGCCCCAATGCTTGAGCAATTTCATCGCCATAAGGCCCCGGAATCAGCCTCAATTATACTACTGCATATTTGGTTTTAAATGTCAGACACCTATACCGTTTCTTTGTGAAGCTGCATATATTTACCTACCGACTACGCCGTTCCCCCAAAGCATCCTCATTGAGAACTGATATTACACTTGTAAAAATTTTTCATGAGTTACTTCAGGACTGCTTATTCTATTTTTAGGGCGAGTTGCTCTTAACAAACCACTTACAAAAAATATGTCAACAAGTTGGATTTACCTTATATTAGCAATCCTCTTTGAAGTTTCAGGCACAACTTGCATGAAATTATCGCAGGGATTTACTAAAATAGTTCCTTCAGTATTAATATTTGTCTTCTATGGATTTTGTTTTACTTTTTTGACCTTTGCTCTCAAGAGACTTGAAGTGAGTGTCGCCTATTCTGTCTGGGCTGGATTGGGAACTATTCTAATTGCTATTATTGGTATTATTTGGTTTCGGGAATCTGCCACATTAATCAAACTTGTGTCGATCGCCTTAATCATCATCGGGGTAATTGGCATCAACGCAAGTAAATGAAGGAGGCAGGGGGCAGGAGGCAGAGGAGCAGGCTTGCCGTGAGCGTAGCCGAACGGGAGGAGGGGAGAGGGTTTGCAGATTTTACACAGCTTAGTATTCGCCGCTTTAGCTAAACATTACTTAGGTAGCGGTGAACAAATTGAATGGCGATCGAACCTTCTCCCACACCGGATGCCACCCGCTTAATTGAGCCATAGCGGACATCTCCGGCTGCGAAGATTCCGGGAATGTTGGTTTCTAGTAAAAAAGGAGAGCGTTCCAAAGGCCAACCACGAGGAGATTTGCCATTATGCATCAAGTCTGGGCCTGTGATGATAAACCCCTGAGCATCACGTTGAATAACACCATCGAGCCAATCAGTTTTGGGGCTAGCACCGATGAAGATAAACAGCGATCGCGCTGGCACGGTTTCGGTTTGTCCAGTGTTGGCATGGGCAATCACGATTGCTTCTAAATGTTCCTCTCCTTTCACTTCTACGACGCTGCAACCTGTGCAAACTTTGATATTTTCAGTCGCAGCAATTTGGTCAATCAAATATTGAGACATACTCAATGATAGTGACTCACCTCGCACCAACATAATCACTTTGCTGGCATACTTACAAAAATGCATTGCTGCCTGTCCAGCAGAGTTTGCCCCACCTACCAAGTAAACCTCTTCGTTGGTGCAGGCGATCGCCTCAGTCATGGCAGCACCATAATAAATTCCTGCTCCTGTGAGCTTCTCTGCTCCTGGAACCTTTAGCCAACGGTAGGAAACGCCGGTTGCAACTAAAAGTGCATGGCAACTAATCTCGCTACCATCCGCCAATTGCAGAATCCGATAAGGATCTTCCAGTCGAACCCCAGTTACTACTTGAGGAGTGAGAATTTCTACTCCAAATCGCCGTGCCTGGGTGACTCCCCGCCTTGCCAAATCACTGCCACTCAAACCAATAGGAAACCCTAAATAGTTCTCAATCCGCGAACTTGTACCTGCTTGTCCTCCTGGTGCTTCACGCTCAATTAAGACAGTACTCAATCCCTCAGAAGCACCATAGACGGCGGCTGCCAGTCCGGCAGGGCCAGCACCCACGATCGCTAAGTCATAGAAGGGTCGCTCTGCCTGAGTTTGCAGTCCAATTTTGGCGGCAATCTCTAAATTAGATGGTTGAATTAACCGGGAACCATCGGGAAACAGCACCAATGGCAATTGTTGTCTGCCATCAGCTTGTGCGTATTCTACTAATTTTGCGGCATCCGGTTCCAGTTCAATATCTAACCACTTGTATGGAATCTGGTTACGTGCTAGGAAGTCTTTCACCTGATGTGAAAAAGGCGACCAGCGATTACCAAAGACTCGAATGCCTTCAAAGGGTGGGCGGAATCCAGCTAGCCAGTCATCTAGCAAATCATCTAAAACCGGATATAGTCTCTCTTCTGGTGGATTCCAGGGCTTGAGTAAGTAATAATCAATTCTGGCACTATTAATCGATTTAATGGCAGCATCCGTATCTGCATAGGCCGTCAACAAGGCACGTTTCGCATCGGGAAAGATGCCTTTTGCCTGTTCTAGAAACTCTACGCCTCCCATTTGGGGCATACGTTGATCCACTAGAAATAAAGCAATTGCCTCATTCCGCAATTTTAGTTGCTGCACCACATCCAGAGCCGTGATACCTGAATCTGCCCGAACAATGCGGAAGCGATCGCCATACTGATGACGCAAGTCTCGTGACACCGCTTGCAACACTTCTGGATCGTCATCGACGGTTAAAATTGCTGGTTTCGCCATAACTACTGTTTCTTAACAATTGCAGTGTCTAGCCGTTATCTTCAAAAATCTGTCGTCAAAATATCTACTGTTTAACCAGTTGCTTTAAACGAAAGTATGCCTCTTCTGGTGTCAGCGGTTCCGATTGACTTTCATTAGGTATATAAAATACCCAAGTATCAGGAAAGTAATGTACCACAAAGCTGGGAATCAAACCCAAGCTTACTGCTTGCTTTCCGAGTTTTTCAGTTTGTTCCTCTAAACTCAGTTGGTCATGAAATGAGTGTTCAACCATACTTTTACATCTCCCTGTACTTTATTTGACCCTGGAAGAAAGTTCAAAACCAGCATTGCACGAATTTAGCTAAAGGTGATTTACTATTCACTATGTTTTAGAATGAGCTTGAGAATATTTTGGTAGTAAACCTAAATAATTTCAAATATGCTTTCGTAGAGAATCATAAAACTATTTTGGTCATTCAGGGTAACTGAAATTGGATTGAATCAGGCAACAGGGCATTCCTTACGTTGAGGTCTTAGGAAATCATTTTATACTACTCATACTCTCGGCACAATCAACGATGAGAGGCTTTGCCAACGGTGGTAAACTACCTTTTAGCCAAGTATTGCGCTATTGCTGTTCTCCACACTACTGAGAAATGGCAGGCGTTATGCAATTGGGTTGGAAAATCGTCCTATTCCTTTCCTCTCAAGGCATTAATTCATCTTGCCATCTCTAAAATAAGCGAACGAACAGCTACCATTTTTTTCTAAGAATTATAAGTAAGTATGCGATCGCTCCAGCTTGCGTGGGTATAGTGGTGGACAGAGTACAAGGGAGCCTTGAAGAAGAATTCAGATCGCAATGCTTATTTAAACCCCAATGGGAACAAATCTCTCCAACAGGCTAATTGTTGGCTGTAATGACTGGGCTTCAACAAATAGCGCACTTTGCTCACCAAAAGCAGTCCAATTTTGGTTATTGGATAAAGGCTCAGAAGCAACAATAACTTGGTTTGGCTGCTTGAGTTCATCATAAGACCAATAAAGAGTAGGTGCTTGTGTGCGATAAGCATAGCGAATTGCTGCAACTGCTTGACCATCACTGACAATTACATTGGCACTAAAGCTGGTGTCATGTTTTGATGCCAACTCAGTCAATTTTTGAAGTGTGGTATTTAATGCTGACAACAGAGTGCTGTCTGGAGACGACTGCCATATTTCGACTAGTAGGGCGAAGATGTGTTCAGAGTCAGTCGTACCTTTAATCAGGCGGTAAGTGGAATCAGAGAGGCTCTCACGTATTGGTCTACAAAGAGTTTGTTGAAAGTTTGATATCTCGCCATTATGCACAAACAAAAGTTTCCCACTACGAAATGGCTGACAATTGCTAATGTCGAGCGATTCACCTATCCCAGCTAATCGGACATAGCCTACAGTACAACTGGATTGTACATAGTTGCTCAACTCTTCCAGATTCGGCTCGTTCCACAGCGGGATAGTATTTCGGTAAATAAAGGGTTTACCCACTTCGTTGTACCAGCCTACACCTACTCCGTCTCCACAAACTACTCCTGATTTTAATTCCAAAGGACTGTAACTTTGTTTGTAGAGCGAATGCTCTTGTTTATACAGCAACTCATCTAAGAGGATGGCGTTACCAAGATAGCCAATTAATCTACACATAAAAAACGATGTTGCTGAAAGAGTAAGAAAAATCAGTCACAAGCCCCGATAGAAATCGAACCTGATATAACTGGACAATTATTGCAAATCATTACTAATTTAACAACTATTGTTTATCTTGTGTATGTTTGATCTGTGACTTTAGTCATGGTTTTGTTGTCTTGCTAAAAATATAGAACAGAAGCTAAAGTAATATTTATTCCTTACCTTTGTTTGAGCTTGATTTGTAAATTATCCGTTTGCATTCAAAGGATTTTAGAGAACTATGCCAATTAAAAAACACATTAACCTTAATCAAGGATGTTTCCTTAATCCCACAAATAAACTGATAGTTGTCAATTTAGGCAGTGAAGATATTTTAAATTTAATCACGCAAGAATTAAAAACTCGTTACTCCCCAGAAACTCAAAAAAACCTACTTGAGGAGAGTTCAAAGTTATTACCTAGTTTTGTATTTCAAGAATTATTACAACGCCAACAGCAGGTAGTAGATATTAACCCAGATAGTTTAATTGTCGTTAGCTGTCAGATAGCAGAGACAGAAGTCGATGATTTGGGATTTGATTTAAATGTCGAAGTATATTTTGTAGTTGGAGATACAAAAGGTCAAAACCATTTTCGGGCTAATCAAATAGTCCTTTGGTCGAATATATGGGGTGATGAAGAACAGCCTTTTGATTTAGAAGATGAGCTAGGTGAACAATTCTGGACAAGTTATCAAATTCAGTTGCTTTTTGATGAAAAAGAGCAGCAAACAATTGAACTGGAACTATCACAAACAGATGATTCTGCCGCGAGGTTAGAATTTTCCCCATCACTAAAAAGATTTTCACCGTCCATAGTTCCTTTTACGGATAATGACTTCTAAAAATTATTATCTGCACATACAGTGAATGTAAATTAATTATTTATATTCACTGAGGATTTTATTTTTTGGAAGTTATCTTTTAAAAAGATGAAGTCTTCAATCCCTCCTACATCCTCATTGTGGTTCGATAATTGAACCCATAAACAAAATGTTTCCCGTCTGATTATCCCTGATGGCACAGAAGAAGGGGCGATCAACAATCATTCGGAATGGTTCTGGTTCTTGTCTCAAAGATGTTGCTACTATTCCCACTGAAGTAGCCGCAGCCGCTTCCGTACCTTCTTCGTTTACTTCAACAAAAGTTTTATGCTTAACTTGGCTAATGGCAAAATTTTTACCCATGCCAGAAAAATTGGCTTTGTTGCTGAAAGCCTCCCCCATACCTAAAGTTTTTAAAGCATCATTGAGTGTAATATCGTAATCTGTTTTGAAGCGGGGTAGGCGAATAAAACCTTTTTGATTGTTGAACTGAGTCATCCATTTTTCCCAGTTCTCAACATTCAAGTTTTGATAAAACGCTTTGAGGTTAGAATTCTTTTTGGGTAAGAATATATAAAAACTTATCTTACCATCTTTCCCATAAGGTAAACTAACTGCCTGAAATTTTTCGCTTTCATAGTATCTATAATCACCCTTCTGTGACATCATTGGCTGTTGTTTTTGCCTGCCAAATGTGATGTAAAAAGGGTATGGAGCAGTTTGCTTTTTGTCAAACTCGTTACTCCAATTACCTTTAAAATATATGGCATTAATCAGAAATAACACCTGATCTGGTTCAATGTTTTCAACTATTTTAGTGATTTTGCCGTTAGTATTTTCTTTGACCCAGTTATTGATAATACTAGATGCGGCGGCATCTTGAAAGTTTAAATTGCTGACTTTGGCTTGATAGAAGTCCTGGGTTCTCTTGAGAAAGTCTGGTGCAAAGCTAACATCTTGATTTGCCCAAAGTGAGTTAGCAATTTTCAATTGCACTTTCGTATCCGAATTGTCTAAAAGCTGTTTTAATACCGCCGCGTAAGAAGAGTTGATTTCTGGTAGATTCATCCCCTGTAATTCCAGGGTTTTTGCCATTGCTTGTTGAGTCGAACCGCTAGCGCCGTTGTAAGTCATAGCAAGAGCGATCGCAACACTCGAAGGTGAGATAAAAATATTTTTCTCACCCCGATCGTTTTTCAGAACTTCTGAAAATAGTTTGAAGCCAAACTTATTGCTAGACTCAACAATTTTTGTATCAGTGTTGGCTGTTTTTTTTTGCAATGGAGTTTCTGGCTGAGGTAAACTAGATTGGGCAAGGGCACTTTTATTACTATCGACTTGAGAACACCCTAATACACTGAATAGAACAACACTTGCAGCAGCCAGCGCATAACGTCTGCCCAGACTAACACCGTAACGTCTTTGCAGGAAATTTTCTTTTGCATCACTCAATTTCTGGCGATTCATTCTGCTACCTCACTTGCCAAAGATTCCCGATTTGTGCTCAGAGTTGACGCAGATACTGTGTCAATGACTAACTATTGCATTTACTCCAATAGGAAAATGGGACTGTTACAGTTTTCGTAACAGCAAATTAGTAGCTTAGAGGAATTAAACACAACTTATGGAGTTGCTAATTCCTTATTGAGACGGCTATACAGACGAGTTATAAAAAATTTTGATTTCTAAGAATTTTTATCTTTACGTATAAACGTATTGTAAGCTACGTAATCATAAAATAACCACTTCTGTTAGGTTTTTATAGATTGAATAACGTTTCTCAGAGGCACGAAATCTCGTTCCCATACGGAGCATGGGAACGAGAAAAACGCTGTAATTTTACACAGATATTTGTGCTGTCCTATTTCAATTAATAGGTACACTCCACCAAGCTAAACTGTAGGGTTGAGTCGCTTCATTGAGCTTTTGACGAAACTGGACACGGATTTTGTAATTTCCAGTAACAGTAACGGGGCAGAAAATATGTTCTACACTATCAATTTGGCTGATTGAGGAGCAAACAGCACCAGCATCAGAATTTTGAGCATCAGCTTTGACCAAGTAGAGGTCGAGATTATTCAAACCGCGATCGCGAAAATTTTCGCCTACGTCATATTGCTGGTTTTTATTTTTATCGTTGAGTTCCACCAATCGATCCCAACTCAGGGTGACAGCAACAAAACTTCCCTGCTTTAACGGTTTTGCTAATATATAGTCAACAGATGCTCCAACATCAACTGTGCGATAATCCCAACCAATAGCCGGCACCGCAGTTGATGCCTGCCATTGACCAGCACTAAATTGCTGATAAGCGCGAAATACATTCAAATGACCCGCTCCCATTTGGGCATCCAAGGGAATCTTTGGATCTTTGTAAGCATCAGAATCTAGCCAGTTTTGATTTTGCTTATCAATTAGCGTCCGAGTCATTCCCAACCGTAAGCCATCGCCGCTATCTAGAAGTTTGTCTGCTGAATTCAGCAATACAGCTTTCATCACTTGATGACGCCGAGAATCAATGCTCCAGTGGGGTTGTTTTGTCCGCATCTGTCGGTCAGCAAGTTCCTGCAACAGAGCAACAGTAGCTGTAACTTGAGGTGCTGCAAAACTTGTACCTGTAACCTTGTTCAATTTGCCATCTGGATTGAGCAAAGGAATATTATTTCCAGGAGCAACTAAACTGATAGCGCGACGCCCATCAAGGTCAAATTCCCTTCCAGCGAGTCTTCCATTCACCCCTTGGTTAACACCCGCCAGATTCGCCACATCTACTTTGTTAAAAACTCCACCTCGGCGCGATGAAAAAGCCACATTTATTCCGTTAAAATTATCTGTAGGAATAGGAATACCGCCTTTACCCTGGTTGCCAGCGATCGCATACAAAACATCATGAGCGCGACTAGACCAGTCAACACATAAAGTTAGTAAAGCATTGCCGTCTAAAGTAGCTTCCGGTCGAGGATCGCGGCTCAGAGGTTCCCCAAAGCTAAAGTTAATCGCACGGACATCGCCACCATTTTGGAGCGCTATGTGCTGTGCCGATAAGCACTCCTCTGGCTGACCCATATTTTTAGTCGAACCCACCGCTGATGAATACAATCGCGCTCCCGGCGCAACTCCTGGCAAAGCTTTGTCTTGACTCACCATCACACCAGCAACATTGTAGGCGTGGGGGTCAACACCAGTATTAGACTTAGCTGGGCCATTGCGTAAGAAAACCGCTGCTAAAGATATGGCACGATTTTTAGACACTGCCTTATCCCATCCAAACATTCCCGGTCGGCCAATTTCCACTTGACCAATAGCAATCTTACGACCGATTAAATTATAAGGAGGTTTGTGTAACTTCAGAGCATCAATGCCATTAGTTCCTAGTGCAGATTCTAAAGCTGAAGCAATTACCGGCGCACTCAGACAAGAAGCAGTTAATCCCCAAAATATCCAAGTTAGTTTTTTAGTCATTAGTTATTAGTCATTGGTCATTAGTCATTGGTCATTAGTCATTGGTCATTAGTCATTGGGCATTGGGTATAGGTTATTCTCCTTGTCCCCACTCCCCAAAAAACCGGGATCAAAATTATGAGTCTTGTTCAATGTTTTGTTACAATGCGTACAGACGAGGACGCTTAAAAATCCACTAGCCATGACCCAAAACCTATCTCAAAAGCCCATTGTAATTGCTCCATCTATCCTATCAGCCGATTTTAGTCGTCTGGGTGACGAAATTCGCGCCATAGACGCGGCTGGAGCAGATTGGATTCATGTTGATGTCATGGACGGTCGTTTTGTACCTAATATTACGATAGGCCCTCTGATTGTGGAGGCGATTCGTCCGATTACAACCAAGCCACTGGATGTCCATTTGATGATTGTGGAGCCAGAAAAGTATGTAGAGGATTTTGCTAAGGCGGGTGCCGATCATATCACCGTACACTGCGAACATAATGCTTCTCCACACCTGCACCGCACCTTGGGGCAAATTAAAGAGCTTGGTAAGAAAGCTGGAGTTGTACTTAATCCTGGCAGCCCTCTAGAACTAATTGAATACGTTTTAGATTTGTGCGATTTAGTACTAATTATGAGCGTCAACCCTGGTTTTGGTGGTCAAAGCTTTATCCCTGGTATATTACCCAAAATCCGCAAGCTACGCCAAATGTGTGATGAACGTGGTCTTGACCCGTGGATTGAAGTAGATGGGGGACTGAAGGCAAATAATACCTGGCAAGTTTTGGAAGCGGGAGCCAATGCGATCGTCGCCGGTTCAGCTGTGTTTAACGCAAAAGATTATACTGAGGCTATTACAGCAATTCGCAACAGCAAGAGTCCTACTCCAGAATTAGCTAAGGTTTAATTCGTTTTTTAATTAACCAATCATTAAACATGGAAGTGAAAAAGAATGTAGAGACGTAGCGGTGCTACGTCTCTACAAGGGTTATAGATTAATTTCACCCTAGTCTTCACAAAAAATAAGGTGGGCAAATTGCCTACCTTATTTATTTTTATATACAGATAAAAAACTGGAAGCTATTCAAGTTTTGAACTTCCAGTAGTTGTATATAAATTGAAAGTTTAGAAACCAAAGATAATCCAGGTTAGGAGGACTAGGATTACAATAGTCGAAAGAGAAGCGTATGAGCTACTAGTTCTACCAGCCAAGGACAATAATTTCACCGTAACTTTTCTATTTCCGTTCCTGGAATTGATGTTAAGCGTTTGCTTTATTAACTAAAGCAACACCAACCACAGGATAGAAAGTTTTATCACCATTACTTGCACCGTCTGCAGTCAGTGAAAGCTGTGTAAAATTTGGATTGGGGGAATCCACCTTCCCAAATTATCTGTGCTCAGACTTCCTCAGAAAAAGAACCACCAGTAGCAACGGTTGGATTATTGGTCTTGGTCTAGGAGTTATTTACTCCATGAAATGCTGACTACTTTTGTAATCAGTTTGATTTATTTCATAGTTAGAACTAATCGTTGATTTTATTTTTTAAATTAACTTGCTTGCCAAATCACCTCTATTTTAGTTTAAATTGTAGTTGTTATTAGTTTACCAATATCATTAGTATATATTTGCCATTTTGGCAGATTTTTGCAAAATACTATCAAATTAATGACTGCGATAGAAAACCTGTCATGCTATAAATTTCAAATTAGCATAACAGGCTTTCAGATAATCAATCAACTTTAGAACAGAATCTATTGATTCCAAATACTTTTTAATTGAATCCACAGGATTTCAAGGAAATGTCTTGAACATTTTCTGGTTTTAATGGCGATTTGCTTGATTGATGTTCGTTAATTTGCTGTGTCAATCTCTGGTCTAAACTACCAGCACAGATTTCTGCTTTTTGCTTTCTAACTACTTCTAGATAAGCTACGTCTTTAATTTTGCTTAAGCAGCTTGATGGCACATTATTATCAGACTGGGAATCATGAGCATGTTTCAGCATTTTTAGATTTTCACTTTGCTGTTGTTTTGTCCTATCTGCTTGAGAGTTCTCTTTGAGCAATCGATTGTAGGTGCGATATGGAATGTAATGGAGAGGATTATAACCACCAAATCGCAGCATTAAAACACATGCCCAGGAATACTTTCCAGCAAGAATTGCTTCAACTACTTTGTCAAACTGTTGAGCTTTCACTGTCTTATCTAAGTTACTACTAATACCAGCAATGTCTTGATTCATCATAGTGTTTAGTTGTTTGGGGTGAAGTAAACTATTTTCTTCTCTGCGATTGTTGATGTTTCAATTGAGGTGTACAGACTGCACTAGCCTTTTTGCAAATCTTGAATTGCTTATGGCAAAATATCAGCAATGGAGCGGTGTTTGATGTTTACAAGGGATAAAAATCCATAAGTAAATAAATTTTCTTGGCTCACACGCTTATATTTCTTACTACTGTTGAATTAGGCAATTTCCGGGAAGTTTGCATATTTTTTTAGACTAAGAGAGAAAATATATTTATCTTTGAGCATTAACAACACCAGTCGTATTTATACTATTTTTTGTCGTTAATGTCATCTACTAATCTAGTATATTTATAGGTCAAATTTACTGAATATATTCCGATACTTACTTGTGTATTGTGCAGCTTTTAGTTTTGTCCTCCTTTGCTAATTCTTGAGGGGTGTTACCCCTCACCCGATATGATTTTAAAACCTTTATTATTGTCGAGTGACTAGAAAACAATACCATTAAATAGAATGTAAAACAACTTGCAAAAATATTAGGTAATAGAGAATAAAATCGTTCACAGCTATAGGATTGAACCTATTTTTCAATAAGTTCGATTAGACGATAATACTTATTAGACTTGTCTTTATTGGTTTGCAAAAACTACGGCTTTAGCGTATCTAAATATAATCGCTGTCAACCGCTCGTAAAAATTTCATAATGATCAGCCAGTAATCATAAAATAGACCAGTTGTAAAATCAAATTACTGGTTAGTGATAATATAGTTATAAAGAGCCTTCGCTGAGTCAAGAAAAAGTCCGCAAATGGATAACTTTACTCAAAATAATGTAGCAGGCTAAGTCTGTAGAATATTAGAGAATTTAAGAATAGGTATAAAGCTAATCAACACAAAATATTATTAAGTTGATTCAGCAGTGATTTATATATGTATGAATATCTAACAAATTTATAAAATTGAGATTACAAATGTAGTAGTAATTAGGCTAAATGGTGGTAAAAGCTCAAAAATCAATATGCGATCGCCTTTATCTCTCCAGACAACTACACAATGAATTACTTGACAATGAGCTATCCAAGAGTTATAGTATGAGTCCACCTTACTTAGACTAGTCCTCACTGATAGCGCTTCATATCCTGCAAGTTTGGGCTGCTTCTACTAAAGGCTGGTGAAATGCACATGTAAGATTTACTGGCGTTAAGTTACGCAAACTGTAGGGGTTTAAGCGTATGCCCTAGTGTTGGCTAATCATTGCTAAACACGCAACGCCACAATCTGATAAACTTTGCTGTTGAGTTAAAGGAATAGGCACGTCATAACCTAGCTTTTAATTGTGAACGTAGTCTGGAACTATTAGCAATATTTATAGCTAAAGCTAGTAATATTTGCATTTTTTGAAACATTAGTCTTAAATTCTCAATGCTTCAACTCTTACCATTACTGAAATTTTCCTTCGCTTCCGGAAACACTCGGAAAATAAAATCACAAATCTAAAGTCTGCTTTCTCAGATGAAGACAGGTTAAGTTTGGTAAAGACGCACATCTGTCATAGGTATCAACTTAAGGTAGAAGTTAGCTAAGAGTAAGGGTTCTAGGGTTGCCCTCATCCCCTAACCCCTTCTCCCAATATGGGAGAAGGGGAACTGGAGAATTTCCTTCCTTCTGCTAATTTTTGGAGAAGGGCTGGGGGTAAAACTCATACAGTCAGAAAATTTCAGCTTAAGTTGACACCAATAACATCTACGTGTGTTGCTCAAAACGAGAACCGCTTTGATAGTCAATCAATTAATAACTAAGTAAATTCCCCAAATCGCCATTGGCCGCAGGTAAGTGCTAGCGCGAAAAGTTCCAGTTGCGGTGATAGCTTCCGGCGTGCGAAATTGCAGACCATTTTCATAAATTTGCTGCACCACAGCTTGCGTCAACTTCAACGCTTCATCTTTCATTCCCATCTGCACGAGAAAAGCCGCCAGCCCAAAGTTTATCCCCGTCCAAACTTCTAAGGGATGAGTAGCTTTGGGATTTTCTGGTGAACCATCACGACGAACACCATTAGCAGCACCAAACTCACCATTGCAGAATTTCAAAAAGCAAGCGTCATAAACAGTTTTCAGAGCAGAAAGGACGCGATCGCTCGGTACAATATCAGGTAAGTCCAGCAGACGAGCGTAGAATTGTCCGCACAATTGATCTGCCATTACCACATCGGAACCACTTTTACTATCAAGGCGGTAATATTCCCCATTCCAGAGTTTTTCTTGGTAAATAGGAAGAGATTGTTGTAACCAAGTTTCATAAGTGGATTTTTGCGCCGTCAACTCCGTTGTGTTACCTGTCTGGTAAGTTAATAAAATATCGCTAATTGCGATCGCAGCCTCTAACGCCGCCAACCACAACCCCCCACAATAGGCGCTGACTCCTTGTAACCGCCAATCATCAAAAGTTTGGTCGGGCGCACCAGAATTTTCAGGAATCCCATCGCCGTCGAGGTCAAAAGTTTTCAGGTAGTCGAGGGTTTGAACGATCGCATTCCAACAATCTGCCAGAAATTCTACATCGTCAGCACCCGTGAGCAAAAAATCACGGTATACTTGCAAGACAAAATCACTACCTAAATCTTTCCATAAATTACAGTCTTGATAGCTGGTGTAGTTAGTTTTCTCCCAGACGTGTTCATTCGGTGCGCCTAAATCGTGGGGTGTTGCACCTGCAACTTTGCGAACTGCAATCGGGCTTTCTGCCTTAATTGTCATATAATAGCCAATTATTCGGGGAGTATCATCACCTTGAGGAATCGCCCGTGCAAATGCCCGCATTACCGACTTTTCTAATTCTGGAAATAGCATCACCAGGGCAAAAGAGCCATACAAGCGCACATCTAGACTTTCATACCAACGGTAATCTAAGCACTCCAGCACCGCAAACTGACCGATGGGGTTAAGTTCTGACGCTGCACTCCAGAGAGTACCGCCGCTGGTAAGGTCATAAAGCTCATTAAATAAAGCCATTTTAAACCAGTTGGGTAAATCTTCCCGGTCGAGAATGGGTTTTTGCCAACTTTGAATTTGCGATCGCCAGGTTTGGTATTCTTGTAACGCAGTCGATGCGATCGCCCAAGCGTTGTTTCCATTTTTACTAAAAAAGTCTGTATATCTGCGGTAATAGTTAACTCCAGCCGCAAATTCTGTGATCGGCAAATCCCAAGCGAGGACAAAGGGAATTTCGAGAGTTTCACCTGGTTGAAGAGTGAAACGGATTGCGATCGCAGCCCCGATTTGTGTATTCTCTGTTGCTGGAGTAGTATCAACATAATTAGGCAAAGAGCCATCTTGGGCAAAGCTTTCCCATATTTCCTCACCCGTACCTTCAGGATTCCAGCGGCTGTGGTGAAATACTTCCACTTGGGGATGTTTCAGCGTCGCAATACACCAAGTTCCATCGCCTTCTTGCAAAGGTTCATCACTATCAACCCGACCTAAAACACAGCCAAACTGTTGTGTATTTTCAACTATCTGGTTGTAGTTTCCTTGACTTTCGCCCCAGCGCAGTTGGTATTCGTAAACCGGACTACCATCATCGCGCACCCGCACTTCGGGAGATTTGAGAGCATTTGTAAACCAGCCCACCATATTTCGCCAAGTGAGCATAATGCTGAGAGTAATCGGTGCATCTGTGGAATTATGAGCATTCCAGAGGAATATTGCTACAGGGTAGCTAGTTTCTTGGTAATTACCTGCCCAGACTGGGGAAAATTGCTCACAAGTCAACTGTGCTTGAAATACATTTTCATACACAAACCAGCTACGTGGATATAGCGCGTGATAATTGCCCGTCCCCTCTGTGTCGGGAGTTGTTGGATACCATTGCCACGCTTTGAGAGTACCATCATCGGGCGCTTGGGTAGACAAAGCGTAGGTTTGGGAAGATGTACTATTGGATTCAAACACACTGAATTGACAAGCGGGAACGTTTTTGAAGGTATGCTCACCGCCGTCGATGTGCCACAGGTTAAAGTCTCCCCGTGAAGAACGACCGATGCAACCTGCACCAAAGCCGCCTAAAGGCATACCATGCCAAGGGCCATCATCAATATTACTTGCATAGCGAACGGTATAAGGTTTATCCCAGCCTAAGCCGATGGGACGGCTCCAAGTGCAAGAGGGAATTTTCGGAGAGAGTTGATTTGTCATCGCCTAATGTTACAGCGTGCAGTTACGTCAATGAAGACTAGCGCGATGTGAGATTTTTCTCAAGGTAGTGGCACGGTAATGCCCATTGGTGTCAACTTAAGCTGAAATTTAACTGGTCGTAGCCCGCCCTTAGACATCGCTCCCGTAATTACTACCGGACTACAAGGTATAGAGCTTATCCCAGTCACTAAGACTTTAATATTGTGCTTCTACCGCGTATTGCTCAACCGCTACTGGAATTTTAAATCTAGAGTTTTTAACTCTAGTGGGTAAATCACTAGTTAATTTGGGTATTTTAAAGCACAGAGGTAATTTTCTCAATAGTTTTAACAAAACAAGATGACACAATACGCCCTTGTGGTTGAAATTGCTCAGAATGACAACAGTTTAGGCAGCCTGACTAAACTTATTAATGATGCAGAGGCTGTGGTTAACACAGAAAAATTTTTGCTGGTGGTAGATGAGTTCGAGAAAGTATTTACAGTTTGTATAGATAAGGAAGAACGGCAGAGATTTATTGAACTACTGACTGGGGTAGTAGAGATTCATGATTCGCGGTTAGCAGTTGTAATTACTATGCGAGGTGATTTTCTTGAATCCTCTTTAGATAATCCTTCTCTGACTCACCTGATTCAAACCCAGGCAGTTGTTATACCACCTTTAACTGGAGTTGATTTAAAGGAGACAATCGCGAAACCTGCCAAGCTTCAGGTTCATAGTGTTGAAGAAGCAGGAGTATTAAAAATTCTCCAAAATCTTCAACAAGAACCAGGGAGTTTGCCATTGTTAGAGTTTGCCTTAACTAAACTCTGGGAGAAACGCGAGCAAAAGAAACATCAACTTACCCAAGAAGAGTATGAGAAGTTGGGAGGATTAACTGCGGTGTTAAATCTCCATGCAGAAAATGTTTATCACTACCAAGATTATGAGCAAGAATCCCCAACTCAAGAACGCACTCAGCAAGAGAAAGAATGGATTAAGCAGATTTTTCTGCGGTTAGTGCGAACGGGAGAAGGAGAAAAGGATAGCCGACTGCACCAACCAAAAGCCACATTATTAAATATTGCAGGTGATGATGCCAATCAACAGCAACAACTTAGTGAGTTGCTAGATGGTGAAGCAGGATTAGTTAAGGGACGCTTATTAGTTACCAGGAAAGATGAAAAAGGAGAAGTCTGGATTGATTTAGCCCATGAAGCTTTAATTGAAAGTTGGCAGCAGTTTGCCCAGTGGCGACAACAAGACCGAGACTTGCGACCGTTGAGCGATACATTAGAAAATACCCGACGGGAATGGTTGAACGAAAGACCGGATGACAAATATTTAATGCAAAAGGGATTGCTGGCCCAAGTGAGGGATAGCTGGCAACAATTGCAGCCCCATTTGCAATCACCCCAACAAGATGAAAATTTTTACCAGCGCAGCGATGCCAATGACAAAGACCGGATTGCTGAGATGGAAAGGGTGCTTACTGAATCTCAGTTGCGAGAGAAAGCGGCTAGAGTAGACGATTTATTGCCCTTACAACCGCTAGATAGTCTAGTTTTGGCAATTCAAGCTATGGGGGAGAATCAAGAGAAACTACCCCAGCAGATTCTTGCACCAGTTCAGAACAGTTTGAATCGGGTGGTGAATAAAGCAAGAGTCTCGATTCCCTTCTGTGGTCATGAGGGTAATGTCTCTTCTGTCGCCATCAGCGCTGATGGGCAGACGATTGTTAGTGGTGGTAGTGACGGTACAGTCAGGTTGTGGAACCTGCAAGGTCTTTCCTTAGCTGAACCTTTGCGTGGTCATCAGGGTAATGTCAATTCTGTCGCCATCAGCGCTGATGGGCAGACGATTGTTAGTGGTGGTAGTGACGGTACAGTCAGGTTGTGGAACCTGCAAGGTCTTTCCTTAGCTGAACCTTTGCGTGGTCATCAGGGTAATGTCAATTCTGTCGCCATCAGCGCTGATGGGCAGACGATTGTTAGTGGTGGTAGTGACGGTACAGTCAGGTTGTGGAACCTGCAAGGTCTTTCCTTAGCTGAACCTTTGCGTGGTCATCAGGGTAATGTCAATTCTGTCGCCATCAGCGCTGATGGGCAGACGATTGTCAGTGGCGGTGCCGATGGTATGGTGCGGTTGTGGAACCGCCAAGGTCTTCCCTTAGCTAAACCATTGCGTGGACATAAAAATGATGTCTCTTCTGTCGCCATCAGTGCCGATGGGCAGACGATTGTCAGTGGTGGTGCCGATGGTATGGTGCGGTTGTGGAATTACCAAGGTCTTCTCTTGGCTGAACCTTTGTATGGTCATGAGGGTAATGTGAGGTCTGTGGCCATCAGCGCCAATGGACAGAACATTGTCAGTGGCGGTGCTGATGGTACGGTGCAGTTGTGGAATCGCCAAGGTCTTTCCTTAGCTGAACCTTTGCGTGGTCATGAGGGTAATGTTAGGTCTGTGGCCATCAGCACTGATGGGCAGACGATTGTCAGTGGCAGTGATGGCGGCACTGTGCGGTTGTGGAATCGCCAAGGTCTTCCCTTAACTGAACCTTTGCGTGGTCATGAGGGTAATGTTAGGTCTGTTGCTATCAGTACTAATGGGCAGACAATTGTCAGTGGTAGTACTGACGGCACGGTGCGCTTTTGGAACCACCAAGGTCTGACCTCAGCGGAACCTTTGCGTGGTCATAAGGGTTGGGTCTATTCTGTCGCTATCAGCGCCGATGGTGAGACGATTGTTAGTGGCGGTACTGACGGCACGGTGCGGTTGTGGAACCTGCAAGGTCTTCCCTTAGCTGAACCTTTGTGTGGTCATGAGGGTTGGGTCTATTCTGTCGCTATCAGTACCGATGGGCAGACGATTGTCAGTGGTGGTAGTGACGGCACGGTGCGCTTGTGGAACCTGCAAGGTCTTCTCTTAGCTGAACCTTTGCGTGGTCATCAGGGTTATGTCAATTCTGTCGCCATCAGTGCCGATGGGCAGACGATTGTTAGTGGCGGTGATGACGGCACTGTGCGGTTGTGGAATCGTCAAGGTCTTGCCTTAGCTGAACCTTTGCCTGGTCATGAGGGTTTTGTCAATTCTGTCGCCATCAGCACCGATGGGCAGACGATTGTTAGTGGTGGTACTGATGGCACTGTACGGTTGTGGAATCTGCAAGCTCTTGCCTTAGCTGAACCTTTGCGTGGTCATAAAGGTTGGGTCTATTCTGTCGCCATTAGCGCCGATGGGCAGACGATTGTTAGCGGCGGTGATGACGGCACTGTGCGGTTGTGGAATCTGCAAGGTCTTCCCTTGGCTGAACCTTTACGTGGTCATGAGGGTTGGGTTTATTCTGTTGCCATTAGCGCCGATGGGCAGACAATTGTTAGCGGCGGTAAAGATGGCACTGTGCGTTTGTGGCGCGGTGACTGGCGTGCATGGTTGCAAGTCTGTTGTGACAGATTACGTTACCATCCCGTCTTCACCAATCCGCAAACAGAGGAAGCAAAAGCTGCCTGCGAAACCTGCCAAAAATATGTTTGGAGTAAAGTCAGTGGGTAAAAACGCGGCATTGCCGTACCTCTAAGAAGGTCTGTACTCGACTCAATTGCAAACGGCTATCAAAGCAGTAGGTAAAAAGAGGAGAATACGAAAAAGAGACTTATTATCTTCACTATTTAGGCTCAGAACTCCAGTTTTCTCCTTCAAAATTTGGAGGTTCATGCTCAAAACTCGGAATTTTATGTTCACAACTGCAACAGCCGAGATCCAAGGGTAATACCAATTCAATTAATGATTGCAACACATCCTTGGGTAAAGACGCGATGAATCGCGTCTCTACAAATGGTCTATTTGTCACATTCTTTTTTAAAATTGGTATAAATTATGGTGAGTGAAAGGCTTAGGCGTAACCCGTACTTTGACGAAACTCACCTTTTGAACTTGGAATTTTTATTGGTGTTATTGAAATTTAAATTGTATATGTGGGCACTCTAAAATTAAGCAACATACTGGAGACTAATTTCTATGTCCACAGCCCCAATTAGTGCAACACTAGCGCAATCAGATAGAGATGCTGTGTTACAAGCGATCGCTACAATAAAAGACAAATTACCATTTTTGATTGATTTAAGTAACGAGGAGCGTAAAGCTTTACCCAAGATGGGAGATAAAAGCCGCGCCTTTGTCAGCAAAGCATTGGAAGTAGCGACACAGAACCCAGAGTTTTTGCCGCGATCGTTTGACCTCGATGAGATGCGGAAAGACGTACAATTATTTGAAGCTTTGTATCCAGTATTGCTGTCTTTGTCACAATTACAAGAGTTGCTGGATGATACATCTATAGCAGTGGGCAGTGAAGCTTATGCAGCCGCGTTGCAGGTGTATAACTATGCCAAAGCTAGTGGACAAGGCGCTGGTTTAGATGGAGTAGTTGAGGAAATGGGGCAAAGGTTCGCCCGTAAATCTCGGAAATCCAAGCCTCAAGCAGCAGTGTTGTAGAAAATAGCTTCAACATTGCACTTCTTAGGTGCAATATTGAAGCTAAGAACTCGGATGTTGGAGTAAATTGCTCGGCGTTCCGAGTTCTGAACTCGAAGCTTCAACCTCAGAACATGGAATTTCGAGATGAGAAGACGAAACTTGAAGCTCTGAACAGCAACGTCCGAGATCCAAAGGTGAATGATGGTGAGTGGAGGGCGATGGCTCCCCTTTTTAACTCGGAACTTCGTGCTTTGAACAGCAACATCCGAGATTCAAGGGTAAATTATGGTTAATGAAAGGCGTAGACGTAGCCCATCAAAGACATCGCTTCCATAATGTTTCGCATAGCTGAAGGTATAAAGCTCATCGCTGCTAAAGCAAAACCTCAAGTACTGGAATTTTGCTTGTTTTCAGGAAACTTACACTTCACCTCAATTTCAAAATTACTCTCCGCCGAACCTTCAGTTACGAAGGGGATACCAGTTTTTCCGCCGATCTTCAAGCCAAACTTCAGAGTCACCTCTTCGACTTCAGCAGCACCTAAATTTTTAAAAGCGCCAATGGCATATTTGGTATAAGCTCGAATTTGATGGTGAACTTCCTCAATCTTGACAAATGCATCTTCCCGAAAGCCGTAGGATTCTTTCTCTTCATCAACCTCCGGTGTGACAACTTCTGGTATATTTGGTGTTTCCTTTGACTCGAACAGAATTGTATAGATTTCCCCGTCTTCTTCAAAGACTAAACGTTCTATGTTCGACATCAAGCCCTCAGATTTTAGGTGTATTTACGTTATCTTATTCTGTAACAGACAACTTAAATATGTATAGATGGCTCGTTACGCGCTTGTTGTTGGCATTACAGATTATACAAATCAGCTTTCCAACCTCACAAAACCAGCTACGGATGCAGAAGCGGTGGAACGAGTACTAAAAGCGCATGGTGATTTTGAGGATATTGCTGTTCTCAAAGGGAAAGTTAGTACAACTAAGTTGGCTGAAGCTTTCAAAACACTTTTGCAACAACAAGCAGTTAAAAACGAAGCGTTAATTTACTTTACAGGGCATGGCATCACCGTATCTGACAGCTTAGGAACACAACAAGCATATCTAGCAACCTCTGACTTGACAGTTGTCACTCAAGGCAATCAGATTATTGAGCAAACAGGCGGGATTAGTCTTCTGAGCCTGAACAATTTAATTAGAGACTCCGACTTGAGTAGTCTAGTAGTGCTATTAGATTGCTGTCATAGTGGTGAATTTTTAGAACGCAATCTCATCGAAAAAACTCTTACTGCCTTTATTTCACAGCGCGATTACTACTTTGTTGCTGCTTGCAGAGGTTTTCAACAAGCCTATGCCAAAAAAAACGCACAACACAGTATTTTTACAACAGCTTTGCTGGCTGGTTTGTCACCAGAGAACACCAATGATCATGGAAAAGTGACAGGCGATCGCCTCTTCGATATACTTGCCACAAAACTTAAAAGCAGTGGTCAAGAACCAATCCGCATGGGTTGGGGGCGTTCCATTACTCTAATTACCCACAAAAATCAAACACAAGCTCAAACCTTTGAGGTAAAAGATGAATGTCCTTACCAAGGTTTAAAAGCCTTTGAAGCGGAACAAAAACAGTTTTTCTTTGGGCGCAAGCAGGTAGTAAGGAAGATTCTGGAGAAACTGGCACTAAAGCCCTTTGTTCCGATTATTGGCGCTTCCGGGAGTGGTAAATCTTCTGTGGTTCAGGCGGGTTTGATTCCAGAATTAGATGATAGTGTCTGGCAAATTTTACCGCCAATCAAGCCGGGATTTCAGCCTTTGCAGGAATTGCGAGGAGTTCTGAAAGCATTTTTTCCAGGAGCGAGAAAAGAAAAATTGCTTTGGGAGTTGATTACTAATGAAGCGAATCCTTTACCTGTAATTTTGGATCATCTCACTGGTGCAGAAAAATTTTTATTGGTAGTAGATCAGTTTGAGGAACTATTTACTGTCTCTGTTGCTGAAGAAAAGCAGAGATTTATTGAATTGCTGACTCAGGTAGTAGAGATGACCGATTCGCGGTTGAAAGTTGTGATTACCATGCGATCGGATTTTCTCGAACCATGTTCAGACTATCTGTCTTTAAATAAATTGATTGAAAATCAGCTTGTTTTGATGCTGCGTATCACTGGTGTTGATTTAAAAGAGACAATAACCGAACCTGCTAAACTTCAAGGTCATAGTGTTGAAGAAAGACTAGTACTAAAAATTTTAGAAGATGTTGGTAAAGAACCAGGATACTTGCCGTTGATGGAGTTTGCTTTAACTAGACTCTGGGAAAAACGTGACCAACAAAAGCATCAACTCACCCTAGAACAGTATGAAAACTTCCAAGGATTGACAGGGGCGCTAAATCTTCATGCAGAAAATGTTTATCTTTACGAAGATTATCAGCAAGATTCCCCGACTCAAGAACGAAATGAACAAGAGAAAGACTGGATTAAGCAAATTTTCCTGCGATTAGTGCGGACGGGAGAGGGAGAAAAGGATACGCGACAGCGCCAACCAAAAGCTGAACTGTTAGCCATTGCTGGTAATGAGCAAGAAAAGCAGGAAGCATTAAGTGAATTGGTAGATGAAGGATTGGTGAAAGGACGTTTGCTGGTAGCTGGGAAAGATGAACAAGAAAAAGCGTGGATTGATTTAGCCCATGAAGCCTTAATTGAGGGTTGGGAGAGGTTTTGGGAGTGGCGACAACAAGACCGAGACTTACGGCGGTTACATGATAAATTAGCCGATGCTTTGCGAGAGTGGTTGCATAAAAAGAAAGATGAACAATACCTCATGCAAAAAGGATTGTTAGCAGAGGTGCAGAACAATTGGGAAAAGTTAAAGCCTAATTTATCATCTCAAGCCAAGGACTTTTATCAGCTCAGCCTTGCTTATGAAGAAGAACGGAGTGCCGAACGGCAAGTTGCTCACAGAGTCCGCGTTGAAAAGTTTTTGCAAGACAAAACAGCAATTATCAAGAACATACTCCCTGTCCAACCTCTCACAGCTTCGGTTATGGCAATACAAGTCATAGGTGAGAATCTGGAGAAAATGCCAGAGCAAATTCTCACTCCAGTTCAGAATAGCCTGCAACAAGCGATGGAGGTCTTAACTCCTTTCTGTAGTCATCAGGGTAGGGTGAATTCTGTCGCCATTAGCCCGGATGGGCAGACCATTGTCAGTGGCGGTGAAGACGGCACAGTCCGGTTGTGGAATTTCCAAGGTCAGCCCTTGGCTGAACCCTTCGGTGGTAATCAGCGTAGGGTGAATTCTGTCGCCATTAGCCCGGATGGGCAGACCATTGTCAGTGGCGGTGAAGACGGCACAGTCCGGTTGTGGAATTTCCAAGGTCAGCCCTTGGCTGAACCCTTCGGTGGTGAGCAGGGTAGGGTCTATTCTGTCGCCATTAGCCCGGATGGGCAGACGATTGTCAGTGGCGGTGATGACGGCACAGTGCGGTTGTGGAATTTCCAAGGTCAGCCCTTGGCTGAACCCTTCGGTGGTAATCAGCGTAGGGTGAATTCTGTCGCCATTAGCCCGGATGGGCAGACCATTGTCAGTGGGGGTGATGACGGCAGAGTCCGGTTGTGGAATTTCCAAGGTCAGCCCTTGGCTGAACCCTTCGGTGGTAATCAGCGTAGGGTGAATTCTGTCGCCATTAGCCCGGATGGGCAGACCATTGTCAGTGGGGGTGATGACGGCAGAGTCCGGTTGTGGAATTTCCAAGGTCAGCCCTTGGCTGAACCCTTCGGTGGTAATCAGCGTAGGGTGAATTCTGTCGCCATTAGCCCGGATGGGCAGACCATTGTCAGTGGGGGTGATGACGGCAGAGTCCGGTTGTGGAATTTCCAAGGTCAGCCCTTGGCTGAACCCTTCGGTGGTTATCAGGGTAGGGTCTATTCTGTCGCCATTAGCCCGGATGGGCAGACGATTGTCAGTGGGGGTGATGACGGCAGAGTCCGGTTGTGGAATTTCCAAGGTCAGTCCTTGGCTGAACCCTTCCGTGGTTATCAGGGTAGGGTCTATTCTGTCGCCATTAGCCCGGATGGGCAGACGATTGTCAGTGGCGGTGATGACGGTAGAGTGCGGTTGTTGTGGAATTTCCAAGGTCAGCCCTTGGCTGAACCCTTCCGTGGTGATCAGGGTAGGGTCTATTCTGTCGCCATTAGCCCGGATGGGCAGACGATTGTCAG
>NZ_JABXKL010000029.1 GCF_017114995.1 Nostoc sp. NMS9 | reverse complement strand
ATACTTTTAACTGCTTATTTTCCCTAACTCATAAAAAAATGGGCGAACCGGGAGTAGTAAGGTTTGTGTCCCATTGTACTCACACGTTTAAGAAAGGTTTTTTAAATGGATTTTAGTTCAATCTGATTCACTATTGTGCTTCCTGGAAAGCCTGAATCGCTAGTCCCTGCTGATCTACGGACAGGTAGTTGATAGATGTCAATAAAGCAGTCTCTAGCAAACTCTCTCCATAGATACTTTGATTGATTTCTCCCCATATTGGATTAAAGGTGAACTGCCCATTGTTGTACGCGTCAAGAAAACGCCGATAGCTGGAAACAGCCCCTTGATAATTACCTGTTTCAATACATGTGCTGCTTATGCAAAGAAAAGCTTTTCCATAGTCGGGAAATTTGTGGACAATTTCTTCATATTGCTTGATCGCTTCTTGAAACCTACCGAGCCTCTTAAGCGTGGCAGCACGATTGTTGTAGTACATTGGATTGGCGTCATCAAGAGTGATAGCTTGATCATAAAGAGACAGAGCATTTTCAAACATGCCCATCTTAGCGCTTACATTACCTTCGTTGAAAAAGAGTTCGGCTTTAGCTTGATCTGTGTAGCTTTTCATAGTTCACACTCCCTAGCTTGAGATTTGTGTTTAGCTACCAGATAGTATTCCCAAAAATCTTGTACGGCATAACATTCCCAATCACCCTAGATAAACCGCAACACCCAACAGATAACTTTTAGCTAGTTGCGTATTGCGATTTGCTATGCAAATGATTGCGTTGTTTGAGTGGCTGTGAAATGATCTGCCGATTACTTACAGCTTGTTTTTGTCGCAAATCATCACAAATTGCTTGTAAATCGTAGTTGAAAGCCTTTGCATGTTCTTCTCGAATTCTATAAATCTCTTCAAGAATTTCATCTTTCCACATATCTACTCTCCCATTAGTTCGTAGGGTGTACAAAGGCTCGGCAACTCGTATCCGGCATCAAGACTGATTTGGGCTAGCTTTTTCTGGATTTGAGCATTGGCAATATGCTTACAGTTCCACGTTAACAGATAGTCCAATCCGTAAACTGT
The DNA here is from genome assembly GCF_017114995.1 of Nostoc sp. NMS9. Taxonomy (GTDB): domain Bacteria; phylum Cyanobacteriota; class Cyanobacteriia; order Cyanobacteriales; family Nostocaceae; genus Nostoc. The sequence goes on along the minus strand of NZ_JABXKL010000029.1, from coordinate 52,247 downwards.
AGCCGCCGCAATATGAAGTGCATCATCAGCGGCTTTCGGTGGAAGGCTACTTTTTGCGAGAAATTGTCCTGCTAAATTTTGAACAGCTTCACTGACTTCAAGCAAAGGAAAATCACGCACTATTTCAAGTCGCTTCGTTGCTATCTCTGTATCGCCTCGTGCTATTTCATCCAAAACCACTTGAGAAATGTAGAGCATAAACTGATAGCGACGTGTGTCCCAGCATTCTGGCGTAGCTTCTAAATTAGCCATCAGGATCAAGTTGTTACTGGGTCTAGCAGTCAAGTAGCCAACAATACTGGTTTCGATGTAAACAGTTTCGCTCATCTGGTATTAAGCTGTTAACTTTCTCATGTTATCCGAAGTCAAAAACCATAAACTGCGTAGGTTGGGTTGAGGAACGAAACCCAAGCGTATTGGGTTATAACGGTGAAGTTTAATTGCTGCCATTCCTCAATAGCCTAATGGATGGCGGAAATCACCAACCGCTTTGTCAATTTCTTGAGCGATCGCTAGCAACTCCATCTCGCGCCATCGCTTGCCAATAATTTGGATTCCAATCGGTAAGCCATTATGAGTTTGCCCAATAGGAATCACTACCGCCGGATGACCACTGAGATTAAATGGCATAGTGTAAGCTCCGTTTGCCACCACATAAGGATAGGATTTGCCGTCTATATCAATGGCGCTCCAAGCCGGACAATGGGTAAATGCAGGAGTTGCTGTCACAGGAGTGAGCCATACATCCCACGCTTCTAAAGCTTCATCGATTTGGGCAATGAAGCGATCGCGCTCGGTGAGTGTCTCAAAATATCCTTTTAAGCTGGGATTCCAAATTTCTGGCAGAAAGCTGCTGAAATTCCCCAATTTTCGCAATTTTTTGTCGCCTTGAGTTGCCGTGCGAAAGAGTAACTCTAAGCTGCGTAGCACATTATAGCGATCCTTGGGTTGGGCGTAGTTGTTGATGTATGCTTCCATCCGCCCGCAGAGGTTCCACACTGTCGATAGATTAAAGTCTTTGGGAAGCCAGCGTTCAACATAACTACCTGCTTGAGCAAGTTTTTGCACGACTGTCTGTACTGCGGCTCGAATTTCTGCAGCAATGGGAACTTCCACCCATTGATCAATCCAAGCAATTTTAAGATCCTGCAAAGACTTGCCTGATGGAGTATCAAGGGGAATCGGTGGCACATCTGGGCGACGCAGATCCGCACCAGCGATGAGCGAGAAGCAAAGGCGAATATCTTCGAGCGATCGCCCAAAACAGCCAATAGTCAACATTTGTCGCAAGCATAGCGGCATTCCCGGTACTTCAGGGATACTTCCGGCGGTGGAAATACGGCGATCTGTTGGCTTTAAGCCATACACACCGCAGAAAGTTGCAGGCTGGCGCACGGAACCCGCAAGATCGTTGCCTATATCTAATGGTGAGAGTCCGGCTGCAACAGCAGCAGCACTGCCTCCAGAACTGCCACCTGCTGTATAGTCAAGATTCCAGGGATTATTTACCCGTGGAAACAGAGAATTTGTACTTTGAAAATCACCAGCCAGTTCCGCCATGTTCGTTTTTCCAAGGATAACGGCTCCTGCTGCCCGCAGCCTTGCGACAACGGTGGCATCTTGTTGAGGAATGTAGTCTTTGAGAGGAATGTAACCTGCTGTGGTACGAAGTCCTACTGTTTCAAAAATGTCTTTGATCGTGACAGGGACACCGTGCAGAGCGCCCCAGTGTTCTCCTCTAGCTAGGGCTTCATCTGCAAGCTTGGCTGTGGTACGAGCATTGTCTTCGTCTAACGTGCAAATCGCATTCAGCTTTGAGTTGTGTTTAGAAATCTGCGCCAGGTAAGCATCTAACACTTCCATAGCAGAGACTTGGCGATCGCGAATCATCTGAGCAAGTTGATGAGCGGGTAGAAAAACTAAGTCACTCATATCATGTCCGGTTAAAGACTTATCATTAAGACCGCTCCAGGGGCAGAGGGGCAGAGGGGATGGGTTTTTGGGCTTTCTGCATAGATAAAGGGAATTATAACTAATTAGCCGGACATGATATCATAAGTCGATAAGTCGATTTCACTTGATTGCTCTTTTCAATCTAAAATCCAAAATTCTGTGACGATCGCTATCAGCAAAATAGCTCAACCACGGTCGGCTTAGTCACTTTCCCCATCGCATTGCGCGGTAATTCTTCAACTATCAGAATTTGGGTTGGCACTTTATAAACAGCCAATTGCTCTTTTGCCCAACTCCTGAAAGCTTGTAATGTTAAAGGTTGTGAACCTTGCAATACTAACGCGGCACAAACTCGTTCACCCCACTCTAAATCGGCAACCCCAACCACAGCACATTCTTGGATATCTGGATGCGATCGCAATACTTCTTCTATTTCTAAAGCTGAAACTTTATACCCTCCGGTTTTGATGATATCCACGCTCATCCGTCCCAGAATGCGGTAGTTACCGTTCTCAACTACGGCGGTGTCTCCAGTACGGAACCAGCCATCTTGGAAGGCTTTGGCGGTTGCTTCGGGGTTTTGCCAATATTCTAGAAACACTCCTGGGCCTTTAACTTGGATTTCTCCTGGTGTCCCAGTTGGAACTAACTCTCCGTTCTCATCTACTAATCTCACTTCAACTTGAGGTAAAGGCTTTCCTACATATCCACACAATCGTTCACCGTGTAAAGGGTTCGATAGCGCCATGCCGATTTCAGTCATACCATAGCGCTCCAGCAGAAAATGGCCGCTGATGCTCTGCCACTTTTCTAAAACTTGAACTGGTAATGCTGCCGAGCCAGAAATCATCAAGCGCATCTTAGCACAGCCTTCTGACATCCTTTTTTGGCGTTCCTTAGAGGCAGTTTCCCAAGCCGTAATTAGCTTTACATAAATTGTTGGTACTGCCATAAATAAGCTTAAGTCACCGTCACAAATTCGGTTCCAAACGGTTTCGGCATCAAACTTGCTCAATATATGGCACTCCGCGCCAGCCCATAAAGTACAAGTCAGTACGTTAATAATCCCATGAATATGATGTAGGGGCAGTATATGTAAAATGCAATCGTTAGATGTCCATTCCCAAGCGGTGATTAAGCTAGTCACTTGCGCTTGAATATTTTGATGAGTCGTAACTACACCTTTTGGTTTACCTGTTGTACCGCTGGTATAGAGAATTAAGGCGCCTCTAGTGATATCTATCTCTGGGAGGTTACTAATATTATGTGGGAGCATTTCTGAGGTGAGGATAAATCGCAAATTGTGTGCTTCGGCGAGCGATCGCAGTATATCCTCAAAATTAGGATGAGCAATAATAATCGATGCTCCAGAATTGGTAATTACATACTCCAATTCTGGGCGTGGATGAGAAACACACAGAGGTACAGCTATGCCACCAGCCCGCCAAATTCCCCATTGAGTGGCTACATACTCAAACCCAGGCGGGATAAGAAAGGCAACTCGTTGCTCTTGTAAATCTTCTGTATTTTGAAGAAGACTTGTTGCTATTTGACTAGAAGTGTGTAGCAAATCCCGATAAGTAAATGATCCATCCGTTGTCGTGATTGCTCTTTTCTCGTTGTGTTCTTCAGCACGAATAATCAATGGGAGATTCACGTTTGTTTACCGATTTAGGGTTGATTCAGTCTACTTAATGAAAGTATATATATAAATCTGATTTGATTTGCTCTGCACCGACAGACGCAGAGCCACGACTTTTTTAATAAATCAATAATCGTTTTATTCGTAACTTTATAGATACTACAACCAACGTTGTTTTTTGGCATAGACAATACTGCCAATCACAATTAATGCCATCATACAGATTACCGCAGGGTAAGCCCAAGGTTGTTCTAATTCCGGCATATATTTGAAGTTCATACCATAGAAGCCAGACATAAAAGTGATTGGTAAAAAGATCGTTGATAAGATAGTCAGACGATTAATTCGTTCACCAGTTTTACTAGCAATATTATCACGTTGAATTTCCATTAATTCTGACATCCACGCTCTTATAGCTTGATATTCTTGCCAGAGTTTATCAACGTGATGAACTAATTCTTGATTGAATAGTTCTTTTACTGGCTGACCAATCCATTGGAAATCTTCATTATCCATAATAGCCATAAGTAACTTGATGCTTTGAAAATTACGGCGTCCAGAACGAGTAGATTGCCTCATTGTGGCAATTTTTTGGTAAGTTGATTCATCACCAGAATTGTCTAAAACTTCATCTTCTAAATCATCAAGTTTTCTAGAAATATAGGTAAATACAGTTTCGTAATTATTCAAAATATCTTTAAACATGAGATAAAAAAGATAGTCAATTCCCAATTCTTGAATATCTAGAGTTCGTTTTTGGAGATTATTAGCTAAAATACTTAAAATTTTTAGTTCAGTGATTTCAAAAGTTATGATAAAATTATTTCCAACTACAATATTGCCACGTACAACCTCAAACTCATTATTTTTTATTTGAGAACTTAGGATTTCATAGCTGTCAAATAAACAATCTTCTATATCTTCATCAATTCCTACAGGGGAATGGTTGAAAATCATGTTAACACGAGATGGATTTAGTCCAAAGTGCTTGATAATTCTGGCTGTTCCAGTGCGATCGCGGAAGTGAACACAACGTAACCAAATATTGTGAGAACCATCAATTCTTTTCAGTACCGTATCGACATCTCTATGGGTGAATATTTCCAGGTTATCTGGATAAAAAGTCAGGAGAATTAGCATATAGCAATCCTAATTGAGTCGTGAAAAAACACGGGGACTCATATTGAGCGATAATTTATTTGACTACAACGACACATAAAATGTCAAAGCTTACAATTTATAACGCTATGTAGTAAGACTTTAGTCTTTATTTGATAAGTACTAAAGTGCTTACTACCAACTTTCAAAACCAGCTTGATAAAGTACTAGTCGTAAAATTGTAAGGTAAGACACATTTAAATAATACAATCACTCTTTAAGAGTTTTGACGATTGATAGTTAACACTGTATTGAGTGGTAGCTCAATTTTTTTCTATTTTCCCAGATTTAGGGCGAGTAGTTGGCGCTGACGCTGACTTATTTTGTAAAATTGTAATTTCCCGCCGTGCATCTTGATAACTATCTTGTTCCCCTTGCTGTTGGAATAGTTTTGCAGCTTTTTTGAAATCTGCGATCGCACCCGATTTATTTTTCTGCTTGGTGCGAATCACACCCCGGTTATAATAGGCTAAGGCGTTGTTAGCATTAATTGCGATCGCTCGTGAATAATCCTGATTTGCAGCTTTTTTATTTCCCAGCTCGAGATAGGCGTTACCACGGTTATTGTAAGCTGCTACATTATTAGTATCTAGTTTTAGGGCTGCGGTGTAATCTTCAATAGCGCCTTTATAATCTCCAAAAGAAAAGCGGTGAATACCTCTGTGAATATAAGCCGCAATAAATTTAGGATCGATCTGTAAAATAGTGTTGTAATCTTCAGTAGCTTCTACTTGATTTCCCAGATCGCTGTAAATATCACCACGATTCAGATAAGCTTCTATGTATTTGGGATTAATGTTGATTGCATCTGTGTAATCTTTAATTGCTTCATCTTTTTGTTTATTAATAGATTGAGTTAAACCCCTTTGATAATAAGCTTTAGCATCACTAGGATTAATCTTAATTACTTTATCAAAATCTTGGATTGCTTCAAGTCTAAGTTTGAGGCGACGGTGGAGAATACCTCGTTGCAAGTAGGCTTCAGTATACTGAGGTTTAAGAGCGATCGCTTTGCTAAAATCTCCAATTGCGCCTTTATGATCCTTCGATTGAGCACGAGCTAATCCTCGTCCATAGTAAGCATAAGCATCTTTAGAATTTAACTTAATTGCTTGAGTATAATCTGCGATCGCTTCTTTGTATTTGCCTAATTCCGAAAAAGCAAATCCTCGGTCAAAATAGGCATTAGCATCTTGAGGATTCAGTAAAATAGCTTGGCTAGAGTCTGCTTGTGCTTGCTCGTAATCTCCTAATCGATAATAAGCATCACCTCGCCTATTATAAGCTAAAGCGTTTTGCGGATCTAATTTAATAGCCTGATTGAAATCTTCAACTGCTCCTTCATAGTTTCCTGACTCATATTTATTTACTCCCTCTTGGTATAATGTCTGTTGGGCATCACTTACAAGTTTTGGCGATCTCAATTGCCAAGCTGCAACACTAAGAGAAATACAGCCAACTATCCCCGCTAGAACTAGTAATAATTTTTTCTGATGCTGTTTTTGTTGATCGTCATCAACATTTATTAACTTTTTCAGGTCGTCTAAAACTTCGGTTGCATACCGGTAGCGCTTACGATAGTCAAAACGCACCATTTTATTAATAATTTTTGCTAATTTTATGTTAACTTTGAGATTTTTCTCGCGCCAAACTATTTCACCTGTCAGCTTATTTTTCTGACTTCGTAAATTAGATATTTCGTTTGTAGGTAAAGCTTTCAGTGCTGCGATCGCAACGATACCTAAAGCATATATATCACTGTTGTATTTGAGGTTGCCGTTAATTTGTTCTATAGGCATATACTCCATATCATCAACGGTATTCGCGATTGCTTCATTAAAAGTACCAAAATTAACCAAAACTAATTTTTTATCTGACTCACGACGAATAATATTTGCTGGTTTAATATTCCGATGAATCACGCCATAGCTGTGTACAACGACCAAAATTTCTAATATCTCTGACAAAAGACTAATTACTTCATCTTCTCTCAAAGGTTGGCCCTGGATAATTTCGTCACTTAAAGGATTACCAGGTATAAATTCTTGGACTATATAAAATTCTTCATTTTCTTCAAAAGAAGCAATGAGCTTTTGGATTTGGTCGTGTTCCTGTCCTAGTTTTTCTAAAGTTGCTGCCTTACTCGTAAACAAGCGACGTAGAATTGTTAAAGCTTGAGGATTGCTATTAGGGAGACATAACTGCTTTACTATAAATTGTTTACCAGTCAGATTAATATCTTCAACTAGATAGGTTTTCTCTTTTTCCCCATCATTGAGAACTTTTAGTATTTGATAATGTCCATCTAGTAAATGACTATTCATCAATATAAATATAGTCTGATAAATTGTTCGATTATAGCTTACGTGTTATTACTACTGATTTTAAAATATAAATATTTATTTATTAAGCAACTTCAAATGAGATCAACGCGTGGGCTGCTACTGCGTGTATATTGCAAAGTTCCTCTCCCAAGCTTGGGAGAGGGATTTAGGGTGAGGGCTTTTGATTCAGATTTTACGCTGGCACGACAAATTTCTCGCTACCAGCCAGTTCAAAGGCTGCATGAATAGCTTGCAAAGCTTTAACACCTTGCTCTTGTGCCACAACACAACTAATTTTGATTTCAGAGGTGGCAATCATTTGAATATTGATTTGTTGTTGAGCTAAAGCTTCAAACATTTTAGCGGCAATACCTGGTTGTCCTACCATACCTGCACCGACAATACTCACCTTAGCGATCGCACTATCTAAAACAACTTCACCCCATCCTAATTCTGCCGCTACTTGGGTAAGCATTTTTTTTGCATTTTCCCCGTCTATCCGCGAGACTGTAAAGGCAATATCTCGTCTGGGAACACCATCAATCACCCGACAACGCTGAGATTGGATAATCATATCAACACTAATATTATGTTGCGCTAATAATCCAAACAACTTCGCCGCCATTCCCGGACGATCTGGCAATTGGCGAATAGCAAGACGCGCTTGATTCAAATCGAGGGCAACACCGCGAACGGGAGGACAATTGGGCAGAGGGGCGGAGGGGCGGAGGGGCAGAGGGGAATCTATGCACGCACTCTCCCCTGCTCCCCTGCTCCCCTGCTCCCCTGCCTCAATCTCAAAGGCGGTGCGGAGTGCGGTGACGGCGCGATCGCATTGCGCGGCATTGACTACACAACTTACTTTCACTTCGCTGGTGGAAATCATTTGAATATTCACGCCTGCTTCAGCTAAGGTAGCGAACATTTTTGCAGCTACACCAGGACGGCCAATCATTCCTGCGCCTGCGATGCTGACTTTGGCAATGTTATGTTCTACCATTACCTCGGCTTCGTCAGATTTGGGGTTAGATTGACTTCTCAGGGCTGGGGCGATCGCTGTTGCTACTGCTTCTGCCCGTTTTAATATTGGTGTTGTAACCGTAAAGGCAATGTCATTACTGTTACCTTCATGAACTGACTGAATAATCAAATCTACATCTACTTTTTGCCGAGAAATTTCACCAAATAACCTGGCTGCAACACCTGGTTTGTCGGGGACGCGCAACAAAGCGACTTTTGCTTGGTTAGTGTCAAATTCTACAGCATCTACAGGACGGGCAATTTCTAAATTAATCAGCGATCGCCCTTGAGGTTTGGCTGATGTCACCCAAGTACCTGGTTGATCCGTCCAACTAGACCTAACTACAAGGGGAACACCATAGTTACGAGCAATTTCCACAGCACGGGGATGCAGCACTTTTGCGCCCAAGCTAGCTAATTCCAACATTTCATCGCAGCTGATGGCATCCATCAACTGCGCTTCGGCAACTAAACGGGGGTCTGTAGTGAGAATCCCTGGAACGTCTGTATAAATTTCGCAAAAATTCGCTTTTAATGCGGCTGCGATCGCCACTGCTGAGGTGTCGGAACCACCACGACCCAAAGTCGTAATTTCCATCTCTCCGACGCTGGATATACCTTGGAAGCCAGCTACTACAACTACTTTACCTGCATTGATGTGGCGAGTTAGGCGAGTAGTTTCAATATGCAAAATCCGAGCGCGGCTGTGTTCAGCCTCAGTAACAATTCCTACCTGAGCGCCAGTCATGGAAATTGCTGGTTGTCCGAGTTCCTGCAATGCCATACTGAGTAAGGCAATAGTTACTTGTTCGCCAGTAGAAAGCAGCATATCCATTTCCCGGCGATTAGGATTTGGAGAAATTTCAGTAGCTAGTTTGACGAGTCCATCGGTGGTTTTGCCCATTGCCGAAACCACTACGACAATAGAGTTTCCAGCTTTAACAGTTTTATAAACACGCTGTGCAACAGCTTGAATACGTTCGACTGAACCGACAGATGTACCACCGTATTTCTGAACTATGAGCGCCATAACTTTTTTTTAATCAATTGTGCCTGCTTTCATCAACGCTTCCGCCTGGTTAGGAAGCCTTCAAGGCTTATCAGTTATATAGTTTACTAAATATCGCGGCAAATGCCCTATAATAATTGATTATTCAAAAACTACATCTTCGTAGAGTGCTGCCATTGTTTCCTCAAAATCCACGCTGTTGAGTCGAAATGATTGATGCTCTGATGTGTAGGATTGTAAAACCCACAACCCTTGCTCATTAAGTCGAAAACACTCAACTCGCTGACGTTTTGTATTAATTAAAACATACTCTTGCAGACTTTCCAGTGTTTGATAATCGGCGAATTTGTCGCCCCAGTCAAAGGCTTCGGTAGAATTAGATAAAACTTCGACAATTAAACAGGGAAATCTTTTATAACCTGGTGTTTCTCGATCTCGTCGATCGCAAGTAACCATCACATCGGGATAATAAAAGCGGTTCAGAGTTTCGATTCTGGCTTTCATGTCAGCGATGTAAACACGACAACCAGAGCCACGCACATGATTACGGAGGAAGGTAGCAAGGTTTCCAGCGATGGTTACATGTGCATCAAGCACCTCAGCCATTGCGTAAATATAGCCGTCTATATATTCATGCTTGATATCGCTCTGTTCCTCCATTTGGAGGTATTCTTCAGCAGTAAGATAGTTTTGTTGGGGCGAGGCTATCATAGTTGAAACTTTAATTCAGGAATATAAGCTTCATTCTAGCGATTGCTTACTATCACCATCTTGATATTCTTTGATTTTGGCATATAAGCTAGCAACCGTTTCTTTAGCAAATACTTTTTCTTTAACTTGCAAATAGTCACCTTCACTTAGTTTACAAGCTGCCCAAAATTTCATTACCTTCGATGGTTCTAAATGAGTGAGCAAAACCTGCATAACTTCTTGCAAATTTTCTTGTTTGTTAATAACTTTAATTTCCATTGTCTACCTCTAAAATAAATACTGGTATCTAGATAAACCCTGGTCATATAGCTTTTTTTTACAACTTTATCTAAAGAAAAGCGATCGCCTCTAGCAATACGCTCTATGCGTAGGCGTAGCTGTCGTAGTCATCGCTTGTCGATTTACACTTCTTTTCTAAAGCATCGCCAGCTTTCGGCTCAATGATATACCAAAATGAATGCGTGAATTACTCAAATGAGAAAGCAAACTGGAGTTTGAGAAAGTAAAAGCTCCTTTTGCTTGCGGAAAACACCAAAATGAGAAAGCAAACTGGGGTTTGAGTAAGTAAAAGCTCCTTTTGCTTGCGGAAAACACCAAAATGAGTAAGCAAACTGGAGTTTGAATAAGTAAAAGCTTATTTTGCTTGCGGAAAACACCAAAATGAGAAAGCAAACTGGGGTTTGAGAAAGTAAAAGCTTATTTTGAGAAAGTAAAAGCTCATTTTGAGTAAGTCGAATGGCATTTTTACTTAGTTCAATATGAATTTTAGTCTAGGCGATCGCGCTTTTCAGTTTTATCACGGTAGGCTTTGCACAAAACTAGCTTATTCTGGATTTTGGGGGAGGCGATCGCGAAGACTTGCCAAATTTTCACAACACTTGATAGTGCGGGAATGACTTACCCCTAATCGTTGCTCAAAAATCTCCAAAGCTTGCAAATACAACGGTTCAACTTCGGTGTAACGTCCTTGTAAGTAGTAGAGTTTTGCCATATTGTTGAGGCTACAGGCGACATCTGGATGTTTTTCTCCCAGCAGTTTGCGCCTGAGCGCCAATGCTTGGATTAAAAGGGTTTCGGCTTCGCTGTATCTGCCTTGAGAAAAGTAGAGTACTGCTAGATTGTTGAGGCTTTCTGCAACAAATGGGTGTTCTTCTCCCAGCAGTTGACGCCTGAGTGCCAAAGCTTGGATGTAAAGGGGTTCGGCTTCGCTGTATCTGCCTTGGGAGTCGTAGAATGCCGCTAGGTTGTTGAGGCTAGAGGCGACATCTGGATGTTCTTCTCCCAGCAGTTGACGGCTGAGTGCCAAAGCTTCGATGTACAAGGGTTCAGCTTCGCTGTATCTGCCTTGGGAGTCGTAGAATAACGCTAGGTTGTTGAGGCTAGTAGCGACATCTGGATGTTCTTCTCCCAGCAGCTTGCGCCAGAGTGCCAAAGCTTGAATTAAAAGAGGTTCGGCTTCGCTGTATCTGTCTTGGGAGTAGTAGAGTAACGCTAGGTTGTTGAGGCTAACGGCGACATCTGGATGTTCTGCTCCCAGCAGTTGGTGCCTAAGTGCCAAAGCTTGGATTAAAAGGGGTTCGGCTTCGCTGTATCTGCTTTGGGATTCGTAGAGTCTCGCTAGGTTGTTGAGGCTAAGTGCGACAGATGGATGTTCTTCTCCCAGCAGTTTGCGCCTGAGTGCCAATGCTTGGATGTAGAGGGGTTCGGCTTCGCTGTATCTGCCTTGGCAGTCGTAGAGTCTTGCTAGGTTGTTGAGGTTAAGTGCGACATCTGGATGTTCTTCTCCCAGCAGTTTGCGCCTGAGTGCCAATGCTTGGATGTAAAGGGGTTCGGCTTCGCTGTATCTGCCTTGAGATACGTACAATGCCGCTAGGTTGTTTAGGCTACGTGCGACAGATGGATGTTCTTCTCCCAGCAGCTTGCGCCAGAGTCCTAAAGCTTGGATGTAAAGGGGTTTGGCTTCGCTGTATCTGCCTTGATATCTGTAGAGTCCCGCTAGATTGTTGAGGCTAACGGCGACATCTGGATGTTCCTCTCCCAGCAACTTGCGCCTGAGTGCCAATGCTTGAATTAAAAGGGGTTCTGCTTCGCTGTATCTGCCCTGGGAGTTGTAGAGTAATGCTAGGTTGTTGAGGCTTTCTGCAACAAATGGGTGTTCCTCTCCTAAGCGTTTTTTGGTAACTTCTAGACACTGCTTGTACCAAGGGAAAGCTTGGTTATACAACCCTCGACCATCGTAAAATCGAGCGTTTCCGACGAATGCCCAAATTAAATCATCATCGCTGACGTATTGAATCAGATTCTTCGCTACCTCAGCTATATGAGGTATGACCGGAGAGACAATGGTGATTTGCTCAAGGGTGGGAGTTTCAGAAATATCTTTGGCGATCGCTACCATTACCCGACAAAGCGATCGCTTAAATTCCTCTGCCTGTTCTAAACCTGTAAGCTTATATTGAAAAAACTCCCGCAACAGTGGATGTAGTTGATAGATTCCCTCACCTTTGCGCTGGAGTAAATGCAGATTCAGCAGGCTATAATCTCTAATTTCCTCTAAATCTTCGGCATCTTCTTCTGGTAGACACTGTTCCACCAACTTCCAAGGTATGGGTGCGGCGGCAAATAAACTCAATAAACAGCCCAATTGTTTATCGTCGTCCTCTAATTCCTGCCAACTCAACTCAAAAGCTGCTAACACACCACGTTGTGCTGTCATATCGGCTTCCGACTTAGATTTAGAGAGGGAACGCTCATCTAATCGCTTGTTCTCCAACCGCCGCAACATTTCTGCTAAAGATAAATCCTGTTTCCACGCCAGATAGCGCCCTACTAATTCCACACCCAAAGGTAAATATCCCAGCCATTCACACAACTGATTTGCTAAAGCTAATTCTTTTTCAATTCGCCCCGGTGTTTCTTTGAGTAAAGACTTTAATAACTCCAGCGCCGCCTCTGGTTGCAGCACATCCAAAGATAATTGTGCGATGCGTCCCAGCTTCTGGCGCGTAGTCATCAACACTTTAAACCGAGAAGATGACGACGGTAGATAAGGCTTAACTTGCTCGTAGTCGCTGACATCATCCAGCACTAGCAGCACCTCGCCCTCACGCCAACGCCGCCAACAGAATTGCACTTGGGCGAGTATATCAAAATCTTCTGGCGGCTTTAAATCAAGCTGCGTTCTCGCAAACTGCACAACTTGAATGCCCATATCCCCAGTTTTTGGTAGCAACCAGCAAAGCCCACCGTTATATGTTTTGCGTTGCTGGATGGCATATTGTAGGGCGAGTTCTGTTTTACCAACTCCACCCATACCAGAAATAGCTGCGATCGCAACTTGTCTTTTATCCTGCAAAAGTTGGTGAAGATTTTGCAATTCTTCTTCACGTCCAATAAATTCCACCACCCCACTCAGGGGCAAATTTTGCGGTATTTCAGTAGAGGGATTTGACTTTACCCGTTCCCGTTCGGGCGACTGTAGTCAGAAGTTAAAGGTATTGCCAGAAACAGTATTAGTTCCGCCTTTAATGATTATCCCTTTATAGTTTTCAATAGTTTGAGTCAATTGCGGTTGAGCTTCTTTAGCCAATGCTGCGACAGCTTGAGCAATTTCATCATCTTTCTTTGCCGCTTCCTCTACCTGCTGCCCAATAAGATAAGCTTGACCATAATCTAAAGGTTGTGTTTTAGCCTGTTCGATAACCTTCGCCGTGCTAGGTTCCTTGCGTTTGAGCAGAACTAACAATTTTTCGCCTTCATCCCAAGCCTTTTCGCCGATGATTTCACCAGTTTTTTCAAAGGCTTTGGTGATTACCAAAGTGGCGATCGCAGCTGCGGTGAGTGATACTGGCTCCATAAGTTTGCCAAAATACACGAGATTTTACTTAATGGCTCTCAGTCTAACAGCCCCTAAACACGTAATGGAGAGCAAATAACAGAATAAATTATAAAACAATTTAAGGGACGACTCCAACAAGTGAAATCGTCCCTTCCAAATTATAAAAATGAAATATTCCCTATCTACTTACCCTTGCAGGTTCAACCCACTCATCCCAAGAGCTATCGTAGCCATCATAAGTAATTTTATAAAGATCGTTACTAACTTCTAAAACCTGCCCTGGATACCATTTTCCCTTCCACAAAATTCTTACTGCATCTCCAGTTTGAAATGATGCCCGAAAGCGTGTAGTGCCAACCCATTCATTCCAGGAACTATCATAACCATCGTAGGTAATATAGCACTTCTCATCATTAACCTTAAGTACCGTAGCTGGATACCATGCTTCTTTCCAAAGAACCTCAGCCTTTTGTCCCACAGAACAGGGTGAGGCAGCAAAAGCGCTAGGAATTAATGTTCCTACCCAAGTTGCCATGAATATAGCGCCAAACAATACTTTGTTTTTCATGATTATTTCTATCCTTAAACAGTAAAGTAAAACTGAATTTTGATGATGATTTATGGAAATCTACTTCAAAATTTACAACTAACTGTTACTATTTTTGTGAGATTTGTTTAGCGAGCGCCTCAGCAAAAATTAGGAATTTCTGCCGCCGAATGTGAAGATAGCACCGCAGGATTCCGCATTTAAAAATAACAGTAGTTACTGATTTTACAAATTTGACATCAAAAGCCCTCACCCTAAATCCCTCTCCCAAGCTTGGGAGAGGGACTTTGAAATTTGCTCCCCTTCTCCCAACTTAGGGAGAAGGGGTTGGGGGATGAGGGCTTTTGATTCATGCAAGAGGTCTATCGTTTAATTCCCCGATCTAAATCTAATTTCATAAATTCCTAGCAAACCTGCTGCTACTAGCAAAGGTAAGAAATAGTAGACTCCCCGATAAGCTAACATTGAACCCAAAACTGCCGCTGCCGAAACCTTTGAGGAGAGAATCAGCAAAATTATAGTTTCAAATACTCCTAAACCACCGGGTACATTACTAACTACACCTGCAAACATCGCTAGTAAATAGATTCCCAAAAAGTTTAGATATGACAAAGATATATTGCTAGGAAGTAAAGCATAAAGAACTGCCGCCGCAAGAATCCAGTCAAAACTAGAAATTGCTATTTGAAGCAGAGATATTTTAAAAGAAGGAAATCGAAATTCATGCCCACGAATTATTAATGGTTGTTTAATAAAAATACTTCCTAATAAATAAGCCGCAACTAATAGTAGAAAAATTACGCCGATGGGACGCACAGTAGCAAAAGGTAAATGTAATTGAGTAGGAATCTTCAGGGGGTTGATGAGGAACAAGAAACCTGCAACAGCAAACATCCCCAACCAAAAAGTGAAATTGGCGAAAGCAATTACTTGAGCGATCGCTACTGCTGACACTCCCCAACTTGAGTAAAATCGATAACGGATAGCACTGCCAGTCAGCAAAGCAAAACCGATGGTATTACTAAATGCAGAGCTAATAAAGTTAGTGAAAGCTATCTTATTCCAACTTAAAGAACGATTAATGTAGTTAAAACCTAAGATATCGTACCCAATCATCACTAAATAGCCCAAAGCTGTCAGCCAAATTGCCCAGCTTAAGCGGCTTTTGGGGATAGCAGCTAGAGAGTGGAGGATGTCACGATAATTATACTCACGTAATTCGTTAGCGATCGCCAACAGGGAAAGCACCAGCAGCAACAAGCCAAACAAAGAACTGAAATTGAGTCGCAGCTTTTTAAGCATCATGAAGAAACTTATCCTAACTCTTGACTTTTAATTTACAACCAGTCGCAAAGTTTCCATCCTGTTGACACAGCATCGACATATCATTTGCATAAGCTTTTGAAGGCAAGCATCGACTCTACCCAATAATGCTCTGTTTAACCAATGTCCTTCAAAGATGAACTACAAACAATCTAAAATTTTCTTGCTATTTTCAGTATTAACCCTAGTTGGCTGTAATTTCTCTCAAGGTGTCGTCGCAAAACCACCGCAACAGCAAGATTTACAAACAACGCCTTCCGTTCTTCCAACCCAGCGCAATACTAGCAACTCAGCGACTCTCCTAACCTATAAAATTGAAACCTACGATAGTCAAGCAATGGGTGCAAGTCGCACTTATGGCGTTTCTTTACCTCCTGGCTATGAGCAAAACTCAAAACAAAGGTATCCTGTAATCTTTCTCCTCCACGGTGGACATGGTAATCCCACTGATTGGTTTATTCAGAATAAGGGACAAGCTCTCAAGACTGTAGAACAACTTTATACTACAGGTAAGTTGCCACCCAGCATCATCATTACACCAGATGGCAACGACAAGCGTGGCTCTAGTCCTTACCGAGATCCCGAATATATCGATGGCCCTAACGGTAAAGTCTCTACAGCCGTAGGCGATGAGTTAGTAAAAGTCGTGCAAAGCCGTTATCGTACAATAAATAATCCAGATTTTTGGGCGATAGGTGGTTTATCTTCTGGTGGTTGGGGAGCAATCAATGTGGGATTACACAACGTAGATCGTTTCTCGATTTTATTTAGTCATAGTGGTTATTTCAATGATAAAAGTGGGCCAGCAAATAGCCCAATATTTTATATTAAAACCATTCCCCAACAAGCTCAAAAAAGGTTAAAGATTTACCTAGATTCGGGTACATCAGATATTGATGAAATCCGCGAAGCAAAGCGATTTAATAAAGTACTAGAACAACTGAAAATTTATAATTCATTTCGTCAGTTTCCTGGCAGTCACACTTGGCAATACTGGCGGAAACATTTAGCAAATTCATTGACATTTGTCGGCGAACAATTTCGAGCTTCCGAAACAGCAAATATGGCTGAGAAAAATTTAAGTATTAATCATAAAAAAAATGCTCAAAAGAATTAAAAATCCATAGCGCAATGTCTAAGCTAGTAATAAAAAATTTGTAGTAAGCACTTTAGTGCTTAGAAAATTAAGGAGTGAAGTCCTTACTACGAACTTGCTTACCCATGAATTTAAACTTGACAGACTAAGAGTAGAAATAATACTATTTTGCCGAGCAGTTGATACTTAAAATTCAAGGTGAAAAACTATACTGCCATTTTTCAAAAGATTCATTATAGTAAGTTCTAATGGAGGTGATTTTTTTTAAAGTTAAAAGAATATAAAGAATATGAAGATTTATAAATTGTTAATTAGCTTGGTAGGAGCGATCGCACTTCTTACTACTGCTGGTTATTATTATGTATTCATCTTAGGTGCGCCACAACTAGACCCACCCAAAAAAGAGGCAAATATTGGACTAAAGTTTCAATTAGCAACCTTCAACTCCCAAGCGATGGGTGCAGTCCGTAACTACGGCGTGATTTTGCCCCCTAGTTATAGCAAAAATCCACAAAAGCGCTACCCTGTGATATTCTTACTACACGGTGGTCATGATGATGCTCGTGCTTATGCTGATAAATATGCACTCTTAGACGTATTGCATGAACTTTATCAAAGTGGAAAATTACCGCCATCGATTGTGATTACACCTGATGGTAATGATAATCGCGGTTCTAGTCCTTTATACGACCCCGATTACTTTGATGGGCCGAATGGCAAAGTGGGGACTTTGATTGGTTCAGAATTAGTACAAGTTGTCAAGTCGCGCTACCGCACTTTGGAAGAACCCCAATTTTGGGCGCTAGGAGGTCTATCTTCTGGAGGATGGGGTGCATTTAATATCGGATTACGCTATCTCAACAACTTTCAGATTTTGTTTAGCCATAGCGGTTACTTTACTGATGACAGCGGTTCACAAAATAGTCCTCAACAAATTGTGCAACAGCTACCAGTTCAAGATAGGAAGCGATTGCGTGTTTATCTAGATGCGGGTTTGAACGATACTAATTTGCTAGCCTCTACCAAAACCTTCAACGAAACCTTAAATAAGTTAGGCATTACTCACGTATTTTATGCATTTCCTGGAGGTCATGGTTTGTCTGGTGCAAATGTAGGTTGGAACTACTTTCACAAACATCTAAAAGATTCACTCACCTATGTCGGAGAACAGTTTAAAAAGTTAGGAGTTAGGAGTTAAGAGTTAAAAATTGAAAACTCCTAACTTCTAACTCCTCACTCCTAACTACTAATGAAAAATGACAAATAATTTAAAAACTCAGATTGGACTTTGGAGTGCAGCTTTCCTAACAGGTTTAGTCGGAGTAGTAAATTTATTATCAGCAGTGACACCTAACCTGTATGGGCGGACTCACTGGTTAAAGGAATTTTTACCATTTGAAATTCGTGCCAGTGGTCATATATTTGCAGCATTGACTGGGTTTGTTTTATTAACACTTGCTACTAATTTATTACGCCGGAAAAGAATAGCCTGGTTACTAACCATTGCTCTACTAATAATTTCCATTTGCAGCCACTTGCTGAAGGGACTGGACTATGAAGAAAGTCTACTCTCTGGAGTTTTGCTAGTGCAATTAATCTTGATGCGCCATTTTTTCACGGCGCAATCAGACCGTCCTTCCATTGCACGGGGAGTTAGAGTGCTGATAGGCGCTTTATTATTTACCCTGGCATACGGAACTATTGGATTTTACTTGTTAGACGGCAAATTTTCAGAGAATTTTAATTGGCGTGAAGCGATAGTTCAGACTTTAGCGATGTTCTTCACCGAGGATAATTGGGGACTGCAACCAAAGAGTCGATTTGGAGAATTTTTTGCTAATTCTATCTATATTATTGCCGCAGGTACTATTACTTATGCAATAGTAATGCTCTTGCAACCTGTGTTTTGGCGGAATATAGCAACTACAAATGAGCGACAAAGAGCTAAAGAAATTGTCGAGCAATATGGATGTTCTTCTTTAGCAGCGCTTACACTCTTAAATGATAAAAGTTATTATTTTAGTCCTTCGGGTAATAGTGTAATTGCTTATGTTCCCAAAGGACGGGGTGCGATCGCCTTGGGAGATCCCATCGGCCCCATTGAAGACCGCAAAGAGACAATTGTTGCTTTCTGGCAGTTTTGTCAGCGTAACGACTGGTATCCTGGCTTTTACCAAACTATGCCCGATGATGTTGAGCTTTACAAATCGTTGGGGTTTAAGGTACTCAAGATTGGAGAAGAAGCGATCGTTGACTTAAAAAGTTTTACGTTACAAGGTAAAGCCGGTAAAAACTTTAGACCATCAATTAGTCGTTTAACTAAGCTAGGATACCAAATCGACTTTTACCAACCACCCATCACCAATGATTTATTGCACCTCCTCAAACCTATAAGTGATGAATGGTTGAAAATGGTACAAGGTTCAGAAAAACAATTTTCTTTGGGTTGGTTTGACGAAGCTTACCTGCGAGAGTGCGAGATTGCTGTGGTGTATAATCCCGAAGGTCAGATTAGCGCCTTTGCCAACATTATCCAGGAGTATCAACTTAACGAAGCGACTATTGATATGATGCGACATCGCTCATCTCTTGAAAATGGCACAATGGACTTTCTATTTATTTCCCTACTCCAGCATTTTAAAGAGTGTGGTTACGACAGCTTTAATTTTGGTCTTTCTGCGCTTGCTGGAGTTGGAGACAACCCCGAATCGCGCCGCTTGGAAAAAGTATTGCACTATCTTTACGACCATTTGAATCGCTTTTACAACTTCAAGGGACTGCACGCCTACAAAGACAAATTCCGCCCTCGTTGGGAACCGCGTTATTTGGTTTACCCCAGTTTAGCCACCTTACCAGATGTAGTTGTAGCATTGATTCGCGCAGATTCAGGCGATCGCCTCTTCGATTATTTCAAACCCGGAGCCTAAGAGGTTGTTTGAAAAGTAGTTAGCTGTAATTTTAATCACATTATCACCCCCCTTAATCCCCCCTTTACAAGGGGGGAAACAAGAAAAATCTGGTTCCCTCCCCTTTCCAAGGAGAGGGTTAGGGTGGGGTAAAAATAAATGTGGACTCAAAAAATTCGCAATGATTTTGACCGAATTGCTTTATACCATAACACCTCATTGCACAACGATATCTACTAGGGGCTATGCCGACACAACTTGGTATTTGTATGATACAATTGTACTATAAAAGTATGAATGTCTGATAAGTATGCAATGCGAAGTACAGCTTTGCCTAAGTTCGTAGCGAATAAACTCAAACAAACTTTGCGCTCCTCTGTGCTATACTTTGCGCTCCTACCCTACGGGAAGGCGAAGCGCCTATGCGTTTAAACTTAAACCCTCAATTATCCACGAACTTACCAAACTGTGTACAAAGTTTGGTAATCAAATAATTGTGTATTTTTACTTTAAATTAGTACGGTTATAATAGCTTATTTTGGAATATTAATAAACTTCAATAACCGTAGCTATAAAAGATTCTTGACCTTTATATGGAAGGTGGCAATATGACAAATAATCAGATTTTTCTAGTAGAACTAATCCAAATTTTTGCACAATACCGTAATAATATTATTATCAATATTAAGCACCTACAAGAATCTTATCAAAGAACAGGTATTAAACGTATTAGAGGTGTTAGAAACGAAAATGGAGAACTGCTCCAACCTTGGTTGATAACAGAATATATAGATGATCCTGACTATGTTGGTATGGGCGAGTTTCAGTTTAACCGCAATACTGCTACTATCAATATGCTTGTCAAACGTAGAGTTAAACTTGCTAAATTTGAAGACCAAACTCCTACCATTGAAGTAGCAGGGTTATTAGTAAATGACCTCAACACCTTTAATAATTACACAATTGTAAGTGACGGCATAATCAACGTAAAGTCATTACAAGTCAAAATTAGCAGTAAAAAAGTCTTTGATTTACTCAAAGAAAAAGGCATACTGGATGCAGAAAAATTTGATTTCCAGTTAGAACATACGATTCAGTTAGATAATTTGCCACTTGTAGCTGCTAATAGTAGTTACAGCAGTATTGATGGACTATTTAATGAACTAGCAGAAATTAAAGTACTGACTAGTATTATTTGCGCTCACTTGAAAAAAGAGTCAGATGTATTTATCGAGACACAATTAGATGAGTTTAAAAAGCACTATCTGTCTAAAAATATTTACATCAACTTTCCTACAACTAACGAATACACTGACATCAACCAAGCTTTAGTCAATGGTACTATTGACTCAAAATTGAGCTATAAAATCGATATTGGCAGTCAAGATATTCTGAACCTGAGTAAGTTCCCTTCTGCTAACAAGTTTTTCAATAAAATGTATCGCCTTTATGACAAAGAAACTGGAGAAATTATCATGAAGCCGAGTTTTGATATGGTATTTCATGAGAATCTCGCTGTTAGGCACAGGTTATTGTCATCACGTATCAAGATTACAAAAGTTGACGAGTTGATGAAACCAATTTTTGATAATTTTCTTGGGCTTGAGCAAAATGGCATTGTTGGAGGTATTCTTAAGAAAGTTACTGCTGATAGTTTGGCGCAGTTATTACAGGATAAACAAAATGGGAAGCAGATCGGCAAAGAAGAAATGGTTGCAGCTTTAACGGTGGCAAATAACAAGTTAGAAGAATATGCAGAAAATATCTACCAAGATAAAATATCTCCTTTAGTCTTTTACATTGGTTCTACTGGATTATTACCAGATGAAATCGAAGCCAAAGCCATGACCGCTGACGAAGCTGCTGCGAAATACCCAAATTTGCAATTTTCTAAAAATGAGCAAAAAGGTACTTTTTTTGCAGTTAGTGATAGTATTATTAGCATCTATGCAAAAACTGAATATTACAGTAAAATTCTTTCTGCCAGTATAGATAATTAGATTATATAGCAATTATAATTTTTGCTGATTACACAGTAGTGGTACAAATAGTTGTGTCACTACAAACATATATTATGATTCTAGTTTATAACTGCTGGAAAACCTTATGTAAAATCCCAAAAAATTATGGATTTTTAGTATTGTTGCATTTATTTATTGTCAGCCAGTAAATTTGGCTGTATGGATTTATTTTGTCGAATAGGAATCTCAATTATAAACGTTGCTCCTTCTCCTAGAGATGAAATACATCGCAGTTGACCCTGATGTTTTTCTGTGACAATTTGATAACTAATTGACATCCCTAAACCAGTTCCCTTACCTACTACTTTAGTTGTAAAGAAGGGATCGAATAGACGTTGTTGAACTTCTTGTGACATTCCCACTCCATTGTCAGCAATCTCAATAGCAACCCAATCTGAGTTGAGTAACCCAGTACTAATAGTGATTTGCGGATTGCAACTTAACTCCTGGTTATTGACATATAACTCTTCCAAAGCATCGATCGCGTTAGTGATGATATTCATAAATACCTGGTTAAGTTGACCGACGTAACACTCTATTAGAGGAAGTTGAGCATACTCTTTAATAATTTGGATTTGGGAACTGTCAGGCTTGGCTTTGAGGCGGTTTTGCAGAATCATTAGCGTACTATCAATACCGCTATGGATATCGACTGCTTTCATTTCTGCTTCATCCAGTCGTGAGAAGTTCCGCAACGACAGTACAATGTTACGAATGCGATCGCTGCCCATTTTCATGGAATCTAGTAATTTTTGTAGGTCTTGAATGACAAAATCTAACTCGATCGCTTCTATTCCTTCCTGAATAACTGGTGTTGGATGAGGATATTCTTTTTGGTAAAGTTGCAGTATTTCTAGCAATTGTTGAATGTATTCTTTAGCAGGAGTAATATTGCCATTGATAAAATTAATAGGATTATTAATTTCGTGAGCTACACCCGCGACTAATTGTCCCAAAGAAGACATTTTTTCTGTTTGAATTAGTTGTGCTTGGGTCTTTTGTAATTGTTCAAGGGTTTCTTGAAGTTGTTGGTTTTTTAGAGTTAATTCTTGCTCTCGCTGTCGCAAAGCAGCCTCTGCTTTTTTGACAGCAGTAATATCTAAACCCATTTCCACAACCATCGGCTCACCATTCATATCCTTGAACGGATAATCGTAAATCTGATATACCCGGCCTGTTTTACTATCTACCCATTCCCAGAGTTGCGGAGCATTACTGTCAAAAACGTGAAAGGTGGGACATTCAGGACAAGGTTGCTTTAAGCCGGCGATCGC
Source organism: Nostoc sp. NMS9 (assembly GCF_017114995.1). Lineage (GTDB taxonomy): Bacteria > Cyanobacteriota > Cyanobacteriia > Cyanobacteriales > Nostocaceae > Nostoc. The sequence goes on along the minus strand of NZ_JABXKL010000029.1, from coordinate 29,425 downwards.
TTCGTAACAACGTTTCCCTGTAGGATCTCCAAATACGTCGCGGAAGCGTTGGTTATAAAATCCCACCCCGTAATCCTTGGGTTGCAGATAGAGAAAAGCTGGTAACTGATTGAGTAGGTTATAAAGGCTTTCGCGTTCAGTTTGCAGCGCTTCTATTCGCCGTAGTTGTTGGCTGATGTCTTTACCTACTGCATAAATGAGTCCCTTTTCAGAAGTTGATAAACTCCAACACAACCACCTATAACTACCATCTTTATGAAGATAACGGCTGTCCCAGTGCAACTGTTGCTGTGGTTCCGTTGGCAAGTGACAGATTGTGATATCCTCTGGATGCACTAATCCCAGCCACGGATACCCGATTAAGTTTTCCGCTTTCCATCCCAACACTTGTTCCCATGCTGGATTCACTTGCTCATAAAAACCATCTTGTCCGATGATACAGAATAGGTCAGATGAAAGGTTAAAAAAATCTTCCAGATTAAACACAGTAATCTTGTCACTCAAATTGTGCCTTTAAGGTAACTAAGCATATCCACTAACTTCAATGTTAAGATTACTGAAGTAATTCCTATCCACTATTCTTCAGTACTTTTACTTAAAAAAACATGTGCGGCAACTGCCTATCATTAGCAGTTACCTAAAATACAGCTAAAGCTTGGACGAATTGCAGAATAAATAGGACTTGTGGGTGAAGATATTAAAACAATAACACTATTTATAATCTATAAAGACAATAACAAAATAATACTGTAGTAAATAATTTTCAAATCATTAATAATGATTTGAAAGTAGCGCTTTACAAAGTAAGAATAACCTGCAATTCCTACAAAGCTTTTGTATTTTTCTAAAAATTGCTGTTTACATCCTCAATGCTGACTGGATAAATAATTCAGCAATGCTACCAAGTCCCATCCCAAATTCTGGAATTATGAATATAAGCATCATGGCAAAGAGTCCAAATTGGCTATATTGCAGTGGCTTTAGCTGAGGAAAAATTTCACTGAAAATATGAAATCCATCAAGTGGTGGAATTGGCAAGAGATTAAACAGAAATAATGTCAAATTAATCCGAGCTGCTAAATAAAAAAAATCCTCACTCAAAATTTCTGAAAGACTTAGATTAGAAAGAAATTTCAGCACCATAATAAATAGAACGCCTAAAGTCAGATTTGATAATGGCCCGGCTGCCGATACCAAAATGTTGCCTAGCTTACCAGAGCGAAACTTAGATGGGTTGACGGGCATTTGTCCCCAAGCTATACCCATAAGACAGAGAAAGATGATTGATTCTTTGCCCATGTGAACTACAGGATTCAGCGTCAGATGACCAGTCTGTTGTGGAGTGTTATCTCCCTGACTCATCGCAGCCCAGCCGTGAGCAAGTTCATGCAAAGTGATCGAAAATATGACAATGGCAACGATTCTAAAAAAATGAATCGGCTCTGTGATGAGTGTTTCGATAAACATACTTTACTAAATTTTGGTAATGCTTCATCTGTGGAATAACAAGCTATTGATATAAATGCTATTAAAATATTTACTTAATCTGCCAGGGTGATTTTTGGTATATTTTATAAATCAAAATTTACTATTTTTATTAATCTCAGTTGATTTAATAACTTCAAAAAATATTTCATAACACTTGAAGGATTTTAAAGCCTGGTAGGGACTACGTATTTATTTTATTTTTTAGTATATAAAAATTTAATTCCTGAGTTAATGCTTTAGTTAAAGGTATAAAAAGTTACTTAAAGCCTAGAAAATAACATATCACTGAATAGATCGGCTTTATTTGTGTCTAACCGCATCTATAGTTTTATGTTTCTTGACTCAAAACAGAGTCGCTATTGTCTTGTTATTTGGGTATATCACTTTGCAAAGTTAATTTTATTACCTGATATAGTAATAGATTTACTAACAATCTTTAAGAAAATTACGCAGAAATCAGCTTCAATGAGACAATCTGACCTAATCTTCTCAACCTAAAGGAAGACATGAACGATCGCACAAAGGCTCTCCAGGCTCTCGCCGCTGAACGTTGGCGGGTATCCTTGATTCTGACTGGAGCCATGATGTTTATTTACTTTGGCTTTATCCTATTAATCGCGTTCAATAAGCCCCTGCTGGGGTCATTAGTAGTTCCTGGTCTCAGCCTGGGAATTTTACTGGGGGCGCTGGTAATTGTCTCAGCATGGGTATTAATTTTTATCTACGTGCGTTGGGCAAATAGCAGTTACGACGACCAAATCGCAAGGCTGACACGCAAATGAAAATTGGGAATGGGGGATGAGGGGGAGAAATCAATTCAAAATTTAAAATTCAAAATTCAAAATTAAAGAACTCCTGCCTTCTGCCTTCTGCCTCCTGCCTCCTCTTTCCCAATGGCCAATGCCCCATGCCCCATGCCCAATAGCTATTAGCAATTTCTAGTCCCAAATCCAAAATCCTAAACCAAAAAAGCATGAATAGTGTGTGGTTCGATCTGCCACTAGCGGCGGATATTACTAGTCTTGGTAAGTTTAACCCGTTAGCGATCGCTTTCTTCTTTCTGTTTGTTGTAAGTTCTCTAGGCATTACCTATTGGGCGGCAAAGCTCACCAAAAATACTGCACAGTTCTATACAGCTGGCGGTAAGATCAGCGGTTTCCAAAATGGGCTGGCCCTAGCAGGAGACTTTATGAGTGCAGCTAGCTTTTTAGGTATAGCTGGGCTGGTGGCACTCAACGGCTTTGATGGCTTAATTTATTCTATCGGCTTTCTGGTGGGCTGGCCGATTGTTATGTTTCTAATTGCCGAACCATTACGTAACTTAGGTAAATACACCTTTGCCGATGTAGTGGCTTATCGCTTGCAGCAAAAACCTGTACGTATCGCCTCTGCGATTGGAACGCTGGTAGTAATTAGCTTTTACTTAATTGCCCAGATGGTAGGTGCTGGTGAGCTAATCAAACTACTGTTTGGTTTTGATTATGAATTAGCTGTGGTCATCGTCGGTTGTGTGATGATGGCTTATGTGATTTTTGGCGGGATGATTGCCACCACTTGGGTACAAATTATCAAAGCAGTTTTGTTGCTTGGCGGAACTGTCTTACTAGCTATCTTGGTACTGGCACGATTTGGCTTTAACCCGATCGCTCTTTTCGCTGCTGCATCCCAGAAGTATACAGGTGTATTAGCTCCAGGCAAACTGGTTTCCGATCCCTTTGATGCTATCTCTTTAGGGATGTCGTTGATGTTCGGCACTGCTGGATTACCCCACATCCTAATGCGTTTCTACACAGTACCCGACGCTAAAGCAGCGCGGCTCTCTGTTACTTATGCCACAGCTATTATTGGCGTTTTTTATCTCCTTACCTTCATTCTGGGTTTTGGAGCGATGGTGCTAGTAGGTCAAGATGCCATCAAGCAAATTGGTACTGGTGGTAATATGGCTGCGCCGATGTTGGCAGAATTTCTCGGTGGTGATGCTTTCTTAGGCTTTATTGCTGCTGTTTCCTTTGCGACGATTTTGGCAGTTGTCGCAGGGTTGACACTCTCAGGTGCAGCTGCATTGTCCCACGATTTGTGGGTGAATGTGGTGCGCTCTGGCCATGCCGACGAGTCAGAACAGCTGAAGGTGGCTCGCGGTGCGACAATGCTTTTGGGGTTAGTAGCGATATTCCTGGGCATCTTGTTTAAAGGACAAAATGTAGCCTATATGGTAGGTTTAGCATTTGCGATCGCTGCGAGTGCAAATTTTCCAGCGTTGCTCTTATCAATGCTTTGGCGACGCTTCACTACCAACGGTGCGGTTGCGAGTATGTTAGTAGGTACTGTCTCATCTTTGGTGCTGATTTATTTGTCACCTACTATTCAAGTTACAATTCTCAAGCACGCTTCTGCACCCTTTCCGCTAAAAAATCCTGGATTAATCAGTATCCCACTGGCGTTTATTGTGGCGATTGTCGTTTCACTATTGAGTACTGAACAACAGGCACAGGAAAAATTTGCGGAAGTAGAGGATCGCATTCACATTGGTTCTGAGATGTGATTTTGTGAAAGCACAAACAATTATAAGCGGCGGCTTTCGCCGCTCAGAACTAGAGTGAAAATGCGTGGCGGGGCTTAAACAAAAATTAAGCCCAAGTGTAACCCAAACTAGCTTTATAAGCAGCAAATACGTCACGATGAACGGTCAAACAATCGAAAAATCGAAAAGACATAGCTGTTCTAAAGGCGTTATTAGCTTCAGTAAAAGTGTTCAAAGTTTTCTAGCTCTATCGCTATTTTTATGGTTACTAAATATTAAATCCATACTTTTTCAACCTGTTATCCTTATGTAGAAAGGGTTTTGCAGTTTTACAACTTGGTATTTAATAATAGCGTAAGTCACTTTAGCATAAGGGGAGCGATAGAATCTTTTTTGTTTAATTCTCATTAAATCAAAGTCTGAGAATTTGGCTTCAATTATTGTTTTCCCGGAGTTACAAAACAGGGTTAAACTACGATGTCGCTAGATAAGTGTAATGGGCAGTGGTTATACTGGTGGAATGCCCAATTGGATGTTGTTTTTTATACACTAAATCCTTACACAATGCAACATCTAATTAAGTACAGTTATTATCTACTATTTACTGGAGTACTTAGCATTACCGGTGTGATTGCAATGTATACTCAAGCTGCTGTAATCCAAACTGACACTCGGATTAAAAATCTTGCGGATCAAGTGACAGTTCAGGTCAATGCTGCTGAAGATGAGGGTGGTTCTGGAGTAATTATTGCCAAACAAGGGGATATTTACACCGTTCTAACTGCAAATCATGTAGTTCGAGACACCGATCGTAGCTACAGAGTTAAAATAAACAAAGACGAAAACTATCCTGTTGAGGAAGTTAATCGTTTGCAAACTGATGCCAATTATCCCGATCTAGCTATTGTCAAATTTCGCAGCCCAAAGAACTATACAGTGGCGACCCTGGCAAATATCCCTCAAATCACAGTGCCTTCTATGATTTTTGTCTGTGGCTTTCCTGCCTTTGAAGACCCGACTAATAGAACAGCAGAATTTTCGCGGGGCGATGTGTCTAGCTTCAATCCAGCCCGTTCACAAGGGTATGCTATTCACTACACTGCCCCTACTTGGAAAGGGATGAGCGGCGGCCCTGTTTTTGACGTTTCAGGTCGAGTTGTAGGCATTCATGGACAGGGAGGCGACACTAATGTAGGCATGGTCAAAACCACAACTTCCTCAAAAAGTGATAGTTCTGAGGATAATCTCATCAAAACAGGGTTTAATTCAGCTATTCCCATCACTACCTTTCTTGAGCAATTACCTAAAATTGCTCTGAAGAAAGCTGATTTGCAGTTAGATAATTCGGTCATAGAAACTCCCGAAGCAATATCCATCGATCCTTATTCCCAGGGGCTAGTTAAGTATGAGGCTGGCGATCGCCAAGGTGCAGTAATAGCCTACAACCAAGCACTCAAAGCAAATTCTGAAAATGCTGATGCCTATTTCCAAAGAGGACTGATTCAGCATGAAATGGGAGATTTGAAGGGTGCGATCGCAGACTATACCCATGCGATCAAAATCAATCCTAAATATGCAAATGCTTATTACAACCGCGCTATTATCCGTGCTGAAATCGGAGATTCGGATGGGGCGATCGCAGACTATTCGCAGGTTATTAATCTAGAACCAGGGCCAGCTTCAGCGCTCAATAACCGAGGTCGCTTGCTGAGTTTTTCAGGTCAACAACAAGAAGCGATCTTGGATTTCAATCAAGCTTTGAAGTTTGAGCCAAAACGCCCCAATACCTACCTAAACCGAGGATTAGCTCACTATAGGCTCAAAGACTTTGAAGGAGCGATCGCAGATTACACACTTGCTATTACCTACAAGCCAGATTATGCCAAAGCCTACGGAAATCGTGGTGCGGCTTATGCCAAACTTAGAAATAGAGAAGCTGCTATCAAGGATTTTCAGCAAGCAGCTAATCTTTTTCTGGAACAAGAACTGATTGATGATTACGAAAAAGCGCTAATACAATTGGAAAAAGCCAAGCGTGAGTTGTAAGCTGATTATCTACTGCCAGGGTTGCGGGAACCCATATCTAGACTAGCCTCAAGGAAGTAGACAGTAGGACAGTTCTCACTGGCACTGGAACATGCTGTCTCAAGAGCGACACTATTCACATTAGCAACGTCAAGAATAACTGTTTTCACTTCTCCAGCAGGAACAATGATTTGACCAGCCTTATTACCCTTAAGAAATACGGAGACTATTGGATCAGCAGGAGCTTTATCAGCATCACTTCTTCCAAACACAAGTTTTAGTGTTTTTGGTGTTGGGCCTTTACCCGCATTTCTAATCTTGCAGGTGAATGCAGAAGTGAAATTTGGAAAACCATCAATATAATGACTGCTCATATACAGCATCGCTGTATAAAGCTCTCTACCAACAGAAACATCTTGACTGATTTTGTTCCAGTGTCTTCCACCTGTATCTACACAGTCCCTAGACATTAGTGAAACAGTGTTTGCTAGAGCCTTTAAGTGCAGACTATCAACAGTCCACATCATTAAAGGAATTGACAAGGAAATAATTGCTTGCTTTAGCTTCATAGTGACGCACTTAATGTATTCTGAAATATGTGTTTTTGTAAAGAAGAACTTAGTTATATCGTGCCCATATTGCGTTAAAAATGAACGCGCACAAGGATATCTCTGCGAGGGTAACCACCAGCTTCAATAGTTAGTTGCACTTCACCAAATCCTGCTTTGCGGTTTTGTTTTAAGTCATAGCGAGAGGTTACTTCTCCTAAGTTGGTTCTATAGTTGGTGAAACCAACACCTGTCCTACCTCGCTCTGGATCGTCATCACCTTCCCAAGTACCCCAATCATCATACTGAGAACGAACAGGAATTAGAGAGCCAGCGATTTCGTCGTTATCTAACTGCTGGGCGCGCAGATACTTACTTGCAACGTGGATTGCAGTCATGGTGGGGCCAGAGATTGCCGCAGAACTGAGATCATCTTGGTACTCTTGCACAAACCCAAAACCAACATTGGGGCCTAGTCTCTCTTGCTTTTTACGTCCCCATAGATAGTTTTCACCAGCACCTGGCTCAGTGGACGTTTACCCAGTGATACAGTAACCGTTATCATCTCAAGCGTGACAGCAATTGTCACCTCTCTCATCCCCTGGCTTTTGGATAACTCATTGAAAGACAAAAATTAGCTCACCTAAAAACTCGGCTAGAATTTAAGTCCCAGTAGCAAGATAAATCGCTAGGCTGTTAGCTTTGGATAACTAAAACCCTACTTTTCTCTACTGTCCAAGTTCTTTGATGTTACCCATGACTTGTTGGTATAAATCGTTGTTACCTTGACTTTGAAAAATACTTGCTGCTTGTTGTAAGTCCTTAAGCGCTCCCTGTTTGTCTCCATTGGTGGCGCGGGCATTTCCTCGGTTATTGTAGGCAGGGGCAAAGTTGGGATTAAGGCGAATGGCTTGATTGTAATCTGCGATCGCACCCTTGAAATCTCCATTGGCAGCACGGGCATTTCCTCGGTTATTATAGGCGATCGCATATTTGGGGTTAAGGAGAATCGCTTGATCGAGATCGTCTATTGCCCCTTTTTTGTCTCCATTGGTGGCGCGGGCATTTCCCCGGTTATTGTAGGCTTCGGCATAGTTGGGATTCAGGCGAATCGCTTCACTGTAATCTTTAATTGCTTCTCTGTTGTTTCCCAGTGAGGCGCGGGCATTCCCCAAGTTATTGTGGGCTTCGGCATCGTTAGAGTTGATGCGAAGTGCTTGATTGTAATCTGCGATCGCTTTTTCCTTGTCTCCCAAATCAAAGTAGGCTAATCCCCGCGCGTTGTAGGTGGCGCCATACTGAGAATTTTGACTAATTGCCTTACTATAAGAAGCGATCGCAGCTTGCAAGTCGCCGTTTAAATGCTGATTCTTTCCCTGAAGATAAAATTCCCCACCTCTGGAAGTTGTAGCTGAACGACGGCTAGGTTGACTAACTCCTATTTCTGTCACCAATACATTGTCATTCTTACTACAAGAAACACTGCTAATTGCAGTCAATGTAGTAAAAATAGCTATGGTAAATAAAGTATTTACCCTTGTTCGCTTTTGCCCAAATAAACGCCGTCTCATAAGTTAATATAAACTGCCATAATACCTGAACGGAATTAGTACCAAAATCTAGATTTTAATTCTTTAACTGAATAACTATTCTAACTTTTGTTAGGACTTTCAAGTTAATTGACAAATTTCCCTAATATTTTATAGATTTATCAGAGAAGGTAGGAGGAAAGAATTATTAAATTTAAATATTTATTCTTCACAATAACTCTATAAATTCTGACATTTGTAGCCTGATGAACAATTTACTCATCTTCAGCTTCACTCTCTTGAGTTTTGGGAATTAGCCGCCAAGAAGTATTTTTGTCAATATCTACAGACAATTGTTCTAGATTTTGCCCTAAATCTTTTTGGAGTTTCTGAGTTAGTGTGATCGGAAAATCTAAATTAATACCTTGAGTTTGTGCTAGCTTTGCCAATTCTGTAAATGCAGCTTTGATTGTAGTCCGTTCATAACTAGTCAGCTTATAATCATAAGTTTCTGATATATTCTGAGCCTGCATAGCTTTTTTTATACGTTCTTGCAAATGCTCAAATTCGGAATTCAACAACTTCCATTGCTGCTCAACTTGCGAGTATCTAGTACTTAGTGATATTAAGTCTTCCGTTGCAGGTTCGGGGCTGGCTTGGGCTTGTAAGCCTAACAAGTTTAGGTGAATTTGAGCAAGATAAATGCAGTCTAGGTAAGCATACTCTATCTGTTCTTCAGTCAGAGGGCGTTTTCCCCAATCACTTTTTTGTTCTTGTTTATCGATATTATTAAAGCTACAAAGTGCTGTAGCTATTGTCTTGAGTTGGTAGTTGGGTAATGGCAAAAGATAATAGGGAATTTTTTTGGCCATTTCCAAAGTGCAAGTAATATTTTTGGCTTTCTTGCTACCGAGAAATTTTAGATCGTAACTCGCGTTGTGAAAAACTTTTTCAATCGCAGAATTTATCATAATTTTATCAATAAATTCAGCTATAATAGTAGGCTGATCTAAGACATCTAAAAGATAGACGCGATCGCCACTCATATCTTGAGGATTATCTAATACCTGAATCAGCGATAATCGGGGATTACGACTTTTATAGTCAGCGACTTCTGTATCTATCCACAGTGTTTTAGCGTTTGTATATTCAGCGACAATGGCACGAATTTCGCTAGCCGAAGTAAGGTAGGGCATTGGCTAATATTTCCTGATATTTAAGGCATTGTAAGTAAGCTATAGTTTTATAAAGTAACATTTTGTTGGTAAGTTTGCTGGCATAGGATTGCAAAAACGCTGAAGTTTGGAATTCATCATAGACATCGCCAAATTGACTCAAATCTGATAACATCGAGTCACTACTGTGGAGTGGCATAGTCTACCATCGAAAGAGCTACTGTGCATCTAGATTAAATTCATAGAGAGCCACAGACTGTGTGTAAAGCCATCCTGGTTAGCAGCCATCAGAAAAATTGAATTGACATTTCTCAAAACCGGGTGCAAAATTTTAGCTTCAAGAAATCGTCCAAATTTCAATTTTCAGTAACCTGAGCTATTGCTTAAGCACTTTTGCTACTTCACTTTTAATTGTTTTTTTTAAATTTGCTCCTCACCATGACACACACTTCAATTAACCGCTTCAAGTACTAAATTCGGAGATAAATAATGAAAAAGCTAATTCTATTAGTAGTTAGTAGCATTTTGGTAGTTGGTACTTTTGGCTGCCAAGACTCTTCTAAAACTGGTTCCGAAACTCCTAGCACAACTAATGAAGCGGCTCAAGTACCAGCAAAACCAGCTTCGCAGACAAATCAAACTGCCAAAGTTCCAGAAACACAAACGACTCCTTTAGCAGCTAGTACAGGTACTAAAGTTAAAACCGATTCTGAAAAAACGGCATCAACAAAAGCTAAGGGCGACTTAAAAACTGAAGTTAGCGCCAAGTTGAATAAAGACCTACCAGGCAACAAGTTACAAGTTGAAAACAAACAGGGTGAAATTATCCTTAAAGGTACAGCCGCTTCTGTTGAAGAACTCAAGAAAGCTGAAACCTTGGCTAAAGAAGTTCAAGGTGTGAAGACAGTGAAGGTCGAAGCAAAAGTTGATACTGTAAAAAAGCCATAAAAGAATAACTAAAGCTTTCAGTTAGCATCGGCATGAAAGCCAAATAGAGACTTACATCTGTGTAAGTCTCTGTTTTTTACTTACTTAAATAAAAGTAAGGAATAGGTACTTGATACCCAATACGGTTCGGTTAACATATTTGTCTCTCGAAGATCCCCCCAACCCCTTAAAAAGGGGGGCTTTTTCTCCTCTTTACCCCCTTTTTAAGGGGGTCGTCGCAGGCGGGGGGATCTTATCCGAACCGTATTGAGTTGATACCACTTGAGTAAGTTTATATAGAGGTTATCGGTTGAGTAAGGTACAAAAACTCCACCCCCAAACCACTAAGAGGATGTTTGAAATTCTATATTTTCATCTTTCAACTTCCATTATTTGAACCTCGATAAATTCGCTCCATCTGCTCTGGAGAAAGTCGTCTCATTGGAAACCACTCAAATGCAGAAACAGACTGTTTCTCATAAGGTTGAACATCATCCTGCTGGTTTAGAGGGGAACGCACTGCTACATTGGTATTTGGAACTTGACCCCTGAACGACTCATCTATTTCTGATTCTGGAAGCTCAGTTTGAGGCAAAACATAAGCGTGCTTCTGGGGATCGTATGCGAAAACTTCTCCTGTTTCAATATGATAAATCCAAGCATAAATGCTGAGTTCTCCCCGATAGAGCTTAGAGTGAATCACTGGATATGTCCGCAAATTCTCAATTTGAGTAAGAACATTTTCGGCAATCATAATCTCTAGCAGTTCTTCTCCGTCGTAGTCACTGTAGTGGTCTATAACTAGCCTTCGAGTTGCTTCTGCATATTTAAGCCAATCATGTACAAGCGGCATTTCATCGCTGAGATTGTGTAACTTCATTAATCCTTTCATTGCACCGCAATGAGAATGACCACAAATAATAATTTGGCGAACATCTAAAGCTTGAACAGCATATTCAATTGTCGCACCTTCACCGCCATTACTTGCCCCATACGGAGGGATAATGTTACCTGCATTGCGAATGACAAATAATTCACCAACTTGGGCTTGTGTAATTAGATTTGGATCGAGACGCGAATCAGAACAGGTAATAAATAAGACCCTGGGCTTTTGACCATGTGAAAGTTGCTCAAACAATTGTTGATGTGTCGAAAAATAGCTAGATTTAAATTCGCGCAGACCTTTAATTAATCTCTTCATTACTAAGTTCTATAAATATTTGGGGGTTAAGAACAAATCACAGACAGCAAATTGAGGTAGTAAAGAGGACTTTCTTTCTACGTTTTTCCAATTGTAAAGATTACTATATTATAAATTCATTTGGTGCTTTTAATATCCTCTACCATTTGGTTGAGTTACTTTTTTTCCTTGCTCCCTTCTGTTCCTTAGCAGGTCACATTAGGGTGTGAGAATGCCTTGAGCCTATTTCAAACTAGTTATATCTTGAGATAAATTTTTGAATTACGAGTAATTAGGCGGACATGATATTATCTGCTCTGGGAAAATTTTGATGGTCAGTTTGCGACATCAAAATTTTTGCCGTACACTGAGCGATCGCCTGTGGTAAGCCTTTTGGGTGAAGCTTGCAGGCTCACCGCAAGGCGTCTACTATAATTTCCAATTCTCCCCCTTACCCTCTTGCGAATTCTTAATTAGTTGATACACTTGTTCTTCATTAGCCCAGGGAACCAGCGCCTATGGTGCACATCAAGCGCGTGGAACTTACGAACTTCAAATCCTTCGGTGGCACTACTTCTGTCCCTTTGCTACCGGGGTGTACTGTCATATCTGGGCCAAATGGTTCGGGTAAGTCTAATATCTTAGATGCACTGCTCTTTTGCCTGGGACTCTCTAGTTCTAAGGGAATGCGAGCCGAACGCTTACCGGATTTGGTAAATAACACTCAAACGGCTAAAGGACGTGCTTCGATTGAGGCTAGCGTCACGGTGACATTTGATTTGTCGGATGAAATCTCACACAAAGACGCAAAGGCACAAAGGGAGGAAGTAAAGGAAGTAGAGGAAATAGAGGAGGTAGGGGAAGCTGGGGAGGTAGGGGAAGAAAATCCAAAATCCAAAATCCAAAATCCAAAATCGGGAGAGTGGAGTGTTACTAGAAGGCTACGAGTTACTCATCAAGGGACTTACACATCGAATTACTATATTAATGGTGTACCTTGCACGTTGACAGAGTTGCATGGAGAACTAAGTAACCTCCGGGTTTATCCTGAAGGTTACAATGTGGTACTGCAAGGGGATGTCACCAGCATTATCTCGATGAATGCGCGGGAACGACGGGAAATTATTGATGAATTAGCTGGGGTGGCGGCGTTCGATCGCAAAATTGTTCAAGCCAAATCAACTTTAGATGAGGTAAAGGAAAAGGAAGATAGCTGTCGGATTATTGAGACAGAATTAACTGCACAGCGCGATCGCCTTTCCCAAGATCGGGCGAAAGCTGAGAAATATCAAAAACTCCGCACAGAATTTCTCGCGAAGCAATCCTGGGAAGCTGTTTTATCATGGCGATCGCTACAAGCACACCAAGAAAAGTTAGTTCACGAAATTCAAACAGGCGATCGCAACTTTAGCGAACTCACTACCCAACTCACAAACCTAAATTCCGAAATCGTCCAAAAAACTGCTGAACTCGAACAACTCAATGCCCACGTGAAAGCATTGGGAGAAGAGGAACTTTTGGCGGTACAATCTACCCTCGCCACCCAAGAAGCAGAACGTAAACAACTCCAGCGTCAGCTAACGGAATTACAAACAGCAACGCAGGAAACTGCCAAACGTCTGACTCAAACTCAGCAAGAGATTCAAAAACACCGTCATTCCCTAGAAGAAATTGCCAAAACACACATTGTAGAGACGCGATTCATCGCGTCTTCCCAGCAGCAAAGGAATGAAGCACAGCAAGCTTTAGAAAGTTCCCGCGAAGCCGCCGCAGAAATCGCCTCGGCTTCGGAAGCCTGGGTGCAGCAACAAACAGCATTTAACCGTCAAATTGAAGCTTTGCTGCACACCCTAGAACCACAACGCACCGAACAAGCACAACTCCGGGAACGCAATAATCAGTTACAGCAGCTTATCCAAGAGCAAACTCAGTTAATTGAACGCGACGAACCATTATTAGCAGAAAAACAAACTCAGTGTAGTGGAGTTGAAACGGAATTTAACACCTCTAGCGAACCCATCCAAAATTTAGCCCAAAATCTCTCAGCCACAGAACAAGAACTGCAAATCCAACAAGAAACCCAAAAACGGTTACTTTCTGAACAACGGGAAAAACAACGCCAGTTGGATAAAATCGAGGCGCAAGCGCAAGCACAACAAGAAGTCCAAGGAACCCAAGCTAGTAAAGTCATTTTACAATCGGGAATACCTGGACTTTGTGGCTTAGTTGTGCAGTTGGGAAAGGTGGAACCTCGCCATCAACTTGCTTTAGAAATGGCTGCTGGGGGACGCTTGGGACATATTGTGGTGGAAGATGATGGTGTAGCCGCAGCGGGTATTGAACTGCTCAAACAGAAACGGGCAGGGAGGGCAACTTTTTTACCACTGAATAAAATTCACGCTCCCAAATTTACCCAAGATGCAACACTGCGTTTTGCTAGTGGCTTCGTTAACTATGCTGTTAACTTAGTCGATTGCGATCGCCGTTACAAAGATGTATTCAGCTATGTTTTCGGTAACACGGTAGTTTTTGCCAACCTAGAGGCGGCGCGGAAAAATTTAGGACTGTATCGCATCGTCACCTTAGACGGGGAACTTCTGGAAACTAGTGGTGCAATGACTGGTGGTAGCAACACCCAGCGTTCGTCCTTGCGGTTTGGCAATGCGGAAGCGGCGGAATCTGATGAAGCGATCGCTTTAAAAACTCGCTTGGTGGACATTGAGCGAATTTTAGAGCGTTGTACCGAAGCGATCGCTACTTTGTCAACCAAAACAAAAAAACTCACCCAGGAACTCACCGAAGCGCGTCAGGCGCGGCGAGAACAGCAGTTGCAATTGGAGCAGTTGCAAAAAGACATTAAGAGTTTAACAGTGCAATTAGAGGGGACGCGATCGCAACTCGCCCAAAACAGCGAAAAATTAGCCACTGCTCAATCCCGTCTGGAAATTTTAGAGCGGGAATTACCTGGGCAAGAAAATGAATTGCAACAATTGCGACAGGCGTTAGCAGAGTTAGAAGCATCCCAAACCCCCAGTGAATGGCAACAAATCCAGGCAACCATAAAAATCCAAGAGCAACAATTACAACAACGCGAAACAGCGTTACGGGAAGCTGAACAAAGATTAAAAAATTTAGAAAATCAGCAACAACGTTTGCAAGAAAAAATCCAAGAAGGTGAAACGCGAATCACCGAATATGAAACCCAGCAAATCTCTTGTAGAGAAGCGATTCATCGCGTCTCCACACAAATCACAACGATAGACGATCAAATCACCCAAACCCGCGCCAACCTCAGCCTTATGGAGCAGAATTTGGGCGAAGAGAAACAAAAACGCGACGCTACAGAACTGGAAGTGCGATCGCACCTTTTGCGTCAACAGCAATTGGAATGGGAAATCCAAAAACTCCAAGAAATCCAAGAGAAGCGGCGGGAAGAACTAATTGCACTGCAAACTCAATTGCGGGATGTGGGAGCAGAATTACCAAATCCGCTGCCGGAAGTTCCAGATCAGGTAGATTTAGAAGAATTGCAGAAAGAATTGCGATCGCTTACCAAACGCTTACAGGCAATGGAGCCTGTGAATATGCTGGCGTTGGAAGAATACGAACGCACTCAAAACCGTCTCCAAGAACTCACGCAAAAATTAGAGACACTAGAAGGGGAACGCACCGAATTACTTTTGCGGATTGAAAACTTTACCACATTGCGGCAACTTGCCTTTAAAGAAGCTTTCGATGCTGTCAACGAAAACTTTCAATCAATTTTTGCCATTCTTTCCGACGGCGACGGCTTCTTGCAACTTGAAAATCCCGAAGATCCCTTTAGCAGCGGACTGAATTTAGTCGCGCACCCCAAAGGCAAACCCGTACAGCGTCTAGCTTCCATGTCTGGGGGAGAAAAATCACTCACCGCCTTGAGCTTTATCTTTGCCCTGCAACGCTACCGTCCATCGCCATTTTACGCTTTTGACGAAGTAGATATGTTCCTAGATGGGGCAAACGTAGAACGATTAGCTAGAATGATTAAACAACAGTCACAACAGGCGCAATTTATAGTTGTGAGTTTGCGTCGTCCGATGATAGAATCAGCCGAACGCACAATTGGCGTTACTCAAGCACGAGGAGCTTACACTCAAGTTTTGGGGATTAAGTTACAATCATCCAATACATCTGCTTGAGTTTTTGTTAATAATAGTGTATAGATAAACCACGTAATGTGTGACTTTCTCTCAAACCTAACCCCCAACCCCTTCCCTACCAGGGAAAGAGAGCAAAAATCAAAGCCTCTCGTTCACTGGGATAGAGGAATGGAAGTGGGGTTACAAGAATAAGTTGCACGTCGCGTTAAACCGGATTCGAGATCAGGACTCGGTATAGAATGACCTCCGAACAGATAATTAGGCGTTCCGACATATTAAATACCCAGGTGATTACCCGCGACAACGGCAAGCGGCTAGGCATCATCAGTCAAGTCTGGGTTGATATCGATCAACGAGAGGTTGTGGCTCTTGGTTTGCGAGACAGCCTGATCTCTATTTCGGGCATACCGCGCTATATGTACCTCAACAACATCAGCCAGATTGGTGATGTCATCCTGGTTGATAACGAAGATGTCATTGAAGATATCGAAGTTGAATCTCTCAGTAATCTGATTAACTGGGAAGTAATTACAGAAACAGGTGAAGTCTTAGGCAAAGTTCGGGGCTTCAAGTTCAACGGCGAAAGCGGGAAGCTTGAATCTATAGTCATTGCTTCTTTAGGATTGCCCCAAATTCCCGATCAATTTGTGAGTACTTACGAGTTCTCAGTAGATGAAATTGTCAGCACTGGCCCCAATCGGTTGATTGTGTTTGAGGGAGCCGAAGAACGAGTAAACCAGTTGACAGTTGGTTTACTAGAGCGCCTGGGTATCGGCAAAGCACCGTGGGAACGAGATATAGAAGAAGAATACGGCTATACTCCACCGCGCCAAGTTGCACCAGGTAATCAACTGCCTAGTGGAGTGCCATTGCAGCCACCCAGGCAAAAAGTTCGTGCTCCTGAACCCGTAGCGCAAGAAGAAGAATGGAATGAAGACTATGTGGAAGAAGAAAGGCCACAGCGTCAGGTAATGAAGGCGCGGCAGTATGAATCTATTCAATACGAAGAAGATGAGGAAGAAGATAACTGGAGCGAAGCAACGGGCAACGACAGGTATCAACAACCGCAGCCGCTAAAATATGAAGCCCAGCCTTACAGCAAGCCTTATGTTGACGAATACGATGATTATGACGATGTAGAGGGCGACGCTTGGGAAGATGCGCCAAAGCCTGTGAATATTCCTAAGAAAGTCAAGGAAAGACAGCCAGAATACGAAGAAGAAGGCGGATATTAAGTAATTCGTAATTCGTAGTTCGTAATTTTCGGCTTAAATTACAAATTATTTCTCTGATAAATTCAGTCCTCTCTTTGCAAGCAATGAGGGGGCTAATTTTTTAGGATAAGTGAGGGAGTGGAGAATGGGCTATTGGCTCAGGGGTAGATATTCAATTCGATCCTGGTATTCATAATCCGAGTCCCTTTGAGTCGAATGTCATCTGGTGCAAGCGCGTTGAAATACTCTTCCAGTTTCATAAAGCAAGACCCCTCGAATGAACATTCTACTTCAATCATAGAAGAACGCTAAAACAGTTTGTAACTAATTAGTTAAGTGTTCAGAAACTCACCAAAAACTGTTAGCGTCAAACAAAGTAAAATATCGCTGTGGACTTTCGAGCTTGAAAACCCGTTCTAATTACTGGCAACTGCTACCTTATATCCGACTCCAGTGGCAAACTATCACCAAGGGACTTATTGGGATCTTGGGATACGTGCTGGCGACTTTAGTATTAATTAATCTTGCCGGTAAATTGGCAATTCCTTTTGCCCAAGGTAATGTGGTCGCGATCGCTCAAATAACTGGCAGCTGTGCTTTAGTGTTTCTTGTCAGAGGCTTATTTCAGTCTATACAAGATATGTACATAGCGAAAGCTGCTTTGAGAGTTGCTTTTCATCTCCGCCAGCAAGTCTATGCACATCTTCAAAAGCTAAATCTCAGCTATTTTGAAACGGCAAAAGCTGGTGATTTATCTTACCGCCTCACCGAAGATGTTGACCGCGTTGGCGAAGTGGTAAATAAAGTATTTCACGACTTTATCCCCTGCATTTTGCAGTTACTTGCAATTCCGATTTACATGATTTACCTAAATTGGCAACTGACATTAGCAACGGTGATAGTTGCACCACTGATGGGTATTTTAGTCGGCTGGTTTGGTGAACGCTTGGGCAAATATTCCTTAAAAAGTCAAAATCGCGTGTCGGGTTTATCAGCTATCCTCGCGGAAGTTTTCAACGGGATTCGTTTGGTACAGGCTTTTGCTGCCGAAAATTACGAAATCGCCCGCTTTGGCCATGAAGCAGAACGCAGTCTCAAAGCAAAATACTCAGCCGAACGCCTCAAAGCGATTCAGATTCCCATCATCGGATTTTTGGAAGCCTTAAGTGCGTTATCGTTACTGATTGTGGGAGCATGGCAAATTTCCCAAGGTAACTTGACAGTAGCGAATTTTTTCAGTTATCTGGCGGCGGCGGCGCTGTTAATTGATCCTATTGGTCACACTACTAACAACTACAACGAATTTAAGCAGGGTGAAGCATCTGTTGACCGCGTTTTTGAATTGATGGCAATTCAGCCAACGGTGATCGAAAAGATAAATGCGATCGCTCTCCCCCCAGTCAAAGGCAAAGTAGAATATCGTCATATTTCCTTCGCCTATAAACCAGGTGAACCTGTATTAAAAGATATCAATTTATTGGTATCACCAGGTGAAGCGATCGCACTTGTAGGTGCTTCTGGCGCTGGTAAAACTACATTTGTGAATCTTTTACCCCGTTTTTACGATCCTGAAGTTGGTCAAATCTTCATTGACGGTGTTGATATTCGAGATGTGAAGTTGCATAGTCTGCGGCGACAAATTGGGATTGTTCCTCAAGAAACCATCATGTTTTCGGGGACAATTGCCCAAAATATCGCCTTTGGACAAGATATTTTTGACATAAAAGCAGTTAAAGAGGCAGCGAAAATTGCGAATGCACATCAATTTATTAGCCAACTACCAGAAGGTTATAAGACTTGGGTAGGCGAACGTGGGGTAAACTTATCAGGTGGACAAAGACAAAGAATTGCGATCGCTCGTGCTGTTCTGCTCAATCCCCAAATATTGATTCTTGATGAGGCGACATCAGCCTTAGATTCCGAGTCAGAAGCTTTGGTACAGGAAGCGCTAGAAAGATTGATGGAAAAACGGACGGTGTTTATTATTGCTCACCGTTTATCTACAGTGAGACGGTGCAATCGTATTTTAGTTCTCGAACAGGGTCAAATTCTCGAATCGGGAACCCATGAAGAATTATTAGCCTTAGAGCGTCGTTATGCGCGGTTCTATGCTCAACAGTTTAGTTAGTCAAACGATTTTGAATTTTAGATTTGCGATTTTAGATTGATTCTGCCCAGAAGGGACGGGACTGCTATATGCTGCTAGCCAAAATAATGCCAGATTCTAATTCGATTAATATACTATCTATTCTTAGAGATACTCTCGTTCTATTTTATGGAGTTGGTGCAGATAAAATTAATTATGCAAACGTGCGTGGTGGAACAAAACAAGCAGCCCAAAGTGTAAGCCAATGACTAATAGCAATGAGTATAGTTTTAAGAGTCAAAAGTCCATATCAAGACTGGAATTGGCATGGTACATTGTCTTGCGAAGCGTGGCAATAGGACTAATATCTGGAGGTGTACTGGGTGTGCTTTTTTGTCTTTTGTTTTTTGTTTTTACGGGAATGCTTGGTGCTGGATTAGGCTTAGGACTGGGGTTAGTTAATGGGCTGTTGGTGAGTGTCATAACATGTCTATTCTTTTACCCACTAAGGCATATTCGACTCTATCATGTAACAGTCAAGGTTATTAGTGCTTCTGTAGCTGGAGTCGGAGTAGCAATCTTCGGGCCTTGGTACTTTTCTTCGACACCAATGTTTTCGAGACCGATGACACCCAGTTCAGCAGTTTGGCTTGGCTTTGGCTCTGTACTTGCGTCTGTGATTGCTGGATTGGCAGGATGGTTAGCAGGTCAGAATATTTCTCAATGGTATGAACAAAAAACTAAAGGAGACGGGCGAGAACCAATAGTCAGTAAAACACTGCATAGTACTATTACCCCAAACAAAGCAGACCAACATCTAGAAGCTATTCTGTCGTCTAGAAATTGGGTCTGGATATGTGTTGGTTTACTTTCTTTTTTGTGTTCTTTTGCAGGAAACAGGCTTTTGCAACTTCTAGTCTGTGGTACTCAGGATGTGGTTTCTTGTCTTCCTTCTCCTCGTCTTTATACATCAATAATAGCAGGTTACAAAGTAGTCCTTCCTGTAATTGTTGCGATCATTTTGATAGTTAAGTTATTGCAAAGTCGATACAAGAAGCACGATAGTTAGTTGATAAACTGAATGATTAGTTTCGTCAATGTATTTATCCAAACTCGGTTTTCTGCGCGAATGCTACTCATACCCCATTTTCTCATGGAAACGCAGGGAAAATGCATCTAAATATTGACAATAAAGCAGGGAAGCAGAGGGGCAAAGGAAAAAAATATTTTCGGTACAAGCCTTGCCCCTTGCTAACTATCTCCTAAACTGAATTGCCTTGATTAACTCATAAAAAGGTTGCCAATTGTCTTCCTGGGCAATTGATTCCCAAGTAGATTCAATTACTGGTCTTAATAATACCGTTTTTGGATTATGAGCAGCTAGAGTTTGAGCAATTACATCGGTGCGATCGCTATCAAAATCGTTCAAAATTTTATGGTATAGTATGCACCAATCATCAAACATTCCTGACGCACCTGTTACTGGCACAATATCTGAATTATTCATGACAAAACCTGGTTCATCTCGCCATTTTGATGAAAAAGTACGAGCCATCTCATAAAAAAACTGGTGATAACCAACTTGGCTATCTTTCAAAAATTCAACCGTTAGATTCAACACTTCCGCAGCTTGTGGATGTGGCAAATCTGAAAAGCCTAACTTTTTCAACATCAAAGAACTGTATTCAGCTTGATAATACTTATCAAACATTGCTAATCTAGCTTCCATTTCGCCTTTATCAATAATCGCCTTTAAAGGTTCTTGGAGCATTTGTAAATTCAGTTGGCAAATACTTGGTTGATTACCGTAACAGTAGCGTCCATAATAGTCAAAATATGCAGCTATAAAAGATGGGTTATAACTCGGAATAAATGCGTAAGGCCCATAGTCAAAACTCTCTCCAGTAATCGACATATTGTCAGTATTGAGAACTGCATGACAAAAGCCAGCCGCCATCCACTGTGCTACTAGTTCTGCAACCCGTTTAACTAATTCGGCGTAAAACAGGGTATATTTATCTTCTTCAGCATTTAAGTGTCGATAATACTGCTCAATTACGTGGTCTAACAGCTTCTTAGTTAAATCTGGACGTTGAAAATAGTGCAGTCGTTCAAAAGTGCCAAATCGAATATGAGAACTGCTCATTCTAATCATCACAGATGAACGGGTAGGTGAAGGTTCATCGCCCCGCCAGAGTGGTAAACCTGTTTCAATCATGCTCAGACAGCGCGAAGTACGTACACCCAAGTAGTGTAGTGCTTCCGCAGCCAGAACTTCCCGCATTCCACCTTTGAGCGTGAGCATACCATCGCCACCACGGGAGTAGGGCGTTCTTCCAGAACCTTTAGTGCCAAAATCGTACAATTCGCCATCATTGGCGCGTACTTGCCCGTAGAGAAAGCCTCTACCATCACCTAACTGTCCGTTATATTCACCAAATTGATAGCCGTGGTAACGCAGAGCCAACAAGGGTTTGCGTCCCAGGAATTTGCCAAAGGCTGTGATAAAATCTTCGTCTTTGACTACTTGGGGGTTTAAACCGAAACGGGGTAATAGTTCATCGTTACGCCAACGTAGGAGGTGTTGGGGAAATTCAGCTGCTGCAACCTCATCGTAGTAGTCACCGCCTAGAGATTCTAAGGCAGTTTCGTAGTTGAGGGTGAGAAAAGGATTGCTAGAATTCTTGTCGTTTGGAGTTTCAGCCAGAGTCATTACGAGCAAAGCTTAATTCATTCTTCCTTTAATACTACCTCTGGCTTCAGCATCATCAGCATAGACGCAAAAAGCGACCCATATCTAAATGCTATCAAAATCTGGAGCGCTTCAGCTTCAGGAGGCAGGAGTAACCCACCTTGAAAAGCGTGGAATTGAAGTAAGAACGAAGCATCCTACGGTGGGCGTCTCCTTTTCTGCCAAAAACAGAGGCTATGCGAACGCGGAGCGTCTCGTAGAGAGCGAAGAAGACCGCACTGACTTATTTGTATTTTATGATACTTTCTGACCGATGCAATTCTTCTTTTTAAACTGGCTAATGACCCAAAATTGCCTTCTTTTAGAAGAAATAAAGTTTTGCACATTAAAAAAAATAAGACTGGCTCAACCGAAGTTTGGATAAAATCCGCCAGTCTTGCGAAACTTAAACTTAATTAAATAAAACTGATTTTTTATTTTTTAATTGGTTGTGATGTTGGTGCAGCAATTCCTACTGGGTTTGATGTTGTTTGTGATACCTGTGAAGCTAGAATTTTTTTTACTTGCAGGTTATAAGCTTGCAAAATTGATTGAACCTGTTTCTGTTGATCTTGATTCAGATCCAAAGATTTTAAAACTATTCTTATTCTCTGACGGGATTGCAGTGCCGCCTTAAATTTAGTATCTTGGGACGGGTTTAATAGAGCCTCAATATCCTTATCTCTTTGCTGGCGAGCCACTTGGATTTGTAGCCGCTGTTGATTTGTGAGTTTGATTGGCTGGTGTGATGCAGCACTAGTCTGAGTTTTTAAGGCTGGTGTAGTGGCAGAATTTGGGCCTGGTGTTGCCAAGACAACTCCGTTTAAGATGGTAGCAAAAGCAAAGATAGTAGAAAAGACAGATAAGCGCTTTATAGAATTAATGAGCATTTTAAAAAACTCCTCAACTATTTAAGAAAATTGGACACATCGGCTAAAGCTAACCTTAATAACTGAGCCTGGTAGTGAACAAATATTACTATTGCATTTGCTTGTGGAGTTGTTGTGTAGTTATTATGAATTTACTATGAATTTGTAGATATTCACAATTGATATATTAAATTCATTCTTATATAGATATCATAGTATTGCAAATAGCTGTAAGGTGGGCATTACTTACAAAGTACAAATAAGCATTTGAATGAAATTTAAGCATTGCTTACTTAATATATAGCAATCCTAAGAGGCTATTTATAAAGTAAATCTAAAGGCGAGTATGAGGGGATTATCGCAAGGAGTAAGATACCTAATATACAGTATATTTACATAGTTACTCATGGCACGAAAGTCTTATCCCACAGACTTAAATGATATGGAGTGGGAAATCTTGGCTCCGTTAATTCCAATCCAAGCTCATGTTGATGTAATACGCCGCACTGAGCAAGAATTTCAGGTTCTCCCAAAACGCGCTTGTTGTAGAAAGAACATTTGGGTGGTTTAACCAGTACCGTCGTCTTAGTAAGGATTATGAGCGTCTCCCAGAAATCAGTGAAGCTGCTATATATGCTGTTATGACTCGTATCATGCTGCGTCGTCTTGTGGTCTAAAGATTTACTTTATAAATGGTCTCTAAATGGATTTATAGCAGTCCTAAATCATTCGTGAAAATTATATCTCTCTTTCTTGTTTCTTTCCTTTGCGTCCTTCTCTGACGAGACGCTGCGCGTTGGCGGAAGCCTCTCGTTAGCGTCTCCGTTCGCGCAGCGTCTCCGACAGGAGAAGGAGAAGATAAGGCGGTTCGTTTTCTAATCTATATTTTTCACAACTCAAATAGGATTGCTATATAAGCAGGTAAAATCGATAAATAAAATAAATAATCTTGACAATAATCCTCAGGTTTTTAAATTTTAGGTGCTTTCCAATCAGGATTTGTAAGACTTGTCAAAATATGATCTTCCCATAGCCCATTAATTAACAAATAGTCTCTAGCGTATCCTTCAATGACAAAACCGAGTCTTTTGAGTACATTACCACTGCGCCGATTGTGAGGCATATAATTAGCCATGACTCGGTGAAAATTTAACTCTTGAAATAGATATTGAGTTGCAGATTTTAACCCCTCTGTCATATATCCTTTACCTTGTTTATTTTCAGCAAGGTTATATCCCACATAGCAAAAATGAGCGACTCCTCGGACAAAATTACTAAAATTGACCGTTCCAATAACTACGGTAGGATTTTTTTTGGTAAAAACAAATAGTTTTAACGATTGCCCATTGATAAATTCTAGAAAACTATTCTCTATCTGATATTGCCAATATTCTTCAGTGAAAAAACCATCAGCCCAAAGAGGGTAAAATGGAGTGAGATAAGTTTTGTTATCAATGAAGTATTTAAGAATTTCGGGTATATCTTCATGGATCGCTGCTCGTAATAATAGGCGATCGCTTGCAATTATTGGCAGTTCTGATATCATAAATTACTTAATCGGCGGGATCTCTTCCCAAAACATTCTCTAAATTTTATAAATTCTCTCATAACCTGTGGTTTAGCACCAGCAGTTAGATTAGCTGTCTGATTATCACGACTTACCAAGTGTCATAGTTTTTTCATAAAGTTTGTCAAGAGTCAGAAGTCAATTAACTGATTTTATATAGACTTTGAATTCTTGACCAGCATGACAAAAGATATATGTATGCCCAATGCCCAATGCCCAATGCCCAATGCCCTTTACAAAAGATGGGGTGAGTATTTTTGCTCTTAATCTGCCATTCAACCAAAATCTTGATAAGCTGATGTCTAATATCTAGAGCGGAAGGATTGAGAGCCAATGGGTGATAAAGCACAGTGCGCGGCAGAACTTCGATAAAACTGCTTTGCCTAAACGCTGTACCGCAGCAGATTCAAGCAAAAGACAGCTCTTGATTAACCCAGTCTACAAGAAGGATAGTGATGTGGTGGGAATACGCTACGATTGGCAGGAATTAGAGATTCGGGTGATATACAACACGCCATTGCTAGAGCTTATTTATCAAGCTGCTAGCGTGCATCGCCAATATCAGGACCCAACAAAAATACAAGTTTGCAAGCTCATATCTATTAAAACGGGGGGTTGTCCAGAAGATTGTAGCTACTGCGCCCAATCTTCCCGCTATAAAACAGAGGTAAAGGCGCAAGCACTCCTAGAAAAGGAAACGGTAGTTAACATCGCCCAGAAAGCTAAAGAAACTGGTGTTAGTCGCATTTGTATGGGTGCTGCTTGGCGCGAGGTGCGGGATAACTCACAATTTGAGGAAGTCCTGGAAATGGTCAAGGATGTGACTGCAATGGGTTTAGAAGTGTGCTGCACTCTAGGTATGTTGACGGCAAATCAGGCCAGGAAATTGGAAGAGGCGGGACTTTATGCCTACAACCATAACTTAGATACCTCGCAGGAATATTACAGCACAATTATTACCACGAGGACATATAGCGATCGCTTGAACACAATTGAGAATGTCCGTCAGACAAATGTTACTGTCTGTTCCGGGGGTATCCTGGGCTTAGGCGAAACTGTCGATGACCGTGTTGGTATGTTACAAACTCTGGCAAACTTACATCCACATCCAGAGTCCGTGCCGATTAATATTCTCTCCCAAGTACCGGGCACACCTTTAGAAAATCAGCCTGATGTCCCCATTTGGGATATTGTGCGGATGATTGCCACAGCCAGAATTTTAATGCCAGCTTCCGATGTGCGTCTTAGTGCCGGAAGGGCGAGACTTTCTCAAGTTGAGCAAGCTTTCTGCTTTATGGCAGGAGCCAATTCTATCTTTTCCAGCGACGACAACAAGATGTTGACGGTGACAACTCCCTGTCCAGATTACGATACTGACCGAGAAATGCTGAATTTACTTGGTTTGGGGATGCGTCCGCCTTCCCAAAGACAGGAAAAGATAGCAAGTCCGGCTGTTGTAGGATAACTATCTGATTGTGGGATGGGCCTTTTGGCTATCCCACAATAAATAATTGGATATTTTTTACCTGAATTCTCTAAGCAGGCGTCAATAAAATCAACTGCTGTTGCAAAAGGGTTCTTACCCCATCCAATCCCAGTTCTACATTTGTCAAAATATCTGCAACTGTGGAATTAGCATCACATCTTTGCATAAACTCAAACTCTGCTACAGATAAATTAACTATCTGGTAATCGTAATTAAAGAAACATTGACTGGGAAATCCCTCAATACAAGGATTCAGTTCGGGAATCGCTGCTAGTAGAGCATTATCCTCTGACCAGTCAGCTTTGATTAAAGGAGGACGACCGAGGAAAAACTCGTAATGAGTTACTTCTGGGTCTAATAATTCTATCAGGCGATAAAGCTGGCGATCGCTCAGTTCTTTTGCCCGTTCTACTAACTCTGGTGCTTTGCCTAAAAGTCTTTCTAAATCCCAGAAATTCGGATTCGAGAAACCAATAAATTCCAATCCCGAAGCATCTATTAATTCAAACAGCGTCTCAATGTTGTAGTCAATTTCTTGAGGATGAACGTACATATCAGCAAAGTATTCATCCTTGTTGTTTTCTAGCGACCAACGTTGTTTATCATATTTGACAATTCGGTTATTTTCTGGTAGAGAGGCGAATATTTGTCGCCCGACTTGGACACCATCGCGGTAGTCGCCTTTTTTGTCACCTTGAATAAGTGCGATCGCTTTTTGCATGAGTTGAATTTCCCAGCGCCCCAACTCCCCGTACACAAAAATGTGCATTAAGCCGCCTGGGGCTAACTTCTTCGCCAAAGCTTGAATACCCCGAATGGGATCGGGGGTATGATGCAAAACGCCAACACAGTTAATTAAATCAAACTCACCCGGCAACTGTTCCACATCAAACAAGCTGAGGTGATGAAATTCAACGCGGGTAGCCCCTGAACGCTGACAACGCTCTTTGGCTACAGCTAAAGCGCCGCTACTAAGATCAATTCCCACAACAGAAGCTTGAGGATTGAGGTGAACCAGGTACTCTGTACCCACACCAGTACCGCAACCTGCATCTAAAATCCGAATATCTTGCTTTTGGGGTTTTTGACCTGTGCAGAAGTTGTGAGCGGCTAGCCAATTCCAGCGCCAGTTGTAGCCTGGAGGTGGTTCATCCAACAGGGCTTCCGGCGGAAAGGGGTAGGTATTGTAGAGTTTGGCAACAGCAGCACTAACAGTTTGGGAATCGGACATGATGAGGAATAACGCAGCATTTCTGAGTTTAGCGGATAGTGGCTGATTAGAGCAAAGATTACTATTGTTTATTTCCTGATATTTATCCAACAGCAAAGTCAGTAAATTGGCGTTTATAAGGAGCGTGAAATCCTAATACAATATCTTCTTTCGGTACACCAGCAGCAATTAATTCATTAGCGATACCGATTTCTGTACCATCTCTTTGTATCCAAATTTTTTTGTCTCTTATATCAACATGAATGATAACTCCATAAATTCTCCGTTGTTCTTTCCAGCCAATATTTAAGACTTGATAATGATGGCGTTCTGCGTCAAACAACAATTGAACTTCCGTGCCATTAGCTACGTCATTAGCGGAATCATTACTTAAAATATCTTGAATTATTTGAGAGTAATTTATTCCTTCCATAAAACAATGTCCTGACTTAAGGAATTAAATATTAAAAGTTTAATTTGATATTCTTTTAAAGAATCTTGAATAAATTGACGTGAAAAAAAGTCTTCGTATGTATCATGGCTAATAGCTAGATATAAAATGCGTTCTGGTTCTTCTTTTTTTAATGCTAGCCGATAATTCAAGGTTTGACCTAAAGCGAGATGAAATTCTGTTACTTCATAAGTAAAGC
This sequence comes from Nostoc sp. NMS9, assembly GCF_017114995.1. Lineage (GTDB taxonomy): Bacteria > Cyanobacteriota > Cyanobacteriia > Cyanobacteriales > Nostocaceae > Nostoc. The sequence goes on along the minus strand of NZ_JABXKL010000029.1, from coordinate 2,080 downwards.
TGCTGAAGCAATGCAATTTCCTACATACTTTGGTGCTAATTGGGATGCTTTTGATGAATGTATCACCGATTTAACATGGTGTCCGGCTGAGAGATACGTCATATTGTATGACTATGCTGATATATTTGCTCAAGCTGAACCGACACAGTACCAAATAGCATTGGATATTTTAAATTCAGCCAAAGAATACTGGGAAGCGAATAATATTATTCTGAATTTTTTACCTCTAAACAAATAGGTCAGTTTAGCCTTGAGAAAAATTAAGATATAGTCCAATCTTCTAAACGTAAATTAGGAACTTTCTCAAAATATTTGCGGTTGCGAGTAACCAAAATACCATTCATTGACAGCGTAATTGCCGCAATGCGTAAATCTTGAGTACCAATGCGGATTCTTTGACGAATCAAGCCTTCGTAACAATTAATAGCAGACTCATCAAATCCTAGCGAACGCACATTTTTGAAAAACTCTAAAGTATCCTGTAGCTTTGCGTAAGCTAATAGCAATGCATCAGATGATGAAGCCTTTCTGATTACATTAAACCTACCACGCAGTTGTTCTTCAACTGTAATTATCGTTATGGCAATGTCTTCAGAATTAACTGCATTAATACGCTGTGTGATAACTGGATGCAACTGTTGAAAAAGTGATACGTGATCCGTATCAAGTATCCATAAAGTCACTTAGTTTCATCCTCTGCATCAAGTTGCCGATAATATTCCTCCATTTGTGCGTCAAGTTCACGACGATCAGCTTCTATATATGCCAGCATCTCGTCAAATTGTGGATCATCCTTGAACATACCTGCAAATTTCATCCAAGGATGTTCGGTTTGGGTAGGTTCAATTTCTAAAGTTACTATTTCTGGTTTTCGCTCTTGTAAAAGTTGAATTAGTTTCTCTAGTGCTTCTTCTTTAGTCACACCAGAACCTTGAAAATCTGGCAAGCCTAGCACTGTCGCACTAACCTCGCCATCTTGTTGATTTTCAATCAGCACATCATAAGTTAACTTGGGTACAGTTGTTATAGAGGTACTTTTTACAGCTAAATTCATAATATTTTGATATTTCAATTTTTATATTGATTATAACATTTAGGTCAATTTAGCCTTGAGACAAATTAAAATCGCTGGCTTGGTTAATTTGTGGTTTGATTTTTATCATATTGTCTTTTGCGATCGCTCCAATGATTTACAACCAATCAGAGTTTAATTTACGCTGTGAATGGGGGCCACAAGGAGTTGCTGAACTCGCTCCCATCAGTGATGTAGTTGTCATAGTTGATGTTCTCTCTTTTTCTACCTGCGTAGAAATTGCCACCAACAACGGCGCGATAATTTTTCCCTACGCAATGAGAGATGAATCTGTCATAGATTATGCCAAGTCAGTACAAGCAGAGTTGGCAAGTCATAGACAACGTTGGACTACAACTGGATATTCTCTCTCGCCAAAATCGGTAGTTCAGATTCCTGCTGGAACTAGACTAGTTTTACCATCACCTAATGGTTCTTTTCTGACTTTACATACAGGGAATACACCAACTTTGGCTGGTTGCTTGCGAAATTGCCAAGCTATAGCGCAGTTTGCTCAAAAGTATGGTGATAAAATCGCTGTCATTCCTGCCGGTGAAAGGTGGAAAGAAGATGGTAGCTTACGTCCTGCATTTGAAGATTTAATTGGTGCTGGGGCAATTCTCAGTTATTTAGATGGCAGTTTATCACCAGAAGCTGAAGTTGCTGTGACAACATTTCAGGCTTTCCAGCAGGATTTAGTCGGGTACTTGAAAAAATGCAGTTCGGGTAAAGAGTTGATTGAAAAAGGTTTTGAGTCAGATGTTGAAATGTCCGCTGCCTACAACGTTAGTGATTGCGTGCCTTTATTTACTGATAATGCTTATGTAAATTACATACTAAGTAGTGAGACATAAAAAATTATAAGATAAGAGCGGACAGTAATCGATGCTAGAAAATGCCTTCGCCATTAAGAATTCGGTTGACTCCAGAAGAAGACAAAACGTTGCAGGAGTTAAGTAAGTCGGCGGGAAAATTTACAAGTATGTAACAAAAGCTTAATTAGAGTCA
>NZ_JABXKL010000095.1 GCF_017114995.1 Nostoc sp. NMS9 | reverse complement strand
TGACTCTAATTAAGCTTTTGTTACATACTTGTAAATTTTCCCGCCGACTTACTTACTTTAAATAATTAGCTTCTTACTGCACGCTCTCTCACCCATTGTTTTAACAGAGGAATTTCAAAATCATACTCTCCATAGAAAAACATTTCAATCAGGAAAGTAGCTAACATATTTTCCGTCTCAAAGAGTTTAGTCCAAAAGCTTGTAAAACAACAAAAAGTTGAAGGAAATTTACAATCCAAGCCGCGAGGAAAGCCACAATTTAGTCATCTAACAAATGCTGACATAGAGTTGACAGAATTAGTTGCATCACATTAAACAAGTTTTTTTGCTCAACCTAGTAAAATAGTTCCCAAGTTTCTTGCAAAAACAGCAACATTTTTTATATTTAATGTCTAAATTTTTGGCTTATTACTTTATCTTTGACCTTTCACAAACTCTGCAAACATACTGCTAAATACACCCCGATTCTTCCGTAATAACCCATGACGCTGAAGCCTATCTACAATTGCCCAATCGGGAATAGGTAAATTACTCTCTCCCAACTCATAACGTAATGCTAAACGTTCAACTTCGGTTAAATCTTTCCAAAGTTCTTCAAAACGAGGCTTTGCTTGAAAATTAAAATCATTTTTAGCTATTTCTTGATTCCTATTTTGCCACAATATCGCCCCTGCCATCTGCACATAATAGGGCAAGCCTCCTGCTAACTCATCCACCCATTGTAATACCACAGAATTAGGCAGAAATTCTTTCTGTCCTTTCTGGATGATGCTTTGCCAAGCTTCCTTCTCTAATGCCCCTAAAATAGTCATACTGAAAATATTGGCAAAGGGAGAACCCAGACTCAAAGTTTCGTAAACTTCATTGAGAGGGCGTTTGCTGGCAATTACCATTGTTAAGAAACCCGCAGAAGCCTTAGAACGCCAATCTTCTCCCCAATCCTGACTCAACTCCAATTTGTAAACCTAGTTTGACACTAAATTTATCTGGTTTGACTGTCTGGCTAATATCTTTTAATGTACCTGCGACATCTTCAGCAATGGATTTAATAATTTCTGTGGCTTGTTGAAAGACTCTGGTTTCAGCAGAAACAGGTTGTTCTCCTATAGGTGTAACCTCTACTTTAATTATTTTGCCGTCAGAAAGTTCAAAGGAAATAATTTTGGTTTTATCTGCCATACTTCATTTTTTTATTAATTTTTCGTGCAAGTATCTTCCTGAATAATAAGAAGAAGGTATATGGTATTGTTACATTTTTCGTGCGCGATTAATTTGAGTCTGGCAACGATTCATAATATGCTACACGTTACTTTGATCATTTCATTTTTTGAAAGGTTTCAGAACTCTATAAGCAGTAATTACAGCCTAAGTAATTTATATAACTTTGTATACGTAGCAGATTATTAGCGTAGGTGTAGCCCGCCGTAGGCATCGCCCTTTAGAAAAAAGTTTTTGGTTTACTGTTCAGGATTGAGAAAAATTGGTATTGCACGCAGAGGCGCAAAGGATACAGAGGAAGAAGAGACTTGTTACGCAGAATGCTATGCTTGCGTTAAAATCCGTAAGTCCTGCATGGCTGACTAGATGAGACCTTATCATCAAATCCCGATTTTTGAGTGTGGTGAACCGCTAGTAGCAATTCCTTTAGAATTGTTTGCGGTGGAATCTCCCCATCCTTATGAAAAGTTAGGTGCGCCTTATGGCGATCGCTCTCCCTATTATCTCCGTCAAAGCGTTATCGAAAATTTGCTCCAAGCCCAAAATTATCTTAATCTCCTGCATCCTAACTGGCATATCCAAATCTTTGATGCCTATCGCCCGATCGCAGTCCAGCAGTTTATGGTAGATCACAGCTTCGTCCAAGCAGTGCAGGATAGAGGACTGACTAATGTAGAGTTATCACCAAACCAACGCCAAGAAATTTGGGAAGCGGTTTATGCAATTTGGGCTGCACCTAGTTTGGATGAAAAAACTCCGCCTCCTCATAGTACGGGTGGGGCGGTGGATGTGACGCTAGTAGATGATACAGGGCAAATAGTGAATATGGGTTCGCCAATTGATGAAATGTCAGAGCGATCGCATCCTGATTATTATGCCAATAGCGATCGCTCACAAACGCAAAAGTATCATGTTCACCGTCAGCTATTGCAAGATGTAATGTTAAAAGCCGGCTTTCAACGCAATCCTAGAGAGTGGTGGCATTTTTCTATCGGCGATCAAATGTGGGCTTGGCTGAATAATCAATCTAATCCAGCCAATCCTGTCACCGCACGTTATGGGCGTCTTCCATAGATGCGTTATGCATCTTGAGGATTTAACTCTCTTAACTCGTCGGTGGTGTAAGTACCAATAGGAGTCCAAACTAGATAGGGAAGGAGTAACAGCGCCGCCATTAAAGAAATCGGTAAAACGCAGATTGCCAGGACAACGGCTAAAATCAAACCCATTAGCCCAAGAATTTCCCCAGCTTTGAGACTGCGAAACCTGAGCATTATAGGTATGTAGGCGACGGTGATAATTTCCACGACGAGATACAAAGCCATTAATAGCCAAGTAATTAGGCTTCCGGGATTTTTTTGCCAGACAATAGTAGCTGAAGCTGCACCACTGATAAAAATCACAGTCCAGATGAACGGAATCAGCGGCTCAAAAACTAGCCAGCGAGGGCGACTTAATCGTGCAAACCACTTAACATCACGCGGCGTGATTAAGAAACTCCCAAGGGCGACGAAGAAAGTTACAGCCCCAATTATTATCCAAGATGGAATCATAATGCACTCAAGTTTTGTGTATTTTGTCAAGTCATACACTGCAAGTTTGACAATTTAGACTAGATGTTTAATCATTCCCTGGTGCGATTCTTAGGCATCTTGAGGATTGAGACGGATCATCTGCCAAGTGGTATAAGTACCAATGGGACTCCAGAGCAAATAAGGAACTAGTAATAGTGCTGCCCAACCAGAAAAACCTAAGACTGCAAGTATCAATAAAGCACAAATGATCAAACCTGTGCCACCGAGAATTGTGCCCACTTTCAGACTGCGAAGCTTAAACATTACAGGCGTATAGGCAATGGTAACAATTTCTAATAGCAGATATAAACCCATGATTAACCAGGTTGAGGTGCTTCCTGGGTCTTTTTCCCAGACAATATAAGCTGACCAAGCACCGCAAATAAATATTACAGTCCAAATAATTGGGATTGCACCCTCAAAAGTTAGCCATCTCGGTCGTTGTAAACACTTGAACCATTGGCGATCGCTTGGCGTAATCACGTTTGCTGCTAAAGCAACCAAGAAAGCCACACCCCCAATCACCATCCAAGATTTAATCATGCCCGTTAGTCCTTTACAAGCGCTATCTATCGCTTAATATCACTCTTTATAGTGTGATTTTGTCAATTTTATTGCTAATTACTCATCATCCCTGAGTTTGAAACCTTCACATCGTTTGGCAGGATTTTAAATTATGGGCATTCAAAATGGGGCATCAACGCTATCGCGATTACAAGATTTATGCCCAGCCTTTGCTCATCATGTTTTTGCCATTAGCGGTGTCTCTGCTGGTAGCCTTGATGCTGCGGCATTTTCTAGCTTGATTAAAATTCAACCTTCTTTAAACGCACAGGGCTGTTCTCTAAAGCAAGAAGATGATGGTAGTAGAGGTCTACTAGAAAAAAAAGCACATGAACTGTTAGATAAAGACTTGCTATCTCCCTTGCTTGGAGCAGGATTATTTTCTGATTTTGTTCAACGTTTTATTTTTATTCCTATTAAGAGTTTGGACAGAGCTAGGGGTCTAGAGTATGCGTTTGAAGGCGGGTGGAAAAGCGAATGGGGTAATAATCCCCTTGCGGATTCTTACTACGAACATTGGAATCTAGATAAAGATGCTCCTGCTCTTGTCTTAAATACGACAGTAGTAGGGACTGGAGAGCGTTTGTTGTTAAGTCCCTTCAGATTCAATTCTCCAGATTCAAAATTTCCGCCTCTTAATGATATTCGCACTGTTGCTTGTAGTGTTAATGAAGCTCATATTGACTTTCCTCTCAGTACGGCTGCTGTCCTCAGTGCTAGGTTTCCATTAGTCACTCCAGTTGGTTGGTTTAACAAATGCAACGATGCGAATGGTGAACCCCTAAAAAATGATAATAAGGAATCTCTAACTTATAAGAACGGTCTGAAAACTCGTTTAGCAGACGGAGGTTACTTTGAAAACTCCGCTTTCACAACCGCACGGGATATAGGTCGAAGGTTGGAAAAAATTTTAGAAGACAAAAAGATCAGTGATAAAAGGGAGTCAGCAAATTGTGTCTGCAACTTTCCCAGAAATTGCGCTTACAGTTGAACAAGTGTTGTCTGCGGGTAATGTTGGTTAGAAAATAGACCATCCCTTCTGCTAGTTATGACAAGACCGTAAAACTCTGGGCTTACTTAAATAACCTGAGGATTTAATTGGATACAGTTGTGCTAAGTTACGTGGTTATTTACAGTCACCCAATCAGGACTTACGCAACTGTCACAGGCGATCGCGTTCCCCAGAGGTGAAGGTTGAAAGATAGAGGCTTTTTTGGCAGACTTAGAGCAAAGAAGTAGGCATACTGTACTCACTTACTGCCTAATGGCTCTTGGTGTCGTTTAACCCAACCCTTCTGGAACTGTGAAACACTAAAAATGTGAAAATGATAAAAGGCAGTTTATAGGCGCAATGACTGGGGTAGCTTGTACAAGTGGACAAGTAATTATACTTATGATATTTAGCAAACTTGATTATTGTCAATATTTATTAAGTAGTCAAATTAACTATACAATTACAAATTTAGCTGACCATTTAAAAGAAATTAGTCATGACAAGATAAATCGTTATTTAAGACGCGAAAAATTGACACCTCGTAACTAAGGGAAAATGCCAAACCATTAATTATGTCTCTACCGACAAAACGGAATATGTCGTAACAAATGACTTAAATCAAGATTCTATGAATGCCGTGCAACAGGTGTGCGACATCCGTTGGAAGATTGAAGAATTTCAAAAGAGTTCTTAAGCAATTGACAGGTATAGAATCAAGACAGATGTCGGAAAGGTCGTATCCAGAGAAATCACATCGGCTGTGCCATACTTGTTTGGTTAAGACTTAAAGATCAAGCCTATAAAATAGGTCTAACTGCTTATCAACTCAAGCATGGGTTACTGTCAAACTACCTGATTCAACAACTTAAACGTCCCACTATTCCTATGTTGTTGGTCTAGTTTTTGGTGGCGATCGCTTGTGACACTTGCGTAAGTCCTGCCAATGTAAGCGATCGCACTTTCGGGAAACTTCGGGGGCGATTGTTTCACGGGTATTTGACTAATGTTCCCTTCGACTTCGCTCAGGGAATGTTTTGCTTAGGGAAATCAATTACTGCCACTGCGATGCCTGCTGCGGGCGTAGCCATCGCACTTTTGGAAAACTTTCGAGGCGATCGCTTTCAGAGGTGATTTTTATATAGCGATCCGATTTCATTTATGAAATTATAGCAATCGCCAAGAGAGTTAGGACATATAATGCAAATAGTCTGGGTTCAAAA
>NZ_JABXKL010000022.1 GCF_017114995.1 Nostoc sp. NMS9 | reverse complement strand
GATTCACACGGCAAAATCCATCATCTTACCATAAAATAATTTTGCAAGAGGTCTAATAATTACACTTTTATGTTTTGCAAATGTGTATTTGAGATACTGAGCATTAGTAGAAATTTTGGATGGAAGAACACCCATAATATTAATAGGCGGCTTTCCTAAACCTTCTTTATTTTCATTAATTTCTTGTTGAATAAAATTTTTAACGCTAGGTAATCCTTGATTGGAAAATGGCTTTAAGTCTGAAGGAATTATTAGGTAATCAGCAGCAGTTAAGGCAGCTTGTGCATACACATCGAGTGATGGAGGTGTGTCAATAATTACAATATCATATTCATTTTTTACTTTTTCTAATTTTTTAGCTAGTCTAGATCGGCTTGGCGCAGATTGGACAAGATTTTGCTGCAATGCAATCAAGGTGATATGTGAAGGGATAACATCAATTTCTGGATTGTTAAAAAACTTAGATTTGCAAACAATATCTGGAATAAACTTAATGTCGTTTTTTTCTAATAAATGATAAACATTGCAGTCTTTTAAATCATCATCTTCCTCAAATTGGAATTTAATCAATCCTGTAGCAAAACTTGTATTTGCTTGAGCATCTATATCAATCAGAAGAACTTTTTTTCCTTTTTTACTCAACGCAGCCGCTAAATTGATAGCAACTGTAGTTTTCCCTACGCCACCCTTATGATGGTAAATTGCAATTGTGTTCATTGAATGTTGCCTCTTAGTTTCCAAAATTAAATTATTTTCAGTTATTTGAACTTTTGGTTTATTTATCAACTCTTCTTCTTTCAGACTATCTCTACCAATTAAACTTTGAATTTTCTCTAACTTTATCTCAACTTCCTTCCCAGAACATTGAAATATTAACTGAATATCATATTGCAATTTTTGATAAATTCTAATTTCTTTGCCATTAGTCAGCAATCCATACCTGACATTCAAGCTGGTTAAATAATGCCTAAGTCGTGGGACATGATGATTTAAGTTTTGTTTGGGATGCTTTGCCTCCATGACGACACTCAGCGGTGAGTTGGCATCTAAGACAAAAGGAATCACTTGTGCGGCAAATGCTAAGAAATCTAAGCGGATGCTACCAATGGCAACTTCTTGATGCCAGGTGTCAGGAGTATAACCTAGCTGTGGTAGCAAATATTGCACTATGAGTTTGCTTTCAACTTCGCTTTCGTTACGGCATAGCTCAGGATTAAAAGGCAATATTTTTCTACCTCTAAATAATTATTGGACTTGGGACAAAACCTCATATTTGCTAGATTATGGCATAGCCTTAATTATGTTGAGTGATATAAATCACTTATAAAATCTAAAAAATCATCATAAAATTAGTACTTATGCTGATAAAGTAACCAATTTTGAAAGCTAGCCATATTCAAAATTAACAGGCTACGTATCTATTTCCCCATTATCCCTGTAAATGGCTAGAATCAAAGTGTTTACCTATTTGCGCTAAAGGTTTTGGCTACTGTATCTTGTTCCCACTGCCATCAACTTGTTGATAGTCAAGCTATTAGTTGTCCCTATTGCCGGACGACACTTAAAGCTTACGGTCATCCCGGTATTCCATTGCACCGCGCCGCTGGGGATGGGTATCTGTGCGACACTTGCACCTATCACGCTGATGATACTTGCAATTTTCCTAAACGTCCCTATGCCAAAGACTGTACCCTCTACCAAAATATTGAAGAGACAAAATTAGAGTTGGAACAGCAGCGTTACACTAACAGTTTTGCTGTAGCTGTGAAAAGTTGGGTCAAACGCAATCAGGCTTTACTGTTGCTATTGGGTTTATTATTGGTCTGTTTGTTGTTCGTGATATTAAGGCCTTGATTTGGGTTTTTTGGGAGTGGCGAATATAACGCTTCTGTGTTGAGTCTAATACAGACCTAAATAGTTACGATTTTATATTTAAATTGTCTCCCCAGCTAAATTGGAATTGATGATGTATCAAAAAAATCCGGGTTTATGCATCGGAATTATCGACTATTTTAATTTCTTGCTCGTATTGTGCGTAGTTTACCGCCGTAGGCATCGCTTCTTCAATTGTTTCATTACTAACATCTGAAATATCGGATTTGGAATAAATTGTAGCGAATATAATTCCTCGATCAGTTTTCAGATAATAAATGACTCGATAGCCTCCACTTTTTCATTTTTGAGACGAACCTTGAAAACCTGATATTTAACTCCAGCAATTCTATCACCGAGGAATAATGATAGTGTTATTAAATATCGAGTCAATTCAACCTACTTATAGTTTAGTGCGGCAATCCCTTCAAACGCTTCATCCAAAATCGCCAGTATAGGGAATGTTCAAAAATAACAAACCATGCCCAATCCCTAATAGACTTCTTGCATGAATCAATGAGCTTTCACCCTAAATCCCTCTCCCAAGCTTGGGAGAGAGACTTTGAATTTGGCTCCCCTTCTTCCAATTTTGGGAGAAGGGGTTGGGGGATGTAGCAAGATCCCGCAGGGTGGGCAGATTTTGCATTTGTGCAAGAGGTCTAATCTTCAGGCTGTGATGATTTTGGATGCTTCCGGAATTTTCAAACTGTGGTGATTTTGGATGCTTCTGCAATAGGTTCAACTTGTATCAGTGGCGCTTTTTCTTCAAAGGTAGCTAAGTCGAACCAAAAAGTTGTGCCAATGCCGACTTCACTCACTAGATGGACTTTACTACGATGTCTGTCGATGATATTTCTAACAATCGATAAACCTAAACCCGTGCCTTCTAGGGTGTGAACTCGGTTTTCTACGCGGAAGAAGCGTTCAAAAATTGAGTGTTGATCTTCTGTGGCGATGCCAATTCCTGTATCGGAAATTTCAATCCGCACTGGTGCAGATTCGGTGTGACTGGGTTTGAAATCTAGTTGGTAGGCGCGGATTGCTACTTTACCACCGGCTTTGGTGAATTTAAGGGCATTACCAATCAGGTTGCCAAACACTTGTACTAACAGATCGTAATTACCTAATACTAGCGGCAAATTAGGGGCAACTTCCTGAACAAGTTCAACACCTTTATCTTTTGCGTTGAGTTGGTAAGTACGCAGGGTTTGCTCGATCGCTTGGGCTAAATCTACGCCATCGAAGCTATAGTTGCGACCAGATTCGAGTTTTGACAAATCCAAAACATCGTTAACTAGGCGAGTTAGGCGATCGGTTTCATGGTTGACTGTTTGCAGAAACTCTTGCCGTTCTTGTAAAGCTAAGTCTTCGCCGTAGTCGTGCAGGGTTTCAATATAAGTTTTAATGTTGAATAGAGGCGTTCGCAGTTCGTGAGAAACGTTGCTGATAAATTGACTTTTTGCATCGTTTAGTTCAACTTCACGGGTTATATCTTGAATAGTAATCGCAATACCTTTGATGCTTTCCCTTTGCAGGTTGAGTACTGTAGTCAAGAGAATGCGGATCGTCCGCGGGGTGGGTTGGTTAATAAAAATTCGGAATTCGGCGCTTTCGCATTCGCCTGCTGCCATTTCGTACAAAGGACGGGTGATTTCGATTTGTACTGATGCTGGCAAGTGATGTAAGACATTGCAACCTACTACATTAGCGGCTTCCCAGCCAAAAATTCGCTCTGCTGTGGGGTTGACTAAAATCACCTGCATGTTGTTATCAATCAACACGGCACCATCTGCGATCGTGGAAACTAGGGTTTCTAGTTTGGCTTTTTCTGCGGTCAGTTCTTCAATGTTCTGTTCTTCATAGCGCTCTAATCGCTCTGCCATCTCATTAAAGCTTAAAATTAATTCCCCTAGTTCGCCGCCTAAAGGTAAATTAATGCGCTGCTTAAAATTCCCGGTAGCAATTTGCTTCACCCCAACTAGTAGTTCTTTAATCGGCTTGGTGATGGTCAAGGCGTTAATCACTCCGGCCAAAATCACCATTACCCAAATTGTGATAAAAACGGCAATGGTGACATCGCGGGTAAAATTGGTGGAGATAACAGCGGTCTGATTGGGGTTGATCCCGATCGCTAATACACCTAAGTATTTTTTATTGACAATCAGGGGAATAAATACATCGGTAACTATCCCATCTGGGGTTGTGTGTTGCCGCACCATCGGCTTTTCCCCATCACCAGGGTAATCTTCTGGCAGTTGTATCCGCCGTTTAATGGTAAGGGAGTTTTCTACCTCAGCTTCCCAAAAAGGAATGCCAAAAAAGATTTCGCCGTTTTCATCGGCGTAGAGCATATAACGCACGCTAGAGGTACTGCTATAGAAGCGTTGGGAAAATTGGGCAACCTCTGTGAGATTATTGTCAGCGATCAAGGGGGCAACGTTGGCAGCAAGCAGCAGCCCTAAATCACGACCAAAGCGGGTGTCATTCATCCGGGCATCCTGCTGAATTGTATTTACAGCCCAGAAGGTCAAACCACTCATCACCAACGAAACTACCATTGTGGCTACAGCCAGCAGTTTAGTCTGGAGGGTGAATTCCGACCACCAACTAGCGATCGCATCTCGAATTGTTTTTAACAGACTTAGCATCTTAAATAAAGTTGTTAGTAGTCTTTGTTATAAAGCCCAACAACTTAAAAATTAACAGTTAATTTGACAAATATGTTAGGGAAAGGGGGAATGGGGCATTGGGAATGGGGCATTGGGCATTGGGCATTGGGAATGGGGCATTGGGCATAACTCCTAACTCCTAACTCCTAACTCTATAACCGATATCTCTCCGGTAATACATTCCCTGAAACTGAATATGTTTGATACTAGCGTAGGCTTGGGCGATCGCTTGCTCAAAATTTTCTCCGATTCCCGTCACATTTAATACTCGACCCCCATCTGTGACTATTTCTTGTTGCTGGTTCAACTTTGTACCTGCATGAAATACAGTTGCTCCTATTGCCTCTGCCTCTTCAATGCCAGTAATCACCTGCCCCTTCTCATATTCTCCCGGATAACCACCGGAAGCGGCAACGACAGTGGCAGATGCTCCCCCTTTCCAAGCAATGGGCGGCAATTCACTTAAGCGCTGCTGTACACAGGCTAGAATCAACTCTTCTAGGGGTGTTTCTAACAATGGCAAAATCACCTGGGTTTCGGGATCGCCAAAGCGACAGTTAAATTCCAAAACCTTCAAGTCGCCATCGGGTGCAATCATTAACCCAGCATACAGCACGCCTCGGTAATCAATGCCTTTAGCTCGTAAGGTGGCGATCGCTCTTTCTAATACTTCTGTTTGAATTCGTGCCATCAACTCTGGTGTAGCAATGGGTGCGGGGCTGTATGCTCCCATTCCGCCAGTATTTTCTCCTGTATCGCCGTCACCAATTCGCTTATGGTCTTGAGCTGGCAACAAGGGTCTAATTGTTAACCCATCAGTCAACGCTAAAACTGACACTTCTTGCCCAATCAAACATTCTTCAATGACGACAAATTCACCAGCACTGCCAAATTGTCCTTGAAAAATTGCATCAACGGCACTTTCTGCCTGTGCAACTGTTTCAGCTACCGTTACACCCTTACCAGCCGCCAAGCCATCAGCTTTAACAACAATTGGCGCTCCCTGAGATTTAACGTAAGATTTTGCTGCCGCAGCCTCCGTAAATACCGCAGCCCGTGCCGTCGGAATCCCTGCTTCTTGCATCAGGGCTTTTGCCCAAGCTTTACTCGCCTCAATTTGCGCTCCAGCTCTGACTGGGCCAAATACCATCAATCCTTTGTCTTGGAGGTAATTTGTGATTCCCTTAGATAGGGGAACTTCTGGCCCAACTATTACCAGAGTTATGCCATGTTCTAGAGCATATCGGCTCATTCCCTCAAAATCATCTACTGCTAACGGCAAGTTCTGGCAACCTTCCATACTTGCCGTGCCCCCATTTCCTGGTACACAGATAACTTGCTCAATTTGCTTAGATTGCAACAGTTTCCATGTCAGAGCGTGTTCGCGCCCTCCATTACCAACAACTAAAACTTTCACTGATTTCCTCGTGCGTCCCTTGCAAAATGAGAATACCTGATTCGACTCTTGTGGATCAATTTTTTCATCAATTCTCACACTTATGCAATGTAAAAGTCCCCTAACACCCCACCTGCGGGGCTACGGTGTATACACAAGTCAAATTACCCCCCTTAATCCCCCCGTTTATTGGGGGAAACAGGAATCTAGTTCCCTCCCTTTTCCAAGGGGAGGGTTAGGGTGGGGTAAAACTGAGGCGAAAAACAGGTGAGTAAACTATTTTAGACTTGTGTATATACCGTAGGCCTGCGGGGAGGGGAGACTTTGACGTAAGTCAAAGGCGGGGTGGGGTTCTTTTATTTATCCATCACTTTAATTATTCCATTTGCTGACCTATTTTAGCCATTAAATTCTAACTGCATTTATTCTAAAAATTAACTTTCACTAATTAGTAAAGTTTTAATTTTTATTGTTACCAATTGCTAAATAAAGTTAATAACATATTTTCAATATAAGTGTATTACTTTAATTATTTTTTCTGCTGATATAACTAAAATAATCTCTAAAAAAATCCTCAATTAATCACCAATTTTTGATTATAATTATTAACTTGTGAATATAGCGGTTAATCAGGATATAAAAATCGGCAACATGTCTAAAATTATCGTTACTGGAGTCGCAGGCTTTATTGGTTCTCATCTTGCAGAAACATTGCTAAAACAAGGAAAAGAAGTGATCGGGATTGATGAATTCAATGATTATTACGATCCGATGTTAAAGCGAAACAATGTTGCACACTTATATCGTTTACCTGGTTTTGCATTAATTGAAGGAGATATGCAGTTTTTAGATTGGCAGAAACTCCTAAAAGATGTTGATGTAGTTTACCATCAAGCGGCACAAGCAGGGGTCAGAGCAAGTTGGGGTAAAGCTTTTCGAGGCTATACAGAACGAAATGTTAACGCTACACAAGTTTTGCTGGAAGCAGCTAAAGATGCTAAACACCTGAAAAGATTAGTGTTTGCCTCTTCATCTAGTGTATATGGTGATGCAGAAACATTACCTACCCACGAGAGAATTTGTCCTCAACCGGTTTCTCCTTACGGTATTACCAAGCTAGCAGCAGAGTTGTTGTGTGACCTGTATTACAAAAACTTTGGTGTGCCCTGTGTGACATTGCGCTATTTCACAGTTTATGGCCCCAAACAGCGCCCAGATATGGCATTTCATAAGTTTTTTCAATCGATTTTGCACGATGAGGCGATTCCTATTTACGGCGATGGCCAGCAAACGCGGGAGTTTACGTTTGTTAGTGATATCGTCGCCGCTAATTTAGCCGCCGCCACCACACCCCAAGCAGTGGGAGAAATCTTTAATATCGGTGGTGGTAGCAGGGTGGTTTTAGCAGAAGTCTTAGATACGATTGAAGAAATTGTTGGGAAGCGAATCAAAAGAAACCATATAGAAAAAGCGATGGGAGACGCGCGCCACACAGCTGCTGATGTATCTAAAGCGCAGAAAATTCTCGGATATCAGCCGCAAGTCTCCCTAAAAGAGGGTTTGATGCAGGAATGGGAGTGGGTAAAATCTTTATATTCCTTATCTTCCTAATTTTCCTCATTCTCTTTATCTGTTTAACCGTCTTGCCTTAGCTGGTAGTCAAAACAACACCTTGGCATACAGCACGCTTGCGATTGCTTTTACGAGTACCTCCAGCCATCTGATATTGATGGCTATTTTACCAAACTTATGAGCATTTTTTAAGACTAAAATTTGAGTAATTTTACTAATTTTTATTGAGGAAGGCAGAAGGCAGTGTTTCGACTACGCTTAACAACCTCCCTCTCTCCCTTTCATAACCCAATACGCTTGGGTTAAAAAAAATTGTAGGTTGGGTGAAGCAAAGCGCAACCCAACAAAGATAAACGAAGTTAAAGCAGAAGTTGGTAGCGCAAAAGCGGAAGTTGCTACAGAGTGCGCAAAATACCGAAATGTCAAGGCAAAAGTTCTTACAGGCTGCGCGAAACACTGAAACGTCAAGACGGAAGTTCTTGCAGGGAAAGCGGAAGTTCTTACAGGCTGCGCGAAACACTGAAATGTCAAGGCGGAAGTTCTTACAGGGAAGGCAGAAGTTGCTACAGACTGCGCAAAACACCGAAACGTCAACCCTGGAGCAATATTTTTTGATGTATTAGGGATTTCCAATAAATAATACCAATTCAATTAATGATTGCAATACATCCTTGAGTAAAGACGTGATGAATCGCGTCTCTATAAATGGTCTATTTGTCGTATTGTTTTTTCAAATTGGTATTACGATAACAAAAATCATTTCAGGATAGGCAATAGCGATCGCTTTATGAGTCTATCCATTTCAGCAATTATGAAAATTTTTCTCAATAATTTTTAGAAAACCTAAATACTTTCCTTTTTAAGGGAGGTAAAAGAGGCTGTGAAAGAATTCTTGTATTTGAGATTGGTTTCACCGCAAGCATCGAGTTTAGAAAAAAACCTCTAATGCGATCGCAAAATTCCGAAATTGACTAATTGGGGAGTGGAGAAGGAAACAACAGCGATTTTCCCAATAGTGCGAGGGTAAGTAAAAATGTTCAAAAGAAAATCTTTAATCAGTGTCGTTATTCCGATTGCTGTTTTATTAGGAAGTTGCGGAGCTAATTTTAAGTCTGTAGAAGACTTTAGCAAGAGCAAAGAAATAGTTCAACAAGCTTCTAATGATTTTGCTGAAGATATTTATCAATCTTGTTTACGACGTACTAGATATATTAAATTAGTTCCCGATAATGGAATCCCTTATCGCAACGAGCGGCGAGAAAGTTGTGAGACAACTGAACGAGTTGATTCTGATAATTTTAAAATAGGAGTCAGTATTTTAATTGATTATATGGATGCTCTAGGTGCTATAGCAAGCGGAAAAAATTTATCTTTAGATAAATCAATAGATGACTTAGGTGAAAGTCTCAAAAATTTATCTATTAACAGCAACAAACTAGATTCGGATGCAGTGGATGGAGGCAGTCAAATTCTTAAATTTTTATCTGATTTAGCAACTAAAAAAAATCGAGAGGATGCTCTACAAAAAGCGATTGTTTGTACTAATGAACCTATTCATAAATATATTACTGGTAATTCGGTTCCAGCAACCGATGAGAATGAAGTTGATCTTTATAAACCTGCTAAAGGAGGCTTAATATTTCTTGTAAACAACAACTACCTTAGTAAGGAAGGAACTTTAGGCATAGAAGCAAACGCAATTGATACTTACTATAAATCCTACTTTCTTACTTTAAATGAGCTAGGCAAAGATAAAATCAATCCAAGTAATTATCAACAATTTGTCGAGCGAATTACAGTAGGTGAAAAATTAACAGAAGACTATAATCAAGCTATGAAAATAGTGTCTGAGAAAGAACAAGCAGGCAGGGCTTATAATCAAATTCTTGTTATTACAGTTAAAGCTCATAATCGACTAAGTAAAGAATTTGCAGAAGGGCTAAAACCCAAAGATATTAATCAACTATGTCAGTTTAATGCTAAAGTTTCATTCAAGAAAATTGATGAGAAAAAATGAAACGTATTCAAAGAATACTCAATGAATACGTCATCTCAGTAAAACCTCTAGTAGAAGAAGTCGATCGCGCTTTTTAACTAGATTTTATCTAATTTTTTCCTATTGCCAATTCATTAAAAAAAAGGAGAGTTATTATTTATGTCTTTGAGAGATAAGATTAATGAACTAAAGGAAACTCTTGAAAAGAGAGCAACAGAGCTTTTCAAGGCTAAAGAAATTAGTCCGAGTGAATTAGAATCAATTAGTAATGACTGCCAAAAAGTTTTGGACTTTGCCGCCAAGATTAATAGTATAGAATTAAATAAAGTTTTAACCGATATAGATGAACCAGCCCAAAAAATAATTGAGGCTACTAATTCTCTTGATAAAGCGGCTGCAAAAATTCAAGGTGTTCAGAATTTTTTTGATATTTTAAGTCCCCTAATCAGATTAGGGGAAGCTGTTTCAAATGCCATTGTAAGCGGCGGCGTAGCTGCAATTGGCAATATAGTTGGAGAACTTAGAGATATTGGCGATCGGCTTAATACCTAATATCATTTCTTTATGAAGCAGCGCCAAATTTTCTTTCTTTGTGTCCTACCCTGCGGGAAGCCACTTCTCTACGAGACGGTGCGCGTTCGCGTAGCGTTCCGAAGGAAAGGCAGTTCGTTTCTAATATGCTTTGGTGCATCTTCATAAAGAATTGATACAAGTAGTCAGATAGTGCGATCGCCTGTCTAATTAGTTTAATCCTTAGCTTACCTATTCCCATGATTGAAATTCATCAATGGCGCTACGAATTAAGGAAGTTATTTGAGCGCGACGGGTTTCAAAGTTGGCGGCGATATAAATCAGTAAAATGCCAACGAACAAGCCAACAACCCATTTTAAAAAGGAATACTGCAAGCTGAAAATTACTGATTGATAGATTGTAGTAATTAAAAAAGTGGCTGTACCAATGTAGAGAAAAGCCCGTACTCGTAAAGCTAATCCAGCAAAAATAGCGATGAGACTAAAAATTCCCGGAATCCAAGCTGTATTTTGATGAAATAAAATTGCCCACCCACAAATTAAACCACTCCCTAACACTCTCAGAAGATGACGAGATATTTTGTACTCTGGTAGCTTCAGTTGGATATCTACTTGAGCAATATAAAGCAGTGAGAATCCAATTGGTGTTACATACCACAAAGCATCAGTCAAACGTAAGGAATCAAACCAGCGATAAAGTGCCCAATCAATCAACGCCACACTAATATAGGTGAAACGGATGTTTTCACCCACCTTTGCTAAAAAGATGTAGAATCCAGCTGCGAGTACTAAGGTAATGGGGTAAGTTTGCAGTCTGGTTTCCCATAAAATTATCAGTGGTGTGATGTATGCAGCTTGTTGCCAAGGTCTTTTAGACCAACTCCAATTTTCCCAAGGTAGGATGTACAAAAAGTAGGCTACTACACAAGCGATCGCACCATTCCAAGGAACTAATGGCCCAGCCCAAAATCGCCCTACTGCTGTCTCCCGCCAATAAATCCTCATGCCAGCTACCTCTAATAAGCCAAGGTAAACCCAAATCTCGGCGATTGTAATTCCTCCGAAGAAACTGGGGGAAGTGCGTGAATTTCGTCCCTGAAAGATGGCATAGCGAATCAAAAATACCCCAGTTCCCAATCCCACCAAACGGTTAATTCCAATGGGTGTAGTAATAGCAGCCATTAATAAACAACTACTCCAAACCCAATGAATATGGGCAATTCTTTTCAATTCTTGGGGAGTTAGGCGGAAGTAACTGACTAGCCTTGGCGACAGAATGCGGTAAGCATACATGATACTCGCGCCAAGGGCAGACATGGCAATTAATCCATCACCTAATGCTCCTCCTGAAGCTTGTGACATTTGATAAAACAAAAGTTCATAAGCAGAAATTGATACGCCAATAATTCCTAAATACAGCAAGGGTTTGAAATTTTCGCGCCGTCGCCCCACGCCAATAACAATTAAAGCTGCACCCAAGGAATACAAACCTGTCCACTCAGTGAAGGTGTCCAAACGCAGCAATATACTAAATGCACCATAAATTAATGGCAAAATGTGCAGGCTGCTAGGAAACCTTTCTAATTGATGTTGTCGTCGCCACCACTCGCCGACAAGTTGAGCAATTAAACCCAAGGCGATGTTTGCGATTGCAATTCTAATAATTGAGCGTTCCCCCAACCCTAGCACCTGAGCAATCAACAATTCCAAACACCAACCAATCCCATAAAATGCCCAATTTGTTGGTTCTCGCCAACTGCGATAAACAATGGCTGCCAAGGCGATCGCAGTAGCAATTAAGAACAAAAATCCTGAAGTAGTAAACCCTTGGTAAATCAGCACTGAGTGCAGTGTCAAACTTAATAATTCCAAACCACATAAGGCGATCGCCCATTTATCGCTAGCGGCTGCATAGATAACTGCTAATTCGTTACCACGTCGGTTCAAAACAGTCCGCGCTAACCATAGACTTAGAGTTGCGATCGCTCCGGCGACAAACCAACCTGCTACCGCTAGGCGAGGTAAACCAGGTACACCCGTCCACAGCAACGCCCCAATGAAACTTAAAACAAATCCTTCTGTAATTACCGCAGATACTTGGTTCCGCAAATAGTGCGTATTTGCAAACATCAATCCAGCACCTACAGCCAAACCAATTAATCTGATTCCTGGTAGCTGTAAAGTTAGTAGCTGGGCAACTATCACAGCCAAAACACTCAAGTAACGGCTAGTAATCCGCCGCTCTATAATTGTGGCATTGGCAACACCCGTCAAAGCTAAAGGCGTAACTAGCCATAAAACTCCCCAATCAGATCGGCTATCAGCTATGCCATACCAAGATGATTCTGCATTCATCCACAAGAGGAAAAAACTCGCTGCGGCTAATCCTAAACCGATGTCCCATGCACTACGTTGCCATAGTCCTTCCTCCAAGCTAAATCGCCATTCTGCAACCATGAGAGCCAATAAAATACTTGCCCAGGCTTGTTGACTCAGGCTGGGGAATAACCAATTAATCGTAAAGCAAAACGTCAGCACCCCCATGATGTGAGTTAGGTATACCAGGGGAAGGGATGAGGGGGAGCGGCGTTGAGTAACGAATGCGAGAGTGGCGGTGGAAAATAGCAGATTTAGCGATCGCAATGCCGGATTTGCTATAGCGATCGTTGTTAAAAAAGCTCCAAATAACAGGGTGAGCAGTTCGCCAAATTTAGCTAATTCTCGCTTTTGACTGCGATACAAACTATCTGTAAGCGCCACCATCAAAATTACGTAGGGAAGTAAAGCTATACCCAGTAGCGCCCAAGGTTCATTTTGAGAATTGGTGAGTTGGGTGCTAGTTGCGATCGCTAATTTCTGTAAGTTATCAGGTACTAATCGCCAACCTAGCCAAATCGTCTCTAAGCCGATGACAAAAACCGCTGCAAAGTCTCGCTTTAAACTGTATCGCCGCAAGCGACTCCCCACAAACCACAAACCTAAAGCACTTACAGCTATTGCTTGCCAAGGATGATTTACTACCGATACCACCCAACCCAGAAAGAGTAAAACGTCCCCAAGTCTTTCCCAGAGTAAAAGAGATGAGGGAGATAAGGAAGATGAGGAGTATATTAATGTTACTTCCCCCGCTTCCCCTGCTCCCCTGCTCCCCTGCCCCCCTGCTCCCCTTCCCTGCTGTGCTAACCAAGTCATCAACCAGCCGCAAATGCCAATAGCTAACCCCAACAGTGTGACATCTACCTTGGTAACAAAAATTGCCCGCACCAACAATACTATTAAAGAATAAATAATTACAGCAGCAGGTAAACTAATACTTAACCTACGGCGTAGGCGTAGCCCGTCGTAGACATCGCCCCGATCTTCCTCGCTGCCAGTATGAGGCTCTTGGAAAAGATTGTGATAAACGGTAATGATAGTTGTGATGAGCGTTGCCAGATAAACAGCAATTAAGGGAAATCCTCTTAACTGCCAACCCCAATGCAGATAACTCAGCCCTAAAATATTTACCAGAGGTAATTTGCCAGTATGTAAATTGGTAAAAATAGTCCGATTTTTGGAGAGTAAAACAGTTATAGCAGTCAGGGTAGGACAGGCGATCGCAACTACAATCCAATCCACAGGATTTTGCCATAACCGAAAGCTATCAATTGCCCAAAAATTCACTGGCACTAACAAAAGAGTGGCAATCAGCAATGTCTGAGCCGTCAATCTGAGGTTATCTTGCCTAGTCGCCCAAAAGCTTAATCCCCAAAAACTCAAAGTATAAGCAAATAAAACCCCGTATTGCCCAGAAGCGGGGAACCTCGCCCATTGACTAGCAGCCAGCACCCCAGAGGATACCACTACCAGGAAAACCCCTAGAAAAAGTAGCCAACGGACACTCAGTTCTGCCCCCAAGGACTGCAACATTGTGCCGATAAAGTTGGGTTTTGCTGGTTTTTGTTGTGGTTGTTTACCGCTACTAGATTGTAAAGCTCCTATAGGCAACTGCTGCACGGGGTCGGAAGTTGCAAATACTACCTTTGTTTGAGCTTCAGCCTGGGGTTGCAACACCACCGCACACACCAGAAACTCTCGACATAACTGCCTGACTTGGGCATCAGATATTAGACCTAAACGCAGCCATATATCCAGTCCTTCTAATAATTGAGGATGTGAAGATGGCAGTCTGATTTCAATTTTTAGCGGGCGCTCCAGGGGCGATGACATAAGCGGCAGCAGTACAAGTATATACTTAAATTATTTGTTTAATTAAAGTATATTTTTGCTCTAACTGTGTCACTTATAAGGCTAATTGATATTAATTTTTAACCCAATACAGTTCAGATAAGTCCAAAACCCTAATGTAGAGACGCGATTTATCGCGTCTTTCAAGACCAATTATCTACACCAATAACCCTTAATCCAAGTATATTGATTTTTAACTTACAAGCAATATTCAAATGCCATGTCTGCTTTTATTTTCCACCTTGCAATCTCCCAACCCCTAGATATGCCCGTGTACTTGGTTTAATTAGGTTTTGTTATTTTCCAGAGATAGTGGTTTACCTGCTGTAACTTTGAGTTATAAACTTTTTCAATTCCAGCTTTTAAAAAGTCAGATGGCTCGAACAAGAACAAAAATATGTCAGTAAAGCCATTAGTAATCTCTGGTAACTGATTTTTTCCTACAATTTGAAATTGCACTTTTGGGTTGATTAATTCACTAAGTACTTGTAGCGGTGGAATAATGTTATCCTCATCACTAATTAAAAGTGGTTTCTTCCCTTGATTAATAATATTAGCAATTTTAGGATATTCTTGGTATTTTTCAGGGAATTGGTTCCACCAAATCTGCGTTTGAGAGTGAACCATACAAGATACAACTTCGCCCATAACTACCATAAACGCGACAAGTGACCAAAACTTTTTTTGCCAAGCTTTAGTAGAAATAGACGCAATCTTAGTGGTAAATAGGTAAGCAACAGCTAACTGTATACCTAAAATTGAAGGAAGTGTATATCGACTAGTAGCAAATCGTTTTTGAAATACGAAATCTGTTATCAGTAAAGGAAGCCCTACAGATCCAATTAAGGTTAAGACAAATAACCAAACTTTTTTAGAGGTTTTTCGACACACAAAATAAATTGAGTAGCTGATTAAAGCTAAAATCATTAAAATAAAAGGAATTAAGGCAAACTTAAGTTTTCCCGGTTCGTTAGGACTAATACCTAAATCAAGAAACGCACGGCTAAAGATACCAGCCCACCTTGTAGCTAACATCAATAATGTTTGTTTAGTATTCGCCCAAGTGACTGCTTCAGGCTGAGGATTGGTAATAATAATCCAAATCCAAGGTACAAAAGTTATAAACCCCGCAAGCAATGATAGTACGTAGGAAATCGATATTTTACTCAATCGGAAACCTTCGATTACAACTACATAAATTCCCTGTGCAAAAGCAACCAAGATAAAAAATAGATGAGTATAAAACCCTATTGATAATGTTGCTACATAAATGCACCAACTAACATTTGTTTGAAGGCGCATGGCTCGCAGCAGTGCTACGCTCGACATTAAGATGGCTACTATCCCTAAACTGTACGATCGCGCTTCTTGTGAATACACGATATGAATAGGTGAAATGGCTACTAACCCGATGGCTATCCACCCTACTAGTGAAGACTCAAATAATTCTTGACATAGCCAATAAAGACAAGGAAAGGTAAGCAGACTAATAAATGCCGAAAAACTTCTGATCGCTGCTATAGAATTGCCAAAGCACTCTACCCAAAATCGGGTAATCAAGATGTATAGTGGCAAAATCTGCGAATCTTCTAAAATAAGCCCTTTAATTGTATCAATTACATTTTTTTCAGAATTAGGATACTGGTATTTATGTAAATCTTCTATGCCAATCAAACGACCATTACCTAATTGCATTTTCATTTCTGACTGCCTATAGCCAGATATGCGTAATGATGACAGAACTTCATCACCCCAATAAATTTTTTTGTCAATATTGACGAAGCGAAAAAATACGCCTATTACTAATAGGATGATAATTAAAAAACGTAACCAATATTTAGAAATAGTCCATTTCTGTGATAGTTGCTTTTTCATGTAGTTTTTAATTTCCTCAAAGCCTTAATCAACGTTAGTAAAAAGGCAACTCATAATTTGTTATTAGCTTGGTGCTAATGAAAAAATAAAATTAGTATCTTGAAATAGGAGAGGGGACTAAAATTAGGATTTATTTATATAATTTAAAAATGAAAAAATAAATACAAGGTATTATTTTATTTTTAACCAGTATTTGTTTTGCAGCTTTGGGCAAAACTATATTTATAGTAAATATAATTGTTTTTTTGTCATCTTATAGTATAAATTAATCAATCAATCAAATACTGGTGTTACAAATAAAAAGATTTTATAAAGTTTATATAAAAGTATTATAAATACGCCTGTGAGTAGCGAAGAATACAGAGAGGCTATTGTGGAATCGTTGTAAGTTCCAAAAAAGGCACTTGTAGCAAAAATTTAGTGCTTGCTCTATACCCATTTAATTACGTAGCTTGCTTCTTAATCTGTGTTGCGAATTTTAACTTGCCCTTGCTTGGACTAAATCGACCGTTGTTCCAGCAGTCTAAAATACTGCAAGTAGATACTACTGTAAATCTATCGGTTTATAGTATGATAATTGTCATTGCGATCGCTTGCGAACATCGCTCTATCGATCAAATTATGGAGAATTGACATGAGCAACAAACACATTGAAGTCAAACAGGTAGCAGGTTTCATCGGTGCCGAAATCAGCGGCGTAGACCTGTCGCGTCCTTTGCACGATGATGCAGTCAAAGAAATTCGTCAAGCACTATTGAAGTGGAAAGTCGTGTTCTTTCGCGGTCAAAACATCGATCATGCGGCACAGATTGCATTCACGGCTCGTTTCGGTGAAGTGACTTACGCACATCCCCACGAAGATGAGCCGATTGAAGGCTTCTCAGAAATCCTGCCCATTGACCGCAGCCGTTACGAGCGGCGCAATGGTCTGCGCCGTTCCAGCTACGAGAGCCGTTGGCACACCGATGTCACAGCAGTTGTCAACCCACCTGCGGCGTCAATTTTGCGTGCGGTTAATGTCCCTAGCTTCGGTGGTGACACACAATGGACAAATCTAGTCGCAGCCTACGAGGGTCTGTCAGCACCCCTACGGGCCTTTGCAGATACATTAAAAGCCGAACATCGCTTCAATGCGCGTTTGAATTTCCCCAGCAACAGCAAGATTGCCCAGCGCATCGCAGCCAATCCCCTGGTTTCAATCCACCCAGTAGTAAGGGTTCATCCTGAGACTGGTGAACGCGCATTGTACGTCAATCCTGGCTTCACCTCGCACATTATCGACGTATCACGACAAGAGAGCGATCTACTGCTTGAGTTGTTCTTCAACCAGATCGCCAAGCCCGCCTACACTACCCGCTTCCGCTGGAATAACGGTGACATTGCGTTCTGGGACAACCGCGCCACTTCCCATTTGGCTCCTCAAGATTTGGATCATCTGGAAGTCGAGCGCGTCCTCTATCGCACCACCATCACGGGCGATGTTCCAGTTGGTCCCGATGGTTTCCGATCGCAAGTGGTTGAAGGTGAGGCGTTCAATAGCGAACTACCAACCGTATTGAAGAACAAAGCTGAGAAGTTAGAAGCAGCACCAGCGCTTTCATAAGCTACAAAGTGGTAAACAAGGGCTGCGCTGTTCGTAGCCCAGTTTACCTACTGAAGTATTTAGCGAAATATAAATTTATTTGTGTAGCATTAAGTAATTTTTACAGCAACTCCGAATGATTCATGAGAAGATTTCGATCGTTTCTTTTGAGTGAATCCCCAGTGAGTTAATTCAGCAGATGTTAAAATCATCTCTCTTTTGCAGAAAGCTTTGAAGATCCTTTACGCTTCCCTTGACCCCATCAAATTCATCTTCAGTTCTGTCCCACTTATGGGCGATTGTTTCACGGATACCATTAAGATTAATAACTGTCTGTCGTCCATTCAGGAATAAGTGAGCGTGACGAAAGCGAACATCCACGACAGGACGCTTTACAGGCTTCTTGACCTGCCGCCCGTACACTAACTGAGTACCTGGATTGCTGGGATAAAGAAGGAAAGCTTACTGCCCGTCCGCCTGTAGCAGTTGCAAGGTAACGTCCGTCGCCGTGGGTTGGGATGAACCATAGTAGCTGCATGAATACCTTAAAACTACGGTAATTATATCGAATTACCATTATTTATAGTTTTTAGAGTATCACATTCTACTTAACCAAAGAAGAAGTTTTTCAGAAAACTCCGGTATCTCTATCAGACCAATGTATATTAGGCAGTGTTCAATAAGCTAGCGATTAAAAAAAATTGGGAATTGGGACATTGGGCATACCCCTGCCTCCTTCTTTCTTTCTCTAGGAAGAATACAGCAATAGCATCTTTGTGTATATTAGTTTACTTATGCCTAACCTTCTGTTAAATTAACCTTAATGTACGCCAAGCTGATTGACTTAATGTACTTAGTTTTCAGCTATAAACGTGGGTAGCTATCCAGTCCACTGGCAATAGGCGCAAAATTCCGTTCTGTCTCTAGGAGAAATAAGGCAATGGGGTCGATGTTTATTGCTGCCAACGATTGGCCACATATAGCGTTTAGATTGTCTTTGGCGCTCCTGGTTGGTTGCTTGATTGGATTTAACCGTCAGCAAGGGGGTAGACCGGCAGGGATGAGAACATTTATGCTCGTGAGTATGGGGGCAGCACTATTCGTGATGATTCCTTTGCAGGCTGAGGGCGAGAGTCCCTATGCTGCTACCAATGCACTGAGTCGCACAATTCAAGGTGTAGCTACCGGGGTTGGATTTCTCGGAGCCGGATTGATTTTACAAGAGTCTCCGAGAAAATCTGCAACGCCAAAAGTAAAGGGTTTAACTACAGCCGCCTGTGTCTGGACGGCGGCCGGATTGGGGGCTGCAATTGGTTGTGGTCTATGGCAAATGGGATTATTGGGAGGCTTACTGACTCTGATTACCCTAAGTGGGGTGAAGCGCCTCAATCGCGTATTTGTATTTCTGACGAGTCAGGGTAAACAGGGGACTAATCAGGATCTTACAACCACCTCTGATGAAGATGATTGATTATCTATCGTTATGCTCTAGTTGAAAACTATACTTGTATTGTCCAAAATTAGGTCAAATCGATCGGATTGCCGCCTAATATTTTCTTGAAAAATAATTTGTTGTTTCTTAGCCAATTTTAATCAGTTTATCAGGGATAATTCAGAGCGATCGCTGATTATAGTCATTCATGTAGGGAATTCCGTACTGGAATCGATTGCCCAGTGAACCGGAAAATAGAAAATAATAGATATATGGACAAACGCTATTTTTTACAGGCTAGTGCAGTCATAGTCGGCACAGCATTGTTATCAAGGTATATCAATTGGGGGTCACAGGCAATGACAACTTCTCAGAGTGGATTTGAAGTTACCAAACCGGAGTCAGAATGGCGCACGATTTTAACGCCAGAACAGTTTAATGTTTTGCGTAAACATGGAACTGAACGCCCTTACACCAGTCCATTGGATAAGGAATACGACCAAGGCACTTATTATTGTGCCGCCTGTGAACTACCACTGTTTACATCTGATACCAAATTTAATAGTGGTACTGGCTGGCCTAGCTTCTTTAATCCAATTGAAGGTGCGATCGCCACTACTGTAGACAAGTCGTTGTTTATGAGCAGAACTGAAGTGCATTGTAGTCGCTGTGGTGGTCATCTGGGTCATGTTTTTGATGATGGTCCTGCACCCACTGGTAAGCGCTACTGCATGAACGGTGTTTCGCTGAAGTTTGATCCTGCTTGATTAAGTTGCGTAGGCGTAGCCTGTCGTGACATCGCACACACAACCTAAATCATCAGATTTTTAGGCTTGACCAAGGGTGAATAAATTTTTGACAATAACTTTTCCTATTCAATGCTACTGGACGAAGTATTGTCAATTTAAGGAAATGCAACTCTTGGTCTTCGCTAGAACTATTTACCTAAATCGTCCTATTTGCTTGGGTCTTTTTTCTCCTTTTTGTCTTTGGGATCTTTTTTAGGTTTTTTAGCTTCTTTATTACTTTTTCTTTCCTTCGACATCAGCGTTCTCCAACTAGGTGAATCAGTAAAAGCTTTCGTATTCTGCCGTCAGGAAATCAGGATATTACTTACCTGATATTCTTTTATGGCAAAAAAGAAAGCATCAGACATAAATGCTACTAACTACCATGATACGGTGTTGTTTGATTTTCTTCTGACAGCCTTTTTGATCTATTTGAACCACAATCGCCTGTAGGGTAGCATAGCTAGCTATGCTACCCTAATTATTTACAGCGTTGCTACCAGATCCTGCAAGCGATCGCGTCCATCCCGAAAGACCGGCCAACCATCCCCCACCAGTACTGCTTCTACCCGACTCAGTTGAGCCAATCTGCGAACAGAAGCAACAGCCTCCTTTCGATTCAGCAGCTTGTCATCTGGTAAAATCGTTAAGCTACCTGCTTTGCGTGCCCGGACTAAATCCCCTGTAATTAAAGTTGTCTCCTCTAGTAACAGAGCCAACTCACCGGGAGTTTTAGAACCATTGAGTTCAATCACCTCCAGTCCTGGGACAAATTCTTCACCATCAGATAGCCAGCGATCGCAAGGTATAGGAAAAGTGTCTTTTTCTGCAATAGGGCCAGCAATCTTAGCATAAGTTTGATCGGCAATTTCTTTACTTGCCCTGACATGCTCAGAATTCGTCAGCACAATCCAAACCACACCACCGAGGGATTTTAGATGATTCCAATCATGGTTTGATAGGGCTACTGGGTCAATCAAGATGTTGCCATCTGGGCGAATCCAGGCAATCCCATTGAAATCAATATTTCTTGCCGGATTGAAATTAGACCAGCTATACAGATCGGGACGGTGCAAAGATTTCATGATGATTCTGGATCAGTACTTCAATAATTGACTATTAATCTCAATAATTCAGTATATAGATAATACGGGCATTGGGCATTGAAAAGAGGCAGTGGGGCAGCGTGCTGTTCTTGCTGAGGGGAAAACTCTTCTCCCTTGCTCCCTGCTCCCCTGCTCCCTTCCTTCTTCCCCTGGATCTGAAATTTGAGTATACTACGATAAATCTATCAATATTATGGGTTTCGTCTGGTTTACAGAAATTCCCGGATAACAGCAATCAAGGATTAAGGGAGGTATAGGGGTGGGTAAAATTAGGCGGCAAAAAATATCAGCGAAGGCAGAACAGTTTACAGAGTCGGTGATTCGAGAAATGACCAGGGTGGCACTGCAACACGATGCAGTAAATCTGGCGCAGGGATTCCCTGATTTTCCTTGTCCCTTGGAGTTGAAACAGGCAGCATATCAGGCCATAGAGGCAGATGTTAATCAGTATGCCATTACTTGGGGCGATCGCCCATTTCGTCATGCGATCGCTAACAAAGTCCGTTGGTATCTCGGCTTAGATATCAATCCCGAAACCCAAATCACCGTTACCTGTGGTTCCACAGAAGCAATGGCAGCTGTAATGCTGGCGACAGTCGATCCGGGTGACGAAGTAATTGTATTTGAGCCATATTATGAAAACTACGGCCCCGATGCGATTTTAGCTGGTGCTATACCCCGCTATGTGACACTGCATACTCCTCATTGGACATTTGATGAATCACAGTTGCGTCAAGCTTTCAATGCCAATACCAAAGCGATTATTATCAACACACCCCATAATCCCACAGGTAAAGTCTTCACCCGTGAAGAACTCACCCTAATTGCTGAACTTTGTCAAAAATGGGATGTGTTAGCGTTCACAGACGAAATCTATGAACATATTCTCTATGACGGCACTCAACATATTGCCCTAGCTACCCTTCCTGGAATGGAAGAACGCACCGTTACTATTAACGGTTTATCCAAAACTTATAGCGTCACTGGATGGCGAGTCGGCTACATTCTGGCAAACCCTGAATTGACAGGGGCGATTCGCAAAGTCCATGATTTTCTCACCGTTGGCGCACCTGCACCATTGCAACGAGCCGGAGTTGCCGCCATGCAACTGCCACCATTCTATTATCAAGAACTAGCCAAACTTTATCACCAGAAGCGAGACAGCATTTTACAAATTCTAGACCAAGTTGGCATTCCCTATTTCGTTCCCAAAGGAGCCTATTACGTTCTTGCAGATATTTCCAAATTTGGCTATAACACAGATGTTGAATTCACTTACCATCTGATTAAAGATATTGGTGTTGCTGTCGTTCCCGGTTCCAGCTTTTTCAGCCAACCAGAAAAAGGACATTCATTAATCAGATTTTGCTTCAGCAAAAGACCTGAGACATTACAAGCAGCGAGCGCTCGCTTACTCAAATTGCAATCAAATCTATAACCGACATCTTAATATAGATTTCTTCTCTTATTTCAGAAGGCAGAAGTACTCTCGTCAGAAGGCTTTTATGGAACCCCACTTTTAAAAACGTGGGATTGAAGCAAGGACGTCTTGTGTCTCGTGCTATGCATCTCGACACAAATTTTTTTATATTAGTGGGCTTTATACCCAAAAACTTTAGTTTTTATTAATACTTCTTTCCTTCTGCCCTCAGCAAAGCTGGCTTTCTTTGTAAGTTGTGAAAATTATTTTTTTTGAGAGAATTTTGTTTTAAGTGCAGTTGAAATTCTATTATGAATTACGAATTTTTCAGGACATATATCTTCAAATTAATATAAGTTAATAAAACACAGGTTAATATAAATTTATAAATGCTTAGTTTAGGCATTCATTTGTTAAAAACAATAACATTATTTTCGAGTTAAATTTAACTCTAACTTTTGATCACCGAGCTAAAGTTGACTTGCCAAATGAAACCACACTTGTAAATGAGGGTTTATAAGCCTTAATGTATAGTATTTCCCAGAAAAATAACACCAAACTAGTGTAGAATTCCTTCAATTTACCGGTAATTATATCGGGATAGTAGGCTTAAAAATTCTGAATTAAAAACCCCATTGACTATTTAAAAGGATAGGACTAATGTGATGAGTAGTCCTTCCGAGGACACTGTTTATGCATCAAAAAATCAGGAGGTATTTCCGATGATGATGATGATGATGACTGAAACCATGACTCCAGAAATGCAAACTTGCATGGATGTTTGTATGGACTGTCACAAAATGTGCATGGAAACCATGACTCATTGTATGAGTAAAGGCGGTCAGCACATGGACAAGAGCATGATGAGCATGATGAGTATGATGCGTGATTGCTCTGAAATGTGCATGATGTGTATGAATATGATGATGAGCGGTTCTGAGTTCATGGAACGCACTTGTATGCTTTGTGCGGAAATGTGCGATCGCACTGCAATGGCGTGTGAGATGATGAGCGATGACGCAAAAATGATGGAATGTGCTGCTGCTTGCCGCAAGTGTGCAGAGTCTTGCAGAAGTATGCACATGATGCCCGCATAATTCTATAACGATCTAGCAGAAGTTTCTCTGCAACCTAATATTCAAGCGCTCAGACTCTTTGGGGTCTGGGCGCTTGAAGTAAGGACTTCTAAAATTATCGGTTGATACAAGTCTAAACCAATACTTTAACAATAATTAATATTACTTAAATAATTTCGGGATTAGAGCGATGTCTGCGACAAGACGTTCGCCTAGCGTCTCCGACAGGAGAAGCGTCTACGCACAACAGGTTAGTCTTATCCAGTACAATCTTGTCACCTTGGGATCTGTTGAAATCACTAATGGTATTTAGACCAATAGCAGAGCTGTTAAAAGCAGCACTGATGATTGTCAAGGAATCTATCAGTCGCTGCACCACCTGTGAATATGTCATTACCTGCCCAGTTTCTCGCGCTTCATATCTAGCAAGCTTTTTGCCTTTTTTTAACCGTTGAACTCACATTAATTTAATATTTTTTAATCAAGGTAAGTGATTTTACTGAAGTTATGCCTAAAGATAGATGTTAGATTTACGGCATACAGCAAGTACATCATTCTTTGACTTTCAGACCATATTTCATACTCGAATGCCTAGCCCTATAAGGGATTGAAGGCATTAATTTTGCAGCGACTGGATACACTACCACATCAGAAGTTATGTCAAATTGTCAATCAGTGGTTGCATCAGTTACGTCCTGCCTACGGAATAATTCGGAAGATAAAGATTTAGTAAAAAGGTTTTGGCAACAATGGCAGGAATATCGAGATTATCTTCATCGTTGCTGTCTCAAGTGGATGGGTGGGAATCCGACGGATGCTGAAGATGCGCTAAGTCGGGCGATGCTCAAAGCTTGGGAGAAGGTGCAAAAGTATGCGGAGGAAATTGCTAATTTTAAGGCTTGGCTGACTCGACTAACTCATAATCTCTGTGTGGATATTCATCGAGAACGCGATCGCAGTACCAATAGAGTTGAGAATATAGAAGTATACGCCTCGAAAGAGGAGCAAGGACTGGTACGGAGTGAGGAAACGCCAGAAAGTGCAATGGAGACTGGCGAGAAAAGGATTGTGATTCGTCGTGCCATTGATAACTTACCGACTAGGCTGCGCGAGACGTTTATCCTGCACTTTTATCAGGAACTGTCTTATCAAGAAATTGTCCAACAGCAAGAGATTTCTTACCAGAATGTCTGCAAGCGCATCTCCCTGGCGCGGGCAATTCTGCGAGAGGAATTGAGGGGATATTTTATCGGAGAGGATGGAATTGATACGGATAAATCTGTTACGCCAACAATGGAAGTAACTGAGTCTGCAATTGGGGAAATGTCCAAGGGGAATGCGGGAGTTGAACCGATTGCGATCAAGACTATGACATTATCCGTTGCGGTAGAGGAAGTGGAGAGTGTTGTGGGTGAGGAATCGATTGAGGTAGTGCGATCGGTGATTGCGACTCTATCGGATGGGAAGTTAGACGTAAACAAAGATGGTTATCGGTGTGTTGAGGTGGCGAAGTGTGAATTGCCGCCAGCACCGATTTTGACTTTGGCTCAATTAGATGAAGAAACTGGAAGTTGGGGGAATTCTTGTCTGGTGGTGCATAAAACAGCTTTTAATAAAACCGAGCAAGAAGTCGAAAAGATCAGACAAGTGATATCAGCTGAGTTTAATATAATAGCTGCTCAAAATAGTACTACCACATCTGTAAAATCATTGCTGGTCATGATGCCGGGTGTTCCCAATGCGGATATAATTGTTAACCCACTAGCATTAAAGGATCTTCCAATTGACATGGTTTCAACTCTAAAAATCAAGGCAGGATTGGAGAATTATCGATGGATGATATCTGAATCAGGACAAAGCTTACAAAAAGTCAAGGAATAGTTATCTATGAAGATTTAAAAGTGATTGATTAGTTTTCCTGTGAAAGTTGTTTCCAAACAGTCGATTGTACAAGACATTGTAAAAGTGGGTTTCCGCAAAAAATGAAAAAGGAGAAGTGATTATGGCATTAGAGGAAGATAGTGTTCTTAGTTTCCGAGAACTGATTGCTGGGCCTTTGATTGCCACACTGTCGGCGGACTTTGACGCAGGTGCCAAATTTGTAGAGTTTTTTCAAAAATATGGAATGGAAGAGACGGTTGTAACCGGAACAGAAGCGCCAGTCCGCCGCTTAAAAATGGTGACTTTTAGCTACAACCAAGGCGGCAGAGAATACCGTGTAGAAGTTCCTCTGTTGTCACTCATTCCTCTGCCTCTGCTACAAATAGATACCGCAGAGTTTGAATTTAACATTCGCGTTTTTACAGAAGTTCCCCCAAAAGTTTTGGAATCTTTCGACCCCAATAAAACTGGAGATGAAGCGGAGAAAAATAACCCGACGGCTAATCCCCCATACCAGGGAATGAAGGCAAGGTTAGCCCCAACAGCAGGAAAATCGGAGGATGGGAAGCCAATCCCATCCATCGATTCAAACATGAAGGTGACTGTGAAAATGAAGCAAGCAGATTTACCAGTAGGAATGATTAAGTTAATGAAGGTATTTGAAAATAGTACCAATGTTATCCCAGAGGGCAGTCGAAGCCAAACATCTGGGACGATAGAAGCCAGTTAAACAGAGAAAAAGGCAGAAAGTGCGCTCGAAACTGGGTAATCAACTCCAATAGTCATGAAGACAAAAAATTCATAAAGGAAGTTAAGGAAATGAGAAAAAGAGAAGAAAGGCAAGAGAAACAGGTACAGCAACGTACCCCAGGAATGCCATGTCCAGAGTGCGGGTTTCAAATCGAAATGTCGATATATAGTTTACTCACTCAGGCAGAGTTCAAGTGTCCGGGATGCTTGTTGACATTAAGTATGGATAGGGAAGTATCGAGACCCGCGTTGGAACTCCTGCAAAAGGTCAACACGCAGAGAGAGGAGATGGAAAAACATAAGAAATTTTCGTGAATCAGGAAGTGTAATCGTGGGATAATACACGCCGCGAAAGGACGAGGTGGAGGCAGAGAGAGGGGATGAAATACCTATCAAGGGGATGGAAGGGAGAACAAAAGTGAGTCACCCCCCCAGTTGGGATAGAGACGACAAGAATCAAACGGAGAGTGTAAGAAAAGGTGAAAAAGTATGAAAGAAAAAGGGATGCTGAGTAAAATATTCGGAAGTTGTAGTGTGAAGAAAGGAAAAAAGTATGTAGAACAAGAGCGTAAGGAGGTAGAAGAAGAGGAAAAAGAGGAAGAAGAGTCATCGCGGTCGGGGAAAAAATTCATCGGCGCTAAGTATGTTGTCATCGATTAGATGTGCACGCGAAATAAAAGATGGGAGGTCTTGTACATAACACACCATCCCGACGGCTTTAATGCGAAAGGGGCGATGCGGGGGCTTCAGAGATCTTAGAGGGAAATGAGCTGACGTGGAATGAACGTGGATATTGGTTCACAGAGAGTAACAAACAAACCCGAATGAAGGCTTGCAAGAGGAAATGATAGACGATGTCAAATAAGGAACATACGACTTGGTAATGCTGGAGGCCAACTTCGGAAAAACAACCGCAGAGTCACCGTGGACAGAGGCAATGCTTTAGACGTTCCGAGAACCCGAAGAGGTATTAAGTGGCAGTGGAACGTGTTATGAGCCGAAGGAAATCAGTATGATAGGAAAGACAATGTAATAGCGGTAGTAAGAGAGCATCCGTTGATGTCAAAAAGCCTCACAGACGCGGAAGTGCAAAAGAAGTTCTATAAATGGTGGAATACGAATCTGGGAGAATTAAGAGTGAGGAAAGAATGTCGAGAACCGCGCCATGAAAGAAAGCAACTTGTGAAGGGCAGAAGTAAAAAACACAAAATAAAAGGAAAGGAATGGGTTGCGAAATCAAGCGTACACATGGAAATAGTTCAGGTTATTTTTACACAAGCCTTTAACCCAAGTTGCAATCATTCGTCCCAACAAACCACCCTTCACCCATCGCCACCAATTCCGCACATATTCCCCAATGCGCTCAAATGACGCACCTTGCTCATAAAGCCGGGAAATCCGCTCCACGCAGCGCTCGACCGTCTTCTGGGCAATCCCCAACCCCGACGGTGAAAACCAATACCCCAAAAAATCAAAGCCCCGCGATATCCGCCCGATAAAGGTCTTATCCGGGTGCTTTTCTCCTACCCGCAAATCCGCCATTACCTCATTCACCGCCTTAATTGCCTTCCGCAACTTCCAGCGCGTCGGGGACAAAATTACCCAATCATCCATATACCGCACGTAAAAGCAGCCCAGTTCCGCCATGCGGTCATCCAAAGGCTTCAGGTACAGCGCCCCCATCAGTGGCGATAACGGACACCCCAAGGAAATCCCCTGTACGATATCCGTATATTCCCCTCCATCCGAAACAAATCGCTGGAGGTACTGCCCCACCAAATCCAACACCACAGGGTCTTGTACATAGTCAGCCACCAATTTATAGAGAATCTCATGATTAATACTGGCATAGTAGCCCTTGACATCCGTGCGAAACACAAACTCAAACTTAGACACACAATCAGCCACTTCCCGCACCGCCCCCTTTAGCCCACCCCTTCCCGCCAGATGAAAGCAACGAGTGGACAAATGGGGTTGCAAATAATCTTGCAGAACTATAGACACCGCCTTCAATACCAGGGCATCTAACGCTGCCCAAATTTCCTTCACTTCACCCTGACTCGTTACCCGCCTCTGCTCCCGAAAGCGATATTTCCCCGCCCGCAGTTGCTCGACAAGTTGCGGTTTTTTCTCCTGCCACCAGCGCCGGAGCTGCCAAACATCATTGTTATAATGGTAGTTCTCTCGGCGATCGCACAACCACGCATACGCCGCATCCATTACCTCATTGCTGGTGACTTGTTCAATTAACAACATTTGTTCCCTTTTCTGCACAGCTGCCAGATAAAAACACTAGGGAAGTGTGGCGACAATAACAACCGAGCGATCGCGTCCTCTTTGAATAATTTTTTATATATCGGGTAAAACACAATCTTTCTATCAGCAACTGCAAGACGTATTGGTTGTGTTTGTAGAATTGAGATCGCGACGTATATCTCTGCGTTCACTCCATCAAAATCAACCGCAGAGGATCTAAACGCACATACCAAGGAAAAGCTTGGTCTTTCATAGTCGCCCATTTTTCTTTAAAGACTTCAGCTTGCAGATGGTAATCTTGAGAATTCTTGCCAGCCGAATGTAATTTGAGAAATAATGTCATTCGATGAGGCGTTTCACTTGTTCGTACTACCCAGCAGGGAAAGGTATTTTCCTGTGATGAGTCGTTGGTAAAAATGAACTGATGGGCACGAATGCCGACGTGAGATAATTCGCTTTTGACAGGTTCAATTACTTGCAGAGTACAACCCCAATCAATCGCTTCCACCTGTTGAGATGACTCGAGAACAGCGCGGGAGAAGTTTTTACATCCGGTAAGTTGGGCAACACTCACAGTAGCAGGATGCTGGAAAATATCATATTTGCTGCCATAATGAACGGCTCTACCATGCTCCAATACCAATAGATTCGGGCAAATCCGATAAGCTTCTTCCATATTATGAGTGACAAATAGAGTCACACCTTGATAGTCAGCTAGAGTTTCTGTCATTTGCTCCTCTAATTGACTCCGTAGATGGGTGTCAAGTGCCGAAAACGGTTCATCCAAAAGTAACGCTTCCGGTTGACTAGCTAATGCTCTTGCCAAGGCTACCCGTTGTTGTTGTCCCCCTGAAAGTTGGTGCGGATAGCGATCGCCTAATCCCTGCAACTGCATCGCTATTAGTTGCTCCTCTACCTGCACCCGAATACTCCCAGCAGATAGGTTTTTGGGCAAACCGAAAGCGATGTTTTGCGCCACACTCATGTGCGGAAACAGAGCGTAATTCTGCACTAAAAAACCGATGCGGCGATCGCGACTGGGTAAATTAATTCCTTGTTCTGAGTCAAACAGAACTCTGCCATTTAAAACTATCCGCCCGATTGTGGGCGTTTCTATGCCTGCAAGGCAGCGCAAAATCATGCTCTTACCTGCTCCAGAACCCCCTAACAATCCCAAGGGTTGCTCATCAGTAGTGAAAGCAACTTTTAAATGAAAGCTAGGAAGTATTTTTTCAATGTTGACTAACAATCCACCAGATTCAAAGCTGGATCGCGGGGTATAAAGAATTTCTCCCCCTGCTTCCCCTGCTCCCCCTGCTTCCCCTGCTCCCCCTGCTCTCCTCTTATCTCTCAATTCTTGCCAGAAGTTGACTGCAATAATTCCAGATAGAGAAATCACCATAATTGCGATCGCCCAGAACCAAGCCTCATTCATTGCTCCCGCTTCCACAGCAAAATAAATCGCCATTGGGATTGTCTGCGTTTGTCCGGGAATGTTACCAGCCAGCATCAAAGTTGCGCCGAATTCTCCCAAAGCACGGGCAAAAGCTAGCATTGTGGCGGCGACAATGCCGGGCAGTGCTAGGGGTAAACTGATGCGCCAAAAGATTGTGGTTTCAGTTGCACCAAGGGTTCTAGCTACTCGCAGTAGATTACCATCTATTTGTTCAAAGGCTCCTAGTGCAGTTTTATACATTAAAGGGAAAGAAACTACTGTAGCTGCGATTGCAGCACCATACCAAGTAAAGACGATGGTGAAGTCAAAAGCCTCCATGAATTTCCCTACAGGGCCATTTTTGCCGAAAAATAGCAGCAACAAGAACCCGACAACTGTGGGCGGTAAAATCAGGGGTGCAATAAAGATACCCTCAATCAACGATTTACCTTTGCCACGATATCCCAGCATCCAGTAGGCAGCAGCGATACCCAAAAAGAAGGTGATAAATGTGGCAAGTAATGAAGTTTTGAGTGATATCCAAAGAGGCGATAAATCCAATGGCATAGTTGCGTAGGGAAGAATTAGCTCAACTAATCCCTAATTTACCAACTTTAGTCTATATATATTGGTAAAAGTTGGTAAACTACATTACAATAAATAAAGGAAATCCCAAAAACTATCCAAACTTTAAACAAAATTCGCGTTCAGTTGAGTATCAAATATCAGAATTCGATACGGTTTATTATCATTTGATACTCATCTTGGGCGTTGCATATAGGAGTTTAGACTAAATAATCATACTCAAAGCAAAAAATAATAGACAAAGTTCATAGTCCTTCATTGTAAAAATAAAAGCACAACATTGTTGTGCTCTTGTAGATTATTTGTATTCAGTTCATTGTGACAACCAGAAAGTTTCTTAATTTAGTCCAGTTGAGTACTGTAGGCACTAAAACCATAAGCCAAAGTTTCTTTTAAATTATCTGATGGCTTGAGACTTCTGTTGATAGCATTAGCAAACGGCACCGGAATCCCTTTGATGGTTTCCGGTAAAATTGCATATTCTGCTGTTGGTTCGACAATGTATTGTGGACACTTGGCTTTCATCCCAGCAGTAGCTAACATTTCTTCTATTTCAGCAGCTGAATATTGCTTGAGATATACTGGATTTCTCACAAATGGGTTCAGCCTTCTAATAAAATTATGGATAATATGAGAAGGACAGGATTTATTGTGAAAGGAATGATTAAAAACAAAAATTCCACCAGGTTTTAGCACACGAGAGATATCAGCCAATAAATTTCTTAATTGTGCATCTGGGATATGCATAAAGACGCAGTTAGAAATTACCAAATCTATAGAATTATCTTCTAAAGGCAATGTTTCAGCAGAAGTACAAATCAAGTTAAATTCAGCTTCGGGGAAAAAATTGTATTCTTGTTTAACTTTGATTAACCGCCGCAATAAAGGTTCAGAAATATCAATGCCGTAATATTTCTCACATCTCAGATTTTTCGCTTTAGAGAGATGTAAAGGTGCACGACCATAACCAGAACCAATTTCTAGAATAGAACCGACAGATTTATTCAACGGAAATTTGTTCCAAGTACCTCCAGGCGTGCCAGTTAGCAGAGTGTAATCTTGTTTAATGGGCGATGTCTCTGCAACTTTTTCAATTTTTTGGGAACCATAATATGTTTTACCAATTGCGTCCCATGTTTTTTTATGTTGAGTATTAGTTAATTGTTCATAGTCGCTAGGAAAATAAATCCCATCTCGCAATTCAAAGTCATTCAGACTAAATTTTGCATTTGCTAATTGACTCATTATGATTATTCCTCATGAATAGTTAAATCTGTTTTCTGTTATACTCTTAACTCAGCATTACCCGCAAGTGATTTTTACTGAACCCCTTCTCCTGAGCCTTTTTTTAAAGTCTATAGCTATTTTAATTCGATGGAATATGGTAAGGCTGCACAAATATGCTACCAAAGCGCCCATTGCATCCAAACGAAAATCGCTATAATAATCAACTCTTGCTCGATCAAAACACAAGTTCGTATACATTAGTTGATGGACTGCAACAATTGGAGGCTGAGATGGTAGGAGGGTTACAACAAAAACGGGTGGTAGTTGTAGGTGCTGGTTGGGCTGGTTTAGGAGCAACCTACCATTTGGCAAAACAAGGTTATGATGTGACACTTCTAGAAGCAGGCCCCTATCCTGGTGGATTAGTGGCAGGTTGGCAAACGGCAGCCGGAAAATCTGTTGAAGCTGGCATTCATGGGTTCTGGTATCCTTACAGAAATATTTTTTCTTTAATCAATGAATTAGAAATTAATCCTTTTACTACTTGGACTCGTTCTTCACAATATTCGCCAGCAGGTTTGGAAGTTGAATCACCAATTTTTCAAGATTTACCGCGACTCCCCTCGCCACTGGGAACTTTTCTCTACACTCAGTTTAAGCGGCTGCCACTAATTGACCGTCTCAGCGCCCTGCCTTTACTTTATGCTGTCGTTGATTTTGATAATTCTGATGCAGCTTGGCGGCGCTATGATTTTGTAACTGCCCGTGAATTGTTCAAAGACTTTAACATTTCTGCACGACTTTACCGCGAGGCTTTTGAACCGATGTTATTAGTGGGCTTATTTGCCCCTGGCGAACAGTGTTCAGCCGCCGCAACTTTAGGGATGCTTTACTTTTTTATTCTGGCTCATCAACCCGATTTTGATGTGGTTTGGTGTCGGGGAACTGTTGGAGAAAAGATATTTCGTCCTTGGGTGGAACGTATCGAAAAAGCTGGGGTGCGAGTGTTACCCAAGCGTCGGGTTACAGATTTAATTGTTGATAGTAATCATCGAGCCAAGGGTGTGGTTTGCGGTGATGAAGTAATTGAAGCAGATGCCGTGATTTTTGCGGTTGGAATCACGGGGATGAAGAAAATTGTCTCAACTAGCCCTAGTTTACAAAGCCGTGAAGAATTCCGTAATTTGAGCAATTTAGGAGCAATTGATGTTTTAGCAACGCGACTATGGTTTGACTGCAAAATTGATATTCCTCGTCCTTCTAATGCTTGCTTTGGATTCGACGCAACTACAGGTTGGACGTTTTTTGATTTGAATGCCCTACATGATGAATATCGGGATGAATCGGGAACAGTGATTGAAGCTGATTTCTATCATGCGAATCAGTTTCTCAATTTGAGTGATGAGGAAATTTTACCAATAGTTCAGGGTTATTTAGCAACTTGTGTACCAGCATTTCGAGAGGCAAAGATTATTGATAGTAGTGTAATTCGGCTACCTCAAGCGGTGACTCACTTTGCACCTGGCAGCTATCGTTATATGTTGCCCGCTAAGACAAGTTTTGAGAACGTGTTTATGAGTGGGGATTGGATTGTGAACCGTCATGGTTCCTGGTCGCAGGAAAAAGCTTATGTTACTGGTTTGGAGGCGGCAAATTTGGTGGTGTCTTATTTGGGAGAAGGTCAGCCATCTGAGATTTTAGCTGTAGAAGAGGATGAAGTGCATATACAAGTGGCGCGATCGCTCAACCAAACTTTAGGTAACTTGAGCAAATCTATCCTGCCTAACTTTTGGTTGCCGTAATTTGTAGGGCAGCAGTATATCTCGCAAATCTAGTTAATCATCAATTGTAATTTAAATTCGGTAAGCTAAAGAAAGCGATCGCGATACCATCTTTATAATGTAAATCAAATCACATAAGCTTATGGAGCCAGACTCTTTACAAACTGAGGTGATTCTGACGCACCCGCGTGAGTCCCTTGGTAGAGTGCAACTTGATTGGACACCCCAACCCGGAAACTATCTCGATTTTGAAGGTAAAACCTACGCAGTTTTAGAGCGCCGCCATAGATACAAACTTCAAGCTGGGCGCTACCGCTTGCATAATATTGCCATTTATGTACAGTCTGCTAAACGACCATCTGAGAAAAGTTTGGTAGCGGGACGTTGGGTAATCGGTGATGCCACCTGCTGCTATAATGCTCATTCAGAACTCATTCGCTGTGCAGTCAACCCAGATGGGCCTTGCGAATCTTGCCGCTTTTATGAAAGTTAGGAGTTAGGAGTTAGGAGTTAGGAGTTGGGAGTTAGGAGTTAGGAGTTAAAAGTTATTCTCCCTCATCTCCCTCATCTCCCTCATCCCCCTGATCTCCCACCCTACGGGAAGTTAAAGCTACATCTTTCCCAGTCTTTTTCTTCAATTTTGAATTTTGAATTTTGAATTTTGAATTGATTTCTCCCTCATCTCCCTCAACTACCCGCACCAAAAACTTCTCCCACAGTTAAGCGGGTACCATTAACAAAATCCCATCCCGACTGGGGACGTTTACCAGCTAACTGAACCTCTCGCAACAGCAATAAACCTTCCCCTGTTTGGATGATTGCGCCAATTCCTTTGATAATGCTTACTACAACTCCCGGTTGATCTGATACATTTGACAAATCAGGCAATTTATGCATTAATTCTTGCAATTCTGGTGGGAGATCGCGATCGCTTACAGAACCAAGAGGAGCAGAAGCGGTGATTTTCAACAAGTTTTCACGAAAGGTAGCCGTACAGTTAGGGTAGAAGCCTCTAATTTGATTATGTAATTGGATCGCG
This sequence comes from Nostoc sp. NMS9, assembly GCF_017114995.1. Lineage (GTDB taxonomy): Bacteria > Cyanobacteriota > Cyanobacteriia > Cyanobacteriales > Nostocaceae > Nostoc. The sequence goes on along the minus strand of NZ_JABXKL010000022.1, from coordinate 20,833 downwards.
CTTTTTGACCAATCCAAAGCATAATCTTGTTTTTGAATCAGAGGTGCATAAGTCGCTGCTAAATTATCTTGGGGAATTGGTTGAATTTCTTTACGTTCCAACTTCAACAGAGTTTCCACCAACAAATCCCCACCGATCCCCGCTAGTCTGTCGGCTAAATCTTGGGCATTATCCAGTAATCCAATCGGTGTAGTGGCTATTTGGAGCATTGCGCCGGTATCCATCCCCACATCCATCAACATGGTGGTGATCCCCGTTTCTCTCTCCCCGTTATACAAACACCACTGAATCGGTGCTGCACCGCGATATTTGGGTAAAATCGAGCCATGCACATTAATGCAAGCTAATTTTGGCATATTTAAGATTTTTGACGATAAAATCTGTCCATAAGCGACAACAACAAACACATCTGCATCTGATTGTTTGAGTTTGCTTAAAGTTTCAGTGTCTTTTTTCACCCGTTCGGGTTGCCATACTGGTAAATTGTGAGCATTTGCGATCGCTTTTATAGGTGAAGGCGTAAGTTTATTTCCACGTTCCCGGCGTTTATCTGGTTGGGTGACAACCGCCAGCACCTCAAATTCTGAATGATTCAATAACTTTTCCAAGGTGGGTACAGCAAACTGGGGTGTACCAAAAAATACAATTTTCATTAATAATTAGTAGTTGTTAGTCGTCAGTCATTAGACTTCTTGCATGAATCAAAGAGCTTTCACCCTAAATCCCTCTCCCAAGCTTGGGAGAGGGACTTTGATATTTGGCTCCCCTTCTCCCAATTTTGGGAGAAGGGGTTGGGGGATGTAGCAAGATCCCGCAGGGTGGGCGAATTTTGCATTTGTGCAAGAAGTCTATTAGTTAATCGTAAGTGCGCCCCTCATAACTGACAACATTTAAGTTGCATGTTGAAACAGAATTCACTCAGCCAGCATCTAGCAGCCTCCGGAATTCGGAACAGCAGTTGCAAAATACAGTTGTTAGCTGTAAATCATATTGGCTATTTGGTGGTAGAATATTTTCGTATTCATGAAACCAAAGGCTGCTTGATTAACTTAATAGTTAAGTTGACAAGCATAACAGCTAGTATCAGCCGCATTTGCCTCTAGTGAAACTAATCACTTAGTGGTTTTTCTTTGCGAGTCGCTAGAGCATCTACCGAGTGAATTTTGTTGTGTTCCCGATCGTCTTCCCGAAATTAGCTTTAAATGTAGTTAAATTTCCGAAAAACCATTGCGTCTTTTAACTATCTTTGTAGTTTAGATAGCAATTTATAACTTTGGGTTGCTGATAGCAATATCTTCTGAGTATGATGTATTATGCGTCCGCTTTCCCAGGTTTTTAATTAACGCCTCACGTTTACTATCATGAGGGTTTGCGCTGTTATATTTAGTGTGTAACCTAGCTTATTTGCTGTGTACTAGCGATCGCTAGTACGATCCCCGGTAGCTAAGTTAGATTATCTCTTATTTGCCAGCGTCATTCCTCAAACTATATCCTAAATATCCCTTAACCAAGACTTATTTTTGGTGTATTTGGGTATAGGGACATTATATATCGTGTAGTAATTACTGAGTTCTCAGCATATTTACTATACTCGCATATTTTTGCAAAAAAATATTCCGTACCTAAGTAATAAAAGGTGTAGACAATGATACTTAATTTTTGTAAAACTCTGCAAACTTTGAAGATATTATTTCGTCATTACTTTTAGTTTCTTGTTATACATATAACTACCACCTGCCCCATTGCTGTTGATGTATTGCTTCTCACATAGCAATTGCCCCCTCTAGAGAGTCTACAAATGCTTAAACCCCTTTTGCTGTCAGGATGGTTCCGCACACAACCATTTCTCAATTACGTTGTCGTTGTGATACTGATTGCACCCTTATTAGGAGCATCGGCTCACTCGATCCCAGTAAGATCCGAAGTACATAAACTAACTTCGATGGCTGGAGAATCTGACTCTGTATCAAAGGAAATAGCTGTAATTGGGGAACCTGAGATAGCTGAAACATTAAAAACAGATCAAATCGAATCGATAACAGAAGAATTTGACTCTGTGGCAACACAAAGTACTGCTGTTCAGGAACCGCAAGTATTACCAGCGAATAAAATTGAGTCTTCGGCTGAAGTAGATAATTATCTCTCAAGCAGCGATTTAGATTTAAGCGATGTAACTGTTCCCGATTCTTTGGCAGCAGTTGAACTCGCACCATCAACAGATGTTCCTGTTAGTCAACTTAATTTAATACGCAAACTTAAAGCTGCTAATGTCAAGTCTTTGAGAGGACAAGAAAATTATCTTTCTAGAGAAAAGTCTTTTACTGAATCATTGACAGCAACTCAAGTAGCACCAACTATTAGAGAATCTCAATCAACCACAACGACCGAAATACCTGTTGTGGAACCAGTTAATGAGTCCCAAGCAGAACAAATAGATCCCATCGGTAGTCCTCATCCGATTCCTTGGAAATGGATTACAGCAACTCAAGAAGCTATTGCTTCTAATGGTGGTTCTGGAGTGCGTCACTATCGCAGCGTACCCGTGATTTCTCCAGATGGTAAATATGCTGTTTATAGTCGGGTGCAGCTGGAAGTAAAACCCCAAATGTACAACAGCCGTGTCACCAGCGTTATGTTTGTCCAAGATATGCAAACTAAGAAATTGTGGGTGATGGCTTCAACGACTCCAGTTAGCGATCCTTTATTAAAGGTAAAGGCAGCAAAAGCGGAGTCTTCAGAAGAAACTGATCCGAGTGGTAAGATTGGGGTATTAGTTCCAGTTAGCTGGTCAGAAAAAGGCGATCGCTTCTTAGCACGCAAGTTTGAAGGTCTATTTAACACAGGTGATTCTACAGATAGTGCAGTGATTTGGGATCGGCAAAAAAATCACGCTAACACAGTTGCTCCTGTGAGTGAGGAAGAACATGAAAAAATTGCCGTATTGTTAGGCTGGAGTAAAAGCCAACCGGATCATGTGTTATTCCGTGCAGGGGAATTGGGCGAGGAAAATTGGCCATTGATGCAAGTTGCTAATGATGGCAAGACTATCACTACAACAGACAACGATCGGCCGATTACTTTTGGTAAAAAGGTGACAGAAATTTGGGCAGGCCCACAAGTTGCCTACCGATAGATTATAAAAAACCCTACATACTCCCGTTGTCATCGCTGCTGACAACGGGATTTTTATTTTGTACAGTTTCACATTTTATCCAGAAAACAATCCATATAATTAATTTGTTAGGTGGATTAGGTGTTAACATTTTTTTTAATCACAGCGTTCGTGCTATGAGCATAGGTTTTAGGGTAACTGTAATCGTAGATTGATAGGAGTAAACAGTGAAGCGTACACGCGGTGTAAGAATACTGTTTCTAGTTGCTGATCCGAGTAACGCTTCTAGACTGCGTTTAGGGCAAGAAATTCGAGAGGTTGAAGAAAGATTAAAACTTGCCAGAATGGGAAGTAGTTTCTCTCTAATTACTAGAATGTCGGTAAGACCAGGGGATGTCACCCAAGCTATATTTGATACTAATCCACAGATTGTTCATTTTTCTGGACACGGAATGAACACTGGAGAATTATGTTTTGAAGATGAAGCAGGAACAATTCAGTCTGTGTCTCCTGATGCACTAGCTTCACTATTTGAATTAATTTCTAGTCAAGTCCAATGCGTAGTTTTAAATGCTTGTTATTCTGAAATTCAAGCAAGAGTTATAGCCAAACATATTGATTTTGTTGTTGGAATGAATGAAGCGATTGGTGACAAAGCTGCGATTACTTTTGCTTCCGGTTTTTATAAAGCTTTGGGTGCTGGTCGTTCTGTTGAAGATGCTTATAACTTTGGAATTGTTGAATTAAAGCTATTAAGTATTCCTGAGTATTTAACTCCTGTTCTAATAAAAAAGAATGCTAACAAAAGTATCGTATTGAATGAGTGGGATGATTACACTTCTAAAAAATATATAGACTATACAGTCTTTAGTATGGATTTTGGTTTTAGGAGTAAGTCACCGATTATTCTTATGAATCCGAGTGCATACTATTCGATTCGGTCAATGTTAGATGATTTATTCATTAACTACCTTTCAAATATAGTTAAACCTTATAGTTACGGTGAGGAATGGATAATAGCTGGAGAGCCTTCTAGCACTCGAATACTGGCACCTTTTTCATGGATAAGTAATCCTGGAAGTCCTATCACTGAGTTAGACCCTACTTGGTTTGGGCTAAATCCGTACTATGAACTCGATATAAAACCGAATACTCGTTGGGAAATTTGTATAAGGGACGGAGTTAGGAGTCTATGGTTTCAATCAACTTTAGAAAATTTGTATGCATTTGCCTCAAATAATGAAGAGCTAGCTAAATTACTTTTGTCAAATGCAAAAGCAGTTGCCTTTTTGTATGAAAAAAACTACTTTTCTTTTCGTTCATTAGATGAATTTGACGCGCAAAAATATAAATTCAAATATGTTTTTCGAGATTGGCTTGGAATGGGCTTGAAAGGAACAGTGCTTGAAGGCAAGAACGAAAAAGTTACAGATCAAATCAAATCAATTCTCCAGTGGTAAACAAGCTAACCGAACCGTGTTATTACTCTTCCGATAAGTCTCTGAAAATAATCAACTACAGAATAGTTCTTGCCCTACTCAGTTTCCGAAGAGTATCATATAATTCACCTTTAGCTATGAACCTAAATAAAAATACTTAAATTCAAGCTAGAGAGGCTTATCACCTCTTTCCCATTCAGGTATGGCACCCTTCACCCGGCGAATGGGCAAATTGGCAATTAAAGCTGTGGTTCGTTGGTTGCTTTCTAAAGAGAACTCCAAGCCCTCTGTCTCAATTTCTACATAGCGACAGACTACATCTAGGATTTCCTTCCGCATTTTTTCCAACGTTTGAGGGTCTATATCAGCGCGATCGTGAGCAATCACCAATTGCAGGCGACGTTTGACTTGAGTTCGACTGCTATCAGGGCCGCGAAAAAAAAGTTTTTCTAGAAGTTCAATCATTACGAATAGGTCTGGGGCGGAGACTGGAAAGGTAAGTTAAACAATCTTTGTCCACAACAACCTTCGTAGGCGGGCGAAGATGCTGTCTTGGGACGAGTCGATCTCCAGAAATTCGACACTTTCCCCTTCTAATCTACGAGCAATGTTCTCAAAGGCTGTGGCAGCTAAAGAGGGATTTTCCGCTAACACTAAGGGTTCGCCGCGATTGGTAGATACAATAACACGCTCGTCGTCAGGGATTACCCCGATCAGGGGAATGGCGAGAAGTTCCTGAACATCTTGCACTGACATCATATCATTTGCCTGCACCATTGCGGGTCTGATGCGGTTAATTATTAAATGAACACGCTTGATACCTTGTGCTTCTAGTAACCCTACTACCCGATCGGCATCCCGAACTGAGGAAATTTCTGGTGTGCTGACAACTAGTGCTTCTTTGGCCGGGCCGATCGCATTTTTAAACCCATTTTCAATCCCCGCAGGGCTATCAATAATCACGTACTGATATTTTTGCGCTAGTGCATTCACCAATAACTTCATCTGTTCGGGTGTGACTGCATCTTTGGAGCGATTTTGGGCTGCCGGCAGGAGTACGAGATTGGGTTGGCGCTTATCTTTCACCAAGGCTTGTTCTAAACGGCACTCTCTGGCTAAGACTTCTACCGCAGTATAAACGATGCGGTTTTCCAGCCCTAAGAGCAAATCCAAATTTCTCAGACCAAAATCCGCATCAACCAAAGCAACTTGACGCCCCATTTTGGCTAAAGCCATACCCAAATTTGCTGAAACTGTGGTTTTACCCACTCCTCCTTTACCGGAGGTAATCACAATAATGCGAGTCATGATAGAAATGCGGTCAATGAGGGTTCAGGAAATATAAAACAGTAAATTGCAGTATAAAGTATGAAGTATCGTATCAAGTATGAAGAAATATCTGTTCTCCCTGATCAGGGTGAGGCATGAATATTTGTTTTATTTCATCCTTACTTATATACTTCATTCTTTAAGTAAATATTTATGGCTCTTGATTGCTCTTGGTGAATTGGTTTCTGGAAAAATCAGTCGCCCTAGCGATACGAATTCCTTGGGGCGTAATATGTGCCACCTCTGGAGAAAACTGCATTGGCGGTTTTTCTGGTGCTCTAGCTACAGCATCTGCGATCCGCAGTTGAGTTGGTTCCATTTGCAAGGCCATAATCAGACACTCACTATTGCCTCCAGCCCCAGCATGAGCAATTCCACGCAGACGACCCCAGATAATAATATCTCCATCTGCAATTACAATACCACCTGGATTTAAATCTCCCAAGAGAATTACTGTCCCAGGATGACGAATTTCTACTCCAGAGCGGACTGTCATTTCTAAATAGAGGGCATCTTCTTGGGGGATCGCTGTAGCTGTTGGCTCGGAACTCAGGGAAGTTACGGGCTGTAATTGTTCTACAGAATACCCAGATGTCACGGCAGCGATCGCAGTTTGCCGCCGACTTGTCGAGACAGATATCAGTCGGAGTTGGACTTCACTCAAAGCCTCGGCGAGTTCTTGGAGTTGTCTGGCATCTACCAAACGGTCTTGTGCCATTAAATGCACAGGTGTATTAGATACACGGAAGCGCTCGCCTGCACTCAGACGTTGCCTTATTTGTTGCCAAATATCAGACCAAGTGAGTTCTGAGGCAGATACTTGAGATTCCGAGGGCAAAATTAATAAAAGTCGTCCCTCCTTACTTTTTAACTGGACTTGACTATTATCATTTACACGATGCCCTGGTAATGCTAACTCATCGGGATTTAAGTCAGTCAGGATAAAATCCGATCCGGCATCAGTATTTGACTCTACATCTGGGTCAGCAGGATTTGACTCTACATCTCCAAGAACAGTATTTGATTTTAAATAAAGGAGAACAGATTTTAACTCAGCATCCGGGAGAATAGAATCTGACTCTACATCAGAAAGGATAGAGTTTGATTCTGCATTAGGAAGTGCAGAATTTGACTTTAGATTGGGAATCACAGAATCAGAAGTCATACAGTACTAGCCAAAAGACAACAAATTTTCAATTTTGGGTCGCACCTTTGGTGCGCTGACAGCGCAACTTGGATTTTGGATTTGTGTCACTCACACAACGATCAGCTCAGTAACCACAAGGGGTGTTGGCGTAGCGGAATATTAGTCCGACATTAACCAAAAGACTCTTTAATCTCAAATCTCAAATCTCAAATTGGCACCGTCAACCTCTGATAAACTGTCACCAAGGCATCAGCATCGCCGACATTACCTGGAAACAGCACCACAGGCAAATCAGGAAACTGGGGATGATCGGATGACGTTAATATCATTGAACAACCAGCTAAAATTTGACCTAGTAAACGGGCTGAAGTTAAAGCTAATCCAGTACTCAAGACATCGTTTGAAGTAATACCACCCTTGCTGATTAAAAATCCGATATCAGATGGTAAAGCCCGTACAATATCCATCAATAAACCTGAAACCTTAGTACCAAACTCCAATCGTGTCTTGACATCTTTAAAATTCAGTTCCTGACGGCTAGTATAAACTACTAATGTTTTGCCAGCTTCGTGTACCGCCCGTGTACTTTCTTTGATTTCGGTTAGCAATGCCGCAGATTGATTTGCATCATCAAGTAATCGCGCTACATTCACTTCGATTCCTACAGTTCCCTCTACTTGCAACAGCGCCTCTAATTGCTGAGTAGTCTTTTTCACATGAGAACCAACAATCACCGCACCTGGTTTGCCTTGGCGCACGTACTGCGCCATGTTTTCGGCGGCAATGGGTTGGGGTGGTAAAGCGGCTAAAGCCGTTAAAATACTTGCTGCACTGCGAAACAGAAAGCGTTTCCCTTGACTTGCAGCTGCTAATATATCTACTGCAAAGCGGTTGAGATCGGCTTGAGTTTCACCATCGACGACAGCGCACTGATTACCATGAAGTTGTAACAATCGTTCCAAACTACCAGCACGAATATCAGCTAGGAGAAACCTTTCTACAGCTTCGGCACTAATTCGTCCTTGAGTCTTTTCTTCGACGTACTTGGGTAAGTAACTGTGATGATAGCTGAAGACTGAATCACGGGCAAATTCGGTTTCATGGACTGGGGTGGGTACACCGCCAATAATTAAGTAATGCACGCTATCGCGGGTGATGCGTCCGCCGTCAAAAAATGCTGGTACGAGAAAATGAGCATCAAAGGGGCCAAGTTCTTGTGCGATCGCATCTGTTTCAATAGGATAATGTCCCCGCAAAGTAGAATCAGAACGGCTGACAATCAGAAAATCGTCGATTCCTTCAGCATTCAAAGCGATTTTCAGGTTCTGGCAAACTTCTTTAGTGACAGATGCAGCTGACTCTGGCGTTAGCGATCTAGTATTAGTCAGCACAAAGAAAATCGGCGAATCATCCTGCAACCCGGTGCGTAAAGTCTCCACATCCCAGTGCATTAGCAGCAAGCAGCTGTGGACTGTTTGAGAACCTGTAGGGTCATCATCCAGGACAATTATTTTGGGTTTGTTGCTCATTTAAGTCAACGGGGCGATTGTTTTCTGGGAAATTTATCAACAGAGGTAATCTCTACTCAGCCTTTCTGCAATTTTCTGATTTCTGCTTGGACATCGATCGCAATTTGCAATGATTGATTTAGCAGTTGAGCATATTCGCCTGCTTGATTACTAACTTGTAAAGCTCGCAGACTGGCTAAATTATTCACAAATAACTCTTGGTTATTAGCAAGCAATTTTTTATTATCTCGCAAAATTCGTTCCGTTTTCAGAGCGCGGACTAAATCTTCTCTAATTAGTTGCAAGGCGGCGGTTACTTTATCTCGGTCATGAATACTGCTTTCTACGTTTCCTGATGCTGCCAATTGGTCATTAATATCGATGGCAGCAACCAGGTCATGATATTTATCAACTTCATCTAAAAGTATTGTCAGTCCTTCAGGACAGGTTAATTGTCGCCACAGCCATCGCCCGACTAATATCGGCATTGGCACTAAAATTAGTAAAAGAATTCCTAGTCGAATTGAAGAACCAATTGTTGGCAGAATAATAAACGCGTAAACAAAGCCCACAATTATTGGCGTTAACGCCAACGTCACCAGCATTTCACTGATAAAAAACCCTAATCGCTTTTTGCCATCTCGCAAAACAGAAGGTCTAAAAACATCTTCTGGATCGAATCCAGTCAAACGTCTTAGTTCCCCCTTACTAATTTCCAAGCCTATTAAGTCCGGCTGCACGTCTGCATACTCCTATGGAAACCCAAGTTGCGTATTCACTCTCTGGGGATTAGACTTTAACCACTATTTCTACGTCCACCAGAGACGTTGTGTTCTCAGTATTACAAATGGATGGCTTTTTACGCACCCGTCCAGAAAAAAGAACTGTGTGAGCTATTTCCTGAGATTCAAACACGTTTTACTGAGCGCGTTGGCTGATAATGTACGCAGCGAGTCTAGCAAAGCTATAGCAAGTATACTGACCACTTAAGAAATTCAGCCAAAAGGAATGCGGTTGGTTGCTGTTTACTCTATTAGGCGTAATCTTTCATCATATCATGTAGAAGAAAAAAATATTCTTTATTATTGATAACAAGCAATATTCGATAATATGGATTAAAAATCTTCTCTTGTGAATGGAATCGATAATATGGTTGATACCCATAGAGCAGGTAAATACGTAGAGCAACTTGCTGGATACAAAGCTTTTATACCTAATCCTTTGCCGCCTAAACCTAAATTATGTATTGACGATGAAATGTTTGAACTTTTATCACAAGCAGATAGAGCGTTAGGTCGTTTAGATGGCTCGACAGACGCTTTACCTAATCCTGACTTATTCGTGTTTATGTATGTTCGTAAAGAGGCAGTATTGTCAAGTCAGATAGAAGGAACACAAGCTTCTTTAATAGATGTTCTTGAATTTGAATCTCGTACAGTAGAACCAGACAACCCGCAAGATGTAACTGAAGTTGTCAACTATATTGCAGCAATTAATCACGGACTCAAAAGATTAGAAAATAATTTTCCTTTATCACTGCGATTGATCCGTGAAATTCATAAAGAATTATTGAGAGAAGGTCGAGGTTCTGAAAAAGGGCCAGGAGAGTTTCGTCACAGCCAAAATTGGATTGGCGCTGGAAAATGTTCTTTAAAAGAAGCTACTTATGTTCCACCTCCACCTCATGATATGCAAGAAGCTTTAAGTAATTTTGAGAAGTTTTTACATGACTCTGCCCCAATGCCAGCTTTAATTAAAATTGGATTAGCTCATGCTCAGTTTGAAACAATTCACCCTTTTGAAGACGGCAACGGAAGAACAGGACGTTTGCTAATTACTTTTTTGTTATGTGAAAAAAATATATTAAAACGCCCATTGTTGTACATATCTTATTACTTCAAAAAACACCGTTTACAATATTACGATTATCTCCAATCTATAAGGGATACTGGGGATTGGGAAAGCTGGCTTAAGTTTTTTCTAAAAGGTGTATATGAAGTTGCTCAGGAAGCATCTACTGTTGCTCGTCAAATAGTTAATTTAAAAGAGGAACATCGTAGAATAGTAATAAAAGAAATCAGCAGTCGCAAGTCAGGAAGTGCTATAGCTTTACTTGAAAAACTTTATTTCCAACCAGTTTTTAATATGGAAGTTGCTCAAGCAATTACCCAATTATCATATGCTAATACTAACAATTTAGTCAAAGAATTATGTGCCATAGGAATTGTGCAAGAAATTACCGGAAATAAACGTAACCGAGCTTTTACTTATGGCCCATACCTATCTATTTTTAACGAGCGCTAACAAATAAGGATTAGTATTTCATATTTGGCAAGATTTCTACATCCTCTAATCCTTTGTTAGGAGAGTTACTTAAGAGGATTTACAAAAGTTTTGCGATGCCATTCGTTTAAGTTGAATTCTCAACACTGGGTCAGTGAGGCATTCTTGCAGGAATTGGTCGGGTGGGGATTCATTTTAATCGGGTTTACCGTGATGATTGTGGTTGTATTCAGCAAACCAGTTTTTATCTAAGATTTGTTCTAAAGAGCCAATGGGTATAGAGGGGAATATGTCAATGGCAAGTTGACAGCGATCGCTTGCTTCTGTTCTTGCATCTTGATAACATTTATCAAATATTTCTAAGATGTAAGGCTTAAGACTAGGACTATCTTTGAGTTCATCCTTAATCTCTCTACGGAATGTCCTAATTTCACCTTTCCAGTGCCCTTCATTTCGCTCTCGTTCCACATTCCAGTATGTGAGCTTAAGCAGATATTCAAAAAGTCGAATTAACAAACTTTTCACCGTTCGCTTCTGGCTCCTGCCCATATCTTCCAACTCTTCAATTAAGTTATTTAAATCCACAGATGAAAACTGACTAGTGCGAAGTTGGTTGATGGTTGTCCTGAGCCAAAGGTAATAATCTTGGTCATATAAAGTCTGAGTTATTGGTTGTATTTCGATCACCATACACTTGTTAAACTCCTATTGTTTGTATTATACACTGTGTATTTTATACACCAATTTTGCTTCAGGTTGTGAATACTCAAAGTTGCCTCCAATCTCTCACCAAAATGAAAATATTCCCTGTGACACCATCATAATAAAAAAAGTTTAGTTGTTGGTTGATTGATTATATAAGCGACTGGTCTGTAGGGAAATCTTCAGTTGGTGTTCCAGGTTGGGATCGTAGCCTTGGGCTGCTAATGCTCCATACTCAGTATCCATCATGCCAAGGTTATGAATTTCAGTTAGAGTGCAATACCAGAAATATTCCTTAAGTTTGAACTAAAGCTTACTGAAAGAATGAGGTTTTAATTTACCAAGTCACTGAGAATATACGAGATATCATTCATCAACCTCCAAATTCTCAGCCTTAGAAATTGATTATTAGTGAAGGGAAAAGATAGCTAAAACTAAAGCAACAGACATTCTTTCATTAATTGAAGCAGATAAACAGTTATCCATAACTTGCACGTAATTAACGCTATGTGCGACTTATTGTTAAAACCCCGCTTCCATTCCTCTCCCCGAAACAGAGAGAGGCTTTGATTCTTTCTCCCCAACGCTAGTAGGGAAGGGGTTGGGGGTTAGGTTTGAGAGTAAAGTTGCACATGGCGTTAATTAGGGCATTAAAATTACCAAGCTATTCATTCATCATGAGGTATAAAAATGACTGCTACAAATGATCAGCGTAAAATTCGTTATGCCGTTGTTGGTTTAGGTTGGTTTGCTCAAGAAGCCGCCTTGCCTTCCTTTATCCACGCCGAAAACTCAGAATTAGTCGCACTGGTTTCAGATGACCCCACAAAAAGCGAAGAACTGAGCAAAAAGTATGGTATTGAGCATACTTACTCTTACGAGGAGTATGAGGACTGTCTGGCAAGTGGCGAGGTTGATGCAGTTTATATTGCGCTGCCCAATCACTTGCATTGCGACTACACTGTGCGGGCTGCTAATCAGGCAATTCATGTGTTATGTGAAAAGCCAATGGCAGTGACAGAAGAAGAGTGTGAGGCAATGATTAAAGCTGCCAATGACAATAATGTGAAGCTGATGATTGCCTACCGCTTACATTTAGAAGAAGCCAATTTACAAGCAGTCGAAATTTTGCGCTCAAAGCAAATTGGTGAACCACGAATTTTCAACTCGGTTTTTACTCAGCAAGTAGAAGAAGGCAATATTCGTTTACGAGATGTCACAGGTGGTGGCACGCTCTATGATATTGGCATCTATTGCATTAATGCTGCACGTTATCTCTTTCAAGATGAACCAATTGAAGTATTTGCTGTAGCTGCGAATAAGGGAGAAGAACGCTTTAGCGAAGTGGAAGAAATGGCTAGCGTCATCTTGCGTTTCCCCAATGAGCGATTGGCAACATTTACCTGTAGCTTTGGAGGGGCAAGTGTTTCGACTTATCAAATTGTAGGTACTCAAGGCGATTTGCGAGTAGAACCTGCTTATGCTTGGCAGGGAGAACTGAAGCATTACCTAACAATTAATGGTGAAACCCAAGAGCGTACTTTTGAGGATCACGATCAATTAGCAGCTGAATTTACCTACTTCTCTGATTGTATTCTGCAAGATAAAGACCCAGAGCCATCTGGTACGGAAGGATTGATTGATGTTAGTATCATTCAAGCACTTTATCAGTCAATTGAAACTGGTCAACCTGTGCAGATACAAACTCGCGATGCCTGCGGCGGTAAACTACGCCATCAACGTCCCACATTGGCTCAAACTATTGAGCGTCCTCCTGTTGAGGAGACACCAGACTTGATTCATGCTGCTGCACCTTCTGGTGAGTCATAAAGTAGCTTTAAAATATCCTTGACCAAATAATATTAGCTTGGTGAGACAAGTTACTCTGAGTAGTTGGTTAAAGGTAGGCAAACTTGGGCGACAGTGTAGTAGTCATGTTATAGCGATCGCTCAAAAAAAGGCAGATAAATCACTGTCGGTTCAAGTAAAATTACTGCCGACAATGATTTATTCTGCCCCATGAACAACTAAAAAAACTAAGGATAAAGACCTCTGTCAGTTAGTGCCTGAGCCACTCTACCTACCCCCAGTGTGTAAGCTGCTAACCTTAAAGAAATTTGGCGCACCTCCGACTGATGAATCACCTTGCGGTACGCTTGTACCATCAAATGTTCCATTTCGCGGTTGACACGCTCCTCATCCCAAAATACGTAAGACAGACCCTGCACCCACTCTAAATAACTGACTACTACACCGCCAGCATTTGCCAAAATATCGGGTAGCACTATCACACCCCGCGCCTCTAATGCCAAGTTAGCCTCAAGAGTAACCGGGCCGTTAGCTGCTTCTGCTACAATCTGCGCCTGCACCTGATTCACATTTTCTTCAGTGATTTGATTCTCCAAAGCCGCTGGTATTAAGACATCACAGGGTAAAGTTAATAAATCTGCATTGCTAATTGGTACAGATTGTGGGAAGCCCACAATACTCTTGCGATTTTCAGCGGCGTAGACTTTCAACTTGGGAATATCAAGACCAACTTCAGAGAATATTCCCCCAGCACCAGTTGAAACAGCGATAATTTTCGCCCCTGCTTCATATAATAATTCTGCTGCGGCACAGCCGACGTTACCGAAACCCTGAATAGCTACTCGCACTCCTGCCAAGGATTTACCTCGATCTGCTAGCGCCTCACGTACAGTAATCATCACGCCACGTCCAGTTGCCATTTCTCGCCCTAGAGAACCACCAATCGAAAGGGGTTTTCCAGTTACAACTCCTGGTACAGCATGACCAATATTTACAGAGTAAGTATCCATCATCCAAGCCATCTCACGGGCAGAAGTACCCATATCTGGCGCAGGAATATCTACGGAAGGCCCAATATCTTTAATCAACTCACTGATATAACGGCGGCTGATTCGCTCTAATTCACCAACACTGTAGCGTTTGGGATCTATAGCAATGCCACCTTTCCCACCACCGTAAGGAATACCTAACAAGGCACATTTCCAGGTCATCAGCATTGCTAAAGCGGATACTTCCCGCAGTGTCACAGCGGGATGGTAACGAATTCCACCCTTGTATGGGCCTAAGACATCAGAGTGCTGTACCCGATGTCCGGCGAGAACCTGTATTTCCCCATCATCTAGCTTCACGGGAATGGAAACCGTGACAACCTTACGCGGGTGGCTGAGAATTTCTAACAAACCCTGATTTAAATTTAATTCTTTCGCTGCCGCTTCTAAGTAGCTACAAGCTTGGTCAAATGGACATATATGCGCTGGAGAAGCAGTTTCCGCCAACAACAAGGATTTTGAAATCATAAAATTTTCTCCTAATCACGGTATCTTTACGAACCGGATATCATCTGTACTTAAGCTTATCCTTTTTTTTTTGGAAAAATAACAGTTTTGTAGTTTTTGTTACAGTTTTATATTGTACATCCTGCTTTGTGTGCAAAGCAGTATACGGCTACATTCACTCTAGACAATTTAGATTTTCTCTAGTTCGCCCAGTTTCTCGGATGTTGAAATTGCTTCATATTGTCATCAACCTAAGAAACCTAGCCTTCAACTGGAGTGGCTTTTACCTCCTTATCTTTAACCCGAACTCAGGTTGGTTACGATCGCCTTATCTGGCGGATTCCGCCAGATAGCTCAATGGCTGCGATCGCTCTCCATAAATAAAGGCGCCGCACTCAGTCGCCTTTTCCTGTAAGAAATTGATCGCTTCCCTAGTTTGATCCACCCTGTGGTTCTGGTGCATTTGTTCTAGGAGAGTAGTTTACTGCTGTAGGCATCGCTTCGCACCGTTGATTGCCTACTTCCTCTAAAGTTGCTATGAAAGGCTTTGCCTGTAATGAGAATTGGCTTGTTAGCTGCCGATGATGTAGGCTTTGACAAAATCTATAAAAAAGGCGATCGCATCACAGTGCGATCGCTTTTTGATCTAGTTTGAACGAAAAATCATCGTTTCAGGCACTTGAAATAATCAAATGTACAAAAAGCCTTGCAATATCGTAACCAGATGAATTTCTTCATCCACTATGAATAATGCTATCGAGTTGGAGTTCAAGATAGATAGTTTTAAATCCGCTGTTGTTTGGAGATTCACCAATTTGGTAAAAACCGCGTTTGAGATAAAGCATCCGGGCTACATACGAAGAGGGATGTTCCCAAGTATACAACCGTAAGTACCTTTTTGCTTTTGCTTGTGCTAAGTCGATGGTAAAGTCTAATAGCTCTTTTCCAATTCCTTTTCCTCGAAATCGTGATGCTACACAAAACCAGCCTAACCAGTCAGCTTCTTGTTCGTCTTCGCTTTTGCAGTATAACCCAGTTAGCCCAATTACTTGGAAAGATTCCTCATCGATAGCAACCCAGTAATTAAGTTGGGTAATTCTACTGGTTGAAAACCATTGAGCATATTTATCTCGATATAAACTTGCCACCAGCGATTGCCCATTACTACTATTACTCACGCCTGGGAAAACTTCCTCTCTTAAGTGAATTGCTTGCTCCAAGGTTGCTATCGATAATGATTCAATGTACATAGCACTAGTCACTCAAACTTACAAGTAGCCATACCTATATCTAGGCTACTATCTCAATTAATCTGTAAATTTTTCGGTGAGCAGGCAGACTTAAGTGGGAACCATTATTGCTGCCATTCTCTCTCTTCATCCCGAAGAACTAATTTTACCCTAGCTTTCATACCTAATTTGCTTTTCCTCTTTGAGTTTGTTTTTTTTCCTAGTTGAGCATGGCACCAAATCGAAACGAAATACGAGCAAGTCCTGAATCTGAATGCTGTTTTCGTAACTTGGCTCCGGTAGATACCAAAAGTAGTCCTGGCGCACATGATCCATCCGAAATCCGCACTTTTGATAAAAAGCAATGTTGGCGATACTTGAATTAGACGTGCCGACGAGTATCTGCCTCTTGCCGCGTTGCCTCGCCTCTTGAATCAACCAAGCAACGAACTCCTTACCTAAACCCTGCCTTTGAAACTCAGGGGCTATACCAAGTTCCATAATTTCGCAGGGGTCGCTGCGCCATTTCATCGTTGCTGCACCAACCAAGTGTTCGCTGTCGTCCATGCGATATACAGCATCAACGAGGTTAGCAAGCCCCCATCGCAGTGCACGCTCCGATTGTTCTGCCAATAGTAGTATTGGAATCAGCGCTTCAAGTTCGTCGTCACGAGCTTGTCGAATAGCAATCGCCATTCATATTCCTTTTTAATCACAATTTATTTTTCAAAACTATAGTACCAAGTTGAATTAATCGATATAAACCAGGAAAAAGTAAATTAATCATCTAATAGTAGATGGGCCAGCCGATTTGTCTAAGGCCAGCAGAGCAATATTATTTAGAGCTGATTTAGCTGTAGTTCCCTGTCAGATCGCAGAGTTAGAATTTACAGTCTGCCAGTGACGCTGTGCAATTAATTAGGCAAGCTCAGTCTGTGCGTGGTGGTGCTTCAGCAAACCAATCCTAAAGAACTGACAATCAGCTTATCCCGAACTCAGGTTACTTAAAAAGTAGATTTTGAACGTTTTAGGTTTTTGACTTCAGGAGGCGACAAGGGAGCTAAAGAGCACACACAAGTTTTTACCTTGCTAACGCGATCGCAGCATTCTGTCCCCCAAAGCCAAAACTCAAACATAATACCTGCCGAATTTTACTTAGACGTGCTGCTGTCACGATATCTAAATCAAACTCTGGCTGCTGCAATCCGAAACAAGGTGGTAATATTTGATGCTTTAGCGCCATGAGAGAAAAAGCTACACCTAAAGCTCCAGATGCCCCTAATGTATGACCTGTGCTTCCCTTGGTGGAACTAACTGCCACGCCTTGGGGAAACAAACGCTGGATTACCATACTCTCCATCTGGTCATTTAGCTGGGTAGCTGTGCCATGAGCATGAATGTAATCGATATCGGTTGGTGACAGACAACTACGTTCTAGACATTGTTTGATAGCAGCGATCGCACTTTTCGCTTCAGGTTCTGGTGAATTACTATGATATGCGTCGTTAGTTAAGCCAAAACCGAGAATTTCACCATACACTTTTGCTTGACGCTGCTTTGCAAACTCTGCTGATTCTAAGACAAACACAGCTGCACCTTCACCCAACACTAAGCCTTCCCGATACAAATCAAAGGGATAAGCCCCAGTTTTCGCCAAAGCACCCATTTGCTGAAATCCAGCTAAAGTTAGGGGTGTAATCGGTGCTTCCACTGCACCTGCGATCGCTTGTTGACATTGCCCAGTTTGTATAAGTAAAGCTGCTTGGGCAATAGACCAAATTCCAGTAGCACAAGCTGTCATCGGTGCCAAAACTATCCCCGATGCACCGATTTGCCTGGCAGCTGCGATCGCATTGATATGAGGTAATATACCTAGCCAATTTCCAAAAGAAGACACAGGAAAATTCTTCGCGTTATACATTTGCCGCGCCAGCATTTCCCAAGAGGCTTGATAAGAGCGACTTGATCCAATGACTACAGCACAATCAGCTAAAGGTGCAACTAACCCAGAATCTTGTAAAGCAGAAGCAACAACCATCTGAGTTAACATTGTCAACTCAGATGGTTGTTGACCAATCAAACCTAGAGGAAGTGGTGTAAGTTCTGGAAATGGTTGATGTAACCGAATTCCAGACTTACCTGCGATTAAATTTCGCCAGCTATCCTCTAAGCTTCCACCCAAAGCGGAAACTAGACCAATACCAGTAACAACAATTTTGACCAATTTAGGAGTTAGGAGTTAAAAGTGAGGAGTTAAGAGTAGGAGTTTTTTTACTACCGCCCTCGCCCCCTTCCTCCCCTGCTCCCCTGCCTCTTACTCCTACTGTCCAGGCGTTTTCAGGTTTTCAGCACCTTGGGTGACTTTAGCAGAGTCAATGCGATCGCCTTGCTGAATTTTGTTTACTACATCAAAGCCTTGAGTGACATTGCCAAACACGGCGTAGTTACCATCCAAAAATGCTAGATCCGCCAAAGCAAAGTAAAACTGGACAGAAGCTGAATCTGGTGATTGCGATCGCGCCATCGCTACTGCACCTTGTTTATGGGGCAATACGACAGCTTGAGCAGTAGCATCAAATGGTTTATTGTAAATCGGAGTATCTGAACCTTTGGGCTTAACTTCTAAAGGTATATAACGAGCATTTCCCGTTTTTGGGTCAATATAGCTACCTGTTCCCAGTCTATCTGCTGGAACTTTCGGGTCTTTGCTTTGAGGATCGCCCCCTTGAACTACAAACGGTTGGGGTTCGCGCACAACTCGATGGAAAGCTAAACCATCGTACACACCCTTTTGCACTAAATCTACGAAGTTGCCAGCTGTAATGGGGGCATCAGTGCCGTCTACTTCGATAGTAATCGGCGAACCTTTAACCGTGATTACCACAGTAGCCTTGCCTTCTAGTCTTGGTAAATCTGTTATTCCAGGAATACTCTCACTAATAGTTTGAGATACAGAAGTTGCTTCAGTAGTTGTCTTGGTGCTTGCCTCGCCTGTGGCCGAGGCAGCTGTCGAGTTTGGAGAAGAGCTATTAGAAGCG
Organism: Nostoc sp. NMS9; assembly: GCF_017114995.1. Classification (GTDB taxonomy): domain Bacteria; phylum Cyanobacteriota; class Cyanobacteriia; order Cyanobacteriales; family Nostocaceae; genus Nostoc. The sequence continues at coordinate 1,741 of NZ_JABXKL010000022.1, read as the reverse complement.
ACTTGCTGTGTTGAACATCCTCCCAACATCAAGACACTGATAATCACAAGAGAAAGTAAAAATTGTGAAATTTTTAACCGCATTGCCTGTTACCGATTTAACCAGAGTATCTTATCGTTTTGAGGGGCATTGGGCATGGGGCATTGGTTATTGCCCTTGTCCCCTTGTCCCTTTGTCCCCAATCCGCAATGCCCAATGCCCAATTATTTAAAGTCCTTCTAACGATACTCCCAAAAAGCGGGCTAACTTTGCGCCTTCTGTTTCCAACTCTGTTAAAGATAAGGGTTGTCCAACCCGTGTTAAGGGTATATCTCGCCGTCCCTTAATGCGTAGATAGAGGGCACGACGGGGATTAAGACCTTCTTTTACGTCTATTAGTACAGATTGCACATTATCTATGCGGCTATCAATCTCAATTCGGCGGTTTTTGCCAGGAAACCCCCAGCGGAAGATTTTGATTGCGCCAGTTTCCCGATCGAATTCGTTGTAACCGCCTCCAACATCCAATAAAATCACTAACCACAGGTATGTGGCTAATAGCAAGCCAGCAGTACCATATAACCCCATCACTAATCCTTGGGGAACGAATACCAGTTGAGTTGGATCGGAAACTATGAGTAAATTAACTTTTAAATAACTGGATATTCCAGCCAATAAAAAGCCGCTTGCTCCCAAGGTAACGATAGTTGCCCACCAGTAGTTACTGAACCGACGAGAACCGAGAACATTTTGGTGCAGGAGGCGATCGCCTTGGTTAATCGTTGTTGATGTCGTCATTGAACTACCATTGCCCGTGAGATACTCGCTGTCACATACTCGCACACTGAATGCTTTTGCATAGAGTGGTGGGTTCCTGTGCCAATCCGGCTATTGCTTAGGAGGCACCCAGAGCTATGTTTGAAGTCCACCGGAACCCTGCCGCAGACTATGAATTTTTTACCCTGTACTCTACAAATTTTACTGTCCCGGATAATGCTGGCTTACTTGTACTACGGGACAAACCACTTAGGCTATTTGTATTTAGTCAAGATATGCCAACTTCCCTTCTCCTTGTCTAACGTTTCACATAGGTTTTCCAGAGGTGTATCAACGACCGTGGCGGCGAAGTGACTATCTGCATTTTACCAAACATCGTAGACAAAAACTCAACTGCGCCCTTCCATGTTCCTGCTACCGATATAATTTTTTAGGGAATGTTGTACTATTTTTTCACTCAATGGCTGATAAAAATTCTTTCTCCCTGCCCTTCTGCCCCCCTTATTCCCTGCTACCCTCTCCCTGCCTATTTTTGAACTCTTGAAATGAGTTACCTACCTACGTCTATCTACATTAAATTTTTTCAGATTTCTGAGAAAAGTTGTGTCAAATTGTAAAATTTCTGATATTCATATTATTTATAAGGTTCGTGTTTCATGCCTAATTTGCTTCTGTGTATCAGGCAAAAACCCTGAGTAGTGTGATAAGTTAAGAATCATTAAGTTACCACAAGCTAGATTACTAGCCGATGGTACGTGTAATGTCATAACCCTGAGAAATAATGACTTAACTAGTCAGCAAGCTCTCAGAATCTCAGTTGGTTGAAAGCAGTTGAGATTGTCAAAAAAACGTTAATTCCTCACGGCAGTCGGTTACACTGGCTCTCCGTACAGTCTTAGAAACGTTGCAATTTTAGTAAAAAAAGAGGATTTTGCTCTAATGACCATCGCAGTTGGACGCGCCCCCAGTAGAGGGTGGTTTGACG
>NZ_JABXKL010000040.1 GCF_017114995.1 Nostoc sp. NMS9 | reverse complement strand
CTCCTCAATGTGATTCAGTATGTCACTCATATTTTCGTGTTAAAAAACTTCTCATGATGTTCTTTTATCACAAAATATACTATTTTGGAGATGTCTAGTATTTAAACTCCATTAATGAGTATTTGAACTCCATTAATGAGCCTTTGAACTCCATTAGTAAGTCTCTACAAGTTTCGTGGCTAGAGTAGCATAGCTTTACGCCGCTACAGCAATAAGCAATTATTTAACTGCTATGAGAATATCTACCTATTATGCCACTCTAAGATTTTGTGTTGGCTATTCCCACACATCTATATAATAAGAAAACAGTTACGATGAGCGATAACTATATTTTGAAACGTATACATACATACAGACAGCAAATCCTAAAAGAAAATAAAGAAACCTGTCTTTTCTCTAACCCAATAATAAGATACTAATAGTAATAGGATATACAAAAAATAGATTTGTAGCCTGATCAAATTCATATTTGAGTACATCTGAGTACAGCTTAATATATTGCAAAATATGTTGACGAAATCTTAGCAAAGACTTACAGGTAAAGTTTCTTGTAGCGAGAACAGAAATTCTTAACCCCCGCCCCAAAAATACTAGTACCCCCATCATTAAATACTAGCACCCCTATCCCAAGACAAATTTTAAGTTTATCTTGAGTCGGGGTTTTGGCGTTTGAGTACAACCTCAATCAATCCAATAAATCCAATCAGCATTGGGTTTTGTATCGAGTTGGAAGTCACCTGATATAAGCATAAAAATAGCAGATGACTCATTTACCAGATAGACATTACCGATGCAACAGTCTTTAGACAGTACTAGCGATCGCCAAACTACCAAAACGCAGGATTCTGCCCGCACATCCATGCTGAAAAATCTCCTCTCTGGCGTTTTTTTTGAGCCATTATTGAGTGATTTTCGCATTATTTTTGAGCGCGATCCAGCAGCACGTAATTGGCTAGAAGTGGTGTTTTGCTACCCTGGATTGCACGCGCTATGTTTGCATCGTCTTGCTCACTGGTTACATGGTCGAGGAGTCGGTTTTATCCCCCGCTTAATTTCTCATTTGGGGCGATTTTTGACCGGAATTGAAATTCACCCAGGTGCAAAGATTGGTCAGGGCGTGTTCATCGACCACGGAATGGGTGTAGTCATTGGCGAAACTGCGATCGTCGGCGACTATACACTGATTTATCAGGGCGTCACCCTTGGCGGAACTGGTAAAGAAACTGGTAAGCGTCATCCCACAGTCGGCAAAAATGCAGTGATTGGGGCGGGTGCGAAAGTTTTAGGTAATCTGCAAATTGGCGATCGCGTCCGTATTGGTGCTGGTTCGGTTGTCTTACAGAATGTCCCCAACGACTGCACAGTTGTGGGAGTTCCCGGCAGAATTATTTCTCGGAACGAAAGCGCCAGCCTTTCTCCTTTAGAACATGGAAAGCTACCCGATGTGGAAGCAACCGTGATTCGTTCTTTGCTCTCGCGCATCGAGCAACTCGAAAAACAACTGCAAACTTTAAGACAAGAGTTAGGAGTTAGGAGTTAAAAGTTAGTAATTATTCTCCCTCATCTCCCCCATCCCCCTCATCTCCCTCATATACCCCACTCCCCCACTGCCAAAATGAGAAAATTAAACGCCTCACAACTTAATTCCGGCCCTTTAGGCGATCAAGTTTTGCAGATTCCTTTGAGCGATCGCTGGCGAATCTATCACCGATTGCAAGAGTTAAAAATTAAGAGCTACTGTCCCCCTGATGGTTCTTTACGAGTGCAAGTGAACAATTTGCTCGAAGTAATTCTAATTCGTAGTACAGTTATGCAATTTCTTGCTTCTCGTCACGAATTATTAGAGTGGCTAGAGCGTTGCTGGCATTACAGTGATGAGTCATGATTATTTCAAAAAGACCTAATTCAGAGACGATTAATCTTGAATTCATGACGCAAGTACTGGACTTTATCCTTTTTGTTCATAGATGCACAAAGCTCAAATAGGTTTAGAGTTTGAAGCTACTGTCCGCTAGCAGAATTTGTTGCAGACTGAGATGGATTAGACGGGGTTTAGATTTTATTTCTTCTACTAAATTTGAAATCCCCCTGACATATAGCGACAATTAGAAAGGCGAAATTCCTAAATATAAATTGGAATTTCTGATTTTTAATCTTTTCTCAAATTAAGAAATTGAAAGTTCAATCAATTATGGCGACTCGGAACAGAGATATAAAACTCCTCAATTTTTTGCACAATGAACTTGAACTTTCAAATGCCGATATTGCTGTAGCTCTGCGACACCGTGAATTAGACAATGGCCCACTACCGATGCTCCTCTGGCAGTATGGTTTCGTTGACTTGGAGCAGCTAGGAAAGATATTTGATTGGCTAGCAGACCACAGTTAGCTAGTTTGTACCCCTTAGCGTTGGATACCATTACCTGCCTAAATTACACCAAAATGTACTAGAAAAGATGAGGTTACGAAGATGATTACATCCTTAATTGCTGGATTCTGTGTATTACTTTGTTCGGGATTTGCTAATAGTTATATTAGTTCATTGCTACTCGAAGACATTTCAACTGACATCGGTGAAAACGATTAGTAATTTATACATTGTTTTAGTTCCCTGCCATACAGATGTGATGCTAATAATGAGGCAATAATTAAGGATCATGTATCCTACATTATGAATTGTAATATTTTTAGCATTTACCATCATGAGGGATTGTAGAGGGAAAGGATATTAAGAATACTTCCAAGAGAGGGATATTTGCAATGAATCAAATCATAATTAATGACACTACATTACGTGATGGCGAACAAGCAGCAGGTGTTGCCTTTACTCTACAAGAAAAAGTAGCGATCGCTAAGTTTCTCGATGCCATTGGTATACCGGAATTAGAAGTGGGTATACCGGCAATGGGCGACGAAGAAACCCGTGCGATCGCCGCAATTTCTAACTTAGGTTTACAAGCAAAACTCTTGGGCTGGAACCGTGCTGTCATCTCAGATATCAAGGCTTCCATCGCTTGCGGTTTGAACCGGGTGCATATTGCCATTCCCGTCTCTGGTATCCAAATTGCCACTAAATTTCATGGTCAGTGGCGAGTAAGTTTGCAAAAACTCAAAGACTCAATCAACTTCGCCCTCGATCAAGGTCTTTGGGTAGCAGTCGGCGGCGAAGATTCTTCTAGGGCTGATGAAAACTTCCTCTTAGATGTAGCCCTTTATGCCCAAGAATGGGGTGCATCCCGCTTCCGCTTCTGCGACACAGTAGGAGTTCTCGACCCCTTCACCACCTACACCAAAGTCCAAAGGCTGGTTTCTGCGTTGACGATTCCCCTAGAAATCCACACGCATAATGATTTTGGTATGGCAACTGCCAACGCCCTTGCGGGCATCAAAGCTGGAGCCTCATCAGTGAATACCACAGTCAACGGATTGGGTGAAAGGGCGGGAAATGCAGCATTAGAAGAAGTTGTCATGGCGATCAAACGCATCTACAACGTTGATTTGGGAATTGACACTCCCAGTTTGCTGGAACTGTCTCAACTAGTTGCAGCCGCATCAGGAGCCGATGTACCACCTTGGAAAGCGATCGTTGGCGAAAACACCTTTGCTCACGAATCTGGCATCCATGCTCACGGGGTATTGCAAAACCCGATCACCTACGAACCATTTGCACCCGAAGAAGTCGGTTGGGAACGGCGTTTAGTAGTAGGTAAACATTCTGGACGGCATTTGGTTGCTAACTTACTAGAACAGCATGGAATTTTCTTGAACCCCCAAGAAACCCAATCTGTTTTAGACGCAGTGCGCCATCAATCGGTACAGAAAAAACGCAGTTTGACGACAGAAGAACTATTGAATTTGGTCAGAGAACAGAGGTACTCTCATGCAACGCGATGAATTAGAACTAAACTTGCCACCTGCTTTTGAAATTGGTGAAAAAGTCAGAGTTCGTAAACTGCTAAAAAATGATGGTACCTTTCCTGGTAAGGAAGTCGGCCAAGTTTTAGTAAACAAAGGAGATATCGGTTACATAGCGAGTATAGGTACATATTTGCAGACTTCCTATATATATGCTGTGCATTTCTTAGAAACAGGGTTCGTCGTCGGCTGTATGAAAAAAGAACTAGAATCTGTTGAGGAATCTCATGAAAGTAATGCTACGGATGAATGATGCCGGCACTTTAGTAGTCTACGTTGCTAAAAAAGACCTGGAAGAAGAAGTCGTCAAACAAACCGATGGAAATGATGGCAAGATTCTCACCCTAGCAAATGGTTGGGAATTAGAATTTCGTGATTTGCCAGACACAGCAAATTTACCTCAAACTGTAGAAGCTAAACGCCTAGCTTAAAAATAGTTAGGAGTTAAGAGTTATGAGTTGGAAGTTAAGAGTTATGAGTTAAGAGTTATGAATTATTAACTCTTACCTCCTCATTTTTAACTCCTCACTCCTAACTCCTCACTCCTAACTCTTCGCTTTAACTCCCCACTCCTAACTTTTTATCAATCATGGGTAACAAGTATTTGACGTTATCAGAATTGAACCTTGAGGGACAGTTACTAGGTTTTGTTGGTGGTGAACCAGGAAAATATAAATACTTGCAATTGGCAGTTCCATCTGGAAATGTAGACATTAAACTGCCTAAAGAGTTACGCCGATTACTAAGTTCATCCTTAGTTCCTGGTCAGCAAATTCGCATTTGTGGTCATAGTAAGGTAGACTCGCGCACAAGTAAAATTAAAATCAAAGCCTATCGGGTGACACCAATTGATGTGTGTCCAAAGCAAGATTTACCACCTCAACCCAAAGCGAGGATTATGGTATGTCAAAAGGGCGGTTGCCTGAAACGTGGTGGTAAAGGATTATTATCAGATTTAGAAAAAACTTTGTGCGATCGCGGTTTATTAGACAAAGTTACCATTGAACATACTAGTTGCCAAAAATGCTGTGGCAGCGCTCCCAACTGTGTTTTACAGCTTGGTAAAAAGAAATACAAGAATATTCATCCTGAAGCGATCGCATCTTTGCTAGAAAATCACTTAACTTCAGAGCAATAAACTTCTCTAGCTATTCTTAAAATAATACACGACTTTGTAGGGGTAAAAATTTTACTCCTATTTTTTATTGGTATAGTCTAGCACCCTTGTCAAACTGCAATCGGCTAAGTTATAACTGCTGTAACGCTAGTAATATTTAATACAAACATAACTTATAAAAATTTCCAGTACTCTTGTTCCAGAAGGACTACAAGCTTGGTTCTTGTATATAACTTTTTTTGAATTACCTTAAATACTTAAAAATAAATGTCTTTGTTTACTAATTTACTCAATCTGCATTCAGGAAGCAAACCGCGTGAAGATTTTTTTACTGAGATTGTTGCTTATTTTCTGTCCCTGAATAATGGTATTTTGCTTGATTGGCTAAAACATCACTCAATCATTAGTGATGATAATTATTCCAGCATCAAGATTTCAACTCAACAAGAACATCAAGCACTGGCGGGTCATACTGAGGATAGTAGATTTGATATTGTGGTTGAATTATCAAATGGCATAAGCACAGATGTAATATTTATTGAATCCAAAATTGGCGCTAAGGATGGAAATAATGCTTTAAGAAAATATGCTGATATTTTGAGTAATTTACCAAATGTCAGACATCGAATTTTAATTTATATCACCCGTGATTATGACCCAAAAGATGAACTCAAACAATATGATTATGATCCAAAACCAGCAATCAAAGAGTATTGCCTTGAGTTATCACCCAAGATAAATTTCTTCCAACTGAGGTGGTATCAGTTTTATAGCTTCTTGAAAGAACGCGCATCTGATATCTTAGCTCAAGAAATATTAATTTTTATGAGGAATAACAGAATGTCTCACACTAATCAATTTTCATCAGTTGACTTATTGACAATGGTGAATTTTAACAAAACTCTCAATCTCATGGAATCAACTCTCAGTGATGAAATACAGCACGAATTCAAGCTAGCTTTTGGAGGTGTTATCAAAGGCGCAGCAAGTAGGACTCAATGGAAATGGGACGAGAGATATATTATCTACACCCACTTTTCTCCCTGTACATGGGACTTATGGTGTGGTCTTGGATACTTCAATTTAAATCCAAGTAATTTAACTGATTATCCATATTTAGGTATATTTTTGCAGGTTTCTCATAGGTTTGGACAACGCCCAAAAATTATTGAATCTATGCAAAAAATAATTAACAATAAACCTAATCTATGGACTCCTAGTAATTTAAAAGTTTTGCCAGCATGGTCAGGTATATTTTATCGAAAAAGCTTACAAGATTTTTTATCTGAAGAAAACCACGTATCTGCTATTAAATTATTTTTCCAAGAGTCAATAAAGGAATTAAAAACGGTTCAGGAACAATATTTTGATTTTCCTTGGAAGGGTGTAAGTATAGAAACAGTTACAGAAACTGATAAAGAAGAAGATTTAGACACCTCACCATCTTCCATCGCAGAAGTTTAATCAGTTACAGCTATATTAAGATAAAAATAACTCTGCATTCTCGTAGTTGTTATGAGCCTTACCACTGCTAAACGCTTTACTATAGCTGAATATCACCTTCTAGCTGAACTCGGCTTCTTTGAGGAGAATGACCGAGTTGAGCTAATTAAGGGTGAAATAATCCAGATGGCAGCAAAAGGTACACCGCACTCTGTTTGTGAAACACGCCTAGAACGATGATTATATAAGCTAGTGGGCGATCGCGCAACCCTACGAGGACAACAACCAATTACTTTGTCTAACAACAGTGAGCCTGAACCAGATAGAGTAATTGCAAAAAATAGAGATGATGACTATCTAGCGAATCATCCCAGCCCATCTGATATTTTACTCTTAATTGAGATTGCTGATTCATCCTTAAAATATGACCAAGAAGAAAAGCTACCTATTTATGCAGAAGCAAATATCTCTAATTATTGGATATTTAATTTAGTAGATAATTATCTGGAGTGCTATAGCGAACCTTATCAAGCCTTGCAAGGTAAATTTGGTTATCGTCGCAAATTTATTTATCTGCAAAATGAATCAGTTAATCTGCCCTGTTTTCCTAATTTAGTTGTGGATTTATCTAAGGTGTTTCCAGGTTAGGGTGTAAGGAGTGATGTCTGACAACAAGCTGCTGCACGCCTTATAGCGAGTATAGGTGTTATGAGCGTTACCGAGATTATTTGGAGAATTACCAAAGTAGTTTTTGTATTTGATAACTATCTGAGAAAAAAATGCCCTTGCTAGAAAGTAAGGGCATTGAAATTGACCTATTTAATGTTTAGTGAGTAAATCTACAGGGCTTGGGATACTTTCGCTTAAGCTTCATCCAAAATTCCATGACTCCAGCGATCATTTTTTCTGAGAGAAAATAGTCTTTTATCTTGTCTATAATCACTGAAGAGAAATCAAGCCGTATTGCAAATAGTCCTTACCCAATTGTTACGCTAATTTCTTGCGTAGCTTGCTACCAGCCAAAGCCAGACCGACAATTCCTAAACCAGCGAGACTAGCAGGCTCAGGAGTCGATTGGACAATAGAAGATTTCTTGAATTCAAATGCAATGGTTTGTGTGCCGTTGAATTTGCTGGCATCGTAGCCAGTGGTCAGCAACTGCTGCGTTACATTACCCTGTGCTAAAAACGAGATTCCATTCAGATATTTTCCAGAGTCGATGACATTGAGATTAAATGTCTTGTCTTTGCCGTTATTGGTAAAGTAACTACTGGTCAAATCACCATAACCGACAACACCACCACCTTGTTTTACCTGAGTTTCGTAAGAAATCCATCCATCTCCTGCCAAACCACCATATCCAACAGTGTAGCCTTCTTTGATATTAGTAACTGTCTTTGCCTGAACATTACTATAAACCCCTAGTTGTTGTACTCCTGAAGCATTCACTGAGGAGAAATGAATCCCAAACAAATCCCCGCTGCTCATAGCATTTTCAAAAGTTTTGCCCGCCATATTGAAGAACAAATCACCATATCCAATTTGACCACCGGTAGCACCCTGTTCAGCCTCTCCTGTTAACTTCATATTGCCGTTGATTGCCACAATCACGCTGGTAGCAGTTTCTTTGATAGCCATACCAGAGATATCGTAGGGATTTACTTTCCCTGCTGCGGCACCAACCCAGTAATTCCCGTTCATCCCATCTTTGTTTGAATCAAATGCATACTGCCACCCGCTAGCATCAGTGGAGTTTTGACCCATCAAAAGACCGGTAGTGTCGTTCATACACTCCAAAGATATGCTAAATGCTGTTCCCTTTAAGTCTGAGGCATACGCTCCTTGACCAGCCACAAAGAAGATTCCAAAAGTAGCAATACCAACCTTCAGTAAATTGAATAAGTTTTGAGTTTTCATTATTTATAAATTGATTGATTTAGAAAATCACAATTTTCTGGACTTCTCTATTTGTAATTTGAATTACAAAAACATAAAAGCGTGATTTCTCTGAAAATATAATTTGAATAACTTAACGGTAATTTTATAAAACTCAAATAAAAAATGATATATCTAGTTACAAGTGCTTTTATATAACCCAATTATATTAAAGGTGAAATAGGAGCAAAGCCAAGTAGGTCTAGTAGCCTGCGATTTTTTACACCCATTTAATTAGGTAGCTTTCAAAAACTTTTGGGTTTGTGTAAGCTTAATAAAGCACATCCCGCCAACACCTCCGTACAGAGCATCTAAACCCGCGATCGCTAGAAGTTTTTTGTTTGAATCGATCTACTTTAGAAAGTAATATCCGATTCGGATAAACACTTAGGCTTTTACATTGCATCTTGCTAGTTAAGGGAGTCAGGAGGCAGGGGTCGAAATCAATAAGCCTCCTGACGACTGACAGCTTTATTCTGGTTCCTAACTAAAAATGCAACCCTTCTAATCAAATCAAACCTTCCAACGCATGTTGCAGATCATTTGTCACATCAGCAACAGCTTGTCTAGCACCCAAACGGTTTTCCTTATAGTCTGGGTAATGCTCAGAAATAGATATGGGTTCACCCACAGTAATTTTTACTTTTTGCTTACCCAATTGCGGACGCTGCACAGCTTTATCGCCTTTGATTTTAGCAATCATTTGCCATAAAATTAAAGTCGTCTCAGCAAACCTTTCTACTGTTGGATTTTCACGAATATAATTACCAGAAACTGCCACAAAACTTTCTACTAAACGCATGTGCCACATCCGGGCATTTGCTTCTTCAGCAACGCGATCGCCTAAAGCTCTTTCAACCGCAGATACTCCTTTTACATCCTTAAATTCTTCTCTAAATATATAATTCCAACCTGCTTGCTCGACTCGCCGACAACGGTCACTTAAACTACCTTTTGACTGCAAATTAAAATACTGTTCTGAGATTAACAGTGCTGCATTCAATAAAGCTTGTAAACGAACTGCTAACGCTTCATTTCTATCTGGAATTTGCCCGTTGACAATCTTGGGATCTGGCAGTTTTTGATGATAAAACCGGGTGTAAAATTCCTCCATTAGCAAAAGTAAATGTTCTGCCAAAGTCAACAACCGGGGATAAAGCGACTCTACAGAAGAATTTTCTGCTGGATTCACAGGTAAACCACTAGCCGCTTCTAATTCAGTTAAAAGATTAGCGATCGCATCCCAAGGAGCATCAACGTAACTATATTTAATCCCAACTGGTACAATTAGAACCTGTTGGTCGCTTCCAGCTTTTTGCAAATCTTCAGCACACCAAAAGCCTAATTGGGCAATACCAGGTTCTAGGGGGCTGATATTCTCCGATAAGCCATTGGTAGCACCTTCAGGCGCAGCCACCATCGGGAATTTCCCATTGGCAAACAAGTCACGCGCCGAACGTAACCCCGTCCAGTCAGCTTTACCTCGCTGAATCGGAGTGCCACCTAAATGAGAAGCAATCCAGCCAACGTGGGCACCTGCCCATAGAGGAATGCCGCGATCGTAGATAAAATGAGCGTGAATGGGAAGTTGTAGTGTTGTACCCTGCGATTGCGCTACCTTTGGTACGAGTTGAGACAGCAAGTAACCCAAACAAAACGGATCGTCTGTTTTCGGATGGCGAAATGCCAGCATAAAACGGATCTTACCCTCCTGAAACTGGCGATATAGATCCACCAGAACCTCTACGTTGTCTGCTTCAATTTGGGTAATAGGTGTTTGCCATTTTATCCAACTGGGTAGCAACAGATGGACAACTCGTAGCAATAAAGGGTTAAACGCCGGAGGAATAAATTCTAAGGGTGCCTGTGCTTGATAAATTACATTTGCCAAAGTAGTTTCTCCTAAAGATGCCCTGATTCTAATCGCCTGATGGTTATTTATTTTAAGATATCCTAACGGCTGTAATATGCCCTGAGTAATGAAGTCAAGGTAAAACCTGCCTATTGTGCTGTGCTTGGCACATGACTCAGGTTAGAAAACTAGGATACCTTCTTAGTCTGCCTACGTAGATTATTTTAATGAAGCGTACTTACGCAGACTTATAAAGTATTTTCTGCTGCAATGGAAAGTGTTGGCAGATAGTGGAGGTTTAGCAGCACTTGCAAATCTTAATAACAAGAAAGACTCAAGCTAAATTCTGGCAATACATCTTCACCCGATAATTGTGTGGGTAGATTTCGCACTTCCGTATCTTGTTTTTGACAATAAATTTCTACTTGCTGATGTTGGGGGTTAATTAACCATGCCAATTGCACCCCTGCATCTATATATTCTTGCATTTTGGAACGTAACATTTCCAAATCATCTGTTGCTGCCCTTAATTCAATGACAAAATCGGGTGCAATGGGGGAAATTTGCGTCTTTGTTCAGGTGTAAGTGTTTGCCAACGTTCTCCTTGAATCCAAGCAGCATCTGGGGAACGGTGAGCACCATTGGGTAATTTGAATATACTAGAAGAACTGAAGGTAAAACCAAGGCCAGTTTGCCGATTCCAGATTCCCAGATCAATAATTAAATCTGCTTCTCGATTCCCGCTTTCACCTCCAACGAGGGACATGATGATTAATTCTCCCTTGGCAGTGCGTTCAAATTTCAATTCGCGGTTATTTTAACATAAGTGATAAAATTGTTTGTCACTTAAATTAACAGTGTCTAGTTTTAATGTCAAAGGACTCATAACCTAGACCTAGATTAAATAGTTGCAAAGATTATATCATGCCATATCTTAACGGCTGTAAGATGCCGATCTCGCTTGCACTTTGCGTACCTCGCAGGTTCAAAAACTAGAATACCTTTTAATACGGTTCGGTTAACGTTCTAATATTTTGAAGATCCCCCAACCCCCCTTCAAAAGGCAGGGCTGTTTCATTCCATTTCAAACAGGATTTGTCAAGATGGTTAGCGAGAAAATTGTAAGTAAGGGTGACGATGAGATGAACATTTAAGCACTTAAATATCAGTAAAATAGTTCATTTTATCGACACGCTGGTAACAAAATAACCAATTTTAAATTGCTATAACCCTTGATTTTTAAAGCTCTTTAGGGAATGAAACAGCCTTGTCCTTCAAAAGGGGGGCTTTTAACCCTCTTTTACCCCCTTTTTAAGGGGGTCGCTGCCGGCGGGGGGATCTTAACCGAACCGTATTGGCTTCTTAATGCACTCAGGCGGACAAGAGTTTGTGTGGCCGCGATTTATAATCGCCAGGTGGTTTATAAACAAATTAGAGATTCTGGAAAGGGATTAAACGATGCGACTTTCACAAATGTTATTTGTTACACTGCGGGATGATCCGGCTGATGCTGAGATTCCCAGCCATAAATTATTACTCCGTGCAGGTTACATTCGTCGCATCGGTAGTGGTATCTATGCTTATTTGCCGCTAATGTGGCGGGTACTGCAAAAAGTTTCCCAGATTGTGCGGGAAGAAATGAACGCTACAGGCGCACAAGAATGTCTCTTACCACAATTACAACCTGCTGATTTATGGAAAGAATCGGGACGCTGGGACACTTACACCAAAGCTGAGGGGATTATGTTTTCTCTAATTGACCGCCGTGAGCAACAATTAGGATTAGGCCCAACTCATGAAGAAGTAATCACAGCGATCGCTCGTGATATGATTCGCTCTTATCGCCAGCTACCGCTACATCTCTACCAAATTCAAACCAAATTCCGCGACGAAATTCGTCCCCGCTTTGGTTTAATGCGTGGACGTGAATTTATCATGAAGGACGGCTACTCTTTCCACGCTGATGAAGCCAGCCTCAAAGAAACTTACCAGGATATGTATAAAGCCTACAGTAATATCCTGCGGCGTTCTGGTTTAGCTTTTCGGGCAGTGGAAGCTGATTCTGGTGCAATTGGCGGTTCTGGTTCCACAGAATTTATGATTTTGGCGGAAGCTGGCGAAGACGAAGTTCTCTACACTGATGATGGTAAATACGCCGCTAACGTAGAAAAGGCTGTTTCTTTACCAATTGACGCCGAAACTTCACGGTTTACAACCTACGAGAAACGCGATACACCTGGAACAGAGACGATTGAAAAGGTGTGTCAACTCCTCAACTCTTCTCCCACTCAATTAGTGAAAAATGTCCTTTATCAAACAGTTTATGATAATGGTATAACAGTGTTGGTTCTGGTAAGCATCCGAGGCGATCAGGAAGTTAATGAAGTCAAGTTGCAAAATGAATTGACCAAACTAGCTTCTGAATATGGCGCTAAAACTATTATTAGTTTGAATGTACCAAATGTAGAAGCCCAGCAAGCATGGACAGCTAAATCTCTACCTTTAGGGTACATTGCGCCAGACATCACAGATGAATATATTACCGCTAATAAACAGATTCATCCTAAATTTTTGCGCTTGGTAGATCAAACAGCCGTTGATTTAAAAAACTTTGTTACAGGCGCGAATGAAACTGGCTATCACGTCGTTGGTGCTAATTGGGGTGAGCAATTTACATTGCCAAGTACAGTAGTAGATATACGTAAGGCAAGACCAGGCGATCGCGCCATCCACAACCCAGAACAAAGCCTACAAAGCGCCCGTGGAATTGAAGCAGGTCACATCTTCCAATTAGGTACTAAATATTCCCAAGCGATGGGTGCAACTTATACCAATGAACAGGGTGAAGAAAAGCCGCTATTTATGGGTTGTTTTGGTGTAGGTGTATCACGACTAGCACAAGCTGCCGTCGAGCAATCTTACGATAAAGATGGGATTATTTGGCCAGTTGCGATCGCACCCTACCACGCGATCGTCACAATTCCTAACATCAAGGATGCTCAACAAATCGAAATCGCCCAAAAACTTTACACAGAACTCAATCAAGCGGGAATTGAAACCCTACTAGATGACCGCGACGAACGGGCGGGAGTGAAATTTAAAGATGCGGACTTGATTGGCATACCTTATAGAATTGTAACCGGACGAGCGATCGCTAATGGCAAAGTTGAAGTTGTAGAAAGAGCCACCCGTAAATCTCAAGAAATAGTCATTGATGAAGTGACAACAACACTCAAACAGTGGATTACGGAAGCAATAGGGCATAGGGCATGGGGCATGGGGCATGGAGAAGAGACAAGGTAGACAAGGAAGAAGGGGAGACAAAGGAGAGACTTGTTCAATAATTCCCCCTTATCTCCCTTGTCCGTTTGTCCCCAACTTCTAACTCCTAACTCCTAACTCTTAACTTTTCACTCCCCACTCCCCAAAATTTAGATAATTTGGTAGGTGACGGATTAGAAATAAAAATTCTAAAATTGAATTGGGGACTTACAGAATTAAGAGGCATTAAGTCTCCTCTAGATTGCGGGAAACTCTCTACCTATAAGTATCGTCTTTAACCAGGCTGCTCCTCACATAACTACCATATCAGCCCTCAGTTAGGAAGGTTTTGAACATGAAGGACCAACAAGGATCTAATCGTATTTCTTCAGGCGTAATTGCAGCTGTGTCAGCAGCGGTTGTAGCGGTGGGTGGCGGTGTAGCTTGGTTTACCACACAATCCAGCAATACTCCTACACCGTCAAACCCCTCTGGGCGTATTGAACAGCCAGTACAGCCATCAACTAGGCAGCCAGGTAATGAGAACACCCCCAACGTTTACTGGCTAAGACCAAACAATAAAAATGTTACTTTGGTTCCCCAGCCTGTTAGAGTAGCTTCTGTACTACCTAACCAGGCTTTAGAAGCAGCTTTCCAAAGTTTGTTAGCAGGTCCAACAGAAGGGACAGATTCGACAACTATCCCCAAAGGAACCAAGCTATTGGGGCTGAAGTCAGAAAATGATGAGGTTCACGTTAATTTATCTGAAGATTTTACCAGCGGTGGTGGTAGCACCTCAATGATGGGTCGTGTGGGACAAGTTGTTTACACTGCAACAACTTTAAATCCCAAAGCCAAAGTGTACATTGACGTGAATGGCAAACCGTTGGATGTTTTAGGCGGTGAGGGTGTAGAGTTACAACAACCGCTAACTCGTGAACAGTTTCAGAAAAATTATCCCCTTTAAAAAAGTTAGGAGTAGAGACGCGATTAATCGCGTCTGTGCAGGAGTGAGGAGTTTTAATTTATAACTCATAACTCATAATTCATAACTCTCTTACACTTACCGTTTGCTATTTAACACACGAAAATTACGGGCTTGCTGCTCTAACCTTGTGGCGAGGCGATCGCAAACCCGATTACACAACTCAAAAATCATTTGATCCTCCACCCGGTAATAGGCGCAAGTTCCTTCACTGCGGCGGCTAAGAATACCTGCTTGCCACATTACCTTCAGGTGTTTTGATACATTTGCCTGAGAAGTCTGTGTTGCCTCTACCAACTCTTGCACGCATTTTTCTTCATCCCGTAATAAGTGTAGCAGTCGTAGGCGCATTGGCTCACTTAACAGGCTGAAGTATTCAGCTACTTGTTGCACCACTTCTGGTGGTAAAGGCAACGTTTGTTTCATCAGGGTTGACCCGCAAGGACTGAAAGTTTTAACAATGACTCACATCATATATACATTAATACTTAATCAGGGTTAATTCGCATCAAAGGTTGACCATATTCTACAGCGTCGCCATTTTCAAGGAGAATTTCCATCACCTGTCCAGAGACGTCGGCTTCGATTTCATTCATCAGCTTCATGGCTTCAATGATACAGACTGTTTGACCCTTGCGGACGCGATCGCCCACTTCCACAAATGCCACTTCCCCAGGCGCAGGAGCACGATAAAACGTTCCTACCATTGGGGAAGGCACTTCTACTAATCTCTGGTCAATGGTTGAGGGAGGATTTACTGATAACTGCATTTGTGTGCTAGTTCCAGTATTCTCAAATACACGAGATGTGGACACCTCTGTTAGCTGACTTCCGCTCACCTGGTTTCCCCCAGATGAACCCGATGTCAAGCCTGAACCTACCACACCGCCTAAAGTCCCTTGACCTACCGACAACATCTGATTGCTAACGCTCACAGCCTTACGGACTGTTAGCTCAAAATCATCGCTTTTGAGTATGACTTCTGCAATATCTGTTTGTGCGATAGTTGCCAATAGTTGGCGGATTTCATTAAAGTCCAATGGCACAGTTTTTATTACCTCGACCTATCCGTAAATTAGCATTTTAAGTGTGGCAGGGAATTAATCCCTATGTAGGGATTTCAATCGAGAGCAAGCATCTCCGTAGAGATGAAAGTTATTCCCTGCTGATATATTTATCTTCCTGGGTATCAACTTTGATGCGTTCTCCTTGGGAAATAAACAAAGGAACCATCACAACTGCACCAGTTTCTAGAGTTGCTGGTTTTGAGCCACCTGTGGCGGTGTCACCTTTTAAACCTGGATCTGTTTGGACAATTTCCAGAACCACAGACTTAGGTAACTCTACTCCCAATACCTGTTCGCCCCACCGAATCACTTCAGCTTCCATACCTTCCTTGAGGTACTTGACGCGATCGCCAATTTGTTCGCGAGTCAATCTGCCTTCTTCGTAGGTTTCCATATCCATAAAGACAAACTCATCGCCTTCTTTATAGGTATGCTGCATCGTACTTTTTTCTAGAGTGGCTTGCGGCACTGTTTCCCCGGCGCGGAACGTTTTTTCCATCACGCTCCCACTCTGGACATTTTTTAGCTTAGTTCGTACAAAGGCGGAACCTTTGCCTGGTTTGACGTGCAAGAATTCAAGCACTCGCCATACAGACCCATCCAATACAATTGAAACACCGGGTCGAAAGTCGTTACTGGAGATCATGAAACTTTCAAATTTTGGAAGACAATCGGCATTT
Organism: Nostoc sp. NMS9; assembly: GCF_017114995.1. GTDB lineage: Bacteria > Cyanobacteriota > Cyanobacteriia > Cyanobacteriales > Nostocaceae > Nostoc. Next base: position 39,412 of record NZ_JABXKL010000040.1, on the reverse strand, counting down.
ATTGTACCCTTCTAGGGTCGTCATTGGGCATTTGTCATTAGTTTAGTGTTATTGTCATTAGTTATTTTTCCTCTGCCCTAGACCTCTGCTCCACTCATCACCTAACGTGGGAAGATTATTTATGGGTTACGTCCAGTCAACAATTCACTGCTGCATTTGAGTTATCCCATGCTTAACTTATTAAAATCCTGGCTGAAGAAGAGCCTAATGGCAATACTGCTGATAACAATATTTTTAGGCATAACTACAGCTGGGTGGACTCCCTCCAGTAGCGCCGCACTCCCAGCAGGTAATGCAATTACCGACGGTAAGGCTTTGTTGCGGTATGCACTCCCGATAGATAACAAACCTGTGCGGCAACTACAAGGCAGTTTAGAGGACATCTCTGCCCAACTGCGGGCGAATCGACGTTGGGGTGCTATTTCCAAAGACATCAGCCAAGCATCCCGCATTCTCGATAAACCTTCCCAAATCTTAACAAGCGTTCCCGCAGAACGCCAACCCCAAGCCGAAGCTTGGATTACCGAGTTGAAAGCTGGGGTGGGTAAATTGCAAGAATTGGCGAACAGTAAAGATAAAGAACAAATACTGCAAGAGAGAACTAAACTACTAAATCTCGTTACTCAGCTAGAAGATTCAATGGTGAAACAATTTCCCTTTAAAGTGCCTGCTGAGTATAGCAACCTGCCACAACTTAAAGGTCGTGCCACTGTAGAAATTAAAACCAACAAAGGCGATTTAGCTCTTGTCGTAGACGGTTATAGCGCCCCTGTAACTGCTGGTAATTTTGTAGATTTGGTACACAGGGGTTTTTATAATGGTTTAGAATTTACCCGTTCTGAAGAGTCTTACTTTCTCCAAACTGGAGATCCTGCTGGAAAAGATGTGGGTTTCATTGACCCAAAAACTGGCAAATATCGTGCTATTCCCTTAGAAATCTTAGTTCAAGGAGATAAAGCACCTACTTATGGCATTACTCTAGAAGAAGCTGGTCGTTACGTTGATATGCCAGTTCTACCTTTTTCTGCCTTTGGTGCAGTAGTGATGGCTCGTCCCGAAAGTGAAGTAAATGGTGGCTCATCACAATTTTTCTTCTTTTTGTTTGAACCAGAACTTACCCCCGCCGGACGCAACCTATTGGATGGTCGTTATGCCGTTTTTGGCTATCTCACTGAAGGCAGAGAAGTTTTGGATAAACTGAAGGCGGGTGACAAAATTGAATCGGCAACAGTCGTTCAGGGAATAGAAAATTTAGTTGAGCCGCAAGCTGCCTAATAGATTAAGGACTTACGTACTGTACAAAAGAATCATGTTGTGTATCAACGTAAATACATCGTTTCAGGTTTTTATTAATCATTCTTTGATGGTAAATAGACCCACGCTGTAGGAGCAATTCATGAATTGCCCCTACGATAGATGTGGTTTTTCAAATCATCGATACATATTTGGTCTTTCCTGTCAATGCGTAAGTCCTAGATTCCAGCCTTTTCAAGGTGGGGAAATTTGGAACGAATCAATACTCCATAAATTTGGCATAGCCATATTCCTATTATAAATTGGAGTCATTACTAACAGATTCATCACAGACAGCCGGCACAACTATTGCAATTATTATTATTGTCACCGCCATTACTGTTACCGCCACGGCTCAAGAAACAAAAAATTAATATTGGCAACCACAAAAGCCACCACCAAGACCACTCTGAAGCTTTGTCCGAGGTAGTGTGATTATTCTCAAAGGTAGATGTTGGTGTATTGCCAGGACGTGGAGTATTTTCAGCCACCTGAGACATCACAAGTTCAGAGCTATTCAAATTATTTGAATAGTTATGAGTATTAGCAATCAGTGGGAAAAAGCTACTCATTGCTAGAACTAGCATAAATGATAACAGCGCAATTAGCATCGATTTCAACGCAGGCAATCGAAGAAAAGTAAAGGATGGTTTGGGTACAATCCAGTAGCAACGAGTGTTTACTCGTGTGAACTGAATATTATTATCGAATTGGATATTTGATGACTGCCAAATATCAATCGGTGGGCGCTCATTAAATATTTTTTCATAGCTAATCAGCGTTTCGTAATACCACCTGCGATGCTTTTCCTGCTCGCTATAACCGCCACTACTAGGATGATGATGCAATGATTTATGTAATATTTTACCACAAAACTCATCCCAGTATGAGTGAGTGTAGGTTAAGTGCAAATGCCAAACTTGATCCACTTGAGCAGAAGGACTAACAGGATGCCCAGCGATAACGGCAAGAAAGGCAAACTTTTTGTATTCGTTAATAACACGTTGGGTGTATTTAGTTGTCCAACCGTTGTCTTTTGCTAATCGATGAGTAAATGATAAAACTGCATCAGCATCATCTAGAGAAAATCTTTGAATATTTTGATAAAGCTCTATCTGTTGAGTGTTCATTAGTAACTCCTTTAAAGTGTTAAAAGTTAAATTGTCAAGACTAACATACAGGTAATAGAATGAACGACAGAGGAAGTGGATGAGTGCTTGAAAGTTCTTTGTGTAAGTCCTAATTTTGGCTTATTCAACAGTAATCATTTGTTTTTCGGTAAAACACATGGCAATACCTTTCTCGTAATAAGCTGCTTCATTAATAAAAACAGGATAGGTAGTTGAGTTGGCTTCGTAGGGAATTGTTTGACCGTCAAATGTTAAGAACATAGGATCGCCAGGATTTAAAACCTCATAATCTTTAAACTGAAGCCGAGGATGGATCATGGCTTGAATTTCTCCGTGTTCGTTTCTGGGATAATCAATTGCTTCTATATATCTGTAGAAGATAAGAGTATTTGGGAACGCTGGTACTTTTCCCTGGTTGTACAGTTCTAAATAATCTAAAATTGTGTAAATTATGGCTTCAGTTTTCAGAAAAATATCTGGATTCAAAACACCTTGAGGAACAGAGCCAACCTCAATAGCAACGCTAAATTTGCCAAGCGATCGCAGCGAATTATCACCTCGACCAGAGTTTCCAGAACTATAAACCTTGACTGAAGGATTAACATAACTGAGATAGGCGGCTAATTGCAGATTGAAGGGTTGATCATTATCGACAATGATGGTTACACCCATGTTGGCGGTTGTACTATGTAAATCCAAAATAAAATCAACAGGAGTTTTACCATTTTGACCAAACAGATGGTCAATCTCTTGAGCTAGTAAATCCTCATAACCAGAAAGTGTTGAATCCTCTAAATTTTGACGCAGGAAGCACCGATTTAAATCTTTGTCAATGTATCGTGTTCCTGCTGCAAATGCTTTAGGATTAGCCAACAATGTCAGTGTTTCAAAATTGGATTTACGAATTAGCTCAGGAAATTGCTCAAAAAGTTTGATCAAGTATGCTCCAGTAAACTCGTTCCCATGAGTTCCACCTCCAATCAATACTCGATTGATTTGGCTCTTAAATTTCATTTCTGGTTCCCTAATTGCAAGTGGTTGTATTGCTCTGAAGATATCTTGGGAAACCATGATATAATCACCTTGTTTATGCAACATTCGATGACTAAAACGTCATAATGCTGAAAAAACAAGAATCTTTAGCCTCTCACAAATGGTCAAATTGGGATGAACTAGAACTGCGTCACCTGAAGTATGCGATCGCTGTAACCCAGAAGCAAGGATTTACCAACGCTGCTGCATATCTGGAAATCGATCAGGGATTTCTGAGTAGACAAATCAAGCGGCTGGAGAAAAAAATTGGATTTCAACTATTTGATCGCAACCAGCGCCCGTTAAAATTAACAGATGCGGGAAATGAGTTTTTGCAAGAAGCCTGTCAAATTCTCAGTCAGGTTGAACGAGCAATTGAATCAGGTCAACAGTTAAGTCGTGGTGAGAAAGGACGATTAACTATAGGAATCAATACATCCATCGCCAACAGCAAACTACCCGATATCCTCCGAGCATTTCATCAGAAGTTTCCAGAAGTAGAATTGGTGTTACAGGAAATAGCTTCCTATGACCAAATTGAGAAGTTGCGAAACCAACAACTGGATTTAGGTTTCTTTCATCTGCATAATTTGCAAAATATCAAAAGCAATAATGATGATGTTTTGACTTCTATGCCTATTCTTCAAGAATCGCTGGTCATTGTTTTACCGGAAAACCATCGTTTCGTAAGGCTAACTAGCATTTCACTTGCAACACTGGCAAATGAGCAATTTATCTTACCACCACATAACTTGTTATATAACTTACGCGATCAAATTAATAGGCTTTGCGTGGATGCAGGTTTTCAGCCAAAAGTCAGACAAGAAGCAGCATGGATATCAACTGTTCTGAGTTTAGTTGCAGGTGGAATGGGGATTTCACTACTTCCGGCAAACGTACAAAATCTTCAACGATGTGGTGTAGTCTATCGTTCTATACAAGGACAATCACCAGTATTAGAAATCGTTGCTGTTTGGCGAAGTGATAATGGATCTATAATTTTGAAGAATTTCCTTGAAGTGATTAGGAATTTAGCATGAATTTATCTTTAATATTTTTCAACTCAGCATCGCTAAGGAATTTTTAGTCTAAGAGGATGTTTGAAAAGTATTTTTGGTAACATCTAAGCCTCCCAAACTACAACATAATGGGGGTTTCAAAGCCTCTCGACCTTTCGGGGAGAAGAATGGAAGTGGGGTTTTGAGTATATTTTACAACTTTTCAAACATCCTCTAATCACGATTCAAATAATTCGTAATTAAGTTTTGTAACGGTTATTTAGAAAGAGCCACAAAACTTGATCCTTGTTAGTTGCTATGAAACTTAAACCCACAGAATTAGTTAAAAGACGACTACTATGCATAGTCTACTAGCCCAGATTACCTGCATTCAATACCTCTTCAACTGCAATATTCAATTCTGGAAAAGTCCGTGATACAATTTGCTGAGTAGCTGTAAAAACTGTTTCTTCGTAAAATCCATCTTCCAGTAGTAACACCGAAATTTTTGCTTTCAGTGGGTCTACAATCCAATATTCAGGAACCTCTAAGGCCGCATATTCCGAGCGTTTATAACGATAGTCCCATTTCACAGACTCTGGACTGACCACCTCGACAATTAGTAACGGTGGTGATTCAAATACTGCTGAGGCATTCAATAATTCTCTGGCTTGTTCCAGTGTCACTACACACAGATCAGTCAGCCTAGATTTATTTCTACCCGTTCTCACCCCACTTTCCCGAAAACACAGCCAAGTAAAATTACAACGTTTTATTTCTGCTTTCAAGGCAGTATCCAAAAAATCGACAATCAGGAAATGTTCAATAGTAGGTGGATTCATTAGCTCTAGCTTGCCATCCACCAGTTCATAATGAAAATCAGTGCCATCATCATAGGTTAAGTAATCCTCAAATGTGATGCTGGTTACTGGTGTTATTACCATTCCAACTGACTCCTAGACGATACCCTTATCTTAAACACTAAAACAAATCATCAGTTTTCTTCGTAATTTTGCAACATGGAAAACCGATTGTGAACAGTGATTTATCTTCTCAACAAGTAAAAGACATTGGCGAACAAGGTCTTTTAGAAAGATTACAGCGCTTCTGTCCTCCAGAAATTATCGGCGATGATGCCGCAGTACTTGAGACTGCATCAGGGCAATCTTTGGTAGTGACTACAGATGTACTGGTTGATGGCGTGCATTTTAGCAACCTCACCACTTCCCCAGAAGATGCTGGTTGGCGAGCTGCTGCTGCCAATTTATCAGATTTAGCAGCAATGGGTGCTTCTCCATTGGGAATCACTGTCGGGTTGGGACTACCCGCTGAACTTAGGGTAAGTTGGGTTGAGCGATTGTACCAGGGAATGACAGAATGCCTGCAAAAATACAATACCCCGATTGTTGGAGGTGATGTCGTGCGATCGCCTGTTACTACTCTGGCAATTACCGCTTTTGGTCAAGTTAACCCTAGTCAAATTATCCGCCGTTCTGCTGCTGTTGTTGGGGATGCGATCGTCGTTACAGGCGTTCATGGAGCCTCAAGAGCAGGCTTAGAACTCCTCTTGCATCCCGAATTAGGACAAGACCTTAAAGATGCAGAATGCACGGCTCTAATCCGCGCACACCAACGCCCACAGCCACGATTAGATGTCTTACCAATCCTCTGGAAAATCTTAACTCCTAACTCCCAACTCTCCATTGCTGGTATGGATAGCAGCGATGGTTTAGCAGATGCGATTATTCAAATTTGCCGCGGCAGTGGCGTTGGCGCTGTCTTAGAACACAGACAAATTCCTGTAGCAAAAACTTTTAACCATTGGCTGACACCAGACCAAGCGCTAAAATATGCTCTATATGGTGGCGAAGACTTTGAATTAGTACTGTGCTTACCACAAGAGTTAGCATCAGCCTTAGTGCAACATCTTGGAGAAGGAGCTGCGATCGCAGGCAGGATTACAGCCGGATCGACAGTAATATTGCACGACGAGCAAAAAAAATTCCCTGACCAAGTTCTGAATCTTAGCCAGGGATTTCAACATTTTGGTCAATAGTCCTACCGTGCGGGTACTCCGTTGGAGAACTCGTAGAGTAGCCGCTAGCGCGTCTATGTCATTTTTCTAATGACCAATGACCAATGACCAATGACTAATTATTTTATTGCCACTTTTCAGCTACTAATTCTGCCAAATCCAAGACTCGTTGGCTGTAACCCCACTCGTTGTCATACCACGCCATAACTTTTACTAAGTCATTACCCAAGACCAAAGTCAAGTTTGCATCAACAATCGAAGAAGCATCACTACCTTGATAATCAGAAGATACTAGTTCTAGTTCGCTGTAGTCTAAAATACCTTTAAGTGGACCTTCGGCAGCATCTTTGAGAGCTTGGTTAACTTCTTCAGTAATAGTACGCTTCTCAACCTGAACTACGAAATCTACCATTGAGACGTTCGGGGTTGGTACGCGCAAGGCAACGCCATTTAGCTTGCCTTTAAGGTCTGGGATAACCAGCGCCACTGCTTTTGCTGCACCAGTAGAAGTGGGTACAATGTTTATTGCTGCTGCCCTCGCCCGTCGCAAATCCCGGTGAGAAGCGTCTAGCAAGCGCTGATCGCCTGTATAGCTGTGGGTGGTGGTCATCGTACCTTTGATGATGCCAAACTTATCGTTCAACACCTTGGCAATTGGTGCCAAGCAGTTGGTAGTACAGCTAGCATTACTGATAATGTGGTGTTTGTTGTGGTCATAGTCATGATGATTCACACCAACCACAAAAGTGCCATCCTCGTTTTTACCAGGAGCGGTAATCAGAACTTTCTTGGCTCCAGCATTTACGTGCCTGAGCGCTCCTTCTTTGCTAGTAAATACCCCTGTTGCTTCGATAATTAGGTCAATTCCCCAATCTCTCCAGGGCAACTTTTCTGGGTTGCGATCGGATACGCACTTAATGGTCTTACCGTTAACGATGATAGAGTTATCATCGGCACTAATCTCAGCACCCTTGATCTTCCCTAGCATTGAGTCATACTTTAGCAGGTGAGCATTAGTTCTAGGGTCTGATGTGTCATTAATAGCGACAAGATCGATTTTACTATTCTCTCTACCCACCCAGCAACGCGCAAAGTTACGTCCAATCCGCCCGAAACCGTTGATTGCAACTCTAATCACAGTGTCTTGCCCTCTGTATTTATGCTTATATGTTGATATGGTTGACCCCAATCATATCGCAAAGGGGGGGGGCACTTTTAACCATAAAGTGTTAGATCAATAAAAAAACACATAATTTATTCAGATTTGTAAGAGTAGAGATTGTTGTTAGTGATATATGATCTGACCGATTCCGGGACTAAATAACGAATTGACTGGCGTTCGCGGCAAAATTTGCGAATTAGACTTGACGAAACACCTACTAAAGGTATATTCAAGAGTTGCCAGTGAATGATCAGAGATTGCTCCTGGAGTTGGTGCTCCACTTGCTTGCAGATTAATTTGCTTTGAGTTATAGTCTCACCACCTAGCTGTCGGGGTGCGATTAACCAATCACACATTTGTGCTAATTCGTGTCCCCGGTACCAACTGGGTAAGGTTTGGAAAGTATCCAAGCCCACAATCCAGTACCAGTGAGTATTTGGGTAACAAGCAGATAAGTCAATCAGGGTGTTAATGGCATAAGAAGTCCCAGAGCGATTAGTCTCCACTAGTGAGACAGTAAATGCTGGGTTATCTTTGATGGCCAATTGCAGCATTTGCCGACGATGCTCAAACAAAGCTGCTTCTTTGTGAGGAGGATTTAGGGATGGCACCCAAATTACCTTTTCAAGGGATACTTGATGCAAAGCTGTCTCGGCTACGAGCAGGTGTCCCCAATGAATTGGATCGAATGTGCCACCAAAAATTGCTAATTGCTGCATCCAGATAAGCCTGGGTTTTATGCAATTGAAAAATAGTTTCATTACCAATGTACTATTGTACTCAATTCACGCCTAGACTTGATGCAATTTCAAATTAGTTTCACTAAACAATGTATTATGTAGCCAATTCCAGTAAGGTAGCCAAAAATATGTATTTGACATTACAAGAATTTCTTTCCCGATGCGGCCAAAATTTTCAGAATAATCTTAAGAACAGTTCAGAAATAGCAAAAACCTCCACACAAGGTAAAATCATTCTCAACCAGCAAAACCAGAGCAGAAACATCATTTGGGCATCAAACATAAACATGATACAGGAGTAGTTACGGTAAAAATCAAATTCCTGTTATGATACGCGTGTCATTTGTGATTATGGTGTGGTGTGGTGTAAGAGGAGCAATAAATGACTAATTCTGTAGATTTTAGTGGTAGACCATTTCATTTTATTGGCATCGGTGGCATAGGTATGTCTGCTCTGGCATACGTTCTTGCAAAGCGTCAATTTCCAGTATCAGGTTCGGATCTTCGTCCTAACCACATTACGCACAAGTTGGAATCTATCGGTGCTCATATTTTTGGTAAACAAGAGGCAAGCAATCTCGAATTCTTTCACCCTCAGGTATTGGCTAATCCAGTAGTATTAAATTCACCAGAACAATTACCTGCTGATACTAAGTCAAAACTGCCTCAAGTCATTTGTTCAACAGCAATTAACACTAATAATTTAGAATACAAAGCAGCGCTGGAATTAGGTTGTCCAGTTTTACATCGTTCAGATGTACTAGCAGCTTTAATTGCCGATTACTACAGTATTGCAGTGGCAGGAACACACGGCAAAACTACAACCAGTAGTATGATTGGCTATATGCTTCTGGAAGCAGGTCTAGACCCAACGATTTTAGTCGGTGGCGAAGTCAATGCTTGGGAAGGTAATGCTCGATTGGGACAAAGCCAATATTTGGTAGCCGAAGCAGATGAATCAGATGGTTCTCTGGTAAAACACGCTCCCGAAATTGGTATCATCACCAATATTGAACTCGATCACCCTGACCACTACGATACATTAGAAGAAGTCATTGACACCTTCCAGACATTTGCTAAGGGTTGTAAAACGTTAATAGGTAGCATTGACTGTGCGACAGTGCGCGATCGCTTGCAACCCACAATCAGCTACAGCTTACACTCAGATACCGACGCTGATTACACCGTCACTAATATTGATTATCGTGCTGATGGTACTACGGCTTTGGTTTGGGAAAGAGGCAAAGCTTTGGGCGTGTTGACGTTGCGTTTGCTCAGTCGGCACAATCTCAGCAATGCCCTAGCTGCAGTAGCTGTTGGTCGTGCTTTGGGCTTAGAATTTGGAGCAATTGCCAAAGGTATCGCCACCTTTGAAGGAGCAAGACGACGCTTTGAGTTCCGAGGTGAAGTCAATGGCATTACCTTCATTGATGACTATGCTCATCACCCTAGCGAGATTCGCGTTACTCTCGCCGCAGCCCGGTTACAGGCAAGACCAGGGCAAAGAGTGGTTGCCATCTTCCAACCCCATCGCTATAGTCGTACACTGACCTTTTTAGAAGAATTTGCCGAGTCATTTACCCATGCTGATTTGGTCGTGCTGACTGATATTTACAGTGCAGGCGAACCTAATTTAGGGCAAATTAGTGGTGAACGTCTAACGGCGGAAATTGCTAAACAGCATTCGCAGGTAGTTTATCAACCAACTTTACCCGCAGTGTGTGAGTACTTGCTACAAACACTACGCCCAGGAGACTTGGCGCTGTTTTTGGGGGCTGGAAACTTAAACCAGGTGATTCCTGAAGTAATTACGGCACTTTGTGAGCCGGCTAAAGCCACATCCTAAGTGGAGACTTTGCAAAGTTTTATTTCCGAGCAAAGCGCCCCTATAGCAACGGTTTCATCTGTGAATTCGATTACCGTATCTTTGCGGTAAATTAATGTAAAAATTTTACCAAAACAAAGTAAAGATGACCATTTCCCAGGCAGCTGGAAACGTCTGCACAGTTTCTGCTTTGAATACAAAGAAACACCAAACAGCTAATTCGGTGGACAGTGAAGTAATCTACTTACCCAGTACTGATTGTGCGATCAAGTCCCAGGCTTCTTTGTCAGCGTTTACTTCCTATAGAGTTGGGGGAGCAGCTGATTTATACGTTGCCCCCCGAAACTTAGAAGCACTGCAAGCAAGTCTTAAATACGCAAAAGAACGTAATTTAAAAGTGACAACACTGGGAGCAGGTTCTAATTTGCTGGTGAGTGATGGTGGTATATCAGGCTTAGTCATTGCTACTCGTCATCTCCGCTTCAACCACTTTGACCCCCAAACCGGTCAATTAACCGTTGCTGCGGGAGAATCAATTCCTAGCTTGGCATGGGCGGCAGCAGAATTAGGGTGGCAAGGATTGGAGTGGGCTGTTGGTATCCCCGGAACAGCCGGAGGGGCCGTGGTGATGAATGCAGGGGCACATAATAGTTGTATCGCAGATATGTTAGTTAGTGCCCAGGTACTTTCACCCGATGGTACGCTGGAAACTCTTACCCCAGAACAGTTAGGTTATAGCTATCGGACTTCATTATTGCAAGGTGGCGATCGCATAGTCACCCAAGCCACTTTACAACTCGCGCCAGGTGCAGACCCAGCAAAAGTTGTGGCGATCACCAAAGAACATAAAAAGCATCGCTTAAGCACTCAACCATACAACTTTCCCAGTTGTGGCAGTGTGTTTCGCAATCCCAAACCTTACAGTGCTGGCTGGTTAATTGAACAAACGGGTCTGAAAGGATACCAAATTGGTGGCGCACAAGTAGCACTACTCCATGCTAATTTTATCGTTAACCGTGGCGGGGCAAAAGCTAGTGATATCTTCTGTCTCATTCGCCACATCCAACATCAAGTACAACAACGTTGGTCTATTAATTTAGAGCCAGAAGTCAAAATGCTCGGAGAGTTTCAAGGTGCTTGTTGAAATTTCAATTCAAGCAGTAGGGGGAGCAGTTGCAGTAAGTCTTTCCCCTTTGCACCTCTGCCTCTTGTGTCCAATGCCCTTCAGAAGTGCTGAGTGCTGAGTGAGTGCTAAGTTGTGAATCTCACTTATTTACTCGGAACTCGGAACGGGCTAAACCCTAGCTTTCCGCTAACAGAACTGTTTTGCCCCATACCCCATGCCCCATGCCCCATTTTATGAAGCATTAATTATTGGTAAAAAAAGAGGCAAATTGCTTACCGCATCTATAATTGAATTTGATTTGTTATTCAACGCACACGCGTACAAATAATTATGACAGGAAAAGGACAGGGATTCGGCTTTGGCTTAGGAAAAATGAAAGAATTAGCCGAAGCTTTTAAGAAAGCACAGCAAGTTCAAGAAGGCGCAAAGCGACTCCAAGAAGAATTGGAGCAAATGGAGATCCAAGGAGAATCTGGCGGTGGTCTGGTGAAGGTGATTGTCAGTGGAAACCAAGAACCCAAGCGGGTGGAAATTTCTCCAGATGCTTTAGCAGAAGGTGCAGAAGTACTTTCCGATCTCGTGACAGTGGCAATGAAAGAAGCCTACAACAAGTCCACAGCAACAATGCGGGAACGTATGGAAGAATTAACCAGTGGGTTGGAGTTACCTGGATTTTAGTCATTGGTCATTAGTCATTGGTCATTAGTCATTGGACAAAGGACAAATGACAAATGACTATTGACTATTGACAAAGTATATCTATGCCTTACAAGTTGCTATTTGTCTGCTTAGGTAACATCTGCCGATCGCCCTCGGCAGAAAACATCATGAATCATCTAATTGAGCAGGCTGGCTTGAGCGAACACATCCTTTGTGACTCTGCTGGTACATCTAGTTATCACATTGGTAGCCCACCTGACAGACGCATGAGTGCTGCGGCTGCTACAAAGTTAGGAATTAAACTGCGTGGTCGAGCACGCCAGTTTCAAAAGTCAGACTTTCAAGACTTTGATTTGATTTTGGCTATGGATCGAGAAAATTATGAGAACATCCTCACTCTTGATCGCACTGAGCAATATCAGCATAAAGTGCGTTTGATGTGCGAGTTTTGTTCTCGACACACTCTAAAGGAAGTTCCAGATCCCTATTACGGTGGTCAAGAGGGATTTAATCAGGTTATTGATTTACTGATCGATGCTTGTGAAGGTCTGCTCACAAAAGTTAAAAGTGAAGAGTTATGAGTTAGGAGTTAGGAGTTTTAATTCCTCACTCCTATACAGACGCGATTAATCGCGTCTCTCCTCCTAACTTTTATTCCACTAAACCATGCTTCATCGCAAAACGGACTAATTCTGCGCGGTTGCTGGTTGAGGTTTTTCTCAATAAACTGCTAACGTACTTTTCCACGGTTCTAGGACTCAGGTGTAGCTGATGACCCATTTCGGCATTAGAAAGACCATGAGTCAATAACTCTAAGACTTCCTGTTCTCTATGAGTTAGGGCTGAGTGCAGATGGGATTTCTGAGTTTGAGTCGACAGAGAATTATGGGCATCCTCCGCTTTTGTCAAGTCGGAAATGCCCAAACTGTCTTTATGAGAAAAACGATATTCTGATTGGATAATTTGCGATCGCTCCAAAAGATTGCGGATTGCTGCTGCTAACTCTTCCAGTTCAAAAGGCTTGGGTAAATATAAATCGCACCCAGACTGGTAGCCCAGAATTCTTTCTTGGGTCTTAATGCGTGCCGTTAATAAAATTACAGGCAATAAACGAAACACTGGTTGTTGACGCACTCGGCGCACCAGTTCATAGCCATTCATCTGTGGCATAACAATATCCGTGACAATCAAATCAGGATGATACTCATCCACCATAAACAAAGCCTCTTGACCGTCATTAGCCGTGATCACTGAGTAGCCAGACAGTTCAAGATAGTCGCTAACAGACAGACGAGTGCCCAAATCATCATCCACTACAAGGATCGTCAAGGGCATGGATAATACACCCCTAGCATTTTTTTACTCAGAAATTTGCTTCTATGTACTCCGTTAGTGAACACAGACAATAATAGTGTTCTTATGTTTCATACTATGACAGGATTACCAGCTAATGACTGCTCTCAGGGTTTATTTATAAAGAAAATCTTAAATCATTAGGAAGGTTAACGAAGTGTAACCACCTTAGACTCCCTGTGCTTAGGAGGGATAGAGAGCTTTGTAATTTGTAACAACTCATCATCATTAGCGTCATACCAATTCTTTGTCAGGACTTATGCAAAAAGGGAGTGAAAATCTTGATTTTCTGTAAGGGCAATTTATGTAAACGCAAAGAAGCAAGTTACGCGGAGTCTTTCGTAGAGAAGCGTCTTCCCACAGGGTATTGCCCCTACTTGATGTGTAATACCATTTCTTTGTGAGGCTGCGCCAAATTTTCTTTCTTGCTTTGTGTCCAACTCTTACAAGACGCTGCGCGAATGCGCCCTTTGCGGTTCGTTCCTTATATAATTTGGCGCATCTTTATACAGAATTGGTATAAGTCCTATTTGTGAAACTGCACAAAATCAGGCTTGCTGAGACAAGTTGCTCAAGCAACTTGTTCTATGAAACCTTAGAGGTAATCGGTATCAGATAACTTAAAGTTGCCAGAAAACCTTAATTGTGAACTTAGAAAAGCTAAATTAGTGATATACAGTTCACCATTTATAGCGGTTCTAAGATACACCCTATAATTTACAAGCCAATCCAAATAATTTTTTAGGTACATTTAAAGCACACAAAATTATCAATGAGCGACAAGAACGAAGGTTACAAAGTTATTTGCGACAACCGTCAAGCCCGTTATTTGTATGAAATTCTAGAAACTTACGAAGCTGGAATTGAGTTGACAGGAACAGAGGTGAAGTCGATTCGTGCGGGTAAAGTCAATCTCCAAGATGGCTATGCTTTGCTTCGCAATGGCGAAGCATGGTTGATCAATGTGCATATCTCGCCTTACAACGCTAGTGGACAATATTTTAATCATGAACCACGGCGTACACGCAAGCTACTATTGCATCGTCAAGAACTCCGTAAGCTAATTGGCAAAGTCGAACAGCAGGGTTTAACTTTAATCCCTTTGAAAATGTATCTCAAACGAGGCTGGCTAAAAGTGAGTATAGCCCTTGGCAAAGGTAAAAAGCTCCACGATAAACGAGAAGACCTGAAACGACGCCAAGACCAGCGTGACATTCAACGGGCAATGAAAAGTTATTGAGGATTCAGTGTTGCTAAACTACCACAGCAAGAATGAGAAACAGACTGCTGTGAAAACCATGTTGTATGTCTACAGCGTGAGTTATGAAAATGCCTAGTTTATAGCCGCAGATTGATTTTGTTAAGGTTGAGAACCGATACAGTGGTGAGTGACTTCGGATAGCATCAGGAACTAGGAACTTTTACAACTTATGAAAAGTAATTTCATTACAGCTGTTGGCGCTGGCGTTCTCAGCTTGAGTATGGGAATTTTACCTTTAACTCTATCTGCACAAGCTCAGACAACTAATGACTCCGGAGCCACTACTACCACTACTGCTCCAACAACGACCACTGACGATCGCAACGATTTTGATTGGGGTTGGCTAGGATTGCTTGGTTTATTCGGTCTAGCTGGGTTGACTGGCAAAAAGCGCGCTAACGAACCTGTAGCTTATCGCGACCCTAATGCCCCAAGTGCTACTACCTACAGAGATTAGACTATTCAAAATTCAGAAGTTGTCAGTTGTTTGGTAAGAAAACAACTGACGACTTATTTATATTAGTTTGTTGCTGGTTCTAAGTTAGTTGAATTTGTCTGGTTCTGAGCTAAAGGTGTCCAGTAACTAGCAATTAAGGCAACGATGAGCCACCAGAGGGTATTGACTTCAGGACGATACCAGACAGTATCTACGGTACCGTGAGCTAGCATACCCAACAAAATAGCGATCGCTCCGATTAACCAAAATCCCTCTACACTTCTAATTTGTCGCAATCGTCGCACTTGCAAAAGTGCCGTATTAAATGTGACAATTAGTAGCCAGAGAAAGCAGGTTAAACCAACAAAGCCAGTTTCTACAGTCACTTCAAACAATATCGAATAGGCGCTTAAAGCAGTGTAACGAGGGCGTTGATAGAGGGGATAAACTTTATTAAAAGAGTTGTGACCAGGCCCAATGCCGAAAATCGGGCGATCGCGAATCATTTCAAAAACAGCATCCCACACATTTCGGCGAAAATTATTACTGCTATCCTTACGGTCGGCAAAAATACTGAACACTCGCAGCCGCACTGGCTCTACAAATATCACTGCTAGCACCAATACGCCGATCAAACCTCCTAAAACAATCGGTATTGACCAAGTACGCCAAAAACGAGGCATTTCCACGCTTTTCCAATAAACTAGCAATGCCATCACAGCTAAAACTGCCACCACTAGTCCAATCCAACCACCACGACTAAAAGTCAGAATCAGGCAAGAACTATTGACAATTAGCATCGTTAATGCAAGGGCTTTCTTAGGCCAGCTTTGCCATGCAAAAATTGCCACTAAGCTAAAAATTACCGCTGGTAATAGGTATCCAGCCAATAAGTTTGGATTGCCTAAATAACTGTAGACTCTTGTAGTCTTAGACATAGGAGATTCTGGATCAACCCAAGTTGCCAGTGCTGTGGCTCCAAAAAACCATTGCCGCAACCCGTATACACTAACAATTAACGATACGTGCAGATAAAGGATGATAATCCAAGAACGGAGGCGAGACGACCTTAATACCCTGGCACAAAGGGTAAATAGTAGCAAATACAAGGTCAACGTTCCCAAGTCGTTAAGTGCCGCCTTTTTCACTGGTGATAATGCTGTTGCGACTGCGGCAACTCCCCAATACAGCAGTACCAGCAAGTGAATGGGAGTGACTGACGAGACATTTGCTGGTGTTACTTCATCAGATATAGTCAACAACAGCCAAAATCCGACACAAGCCACCAGCAAAAAACCCACCAACGTACTGGAAGCAAAAGGTGCTAGAGCATATATTAAGCTGAGTAAAGCCGCTGCGATCGCATCTCCCCACTGGAGCAAGACGCTAGTTTGCCGCCAAGAACTTAGCAACCCCACCAGAGAGCGGTGTACATAACTGGTAGCAAGATATTCTTTGAGCGGTAAAGTTGATAGAGTAAATCGTTGCCAGACTAAATTCATAAAAAACATTGCGATCAATTAGCCTGCCGACGCAGAACTTGGAATTGATCATAATGCCTATAGCTATAAAAAGGTAATAACAGAAATTGCACATCGCGTGATGGCGCTCTTATTCCTAGCCATCAGCCAATAGGAAGTTAAGATAGTTCTTCATATACTTAGTACAGCTTTAGGACTCATATCTGATTTCTGAACAAGATTTCAGATCAAACCCTGATAAAACAGGCTTTTGAGTCTCAGTATGTTTTCAACAATCAAATCGGAGTCCTATTGACGTAAAATGGTGGCGAATTGAGGGTTGAAATTTAAAGGTATAGGTAAGCGCAGAAGCACACAGAGAATTTGCTACGAACTAATAAAATATAGATAGAAAATACGTCTTTCCCAATCTCCAATACTTCGGCTCCCTTCGACTGCGCTCAGGGCAAGTCGCTCAGTACAAGTCCCCAATCCCCACGATTAGACATCGCTAATTGCTTGTGAGGAAGTCGCTAGTTGCAGTGGCAAAGAAAGCACATAACGATATCCTGATTCTGGTGAACCTTGAATCAAAATATGTCCACCATGCAATTCTGCCAGTTGACAACTTAGTAATAGACCTAAGCTTTCACGAGAAAAGGTTCCATGTAATTTAGCTAAATTTATACCTGAACTAGTAGCAAAGAAATTTGAGTGGGAATCACTCAAGTTTTTGGAATTTTCCACTGCTACTGATGAAGTATCTAGTTGTTCTTGTCTTTCTGTATGAGTATTGTAAGTTGCTACCTCACCTGTAAGCTCCAGCAGCGACAAAGAATTGAGACGGAAGTAAGGATCGACCTCTGTTATGCCATCCCCTAACCAGGGATGGGAAACCCAAATAGTAATGTTGAGCGTATCTTCTTTGTAAGAAACATGAATACGAACAATGCTACCTGTAGCCGAAAGTTGAATCACACTGAAAACCAGATGATAAAGCATTTGTCGCACCTTGTCTTTATCTAAAGGCCAAATGCGATTGCGTCCCGGTTCTATAGACAGGCGAATATCTTGCTCACGGCGATTAGCTACTTCTTCTAGGGTATTGATAGCTTGTTGGCATAACATTTCAATATCCACAGGAGCTAGATTTAGCACAGTTGAGTTTTCATCCATAGCTCCTAGTTCGGTAATTTCGTTTACTAGGGAAAGTAAGTAGCGACCACTGTGTTGGATAATTTCCAAATATTCTCTCTGCTTAGTCGTCAAAGGCCCATAAATCTCACGTCCTAAAACACTAGCCATACCGAGTACAGATGTTAAGGGCGTGCGTAACTCCTGAGTTAGCTGACTCAAAAGTTCTAGCTTCAGTTGCTTAGTAGAAACAGAATCGCTATCTTGAGTGGATGCAGTGATTTTAATCTCAGTGTTACGTTCCTCATTAAGTGAAAATATCGGAACGTTCTTGAGAGTACTTGATTCGAGTTTCCCTTGCAGGAGTCGGTTACGTTCAAATTCACTCATGCTCCAACGAGCAATGATTTGTAAAAACTCAATGTCTCGGGTTGTAAAATTGCGCGGGACTAAATCCATCACCGCTAATGCACCTAAACAATGTCCATCAGCATCAATTAATGGCGCTCCTAAGTAAGCACGAATACCATAATCTTGCACTAACTTGCTGCCAGCAAGTACTGGATCAGTAAGTTTATGCGTATCATTAATTACAAATACTTGAAAGCTCTCTACTACCTGAGTGCAAAATGATTCCCGGCGTAGTAGTTGGCGGCTTTGTGCCAAATGATTCATTAGTCCCAGTCTAGATAAGCCTACTGCCGATTTGAACCAATGGCGTTCCTGATCCACAAATCCCAATATGGAAATTGGTGCTTCCAAAAAGTGGGCAGCAGTCTGTGTGGCTTCTTCAAAAACCGGAATTGTTTCTGGTTGCCGCAAACCTAAATCGGACAAAGCTTTGAGGCGTTGCTGTTCTCTTGATTCATGAGAATCCCAACCATCCTTTAGGGCAAATAATTTGTTTTCAGGCTCTATCATTGCCACTGCTACCTTAATAATTTCTTGATCGTGTAATTGATCCAAGTCCTATTTCTAGGTTATCAATTGCTATTTTTAAGCATTCCCTAATTTTGCCTCTGACAAACAAATTTAGGGCAAAAATTTTTTCTCCCTTCCATTAAGCCAAGATGTGCTGTCTGGTAGTTACTAGTTACTGGTGCTGAATGTTCTTTATTTAGCACTGATGTAGTCTTTATTGCTTGAGATTTTACAATCAGACTGCGTTAGATTTGGATTCAGCCAGGGTAAGCTAATGCTAAGGATACAATACAAAGGGGCTGTCATTGTTTATGTATATAAGGGAAAATTTTTACTGGAACATTCAAAGTAAATTTACTTAAAAAAATAGATGTTAGTGTAATTAAATATAGACATTTTACTGATAACAGCTAGCACCCAGAGATGATAATCCTAGTGCAGGATGACCTAAATAGACCAACCATATCCCTACGGATTAGCAAGCTACCAAATTATTGAAAAGCTCAGTTTCTGAACTTTTTGAATTTTGAGAGAAGTTGGAGTGGCGGCTTCAGAGAAGTCTGATGGCAACTTTGGGCGCTCAAATTAAGATGGCGTGATTTTGAATTACCCATAAGCGACTAAATAGTTGATCTAAGTCTTTATCCAATAGATTAAATTTATTACAATTTTACGCTGAAAATTGTACGAGGTTTTCTATTTTTTCCATGTGAGGAAACATTTTTTGAGGACAACTGGTAATGAATAAAATGACTATTAGAGTTCCTTTTGTAGACCTGAAGTTACAACATGAACCAATTCAAACGCAGTTGCAAGATGCAATCCAATCTGTATTGGAACAGGGAGATTTTATTTTAGGGCAAGCACTCTCAGATTTTGAAGCAGCATTTGCCGCAGTATCTGGTACAGCTTATGGAGTTGGTGTGGCATCAGGAACAGATGCGATCGCTCTGGGATTACAAGCGTGTAATATTGGTACTGGCGATGAAGTGATTTTACCTGCAAATACTTTTATCGCCACCTTAATTGGGGTGCTACGTGCTGGCGCCAAGCCCATTTTGGTAGATTGCGATCGCCAAACTGCTTTAATTGATTTAAGAGAAGCAGCAAAGGCAATTACGCCTCAAACCAAAGCAATCATCCCTGTGCATCTCTATGGTCAGATGGTATCACCACGCGATCTAGTAAACTTTGCCGATACCTACAAACTCCTAATTTTTGAAGATGCCGCCCAAGCACATCTCGCCCAAAGAGACGGATATTACGCTGGTTCAATAGGAATAGCAGCAGCTTTTAGTTTCTATCCCAGCAAAAATTTGGGAGCATTTGGGGATGGGGGAATGCTGCTGACACGAGATTCAGATGTAGCCCAGAAGATGGTGCGCTTGCGAAATTATGGTGCATCGCAAAAGTATTTTCATACTGAACCAGGTACGAATAGCCGCTTGGATACTTTACAAGCAGCAATTTTGCACAAAAAACTCCCATATTTGCCCCAGTGGAATCGCGATCGCCTGACTATTGCCCAGCAGTATGATAATGAACTAGCGCCCTTGGCAAGTGCCGGGATTATCCCTATAGAAAATCAAAGTGATACAGGACACGTTTATCATCTTTATGTGATTAAAGTAGATGATTCTTGCCCAATAGAACGCCAGCAACTCCAGGAAAAACTCACAGCGGCGGGAATTCAAACTGGTATTCACTACCCAATTCCTTGTCATCTTCAGCCAGCATTCACTAACTTAGGCTATCAACCGGGAGATTTTCCCCAAGCAGAAAAGTTGTCAAAGCAAATATTATCATTACCGATGTATCCTGGTTTGAGTAGTAGCCAAGTTAAAGAAGTTGTAGCAGCGATCGCCAATGCAGTCTCAACAAGTTATAAGGCAGATAACCTATCTCCTGCTGACCTTGGCAGCGTAGTAGCTTGAAGTTAATTCATCCCTAATCTGCCTCTAAATTGTTAGGACTGTCATTTGTCCTTTGTTTAAAACTAATGACCAATACAACTCTTGGAGAGGCTGCACTTGTCTACGAGACGCTGCGCGAACGACTACGCTCAGTACAAGCGACTAATGACAATGACCAATGACCAATGACTAATACTGAAAATCATGGCACTCCAGCAACAGGTTAAAAATATAAACGCATCAGGCTTGTTAAATCTAGCTATTTTAGGCGTTTTGCTGCTGCTTTATGCTCCGATATTGCTACACTGGTTGGATGGTTGGCTGCACAAAAATATCAGTACAGAACACGAATATTTCAGCCACGGGATTATTGGTCTACCATTTGCGGCTTATCTGGGCTGGATGAACCGGAAAAAGTGGAGACGTTTACCAGATACCATTAATCCTTTGGGCGCTGTTTTATTGTTATTAGGGGCAATTTTTTATCTTAGCGGTGTTACAGAGTGGGTTAACCTTTCCTTGCCCGTTATATTAGTAGGATTATGCTTGTGGTTTAAGGGAATAGCAGGTTTGCAATTACAAGGATTCCCTCTACTACTAGTATTTTTAGCAACCCCAACAGCATTACCCTATCTCATTGCTCCCTATACCATGCCTCTGCAAAGCTTCATCGCTGGCACAGCAGGTTTCATACTGAATCAATTTGGTATGGAAGTAACCGTAGATGAGATAAATCTTTACGTGGGAGGACGGATTGTAGAAGTTGCTCCCTATTGTGCAGGGCTGAAAATGTTGTTTACTACTGTCTACGTGGGCTTGATGCTGCTTTATTGGACAGATGCTTTGTCTTCACGGCGGACAACTATATCGTTTTTATCTCTTGCTGCGATCGTTAGTATTAGTGCCAATATCATTCGTAATACTTTACTGACTTTCTTTCACGGTACGGGTCAAGAAGCGGCTTTTAAATGGCTGCATGAAGGTTGGGGTGGCGATCTTTACTCTGCTTGTATGCTGGTGTCACTAGTGCCCTTACTAAATTGGATTAATACCTATTTTTCAGCATCTCTAGAAACTGAGCAAGAGGCAGAAAGTTAGAACCATTGGGCATTGGGCATGGGGCATTGGTTATTCTCTTTATCCCCCTCATCTCCCTCATTTCCCTAAAAGAGACGCGATTAATCGCGTCTCTTCCAACTCCCTTAATTTTTCATCACTTATACGTAAGTCCTAAATATTACTGAACTCACAATGTGATTTTATAAAGTAAAATTTTGCCTAAGTATTGCAAATTTTACTGATGATTTCCTTCTCTAAATTTTTCAAGGAAAACCAATTGACTCAGGTAGCAGCACTTCTGTTATTGCTACTGCTGCTAGCAATGGCAGGGGTTCCCGGATATCTGACAGGACACTGGCAATGGAAACAGCCGCCCCCTGTTCCTACCCTCCACGAATTAAAACAGATCCGCAAGACTGGGTTAACCCTTCCTGGTTGGCAAACCATTGAACAAGCAGAACAGCAAATTGGCGAACATAATTGGTCATTGCAGGTAATTAAAAAAGAAGGTTCCGAATCCCAAGCAATCCTGCTTTTGTTGCCGCAAAATGGGCCTATGGATCAACCAGAGGTAGAGTGGACAGACGTTAATGGCTGGGGAAGGTCACGCTGGGGAAAGTGGGATGTAGCTCAATCCCGTTCTGCAGAATTTACTGTGAAACCATCTGCAAAGTTGGCTTCTAATGTCGAAACTAAAGTAGAAGCTAGGTTTTTTCGCGCCTCAACACCACAGCAAACCTTCGCTGTTTTGCAATGGTATGCGATGCCAGACGGCGGAAATCCATCACCTTTTCACTGGTTCTTGGCAGATCAAGTGGCACAGTGGCGCAAGCAACGCACTCCTTGGGTTGGCGTGAGCATTCTGATTCCAATGGAACCTTTGGGGCAGGTAGAAACATCTTGGTCTTTAGCCCAGTCTATTGGGGAAACAGTGCAAGCTGGATTAATGGCAGGCCCTTTGTAGAGTCTGTTATAGATTCTCTTGTGCAGAGATTCATCAAAAGTATCTCTATAAATTGTGTTCAGGCTAAAACTCACTTAAAAGATGTTAACAATATGAAGTTAGAAATTAAATTTAGCAAAATTCTTCTCTTTCTTTTAGTAAATACTTGTAGATAAAAGAGACATTGAAGGCATTCTTAGAGTAAAATAACCACTCGGCGCGACTAATTTCTATATCAATATTTTCTGCACCGATGTTCATAGATACCAGTTATTATATGCGTGGATTCAGCGCCCTGTGTTTTGTCAGTCTTCAAGTAGGAGTTTTCTTAACAACACCTATCCAGCTTGTTGTTGCCCAGCCTTTTCCATCTCAAGGACTATCACCAGAGCAATTCCCCTCACCTTTGCCAGGTACTGAGGTTGTACCTCCAGGTGCAAATGACGAAATTTCCCCGCAACTCAGCCGCTACCTCTTGGGACCAGGAGATGCAATTGGTGTTGTGCTTCAGCGTCCTCCTGGGCCATACCGTTTAGGTATAGGAGATGGAATTAGCGTTTCGGTTCAGCGCTTTCCAGATTTGAGCTTTCAAGCTTTAATCAACCCAGAAGGTAATATTGCGGTGCCGTTATTGGGAACAGTTTCTTTACAAGGTTTAACTTTGCAAGAAGCTCAAGAAAAAATTCGCTTGGGTTTAAATCGTTATGTAGTCGATCCAATAATAGTTTTAGCATTAGCAGCGCAGCGTCCAGACCTCAGTTTTCAAGCAGTAATTAGTCCAGAAGGCAACATCATTGTGCCGCAAGTGGGAACGGTGTCATTAAAAGGTTTGACCTTGGAAGAAGCTCAAGAAAAAATTCGCCTGGGCTTGAGTCGCTTTTTCCCAGATCCAATCGTGGTAGTATCCTTAGCAGGAACGCGACCAGTTCAAATAACGATTAGTGGGGAAATATTTCGACCAGGAATTTATCCAATTAATTCACCAACACCCCGCGTTGCTGATGCTTTGCTAACATCTGGTGGTTCAACGTTGAATGCAGACCTGCGACAGATACAAGTACGCCGGAAGTTAATCGATGGTTCTGTGATTTCACAAACTATTGACTTATATGCAGCACTGCAAAATGGCGGTTCAATCCCGAATTTACGCTTACAAGACGGAGATGCCATACTCGTGCCCCGTCGTGAAGTCGGTAATGAGGATAGTTATGACCGCAATTTGGTAGCACGTTCATCTTTGGCCACACCACAGATTAGAGTCCGAGTTTTAAACTACGCTGCGGGTGGTCTTTCCATTCAAGCACTGCCTAATGGCAGTACATTTGTAGATGCTTTGGGAGGTGTAAATCTAGACACTGCTAATCTGAGAGATATCGCTCTGGTTCGCTTTGATTCAGAACGAGGCAAAGCTGTTACCCAAAAACTTGATGCTAAAAAAGCTCTAGGCGGTGATGCGTCTCAAAATGTGGCACTTCAAGATAATGATGTGATTGTTGTTGGTCGAAACCTCATTGGTAGAATTACTAATTTCCTGACTACTATTACCCAACCTTTCTTCAATGTTCAATCCTTTCTCCGATTTTTTGACAACGTCGGTGGTAGATAAAATTAGTAACTTTAAAAGAAGGATACAATCTGGAAATAGTTTGGAGTGTAGGAAGCCATATCTCTAACTTATTTTTGAATTCATTAATGGAAAAATCTTAAAGATATCAACTGATATATACAGTAGGAAGTTGATAGCGTTCTTGTATCAAAGCCACTATCTTTAGTTTGGTGCTTCCTAAATTTTGAATTTTGCATTTTAAATTTTGAATTGGAGCGAAGCGACCATGACCCCACCAATTGTTAAGCGCTATCTTATTGCTTTTGATAAATATAAGTGGATTGGACTAGCTAGTTTTGGTTTAGTTATCGTCGGGTCAACTGTGGTAGCTATGCAACCAGAGCCACCTACTAGCTATATAGCATCTGGCGCACTTAGTTATAGTGGGCCACCAGTTTCTTTCTCTACAACTGGTAATGAAATCCAACAGCAAGGAAAGGAACTGAATGAGGATGTTTTACTATCAAACCAGATAATTGCAGGTGTGGCAGAGAAAGTCGGTGTCAAACCGAAACAACTCGGTGCAAGTCTTGCCCTTTCTCTACCTAAAAAAAATGTTAAAAGTGGAGAATTAGAATCTCCTCTCTTTGAACTGAAATATGTAGATAGTGACGCCAAACGAGCTATACAGGTCTTGACGGAATTGATGCAAGCAATGATCAAGTTGAGTAGTGACATCAATACCGGGAGATTACAAGCAATTATTCAAAAGATTAACGATCGCACACCACAAGCTAAACGGGAATTGCAAATTGCTGAAAAGAAGCTGGAACAGTACGATCGCGTCGAACGAACCGCAATATTAGCAGCAGAGAATGGCAGCTTGTTAAGCGCCATTACTGCCAGCCAAAATCTACAACGACAAATTCAATTAACTATTTCTGGGGTTGATGGTCAAGCTCGCAGTTTACAAAATAAGTTAGGCTTAACAGTCGGACAAGCTTATGTTTCTTCTGCTTTGAGTGCCGATCCAATTATTGGTAACTTACGATCACAAATTTATCAAAGTGAATCGCAAATCGCTGTACTCAGAAAAGATTTGCGGCCGGAACATCCAACGATGGTGCAGTTAATGCGTCAGAAACAAGCTGCTGAGGAATTACTACAACAACGTGCTGCTGAGGTTTTAGGTGGTGATGGAACGGCGGCTCCGCTTCAGGGTAGCGTTGCAGGTATTCGCACTCAAAGCAGCTTAGATCCAACACGCCAGCAATTGGCAAACCAAATGGTGGCTTTACAAACCCAACGGGAGACACTGCAACAACAACTAGCTCAAGAAATCCAACTAGAAGCGCGACTCCGGCGAGAGTATTCTCTGATACCCAATAAGCAATTAGAGCGATCGCGTTTAGAACAGGAGGTTGGACTCAAAAAAGCCATCTATGACCAAATGCAGGCGAAACTGACCGATGCGAAAACCGCAGAGGCAGAAACTACTAGCAGCCTCAGCATTGCCAGACGCCCCGCAGTCACTCTCGATCCCAAACCTCCGAAGAGTGTGCCTATTACCCTTGCTGTGGGTGGTTTCTTAGGTGTAGTGATTGGTGGCGGGGTGATATTTTTGTTGGGAGCGCTGGAAGGCACTTTCAAAACCAGGGAGGATATCCGCGAGAGCCTCAAGCAACGAGAAGTGGTACTGTTGGGAGAATTGCCTTTAATGCCAGTTGATGATTTGGAGCAAGATGCTGTACCGGTAGTATTTTCCCAAGATTCTCCTTATTTAGAATTTTATGAGAAATTCCGTAGTAATATGCGCCGGATTGGTGGTAAAAACTTAAAGGTAGTATTGATTACTAGCACCAGTAGCCTAGAGGGTAAAACGGCAAGTGCTTATAATTTGGGTGTCGCTTCCGCCCGTGCTGGTAAAAGAACCTTGATTATCGAAACAGATTTGCGATCGCCTTCCCGTTGTGCATCCTTGAAAGTAATTCCTGACCCTGAAGCCACTATTGAACCCCTACGTTATTACGCTAATTTGAGTGAATGTATTCGTTTAGTTCCTGATGTTGAAAATTTATATATTCTTCCCAGCCCTGGACCAGTGCGGCAATCCGCTGCTATTCTTGAATCTAGCGAAATGCGGCGGCTGATAGAAGATGTCCGCGAACGTTTTGATTTAGTCATTTTAGATACTAGTCCCCTCAGCATATCCAATGATCCTTTATTAATTCAACCCTACAGCGATGGAATCGTACTAGTGGCACGACCACACTATACACAAGAGAACATGCTAGGTGAAGCTATCGATCAATTGGTTGAATCTGAACTGGGGTTATTGGGAGCAATTATCAATGGTGCTGATATCATCGTTTCTGTACCTGAAGAAGTTGCAAAATCATCAACATTTACATCTGAGGTAGAACAGTCAGAAGAAGTTTCAGCGAGTGCCAACAAAAACTAATAGTTTCAAATGTGGAAATTTTAACGCAGAGTATCGCATTTGCGTTGGCGTTAGTGTACCCCTACGGGGAAGCAAGCTACGCGCAGTGTCTCGTAGAGAAGGTTAGCGCAGAGGATTGAAAGGTAGCAATTTTTTTGCTACAAGTTTCAGGAAATGCTGTATTTAGTCGCGCCGAAACAAGCCAAATAGGGGAGCAAGGATTACCCCAAATACAAAACCACCGATATGCGCCCAATATGCAACTCCACCAGTTTGCACGGTCATATTAGCGGCTGTTTGTAGGGTAGCAAGACCGGATATCACATTTTGCACAACAAAAATTCCAATTATGACTAGTGCTGGAACTCTGATTGTGGTGATGAAAAACCCCAAAAATATTAAAGTCATGACTTGAGCGTGGGGAAAGCGGATAATGTACGCACCCAAAACCCCAGAAATTGCACCACTTGCCCCCAAGGAAGGAATCTCAGAATTCATCCCAATAAACCATTGGCACAAGGCAGCTAAAGCACCACACGCCAAATAAAAAATCAGATATTTGGCATGACCTAATCGATCTTCAATATTGTTGCCAAAAACCCAGAGAAAGACCATATTTGAGATTAAGTGCCACCAACCACCGTGTAAGAATTGTGACGTAAATAACGTTATCCACTCTCCATTCAAATTGGTGGTTAACTGTTGAGGCACTACCGCATACTCACCTAAAAACTGACTCAATTGTGTATGTGACAGGCTCACCTCGTGAATAAAAACTAAAATATTCATGCCAATTAACCCGTAGGTGAAATACGGGGTGATTCGCGTCGGATTTTCATCGTAGAGGGGAAACACAGGTGTTTTTCCTAAATTATTGACTAACTGCAATATAGCTTGTAAGCCTAGCAGTTGCGAAGGTTAAGCAATTTCACCTATTAAATCAATCAGGATAATTGGGGGTAACAAAGATACTATGAAAAATTACTTGTACCAAGATTCTTCCTGGGATTTATCGCTAAATAAACCCAACAGTGGGCCGAGAATTGCCCCAAAGAGAAACCCGCCTGCATGGGCCCAGTAGGCAATACCACCACTTTCCATACCGATATTGGTACGTGCTTCGAGGCTGGTAAGTCCGTAGAAGGCTTGTTCGAGAAACCAAAATCCTAAAAAGAAATATGCGGGGACACGGAAAGTTGGGAAGAAAAACCCTAAAGGTATAACGCCAAGAACTTCGGCGTTGGGAAAGCGGAGAATGTATGCACCCATGACACCTGCGATCGCACCACTTGCACCCAAAGAAGGAATGCTAGAATCTTGAGCGAAGAACCACTGAGTCAAGGATGCCAAAACACCGCAAGATAAGTAAAACAGCAAATACTTGGCATGACCTAACTTATCTTCAACGTTGTTACCAAAAATCCAGAGAAACAACATATTACCAGCTAAGTGCAAGAAACCACCGTGCAGAAATTGGGAAGTAATCAAAGTTGCCCATTCTGGAACTGGTTGATGTACAGAGATGCCGCCAAAGCTTAAGGTGAGTTCTCGTGGAACTACAGCCGCAAGGTGTAAAAATCCATTTAATGCTTGTGGGGGAAGATTTGCTTCATAAAGAAAAGCGAGGACATTAACAGCAATCAGCCCATAAGTTACATAAGGCGTGATTTTTGTCGGATTATTATCTCTAATGGGAACCACGAGCGTTTTTTCCTGATTTTAAGACAGCAATTCTACAATACGGAATTTTGTAAGTAGTTTCTTCTACCTCGTGGATGGATCTCAGTTTCATATTTGAGATTTATTGTAAGACTTACCTTGAAACAATAAGCATCATGCCATAATTTTCCAGTTAGAGAAGAAAACAGCTTGACTATAGTGCTGATTTTGTTCATCTAAGATGTTCCATAGGATGATATATGCTAGTTAATTCTCACATAGGCTTGGTTACTCATGTTTTTTTCAAATTCTCTGGAAAATCAACTCCAACGGTGGAACGAAAGCATTCGCAATCAGCCGAAAAATTTCAATGCTTACATTCGTCGAGGCATGGTTAACTTTCAACTGGGCAAGATTAATGAATCTATTCAAGATTTTGATATAGCAGAGCAATTGGATGCCCGTATCAAACCCTACCTCTGGCAACGGGGATTATCGTACTATTATGCAGAAAGATTTGTTGAGGGCGCTGAACAATTTGAAATAGATTTGACAGTGAATGCTCAAGATGTAGAAGAAACAGTATGGCGATATCTCTGCATAGCTCGTTCGTTAGGTGTTGAAGAGGCGTGTAATTCTTTACTAACTGTAAAAAATGACCCTCGACGTATTATGCAGCACATATATAATTTGTATGGAGAAAATTGTACACCAGATGATGTTTTAATTGTTGGTCAGTCAGAAGGGATAAAGGGAAATTTTTATAGTCATCTTTACTTGGGATTATATTACGAAGTTCAAAATAATCTTGATTTAGCTCAGGAGTATATAGTGAAAGCTGCTGATAATTACAAAATTGATGATTATATGTGGTATCTAGCGCAGGTACATAAAAAATTGCGAGGGTGGGTTTGATTTGCTCAATAGTAAATAAATTAAGCATTCAGGTTATCTTTTTCGTTCAATCTTTGATCGATTTCACTAATGAAGCTTTCAACTTTAGAGATAATATCATCAACCATCATGTCATCAATAATAATCTCTTTGCCCTCTTTTGTCTTTCCATTCCTATGTACTAAATCGTGCCTTATTGATACAGCTTTTTGAATTTCATAAAAATTTGGAAATACAATATTAAGTGTTGACTCGTACATCTTATTAACTTTAGGTAAGTTATGGTAAAGGACTTCTAACATTGCCTTATTTGCTATTTCTTCTGCTTTAATAGCAACGTCAAGAAGTTCGTTCATGCCAAGTTTTTGCTCTTTGAAGTCTTTGAATGAGGTAAAAAAGGAACTTAAATAATCTTTGTTCGACAACACCGTATTTATAAACGCATCAGACAAGTAAGTTTCGAGACACGCTATTACACCAACATAAATATGTCTTCTCAGAGTTATCTTAGCTTTCGGGTCTGGCACACTGAGTTTATTCAATACTCGCAAACTTGCAATCTCATCCAAGAAAGTACGATAAAAAGAAGTATATTACAAACCAATAAGAATAATTAATAAAACAGTATGAATATTACACCCAAAGCGATAAGTATAATGTATGAGGACTTTAAATACAAAAAGACCAGCCTCCCACAGCTGGTCTAAAAAATGTTTTTGCGTTGTCTTCTCAAGAGAGTTAAAACCCAATTGCGCATTCCCAAAATGCAAGGGGCAACTTTTCTTAACAATATTGTAACAGCCAACACAGATTTTTCCAGAATATTCATCAAAAAAAGATATGGGCAAAGCTTAAAAGCCTCTATCTCTCAGGATAATTCAGCAAATCGCAAGGTATATATAGGAGAGATAAAGGCAGACAAGGGAGAAAATTTTACCTTGTCTCCCTTATTCTTCTTATCCCCGCATCAGTCTCAACCGATCAATTTCAACTTGACAGGCTACTGATGCTGGGAGCGATTTCTGCATCTGTTGATGTTTCGCCTACGCGGAGGATTTTAGCCCCCAATTGCTGCAACTTCACATCAAGTCGATCGTAGCCGCGATCGAGGTGCTGTAAACCCTGAATTGTGGTTTGTCCTTCTGCTGCTAGTCCGGCGATGACTAACGCTGCCGATGCTCGTAAGTCTGTACCTAATACTGGTGCGCCAGATAATTTTGGTACTCCCCGAACGAAAGCAGCATTGCCTTTGACACGAATATCTGCCCCCAAGCGATTCAACTCTGAGGCATGACGCAAGCGATTTTCAAAAACGGATTCGTTAATTACGCTGTCGCCTTCTGCCACTGCCAGCAAAGCCATGAATGGCGCTTGCATATCTGTGGGAAAACCTGGATGGTATTGAGTTTCAATATCCGTTGCCTTAAGGGTTTCCGCTGGCAGAATGTGTAAGTGGTCAGGCTTTTCATCAATTATTGTCACTCCAATATCCCGCAGCTTGGCAATTACTGGGATGAGATGTTCTGGAGCCACTGGCGAGAGAATAAGTTCTGAGCGGGTAATTGCTGCTGCCAGCAAAAACGTCCCAGCCTCAATGCGATCGGGAATAATGCTGTAGTCAACAGAATGCAACTTGGGGACTCCTTCGATAATAATCCTACTAGTCCCCGCGCCCTTAATCTTCGCTCCCATCGCGTTACAGAAGTTAGCTAGATCGACTACTTCCGGTTCTCTGGCAGCATTTTCGATGATCGTTTCGCCCTCTGCTAGGGTAGCGGCCATCATTAAGTTTTCCGTCGCTCCAACGCTGGCAATGTCTAAGTAAATCTTCGCACCTTTTAATCTCCGGCTGCTGCCAGGGACGTAGGCATTACAAATGCCATGCTCAATTTGTACTTCCGCTCCCATTGCTTGCAGTCCTCGAACATGCAAGTCAACTGGTCTTGCCCCAATCGCACAACCGCCTGGTAAGGGCATCTGTGCTACTCCCAGTCTTGCCAGAATGGCTCCAATGGCGAAAAAACTCGCTCTCAACTGGGTAACTAATTCGTAGGGAGCTTTTGATGTTTTAATCTCGCTAGCATTGATGTCTAAAATATCACCTTTGCGTGTTAATTGTACACCTAAAGCTGATAACACCTGACCCATCCGCTCTACGTCCGCTAACAAAGGGACATTGCGAATACGACAATCGCCCGGACACAGCAAGGCTCCAGCCATAATTACCAGTGCTGAATTTTTTGCCCCACTAATTTTCACATGACCCCGCAAAGGATGCCCACCCCAAATTTGCAAGACTGAGGAGTCTGCTTCTGGAGCAATTTTGGCATCTGGTAAGCTGGTAGAAGGATTAATAAGCCTACCTCCAAAAGTAATACGTATTTTATATGTTTGAAGTTGGTTTTGATTCTACATTAAAGATTCAAAATGTCCACGTTTTAAAGCACTGTTTTTGTATAAAAAAATTGTTTTTTGGGTGAATAACTAGGCTAGAAAGAAGCAATAGCAGGCTTTTTGAGCTTTTTAAAAAATTAAAAAAAAGAATGAAGAAGTAGTAGTTTTAAGCAAAATTAAATACTCAGTAAAATAACTTAAGTGTTCTCTAAAAATCATTGCTGTACTGTTCAGTTAATATTTTGATTCGACCTCGTACCGAAAAAACTCGTTTTCAGTTAGAAACTTTTAACGAGGTATTATGCTTTTACTTGACAAAGGTAAAACATAACGCAATAATAAGAAATTGTCGATAAGCATAAATATCAGCGGAACTGGCGGAATTGGCAGACGCGCTAGATTCAGGTTCTAGTGCCGCAAGGCTTCCGGGTTCAAGTCCCGGGTTCCGCATACTATCTAAGTTAGGAATTAAGAGTTATGAGTTTAAGAAAACTAAATTAACTCTTAACTCTTAATTCCTAACTCCTAACTTTTTAATGTTGACCAGTTTACAAAATTCCCTAGTCAAACAAATTCGCAAGCTACACTCCACCAAGGAGAGGCACAAGCAGCAGTTATTTTTACTAGAAGGTACACACCTGTTAGAAGAAGCTTGTGCGGTCAATTACCCACTAGAAACAGTGTGTTCTACCCCAGATTGGCAAGTGGCCCATCCTTCGCTGTGGAAAGAAGCTTGTAGGCGATGCGATCGCGCCGAAATTGTCAGTCAAGAAGTCTTGGATGCGCTCGCTACCACAGTCCAACCGGATGGTGTGGTGGCAACGGCAAAACGAAGCAAACCCCAAACTCAACTACCATTGACTGGTTTAGTGCTAGCTTTAGAAACGGTACAAGATCCCGGCAACCTGGGTACGATGATTCGCACCGCCGCCGCCGCTGGAGCATCAGGGTTGTGGGTCAGTGGAGATAGTGTAGATTTAGATAGTCCTAAAGTTCTACGTGCTTCCGCAGGGCAATGGTTTCGTCTAGCAACAGCCATAACCGAAGATTTAAAAGCGACAGTCCAACAAAGTCAGCAGGCAGGAATGCAGGTAGTGGCAACCTTACCCGATGCGACTTTAACTTATTGGGAAGTGGACTGGCGAAAACCCAGTATGATTTTACTGGGAAATGAAGGGGCTGGATTGTCAGCAGATTTAGCAGCGATCGCAGATCAGCAAGTCAGAATTCCTTTGAGTCCTGGGGTGGAATCTTTGAATGTGGCAATCGCAGCCGCTTTAATGTTGTACGAAGCTCAACGGCAACTAATTTGTCAGTAATAAATTTTAACTTTTTACCCCAATTGGGTTTTTGTTATTTCTTCAAGATATTGTTCAATATCAGCAACTGCGTCCTCAAGAGCCGCTAAATCAATATCTATCAAGTCTTGATCGAGTTCGACTTCAGTGAAAGTACTAGTATGCAGTTGGGGGATCTCTTCTTCCTCAGTCGAACTTTCTTGTAAGATATCCTCCAACTGTTCGAGGGATTCTTGAAACACTTGATCGGCAGCACGCCGCTGTTCTGGCTGATTTTGCTCCATAATATTAACTTGAAAATCCTGATTTACTGACTTAATTTTGATTCTAGTTCCTACAGATTTAAATTTTGCACTCATAACATCATAGTTGTGTGCTGTATCAACTTTAGCAGTGGTTATCAAGAATATCGATAGCTGTCTCCAATTGCTAGGATTGGAGATTTTTCACGATGGCTACGGGTACACTAAATTAAGTTTGGCTAGGTTTAGGTAAGTTTTATAAAACAGGTCTAATACTTAATTTGATAGACTATCCTAAATTTGAAATTATAAAAGCTGGTAGCTCAGGGCTGATAACTAACTATGAGTGAAGCCTTATTCTGTATCGAAAATCTGCGAGTTGCCTATCCTGGGCGGAGTGGAGAAGAAGCAAGCTGGGCAGTTGATGATGTATCTTTCACCTTGAAACCAGGTGAAAGAATGGGATTAGTGGGAGAGTCAGGTTGTGGTAAATCAACTATCGGACGGGCAGTAATGCGTTTACTACCAACCTCTAGCCGTATTGAGGGACGGGTGATATTTCAAGGACAGTCGGTGTTTGACTTGACACCTAACCACCTGCGGAAATTTCGGGGAGAGGCGATCGCCTTAATTTTTCAAGATCCCATGACACGCCTCGATCCGTTGATGACAATTGGTAAGCATTGCATCGAAACCCTTCAGGCGCACTCACCACAATTATCAACGCGGGAAGCTAAAGAAAAAGCACTTGCTACGTTGGCAAAGGTGAATATTCCCGCTAGTCGCTGGAATCAGTATCCCCATGAGTTTAGCGGTGGAATGCGACAACGAGTAGCGATCGCTTTAGCTTTACTTCTCAACCCCAAGTTAATTGTTGCTGATGAACCCACCACCAGTTTAGATGTCACCGTTTCCGCACAGATATTGCAAGAATTAACTCGCCTGTGCGGTGAAGAAAACATGGGATTGTTGTTGATATCTCACGATTTAGCAATGGTGGCTGAGTATTGTGATCGCATTGGCGTCATGTACAACGGTAAGATGGTCGAAATGGGTGCTACAGAAACCGTATTTAAGCAACCTCAACATGAATACACGCGATCGCTTTTAAAAGCAGCTTTACACATTCAAGCAGTAACTGATAGTGGAGAATTGATAATTGCCAATGACGGAGAAAAGCAATTACCGATTATGAATCAGCAATCTCCAATTTTGAGCGTTACAGAACTTAAGCAACACTACACCATCGAACCTAACTTTATCGAACGACTGCTTAACACCCAAGCGCAGACAATTAAAGCAGTAGATGGGATCAACCTGGACATTTATTCAGGAGAAATTCTTGGCTTAGTCGGGGAATCTGGTTGTGGTAAAAGCACACTATCACGAACAATATTGCAACTAATTCGTCCTACTAGTGGCAAAGTTGAGTTCTTAGGACAGGATTTAACTAAACTATCGCGTCAAGAAATTCGTTCCTCGCGGCGACAAATACAAATGGTCTTTCAAGATCCTCATGCTTGTCTCAATCCAGCTATGACAGTGGGACAAAGTATTGCAGATCCTTTATTTATCCACAATTTAGCCAATCCTGCCAAGGCAAAAGAACAGGTTTTGTGGATGCTAAATAAAGTTGGGTTAACACCGCCAGAAGTGTATTATGAGCGTTATCCATCGGATTTGTCTGGTGGACAACAGCAACGAGTAGCGATCGCTCGTGCTTTGATTACTCACCCTAAACTCTTAATCTGCGATGAACCAGTGAGTATGTTAGACGCCAGTGTTCAGTCGCAAGTGCTAGATTTGATGTTGCAATTAAAGGAAGAGTTTGAGTTAACTTATCTATTCATCACTCACGATCTTTGGTTAGCTCGATTTTTGTGCGATCGTATTGCTGTAATGAATAGCGGTAAAATTGTCGAACTTGGTCTTACAAAAAAGATTTTTGCCAATCCTCAGCACCCTTATACCAAAACCTTACTAGCTGCTGCTCCCTTACTAGCACGCGCTTAACTAAAAGACTTTCAGTTAAAAAACACTCCATCGTAGGGGCGGAAGGCTTTGCGCCCTTACAAATCTACAAATAATTTGGGATAATTTATTTTTTGCAAGTCCCTAAATAAAATCATAAGTTAGAAGTTTTAAACTCCTAACTCCTAACTATCTTCCCTTCCCTCAAGTAATTTAGTTGTTTCTCCACTCGAACCATATAGCTCAACGAACCTTTTAAACAGCAACGCACTCTCGTGATTTGAAGTCTTACTTAAATTGAATAAACGCTCTATGTTTTTCTCAGCTAAAGCTCTTAGATACGGCAAATCTTCAAAGAGTGTCAAACAAGAAGCAAAATGCAATATTATTTGTAATAATGGCTTTGGCCACTCTAGGTCACTATAAATATCTATAAACAACTGATGTTCTGAGTCATTCAAAGGGAAAGCATGAAATATAACAATTATCCTTTTCTTATTGTAGACTGGAATACTCAGTTCCACAGTGTAGGGTGTATGTAATATTAAATCCACCTCTACAGTCGGTTGTCGCCAAATTCTTAGAGGATTCGCTGGCGAATCTAATATAGTTTGAAATGTAATTTTACCACCGACGTTTGTAGTTTGAAATTTGCTAATACTAAGAATTTTAAGATTATTTAGACTAAACTTATGAACTGTTTCCAAATGTTTTAAGTTTAATAGATGATATATTTGGCAAATATAGGGAAAAGGTAAAATATACTCCTGGCTAATCATGTGTAGCTTTTTTAATTGAAGCTTGTTAGCTTGAGTACGATCAAGATATTCTTGATATTGCCTGGCGTCGAAATCATTGCTATTAAAGCTTTCTTCCGGCTTTAGATATAGCCAACTTAGAAAAAAGAAAGAGGCTGTAAATAGCTGAAATATTTCTATAGGAGATAAATAACCATCGGCAAATGCGGCTACGCTTCTATCAGTTATTCCGAAAAGCCAAGATGGAATACCAAAAAGCCAAATATTACTTTTTATCTGATCTATAAAAAGTGCTATATCAACAACATTTAAAATATTACTATCTGGATTACCAGTAAATTTATAATTATTTTTCAAACAATTAATAAACATAATAATTTTACTTAATCTTCATCCATAGAGTTGATACTTATATTAATTTTAAGGACTAATATATGATATAAACCTCTGTCTTTAGCTATATATATAACTTGTACTAATTAATACAAATTTAAAATAAGTTATTGTAAATATGACTGCAAAATGCAATCTAGTGTTAGATATAATCCTAAATTATATATATCTACAAATATAATTAAATTACCTGTAAGTATTGCTGCTAAAGCATTTGATTTTTATTAGACGATATAAGCTTACAGTAAAAACGTTGCTACAATATTTATATTCACTGAATTAAAAATTCAATTATCTCAATTTGACAAAAGTGGTAGTAGTCTGTCAAATTCATTTTGACGGTTAGAAAGACGCGATAAATCGCCGTCTCTACAGGAAAATTATCCGTCAATTAGTTCTTGACAGACTAGTAGATAAATATTCTGAGGAAAAACTTAATTTTTTCTGACACATCAAACTATCTATTTCTCTAGGATGAATACTGAATGATGCGTTAGGAATAAAAACTTATACTTTAAAAGTAAGGAGTTATAAAGTTTCTCTATTACACCAAATACAGTAGGTAGTGCCTTGTAATTTTCCTCTAGTTATAGCAACCGTGGTGTCTTTTATAGTGGCACATCACATACTTGCTAGTAGGGTTAGCGATCATCTTATGTAAGGTACAATATCTCTACCGACAAAGTATCTGTGACAATTACGTTAGAAACCGTAGAATTGCTATTGTTAACACTGTATTATTTTTGAATATTTTCTGAAGATTTTTTCCGAGACGGTATCAATGACTATTCGCCATGCGACTGAAACTGACTTGCCTGCAATTGTGGCAATTTACAATACTGCAATTCCTAGCCGCATGGCAACTGCTGACTTAGAACCAGTATCTGTGGAAAGTCGCCTTGCTTGGTTTAAGGGGCGATCGCCTTCACAACGCCCACTTTGGGTAATCGAAGTCGACGGAGTAATTGCTGGATGGCTTAGTTTCCAATCCTTTTATGGGCGACCCGCATATAGTAAGACTGCGGAAATTAGTATTTACATCGCCCCTAGCTTTCATCGGTGTGGCTTGGGACGGCAACTCTTAGCACAAGCAATTAGCGAAAGTCCTACTTTGGGTTTAAAGAGCCTAGTATGCTTCATTTTTGCCCACAATCAGCCCAGCTTAAAACTCTTTGAAACGTTTGGTTTTGAACGCTGGGGACATTTGCCTAACATTGCCGAACTTGACAGTGTTGAACGGGACTTAGTGATCATGGGACTGCGAATTAGTAAACCTGTTGTTTAAGGCGATCGCACATTTTTTGTCTGCTACGGCTAATTTTTAGAGTTGTTTCCTAGTTCTCATCTCTTCATACTGAGTAGCTATAGCTTCATCGTACACCATTTCTCTAGCCCAATGTTCGCAGTTGTAACTCAGTAAATTCCAGAGAGGATCTTTTGCACTGAGGATTTTTTCTCTCGACTTTTGAATACGCGCCTCAATTTGAATGTCTGAAGCTTTTTCAGGATGTTCTTTTTCAGGGCGTTCTTTAAACAGCCAGTCTGGTGTGTAGCAAGCTAAATGAACATATCCGATTCCCACCCTGACAATTTTACCTTCTGGCCTCACCGTCTCACCTGTGAAAAAGTGTGCAACCCTGTAACCATTTGGGGTTGCTCTAACAACCCCATAGTGTTCGTAATCTCTATCATTCTCATCCTTACACAGGTACACAACTAAATCATTGGGACGTATTACATTGCCTTTCTTGTCAGAAATATCAGGCTCTCTATCCAGAAGTATTATTAGCTGTGAAAGTCGTGCTAATTGGGTATCTATAATTTTCAGCAAAGGGTCTGACCACTTCGAGTTATAATCATTGACACACTTTTGGATTTCTTGGTATTTCTCTATTACCCAGTTTTGATGTTTTTGCAATCTGTGAACTGCTTGGAAATGCGAATCAGTGTTAACCGTATCAAAATTACTATCAAACTCTATCTCTAGAATTTCAGCAATAGCTTGACAAGTTTTAATAATACTTTGGTCTTTTGTATGTCTGCATATTTGACTAATTGCCTTCTTTACAGTCTCACCGTCGTATAAACGATCTTGCAATTCAGCAAACAACCGCAGGATTTTAGAAGGATTTGGTTCCATTGATGTTAACCTTGGGCTTCGAGTTCGCAGTTTCCTGCTTTTCTGTCTTCTCATTCAGCTTTTCCTCTATGTGACGCTCAAAAGCCGTCAAAGCCATTTTCGATGATGATAGTGCAATCTGTGATGCAATCTTTTCACTAGAGCTACTACTAGACATATAATTATTTTCCTTTATTCAAAATGCGATTGAATTGTAGTGTCTCTACTTAACTCAGTTGTATAAATTTTAATTCATCGTTGAGACGAGAGCAATCTATATCATCACTAGATAAGGTAAAGTAAAGTGATACCCAACATAAATAAAGCTCCTCCAGAAATGCGACATTACACCGACTTTGCAATAGGGTAATTCACCTCATAATCTTTAAAGTACAATCCTCATACTCAAATCCAACCATTTCGATTGAGTAATCGGCGCACTGCTAGAAATATAGTCAACACCCGTTTTTGCCACAGCGCGAATCGTTTCCAAAGTCACATTCCCCGAAGCTTCAATTTTCACCCGGCTATCCTGCTGGCGAATTAACTGTACCGCCTGAGCCATCATATCCAAAGGCATATTGTCCAACATAATAATGTCAGCCTTGTGCTGCAAAGCTTCCTTCACCTGCTCTAAACTTTCCGTCTCAACCTCTATAGTCAAGGGATAAGGAATCTGAGAACGAATACGCCTAACAGCTTCTCCAATTCCCCCAGCCGCCGCAATGTGATTATCCTTAATCATCACCGCATCATCCAACCCCATGCGGTGATTAATTGCCCCACCCAAAGCAGTCGCGTACTTTTCCAACAGTCTCAGCCCTGGTGTAGTTTTGCGCGTATCCACTAACTGAGTAGGTAAATCAGCAATTTTCTCTACATAAATATTAGTCAACGTAGCAATCCCACTCAACCGCATAGCCAAATTGAGCGCCACCCGTTCCCCCATTAGCAGGGCATCCAGCGAACCATGAATTTCAGCTACTACCTGTCCCGGCTCACACCATGCACCTTCAGCCGCAACCGCCACAAAGCTGACCTTCTCATTCAAAATCTGAAACACCCTAGCTGCAACTGGTAAGCCAGCAATTATCCCTGAGCCTTTAGCGATCCATTTAGCAGAGCCTAGCGTCACATCTTCTACTAAAAGCGTATTTGTAGTGCGATCGCCCCTACCAATATCCTCCAACAACCAGGCACGCAACAGAGGATCTAAA
>NZ_JABXKL010000041.1 GCF_017114995.1 Nostoc sp. NMS9 | reverse complement strand
AATGCGCCTTGTAAGCTAGTCACAAAGCAGTTTTGACTGTTTTCGGAGATGTCTAATAGTTCCCAGTAAGGCGATCCCTGCATTATTCACAAGGATATCGACCCTTCCCAATTCTGCATTTGCCTTTGCCACCAAGTTATTTACCTGGGTTTCATCAGTCACATCAGTGACAATAGGCAATGCCTTGCCACCACTAGCCTCGATGCGTTCTGCTAATGCCTGAATGCGATCACCACGCCTAGCAGCGAGTACTACTGTTGCCCCAACTGAAGCCAAAGCGATCGCAGTTGCTTCTCCAATTCCCGCTGAAGCCCCAGTGATAATTGCTACTTTTCCTTCTAATTTACCTGTCATTTATCTAACTCCTTAGTGATTGATAATTGGGCATTGGGAGTGCTGAGTGCTGAGTGCTGAGTTAGGAGTTAGGAGTTAAGAGTTAAGAGTTAGGAGTTTTGTTTACCCCCTTGTTTTCATCTCCCTCATCTCCCTCATCTCTCCCTGCTCCCCCTGCCCCCCTGCCCCTGCCTCTTACCGATCCTCAAAACGGATGCAACTGCTGCTCCACAAAGTATTATGGCTGCGAAGCGAAAAGTTCCTTGGAACCCTGCAACGATCGCATCAGGAGGGGCAACAGAGACATCCGCACCCGCAGACATACTAGCAATTAAGGCTCCAAATACTGCCCCAATTAGAGAAACTCCTACGGTGTTACCTGATGTACGTGACAAAGATAACAGTCCAGAAGCAATCCCTAGACGCTCTCTCGGTACTGCTCCCATAACAGTGCTGTTGTTGGGCGATTGGAATAAACCCAGACCAATGCCGTAAATAAAATAGCGCGATACATAGCCTAGCTCAGTAATTTGAGCATCAAAGGTGCTAATTCCCAGACAGCCGCCAATCATCAACCCCAGCCCAATTGAACTGATCGGTCGAGCGCCAAAGCGGTCTGAAAGTATTCCAGCTAGGGGGGCAATTAACCCACTAAGTACAGGTGACACGGCTAGTAACAGCCCTACTTTTACCGTTGGATAATGCTTGACGCTCTCTAGAAAGAAAGGGACGATGAGTAGCGAACCGCCAATAACAATGAATGCTAACCAGCCACTTAGCAAACCCATACTCAACTGAAGATTGCGAAACAGCTTTAGCTCTAGTAGTGGCTGCTTTAGAATCGCTTCAACTACCAAAAAAGTAATGAAACTCACGGCGGCGATCGCTAGTAATACCAATGCATTGGTACTGCTAAAGCCAAGGCTTTGCCCTAGCGTCATACCCAGCCCAAAACTACCTAAAGTCAATAAAGCCAATATGGCTCCCAAAAAGTCAAATTTCTGTTTGCCTTCAATGCGTGCAGAAGGTGGCACTACGCGAGCTATTAAGAAACTAGCTATAATCCCCAGTGGTACATTGATGAAAAATATACTATGCCAGCCTGACCAGCTTAAAAGCAATCCGCCAGCAGAGGGGCCAAAAGCAATTCCCAGTGACACTACACTACCGATGACGCCAACAGCCCGACCTCGTTCGGAAGGGGGAAAAACTTCTGTGATAATTGCTAAACCAAGCCCAGAAATGAACACAGCACCTAGTCCTTGAAGTGCCCGAAAGGCGATCAACCACTCGATACTAGGTGCAAAACCACACAAAAGCGAACTGAAAGTGAACAGAACAAGTCCCCCCTGGTATAAGGACTTCTTACCCCACATATCCCCCAAGCGCGTTGCTCCCAAAACTAAACCGGAACTGACCAACTGGTAACTCAATACAGCCCATTGGGTCGTAGGAAAACTAGTGCCAAAGGCTTGCACCAATGTGGGCAAAGCAACATTAATGATACCCACATCCAGGGTAGACATGAATACTCCAAGTCCAACACCGAGTAAGACCCAATTTTTTTGAGAGCCTGATAAAGCCAGAGGTTCTGCTTGGAATTGTGCCAACGTTTAGCCTCCACCTTTGACTTTACGGTTGTAAATAGTTTGCATACGTATATTCATCTTAATTAATTTAAAATCTCGTAACCGCCTTAACTCATCACCTACATTGTTTGATACATAAAAGTCATAACTCGTCTTTGCTTTAGAATGCTTATAGAATTGATCGATCTTCTCATAATCCTTCTTGGCAAGCCAGGTAGCAACAGCTTATTTTTGCTATCTATGACAGTGCCAATTACTTGTAGATTGGGGGAAATGGCTGTGGTCGCACTATTTACAATCTATACATCTACCGTTGCATAATCATCACTGACGGCAATCAAAACATTCTGGATAGTGAAATTTACCATATTTAACCTTGATTAAGTAATTGTATTTTGACTTGAATTTCAAGTTACAAAATAGAAAATGGTGTTGGGTACTGGAATTTTATGAATTTACCATTACGGACATTGGGAGTTGCACCAAATGCGTGGACAGTGAATGATGCGATCGCAGATATCACTCGTCTTCAAAAGACCCCACAACCCGTTATTTTATCAACAGAAACTAAAACCCTGCGCCTAGACTTGGCAAAAACTGCTATCCTCGTCATTGATATGCAAAACGACTTCTGTCACCCTGATGGCTGGTTAGCGCATATCGGTGTAGACGTAACTCCAGCGCGTCAGCCTATTGAACCTTTGAACAACTTACTTCCAGAACTGCGTGAGGTTGGTGTTCCAGTCATTTGGGTAAATTGGGGGAATCGTCCCGACTTGCTCAATATTAGTGCTAGTTCGCGCCACGTCTATAATCCCACAGGGGAAGGTGTGGGATTGGGCGATCCACTACCAAGCAATGGTGCTAGAGTACTTATGTCAGGTAGTTGGGCTGCGGCAGTAGTAGACGAACTAGAACAGATTCCCGAAGATATTCGTGTGGACAAATATCGCATGAGTGGGTTTTGGGATACACCCTTAGATAGTATTTTGCGGAATTTGGGAAGGACAACATTATTTTTTGCTGGTGTAAATGCCGATCAATGTGTGCTAGCTACCTTATGTGATGCCAACTTTTTAGGATATGACTGCGTGTTGGTTAAAGATTGCACCGCTACCACTTCTCCTGAATATTGTTGGCTGGCGACATTGTATAATGTCAAACAATGCTTCGGTTTTGTCACTGACTCGCAAGGAATTTTAACAGCGCTGCAAAATGGTGAGGAGTAGGAGAGATGCGATTAATCGCGTCTGTACAGGTGATTTTGTGATTTAGAGAACAACTAACAACTTAATATTCAGGACTCAGGTTTTAGGAATTTTCATACCCATCGATAACTTCAGAGGGGATAAATAAATGTACGCTACTCGTTGTGTAATTCCGGTTATCAAATCTAGCAAAGATTACCAAGTATATCGCATCAGTCCCGACGCCTCTAATCGATTAGCAATTATCTTTGATTCGACAAATGCTAATACTTCTTTGACTTGCTGCATAGAAATTTTTGATGTTGGTGGACAAACACCCCCAAATCGCCATCAGTGGGCGGTGGAAATGTTTTTCGTCCTCAAAGGGGAAGCGATCGCTATATGTGACGGCAAGACTACCACGATCAAAGCTGGAGATAGTTTATTGGTGCCTCCCACTGGTACTCATTTGATTAAAAATACTGGTTCTACTCGCTTGTACACGTTGACTGTTATGGTTCCCAATGAAGACTTTTCGGAACTAATTCGCAGTGGGATTCCGACAGAGTTAGATGAAGAAGATATGGCAGTACTAGGGAGATCTGATGCTTTGATGCCCTGTTAAAGATATTTGAAACCTCACTTCTATTTCTCTCTCCTATAAAGCTACGGTGTACACACAAGTTTTGCCGTAGCTATATCTTTATTAATAAATGAAATCTCACATTGCGCTTCTATCCCGCCTCCCCTGCCTCCCCTGCTCAAGAACAGCCTGCCTTAACAGATATAGCGGTTCTCGAATGGAAGCAATACACTTTGACCTCTCTCCAAACCTCTCTCCTAAAAGGAGAGAGGCTTTGAATTTTATTCCCCAACGCTAGTAGGGAAGGGGCTGTTCTTGTTAGGTCTGTATTGCACTCAACCCAGAAGCGCTATAAATTTCCACAAAGCCAAGCGTATTGCACTATCTAGTCCTTAATAACTGCACGAAAGTATTACTGACCGTATTATCTTTAGTATCGGCGGCGTATTGAATCAATTCTTCACGCAGTTTTTTGGCTGCATCTATCTCAAGTAAGGTTGCTAGCAAGAAATAAACGCCACGAAATCGGGGGTCGCCCATTCTATCAACTAATAGTCCTTCGGCGGCATCAGTTTCGCCCAGAAAGTTTTGCACTAAGAAGAAATCCATGATTTTATCGTGGCGGAAATACCACTCTTTCTTGGCTTCGCCTTTTTCATCTTGCCACTGACGGCTGACTACCATTTTGTATTTCTCGTCTGACAAAGACATGGCAACTTGCTGAAATTCATCTGCGGGTAAGGCTTGTTTGTCTTCGAGTCGCATTTCGTAGACGGCGGCTGAGAATTTCTTTAAGGGAAATTCTTGATTCCATTCTTTGAGGTATTCTGCCGCCATTAAATTGTATTGCTGTTCTTGCAAACGAAACAAGTTAGGGTGTTTGCCTTGTGATAACATCAGCGCTACCACTGTTAGATCCATTGGATTGGATAGAATTCGGCGGACAGCATCTAACTCTTCTTTGGCTTGTTGTTGGAAGACTTCTGTTAAATAATCGGTGCAGGCTTTGGCGTAATCAGCACCTTGAATTTTGGCATCTTGGGGTAGTCGCGGCTGACGGGATATCAAAAACTCTTCAATTTGTTGTTGCTCAAGGGGCTGCAATTTATATATCTTGGCTGTTGAGGGTGGTGTCCACTCTAGGGGCTGGGTAGTCATAATAATGTTGCCCCGGAAATAGCTTTCGACAAACTGGCAGATTTTAGCCCGTGTTTCGGCGGTGACTTCGTTGAGTCCGTCGATGCAGATATCTATCGCGCCACTGTAAATTAGGTTTTTTAAGAAGCTGGCATCTTGGGCTTGGCCGTGTAGCTTGTCTTGGATGGCTTCAATTACGCCTTTATGACATTTCTGGGCGGGGAGATAAACGACTATGCGCTCTTGATTTTTCAACAGATGGCGGAGAAACATCGACTTGCCTAAGCCGGAATCTCCTTCTAAGATAATTTGTCCTTGAATACTGGGTAATGCTGCGGTAA
The DNA here is from genome assembly GCF_017114995.1 of Nostoc sp. NMS9. GTDB lineage: Bacteria > Cyanobacteriota > Cyanobacteriia > Cyanobacteriales > Nostocaceae > Nostoc. The sequence goes on along the minus strand of NZ_JABXKL010000041.1, from coordinate 885 downwards.
TTGGCAGGATGTCTCCTGAGACGGGAACTTTAACTTTAGATTCTGGGAAGTATGATTGGTCATAAAAATTATCTAAACCGGCATCGGCTAATAGGGAAGGTTTGAATGGTTCAAATAATTTGCGCCGGAAGGGGGGAAACCAGGTGAGGAGAAAGCCGACATAGCCGACGCCGAGAATACGGCGTACCCAAGGGTTCCAGAAGAAGATGGCTTGGACTTGAGGAAATTTCGGGTAGGCAAAAATCAGGGCAAGCCAAAAGGCAATGTGAGCGATGATGGTGTTTCTGGCTTTGAAAAACCACCCCCAACCCTCAAGGTTAATTATTTGTGACCGTACTGCATAAGCTTTATTTGGGTAGGAAGTTTCGAGGTTGTTGTAGTGGGACTGTAGCAAACCAATATCTTGCCATTTCCAATGAACTTTTTTGTTTTCGGCAACTATCGAAATCTGTTCTGCTAAATCTTCTCTTAATCTATCCAGCCCCTCACTAGGTTTCCAGGCTTTGAGAAAAACCTCCAGCGTTTTCTTGCCTTGTTCGTGAGTAAGTTCCTCAGGAATTGTTTTTCTCTCAGGTCTACCTAGCAATGTCAGTAGCGTTTTTACTTCATCTGTGCCACCACTCAGGAAGTAAGATAAAAACCGCCAAAATTCAAAGTTTCCTGTATCTGACCCAAATATTCCCTGGTTTGGCTCATAGATATAATTCAAAACTATAACAACTTCTTCCAGTTTCAGTTGTTTTATCTTCCCTAATGCCGATGCCGCACCATAACGAACGTAGGCGTTCACCTTTTCATCCTTGAGGATATTGGCGATGTCAGGGACATACTTGGCTGCGGCGTCTCCCAAGTTGCCCAATGCCGATGCCGCACCTGAACGAACGT
>NZ_JABXKL010000091.1 GCF_017114995.1 Nostoc sp. NMS9 | reverse complement strand
TGTTTATTAAACTGGACTTAATTTATTACTTTAGCATAACAAGTAATGAAGAACCAAAAGTTGAAGGAAATTTACAATCCAAGCCGCGAGGAAAGCCACAATTTAGTCATCTAATAAATGCTGATATAGAGTTGACAGAATTAGTTGCATCACATCCAGATGCAACATTGATAGAATTGTGTGAATTATTTGCAGACAAGACTGGCAATTTCGTAGGTCGAAGTGCAATGTGTCGTGCGTTACAGAAATTAGGATTAAATCGGAAAAAAAAACAAAGCGGAGTACCCAAGCAGGCACGGAGAGAGTCCTGAATAAAAGAAGAGATTTTTGGGAAAAGGTCAAACATATAGAGCCAGAAAATTTAGTATTTTTGGACGAAACTGGCGTTCTACTTGGTTTAACAAGGACTCATGCCCGTTCACAAATTGGAACAAGAGCTTACTCTCTTAACCCTTTCTATCGTGGATCAAAAGTTACAGTAATTGGAGCAATTAGTATTAAAAAAGTAGTCGCATTAATGACAATGAATAATTCAATGGATGGCGAAGCTTTTGAGGTATTTGTTGAGAAGTTTTTAGTGCCAGAGTTATGGTCAGGAGCGGTGGTAGTAATGGATAATCTATCCGCGCATAAACTCGATTCAATTGTGCCAATGATTGAAGCTGTCGGCGCTTCAGTTCTTTGTTTATCCCCATATTCTCCCGATTTTAATCCAATTGAATTATGGTGGTCACAACTCAAATCTTTTTTACGCAGTTTTGCTCCAACTACAACAGAAATGGTTGATAAACTAATATCAGTTGCACTCGACTTAATAAATCCTCAACATTTAAGAAACTGGTTTGCTAATTGCTGCTACTGTACCTCATAACAGCCGGAACTGCTGTAATCCCAAAATACCTGGAAATATTGCCTAAATGGCAACATTGCCCTGCTGAGTTTAGGTATTGTCAGTGTTAAGTTTTCCCATTGTGGATTCTACACTTACGCTTGTCTACTAACTACGCTAGCTTTGTATAAAGTATTGCATTTATTACCTCGCAACTACTTAATCTATAATTTGCACTGTCATCTGCTTAACTTTATATATATAGGAGGAACGAATTTGGTATAACTAATCATTTGTCTATACCAAAATCTACGTTAAAAAGAGAACAGATTAAATATCTAAGCAAGAGACACTATAACTATGCAAAACTACATTATGGCCTCTAATAACAGTTTATTTGACTGCACATAGCCAATAATAACCAAATCTGTAGGTTTTCTGTAGTTGACTAGTGCTAGATTTAAGTTACTCTTAAAGCGGATCGCTTACTGTAGGAATCTACTCTGACAGAAGTGTATAAAGATATAGTTAAATTTAGCAATTCTGTCCGAGATTTTGGATTTGCAAACTGAATAGTTTGATACGGCCCTCAAAATCCCGATCCACTACCCTAAACAAGGTAGTCAATTAACGACTCAATATCATCTGTCTGGTAATTGTAATGAATAGTCTACAATACCAATGGGTGAGAAAATCTAAAGAAAATATAAAAGAAACTCAAATTACTGTGGTGTCTGGAGGATAAAAGTGTTTCTGAGACTAGCACATCAACATCGACAATTCGTCCAAGACTTGGTAATGAACCTGCAAGCCTTGGCGATTGTATTAGAGCGGCGTGGGTATCCTGCATCCTGCTATACCTGTGGCGACCAAATGAATAGTGCATCGTTTATGGTTAGCTTAGGTGATAACCATCTGATTCGATTTTTAGTGTCCGATTACGGCATTACTTGGACGGAAATGCGAGATGACCGCGAATTAATGAAGCTAGAGGGTGCAGAGGCAATTAGCCAATTAGATGAATTGGCCGATCTTGTCAAGCAATCTATGCAAAGTGATACAGGCTCTAAAACTCTTGCCAAGAAGTATTAAGGTTTCAGAGGTCGATAGCAAATTAGAAATTGATTATCGGTAATAGTGGCTTAGTTAGCGATCGCTCTTACCTATTTCTCCATTACCATTAAGTGATTGGCTATGGCTGGCCCATCGCATGTTTTTTTGTATCTGCCAAAATCTCACGAGCCGGATTTTCAGCCTCTAGCTGAAGGTGTTAAAACTCACCAAAGTCAGAGGTTGGGTAATTGAGCGTTCCTCTTTTGCCATAATCTCATCAAAATGCGAATTCAAAATACAGAATGGGCTACGCTTCGCTGCGCTAACAGGAGTAAAACACGCTTTATACTTGGGTAACAGACGAATCGTTGTGTACCTCACCAGCTTCAAATTTGCTGTATCATGTCAGATGCGATACACCTAAAGTCCATTCCCAATTAAAATAAAGGGTGCCCAATAGTACGGATGACTAAAGTCATTAACTGCTGCTACGGGTGCATTATGACTTATTTCCTTCCAGTTTCCAGTAATTAATGAGACTTGAGCTTGGCGTAAAGCTTCAGTTTTAGTCAGCTTCGCAGTAGAGAGAATACCATAAAAAGCACTCATGAGTGCTTGCGTACCACCATCATCTACAGACCACAAAGAGGCGATCGCGGCTCTTGCACCGGTTTGTTGCATCTGATAGCCAAAGCCCAAAATTTCCTCACCGTTACCTAACTTGCCTCCCAAGCCGGTTTCACAGGCGCTCAACACTACCAAATCTACATTCGGGAGTGACCAAGTGGCGACATTTCTAAAATTAATGCGATCGCCATTTCCGAATAAAATAAACGAATCTTCTGGTTTACCCACTACAAAGGCTGCATGAGTCGCTAAATGGACAATTGTATAATCATCCATTTGGGGTACAGCGACTCTAGGGGTAAAGGCATCGTCTAAAAGCTTCGTAGTTTCAGGAACTGCAGCTGCCAGACTTTCCACCTCCCGCGTTGCAAAGGGTAAGCCAGCAAAAGCAACCTGTCGATTCCCAACTTTGATTTGATAATTACCTTTAGTAAAAGCACCTGCTAAAACCCGCAAAGTCGATTGTTTTGGGGTGTTTAAGTTAGTCAGACTAGCAGATGTAATGTGATTCACATTGAAGCGCTGCACTAGCCATTGTTTACCATCATATAAACCAGTTAAAGGAATGTAGCGTAAGCGATCGTCTGGGGCGTAAATCAGAGTTTGCGTACCTGATAGCTTCAAGTCTTTCTCTATCGGTTTAATTAGCCAGTCATACAATTGGCGTGCAGGTGCTTTGATATTTCGACTGGGATTGATTAAAGCTTGGCGGAAAGCATCAATTGTTTGATAAAGGTTTTCGCGTTTTACAGCAACGGTGCGATGGATTGGTGGGGATTCAGGAGTTACCAAGACCAATTCCAAACTATCTTTTAAAATCAGTGGGTAGAATAGTGCCGATTTTTGCGGCAATCGCGCCAAGTTATCCCGAAGTTCGTTGAGACTTTCCAAATCCAAATTTTGCCGCCTAGCTGTACGACTAATTTGCTCTACCTGTGCTTTCACTGAAGGACTATTGATAAATTCGTTAAATCCATCTAGAAGTTGCTGTTGATTTAAGACTAGTTGTTCGATACGTTGTTTCTGTTCAAGCGATCGCTGTTGGGGGGAAATTTTACGTAATGTTGTCAGTTCTTTACCCAGCACAACAGCATTATCCACACTTTGATCAAGCTTTTGTTTAATTGGTTTTTCTGTTGCTGCTATATTAATACCTTTGACAGTACGTTGATTACCTGGCACTGTCTGGAGATATTCCTCTAGTTCTTCAACTTTGAGTAAATCCATTGTCCTTTGTGCTTCAGCAACACGTTCCTGTTTCAGCAATCGTTCACCCAAAATGCGATATGTCTGGCTAACAGTTATGTTGTAAGCATCTGGTTGCGGCGCACTCAGTGCTGATGGATTCAAGCGAGCTTTCTCACGATTAATCAAGCAATGCTTGTAGAAAAAAATTGCTAACTCTGGTTGGTTTTGGATATCGAATAAGTAACCTATGTTACTGTAGGTTTTGCCAAGTCGAACCAGATCCCCAAGTTCTTTGTTAATTAATAAGGCTTGCTGATAGGATTGAAGTGCTTCAGAATACTTTTTTTGACTTTGGTAGATTCTGCCAATATTGTTGAATGTTACCGCTTCCCAAGAGCGCTCTCCAAGGTCTCTGCTGATGCCTAATGCTTTCTGTAATTTCTGCAACGCTTCTTTCGATTGACCTTGCCGAGATTCTTCGATAGCTTCTTTGTTAAGCCTTGCAATTTCTGAGAGTTGATTATTCTTGGGTAAAGCTTGAGCTTTTTCTCCAGAGTCGTACCTCAACCTTGTATTTGTGTTTACCTGGTTATTGTCTGGATACACCATCCCAAAACCTAGTAAGTTAAGTAGAGATAAAGTAACAACACTCACATGCCCGAGATTAAGCTGCATAACAAAACACTCCCTATACTCGGAAGGTAAATATTAAATCAATAAGTCCGGCAACGCAATTAATTTTTATGCTATTCAATAATTTGGAAAATTTATAGGTACTAAGAAATTTGAAGATGTCAGAAGAAAAACCTGGTCAACCAAAATTACCACCAACCAGCGCTCTTGACAATCCATCGAGTCACGAGTTTGGGAATTGGTTTGAATATCCTGTCAGAGTGCAACCCCACCACACAGACTATGCCGGTCTTGTCTGGCACGGTTCCTATATAGCTTGGATGGAAGAAGCGCGGATTGAATGCTTGCGATCTATAGGGATTGAATTTGCTGATTTAGTTGCTATAGGCTGCGATTTACCAGTTGTAGAACTGTCGGTGCGCTATCACCGTTCAATTCAATTGGGTATGGCAGTGCTGGTAAAAACCCGCATGGCTGAGGTGACTGGTGTGCGAATCAATTGGGACTATGCCATTGTCTCAACTGATGGACAACAATTGTACGTCACTGCCAAGGTGACATTAGTGGCTTTAGATCGCGAAAGAGGCAAGATTATGCGTCAGTTGCCGCCGAGTTTTAAGGATGCATTGGCTAAAATTTCAGTATTAAATAATAATTGAACAACAAAGGTTGTAAACACCACATAAACTTTGACGCCAGTTGCATCAAAGTTAAAAATTTTGTCATTTCATATTGATCGCAAAAGAATTCAGGAGCCGGGAGTCAAAATTCAGAAGTGGAGTCTGACTTTCCGTTGAATCCCTCACTTTCTTTTTCCAACTCCTAAATTTAGGTTTCTGAATTCTTCTTCAAGCTTCACCTTTTATTAGCAAAAGGGAAGTATATATTGTTACTTCCCAGTTTGGATCTGCGACAGATTTTGAGCAAACTGCGTTACGTAATGCCAAATATCTTGGGGAGTAATGCCAAAACTAATATTTAATAAAACAAGGATTGCCGCAAGAGTTAATGCAGTGCTCACGGTTGCTTTCAGCAATTTCCATAATATTATGAAGACTATCCAAGCTACAATCAATGTAATAATCATATATATTAATTCCTTAATAATTGCCCTTGTCTGAGAAGGTCTTTATTTAGAAAGGGTAAATTTTTATCTGAAGTAAAAATTACTACTGCTAAAGCTATTAGACCTAATTTGGAATAGATACTAAAGCTAAGATTTTTGTCTAACTGTGCCAATGCCATATTAGCTGAAAATGATCCAATTATTCGGGTAAAAGGCAACTTATTTGGCAATTTGGCAGAATTACTGGAAAGACTTTTTTAAAGTTTTTGTATCAATAATCACAAGATACAAGAGTTAGATTAGGACTCCGATTTGATTTTTGAAAACATACTGAGACTGAAAAGGCTGTTGTATCAGGGTTTCATTTTAAATTTTGTTCAGAAATCAGACAGGAGTCCTAATAGTTGCTAAAAAAATCTATTCGGCAACTAGTAAGATAATTACTGCATCAACTCGAAGGAGTCAAAAAACTTTCTGACATCACTGACTTGAGGATTTTTATCGCTTCCAACGAAGAGTATATACAACCGTTGATTAACAATAAAAACTCTACCCGTCATAAAAATTCCTTCTTTTTCATCCCACAGCTTCATTTCTATGCCGGGATATGCACCTAGAGTAATATTTTCCTGACTTAGTAATTTTTTCGCATCTTCTAATATCCCTTGTAGAGCGAAATCCAATAATTCACTTGAAGGAATCTGAGTCACATAACTGTTAAAGTCAGCATAGCTAACCATAAATACATTTGTTTCATTAGTACTCAGATACATTTTTGTAGACTCAATAATGTCAGGCTTTTCACTTTTATCTGGTGTGATGTCTGAAATTTCCTCACCCGGCATGAGAATAGAGAATTTACCTTCATCTGGAGAGAATTTTTTCCATTCTGGTGCTGGTGCGATCGCATTTAGGTTGATGGGAAAGAGTGCGATCGCATTTATTAGGTTTTGGAAATTGTGCGATCGCATTTCTTGTTGATGAGATGAAGTGCGATCGCATTTGTGATGTTGGGGAAGTGCGATCGCATTAGGGTTGATGGGAAAGAGTGCGATCGCATTTATTGGGTTGAGGAGAAAGTGCGATCGCGTTTATTGGGTTGATGGGAGAGTGCGATCGCAAAGTTTCAGCCTATTTTCTCCAATAGTGCTTCATTGATAACCGTTTGATAGCCTACTCCTCGCTTTTCTGCCTCTTCTTTTGCCCAGGCTATGATTTTAGGATGAAATCTGATAGAAATCGGCTCATACTTTTCCTCTTCATCCTTAGCAGGTCGTCCACGCTTTCTCGGTATAATCCCAAACTGATCTGCGATCGCATCTTTGAATTTTTGGTTTTCTTCTGGTGTAACTCGTCTTGCCCTCTCAAAAGGAAACTCAGGTTCCTGACTCATATTGTTGACACTCCCTTTTTGTCGCTTTTCTTGCACTAATTATCTTAATTCGTTCACCTCGCATGGTAAAAACAACCACAACAATTGAGCCATCTTCCATTTCACCAATTGCCCATTCCCTTTCTTCTCGCTCAGAATGACTAGAGTCCTCCGTAAACAGGAGATAGGGGTCAGCAAAAACTGTTACAGCTTCCTTGAATTGAATACCATGTTTCAAAAAATTCGACTCAGCTTTATTCTCGTCCCACTCAAAACGCATTTATAGTATATACCAAAAATATTTGCCTTTGCTATCCTACACCGACTTGGACTTTGGGATGGAGTGCGTAGAAGCGATCGCATTTATTGAGGTTGATGGGAAAGTGCGATGTCTAACGACAAGCCTTACGGCTACGCATTTATTGGGGTTGAAGAGAAAGTGCGATGTCTGACGACAAGCCTTACGGCTACGCATTTATTGGGGTTTCTGGGAGGGCGATCGCGCTCATTGACAAGTTGAGATAGGATTAAAAAATAGATATACAGACTGTGAGTGCGATCGCCTAATATTATGCAAAAAATAGATATTACTGATCTATCTGTTACCATAAATCAACTACTTAACCAAGTTAAAAATGGCGAAGAAATAGTGATTATTAGTCACGGTAAACCCGTCGCTCGGTTGTCATCAATCTCAGATATCCCTCAACCTTTAATATCTCGCCACAAACTAAGAGCTACCCAATCTCAAACACTAGCCAGTAATGTAGAAATTATTCAAAGTTTACGTCAAGAGGCAAGGTATTGATCTACCTATACACAAGCTTTCTTGCACCTTTTTACATCCAATAAGCAACCAGTACATCAGTTGAGACGGTTATATATACAAGCATATTTTGAAAGCTTTGAAGGATTCGATTTATCTAAGGTTGGTGATAGTCTAACTGTTCGTTTATCTAAAGACAACCTATTAAATCGACAGGCGATCAAAATATTTGCTAAATTTAAAAAGGATGTTCTCAGCCAGTTACAAGGAGTGATTCGTCATAATGGTTAGAGAAATTAAATTCACCGAATTAGAGAAATTGCTCTTAGAGACAGGGTTTGTAACAATGCAGACCTTTGGCTCTCAAAAGATTTACCAGCATCCATCATCTGGTACATTAATAGTTCTGCCTGATTACGAGCAACAAGCGTATGTCAGAACATTGCATTTAGTTGCAGTGCGACGAATACTGTCGGAAAATGGCTTGATGGATAGCGATCGCTTCAACAATTTTTTGAACAAGCTAGCAAGCTAAATACCAGCTTTTTTGTACGTTTTTTTACTATTAGACCAGATATATTGTAGATTTGCTGTATTTAGAGAACATTTCCTCACCATCAAAATTGCAGACAAGCCTTAAGGCTATGCAGTGTAGTGATTTTGCAAAGAGTGCGATGTCTGACGACAAGCCGCTACACGTCTACGCGTATAGTTGAATGTAGTTATCGCATTTGTGATGTTGGAGAAGTGCTATACCAGGGCTATTTCATTTACAATTAAAGAAAATATGCCTAAACAATCGTTATGAATTCTTTCTCATCTGCAACACCACAAATTAAAAACCAAGACAATAGCGAAGTATTAGTAAACGTTATTGTTAAACAAGGTAGTGATGGGAGAACAATTGCGATCGTTCCAGGTTTACCAGAATTACAAGTAGAAGCAAGCGATCGCGCAACAGCCCTAAGCCAAATTCAGCAACGACTAGAAATCCATTTAGCAGGAGCAGAGATTGTTTCTTTACCTGTCAAATTACCATCTCTTGAGCCGAAAAATCCTTGGTTAGAAATGGCTGGAGTTTTTAAACATGACCCACAATTTGAACAAATGCTCGAAGCTATTGAAAGCTATAGACATGAATTAGATAAAAATATAGAAGATGATTTTCCACACGAGTAGAATAATATTTGGTTCGGTATAAATAAAATGACACTATGGGTGCTTGATACTGACCATATTTCCCTACTACAAAGAGGACATCCAGTTGTTATTAGCAAAGTAGCTGCTATCAATCCTTCAGAAATTTCAGTCACAATAATAACTATTGTCGAGCAGATGTACGGTCGTTTAGATGTTATCAAACGAGCAAAATCAAAACAAGAATTAGTCACAGCTTACGCTTTATTGAAAGAAACATTTAATCGGTTATGTCAAGGGAATATTGTTGATTTCGATGAAGCAGCATTTGATATTTATAAAAAATTACGTGCAGCAAAAATTCGTATTGGTACACAAGATTTAAGAATAGCAGCCATTGCGCTTTCTGTAAGTGCTACATTAGTAACACGCAACCGTAAAGATTTTGAAAAAGTTCCTGGTTTAAAAATTGTGGATTGGTCAATACCTTAAGACTTTGCGATGTCTGACGACAAGCCGCTCCGCATCTACGCATTTATTGGGATTTGTGGGAGGGCACTCCCTTGAGGTAGCTTTTTTTGCACTAATTATCGCCCCTGAATTTAACCGTTAGCCTTCAGCCTAATGCTGAAGGCTAAACAAGAATTGGTCAAGAGCCAGAAAATCTGCTTTTTGGGTACCTGAGTAAAGGTTTTTATCGCAAAGAAATTATCCGCGAGTGAGTTTCTAACTTTTCAGTCGCTGTTAAAACTTCTTGTCTTGCCCATTTATCTGCTGCCAAAATGTCATCTAAAGAGGGATTTGCACGGTTATCATTTTGATGGCGATCGCACACCCATTCGATACACCGGGGAATATCTAAAAACCGAATTTTTTCATCTAAAAATAAAGCTACAGCTTGCTCATTTGCGGCATTCAACACTGCTGGCATCGAACCACCAGCTTTACCCACAGCATAAGCCAACTGCATACAAGGATACTTCTGGTGATCTGGTTCACGGAAGGTTAAATTTCCAGCTTTGACTAAATCTAGTCGTTCCCAGTTGGTGTAGATGCGATCGGGCCAAGATAGGGCATACAGTAAGGGTAAGCGCATATCTGGCCAACCGAGTTGAGCTAAAACTGAAGTATCTTGCAGTTCAATCAGTGAGTGAATAATGCTTTGGGGATGAATGACAATTTCGATATTCTCATAATCCAACCCAAACAGAAAGTGAGCCTCAATTACTTCCAGTCCTTTATTCATCAAAGTAGCAGAGTCTACTGTGATTTTCCGCCCCATCGACCAATTCGGATGCTTGAGGGCATCAGCAACGGTTACATCTGCTAACTTTTCTACATCCCAGTCGCGGAAAGCTCCACCAGATGCAGTGAGCAAAATCTTCCGTAAGCCATCTTTGGGGACACCTTGGAGGCATTGAAAGATTGCGGAATGTTCGGAATCAGCAGGGAGTAATTTTACACCATGTTTTTCGACTAGGGGTAGAACCACAGGGGCCCCAGCAATCAGCGTTTCTTTGTTCGCTAAGGCAATATCTTTACCAGCTTCAATAGCTGCGATCGTGGGTAGCAAACCAGCACAACCAACGATCCCAGTGACAACGGTTTGGGCATCACCGTAACGGGCTACTTCTATCACCCCGGCGTCACCTGCGAGTAGAATCGGTTGGGGATCGAGGTCAATGATAGCTTCTTTGAGCGCTGGTAATTTATCTTCTGAGCAAATTGCTGCTATTTTCGGACGAAACTGCCGAATTTGAGCAGCCAACATCTCTACATTGTTCCCAGCTGCCAATCCCACAATCCGAAACTGATCTGGGTACTGAGTAACAATATCTAAAGTCTGAGTACCAATAGAACCAGTGGAACCAACAAGAGTAATCGCTTTCACAATTGCTTAAGGATTTACAGACAACTCCCACTATAAATTGCTTGGGACTCTTTAATCACAGCAATCACCATAATCAATACACTGATGCAAAGAAGCAAGTAGACAAAGAAGTTTCCCCGTGTCCTTGTCCCTGCAACAGTTCCAATCCGTTAACTTCAACTCGATAGACTGTTAGCTACAAGTACATAGACGTAATTAAAGGTAAAATAAAACTTTTGTTCGTAGTGACTGATTTATCGCTCTATGTAAGATTCTCAAGGACTAAAGCCGCTTACTCCAAGCTTTAATTTAATCAAGCCCTTCTACTTAAAGTACTAAAGTTGCTCATTATTCATATATAGCGATTTTCATTTGAATGAGGTACACGGATAGGGGCCTACAGCTAGCTATGCGCTCCTACATGAATAATTTTTCTTTCTGTACCTTACCCATCTGGTTACTGCTGTAACTAGACAAATATAGTATTTATAAATACTATATTTTAAAAGATAAATTCCGAAAAAATTGGCAAAAGTAACCAAATAGGAAATAATTTCAATTAATCGCTAATCTGTCCAGTTTGTCAATTGTGTTGGTGGAGGATTTAATATGCAAAATATTACTCATAAATTGCTGTGTTACAGCCATAGGTAAAAGGATGCACAAAGGAGTTTGTTGAAGCACTCAACCCTATGGTCAAAGTTCAGATAGTTATAAAAAAAGTTTTATGGAAAAATGATTTCCTGTTTCCAGCAGCAATATGGCTTGCCAGTCGAATATTCATCTGGACAGCTATGTTGCTGATTGCGCCAAAACTACCGTTACCAGCAGAGGAATTTTTGCCTCATTTTGGCTGGGGGGTTTTTGATGCCTGGGATAGTATGCATTACCGAGCGATCGCAACTTCTGGTTATGAATTTGTGAATGACGGCAAGCAACATAATCTGGCCTTCTTTCCCCTGTTTCCCTTAAGTATCTGGGTTTTGATGAAGTTGGGCTTACCGTTTGAATTGGCAGGCACATTAATCAACAACTTGGCATTTTTTGCAGCACTTTACTGTTTGTACTTTTGGGTCAAGGAGCATCATGGCATCAATGCAGCGCACTGGGTGACTGCTGTGCTTTCTTTGTATCCAGCTTCGATGTTTACGGGGGTGATTTACACAGAGGGACTGTATTTGTTTTTGAGTACGGCAACTTTGCGGGCGTTCGATCAAAAGCAGTATGGCTGGACTGCCTTTTGGGGCGCGATGGCGACAGCAACACGTCCTACAGGTATGGCACTAATTCCAGCATTGGCGATCGCAGCCTGGAAAGAACGCCGACCACCCGTTGCCTATATAGCTAGTTTCACTACTGCTATTGGCATACTTCTATTCAGTTTGTATTGTGCGATTTATTTTGGCGACCCTTTAGCTTTTATCGAAGCACAGCGGGGATGGCGACCAACTCTGGGGTTTGATTGGCAGGGTTGGTTAAATATGTTCATGCAAATTGCCGTTGGCAGTAAAAATTGGCAATTTGGCTGGGTTCAAAACTCCTCTGGTGCGATTCAAGACCCCTGGTATCTCTTGTTATTTGGCGTGATTGTTGCCAGTGGCTATCTTTTATGGCATTTCCATCAACGTTTTAGTTCTGTAAAATTATTTTATGGCTTTTATGGTTTAGTCTTCTTTTTGTTGATTCTGGCAAGCGAACAGTGGATCAATAACTTCCTCAACTTGTTCATGGTCTTAGGTGGTGGCTATGTGTTGTGGCGCTTACACACGCAACTGACCCCAGTTACAGTTATTTATGGCTTTTGTGGTATTGGTTTGCTGCTAGCTTCTGGAGGCACTATCTCCTTAAGCCGTCTCGCCTACGGTATTGTGCCTTTGAATATAGCCATTGGTGTGCTGTTATCTCGCCATCCTCGTCAGGGATATTTAATATTGGGCGCTTTTGTGACACTACTAGCCAAAATAGCTATAGGATTTGCCCAAGAGCATTGGGTTGGTTAGAGGGTTCGATCCATTATTGCTAAGAAATTGAATTTAAATTTCCTAATGAATGTATCCAATCAAACGAAGATAGCGATCGCTTCATTATTTCTAGGTGTAGGTGCCATATCTTTTGGCTCTATTTTTATGAAATTGAGCGAAATTGAACTCAGCCCCAGTGCCACTGTATTTAATCGCTTTTGGCTTGCTAGTATGGTCTTCTTGCTTTGGCATGGATACAAGGCAATACGGCAGCGATTTTCTGGAGACAAACCTATAGAACAGCAACCCTATACCAGTCAGGATCTTTTGCTATTGCTAGGTGCTGGTATTCTTTGGGCTGCCACTTTAGTTTTGTTGGCTTGGTCGCTGACTCAAACTAGCGTTGCGATTTCTAGTGTGTTGCATAATCTCGCTCCCATATTTACTAGCTTAGGGGTGTGGCTGTTATTTCGTCAGGGTTTTGAGAACCAATTCCTGATTGGGATGATTATTGCCCTTGGGGGAGCGATCGCTATTGAATTTGAGGAGTTGCAAATTGCTACAGATGAGGTTCAAGGAAGCTTGGCTGCGATCGTTTCGGCGGTTTTCTTAAGTGCATACCTGCTGATCGTAGAAAAATTACGAACCAAATTTTCTCCGGCCACAATTCAGTTGTGGATCTGTGCGATCGCGGCTTTAGCTATCTTCCCTGTACTTTTGTTTACTCAAGATCAGCTTTTTCCTTCTACAGTCAGTGGGTGGCTTTGGGTAATTTTTTTGGCGCTGATTTGCCAAGTTTTAGGTCATGGGCTTTTGACCTATAGCCTTGCCAAGTTTTCCTCCGTGGTTGTCTCCTTAGTGCATCTGTTAGAGCCAGTATTTAGCGGCATTTTCGCTCTGGTAATTTTTTCGGAAACATTAACTTTCTCAAATTGGGTAGGTTTCGCTGTAGTTTTAATGGGTTTATACTTAGCCGTATCTAGCCAAGAGGCTGTTAATTTGCCGTTCCAAGAATCAGTCAAAAATATAATTAACACTTTCGTTCAAAGTATGACGATCAAACTGTCATTACTAAAGCAACAATTCTCCGAAACACCAGCTTTATTAGGAACTGTCTCATTATTGTTTGCTCTAATTCCCATATCTTTAGCACCATCTCTGACTAAATTGTGTCAACAAGAAATTGGTGCAAATGCTGTAGTATTTCATCGCAGTTGGATTGCGACAGTTGTCTTTGGGCTGTGGAATGGACTTGAGGCTTTCCGCTACCAACAATCTATTGAAGGAGGCAGGAGTCAGGAGATAGATAGCGCATTAGCGAGTCCGCGAGCGTCGGTTAATATTACTTCTGCCTTGCTTGATAACCAATCCATAGAACAGAAGCCTTTTACAAGTCAAGAAGTGTGGCTATTGTTGGCAATGGGAACCTCTGCTGGAACCTATCTTTTATTATGGGCTTGGTCGCTGAGTCAAACTAGTGTTGCCAACGTGGCTTTACTGTCTAATTTGAACTCCTTATTTGTTGCTTTGGCTGGGTATCTATTATTTGGTCGGCGTTTCGACAACAGATTCGTGATTGGTCTGGTCATTGCTTTGGGAGGAGCGATCGCATTTGAACTCAATAAGGTGCAATTTGCAACTGATCAAATATTAGGTGATGCATTAGCATTGTTAACTGCGGTTTTCATGGCTACGTGTATGTTGCTGATAGAACGGCTCCGAACCAGGTTTAGCACTGCAACTATCATGCTGTGGCGCTGTGGAGTGACAACAATGTTTCTACTACCAGTCCTCCCATTCCTCGAAAATAGACTATTTCCTTATTCCTGGACGGGTTGGTTTTTCATCATTTTCCAAGCTCTTTTTTGTCAAGTGCTGGGTCAGGGACTTTTGGCTTATAGCCTCAGCAGAATCTCTTCAGGCGTTGTCGCCGTCACGCTTCTTCTAGAACCAGTCCTAGCTTCTATTTTTGCTTGGTTCATTTTTTCAGAACAAGTAGGTTTGTTTGACTGGGCGACTTTTGCTGTAGTTTTAGCGGGTATCTATCTAGCCCAATCTAGTCAATCAATTGTTCCAGCAACGCATGAAGGCTCATAGCATTATGACAGGTAGTAAACACAGATAAGCTGTTCGATGTTTAATTTGTATAAGTAAGGTGAGCATCTTCCCCAAATTACAAAACTTTGATGAAATCAATACCAATTCAATTAATAATTGCAATATATCCTTTGGTAGAATGTTGCATTGCAACGTCTCTACAATAGTCTATCTCTTGATTTACAATGCTTTGCAAGTAAATAAAGTACACCCCTCGCCAACCCTTCCTTTTGGTAAGTGGAGGGTGCATGGCAGCACGGGTGGAGTACTTTTATACTTCACCAACTTAAAATATGCCGTACTATTTGGACACGGTCAACTGGACTGATGCAATTTATGATGAAAACTTCCGACAAAACATTATTAAAATTAGTGAAATCTCCGTTTAATAGGTTCTTAAACTCTCTGCCATTCCCGGTTCCTGGATACTTGCCTATTGGGATTATATTAGCAGTGGTGATTCGATTGGTTTGTGTTCCAAATAAATCAGTGGATTACAAGTTTTTTTTAGCACGCTGGTATGATTTCATTGCATCTCATGGCGGATTGAGCGCTCTTAAATATAGTTTTGCCGACTATACACCCCCCTACCTCTATTGGATTTTAATTGCTGGCACCCTGCTTTCTGGATTGCCGAAAATTTTCGCAATTAAGCTTTTTGCGATGACTGTTGATTTTCTTTGTGGCTTTTTAACTTACAAAATTGTTCGACTAAAATATCCAGAGGGTAGTAAACCAACCTTTGCTTTTTTGGCAGTTATTTTAAGTCCGACCGTTATATATAATAGTGCCCTCTGGGGTCAATGTGACAGCATTTATACAACCGGATTGATTGCCTGTATTTACTTTTTATCTATTCAAAAAGAAATTCCTGCCTTACTCAGTTTTGGTGTAGGACTTTCCTTTAAGTTGCAAGCGATGTTTTTAGCACCTTTATTATTAATTTTTTTGGTCAAAAAAAGAATTAATTGGTATTATTTACCATTAATTCCGGCGGTATATATAATTTTAGTTTTGCCATCGTGGTTGATGGGAAGACCGATACAAGAATTGCTGTTAGTATACTTTAACCAAGCTAATAAATATAAACAATTGGCTAAAGGTGCGCCTAATCTTTATCAATGGATTCCTAACAATTTTTATAATATTGTTGTTCCTATAGGTTTAACATTAACTGTATCTGCAATATTTTTATTGGCATACATTGTTTATAAAAGTAAGCTAAAAATTACTCAGGACAGACTGATACACTTAGCCACCATCTCAGTTTTGTTTATGCCATATATTCTGCCCAAAATGCACGAAAGATATTTTTATCCTGCCGATATCCTTTCGATTATCTTTGCCTTTTACTTTCCTCGATATTTTTGGGTAGCTATAGTTGTGCAAATGGCATCATTTTTCAGCTATTTGGGAACTCCCATATTTATCCAGTTATTTTCAATACCTTTAGGTTTTGCTCTCTGGTTTGTTGTGCGAAAGTGCGATCTGATTTATCCAAAGCTAAATTTTAGAGAATATGTACCTAAAGGATAAATTAATTAAGATTAAAAAAGTAAGATATCTTAGATATTTAACTTATGGTGAAATCAGTGTAAATCCTTTAGCTGATCCGATAATTTTACTACCAGTTAAATTGATTTGCTGTAAAGCCCCATTGTCTAACAACAAATAAGATTTATTAGATAACATTTGTTGTAAAGTTGGGACAGTTGCATGAGTTACCTTACAATCGCAGTAAAAGTCTAAACTAGGACGCCCATAAGCAAAAGAAGTATAAATTTGTGTTCCTGTTGAAACATTTGCCCGAATTAATTCTGCTATAGGTTTAACTGGAAAAGCTTCCTTTAATTCCCAAATCCATGATTGTGAACTCATCAACATTGCTAAAACTAAGTACATCCCAGAAAATAACACTGGAATAAAGTTACGATCGCACTGTTTAATTAGCCATGCTGCGATGCTCATACTTATTGCTAAAACAATGCTCATGACTATTAAAATAGGCTCTTTCTTTGCAAGAATAAAGTAAACACAACCTCCGAAGCCAGCAATAGCAATAATAGCCAGAAATATTGTCAAACTTCGCACCTTAAAATGACCGTACTGCCAAATTTCGCTAAGTTTAGCACCAATTGCCAAAGCTAAAAATGGATATACAGGCATAACATACCACGGCAGCTTAGTTCTCATTAAAGAGATAGTTCCTAAGTATACAATTGTACCAATAATAATTAAGCCACCCCAGGTAGTATGACGTTTTTTCCAAGCTAGATAAAAACCTCCTGGTAAAAATAGTAGCCAAGGAAAACTATACTTAATTAACTCAATTAAATAATACCAGGGTGGCCCACTATGACCTTCAACAGATTGTGTAAGGCGATCAAAGGTTTGTGTTTGAAAGTTCACTTGGAAGAAAGTTTCGCCATAATGTTGCCATTGAGCAGCAAACCAAGCGATCGCTGGTGCATTTCCTAAAAATATTCCCACTAATAAATAGGGGCTTGTTAACAAAGCAAACTGCCGATCTGCAATTAGGAATAAACAAGCGATCGCTCCTAGCGGCAAAACCATCATCCCTTTCGTGAGAGTGATTAACCCTAGACAAAATCCCACACCGAGAGCGTACCGACGATTCTGACGTGCTTTTAGCAAACAAAATAACAGCAGCAAGAAAAATGTAATAGTTGTACCATCTAGCATTGCTAGCCTTCCGTGACGCACCACAGGTAACATCGTCAGGTAAACTAAAGCGCTAAACAGAGCTGGTAAACTTTGGTTAAAAAGCAAACATCCCACCAAGTAAAGCAAAGGCACTCCCAAAGCAGTTAATACTGCACCCGCTAGACGCGTTGTCCACTCATTCACGCCCCCAATAGAGTAAGTCCAAGCAATTAACAAGTGCATCAAGGGTGGCTTATTATAATAAGGTTCTCCTCCCAAAGTGGGGTAAAGCCAATGCATTGAACCAAGTGGGGCACGCCAAATTTCTCGGGCAACCTGTGCCACAGTACCTTCATCCCAATCTCGTAAAGGGGAGTTTCCCAAAAATATCAGCCATAGAAATAGAGATATTACCAGTAAGCTAAATAACCATTCTTTTTCTCGGAATAGACGCATATCTAAAATCGGGATAATCATCTCAAACCTCTAGGATATACCCACGAAAACTTGCTTTATATGGCATCATAGCAGCTTCTTAAACCAGTCTTATGCTACAGCAAAGTTTTGTTCAGCCTTTGCTGAAATAATAGGTACTTTGACATGATTTCATAATTTCTGAATAACAGATACAATTTATGACAAAAGCTTCAGACAAGACATTATTAAGATTAGTGAAATCTCCATTTAATAGGTTATTAAACCTTTTTCCATCGCCGGTTTCTGGATACTTAACTATTGGAATTATTTTGGCAGTGCTGATCCGATTGGTTTGTGTTCCTAATCAATCGTCTGATTATAAATCTTTTTTAGCACCTTGGTATGATTTCATCGCATCTCATGGCGGATTTAGCGCTCTTAAATATAGTTTTGCCGATTATACACCCCCCTACCTCTACTGGATTTTAATTGCTGCCACCCTGCTGTCTGGATTACCAAAAATTTTTGCAATCAAGCTTTTTGCAATGGCTGTTGATTTTCTTTGTGGCTTTTTGACTTACAAAATTGTTCGACTAAAATACCCAGAGAGTAGTAAATCAATCTTTGCTTTTTTGGCAGTTATTTTGAGTCCGACTGTTATATATAATAGTGCGCTCTGGGGTCAATGTGACAGCATCTATACAGCAGGGATAATTGCTTGCATTTACTTTTTGTGTATTCAGAAAGAAATTCCCGCCTTACTCAGTTTTGGTGTGGGGCTTTCTTTTAAGTTGCAAGCAATGTTTTTGGCACCTTTATTATTAGCTCTTTTATTAAAAAAAAGAATTCATTGGTATTATTTACCATTAATTCCAGCAGTATATCTAATTGCAGTTTTACCACCTTGGGTTATGGGAAGACCTATACAAGAATTGCTGTTAATCTACTTTAGTCAAGCTAATAAATACAAAGAATTGGCTAAAGGTGTACCTAATATTTATCAATGGATTCCTAACAATTTTTATAATATTGTTGTCCCGATAGGTTTAACGTTAACTGTATCTGCAATATTTTTATTAGCATATATTGTTTATAAAAGTAGATTAGAAATTACTCAAGACAGACTGATACACTTAGCCACCATCTCAGTTTTGTTTATGCCATATATTTTGCCCAAAATGCACCAGAGGTATTTTTATCCTGCTGATATTCTTTCAATTATCTTTGCCTTTTACTTCCCTCGATATTTTTGGGTAGCTATAGTCGTGCAAATGGCATCATTATTTAGTTACTTGGGAACTCCCATATTTATCAAGTTATTTTCAGTCCCTTTAGGTTTTGCTCTCTGGTTTGTTGTACGAAAGTGCGATCTGATTTATCCAAAATTACAAGTTGGATTTTCTTCTAATCTTAAATAAAAAAATTAGTAAGGCAAGTAGAATTTAAATAACAGAAAGTTGTCAAAAATGAATAATATCAAAGTAATTATAGGCATTAGTACCTTAATTTTATTTATCTCCAGCAGCTTCCGACACGAATTATTTAATTCATCTGGGGATTTAGCATTTTTTGACCAATGTATTTACTTAATTAGTCAAGGAAAACCGCCAGTTTCTTCTGTACTTGGTTTTCATGTTTTAGCCGATCATGCTGCTTGGATTTTATATCCTTTGGCTTTATTGTACAAAATTTACCCTACTGTTTATTGGCTATTTGCAGTACAGTCTATTGCTTTAGGGTTAGGTGCTTTATCTACATATTTTCTTGCATTGCAAGCCAGTTTAAAAGAAAATTTAGCAGTCGCCATTATGGCTGTATATCTAATGTATCCGGTGGTTTACAATAGCAATCTCTGTGATTTTCACCCAGATACGATCGCAGTCCCTGCACTTTTGACAGCAGTTTTGACTGCTAGATCGAAAAAAATAGCTTGGTTTTGCGTCAGTATTCTTGTGGTATTGGGTTGTAAGGCTGTACTGTCACTGACTGTAGTGGCGATGGGAATTTGGTTACTCTTGTTTGAAAAGCGACGTTTATATGGTGCGATCGCAATTATTAGTGGGACAATATGGTTTTTGATTGCTAACTGGATGATCATCCCTTATTTTGGTAGCGAAGCAGCGTTATTGAACCGTCATCTTTATCGCTATAGCTATTTGGGAAACTCCTTTTCCGAAATGGTACAAATATTACTTTTTCAACCACAAATCATACTTAACAACCTTTTTTCAATTCTAAACTTAGAATATTTATGTTTTTTACTATTACCTGTTATTTGGGGTTTAAGACCACAATATCTCATGCCTTTGATAAGTATAATTCCTTGCATAGCACTAAATTTACTCGCCGATCATCCCTCACAAAAAAATCTAGTTTTACATTACTCTTTACCAGCAATTCCATTTCTTATTTTAGTTTTAATTGCTAGCCTAGCAGCAGGTAAAGCATGGCTAAAACAAAGAAAAGCAATTATTTTGTGGTCTTTAGTTTGGTTTTTAGTTTTCGGTAAATATGGTTTCTTTAGCTCAAAATATCTCCACAATATAGATAATTTGGCAGCCACAAAAGAGGCGATCGCTTTAGTGAAGACTAAAGATAGCGTTTTAACTACAGATATAATTACTCCACATTTAACCCACAGAGAGTTGATTAGTTTTAAATATAATTCTTCTCAAGATATTGCTGAATTGAATAAGTTTCATTATGTCTTGCTTAATGTTCGCCATCCAGGTTGGGCTGCAACTTCAGAATCTCTTTTTAACTTAGTAAATATATTGAAAAATCAGTCAAATTTTAACTTGGAATATCAACAAGATGATGTATATCTTTTTGAAAAAAGATGAAAAATCATTCAGTACTTCAGTTAAGACCATTTCACTGGTGACAATATGAGCAGGCTGTAAAGCTTTTGAGAGATTAATCGCTTTGTTATGTAAATCATTACGAGGATTAAGCAACGCAACCCAATACCCTGTATCTGCAAACACAACCCGCATCAATCTTTTCCTTGTTTTTGTTTCTGGTAGTAATCAAATCTCCTAGCTAAGTCTGTAGGTAGTTTTTGCCATTCTTCATCAGGGACTTGGGCAGAGATTTCAGCTACTAATTCCCAAATAGGAGGAGCATCAGGATCAAAAGAAAGTTTATTTAATTTGGATATCTCGCTGAACTGAATGGCGGTTGACAGGTTCTCAGAACCATCTGATGGAGATATCGGCATATATTACGGTTGAAAATTTTGTTTTACTATTCTATTAATTTTACCTGTTTCTTGCATATCTGAGTTTAGATGATGAGGCTTGAAAGGCGATCGCTTTATTTACTCAACTTAGTTTATTCTCCTTTCACCGCAGCCTCAATTGCTTTCACAAATGAAGCAACCCACCACTGATCTGAAACTTTTTGAAGTGCCTCAAATATAGATGCACTTTGATTTTTTGGCTTATTGCTCACAATCTGGAGAATCTGCTCTGGTTGAAGCGGTTGCCAAGTTTGGCGACGAGTCTAGCTTTTGAGATATTATGCGTCTGCGATCGCCTTCAAAATCTCAACTTTTAACCTTTGAACTCGGAAGTTGCACCTTTTTACTCGAATGTTGAGCTTCTGAACTCGGAAATTGCACCTTTTTGCTTGAACGTTGAGCTTCTGAACTCGGAAGTTGCACCTTTTTGCTTGAACGTTGAGCCTTTGAACTCGGAAGTTGCACTTTTTTGCTTGAACGTTGAGCCTCTGAACTCGGAAGTTGCACCTTTTTGCTTGAACGTTGAGCTTCTGAAGTTTAAGTTTCGGGTTCTGAGGTTAAAACTTGAAGGTATAAGGTTGGATGATAGTGATTGAAGAGGCGGTTTTCTGATTACCAGAAAGGTGATTAAGCTATTTTTTCTTCAATTTTGGAGTTAAATGCTCTGCAATGTTCTCTAATTGAATTGCATTACATCCAAATTTATAAGCTATTTCAATTGACTTCCCTGCTCCAAGAGCATCATAGAATCCTGTAGCAAACTTGATCGCAGCAGTATCTCCCACTGAATCACTCATACCAATTACATAATTAATATGCTGGACAATTGCGTTTGCTTGCACCTCAGAAAGGCAAGCATTCAGAAGAACACATTCTACGTCTTCAGCAAACAGTTCAAATAAACTTGCGAGAGCCTCTGTACTCACTAGTTTTGATTTACCTTCTTCGTCTTCTATCACTAGTCCTTCATCTCCAGCTCCATGTCCGCAGAAATGGACAATCTGTGGTCGAGTATCTAATAAAGCTCTACGTATATCATCAGTCCTAATAGCCCCTCTCTTCTCTAATCTGAATTGGTCACGCTTCTGAGATCGACGTAATCCCTCATCAATTTCACGCACCTCTTTATCCAAGCGTAATCTTGCCTCATCAACTGGGCTGGATGCCAAGATCAGAATTGTTTTCATAGTCTGTGATTCCTTTTTGCTAACAATCTGAAGAATCTGCTCTGGTTGAGGTGGTTGCCAATTTTTTCGCCGTTTAACGCTCTGAGCTTTCAGCAACGTTTTTTTAAGCCACGTTAATTCAGGAAACTCCTCAGCAATACGCTCAATCTCGATACACGCCTGAGATGTCCCAGTTTCCCTAAGTTGTGTTAAAACACTGTCTCTTAAGTTAGCAACGCTCTCTCTAGCGCCCATATTGTGAGCAAGAACATCATTACTGTAATCAGGATCTCCAGCATGAGGATACTGACAAACTAGCCAGATGTATAAATCCGCTAGCTGTTTTTCAGTCAGCTTCAAATGCAAACCATGCGAGTAGCGGTAAGTGACTGCTTCAAATACTTCTCGCCCAAAGTCTGTATTTTGGTGGATAGCCGACCAAATAACCGCCCAGCTAGTAGGTTCTGCACATTCAACTAATACCCTACCTGCAACTACAGCTTTCTGGTGTGCTTCTTCTTCTAAAGGTAGAGGAATAGAAACAAGGGATTTAGCAAACTCTCTAGCTCCAATCGATTCACGCTTTAAAAGTTCTTCAAGTAACTGTCCCATACATTGAGGTTTAATTGCTGTATCTCTAGCCTTTTCTAAAAGAACAGCTTTGAAAGGCTCATCCCAGCATTTCTCAAATTTATTAAGAATAAAGATATAGCCATGTTCCTCATTCTCCTTATTAATAATGGACAGCAGTGTATTTAGGGTTTCAGAGGGAGCATTTATGTATGCCCGCTTAACTAATTCGGTGTAGTAATGTTCTCTTTGGGTGGTGCTGCTATGAGGAAAGGCAACAATAACAGATGCCCACCGTTGCCATATCTCAGATGATATAGTGTCTAAAAATTCTGGAGTTTCTTGTAAAAGCAATAGTAAAGCTTTACAGCCAGCTAATGCTGGACGATCATACGTATTTGTCCCTATCCAGTCATAAGCTACTTGATTATATTCTTGAATATACTTTTTAGCGCCGTTGATAATTCTTTCACGAGTTTTTATATTAGCTTCTTGCCATCCAGGAAGTTTTGTTAAATCTGATTCAAGCTCTTGTTCATAAAATTGACTATCTGGCTTAAGCATCATCTCCATATTTATTTGCCACCAAGCTAATAGATTTCCTGACTCTAGTTGCTCTAAAAATAGAAGCACTCGTTCTTTAGGTGGTGGGTCTAAAATAGGTTTTTGTCTATTATTCTGTTGTTCTTGCATCATTTGATAGTCAGCCTTCAGTATTTCAGGCTGTCTTGCAAAATAAAGTGCAAATTCTCCATGCAAGATATTATTAGTCTGAGTAACTGTAAAAATAGCATCTCTCTGCTTTACATCTTGACCATTAAATTTCCACTGAATTAGCGCTGCCCAAATTCGCTCTTGCTGAGAATCAACATTTTGAAGTTTTCCGAGCATCCAAAAAACATCTTCTGTTGAAAGGATATTTTCTGTTAATGAATGCAATAAAAAATATATATTTTCTCCTGATTGGGAAACTATTATAACTACCTGCTCAATAAGCTTGCGCCGTTTTTCAACATTCTTAACAAGTGATAATTCAAATTGTGCTTGGATCTCGTTGTCGAAAGTTATGATTTTCTGGTGTTCTCTCCACTGTATTAGAGCGACTTTAGTAAAACTTTCTGCTATGTCAGGTAATTCCAGATGTTCCCAAGCTTTTAGCATTATCGCATCTGCAAGTCTTTCAAATGAGTGTCCAAAGCACCTAAGACCTTGCTTTTCGACCCACTTAAGAGCAACTAGCAAATCACATGACTGTAGTTTTGGTACGAGTTCAAAGTCAAGAAATACTCGATACGATCCTGTAAAGTTTCTCTTCTTAGGTGGAGTTAAGACATTAAACAATTCCTCTGCTGGTAGATGACCTGACCAAATGGCTCTGAAAATATACCCTTTAAGTTGGTCATCCTCGTCTTCTGGCATTTGACTAAAAATCAGAGACTTCAGCTGCAATCTTGCACTCGCATTACCAACTGTGCAGATTGCTTTTGCTGCACTAGCTCGTAGGTAAATTGATTGGGATGAATCAAGTGCTAGGTTTACCAACTCCTCCTGAAGTTCATCTACCTTACAAGCCTCAGCAATGTCTATCGCTACATCTCGTACATCGATTGGCTTGCTTAAATCCTGAATATATGGAAGCAATTGTACAGCTAACCCGGAATGTTTAAACTTCTCGTATGTGGGATAATTATCTCTATGTGAATCAAATAGCTTTCCCTGCTCATACTGTTTTAATAAGTTATCAACTATTGCTGCTCGAAGATTTGCATCTGTAGGTATGTCGCTTTGCAACAGTACATCAGGATCAGTCTTCATAATTTCCTGAAGTACGTCAGTCCTCATACTAGCTAGCCATGCTGCTGTCTCATGAAGTTGTGGGATTAACTTACATTCAGGATCTTCAGGTGAAACAATCAGTTTCATTACCTGATTCAAAGGTGTTTCGTGCTGAACTAAGTACCATGCTGCAAGAAATTCAGCATAGGTTTGGTGTGCCCATCCCATACGACTTAATTCACCACAAGATGAGAATAAACCAGTATCTAAAACTTCTTCAACAGCTTCTTCACTAATTTCAAACTCTTTACTATCAAGGCTTTCTGTTCCCTGGCATATCTTCTCAATGAGTACGTCATCTTTTGGAACACCACTTTGAATACCAATCCAGATAGCAAATTTATTACCATAAATTGTGATAGCTGCAAGCCTAGCCGCAATAATTAAACGTTGTTGTCGCTTAAGATTACCTTTTAATTTCGATGAAATCCGGCTCTTATTCCGTTCTTCACAAAGCCAGAGACATCCTTCAAGATAAAGTTCATGCAACCTTTGATTAGGAGGAAATTTACCATTGTAGCTACGATAAGTTTTAATCAGAAATTCTAATGTAATTGGTTTAATAGCCAAAGGTACAACATTTTTCCTGTTAATTTCTTCTAGAAATGCTTCAGGATTGTCGATGCCTTCAATCTTTGCGGCTTTACTCACATCTACACGCCGAAGTGGAGCTAGTTCATAAATTCCTACACTATCTTTACCCCAAATTTGCTTGAGTCCTTCCTCTAGGACTGGTTGCCAAACAGCCGTTCGACAGGCAATACGAAGATGTAAACGCTGGATATGATTCTGATAACGTTTGAACTCGTCAACTAGGAGCGTTGCTAATGTATCTATTCGTAGCAAGCATTCATCAAGACTATCTAAAAAAATATGTAACTGATGAGTGCCTTTTAACCATTGAGTAAATTCTGGGCTGTCAAATAATCTGCAAACTAGTCTGTCTTCACTTCCATAGGAACGGATATCTAACGAAAGTACCTGACCACCTTGTTTTTGAATTTCGCTAATAATTTCATTTTTCTCTGCCTCTATAGTATGGCTTTTACCAATTCCTGGCTCACCCAAGAGCGCTAAACATGGTAAGTCGGATATAGCCTCGAAGGTTACTAAATCTGGATTGTATATTTTGCCCCACTTCTCTTCTGGGTCGCACAGATAACCACCATCAGCTAGATTAAGGCGACCTGACCGAGGACACCAGAACCGCTTCCATTTGTAATCTTGACTTGGCATTTTCACCAACAAGAGGCTGAAAACATTTTTACTATGTTAACCTCACTAACCCTTAATAATGCCGCTTCAGAGACGAGTGTTCGAGATAAATATTTTTGCGATCGCCTTCAAAATCTCAATTTTCAACCTCTGAACTCGGAAGTTGCACCTTTTTACTCGAACGTTGAGCCTCTGAACTCGGAAGTTGCACCTTTTTACTCGAACGTTGAACCTTTGAACTCGGAAGTTGCACCTTTTTGCTTGAACGTTGAGCCTCTGAACTCGGAAGTTGCACCTTTTTGCTTGAACGTTGAGCTTCTGAACTCGAAAGTTGCACCTTTTTGCTTGAACGTTGAGCCTCTGAACTCGGAAGTTGCACCTTTTTGCTCGAACGTTGAGCCTCTGAACTCCAAAAATTGAGCTTCAGAACTCGAAATGTCGTGCTTTTAACTCCAACATTCAAGTTCTGAAGCTCTAATGTTTTACTTTTGACGTGCAACTACCAACTTATTTTCTACAACATTGGTTCTTTAAGCTCGGACTTTACAGGTTTACGAGTGAATCGTTTTCCCATTTCCGCAACCACTGTATCTAAACCCGCCCCTTGTCCACTGGCTTTGGCGTAGCTATACACCTGCAACGCTGCTGCATAAGCTTCACTGCCCACTGCCAAAGAAGTATCATCCACGAGTTCTTGCAATTGTGTTAAGGATAACAACACCGGATACAACGCTTCAAATAATTGTACGTCTTTCCGCATCTCTTCCAAATCGAACGATCGCGGTAAAAACTCTGGGTTCTGGACCGCCACCTCTAATGCAATGCTTACAAAGGCGCGACTCTTATCGCCCATCTTAGGTAAAGTCTTGCGATCGTCGGAACTCAAATCAACTAAAAATGGTAACTTTTCTTTAATCGTGCTAATCGCTTGTAACACAGCATCTCTCTCTGTTTGTGCCAGTGTTGCACTAATTGGGGTCGTGGACATAGAAATCACTCTCCAGTATGTTTCTTAAATCTAGAGTGCCCACATATACAACTAAAATTTCTATTCACACAGCAAAGCTGATCATCGTAATAAAGACTGATTCGGCGTTAACTGGCTCTCAAAACGGCTGTAAACAATTTGGGTTGGATACCAACAAGAAAACCAGTACAAATCTTGCATAACTTTGCAAGAATTACTCTCATCTGCTAACTCAAAGTGAACCAGAGCTAAATTATTCAATCCAACAACTTCTCGTCCTTCCTGAAACCAACGAGATTTCCAAAATATCAGGGGTTGCAACCATTTCCATTTGGTATTTTCGGCTCGTTTCCAAGGAGCGATCAATGATAATATATCTGCTGTGTAGGTAGAAGTCTGAACACTGTTTCTAGGTATCCACTCCAGCACACAATGCCAGTCAGGATCATTCAGCAGCTGACGATTATGGTGTAATTGTTTCTCGGAAATTTCTACCATATTGGGTGGGTTGATCCAGCCTATCCAATGTCGTACCTGTTCTGGGAGGAGCCAATCTTTCAATCGTGTATGAATCAGCCGCGTCAAAATCTCTTCATTCTTCAATGCACTAGCAGTTAACTGTACCAAGACAGATTGTAATTTGGAATGGGTGCGTGCATAAGATAAGTGAGCAACAGAACTGTAGTGAATATCCCCAGATAGAATCACGACTTGTTGACGTTCTTCAAACAAAGTAGTTAGGAATTTCGCCAGTGCTTCAACATTAATGTTCCAGGCATCTCCAACATCTGTTGAAAAAACTTTCTCCTGTTTTAAGTGCCAATGATGAATCCAATCAATCACTTGTAATCCAAATACATTAGTGGGCGCAATCACAAATGTAGTTTTAATCTGAGTTTGTTCATCTATTTGTTGTAAAGGTAAAAGTAGTTGTTGCTCAAAAGCCTTTGGACACAACAGCATCGGCGGCGCAATTGGTTTTTGATCGGCTGGATAACCCCGCCATGTACGCGTATCCAGCACAATTACTTCATGGCAATCGCTGCGGACTATGTAGTGCCAAGTCAGCGCTTCAGGATGCCGATCTAGAATAAATACTGTACCGTCTCGGACTAAAATAGGTAAGTCTGTATGGGGATCGTTGGCTGGCATTCCTACATAACGAGCGATCGCCTCATCAGCCTTTGCATCTGTTCCTTGAGAAGCTGACCAAGCTTGTGCAGCCACCAACAGCTTTTCACCTGGTTTTCCTTCCGCAAATTGCCCAGGTGTATTGCCCCATCCTTGAAATACTGTGTAGGCTAACAATGCATTTTGGACTATTCTTCGCCCTAATGGACGCCCCAGCACTCGCAAACACCAAGCTTGGTTTAAATTCCAGTCATCACTAACATCATGGTCATCAAAGATGCTGTGTATGGGGATATTGGCAAGGGCGCGGCGCACTTTCCAAAGGGTATAAATGAATTGTCGCAAATGCTTGACTGCGCGATTCCAGTCTTTGATAGCATGGCGATCGCTCGTTACTTGCTGTCCTTTGGGAAATGTTGTCGGCCAGCACACTGGCGACCAAGCTAGTAAATAAGTAGCGTAATATTCACCCAGACTGAAAAGATGACTGTTGACTTTCTCAGCTTTATTATGTAATCCTGCGGTCAAACCAGCTTGATTTGTCGCCACATCAGCCCGCTCTCCAGGTATTAGTTGCTGGGGAGTGCAGTACATTCCATTTACAGGAAGTTGTTCTTCCCAACCCAAGAGGGCATCACCAAGAGTAGTGGCAACCCACAACGACGGATCTGCTACATCGTCACCGTAAATTTGATCTCCGGTGAGGAACAGTTGGTGAGGGCGGCGTTGGGGTTGATTTGCTGACGCCTGAATCATACTGTCGAGAATCGGCAATGCATCAAACCCATGACCATGAGGTTTACGGCAGGAAGCATGGACAATTTGCAAATCTTGAAGATGGCTTGGCGGCAGAACAAAGGTTGGTTTTTGATGATCGAAGTAGCTAATGCTGACTGGAGGAGAGGAGTTTGAACATAATGCTTGTTGCAGAGTTTCCGTGGTTTGGTCAGCAAGAGTAAACTGGAGGTCGTATGCATAGATGCGACCTCCAGTTAGGCGATGTCCAATTGTAGACCGAGCCGTGATGGCAAGTACATGAAGATACTTACCCAGAGCAAAGGTAGAGCGTTCTCCCTCCAATAAGCAATTTCCTAGTGCTTCACCATCATTTGTTGTGTGATAAACCTTAAGTTCTACCTGACAAAACTGTTTCAGTGCCACCCATACTGTCACTGACTCTGGCTCAGTATGTTTGAGGATTGGCCCCCCTAAAATCAGTGGTAGTTCTTGTAAAAACTCATCCCCAACTTGATACTTCATTGCAAACAGTTAACAAAGTGACGGCGTTTTAGATGTGTTACTTTGCTCCTAAATTGGTAGCCCCAACTCATCTAATCACCAATAATGCATTAATTCTCATCTGTTTAACATCAGTTCATAGCGCAAATTGATTGCAGCCTAAAAGCTCAGGGACGAGCTAGATACCCATCCCTTAACAATTCAAAATTCAAAATTCAAAATTCAAAATTCAAAATTAAAGACAGTTGGAGTTGGGGATTTAAACCCCAACTCAACTGATACTACGTGTAGACGTAGGGGTCTTAAACCCTTGACTTTACGATAAAAGTGATTATTTGAGTTAATTAATTCCGCGCGATACCTTCTTCCCGCGCGGCGCGTTGCACAGCAGCAGCAACAGCAGTAACGACGCGCTCATCAAAGACTGAAGGAATAATATGTTCCCGATCCAAGTCTGAAGGCTTAACT
This sequence comes from Nostoc sp. NMS9, assembly GCF_017114995.1. Taxonomy (GTDB): domain Bacteria; phylum Cyanobacteriota; class Cyanobacteriia; order Cyanobacteriales; family Nostocaceae; genus Nostoc. The sequence continues at coordinate 247,962 of NZ_JABXKL010000091.1, read as the reverse complement.
AAAGAGGCGATCGCACTTGCAGCTTCTAAGTACATTTTGATGGTAATTGTCTGTGCCCGACAATCCAAAGCACCACGAAATACCCCAGGAAAAGCAAGGACGTTATTGATTTGATTTGGGTAATCACTGCGACCGGTAGCGATGACGGCAACATCTTTACTGATTAATTCTGGCTGAATCTCTGGAATCGGATTTGCCATTGCAAACACAATTGGATCTTTCGCCATCGATTGCACCATTTCTGGTGTCAAAACTCCTGGTGCGCTAACACCAATAAATACATCTGCCCCTTGCATTGCACCCGCTAATGTACCCTGACCTTTCACAGCAAATTCGAGTTTTTCCTCTGTTAAATCGGTGCGACTGGTAGAGATAATCCCTTTAGAGTCGCACATCCAGATTTTTTCTGCCCCAGCTTTACGGAGTAACCGAGCGATCGCCACTCCCGCTGCCCCAGCACCATTAATCACAATCTTGATTTCTGCTAAGGATTTATGTACCAGTTTCAGGGAATTAAATAACGCTGCCAAGGTGACAATTGCTGTACCGTGCTGATCGTCGTGAAAAACGGGGATATCTAACTCTTGGCGTAATCTCTTTTCGATTTCAAAGCAGCGAGGTGCAGCAATATCCTCTAAATTCACACCCCCAAATACCGGAGCAATATTCTTAACTGCCTGGATAATTTCTTCTGTATCTTGGGTGGCGAGACAAATGGGAAAAGCATCCAGCCCCGCAAATTCCTTGAATAGCATTGCTTTGCCTTCCATGACTGGTAGGGCTGCTGCTGGGCCGAGATTTCCTAAACCCAAAACGGCACTACCATCGGTAACAATAGCAACGGTGTTTTGTTTGATGGTTAAGTTGTAAACTTCCTCTGGGTCTTGAGCGATCGCTGTACAAATTCGACCGACTCCGGGTGTGTAAGCCATTGCCAAATCGGAAACACTTTTCAGGGGAATTCTACTGGTAATGCTGATTTTGCCACCGCGATGCAAATTAAAGGTGCGATCGTAAACACTGAGTAACTTGATATCTGGCAATGCTTTGACTGCTTGCACAATGGTTTCAGCGTGTTCAGTACTAGCAGCATCTACAGTTAGATCGCGGGTAGATTCTTTGCGGGTTTGCTCGATTAAATCAATTTGACCGAGATTACCACCAGTGGTTGCGATCGCATGTGTTACCGACGCCAACATCCCTACACGATTGGGAATCTGCAAGCGCAGTGTCAAACTAAAACTAGAATTAGGAGTTAGGTCTGCCATGTTGATTTTGGATTTTAAGTTTTAGATTTTATATTGAATTGAGACAAAAACTAAAATCTGAGATTTGTAGTTTGTGGAAACACAATGTATGTAAACCCCTGGGATAACCTTCAGTAGTTAGTTTACTCACTGCTTACAGTTTTGATAATTATTTTTATTTATACCAATGCATTTACTAATATAAATGAGTAACAATTTAGTAATTGTACCCAAATACACCAGATATTTTTTTAATATTTTATCTGTGTAAATATTTGTATAACTATAGCTTCATGCATAAAAAAAGCGCCCTCTAGACAGAGAGCGCAGTGAATTTTAACTTACAATTAACCGTGAATTACAGGGCGTAGGCGTAGCCCGTCGTAGACATTGTTGCCACAGGTACTGCCTCACCCGCCGCCAAATCCAGGGGGAAGTTGTGAGCATTGCGTTCGTGCATCACTTCTATACCCAAATTGGCGCGGTTTAGCACATCTGCCCATGTATTAATTACATGACCTTTGGAATCAAGAATTGATTGGTTAAAGTTGAACCCGTTGAGGTTGAACGCCATTGTACTGATGCCCAATGCCGTTAACCAGATACCAACTACAGGCCAAGCAGCCAAGAAAAAGTGTAAAGAACGCGAGTTGTTAAAGCTGGCATATTGCCAGATTAACCGCCCAAAGTAACCGTGAGCCGCTACGATGCTATAGGTTTCTTGTTCTTGACCAAACTTGTACCCATAGTTTATAGATTCAGCTTCAGTTGTCTCTCTGACTAAAGAGGAAGACACCAAAGAACCGTGCATTGCTGCGAACAAAGCACCACCGAACACCGCCGCTACTCCTAATTCATGGAATGGGTGCATGAGAATGTTATGCTCGGCTTGGAATACTAACATGAAATTAAAAGTGCCGCTAATACCGAGAGGCATCCCGTCAGAAAAGCTACCTTGACCAATTGGGTAAATTAAGAAAACCGAAGTTGCAGCAGCTACAGGCGCAGAGTAAGCAAGGCAAATCCAAGGACGCATCCCCAGACGATAGCTTAACTCCCATTGCCTACCGAGCCAGCAGAAGATACCAATCAAGAAGTGCAAGACAATGAGTTGATAAGGGCCGCCATTGTAGAGCCATTCATCCATTGAAGCAGCTTCCCAAATGGGGTAGAAATGCAAACCAATTGCATTAGATGTAGGTACAACAGCACCAGTGATGATATTATTGCCGTATAATAAAGAACCAGAAACTGGCTCCCGAATGCCGTCAATATCAACGGGTGGTGCGGCAATAAAGGCAATAATGAAACAGATGGTAGCGGTCAATAGGGTAGGAATCATTAAAACGCCGAACCAGCCGATGTAAAGCCGATTATCGGTGCTAGTAATCGATTGACAGAAACGATCCCACAGGTTGCCGCTTTCGCTTTTTCCTAGAGTTGTGGTCATAACTGTGTTGTTTATAAATGGCTGATAACAAACTTTCCCAATTTTTAAGAATTGAGAATTAAGCTGTTTTCAAAGACTTTCGCCAAATACCTTCTCCCTAATCGCCAGGACTCTCTGCAATTACCTCACACCAAAAATACTGTTAACTAATTTCCCAAGGGAGACTGTCTGAAAAAAGGGAAAACTTTCCCGGCTCCTAATATCACGTTTTACATTAATAATTTGTATTTTTCAAGACATTATTTTTAAGTTTTGCTAAGTTAAACTCTCAACAAACTCAGCGTGTTCTTTTGAATTTAACCCTTGTTGCAGCACTGCTAAAACTTTCGTCATATCTTCTGTGATTAGTGATGTTACAGCTAACCACAAACCTGGAAATACCCTACTTTTAATCACACCATCTGCATCTGCCACGAGTGGTAAATATTCACCATTTTGCAAACAAAACCAGTCGAGTTTATTCTCTAAAGTCTGCCAGACGATATATTCCTGCACTCCGTTGCGGCGGTAGGCGCGTTTTTTGTCGTACAAATCAATCGATGCACTACTGGCTGCTACTTCTGCTACTAATTCCGGTGCGCCTTCTACGTAATCATCTTCACTTATTTGTGCCTGTCCCCTGTTTGGTTTATCTATCAACAGCAAGACATCAGGCTGTGGTTCATTGTCTAAATCCAAGCGCACAGTAGCATTGTCGCCTAGCTCTACGCCTGGGGTGGAAACTTTGTAATTTCCTAACCAGACAATTAAGTTTCCATGAGGTAAACCATGACTTCTAAAGCGCAGTGGTGATGCCACATAGACGACTCCTTCAATTAATTCTGCTTTTTTATTGGGCATTGCTATATACCGACGCTCGAATTGGTAGCGGGTTAAGCGATCGCCACTTTCTAAAGGAGGGATAAAAGCGCTATTATCTAAGCCATGTTCCACAGAAGCCGCCATTACCTAATTCCTGATCACAGGAGTTGTAGCTTGAATTTAACATAGTGGAGCGCGATGTCTTCTACAAGCCGCCGAGAGGGCGTCTATGCAAATGGGAAAATGAGAGCAAGCAATAAAAATCTTTCTCATTTAACCATGACAATTATCTTTACAGAAGCTGACTTTGATGAACTATGGCTTGAAGGTTTAGAAACAGGTGAAATTACCTGTCAATCCAACGATTTTGAATATGTTGAAACCTGGCAACATGCACTTAAAAAAGGCTTTATTCAAGTCATCGAGTTACGTCCTGGACTCTACTTGCAGTTTGGTAATTATGAAACTCCCATAACTTGGGGAGACGAAGGGCAACATTCTGAGTCTTTTCCCTTGACTTTAGCCTTTATCGTGACAGGCGGTTGCAGAGAGCAAATTTACGGCATTAAAGAGGATAATTGCGAACAGGCGGGAGAAAATTATTTATTTTTTTTGCCCGGAACCCGCGAAATTGAGGTACACCCTACCGGACTTTTGCAAAATATCCGCATTCGAGTTGAGTCTCATTTGCTGCGAACTTTAACTGCGGGACAGGAAGATTCTCTTCCCGATGTCCTCAAACCATTAATCGAAGTCGACTCAGTGCCTTTATTTCATCTAGATGTTGGCAAGATGACATCTGCAATGCATTTAGCAGTGCGACAAATTATCCACTGTCCTTACCAAGGAATGATGAGACGTGTCTACCTAGAAGCAAAGACATTGGAACTCATTGCTTTGCAGTTTAGCCAACTGGTTGAAACTGACAAGTCTAGGGATCAGTACTTTAGCCTAAAACAGGATGAGTGCGATCGCATTTATCAAGCTAGGGAAATTTTAATCAATAATCTCCATAGCCCAGTATCTTTAATCGCTTTAGCGCAACAAGTGGGACTTAATGAACGCAAACTCAAGCAAGGATTTCGTCATGTATTTGGTAATACCGTCTTTGGATACTTGCATGATTACCAAATGCAGCAAGCACAAAAACTACTGTTAGCAGAAAAAATGACTGTTGCAGGAGTTGCAGCTAGAGTAGGTTATGCCAGCCCCACAGCTTTTTGTGCTGCTTTCCGACGCAAATTTGGCATTAATCCCAAGGCTTACCAGATAGCAGGTAGAATCTCTCTGGGTTAAGCTTCCATAACTTTATATTACCCCCCGCCTATCGCGTCCCCCCTTACCAAGGCTACTGTGTGAATTACCACCCTTAATCCCCCCGATGTATTGGGGGGAAACAGAAATCTAGTTTCCTCCCCTTTATAAGGGGAGGGTTAGGGAGGGGTCAAATTCATCCATAAACAGTCCGGCTTGAAGAGAAAAAAGTCCGGCTTGAAGAGAAAATCATTGCCAAAATCCCATATACTACTTGCAAATCTTTTTTAATTAGCTGAAAAAATTTAGGTACTCTTGCCAGTCAGATTAATAAGTGTGGTGTGTGGGACGACAATGTTTAAACGACAACTCTTCGTGGTAAGTGTACTTTCTGTGCTACTAATTCAACCTGCTTTTGCAAAAGTAATTGAGCAGATTCCCCAAGTAAAGGAGGACAAAAAAGGGTCAATAGTGGTTAAAATCCCTCGATTGCGTGAGATTGATAAACCAGCGACCAATATTAAAGATTTGCTATCTCAATCTTCAACTCCTAACGCCCAGTCACCAGTACAAGTGACAGGAGTACGGGTAAACAATACCAAGACTGGTATAGAAGTAATTCTCGAAACCAAAGAAGGTGAAAGACTAAAGCTAATAAGTCGCAATGAGGGGAAGATATTAATTACAGATATTTCTAATAGCCAATTAGCTTTGCCAAATGCGAAGGAGTTTCGCTCTGACAATCCAGTTGCAGGAATTACCGCCGTTACAGTTACTCAAGTAGATGCCAATAGTATTCGGGTGACGGTAACGGGTGAAGAGGGAGTGCCAAAAATCGAGTTGTTTAATAGTGATGAAGGCTTGATTTTTGGTTTAACGCCAACTGTGTCTACCGCACAGCAACCCCCAGCGCAAAACTCCACCCCGCCTACGGCACTCCCAAGGGAAGGGGAGGAGTCACAACAAACACAGCCAGATCAACCATCAGCTTCTACTGACGAACCGATCGAACTGGTGGTTACAGGTGAGCAAGACGGATACACTGTGCCAGAAGCATCAACTGCAACTAGGACTGATACACCTTTACGTGATATTCCCCAGTCGATTCAAGTGATTCCTCAACAAGTGATCAAAGATCAGGGTATTACGCGAATTACCGATGCGACTCGCAACGTTTCAGGCACAACACTCGCATCTGGCTATGGTAACCTGATCGGAGATGTTCGGTCTCGGGGCTTCTCTAGTGGTTTCTTAAGGGATGGATTTGCCACTCAGCCTTTCTTCGTCGATGGTGGCAATATTGAACAAGTAGAGGTACTAAAGGGGCCTGCTTCGGTGCTATACGGGGCATTAGAGCCAGGTGGAATCGTGAATTATGTCACCAAGAAACCCTTGAGTACTCCTTACTATGCAGTCGATTTAACTGCCGGAAGCTACGACTTCTACAAAAGTACGATCGATTTGACTGGGCCTCTTAGCAATGACAAACGATTGCTGTACCGCTTGAATGTTTCCTATGAAAACTCCGGTAGCTACCGAGATTTCATTGACAATGATATCGTTTTTATCGCTCCCGTTGTCACCTATCAGGTTAACGACTCAACCGACATCACCTTAGCCTATGAATATCTAAACGCGAAACTAGGGTTCGATCGCGGCTTGCGACCTGTCTCTGCCTTTTTAAAAGTGCCCATAAATCTGAATATCGGCGAACCTGATGATTTTCAAGACAACGAGGAGCATCGCCTCAATTTAACGCTAAATCATCGGTTTAATCAGAATCTACGCCTCAGAAGCGGCTTTCTCTACCTCTCTGAGAAATACAACAGTATTGTAACTCAACCCGGAGAACTGGACGCAGACGGTCGCACGTTGACAGGTCGAGAGTACTTTGGCGGACCGAGTGACGTTGACAACTATGCGTTGCAAACGGATTTGATTGGTGACTTCAAAACTGGTTTGATCGCCCATCAACTGCTGTTAGGGTTGGAATGGCGCAAAAGGTATCAGGCTGATCAGGGTATCGGTGGGGTTTATGAGGGGTCATTCGATATTTTAAATCCAGCCTATGGCTTACCACGCATAGCAAATCCCAATAGTTTCTTCGAGCAAACTACCACCACCACCGGCATTTACCTGCAAGATCAGGTGACATTGCTCCCAAATCTCAAATTACTAGCTGGCGGTAGATATGATTTTGTGGAATACAGTAGTGGGGACGGTCAATCCGCGCCGACTGAATTTTATGATAGTGCTTTTTCACCCCGCGTTGGCATTGTCTATCAACCGATTGAACCGATTTCGCTCTATGCCAGCTACAGTAGTTCTTTTGTTCCCAATAATAATTCTAGAACTGCGAGTGGACAACCGCTAGAGCCTTCGCGCGGGACTCAGTATGAAGTAGGCATTAAAGCTGAACTTTTTGATAAACGATTGTCAGCCACGCTTGCAGTGTATGACATCAGCAAAACCAACATTCCGACTACAGACCTTAAGAATACCACTGATGAATACTTTATCGCAATTGGAGAAGTGAAAAGCCGAGGGATTGAACTGGATATTGGGGGGGAAATTTCACCAGGCTGGAGAGTTATTGCTTCCGGCTACTTAAATGATGCGTTTGTGAGCAAAAGTTATAATAATCTTCCCGAAGGTCGCCGTCTGACAAATGCACCAACTCAGGGAGCGAGTTTGTGGACAACATATCAATTTCAAAAGGGTGACTTGAGAGGGCTGGGAATTGGGGCAGGGATGTTTTTTGTGGGCGATCGCACTGCCAACATCGACGATCCATTTACCCTTCCCTCTTATGTCAGAACCGATGCTTCTATCTCTTATAAACGCGATAATTGGCGGGCTGCGCTCAACTTTAAGAACATCTTCAATGTCAAATATTATGAATCAAACGACTACCTCACCTTCCCCCAAGCACCATTTACTTTACAGGGAACCATTTCTGTGGAGTTTTGACCCCACCCTAACCCTCCCCTTATAAAGGGGAGGGAACATGATTCTTCTTCTGCCCTTATAAAAGATTCTTCTTCCCCCCAATACATCGGGAGGATTGAGGGGGGTAAAAATCAAGCCTGACATTATACAAAGGAGCGTCTGCCTTGAGTTATAAAAAACTACGTAACATTTTATTGATTCTGCACCGCTACATTGGTTTAGCAGTGGGACTGATTGCGATTATGGTTGGTTTAACAGGAAGTCTGCTAGTTTTTCAGCATGAAATTATTAGCATTCAACTACATCAACGGATTGGAGCGATCGCTCCTCAAGGTGAGCCGTTACCGATTGAGACAATTATCAATACAGTGAAATCTGCTTATGCTAATCAACCGGATGCCTTTCTCCAAAGGCTTTATCTACCACCAAAACCCGATGAGCCATTCAATGTTGTGTATGCAACCAAAGAAAACGATTGGATCGAAAATTACGTCCATCCCTATACGGGAGTCATTCTTGGCAATAATGTACAAACCAATGGCATAGAACACTTTTTCAAAATCGCTTATGATCTGCATTTCACCCTATTAGCTGGTGATATCGGTCTGAAAATTACTGGTATCGTTGGCTTGCTTGGGTGCATTCTCAGTATTACGGGCATTATCCTCTGGCCCGGTTGGCGAAAGCTGAACGCAGGCTTCAAAATTAAGTGGAATGCTCACCCCATGCGGGTGAACTTTGACATTCACAAAGTGGCAGGGATTGTCGCCGCAGTTTTTCTCGTCTTAACGTTTTTTACAGGTTTCTGCTGGAATTTCGGCGAGTTCACGTATCCGCTCATCTATGTTACGACGTTTAGTTCAGAGCAGGCGGCCGATCCTGTTTCTAAACCGATTCCCGGACTGACTCCGTTAAAACTGCCAAAGCAACTTAAAACGGCTCAGGCAATATTACCCGATGCATCGCTCCGAAGCATTGATTTCCCTGCAAAACCGGAAAGTGCCTTAAGGTTTCGCTTTAAGCTGCCCCAGGAAAAGGATGAGTACGGCAATAGTAACGTGTATCTCGACCAATACAGTGGTAAGGTTTTGCGGTTCAATAATGCGCTGAAGTCGTCGTTGGGTGATCGCGTCCTCAACTCCTTTACTCCTCTGCATTACGGCACTTTTTTGGGACTTACATCCCGCATACTCTATGTATTTGTCGGACTTACACCGTTGATTTTGTTCATTACTGGTTTTGTAATGTGGCGCGATCGCTATAGAACAAAATCTACTACAGGATTTATTAAACGCTCCGTTTTAAAATAATTACAACAAAAAAGCGCCCCCCATTTCTGGAGGGCGCTTTTTATTTAGCTAATACTGAAGTATTAACCGTTGATAGCAGGAGCAGTCATTGCTACAGGAGCAACTTCACCAGCAGCTAAGTCTAGGGGGAAGTTGTGAGCGTTACGCTCGTGCATTACTTCCATACCCAGGTTAGCGCGGTTGATTACGTCTGCCCAGGTGCTGATGACGCGACCTTGGGAATCAATGATTGATTGGTTGAAGTTAAAACCGTTCAGGTTAAATGCCATCGTGCTGATACCCAAGGCGGTGAACCAGATACCGACGACAGGCCAAGCTGCGAGGAAGAAGTGCAGTGAACGGCTGTTGTTGAAGGAAGCGTATTGGAAGATTAAACGACCGAAGTAGCCGTGGGCTGCAACGATGTTGTAGGTTTCTTCTTCTTGACCGAACTTGTAACCGTAGTTAAGAGATTCGGTTTCGGTGGTTTCACGCACCAAGGAAGAAGTTACTAGAGAGCCGTGCATTGCAGAGAACAATGAACCGCCGAATACACCAGCCACACCTAACATGTGGAAGGGGTGCATCAAGATGTTATGTTCTGCTTGGAACACAATCATGAAGTTGAAGGTTCCAGAGATACCCAAAGGCATACCATCAGAGAATGAACCTTGACCGATTGGGTAGATCAAGAATACTGCGGTAGCAGAAGCCAAAGGTGCGCTGTAAGCTACGCAGATCCAAGGACGCATACCTAAGCGGTAAGAAAGTTCCCACTGACGACCAAGGTAGGCAGCGCAACCGATCAAGAAGTGGAAAACTACCAACTGGTAAGGGCCACCGTTGTACAACCACTCATCTAAGGAAGCAGCTTCCCAGATTGGGTATAAGTGCAAGCCGATGGCATTTGAAGAAGGAACAACTGCACCAGAGATGATGTTGTTTCCGTAGATCAAAGAACCTGCAACTGGTTCGCGGATGCCATCAATGTCCACAGGAGGAGCAGCGATGAAAGCAATTACGAAGCAGGTTGTAGCAGCTAGTAGGGTTGGGATCATGAGTACACCAAACCAACCGATGTATATACGGTTGTCGGTGCTGGTAATCCACTCGCAGAAGCGATCCCATACGCTAGCGCCGGAGCGCCGTTGTAAGGTTGTGGTCATTGTTTTATAAGTGCTATGGGTTGTTAAATATGGAACAAGCGCTTTGATTTTCGCCTGTTGAAATACAGTTTACATGAATTTACTTGGACGCGAACTGTGACTTAATATTCTGTAATCTAATTCTTTAACAAGCTCATCGAACTGTAAAGTTTTCCTACTATTAACAATAGTGATAAAAGTAATGGATTGAGGCTTTTTAAGCTATTTCAACAATAAACTAGCTATCACTTTCAATGATGCGGTCGCCTGGTTACTTTCCTTTACACTTCTTTACAATTAGCCTGTGGGAAAAATTTTAAGTCTTGCTGATTTGTAACGAGATAATAAATTCTATGTTGCCTGATGGTTGAGTTAAAAATCAAAGTAGATGTAGGGCAAACTGCCTTCTGGAGCTAATAACCAAACAGCGTAAAAACATAGGGGGACAAAGACAAGCTTAAGGGGCCAGTTAAACTCTAACTTCAGTATTCGATTGAAGGCATAGACTACAGCCATAAGGGCAGCTAAAGCTAGAAGTACCCAAGCGAGTTGGGATTGGCTCATATTTAAGGCTTCGACATAGACCTTTTCAGCAAACTGGGCGTCAGCCGGATAACCCCAAAGATGCCGAATTACCAAAGAAGAGTCTTGGAGGTTAGGTAGACGGAACCAAATCCAAGAGGTAAAAACCATCAGTTGAGTTAAGAACCAAGCGACAAAGATACCCAGAGGATTTTGCCAGAATTGTTCTAGATTTTCAAAGCGATCGCTTATAGAATCTGTGAGTCGATGAACCACCAAAGCTAATCCGTGGAATATGCCCCAAACGACATAACCCAAAGCAGCACCGTGCCAGATACCAGCAATCAGCATCACAATAAATAAATTCCAGCAGGTACGGACTAAACCCCGACGGGAACCACCCAAAGGAAAGTAGACATAGTTACGTAGCCAATCTCCTAGAGTCATATGCCAGCGCCGCCAAAATTCTGAAATATTGGTGCTGAAATAAGGGAAGTCAAAATTTTCAGGTAGAACTAAGCCGAAAAGCATAGCACTACCACGGGCAATGTCTACGTAACCGTTGAAATCTAGATATAACTGCAAGCCATAAGCGAATGTAGCTAACCAGATATCGGTACTACCCGCCCGTTGCAAATTACCAAAACATAAATCTACGAAAATTCCCAAGTGGTCTGCAAAAATACCTTTTTTGACTGCGCCCCTAGCAATCAACCACAGCGCTTCAGCTACTCTATTAGTACTGGGTAATTCTAGTGTATGAAATTGATTTGCTAAGTTGTGATAGCGCGTAATCGGCCCTGAAATCAGTTTGGCGAAGAATAATTTGTATGTAGCAAATTTGAGAAAATTATCAGTAGCAGGGGCACCGCGATAGACATCTATTAAATAAGCAATACATTCAAAGGTGAAAAATGAAATTCCCAAGGGTGCAATTAATTTAAAAGAGCTATCTGGTGAGTTTGTTTGGACATGAAAAACAAACTTGAATAAAGGGGTAAAATACTTAAAAGCTAATAGCAGTAAAACATTTATACTTATGCCCAGCCACAAAACCTTTAGACGGCGACGATTCCAATCAACTTGAGCAAATTGCCACTCTTCATTAGAAATTTGCCAATCAAGAGAATGTTTTCCTGGTGATGTATTGTTCCCAATTTCCAGTCCGACACGGAAATTAATAAATGTTAATGCTAATAGTAATGGTATGTATTGAATGTGCAAAGATGCATAGAAAACCAAACTAGCAATTAGCAGTGTCCACAATCGCAATTTATGTTGTGCTAAAGACCAGTAAATTCCTAACACACTCAACAGGAACAGCCCATATAAAATTGATATAAAGTTCATTTTTTAGTCATTTGTCATTTGTCATTTGTCATTGGGCATTGGGCACTGGGCATTGGGCATTGGTTATTAATCAATAATTCTTCTTCTCCTGCTTCCTCTGCTCCCTTATCCCCATTCCCCACTCTCTACTTTACTGGCCAAGGAATCATCGGATCGTTAGCTAGCTTTTTCGAGACTTCGTATGCACCAAAGCGGTTGAGGTGGCTAGGATCAGAAAAGAAATCATTTACTTTTGTCCACTGTTGGCTCAAATCACGATAAATAAAGTTGGGATTATTAGCCAAACGCAACATATATTGCTGAAATTGTTGCTCATATTGTTTACGCACTGGATCTAAATAATCTCCCGTCAGAGGCATGTTGACAAATACTAAGGAAATTTTCTGAGACTGGGTAAACTGAAGCACTTCTTGAAAAGCAGTATCTTGCTGTCCTTCTACTTGGAAAGATTTATAGTCGTTGTCATAATTTCCGGTAACTCTAGAATGTTTTTGATAGTATCTAGCAGGATTAAAGCGAATAGACAAGGGTAGAAAGCCATCAAAGTCAACCGCTTGCTGGGAAATACTCTCATCTGAAGTACCGTCTGTCGACTGTTTTTGTGATACAACTGTCTGATTCTTACCAAATAAGAGCAATTGTTTTTGTAGTAAACTTTTAATTTGGTCGCGGTTTTGATAGCTAGCAGAAACAGATGCTATAGCCTGATTTAATGACTGATTTACAGCTTCATAAGTACTAATCTCCTGTTTTTCTTCATTTGTTTTTTCTTCTGCCGAATTTACCGTATTTTCTAGCAAATCATTGCTATTTGCCGTTACTGCTGTTTTTTGGAATGCTTGTTTATAACCAGCTGATGCAGCGAGCGATTTAAAGGTAATATCCTCGCGCCCACCGTTGAAAGCACGCGCACCATCTGCCCAGATAATTATTTTGGGTAGTTCTGATGGTTCCAGGACGTGACGAATCACAAAGTCTACAACTTGTGCAGTAGCACCGTTGATCCCAAAGTTAAACACGTCAAGATTTGGATAGCCTTGAGTTGCTAAAGCTTTAGAAAGTGCTGCGGGATCTACTCCTCTGAGGGCGCGGGAGGAGCCAATAATCAATATATCTGGCGGACTACCAGTTCTAGCTAAACGCTGTTTATAAAGTGCTAGTTGCTCGTCTAACTGCCTGACATTAAAACTTGGCATCTGCGATCGCGCTGCTAAAAGAATAGCTGTTGCGGTTGCTTTTTCCTTCAGTGGTGCCGCTGCCAAATTATTTTTTGGGGTATCATCACTCTGGGTAAATTCCGAAGCATTAAATACAGAACTCTGATTTGGAGGAGATTTTGTCTTGGAAGTGCTGCTAAAAAATGTCGTTTTCTCACTCTGATTTTTCCCAGATGTCAAAGATGCCTTTTGCTCGGAAGATGAAGATGGGAGGGTGGCACTAGCGACTTTTGGCGAACTGGGCGTATTACGTGCAATAATTTGACCCAATACCCAATCAGTTTGGAGGGTGAGCAATAATCCCAGTGTTCCCCAAACCAGAGCAATTTTAATTCCTTGAACATCATGGTTATGTTCTGCTGACTCGTTGCTTTCGGTAAATAGCTGGCTTTTCAACAGGAATTTCCTCGCAGTTGAACTCGCCGTTGCTATCCAATCTCGCGCTACTTCTGTTACAAAATTTTGAACTTCTTCTGTCGTTAAGTCTGGGCGCAAAATTGGCTCACTAGTCTCAGATGTTACTAAATCGTTAATGTATATAGAAGTAGCAGCAAATTCTGGGGTTGCTTCTGGTACTAAACGTTGGCGATGTTCAAGATCGACGCCATAATGCCAAAAAGGTTCTTTATTCCCAGCACGGCGACCGTAGATACGTACTCCTATAATACCGGAAATTTTTAACTGGCGGATAAACTGCGTAATTTTACTTGCTACTTGTTGCCGCTGTGGACAAACAGGTGCATCACACATAATGTGCAATAAACCATTTTTGTTCAGTAGAAGTACGCGAATTCCACCTGTCAATAGTCGCCAATCCAAATCAGGATTGAGTAAGCGCTCTAGTAAAAATACGATCGCTGGTTCATCGCCACTATTTGCCAAATCAAGTGGTGATATGGCAAAGGCGGGATGGTTGGCTGCGGGTAAAGCCAGCCAATCAATCCAAGTGGGTTCCTTGTCGCCTGCTTTTTGTCCGTATACAGTGGCGGCGAGAATGCCTTGAGGAGCGATCGCTTCTAGCTGCGGTAAAATCGTCTCTAAGCACACTACCTTGTCTGGGATAGGGGCAGTTCCTAAAGGATCAAAAGCTGGGATACAAAAAATATGTAGCGTTGATTCTTTCAGAGAAACTTGGACACCAACTTTTAACCCTGATAGTACTTCAGCTAATAATCGAGCGATCGCTTGGACATCACCCCAACGCGACCATTCTTTAAGCATCACCTCTGGTGGTGTCAAATCTACCCTCAGCAGCCAATCAGGGACAGTTTCGCCGCTCACCTGAGAAACAATTACGGCATCTTGGTAGCCGGAAAGCTTGAGATAACGCAACTTTTGTGCTATTGGTTCGGCAAGCAACGATGCATCAGGGCTATAGCTCGACTGGCAAAATATCCACAGGCGATTTTCTTCTGGCTGAGAATTCTTTGGCTTATATAGCTTAATCTTTGCCTGTACTGATACACCTAGCGTGCTCAGAGTTTCGCTCAGATATCGAGCGATCGCTTCTGGATTGCCTTGGCGTGCCAAACTTTCGTTAGAGACAATTAGCGCCCCACCCGATTGTTTTGATTTTTCCGAGTCTGCTAGCAGCGCTTGTTGCACCTGATCGAGATGCTTATCTATTTGATTCAAGTGAACTCGATGGCACCATGAGGGGCGCTGTTCCCCTTTTCTGCGGCCATAGACAAATACTTGATATATTGAGGTTTGTTCGCTGCTTGTGAGGATATCTAAGTTTGTTTGCTGTAGTGCTTGCAGCAAATCAGACAAAGTACGCCAACGCTGCGGACATTCTGTACCTTCACAAAGAATATGAAGGTTATTTCCCCGCAACCGGACTTTCACTCCGAAAGTGTTGATCCCTGTTGCTTGGCTTACCCATTGCACTAAGGATTGCTGGCGATCTGGTACTACTGTTTTCATGCTCAGTTAACTTTACAGGAAGCGATGGTTGGGGGATAGTGCCTGCACTTGTAAACTAGAACCATAGGTCTATCACACTCTGACGTTTTTTTTTAACAATTTTGTTACCTTCGTAGCTCACAAAATCGGACAAGATAGTCTTGTATAGGTTGCAAGTCTGACTAATGTTGAGTTTTGCGTTTATTTTACTAATAGGGAGTCAGAAATCAGAAGTTAGGAGTTAGGAGTCAGAAGTTAGAAGTTAGGAGTTAGGAGTTAAAAGTTAGGAGCCAGGAGTCAGAATAATTCTATATGACTGGTTGATAACTTGTCCTTTAAAGCCGGCCTTGCGTCCCACTGCCCTAACGCCCCTAATGGGCGAAACAAACAATAAGCTTATCTCATTTAAACTCCCTCCCTTTATTGTTGGAGTCATCTTAGCTTTTAACTCCTAACTCCTAACTCCTAACTCCTAACTCCTTCTTACTCATAATTCCCATAACCAAAAATTAGCAATGCCTCCTACCAACCAACAGTCTTCACCTAAACCCGCATCCAATCTGGATTTGTTTCCCATTCCTCAATCGTTCCTTTTACAAATAGGTACAGCGTCTATATTACTGCTGCTGATTACTGGAAAAACTACAGTAAGAGCACTAGAAGCCATAGGAGAAGCTAGCGAAGAATTATTTCGAGGCGATCGCCTACCCAATCTAGACTTCCCAGATGAACACGAAATCAATCAAGATGAGAAGATATACACCAAATAATTATTTGCTCAGGAACAACCCGGTGAGCATTAAGTGCAAAACCTAGAACCGTAAACAGTAATTAGCTTTACAAGAATAGAGAATATGGGTTCCCTTTTATACTCTTCGTCTCAAACTGCGGATATATACCCGGTGTCGGAATTATTTTTGCGTCATCGTCTCCAGGTAGTGGAAGAATTGTGGGAGTCAGTTCTCCGGCAAGAATGCGGTCAAAACATGGTAGATTTGTTGCGCCAGCTGCGTGATTTATGTTCGCCAGAAGGACAAGCAACAAATGACCAAGCATCCTCAGCCGTCAAATTAATTGAACAACTAAATATCAACGAAGCAATTCGCGCGGCTCGTGCTTTCGCTCTGTATTTTCAGTTGATTAACATCATTGAGCAGGAATATGAACAAAGGCAGCAATTGAGTCGGTATGAGGCAGAAACAGAGGCTATAGAGCCAGAAACAGCAGCCAATGTTAACTATTCGTCTAATCAAAGAGAAGATGACGCGCCTGTTAGCAAGGGAATAGCAGCAGCCTTCCTTAGAAAGAATTATCTCGAAAAGGCGCAAGTCAAACCAAAAGGTACTTTTGCTGCCTTGTTTCCCTATTTATTCAAACTGAATGTACCACCCCAGCAAATTCAACGTCTAATTGCACATCTGGATGTGCGCTTAGTTTTCACAGCACATCCGACGGAAATTGTTCGTCATACCATCCGGGATAAGCAGCGACAGGTGGTACAACTTTTGCAAAAACTGGATACCTTGGAAAACCATTCTGGGACTACGCCAGGAGCATATCCTTGGGAAGCAGTAGATGTCCGCGAACAATTGCTCGAGGAGATTCGCCTGTGGTGGCGTACAGACGAACTTCATCAGTTCAAACCCACAGTGCTAGATGAAGTAGATTATGCCCTGCACTACTTCCAAGAAGTTTTATTTGATGGCATTCCGCAACTGTATAAACGTTTCAAACATACCTTATCCAATACCTTTCCTTGGCTAGAACCACCAAGTAAAAACTTTTGCTCTTTTGGCTCTTGGGTAGGTTCAGACAGAGACGGGAACCCATCAGTCACACCCGAAATCACCTGGAAAACGGCTTGCTATCAGCGCAAAATGGTGATCGGAAGATATATTCAGTCAGTGAAAAATCTGATTGAATTGTTGAGTGTGTCGATGCACTGGAGTGATGTTTTACCAGACTTACTGGAATCTCTAGAATTGGATCAGTCCCAGTTGAGCGAGGTATATGACGCACTGGCGCTGCGTTATCGACAAGAACCCTATCGGCTGAAACTGGCTTATGTTCTGAAACGGTTGGAAAATACTCGCGATCGCAATCTAGCTTTGTACAATCGGGAAACGCCAACAAATCAAGATAGCCCCCTGTATCGTTCGGGAGCCGATTTTTTAGCAGAACTGCGAATGATTCAGCGCAACTTGACAGAAACAGGTTTAAGTTGTCGAGATTTAGAAAATCTGATCTGTCAGGTAGAAATTTTTGGCTTTAACTTGACACAGTTAGATATCCGCCAAGAATCATCCCGTCACGCCGATGCGCTCAACGAGATCCTCGAATACCTGCAAATATTACCCCAACCTTACAACGAACTATCTGAGGAGCAAAGAGTTGCTTGGCTCACAGGCGAACTGCAAACCCGTCGGCCACTAATTCCGGCAGAATTGCCATTTTCGGAAAAAACCAACGATGTAATTGAAACCTTTCGCGTCGTGCGATCGCTCCAACAAGAATTTGGTCTCAACATCTGCCAAACTTACATTATCAGCATGTGCCGCGACGTGAGCGACGTGCTGGAAGTACTACTGTTAGCCAAAGAAGCCAGACTTTTTGACCCCGCCATTGCCGTCGGAACTATTCAAGTAGTCCCCCTATTTGAGACAGTAGAAGATTTACAACGCTCCAGAAGCGTCATGCGGAAACTATTTGAACTGCCGTTATATCGCGCTTTATTAGCTGGTGGTTACGAACAGACAAAAGCAGAGGATACCAATGAAAATTCACCCTCCCCTGCTTCCCTGCTCCCCTGCTCCCCTGCCTCCACCTCCTCCGTCACCCCCAACTTGCAAGAAGTAATGCTGGGGTATTCTGACAGCAACAAAGACTCTGGTTTTTTAAGCAGCAACTGGGAAATTCATAAAGCTCAAAAATCACTGCAACAAATAGCAGAAAACTACGATCTGAATTTGCGGATTTTCCACGGCCGCGGCGGTTCTGTGGGACGGGGTGGCGGCCCCGCTTACGAGGCGATTTTGGCTCAACCAGGTCATAGTATCAATGGGCGAATCAAGATTACCGAACAAGGAGAAGTTTTAGCTTCCAAATATTCCTTGTTGGACTTAGCTTTGTACCACATGGAAACCATCACCACTGCTGTGATTCAAGCCAGCCTGCTGCGGACAGGGTTTGATGATATTGAACCCTGGAATGAGATTATGGAAGAATTAGCAGCGCGATCGCGTCAACATTATCGTGCTTTAATCTACGAACAGCCTGATTTTGTTGATTTCTTCCACGAAGTAACTCCCATTGAAGAAATTAGCCAGTTGCAAATTAGTTCCCGTCCCGCACGCCGTCCATCTGGTAAGAAAGATTTAAGCAGTCTGCGAGCTATTCCTTGGGTATTTAGCTGGACACAAACTCGCTTTTTACTTCCTTCCTGGTATGGCGTTGGCACAGCATTACAAGAATTCTTGAACGCAGAACCAGAAGAACACTTGAAATTGCTACGCTACTTTTACGTTAAGTGGCCCTTTTTCAAGATGGTGATTTCTAAGGCCGAGATGACTTTGGCAAAAGTAGATATGCAAATGGCACACCACTACGTCCAAGAACTCTCAAAACCAGAAGATCAACTTCGTTTTGCCAAGGTGTTTGACCAAATTGCTAGCGAGTTCTATCTGACAAGGGATTTGGTGTTAAAAATCACCGATCACAATCGACTGTTAGATGGCGATCCTGTATTGCAACGATCTGTGCAGTTACGCAATGGCACAATTGTCCCCTTGGGATTTATCCAAGTTTCACTACTCAAGCGTCTACGGCAGTCCCAAAATACTACTGCTACTTCTGGAGTAATTCATTCTCGTTATAGCAAAGGCGAGTTACTGCGAGGAGCATTGTTAACTATCAATGGTATTGCAGCCGGGATGAGAAATACAGGTTGATGGGAGTCCGGGAGCAGGGGAAGCAGGAGGGAAGCAGGGAGCGGAGCGGAAGTTGCAGTAAGCATTTCTCCTTTGCCCCTCCGCCTCTTCCCAATGCCCAATGCCCGAATGTTTATTAAAACATCTAACTTGGATTCACGCAGGGGTAACAAACATCTACTATTGAATCATTGTTCCCATAACCCAGTTCAATGCGTAGTTTCTTCCCAGTAAGGCGGATTACCAAATCGTTTGATTAAAAAATCGATAAATGCTTTGACCCGCAGCGAATTTCTGCGATTTGGCAAATAAAGCGCATAAATGCCCATATCTATACTGGTTTGGGGATATACTTGACAATCGGTTAGCACTGCTTGCAACTTTCCTTTTCGGATGTCTTCACCAATTAACCAAGTTGGCATCAAAATCAGACCCGTCCCATCCAAACAGACTTGGCGGAGTACCTCAGAATTACTTGATATTAAGGAACCACTTACTTTAACCTCACAAAATTCGGTATCTCGTTTGAATCGCCAGATATCATACCCCATGAAATAAGTAAACAATAGACAGTTATGATTTGCTAACTCGTCTGGATGTTTGGGTTTACCATGCTGTTTGAAATACGTTGAACTACCGCAAACGAGGCGTGTATACGAGGCAATCTTACGCAAAATTAGATTTGCTCCAGACCGATCGAGATTTCCAATGCGGATTACAATATCTAAATCTTCTTCCACCAAGTTAGACAATCCATCGCTCAATCTCAAATCTAGCTTTACTTCTGGATACTGAACAAAAAAATCATTGACAATAGGTGCAATATGCAGTCTTCCAAAGGCAACTGGTACGCTGACTTTCAATAGTCCGCGTGGAATATCCTGCTCCATCACACACTGGTTTGCTTCCTCCACATCTTGCAAAATGCGAACTGCCTTATCGTAATATTTACGACCTTGCGCCGTAAGGGTAACGCTGCGAGTTGAGCGGTTGAGTAGTTGGGTATTGAGCATTTCTTCCAGAGCATTTACTTGGCGAGTCACAGAAGATACTGCCATCTGCATCTGTCGTGCAGCTTCAGAAAATCCGTCAGTTTCTACCACTTTGACGAAAGCACGCATCGCTGCAAATTGATCCATCTGTTTCCCTATACTTTTGCATAAAACGCAAAGGTGTTTGGCATATTAGCTCTATTATCATTCTTTATGGATGGAGTTATCGTTAAGAGGTCAGAAATTAATGCAAAGAAACCCGTGACCTTAACAATTGAAATCACTTCAGACTTTATCTGTCCCTGGTGTTTGGTGGTAGATAAACGACTCGATCGAGCAATTGAGCAACTAAAATCTCCGGTTAAGATTAAACGCCTTTGGTATCCGTTCGAGTTAAACCCCACCATGCCAGAAGCAGGGATGGATCGTAAAACCTACCGTTCTAACAAGTTTGGTAGTTGGGAATATTCACAAGCGCTAGATGCTCAAACGATGCAGGCGGCTACCCATGACGGTATTGAATTTCGCTATGACTTAATGCAGGTTACTCCAAATACTCTAAAAGCTCATCGCTTGAGTTGGTTTGCCGAGCTTGAAGGCAAAGCGACAGAAATGGTAGAGCGGATTTTGAACGCTTACTTTATGCAAGGAAAAGATATTACCGATGTCGAAACTCTAGTTAAACTTGCAGCGGAAGTTGGGTTAAATGCTGACAAAGTTAGAGCATTTCTACATTCTAATGAAGGAGTTGAGGAAGTAAAAGCCCTAGAGGAGCAGGCAGCAAGCCGGAATATAAGGGGAGTACCGTCGATCAAAATTGGTCGAGAAACGATTGTTGGAGCGCAAAGCGTTGATGTTTTTTTGACAGCCTTACAAACTGCGGTAAATGAATTAGAAGCCGTATAACAAAATACAAGGGGTTCAATGACTATAAAACCAACAGGTAATCGAGCAATTATTATTGGTGGATCGCTCGGCGGTTTGTTTGCAGGAATTATGCTGCGCTCTATTGGTTGGGATGTAGATATTTACGAACGCTCTGATCGCAATCTTGATAGTCGCGGTGGTGGCGTTGTACTACAAAGCGATGTTATTGAAGCCTTTGAGGGCGCAGGTATCTCTACTCAATCGCTGGGCGTAACAGCGCACGAACGTTATTACCTAAACTCCGATGGTAGTGTTAACCAACCGATGCCAATGCGTCAAATGTTGACCTCTTGGAATTTGCTTTACGGTTCTATGCGTCGGCATTTTCCCTTTGAGCATTATCATTACAGCAAATACTTAACCGATATTCAGCAAAACGGCGAACAGGTTACAGCAATCTTTGCTGACGGAACTCATGACACAGCAGATTTATTGATTGGTGCAGATGGCCCAAATTCGACTGTGCGACAACACTTCCTACCAGATGTTCATTATCTTTACGCGGGATATGTCGCTTATCGGGGACTTGTGAACGAAAATGAACTGGAATCAGATGCGGCTACTTTGTTTACAGAACGATTTGTGTTCTATCAATTTCCCAACTCTCACATACTGCAATATGTGATTCCGGGCGACCACGAATCTTTAGTACCTGGAGAACGCCGCTTTAACTGGGTTTGGTATGTCAATTACGATGAGATAACCGAACTACCTCGTATTTTGACAGACAAGGAAGGCAAACATCGGGATTATTCTATTCCACCCGGAATGTTAGCACCAGCAGTGGAGCAGGAGATGCGTTTATATGCCAATACGGTACTAGCTCCCCCATTCCAGAAACTTGTTGCTGCAACTCAAGAGCCTTTTGTCCAGGCGATTTTAGACTTGGGAGTGCCACAAATGACCTTTGAACGGGTGGCGCTAATTGGCGATGCTGCCTTTATTCCCCGTCCCCATACGGCAGCAAGTACCGCAAAAGCGGCGGCTAATGCAATTTCTCTTGCTCAGGCGTTAGTTAGATACAACCATAATGTTATTAAAGCTTTGCCAGCTTGGGAGCCGAGTCAACTAGCTTATGGCAGACAACTTATGGCATCCGGTCAGCAAATGGGCGATCGCTCTCAATTTAGTTATGGCACAAGTCGATTTGGTGAAAATTTAGATCCTCTCCAACAAAAAGCGTAGAGTAAACTGATTTAAACTACTTCAGGAAACTAAAATGCCACAATTGGAGAGTAAAAAACAAGTTCCCTTAATGAGTTTGAATCGTTTTGAGGCATTTAGTGATGGTGTATTTGCAATTGCGGTGACTTTGCTTGTGATTGAAATTAAAGCACCTGACCTATCTCAAGCAACCTCCTCTGAAGCTGTTGCTAAACTACTCCAAGTATTTCCTCACGTTTTGAGCTATGCCACCAGTTTTATTGTTATTGGCGTAATTTGGATTAATCATCATGCACTCTTTCATTTCATAAAAAGAGTTGATCGCACTATTTTAGTAATCAACTTACTTTTATTAATGTGCGTTGCTTTTATCCCCTATCCTACGGCGCTTATTGGTGAATATGGAACCTCGCTACCCGTGGTTGTTTTTTATGGACTGACACTAGCACTGACTGGATTTGCTTACAATGCGCTCTGGTTTTATGTTGTCCGTCGGTACATTACGAGTGAAAAAATCATCCACCAAAAAACTGTTCAAAAAGCAACTATTTGGACTCTTAGTTATCCAATTTCTTATCTTGTTGCCGCAGGCTTGGCTTTTATCAATATCAACTTGAGCATTGTACTTTATATCCTTATTCCCTCGTTCTATCTTTTGCCTGGAATTATCGACAAGCAATTGATGGAACAAGTCTGAAGTAATCGGACAGACTTGTCCCAAGTAACTATTGAGGAATTAGCATTGTAAGTAGTGAGACATAAAAAATTATAAGATAAGAGGGGACAGTAATAGATGCTAGAAAATGCCTTCGCCATTAAGAATTCGGTTGACTCCAGAAGAAGACAAAACGTTGCAGGAGTTAAGCCTTGCAGATAATGTACCTGGAAGAGTCATTTAGGAGAGCGATCGGATTAGGGCTGAATGGAGATGGGTTAACAGTTCCTGAGATTGCTTGTCATCTCAAGATTTATGAGCATACAGTTCGAGCGACATTACGTCGATGGGAAAAAATAGGATTAGGTGGATTATGGGAAGCGCCTGGACGTGGAGGAAAACGCAAATGGAGTTTAGAGGATATTCACGCGATTGAACAATGGTTAGGTGAAGAGGGCAGCTATACAAGCCGTCAACTAGAAGAACCTTTGGCTGTTGAGCGTGGAATCTCGCTCAGTAGTAGACAAGTTAGCCGAATAAAACTAAGGATTCTACCTTAACTTAGTGCCATTCGCCCTAATGACTAATGATAAAAAACAGAATTTTAATTTGCACTTTTTTGGCGCTGTCATCAGGTTTTTTTGGTGCTTACACCAGTGGGCAAATCACCATAATGCTGCATAGCCAAAAGTGTCAAAACCAACCTTGGGGTTTAAAGGAGATGTGCAACGCTTGGATAACACCAGGAGCCATATGGCAAGGTAGCACAACAGGACTTTGGACAGGCACTATCTTAGGGGCGTTTGTTGGCGGCTTGGTAACACGCCAAACTCGTGATTAGTTTTGGCGAATAGAATTCGCGCCTACACAAACAAAGCCCACCTGCGTGGGCTAAGAGAAAATTAAGGTTTTTTAACCCACCAAGGTGGGTTTTACCTATCGGTGAACCTATAGCAAAAAAGCCAGTAGGCAGGTTTGGCGTCAACAAGGCTGGTAAAATCTACCCATAGCGAAGAAGAGTAAATTACCATGCCTACCGAAACTAACCCAGGAAATCAAACTACTACAGGGGCTGATGCGATTGATGAAGCGATCGCACAGGGAATTGATTTTGATGGTTCTCCCATTCCACCTGCCAAGCTAGAACTTTATGGTAAAGTTATGGCGCTAGAAGGCAATAGACAGCGCAGTGGTGTATCTAATACGATGCGATCGCGCATTGTGCGAATTGGCGCAAAACACATTCCCCAAGCAGAACTCGACCAATTACTCGTAGATGCTGGTTTCGCACCCCTAAAAGAGAAAGAAATTGCCTTTTTCTATAGTGGTAAATAAAGTTAGGAGTTAGGAGTTCGTTGAGATAAGAGACTCTAGCGATGTCTGGCGACAAACTCTGACACTCCTTCGCACAGCGTAATGCTGCTAATTCCCTACCGCCACACGTCTGGGCTTAACACATCAATTCAATTTTTTACCTCACACATCCCAAATTGCCATCTGTATTTTGGCTTCTTGAGTTTTTTTCCATCGCGTCGAAAAGTGTATCTTCAGCAAGATATTGTCAACTTTGCCTTGTGTTTGAATTGGCAGGTGGCTATATGTACTTAATTAATGGCTGAAAGACTCGGAGAACACATGTCAGGAACTACGTCAAATTCAGAAATGCAATACCGAGTTATCGGCAGTACAGGAGAGAAAGTTTCTGCTATCGGATTGGGTGGTTGGCACATTGCCTTGAAGCACGTTGATGAGCAAATGGGTATCCGCATTGTTAGAACAGCCATCGATCGTGGCATCACCTTTATGGATAACAGTTGGGATTACAACGGTGGAGTCAGCGAGATTCGCATGGGAAAAGCGCTACGCGATCGCTACCGGGATAAAGTTTTTCTGATGACGAAAATTGATGGTCGCTCTAAAAAAGAAGCTGCAAAACAATTAGACGAATCACTCAAACGCCTGCAAGTTGATTGCATCGATCTCGTTCAGCATCACGAAATGATTCGATACGAAGACCCCCATCGAATTTTCGACCCAGAAGGGGCAAATGCTGCCTTCATTGAGGCGCGAGAAGCTGGAAAACTCCGATACATCGGCTTCACTGGGCACAAAGATCCCCATATTCATCTACATACGCTGGAAGTTGCAGCCGCTCACGGGTTTAAATTTGATACAGTGCAAATGCCGTTGAATGTCATGGATGCCCACTACCGGAGTTTTGCAAAGCTGGTTGTACCAGAACTTGTGAAACAAAATATCGGCGTTTTGGGGATGAAAAGCTTGGCAAACGGTATTCTTTTACGGTCAAAAACTGTAACGCCAATTGAGTGTTTACACTATGCTTTGAATCTACCCACATCGGTTGTGATTACTGGAATTGACAGCATGGAGATTTTAGAGCAAGCTTTTGAAGCAGTGCGGACGTTCCAGCCAATGAATGACGAGCAGGTGCGATCGCTCTTAGCAAAAACGGCAGAAGCGGCATCACGTGGCGAGTTTGAGCCGTTCAAAACCTCATCAATCTTCGACAGCACTGCCCAAAATCCAGATTGGCTGGGAGAGGAGCCAGAGCGCATCCAGCAATTGATGTCAGCGTGATGCTTTCTTAGTGTTGTCTGTGGAGGAAGTTCACACATCGACTATGCTACCACTGATATCTTTCTGGTTTCATTCGCTCCCAAGCAAAATTCATTTTTACCCAAGCATCCCGCCAGTAACTTTTAAAACTATGTCCTCCGGCTTTGAGTGCGCGATGATGACCAATCCAGACTAGAATCACTGGTACATAGTAAAGAAATTGCTGCATAAGATAAGTGAGCTTCCGTAACCATGCAGGGCGGTTTTTGTGTAGAACTGCTAAACGCTCGTATTGAAAACGAATATGCTTTACTTCGTCTCTCAATATTTGTTGACACAACTGCTTTAGAACTGGGGAATTTGTGGCGTTTTGAATTGCTTTGTAATAGACCAATGCTAGAGTCTCAACCATGATGACCGGAGTTGTCCAAATCTCTATCATTGGGATTGCATAGCGTATTTTCCGAAACAGCGTGTCGCCCCAGTTACGCTGCAACCGAGGGATTTGGGCAAGGTCAAGAAACCGTCCTAAGTCGCCTCCGTGACGTTGTTCTTCTTTGATGAATAGTTCAATTACATCAACATATCTGGGATCTTTGATGCGCTGTGCATAGTTTTGAGCAGTAGCCACTAAGTGCAACCCATCTGATGTCTCACCCAACTGCCAAGCTGCTAAAGAATC
This sequence comes from Nostoc sp. NMS9, assembly GCF_017114995.1. GTDB lineage: Bacteria > Cyanobacteriota > Cyanobacteriia > Cyanobacteriales > Nostocaceae > Nostoc. The sequence continues at coordinate 221,910 of NZ_JABXKL010000091.1, read as the reverse complement.
TGCTATGGCATTCTGTTCAGCCTCTGTGATTTCTGCACCCCGCTTCCAAGGGATTTCTAATTGAAACTCAGCATTGGCTTTGTAGTAGGTGTACCACTCATCAGATGTTGTGATTGAAGACAAGGTAGGTAACAGCTTATGAGGATTCATTAAAACTCCAGATGTGTGTAGCATTGTATTGTTTTAATGATTCCCAAAACTTACTGTAAACTCCTTAGATTGTAATTGCGATCGCCACGCTATCTAATGCAACCTCCTGCAATGCCATTGTTTCGCCTAACAATGCCATTGTTTCGCCTGACAATGCCATTGTTTCGCCTGACAATGCCATTGTTTCGCCTGACAATGCGATTGTTTCGCCTAACAATGCGATTGTTTCGCCTAACAATGCGATTGTTTCGACCTGCAAAAATTAACTCACGCTTTTTTTAACCTTGTTCTATCTAAAAATCTCACTTTACTGTTAGTTTTTTTGTTCTAATGGGCACATTAAATATATACTCTAGATCAGTATGTATATATGCCCGCCCAAGATAAAACCCGTCGTTTGCCTTCTCAGTCAATTAGTCAAGATATAAACTCATTGCACGGTTTGCAAACCATTAGCACATACAACACAACCCGTACTGATGCCTCTGTAGCAAACTTACAGCAAGCTTATCAAGCTATGTTGGCGCAGCAACAAGCCGAAACTGAAAAACTAACTTTATATCGTGCTGCTGCTGATGCTGCACGATTGGCAGAATGGGAATTTCACAATGCTGTATTAGCAATGAAAGAAGTGATTCGCGGTCAATATGGCTCAGATAGCGATCAAGCTCAAGCCGTTGGACTGAAAAAAAAATCAGAACGCAAGCGTCCCAATCGTAAAAAGTCAGTTGCGATGGCGTAACCGCCCCCTGGAAGCGATCGCAAGTTAATTAACTGAAGGGCGATCGCTAATTTTTCTGTCGGTGCGTTAGCGTAGCTCACCGTAGGTATCGCCCATGTTCAAAAACTGTAAACTGTTGAATTCGACCTTTAATTACCAGGAAATAATCTTTACTCAAAACTCAATCTATCAAAATAGTGAATTCATTTCATAACTATTGATGCAAGAACTTCTATCTAGGGATCGATATGGCTAATAAGCTAAATGAAGTAGAAATAGTATACTAAATCACATGAGATTGTATTGTATGAAATTGAATTATGTTACAAAACAGCTTTCCACGGTAAAACGCTGGATGGCTACAACACTGTTTTGTATGTTAGCGATCGCTTTTGTTTGGCAAGGTGCATTTTTCTCGAACACCTCAGCAATGGCTGCTCCTGCTGGAACCTTGATTGCATATGATGATGCAGATCGCGCTCAAGATAAAGCTAATAGAGATGCTGGACGAACCAAAAATTTCATTGATGAGACGGCAGATAAAGTTAAGGACGCTGCCAAGAGCAATGCCAATAAAGTTGACCAATCAACAGACAATGGTAGTTTTATTGAGCGTAAAGCCAAGAAAGATGCCGCTACAATTCAGAGAAGAGCAAATGAAGATGCATCTCGTACTAAAGAAGCAGTAGACAACACAAAGAATGTTGTTGAACGTACTGTTGAAAACATTAAGGATGCTTTTGGTAAATAGAGGTATATATATATAGCAATCCCATTGGATTTGCGAAAACCGAAAGCTTGAAATTTCCGACTTCTTAAAGAAGTCGGAAATATTGTTGTTTGTGAATAATTTTGGAAAGTCTCAGGTTATGTGAATATTATTACAGCAATTTACAGGTATTCAAACCATTATGGTAGGGTAGCACAGCTAGTTTTGCTTCACTACAAGGGATTGTACTTAAAATCTACTAATTACCCGGACATTATATTTAGATAAAAGAATCGAGTAGCTTTAGATACATGTTTTCATAGCTATAGGAACTTGCGATCGCTGATAAAATTAGCTGCTGTCACCGCAGAAGAGTAGAAACTATTGTTAAATATTTACTAGCAATTATGCTAGATATATAGTTGTAAATAAAATATTTGACTTTCTTTTGTACTAACTTAAGATGGCAAAATTGAGTAATCTGCTTAAAAAACTTCCGCAAATTACTCTTAATAAACTTGTTTTTCTATACGCGTTGCAGGCTATATTTAAGTAGCATTACCCATTAAAAAATGTGTTATAACTTTAACTGATTGCGACCTTATTTGACGAATTGTTAATGGTTAACAGATTTTTCACCATTATCAATTAAGAAGTTATACTTTCCACTACAACTTAGTAACAATGTAAGAGTTTGATTCTGTGGACAACCCGACCGTGGGAAAATCAAAATACCGAGACTCGAAGTTAGAGAGGAAAACCTTATAATATGCATCTGAGCGAAATCACCCATCCTAATCAGTTGCACGGTTTGTCTGTTCGCCAACTGCAACAGATTGCCCGTCAGATTCGAGATAAGCATCTTCAAACAGTAGCAGTTAATGGTGGACACTTGGGGCCAGGGTTGGGTGTTGTCGAATTAACACTAGGACTTTACCAAACACTGGACTTAGATCGAGATAAAGTGATTTGGGATGTAGGACACCAAGCTTATCCCCACAAACTGCTTACAGGACGTTACGATCGCTTCCACACCCTCAGACAAAAAGACGGAGTTGCGGGCTATCTCAAGCGGGGTGAAAACAAGTTTGACCACTTTGGGGCTGGACACGCTTCTACAAGTATTTCAGCAGCATTGGGCATGGCTTTAGCGCGAGACTTGAAAGGGGAAAAATTTAAAGCCGTTGCTGTGATTGGCGATGGCGCACTGACTGGAGGCATGGCTTTAGAAGCGATCAATCATGCCGGACACATGCCGAAAACTAACCTGTTAGTTGTTCTCAATGACAACGACATGTCCATATCTCGCAACGTCGGCGCGATTCCTCGCTATCTCAACAAAATGCGCCTCAGCCAACCGGTGCAATTTATTAAAGATAATCTTGAGGAACAGTTTAAGCAAATTCCTTTCGTTGGCGAATCCCTTTCCCCTGAACTCGGACGCATCAAAGAAGGTATGAAGCGCTTGGCGGTTCCGAAGGTAGGTGCAGTTTTTGAAGAACTCGGCTTTACCTACATTGGGCCAGTAGACGGGCATAATCTCGAAGAATTGATTGCCACCTTCCAACAAGCACATCAGATACCAGGCCCAGTTTTGGTACATGTGGCAACAGTCAAAGGCAAAGGTTATGAAATTGCCGAACTAGATCAAGTTGGCTACCACGCCCAAAGCCCCTTCAATGTCGCAACTGGCAAAGCCATTCCTTCTAATAAACCCAAACCTCCGGCTTATGCCAAAGTCTTTTCTCACACTCTGGTAAAACTTGCCGAACAAAACCCGAAAATCGTCGGCATTACTGCGGCTATGGCAACGGGGACAGGTTTAGATAAACTTCAAGCAAAACTGCCGAATCAATATATAGATGTCGGCATTGCGGAACAACACGCAATTACCCTAGCAGCAGGACTTGCAACCGAAGGTATGCGCCCCGTTGCTGCTATTTATTCCACCTTCTTGCAACGTGCCTACGACCAGATAATTCATGATGTCTGCATCCAAAACCTGCCAGTATTCTTCTGCTTGGATCGGGCAGGAATCGTGGGATCTGATGGCCCCACCCACCAAGGTATGTATGATATTGCCTATCTGCGTTGCATTCCCAACATGGTAATCATGGCACCCAAAGACGAGGCAGAACTGCAAAGCATGGTAGTAACTGGTGTTGAGCATACCAGCGGGCCGATCGCAATGCGTTATCCTCGTGGTAATGGCTACGGTGTTCCCTTGATGGAGGAAGGTTGGGAACCTTTGGAAATCGGCAAAGGCGAGATTCTGCGTACAGGCGATGATGTGTTAATCGTTGCTTATGGCACAATGGTCTATCCAGGAATGCAAGCCGCAGAAATTCTCAGCGAACATGGCATTGAAGCAACTGTAATTAATGCGCGTTTCGTTAAGCCTTTGGATACCGAGTTGATTTTGCCTTTAGCTAAGAAAATCGGTCGTGTTGTCACCTTAGAAGAAGGCTGTGTGATGGGTGGCTTTGGTTCTGCCATCGCTGAAGCTTTACTAGATGCAGATATTCTCGTTCCTGTCAAGCGATTCGGTGTACCAGATGTATTGGTAGATCATGCTGAACCCAATGAATCTAAGACAGAACTCGGTTTAACTAGTCATCAAATAGCAGAGAGAGTGTTGCAAGCTTTCTTTAAGCAACAAGTATCTGCTGTGGTTTAGTTAATTTTGTTTAACTACATCCTCTACTTCCTAGAATAATCTTATAAAAATAACCTCTAAAACAGGGGTTATTTTTTTGAGTATCAATTTCTCTAGCAACTAATGAAAATTAGCTATGAAAATACCAATAACATACCAAATTAAGACTGAGCGCTGTATCCTCAGATGTGTCTCTTCCCAAGATATTCCATACGTGTTTTCGGCTACGCAGTTTCCAGGTTTTAACGACGGTATGCCTTGGGAACCTCCAGAATTCATCGAAGAACTTCACGAACACCTTCAACAAAGTTTGCAATCTTGGGAATCTCATTTAGCCTATACTTTCACAATTCAATGCGCTAGTACTAGTAGATTTATCGGGAGAATTTCTATTAGAAAAAATCATGAATTAGCTCGGATTTGGAATCTCGGTTTTTGGACACATCCAGAACACCAAAGTCAAGGTTATATGACAGAAGCAGCTCAAGCTATTATCAAGTTTGGTTTCACGGTTTTGGCAGCAGATCGTATTGAAGCGTACCATGCTTTATGGAATAGGAGTAGTGAGAAAGTATTAAAACAAATTGGGATGCAATTTATTCGCTATATTCCAGAGGGTTTTCAGAAGCGTAACCAGTGGGTGGAGGTAAATTTATTGGCAATTGAAAGAAAAGATTGGCAGACTTCATCCTTTAGCTGACACCAATGTAGCGTGTTAAACTACCAAAGTGCTAACAAGCACTCATTAGCGATTTGATGCTTATTAACCAACTCTTTCTATGACAGCTTCTACAAACCAGGTTTATCCCATTATTTGGCACAATGACTCAGTGTCACTAATTGACCAAACTCGCTTACCAAACGAATATACATTTGTGGAAATTCACCGCAGTGAAGATATGGCGCGGGCAATTAAAACCATGATTGTGCGAGGTGCGCCTGCAATTGGTGTGGCTGCGGCTTATGGAATGTATCTTGGTGCTAGAGAAATTGAAACAAGCGATCGCCACGAATTTTTAGATAACTTAGATAAAGTAGCCCAGTTGTTGCGTTCTACTCGTCCAACAGCGGTAAATTTATTTTGGGCAATTAGCCGGATGATCAAAACTGCCTACGAAACGCTGGGAACAGTAGAAGATATCAAGCAAACCCTTTTCCAAACAGCCCAAGCAATCAACATAGAAGATTTACAAACCTGTCAAGCGATCGGCGACAATGGTTTGGCAGTCTTGCCCAATACGCCACAAAAGCTGAGGCTGCTTACTCACTGTAACGCTGGGGCGCTAGCTACTGCTGGATATGGCACTGCTTTAGGTGTGGTACGTTCTGCTTGGAGGGAAGGACGTTTAGAACGTTTATTTGCCGACGAAACCCGTCCCCGCTTACAAGGTGCAAAACTCACCACTTGGGAATGTGTGCAAGAAGGGATTCCAGTAACATTAATTACTGATAATATGGCAGCCCATTGCATGAAACAGGGTTTGATTCATGCTGTAGTTGTAGGTGCAGATCGCATTGCTGCCAATGGTGACACTGCCAATAAAATTGGTACATATAGTGTAGCGATCGCAGCTAAAGCACATAATATACCCTTCTTTGTGGCTGCACCCCTTTCTACCATTGATTTTGAATTAGCTGATGGCAGCAAAATTCCCATTGAAGAACGCGAACCAACAGAAATCTATCAAGTTGGTGATACTATTCTTACACCTGAAGGTGTAGATTTTTACAATCCAGCTTTTGATGTGACTCCGGCTGAGTTGATTACAGCAATCATTACAGAGAATGGAGCGATCGCACCTGATAAATTAGCGAAATCACAGTTAAAGCAATTAGTGTAATTGACGATCTCTTTACTAATAGTCTGTTAAGCGAAGTTTGAAGGGTAAAGGAACGAACCGCATTCGCGTTAGCGTCTCCCCTTGGGAGAAGGACACAAAGAAAGCAAAGGAAGAAAAGAGAGAAATACAAAGTTCATTTTAAACAATACAGCAAAGAAGACAGTCAATAACTCAAATGCGATCGTAGATAATTTTTGACCTCACACCTGGGGTCTACTACGATCGCTCCCACTGGCAATGACTCAATCAGAAAGGACATAATCCTTTCCTGATTGAAAAAATTTAGTCAGTTTGAAATGACCAGGTAATGTCAGATTCCATGATATTGCCACCCAAGTCTTTTAAACCATTTGCCCCGCCTTGAATTGTGACAGTGTAGGTTGTGTAATTTTTTAAAGGACTCGTGGGTGTAAGTGTCGCTGTGAAGTTCTTGTTGTCATAACGAACCTGGACGGGTACAAGTTTATTATCGCTATCACGCATCTCAAACCTATTTTCTATAGAATTTAAATCTATACTCTCGTTAAAGATGGCTATAATGGGGGATTGTATTTTGACATTGGTCTCATTCTTGGGGGGCGTAGTCTTAATCAATTTTGGTGGGGTTATGTCCAATGATGTCGATGAAGGTGAGGGTGGTTTTTTATTAGCAAGGTCAGTAAAAAACATTGTGGAAGAGGCGATAATGGCTGCAACAATAGTTGCCACTGCACCTATTGTTGCCACTAAGATAGGTACTGAGGCGTCTTTATTTTGTCGACTCATAGATTTCGTCTATCTAAATTTTACAAAGTTAAATCCTTTTCCGAAGTCGTATGCTATTCATCGTTAATAGTTGATGACTTTTTGCAGCTTTTCTTGCTGTTATCTTGTGAGATATTTCTTGACTGGCATGGGGCTAGATGCTTATTTATCTAATTCCTATTTTTTTATGCAAATTAAAAGTACAACAGTTTAGAAGTGAACCTCTCCATCGCTTGAACTAAAGTTTAATTATTTCCCTCTCCGAATCGGAGAGGGACAGGTTTTGCGTAGTAAAACCAGGGAGAGGTCTTTTATTAGACTAATTAGCCCTAGTGTATTTAACCAAAATGCTGAATAATTGCCTCGGCAAATTCAGAACATTTTAAAGGTTCAACTGGCGGTTCTAGCAACCGGGCTAAATCGTAGGTGACTTGACTACTCGCGATCGCATCGCTTAAACCTTTCTTAACTAAGTCTGCCGCTTCTTGCCAACCCAGAAATTCCAGCATCATCACACCAGACAAAATTACTGAACCAGGATTAATCCGATCTAAACCGGCGTGTTTGGGTGCAGTGCCGTGGGTAGCTTCAAATATGGCACTAGAATCACCAATATTTGCGCCTGGCCCCATTCCCAATCCCCCAACAATTGCAGCAGCCGCATCAGACAAGTAATCGCCGTTCAAGTTCATAGTCGCCAAAATCGAATACTCATCCGGTCTGGTTTGGATTTGTTGAAAAATACTGTCAGCAATCCGATCATTCACTAAAACTTTATCTTTCCATTTGCCATCGCCGTGGGTTGCCCAAATTGTGTTAAGAACAGTTTCAACTTCCTTGACAATTTCCGCTTTCTTCTCTTCGGTGAGACTATCAAACCCAGGATCAATTTGGCGGGCGTTTTCTTCCAAGGAAATATTTGGATTTTTCTCCTTGTTACTCAAAATCCAAGATTCCCGTTCAATGACAGTTTCTTGGCGAAATTCACTGGTTGCTAGTTCATAACCCCAATCGCGGAAAGCCCCTTCGGTGTACTTCATGATGTTGCCCTTATGCACCAAAGTCACCTGTTGCTTGTGTTTGGGTAATAGCAAAGCGTGTTTGATGGCACGTCTGACCAGGCGTTGAGAACCAGTTTTGCTGATGGGTTTGATGCCAATACCAGAATCAAGAGGAATGCGTTTTTTCCCATGTTCTGGGGTGGCGGGGATCAGTTCTTCATTGAGAATTTTAATTAAGCGATCGCCGATTTCACTACCTTGTCGCCACTCAATGCCTAAATAAATATCTTCTGTATTTTCCCGATAAACAATTACATCCAGCTTTTCGGGATTTTTGTGGGGTGAGGGTGTACCTGCATAGTAACGGCAAGGACGCACGCAGGCATACAAGTCAAAAATTTGCCGCAGGGCTACATTTAAAGAACGAATTCCCCCACCGATCGGAGTAGTTAAAGGCCCTTTAATAGCTACACCATATTCTTCAATTGCTGTTAGAGTATCTTGAGGTAAATACTGGTAGGTACCGTATAAATCACAGGCTTCATCACCAGCGTAAACCTTAAACCAGCTAATTTGACGCTGACCCTTATATGCTTTGGCTACAGCAGCATCAAGAACTTTTTGGGTAGCAGGCCAGATATCTATACCTGTACCATCACCCCGAATAAAGGGGATAATTGGATTTTCTGGTACGATTGGTTCACCATTTTTGAAGGTGATTTTTGCTCCGGCTGCGGGGGGGGTAATCTTTTCGTACATCGTTCACACACTCCTAATCGATATGCTGCTATTCAAAAAATCTTTATGTGGCAGGCTTGTATATTTTGCTATGTCTTTTGTTCACCAAGCTATAAAGCACAGATTTTCCCCCTATTCCCCTTGTACATTATTTGGGGATTAAGTGTGGGATTTCAGTGAAGCGATCGCAATTTTGTACGATCAAAAATAGTAAACTACTTTTCGCTATCAGTGCTTCACTTTGGAGAATGCCCGATAGCTTACCGCTCTTTCACTGACCGTTAACACAAGAATGGCATGACAGACCCAATGATTTTATCAGGCCCTGCTAATGACATCGACTCCCTCCGACTACCGTTAATCGCTGGGTCTGAAAAAGTCCAACAACAGATAATCCCACAATTAGCTGAGTTGGGTAATGAGGGATTAGACGTGTTGATGGAATTTTTACTGAAACGACGTGAGAACCCAGCGACTTGGGTTGATGGCAAAGCTTACCAAGTCCTTTATAACTCTGATGCACCTCAAGTCAAAGAATTTTTGCGCTCCTCTTTTCCTGAGGGAATTGTACCTCTAAAATCAGAGTGCGGGATTAACTACAATTCTTTGCAACAGCTACTTGCTGTTCAAGACTTCCAAGCCGCTGATCGCGTTACCATCGAAAAAATGTGTGAACTATCAGGGCCAACGGCTGTACAACGAAAATGGTTGTATTTTACTGAGGTAGAAAATACCTCGGCTGTTGACTTGCAAACCATTAATAACCTCTGGTTAGTCCACTCCGAAGGTAAATTTGGCTTTTCAGTGCAGCGAGAAATCTGGTTAAGTTTGGGTAAAAATTGGGAGAATTTCTGGCCGAAAATTGGCTGGAAAGCAGGTAATACCTGGACGCGATACCCTAACGAGTTTACCTGGGATTTGAGTGCGCCTAGAGGTCACTTACCCCTCTCTAATCAACTTCGGGGAGTACGAGTATTTGCCTCTTTACTCTCTCACCCAGCTTGGACACAGTTATGAGTTAGAAGTTATTAGTTATGAGTTGAAGAGGTTTTTAATTTAAAACTCAAAACTCAAAACTTAAAATTCCTAACTCCTAACTCCTAACTATTAACTTTAATCAGATAATGGCAAACGTTCGTCTAGAAGATATTAAGCGTAGATTCAATAACGTCACTGCGATCGAGGACATTACCTTTGAAATTCCTGATGGCGAGTTTTGGGTTTTAGTTGGGCCATCGGGTTGTGGTAAGTCTACAATTTTGCGAACGATCGCAGGTTTAGAAACCGCTACATCTGGCAAACTCTTTATTGGCGATCGCTTGGTGAACAATATCCCAGCCAGACAACGGGATGTGGCAATGGTGTTCCAAAACTACGCTCTCTATCCTCACATGAGTGTGGCACAAAACATCGGCTTTGGCTTGCAAATGCGGAAGGTTGACCGAAAAATCATTCAAGAACGGGTGATGAATGTGGCGCGATCGCTTTCTCTCGATCACCTGCTGGATCGTAAACCCAAACAACTTTCGGGGGGACAGCAACAACGAGTAGCATTAGGGAGAGCGATCGCTCGTGAACCCCAAGTGTTTTTACTTGATGAACCTTTATCTAATTTAGATGCTCAATTGCGCGATGATACCAGGGCAGAATTGAAACAACTACATCAAGAATTAGGTATTACAACTATTTACGTCACCCACGATCAAGTTGAAGCGATGACTTTGGCTGATAAAATTGTCGTGCTAAATCGAGGACGGATTCAACAAATTGGCGATCCCCAAACCATTTATGCAAATCCTGCTAATCAGATGGTGGCAAGTTTTTTAGGCAGTCCACCAATGAATATTCTACCTGCAATCTATCAAAATAACGGTTTTGATGTGAGCGGACAGTTATTAACGATTCCAGCAGTTGTGAAAGAAAAATTGCACTTGCGTCAGGGACACAGTTTTGATTTGGGGATTCGTCCAGAGCATATTTTTATTAACGAACCGCCAAGTCGCCAAGAAGGAAATGAGAGTCAGCTGATTGTAGAGGTGAAAGTGGTGGAACCTTTGGGAAGGGAAACTTTGATTCGTGCTGGCTTACCTGGTTCCGCGGTGGTGTTGAATATTCAGGTGAGTGGGGATGTGCATCCGCGTCCAGGCGATCGCCTTTCTCTACAACTTGATTTAAATCATTTGTTTGTATTTGATCCTAAAACTGGGAACAGAATCTTATAAAGAGTTTCTGAAACTGCCAAAAATAATCGCAAATTACCAATTTTTTGTAGCCATAATCTAAGAAAATAAAAACTGCAATAGAGACTTAATAGATTCGCTGCAAAAACTTATATGACTATTAACCGACGCCATTTCTTGTTTTTACTCACAGCAGGTGTGGGTGCTTTTGCATTAGATGCTTGTGCATTGGCAGAGAAATCTCCTCAGGGAAATACTACAACTCCCGACGCAACACCAAATATAACAGCAAATACAACACCAAATACAACAGCAAATACAACGCCAAATACAATAGGGGCTATCCAACTACCACCTTTACCTTACGCTTACGAAGCACTGGAACCACACATTGATGCCAAAACGATGCAATTTCACCACGATAAACACCACGCAACTTATGTGAAAAACCTGAATGCAGCGTTAGCCAAACACCCAGAACTCAAAGGCAAAACTGTTGAAGAACTGTTGCAAAAACTTGACAATGTACCACAAGATATTCGTAGAGTAGTACGCAATAATGGCGGTGGTCACGTTAACCACTCAATGTTCTGGGAAATTATGAAGCCGAAAGGTGGGGGAGAACCAACAGGAAATATAGCCTCCGCGATTAATCAAAATTTTGGTTCTTTTGCAGCTTTCAAGAAACAGTTTAACGAAGCTGGTGCTAGTCGTTTTGGTAGTGGTTGGGTTTGGCTAGTGCGTAACAAGGGTGGCAAGTTGGAAGTGGCAACTACAGCTAATCAAGATAGTCCCTTAAGTGCAGGTAAATATCCCATCCTGGGTAATGATGTATGGGAACATGCATATTATCTCAATTACCAGAATCGCCGCGCCGATTATTTAGATGCTTGGTGGAACGTGGTTAATTGGGATGAGATTAACAAGCGGTTTGCAGCAGCAAGCAAATTTGCTTAAACATTGGGACAGGGAGATATAGCAAAAAATAAAAAGTTTATCTTCCGCTCCTGTCAAAGTAATTCGTAATTATAATCAGTGTGGGCTGCTGTAGCCTTTACAATTACGAATTAGTTAAATAGGCTTTTGAGTAGGTACACCAATAGCACGCGGAAACTGAACTGGTGTGGTGCTTATTTTACGCAAATACACACAGTGGCGGATGCTGTGACTCAGGGGTGTTGTAAATTGTTCGATTGATTCAATGACGCCACCCAACTGGTTCACAGCATTCTGTAAAGCAGCTGTTTCATCCTCTGTCCAATTACCGCGATAAATTATAGCTAAACCTCCCTGTTTGAGCAGTGGTAGGGTATATTCTGCACAGACAGAGGCTGCCCCTACAGCACGGATCAATGCAATATCGTAAGCTAGTCTATGCCGGGGATGATGACCGATTTCTTCAGCCCTACCAACAAAAGTTTTGGCATTGGTAAGGGCAAGTTCAGTTAATATATTGTCGAGAAAAGTAATTTTTTTCCGAGTGGAATCGAGAAGAGTAATTGTGCAATTAGGTACAGTAATTGTCACTGGAATACCTGGAAAACCTGCACCTGTACCAATATCGATGAGAGCGGGAGAAGCAGGGGAGAAATTTGCTGATAACAGAGGTGCAATTCCTCGCAAAGAATCCCAGAGATGTTTTTCCCAAAACTCTTGGGGTTCAACGATCCGAGTTAAATTTAGTTGGCGATTACCTTCTAGGATTAACTCATAAAGCTTTTGAAATAGCGCTTGCTGTTGGACAGTTGGTTGCCAATTGAGAGTTTGCTGCCATATTTCTGCCATCTCAGGCAATAAGTTTGTCATTTGTCATTTTGTCATTTGTCATGGGGCATGGTTATTCTCCTTCTCCCCCTGCTGTTTTCTCACACAGTTGGTAAAGGTTCTTTAACTTTGGATTCTAGTGACTTTGGGTCTACTGATTCTAGTTCACCGTGGTTGAGTGTCCAGCAACGGTCTGCGATCGCTAACAGATCCCCAGCATCGTGTGTCACGATCAACAATGTCCAATCTTGTTTCAGTTTCGCTAATAAATTTACCAGTTGCCGACGCATTGACCAATCTAAACCAGCTGTGGGTTCATCCAATAACAGTAAATTTGGCTGGCGAATTAATTGCACTGCTAAAGCTAAACGTCTTTGCTGACCACCACTCAAAGCATGGGGAGCAGCAGATAGCGATAAATGCTCTAATCCCACCTCACTCAGCGCCTGTCTGACTCGTTCTGACCCTAACTCAGGATGTCCTAAACGCAATTCTTCTAAAATCGAACCACCACAAAAGTGTCGCTCTGGAAACTGAAATACCAACCCGGCTAATTGTTGTAGTTGTTCGGCTAGAAGTTCTTGTTCCCGCCAAAAGAGAGCGCCAGTAGTGGGTTCGGCTAGTCCCGACAAAATTTCTAGTAAGGTACTTTTACCCGAACCACTTGGGCCAATAATCAGACCTAGTTGCTGAGGTGCTAATTCTAAATTGATCGATTTGAGAATCGCTGTTGGGCACGCTGTCGGATGATAATTTACATTTCGGAGATAAAGCATTTGTTAAGATTACCAAAAAGCCAGCAAATTACTGATTAGTTAAACTGAGGGTGTCTGGAAAATTCTGAAAAAAAATTTATAGCGCATTACCTGGATTAACACCTTAATTTAGCAGCAAGAATTATCCACTTTTTCTCCATTGTGGCAGACTAAGCCTTAAATAATAGCTAGACCTTGCCTGGAAGCATGGAAAGATTACCAATATATAAGAAAATTTTGGTTGAAGCACAGGCAAGTTAAAATTAACCATTTTTGCATTCTAAGTAACACATACAACTATTTCAACCGCAATTATTCTGAGGGTTAAAATGACTAAAAGGTTTTCTTCGCCTCGATTAGTAGTATCTGCTAAACTCACTACCTTTGCTCAGACTGCTTTTGCAGGTGCGATCGCACTTAATTTGTGGGTAAATCCTTCTTTGGCTGGCGATCCGTTTCGCAATCGCGAACCTCATCAAATTGGTGACCAAACAGAAGCAGCTTTTAAAGCAATTTTTCAACAGGGCAACTATCCAGCAGCAGATCGTTATCTGGAACAAGCACTATCCAAAGAGCCAAATGAACCTCTAGCTTATGCTATGAAGGCATCTTTAGCATACGGAAATAAGGATTGGGCTAAACTTAACACCTATAGTCAGAAAACTCTAGAAACAGGACAAAAACTGATTTCTAACGATCCATTGCGTGGTAATTTATACACTGCTGTTGGTCATTTTTTAGAAGGTGCAGTAGTTATCACCCGTGAAGGTACAGTCAACGGTGTACCCCAAGCCTTGAGTCGGCTGCGACAGGTTTATGAATATTTAGACAAAGCCGAAGCAATTTCTGCCAACGATCCAGAACTGAATTTAATCAAGGGTTATATGGATTTATTATTGGCGGTTAATTTGCCTTTTGCTAGCCCAGATCAGGCAATTCGACGCTTAGAACAAAATGCTGCTCCTCGGTATCTAGTTGATCGGGGTATTGCTCTTGCTTACCGAGATTTAAAAAGGTATCCACAGGCACTAGATTATGCCAACCGGGCGATCAAAACCACATCCGATAATCCAGAAATTTATTATCTCAAAGCCCAAATCCTTAAACAACTGGGACAAAAAGAAAAAAGCCAGCAGATAATCCAGGAAGCGATCGCTAATTTTGACAAAGCATTGACTAAAAAATCTCAACTCCCAGGCGATTTAGTTAAACAAATTGAGCGTGAACGCAAAAATGCTGTTAGCCTGAAGAATCCTGAATAATTGGGCATTGGATATTGGCGATTAAGTTTTTTCTCTATTTTCTATGCCCAATGCCCTATTCCCCATTCCCCACTTTGATATGCTTATTTCCAGAAGAGTAATTGAGATATTAGACCAAAATGGAGATTCAGTTCCGCGAAATTAATCCTTTTGATATGTGGATTTGGCTGAAATTCAGCACAAATCCTTCTGCGCGTGAAAAGCAGTATGTAGAAGAAGTTTTCAATTCCTGGTTTTATCTGGGTAAATTGGGTGCATTTAATGCAGAGAATCTCCAGGTACAGGACACTGGACTCGATATCAGTTACATGAATTATGATGAACAAGGGTATGACAAAAGCCTGCTAGCACTGATGCACAACATCGGTGAGTTTGAATATGAGGGACAGTGGGGACGTTGTTGGTTTGACTTAGGAACCAGTGATGCGATCGCATTGGATATTTTAATCAACGCCCTTACACAGCTAAGTCAGGAATATGTCACCATTGAAGAATTGTACATCGGTGGTGAAAATGCAGATTGGCCTATTGAGGATAGCGAAAGTCGTCCTCAGTCTATTTATGATAATTAGTTACAAAAATGAATAAAGCTGGCGAAATTCGGGTAATAGCTTTGGGGCTAATTCAGGATGGCGAACGCATATTTCTTTCTGAAGGCTACGACCCTGTAAAGCAAGAAAGATTTTATCGTGCTTTGGGTGGTGGTGTTGAATTTGGCGAAACCAGCCGTGTCGCCTTAGAACGGGAGTTTCAAGAAGAAATTCAGGCAGAATTAACGAATATTAAATATCTCGGTTGTATAGAGAACCTGTTTATATTTAATGGTAGGCAAGGTCATGAAATTATTCAGCTTTATCAATGTGACTTTGCTGATTCCAAATTTTATCAACTGGAAAGTTTAGTTTTTTCAGAATCGCCACATCATAAACATAGAGCGTTATGGATAGATATCTCTCGTTTGAAATCTGGGGAATTCAGATTAGTGCCTGAAGTCTTTTTTGAATATTTGTAAATTATCTGGAAATCGGACTCAGCAAAAACACAATATACTGGTTGACGTTACGTTAATTCTGCTTTAGATTTTGCCACCATTCCCGCACAGTAAGCACTCATATTATGATCAAAATTGGGAATGTGATCGCACTGTGTAGCTACAACACAGAGAGCAACTTGTTATACTCTGCGTGTGAACCTAGCCAAAACCAAATAACGGTATCTCCATCTAACTGTCCAACTGCTCGATAACTTTTGCTAATCTGTGCTGAATAAATTGGTAGTTCTGGATGTATTTTTTTGAAGCGCAAGCTTGGATGGCTCGGATCTTGTTTGAAGAGGCGGTATGCCTCACGGGTTTGCTCTTGAACTTGCTCAGGTAGATAAGCAAACTTTTGACGAAACTGAGCAGTTATACGTGACTTCACAATGTATCTGGATCTAACTCTTGGGTTTTTCCTGCACGGTATTCAGCCATTGCCTCAGTCGCAAGGAAAGCGAGTCCGTCAGGAGAACGGGCGAAAGCTTCATCCCAAGAGCGTTCATCTTCTAGTTCTTCCAAAATCATCGCCGCGATCGCATCTTGCTCATTGGCAGGCAAGTTTTTTAGTTTGGTGATCGCTTGTTCAAGTAGCTCTGTCATGGCTGTTAATCGTTACGAAAGTCATACTATAAATTATCTCTGCTTGCACTCTGTTGGGGTTATTAGGGTGCGATCAATTAGGGTGAGAGCAAAGCGCGATCGCTCCCCATAGCCGAAGTAGTAAAGTTTGAGTAGAAGCAAGTGTTGAGTTTATTCAGGAAACACAAACTACGTCGAAGGCGATTGCACTAATGCCTCAGTTACGCAGAGAATTGGATATTTCTTAAGAATGGGTTCTATAGTGATTTCTGTCAAATGTACGCTTAACTCAAGCATATAACCCGTTTCTGTAAAGCAATAAAGTGCTGTAAATGAGTCTGTATTGGCAGCTTGCCATAGTCCGATAATACGACCAACACGTTTTAATTCTAAGTAAACCTTTTCATCATTTGTAATGAACTTAAGGCAATTCGGTTCATTTTCTTTGATAGTTACTATTCCAGATTCTAGTTTGATTTGTTTGCCTTCTAGAGTGAGCTTGTTACTGCGAATCGCTTCCCACCCAAAATGACTTATCATCACGGCAACTTTATACCCTTGCTTATATAGCTCTTCTGCTTTTTTATGCTCTTTCTGGACACTTCGCTCAAGTTCAGCCTGAATATAGTATGGATATCCAGCATCAGCAGCGTCGTAAGTTCCTGTATGTTCTTTTAAGAGTTTAAGACCAGCAGCCGGAAGAGGATTCCATAAATGAAGATTTGCAATATTAACCTTAGCCACAGATATTCCAGCTTCAGCTGCTTTAGCAAAGGCAAGATATGCAAGTGAATAGAGTTTTAACTCAGAAAACGCACGCCCTAAATTATTTGCAGCAGTTCCTTGAACATCAACCTGATCTGCACATTTAGCGAAATAAGTAAGCAAAGAAGACCATTTATTATCGAGAGCCAACTCTGTGAGGGCGTTGAGCATAATTGAAGAGTCAGCTTTATCGCTTAGACCAGTTAATAAAATAACTAGTTTCTCAAGAAAGTGAGGCTTTTGGTCAAGATTTTGCCACGTTTCTACAGCTTGATATCTAAGGTCTCTATCTTCACTTACCATTGCTTGTCGTAAGGTGTCAAGTGCTATCTCTTGCTCGCCGATTTTGAATCTCTCCTCAGCTAAAAAAAGAGTTGCTCGGTTAGAAAAGAAAGTAGCATTATTGGCTGTAGCTAGACGTAGGCATTCTTCATAATAGGAGATGGAAGCAGCGACACGAGATTCAAATAAGCCAAGCCAAAACTGGCAATGGTAAGTATTACGTAATTCAGGAGCTAGCGACTCTAGCTCCTTTAGAGGGTTACGTCCTTCCTGATCACTATTTAGCAACCTCGTAATTCTAATCGTTGCTTTCTCTTCGTTGGTGGATGCAGTTTCTTCAAGCTGATCAAACAGCGTGTTAGCTTCCTCTACTTCTCCACGTTGCAAAAGCTTAATTGCTTCAGATAGAGATGAAGACTCTTCTATGTTTTCTTCAACAATCTCTAATAGAGATGAAGACTCTTCTATGTTTTCTTCAACAGTCTCTAATAGAGATGAAAACTCTTCTATGTTTTCTTCAATAATCTCTTTTTTTTGATAAGCTTCAATTCGTTTAGAAAAGCTTGATATCGTTGACTGAAATGTGTCTTAATATTACCGCCGATCGCCTGAGCGACTGCAATTAAGAGATGCTTAACTTGTTCTCGATCAGATGCTCGCACTGTTTGATAGTCAGCCATAGTACTAGCTAGCTCACTTGGGCTTGTACCAACTAGTAAGGGTGTATACAACTGATTGCGTCCCCAAGCAGCTCCAGCTTCAAAGAAAAGCCACTCACGTTCCTTGGATTGCTGAGTAATGATAGCAAGAAATGCTCGTGAAGACTGAGCGGCTGCTTGTATCTGGGGTTTATAACCAATGTTAGATGGGCGTAGACCACCTGCCCCAGCAACAAAAACGTGAGGTTGGGGTTTTATTGATCCCTCAATCAGTTCCTTAAGAGCAACTGCAAGTTCTTGATCGGGGCTAGTACGATAGGAAATAAATACCTCAAATTCACTGGAAACCTTTTCAGTTTTGGAACTACTATTGCTTGACTGGCTTATTTGAACTACTGAGGATTGTAGAGATGCATGAACATTGTCTGACATAATTTTCTGATTCAGTAATTGTTCTGAGCGGGCAGCCTTGTAATAAGTTTTTTGAGCAGCAAGACCAAGTATAGCTTTCTGTTTTTCAGAAGCAATATAGTTTACTTTAAAAAATAAAATGAAGGGAGGTGTGAAATTGCGTGATCGCTCTCCACAACAATAACTATTATTTAACTACTGCTCAAAGAACAGCTACTTTAGCGATCGCACCTTGCATTCTCCCGAAAGCATCAATCAAATTCTGCAATTGTTGATCTGCCTTAAAAACTCCTAAACCGCGCACCGTAACTTTACCAGGAGAATACACAAAGCGCGTTTTGAGCTTTTCTGGTAAATGTTGCCACCAATAAATTCCAAGCTGGTTTCTCCATCGGCGTTTCTAAAACGACGTGCTGCTTGTTTTCTGGTTTAATCCGGCTAAATCCGAGTTTTTTCGCTAGCTGTTTGAGTTCCATGACTCGCAAAAGTTGATTTGCAGACACTGGTAAACTACCATAGCGATCGCCTTTAAATCCTAAACTTCACCTTGTAACTCCTCTAGGTCATCTACTGTCAGTGGTGCTTGGCCACTGTGGCGCACATACAATACATTAACTGTAGTACCTCGAATCGTAAAAAGTACTCGGTATACATTTTTGGCTTTTCCATAAAGAAGTTGACGTACTTCTTCTGGAAAAATTTCATGTTCGACTGCTAAAGCACAACGTTGGGGCTTCTCTTGTAGGGTAGCAATAGCATTCATCAATCCTCGAAACCAACGATCGGCAAATTCAGGATTCCGCTCTTGATACCAGCGATAAGCTTGCTCAATCTGAGTTTCTGCGATTGGGGTAATCTCAACCTGAAATGCCATACTTTTGCTGCATTTCTTGGGCAAAATCCCCAATGGGGCGAGTTTGACCAGCGTTGAGTTCCTCGAAACCTTGTCCAATTCCAGCAATTGTCTCCAACTGATCAATCAGTTGGCGTAATTTGGTAGGGTCGATTTTGCCAGGATCTAGAAAGGTAACGAGGACTTGGGAGCGATCGCTAACATCTTGCGGTAAATGGGTGAGGTGAATTTCTCCATCCTGATAAATGCCTTCGATAGTTTTTATCATGAGTTGAAGTTGGGTTAGTATTTCCTTTTATTCTACTAACTAGACTCAAAGGGCTGGGTCTGGAATCCCAGCCTGCTCAAAATGACATAGGTTTTCACTTGATGATTAATCTTTTTCTAACGATCAAACAACTGCCGCCTCTGGAATCACACCCTGCATTCTCCCGAAAGCATCAATCAAATTTTGCAATTGTTGATCCGCCTTAAAAACTTTAACCCGCGCACCGTCACTTTACAAGGAGAATAGACAAAGCGCGTCTTCAGATTGTCTGGTAAATTCGCCACCAACAAATTCCAAGCGGGTTCTTCCATCGACGTTTCTAAAACTACGTGCTGCTTGTTTTCTAGTTTAATACGGCTAAATCCAAATTTTTTCGCTAGCTGTTTGAGTTCCATGACTGGCAAAAGTTGATTTGCAGACACTGGTAAAGTACGATAGCGATCACTGAAATAGTAGAGTTTGAGACAGTTCTACAATAAAGGCAAAGACGTTGAGGTTGAACTAACCTAATGCGTATACCTGAAACAAACCCAAAGATACCAATGCCTTCACCAAGCCTCTACGAAACTGATTTTTACGCTTGGACACAGGAACAAGTAACTTTACTTCGCAATGAGCAGTGGAGTCAGATTGATGTGCAAAATCTGATTGAGGAGATTCAATCTTTGGGTAAACAGCAACGTCAAGAACTACGAAACCGTCTGAGTGTGTTGATTGGACATTTACTAAAATGGGAGTACCAGTCAGGACGCCGTAGCCGTAGCTGGTTAGCAACACTTCGTATTCAACGCTTAGATATTGCTGAACTGCTTGAAGACAATCCTAGCCTAAAGCCCTATCTTGAAGAAGCACTTCGCAAAGCCTACCTTAAAGGTGTCGAATTAGCTGTTGGAGAAACAGATTTGCCCAAGCGTACTTTTCCGGTAGAGTGTCCCTACAGTTTGTCAGAGATTGTGGACTATGACTTCTACCCTGGTGAACCAAGCAAGTTAGTAGATGAATCAGAGCAGTAATTTGATGCTGAACACGGATAATCTGTAATATCACGTCATGAGTTGATAACAACGAGATCATGTGATTGCTGTTGTAAATAGTCACTCCCAAAACAAGCAATTTACTTTGTACTGATCTTTTAGTTGCTTCAGGTTCTCTAAACTGCCCTAGTTGCATCATTCATAAGTTTTGTTCAAGCATTTATAACAAATCTATAATCTTTTATTGCAAATGTTGGCTCATACATAAGTTTTATTTAAGCATTTATCACAAATGTATAAATGTTTATCGCAAACGTTACTTCATTTATAAGTTTTATTTAAGCGTTTCTAACAAATCTATAAGCGTTTATCGCAAACGTTACTTCATTTCTAAGTTTTGTTTAAACATTTCTAACAAACGTATAAACGTTTATCGCAAACGTTACTTCATTCTTAAATCAATAGGCTTCGTGTTAAAGGTAATTCGAGACAGGAGAACCCCGGTAAATAAGTCCGAAACCGGGGTTCTAGATTAAAATGTGTTTACCATAATTCTTTTAGCCTTTTAGTTTGATTCAAATCATCAAACAACAGCCGCCTCTGGAATTGCACCCTGCATTCTCCCGAAAGCATCAATCAAATTCTGCAATTGTTGATCTGCTTTAAAAACTCCTAACCCACGCACTGTAACTTTACCAGGAGAATAGACAAAGCGCGTCTTGAGATTTTCTGGTAAATTTGCCGCCAACAAATTCCAACCTGGTTCTTCCATCGGCGTTTCTAAAACGACGTGCTGCTTGTTTTCTGGTTTAATCCGACTAAATCCGAGTTTTTTCGCTAGCTGTTTGAGTTCCATGACTCGCAAAAGTTGATTTGCAGGGACTGGTAAAGTACCATAGCGATCGCTCCACTCAGCAGCAATTAGCTTTAATTCTGATTTAGATTTAGCTGTGGCCACCGCCCGATAAGCACTCATCTTTTGATCCAAATCGGTAATGTAATCTGCTGGGATAAATGCCGTCAGGTTGAGGTCAATCTGAGTATCCTCCACTTTCGGAATTTCTTGTCCTCGGATTTCCCGAATTGCTTCTTCCAGCATTTCCATGTATAAATCAAAACCGATGGCATCCATTTGACCGGATTGTTCTGCCCCTAGCAAGTTACCCACGCCTCTGATTTCCATATCGCGCATCGCTAGTTGATACCCAGAACCTAGCTGAGTAAATTCCTGAATCGCTCGTAAACGTTGCCGTGCCGCATCAGATAATGCCCGTTGCTTCGGATAAAATAACCAAGCATGAGCTTGGATACCTGCACGTCCCACACGACCGCGTAATTGATACAGCTGTGCCAATCCAAAGCGGTGAGCATCTTCAATCAAAATGGTGTTGACTCGCGGAATATCTAAGCCAGATTCAATAATTGTCGTACAAACGAGGATGTCTGCATCGCCATTACTGAAAGTGAGCATGGTTGATTCTAACTCGCTTTCATCCATTTGACCGTGAGCGATCGCAAACCTAGCTCCCGGTATCACTTCTCGTAAATTGGCTGTTGTCTCTTCAATCCCATCTACTCGTGGAACTACATAAAATACCTGCCCACCTCTATCTAATTCTTGACGAATTGCAGTGCGGATGCTTTCGGAATTAATCGGTGATAGATGGGTTTTAATCGGGCGTCTGGTTGGGGGTGGTGTAGTAATCAAACTCATTTCCCGAATTCCCGACAAGGACATATACAAAGTCCGGGGAATGGGAGTGGCGGAGAGGGTAAGCACATCAACCTGAGTTTTTAAGCTTTTAATTTTCTCTTTCTGGTTGACCCCAAACCGCTGTTCTTCATCTACTACCAACAGTCCTAAATCGCGGAATGCCACACCTTTACCTAAAAGTTGGTGTGTACCAACGACTACATCTAATTCACCCGTTGCCAATCGCTTTTGAATATCACGGCGTTCTTCAGCAGACCGAAAGCGGTTGAGCAAACCGACATTTACTGGGTAGGGAGCAAAACGTTCTTTGAGTGTATGGTAATGCTGCTGTGTTAAAATAGTCGTTGGCGCAAGGAGTGCCACTTGTTTACCGGCGGTGACTGCTTTAAAAACAGCACGAATCGCCACTTCCGTCTTCCCGAAACCGACATCGCCACAAACTAAGCGATCCATTGGGCGATCGCTTTCCATGTCGCGTTTTACATCTTGTACAGCTTTGAGCTGATCCGTTGTGGGTTGGTAGGGGAAAGAATCTTCTAATTCCTCCTGCCAAGGCATATCACTTGGAAAGCTAAAACCTTGTTGTTGCGATCGCGCTGCATAAAGTCTCAACAAGTCCACCGCCAATTTTTTAATCGCTTTGCGGACTTTATTCTTGGTATTTTCCCAAGCTTTACCGGTCATCCTGTTGAGTTCCGGTGCTTTATCACCTGCGGCACGGAACCGAGATAAAGCACCTACTTGATCGGCTGCAACTCTAAGTAACCCGTCAGCATACTGCACTACCAAATAATCACGGGTTTCATTATTAATCGTCAAACTTTCCAGCTTGACAAATTTGCCAACACCATGATTTCTGTGAACCACATAATCGCCTGGACGCAGCTTATTGGGATCAACTTGCTTAGAAGTAGCTTTGTGGCGCTTGCGGATATAGCCGGGAGTCGCCAAAGAATGCTGCCCAAAAAATTCCCGATCTGTAACAATTACCAATCGGTAAGTAGGCAGGATAAAACCTTCTAGTTCCGCAAGACCAGAATATTTGAGGGCAATGGGAATATGGTTGATTTGGAGCTTATCTATTGCTTGGTAGTCGCGGGGATTGGGGATAAACTGAGCCGGACAATCATGTTCTTGCAACAGCGAGACGGAACGCGAAGGTTGAGCAGAAAGCAGCCAGATCGAGAAATTGCGATCGCGTTCTTGGCGGATGGTTTCAGCTAGTTTAGCAAACTGGTGTGGTGTGGTTGGAACAGGACGGCTGGCAAGGTTGATCCCACTATTTTCCTCTGACAGTTCCGATAAATATAATGTTTTAAACTTGGCAACATCAACCAGACAGTCATCAAACGAACGGTGTATTTTCGGCAATGTTAGGGAAGTAGACTCTTCCCCATCCCCCATGCCCAATCCCCCATGCCCAATGCCCCATTGTTCCTGGGCATTTTCTACCCAGCGATCGCTATGAGCATGGCACTGTTCTGGCTCATCAATGGCAATCAGGGTATTTTCTGCTAAGTAGTTTAGCAGAGATGCTGGTTGCTCGAAAGCTAACCCCAAAAAACGACGACTACCTTCAATCAGTGATGAGTTCTCAGTGCTAAGTTCTGACTCAGAATTTAACTCATAACTCATAACTCCTAACTCAGAACTCTTTTTCAGTGCAGCCATCACCACAGGAGTAAAGCTAGTGGGGGTAAGAATTAACTGGTCAACTTTGTCGAGGGCGGAACGTTGGGTTGCTGGGTCAAATTCCCGCATTTGCTCGATTTCATCGCCAAACCATTCCAACCTGACTGGAAACTCAGAAGAAACCGGGAACACATCAACAATATCGCCCCGCCGACTCCATTGCCCTTCCATTTCCACCAAAGGAACTCTTTCGTATCCCAAAATAGTTATTTTCTCACTGAAGGCATTCAAATCTAATTCCATCCCTTTTTTCAGGGTAAGACAGAATTGTTGAAAAGCTTCTGGTGGAGGCAAATGAGGTTGCAGCGCCCCTTGAGTAGCCACAATCGCCATCTTGGGTAATTGAGAATTAGAATTTGGGGGTTTTTCTTCCCCATTCCCCATGCCCCATTCCCCATGCTCCATTCCCAAATCTGCCAATACCTGCATTTGCCCCCAACTCATTTCAGTTTCCGGGTCAAAAGGTTCGTAGGGAGAAGCCTCGGAGGTGGGGTAAAAATGTACTGTTTGCCATCCCATTGCCTCCAGTTGTGCGTAAACGCGTCCAGCTTCTTCCAGAGTGGCGCAAACCACAAACAAATCCTTGCCCCGAGACTGCGCTAATGCCGAAGCCACTAGAGTCTTGGGCAGCCTGGGAATGCCATTTAACCGCAATTCTTGTTGTCGATTCAGCTTAGAAATAAATTCAGTGGTGAGCGGCGATCGGCCTAAGGCACGCACAATAGAAGAAAATGACATAAGTACTACTAGCGATGGGAGTCTTTGTGGGTCAGCAAATCTTAAGGCAGTTATATGTCAACTATTTTAAAAGTGTTAACAGCTTTCTTATTCCTTCAGTGGAAGAATAATGCACAGTGACTAATAAACTTAAGAACTATAACTACTACTTTGTATATAGTCAAAGTATTTATCGAAGCACCTTTAATACTAGATACTAGGGATTGAGCTACGTTTGCTCTGATAAGCGGCAATTTTAAACATGTCCTCCATCACTTTTGAAATTTTAATCATTTTGGTGCTAATTATTGCCAATGGCGTGTTTTCTATGTCTGAGATGGCGATTGTCTCGGCACGGAAAGTTAGGCTACAGCAGCTTGCCAATCAAGGAGATGCCAAGGCAATGGCAGCATTGAAATTAGCGGAGTCTCCAAATCATTTCCTGTCAACCGTTCAAGTAGGTATTTCCCTGATCGGTATCCTAACTGGTGCTTTTGGAGGAGCAACAATTGCCAACCGACTGGCAGTCTATGTGCGACTTGTACCTTTGTTAGCACCTTATAGTGAACCGATATCTTTTGGAGTAGTGGTTTTGATCATTACCTATTTGTCACTCATTGTTGGCGAATTGGTACCAAAGCGTCTGGCATTAAACAACCCAGAAAGAATTGCATCGACTGTAGCTATTCCAATGCGTGCCTTATCGGCGATCGCTTCCCCAATGGTATATCTCTTAAGTGCTTCTACAGATTTGATCCTGCGAGTATTAGGAATTACAGCTTCTACCGAGCCGCAAGTCACCGAAGAAGAAATTAAAATCTTAATTGAGCAAGGTACTGAGGCGGGAACCTTTGAGGAAGCCGAACAGGATATGGTAGAGCGAGTCTTTCGTTTAGGCGATCGCCCTGTCAGTTACTTAATGACACCCCGTCCTGATATTGTTTGGCTAGACTTGGACGACTCTGCCGAAGAAAATCGCCAAAAAATGGTTGATAGTGCCTATTCTCGGTATCCAGTTTGTCAGGGGGGACTTGACAATGTGCTGGGTGTTATCCCTGTCACCGACTTATTAGCCAGGAGTTTTCGAGGGGAACCACTAGACTTGACTATCGGATTGCGACAGCCTGTATTTGTGCCAGAAAGCACCCGTGGCTTGAAAGTTTTGGAATTGTTCAAGCAAACTATCACTCACATGGCGTTGGTAGTGGATGAATATGGTGTGATTCAAGGATTAGTCACTCTCAACGACATCATGAGTGAAATTGTGGGTGACGTTCCTTCAACGGATGGACAGGATCAACCACAAGCTGTGCAACGCGAAGATGGTTCCTGGCTTTTGGATGGGATGTTGCCTGTAGAGGAGTTTTTGGAACTTTTTGGTATGGAAGAGTGGGAATCTGAGGAACGCGGCAGTTATCAAACATTAGGCGGTTTTGTGATCACCCATTTAGGTCGTATTCCTGCCGCAGCAGATCATTTTGAATGGCAAAGTATGCGAATTGAAGTAATGGATATGGATGGTAATCGCGTTGATAAGGTGCTAGTCGTACCGAAGGCAGTTAAATCAGCAGATATGAAAAAATCTGATTAGGATTGGGGATTAGGGATTGATAATTATTAGACTTGTTGCATAAATCAAAAAAAGAACCCCTCCCCGCCTTTGACTTACGTCAAATTCTCCCCTCCCCGCCTGCGGGGAGGGGTTGGGGGTGGGGTGTTAGGGGACTTTTGCAATAGGTCTATTGTTTACTATTTCCCATAGGCCATAATAATAGCCAATGCCCTATTTATGCAATTTATCAAGTGCGGGATAGACGTTTGACCGCTTCACCCGCTAACATCTGATGAGCTTGTTTCAGGAATTGGGGGATTTTATCGGCGTGGGGATTACGGGTAAGAGATTTCCTTAAGTCTAATTCATCTAGGCGATCGGCTTTGTTGCCGGGAAACCAGTGGCCACCATTGCCAAGCAGGTTATAGCGCATTTTAGCGTACTCTACTAAATCGTAGGCGATCGCTAAATTCCGCAGCCACAAAATCACCCGAATATTTACCTCACCAGGGGTTTCGTCAAAGTTTGGTAGATTTGTTTCCCAGGATTTTACCCAATCTTCTCCCAAAGTAGCGATCGCTTCTGATTCCAACCTTGCTAAAATTGGTGGCAAAATTTCTGATGACCGATCTATTAATTCTAAAGTCTTCAGGTGCTCATCAAAATCTTCTGGTTTTGCTGCTCCTAAGCTTAGTGTATGCACCTCTTGATGACTCAAACAAAACAAATCATTAAACACCATTGGACTCAATGGGGCGCAAAGATTGACTAATTTTTGTG
The DNA here is from genome assembly GCF_017114995.1 of Nostoc sp. NMS9. Taxonomy (GTDB): domain Bacteria; phylum Cyanobacteriota; class Cyanobacteriia; order Cyanobacteriales; family Nostocaceae; genus Nostoc. Next base: position 195,107 of record NZ_JABXKL010000091.1, on the reverse strand, counting down.
GAGGTTTATACAACAAACCTCCTTTATCAGAAGGGCTAATAATAAACACACCCATATCGTGACGTTTAGCTGCTTCAATTGCTGCCCAATTCCATTGATTAATGTAGTACCAGTGCAGGTTCACGTAATCAAATTGATTGGTATTAATTGTCTGCACAATCATATCTGTCGAACCGTGTGTGGAAAAGCCAATAAATCTAACTTTTCCCTCTGCTCGCAACTGCTGCGCTACTTCCAAACAGCCACCAGGACGGATGCTGTCATCTAACGATTCAGGATGATTAATGCCGTGCAACCCTAAAAGGTCAACATAATCTAGCTGGAGATTTTTCAAAGATTGTTCCAATGTCTCCCGGAATTCTTTCGCATCTGCCTTTGGATTGATTTTAGTCTGAATAATCAACTTTTCGCGGGGAAACTTGGGCAATATTCTCCCCAATTGCATTTCAGAAGTGCCATAACCACGGGCAGTTTCAATATGATTAATCCCAACCTCGATTGCCCTTCTAATAGTTGCTTCCAGATTTGCCTGGTTATCAGCAGGAATTTCATGATTGGGAACATCCTCCCATTTGAACTGATATCTCATGCCACCGCAGGAAAACACTGGCATCTGTAATTCTGTGCGTCCAAATCTTCTATATAGCATCAGTGGATTGTGGATTGCTTACCAACTTAAAATCTAAAAACGATAGTCATTCCAGCTTTTAGTGCCACAATCATTCCCTCTGTTCAATCTGTGACACTAGCAATATTCATCGCATTCTTAAATCGGTCAGGTCTTTTGGTTATTGGATTTTTACCTACCAATATTCCAGTTCCACAGAATAATTATCTCACCCTAGTTACCACTAGCAGGAATTTTTCTATTATTCTCTCAAGTTTAGACCATGAAATGGCAAACCGACCCAGCAGTGCTGAGTTGTGGGAAGCTGAACTAACGGAAAAGTTCAAATTAATTCTTTGCAGACTGAGACTGCACCTGAGTTAAGCAATTTCTCAATTTTTCAGCTAACACTTGTACATGGGGTTCATTAAGTATGTCAAGGTGAGATCCGGGAATGTAATGGATATCTAATCCTTCAACTACTAGGTCGCCCCAACCGAATTGAGGATCGTATTCTATGCCTATAGCTTCGTCCCGATTTTTATCCTCTGTCCGCAAAAGAATAGCTCGACCAAGGTAAGGTGAAAAAATATAGTCCCTAAGGGCTTGAGTGTTAGTATCTATAACCTTTAAATGCTTGTCAGTTTCAGGTACATGAAGTACATCTTCCAAGTAACGGTTATATGTATTTTGCAGTTCTTGCTTACGCCAATAACTCCATCTCACAACCTTTTGCCAAAGGTAGTTAGGCCCTTGTTGAACAATATTATTTAAATGCAAAAAAACTCGCTTGAGAAATGGCGCCTGCCAGCTATAACCTATACGACAACTATCAAGCATAACTAAAATGCCAATTTGTTCGCCTTGCTCTTGGAGTTGCCGAGCCATCTCAAAGGCAACTGTACCCCCAAAGGAATAACCTCCGAGAAAATAAGGACCATGAGGTTGAAGGGTCTGAATTTCTTGAATGTAGTGCGTTGCCATATCTTCAATGCGGGTATGGAGAGGGTATTTCTCATCTAGTCCCCGTGGTTGTAATCCGTAAAACGGTTGTTCTGTCCCCAGATGCAATGCCAATTCACGAAAACATAAGACTTCTCCACCCAGTCCATGAATACAGAAAAAAGGTGGCTTGGAGCCGTTGGGTTGAATTTCTACTAGGGATGACCAACTAGATTTTGATTGGTCTAAGGTATTTACTAAAGCCGATTTTTTTGTTAAATCTTCTTCTTGGCAGATTATTTTGGCTAGAGCCTCTACAGTCCCTGACTGGAAAAGAATGGCAAGTGGCAGGTCTTTACTAAATGTCTTTTCAATTTGCCAAAACAGTTTTACTGCTAAGATAGAATGTCCTCCTAGCTCGAAGAAGTTATCCCTAACACCAATCGGCTGGACACCTAAAATTTGTTCCCAAATTTGGGTTAACTGGTGTTCCACTTGATTGCGAGGAGCAACAAAGCTGGCTTCTGGTTCTTGTCTCGATAAGTCTGGTGCTGGTAGGGCACGCCGGTCTACCTTGCCATTGGGGGTTAAGGGCATGGTATCCAGCATGACAAAAGCCGAAGGTAGCATATACTGTGGCAATTTTGTCGAGAGGAAGCGCCGGATATCAGTAATCGCAATTGCTGAATCTTGATTGGGTATAATGTAAGCTACCAAACGTTGATTGCCAGGGACATCTTCACGGGCAAGGACTACAGTCTGGAGTATATCTGGATGTTGGGCTAAAACTGTTTCAATTTCCCCTGGTTCAATGCGTATCCCCCGGATCTTGACTTGATGATCTCGGCGACCGAGAATTTCTAGAGAGCCATCTGGACGATAGCATCCGCGATCGCCTGTATAATAAAGCCAATCGTGGCGATCATTCCGAAAAGGGTTTTTGACAAACCGAGAACGGTTTTCTTGTTGGGCATTGATGTAGCCCAAACTGCGGAATGGAGTTCGGATTACAATCTCGCCCGGTTCACCAATACCGCACGGTTGATGATTTGGTGTAAAAACCAGTGCTTGGGTTTGAGGCAGCGGCAATCCAACTGGCTGTACACCAGGGCTACACTCAACAGGTACTCGGTAATAACATTTCGCCAAAGTTGTTTCTGTCGGGCCGTAGAGATTAACTATTTCACCTGATTCGGGAAAAGCATCCCGCCAGCGAAGTACAAGGGTTTCTTTCAGAGGTTCTCCAGCCAAGAACAACCAACGTAAGTTACGTAAAGAGACTCCTGACGGCACATTTGCTAACCATAATTGCGCCAGGGAAGGAACTGTATGAAGTACAGAAATTTGCTCATTTTCCAAATAACGCAGAATTCTAGTCGGTTCTAGGTTCTCCTCTTGTTCCGGTAAACAGAGGGTTGCACCGCTAGTTAAAGGTAAGAAAATATCTCTAAGAACGACATCAAAAGAAAGACCAGTTAATTGGGCAACGCGGTCTTGCTGATTAATTTCAAAGGTCTGTCGCTGCCAGTTCAGAAAATGCGCCAACCCTTTATGACACCCCAACACCCCTTTTGGTACACCAGTAGTGCCGGAAGTAAAGAAAATATAAGCTGTATCATCGGCAGCGATTTCAGGTAGATTTACTGCTTCAATGCTCTTTTGAGAATTTATGGCTTCTCCTGTGTCTGGGTTGACACAGATGCTAGTTAAAGACTCCCCTATCTTTTCGTCTTCTCGACGCTGACCATCAATATATAATATGTATTTAGCTTTAGCTTCCTGTAGCATCAGCCGCTGGCGTTGGCTAGGAAGTTTTGGATCGAGGGTGAGTAGCACACCACCACTCAAGAGTACGCCAAGCATACTGGCAATTAGCCCAAAGCTGCGTGTCCCAAACACGGCTACGACATCTCCCCGCTCTACTCCGTGAGATAACATAACCTGTGCTAAGGTTTGAGCTATTTTGCCCAATTCCCCATAATTCCAAGTGCGAAATCCTTGACGAAGTGATGAATGTTCTGGGGTACGATTTACCCAAGAGGTAAACATTGTTGTCGTCAACTCATACTGTGGTTCTGACAAAACCGCCCTTGGTTCTGGCAGCAAAGGTCTTGCTTCTGGTGTCACCAGGGAATATAAACTAATCTGTCTCTCTGGAGCAGCAACAATTTGATTCAGCAAGTGATGGAATTGATGAAGCATTTCCATCATCCGTTCTGAAGTAAACAGATCGGTGTTGTAAACTAAATCAAGTTGGATTCCTTGGTTTTGTTCTGTAACGTAAAGGGTTAAGTCGAACTTAGAAGCTGTTTCTAGGATCGAGACTGGTTCTATACCCACTCCAGGTAGTTCCAGTTGGATGTCCCTTAAGTTGAGCATATTAAACCACACTTGAAATAGTGGGTTGCGACTGGTATCTCGCTCTGGTTGCAGTTCTTCTACGAGTTTCTCGAAGGGCATATCTTGATGGGCATAAGCAGCTAATGCCATCTGGCGGACTCGATTTAGCACTGAACGAAAACTGGGGTTCTCGGCAAAATCAGTCCGTAAAACAACGGTGTTAATAAAAAATCCAATTAACTCTTCAATCTCAGAACGGTTACGTCCGGCAATGGGAGAACCGATAAGAATGTCTTCTTGGCCAGTATAGCGGTGCAGTATTGTCCCAAAGGCTGCCAGCAATGTCATGAATAGAGTCACACCCTCCTGATGCGAGAGTTCTGTAAGTGATGCACTCAAAGTCTGTGGTAGCATCAGAGATTGGGCTGCTCCTTGGTAAGTTTGCACTGGTGGCCGTGGTCGGTCGGTAGGCAATTCCAGTACAGTATTAGCACCTGCTAATTGGGTTTTCCAATAGTTAATTTGGCTGGAAAGTACATCACCTGATAGCCATTGGTGCAGCCACACAGCAAAATCCGCATACTGAATGGACAATTTTGCCAAGGGGGAAGGCTTACTGTTTAAAAAAGCTTCATAAAGCGCTATTAACTGCTGCCAGAGAATACCAATTGACCAGCCATCTGAGGCGATGTGGTGCATCATTAACAAGAGTATATGCTCCTGTTCGTCTACTTGCAGCAAAGTAGCTCGCAACATCAAGTCAGATTCTAAGTTGAAGGGGCATTGCACCTCTTGATTGAGGAAAAACTCTACTTGATCTTTTGTTACCTTAATGATTTTAAGTTCCACTGGCCGAGGCATGCCAATTACTTGTATGGGGCTACCATCAAGTGATGTCATAAAGTTGGTTCGTAATGCCTCATGATGGATAACGATCGCATCTAGTGACTGTTGCAATATACCCATGTTTAACTTACCCGTTAAGCGCTGTGCATTGGAGACAATATACGCTCGGCTGTTGGGTTCCAACTGCTCCAAAAACCAGACTCGCTGCTGGGCAAAGGATAAAGGGGCTGATTCCCGATTCGCTATTTGGGGAATAGTCTGATTTGGGGGATCATTTTCTGGAGTTTGGTTTTGGGCAATCGCTTGAGCTAAAGTAGCGATCGTGGGATTCTCAAATAATAGTTGCAACGGTATTTCTATTTGAAAAGCTTGGCGAACTCTAGACATCACTTGAGTGGCCAGCAGTGAATGACCTCCCAATTCAAAAAAATTGTCGTGGATGCCTACTTGTTCCAGACGCAAAACTTTCGTCCAAATGCCAGCCAAGACTTCTTCTGTCGAATTCTGAGGTGGAACAAAGTTAGTTGACAGCCTAATATCACATGTATCTGGTGCAGGTAAGGCGCGGCGGTCTATTTTCCCATTGGGATTTAATGGTAGAGTGTCCAAAAATACAAAGAAACCAGGCACCATGTATTCAGGCAACCGAGTTTCCAAAAAGCGACGCAATTCAGCCTGACTAGGAATTTGCTCTGGACTGGCAACAATATATGCCACGAGTCGCTTGTCCCCAGGAACATCCTCTCTGGCTATGACTAAAGTCTGTTTCAGTGCCGGATGTTGAGCTAATATGGCTTCAATTTCTCCTAATTCAATTCGGAAGCCACGTATTTTAACTTGGTGGTCAATCCGACCAAGGAACTCGATATTACCATCGCTCAAATAACGTGCCAAGTCCCCAGTTTTGTAAAGGCGTGCCCCAGGTTCAGAGCTAAAAGGGTTGAAAATAAACTTCTCTGTGGTCAATTCTGGACGGTTAAGATAGCCTCGCGCTAGACCAATACCGCCAATGTGCAGTTCACCTGATTCACCAACAGGCACTGGCTGCAAATTTTCATCGAGGATGTGAATCTCTGCATTGGTAATCGGACGACCAATGGGTGCAGTAGCATAATTAGTGCCCCGTTGGCAACTCCAGAAAGTGGTATCAATGGAAGCTTCTGTCGGCCCATAACAATTATGTAAAACATTATCCAAATTCAGTTGCGCAAAGAAGCGTTCTATAAGTTCGCCAGGTAAAGCTTCACCACCGCAGGTAATGTGTCTGATAAATCGGCAATTCTCAATTCCCTTCTCTTCCAATAAGACACGCAGTATGGAAGGTACTAAAGCCAGAACTGTTATTTGCTTCTCAGTAATCACCTTCACAAGGTAGGCAGTGTCTTGATGTCCACCAGGGCGAGCCATAAACAATTGACCTCCAAAGCACAATGGCCAGAATATCTGCCACACTGAGGGGTCGAAGCTAAAAGAAATAGTTAGTAAAACTTTGTCTGCGTGAGTTAATCCAAAAGTTGTTTGCTTCCAGTGGAGTTGATTGCAGATACCACGGTGAGGGATCATTACACCCTTGGGCTGTCCTGTAGAGCCAGATGTGTAGATTACGTAGATGAGGTTATCAGGCGTAGTTTCATTTACAGGATTTCCTTGACTGTTTTGGATATTCCCTTGCCAGTTTGAGTCCAGACAAACCACTTGTGCCTCATGTGGTGGTAAGTTCTTGACCAATTTTTCTTGGGTTAACAATACTGGTGTCTGGGTGTCTTCCAGGATGAAGGCTAAACGTTCTGAGGGATATGCCGGATCTAAAGGCACATAAGCGCCTCCAGCTTTGAGAATGCCTAGTAGTCCTACAATCATCTCTAAGGAGCGCTCTAGGCATATACCTACAAGTACTTCTGGCCCAACGCCTAAAGTACGTAGGTGGTGTGCTAGTTGATTCGCCCGTTGGTTTAACTGCTGATAAGTAAGTTCTGTATTTTCATATACTACTGCAATGGCTTGGGGCGATCGCTCTACTTGCATCTCAAATATTTGATGAATGCACAGATCCTGATGATCAACTACTTGGGTATCATTCAATTCCTGTAAAACTTGAGTGCCGATGATGTGAGTTAAGGTATTTAAGGTAATATTTTGTTTATATTCTGATGTTTGACTATTTATCTGCATTTTCTATATTAAGTTCAGTGGGCATAAAATAATTAAAGTTTTATGAGGACATAAATAATTAAAGGTTTATGACTAAAAGAGATGTGAGCAAATATAGCCCCCAATCTATAGAAAATAAGCATAATACTATTAATTCTCACATAACCAATATATAGCAATTTTCAATGATACACACTCTAGGAGCACACAGATATGTTGTGCACCCCTACTAATTGTTTGGACTCCAAGGAATTGCAAACAGCTATAACACTTACCAAACTCAAAAATTGCTTGCGCTTTAGTTTTTAACTATTACCAGTGCCTTCATTTCAGCATTGAGCAGGGGTTGATGATAATTTTTTTGGAGATCTGGCACAGGTTTTCCATCTACAATAACTTTGTAGATTTTTGCATGGCAGTTGCGCGGTAAATTATCAATAATTCTTGTTTTAAATGCAGCAGGACTATAAGTTCTAGCAAAGCCTTCATATGCACCCCATCCAGCAAAGCTTGCAGTATTGTCAAAAATTGTGATTGCTTTGTCAAGATTGGACTTCTGAATCCGTTTATTATTCCAGATTTCTGCATATTCGTTAGTTAAAAATAGGGGCGCAATGACAAGTTTCCTGCCCACTTTCAATAAACGTACTGCTTCTTTAATAAACTTAATATCCAAATCATCTTGAAAATGCTCAAAAGAGTGATGGCAGCTAATTCCATCTAAAGATTCATCTGGAAGAGGGATCGCATCAATAGAGCCACCAATGTACTTAATTCCATCTGTGACTTTTCCGTCCAATAAAGAGTCTTGACAGTAAGCAGTCAATTTGAAGTCCGAAACTGCCATTAAAGCCTTTATATATTCAGCTTTTTCACCACCAGCAGCATCTAGTATTTTATCACCTTCTTTCAAATCTAACAGAGTCATTGTCGTCAGGTATTCAAGTGGCTTGGAATGGATGTAATCAAGCTGATTATATTTACTCAGTACATCTGAATTTACAAAATCCCTATAATCTTTTTCAGAAAAAGATAAATTGTTTATTTCTGTCTGTGCTTTTCCTATTTCCGAATCATTTGTGGCTCGTAAAATTTTATTAACTTTTAAATTGTTGAGACGCAAATTTGTCAGCAAACGCCACTTTTTACTGTTTAAAAACCTGCCCAATCGATTTATTATATCTAATTTGCTAGTCACCATACTTTCACCCCATGTTTTATTGATTGAAATGAAACTCTTAATTACAATTGAATGCAAAAGATCAAATTTCTGTTTTAGCTAATAAACACAAACACTTACACGCAATTATAAAGGTACATTATCCTATCTCAGTAAAATCTACTGAACGAAAAATATTTTTTACAAAATCTTTATTTTGTCTCTAATTATATAAAATTAATGTAAAGTCGTAATATTATTTTTTTTGAATAATTTAGGTGAACTTCATGAAACCTAACTAGGTAGGTTTCAGGTTTCATTTGTGTAACATCAGCCTTCTAGTCCAAACTACAATCTCGTCGTTAAGGTTACTGCCCTTTTGAGACTTCATTTAGAAATGTCCATGAAACTGACTCAAGTTTAACCACAAATAGGCAATTATGTAAACTTTTGTTACACATATCAAATTTTTAATGCATTTTGTTATAAATTATGTGTATATTTTATGAGTTCAGTAATTATGCGTAAAAAAACATATACACTTAAGATAAATTAAGATAAGCTTATAAGCGAAAGCTGAATTAGTCTACATTAATATGCTAGAGTAATTTCTGAGGGCATATCAATGATTCTATACCTCTAATAAGCAAAACTCTCCAAGATATCTGCGATATCTATCATAGTTAATTCAGCTCATGTATTAGTCACCTCAAAAATTATAATATTATTTTTATTTTGCTTACTTGCTTGATTATAAATATCAGGAGTTTTGTTTAACTACTAATCTAAATTCACCAACAAATCCTTTTTTTTGCAATTAAGTTTTCCAGACTAAAATGTGATTGATTATAGGCTGCAATGAAAACTAGGTATTTCGGTAGTAACGGCACTCAAACCGACGTTGGAGGATGCTTTTGATAAAAAACTTAAAGTTACTTCAAAGAAAATGGTTGAGAGTAGACTAGAAAGTCCAGGTTTGTTTGTAAATAAAAATATGAGATATCCAAATTGTCTTGTATATTAAGCCCCTATAAATCAAATTTTACCTACACCAAGTGTTCCTAACTAGTTCCTAACTATGAGTAATCAAAGCATTACAACAAATAATAAATTCAGTGAAGTGCCTTTGGATTTACGTGCATCGACATTTGTCACGGTACGTAAGGGTTCATGGTGGTTGAGATTAACAACATTATTCTTAGTAGACTGTACTCTTTTATTTCTAGCTTGGGTTTTAGCAGAATATCAATCTACTTCTGGAAATTTTACTTGGTATATACCGAGTCATTATTTACCGATTTTAACAGCTATTGGGATTCAAATAGGATCGCTGGCTGTCGAAGGTATTTATCGAGAAGGTCAAAAACGCTATGACTATTTCAATATTATCAAATCGCTAACTTTTGCTCATGGATTAATCCTTTTAGTTAGTTTTTTGTATAAACCAGTTGTTGATATCACACGTCCAAGATTAATATTATTACCTTGGTTGCTAAGTATCTTTTTTGTTTGTACTGGTAGATACGCTGTAAATATTACTCTTGAATATCTACGCAAGCAGAAAAAAATAGTCCGTTCTTCTGTTTTCATTATTTGTGACCCTCAAGATCACGATCAGATTGCGAGTTTTATAAAAAAAGAAAAGCATTACATTGTATCTGGAACTGCGAATGCTAATTCACTAGACAGATATAAGCGTCAGCAAACTTTAACTCAGCTTAATCAACTAGGAGTGACAGAAGTTTTTATATCTTGGGATGCGCTAAAAAATAGAATGTTTTTGTGCTGGTTATTTCAAGCATCTGGGATACAAGTACATATTTTACCGATGGAATTAAAACCAATTTATAAAAACGTACAATTCAATAAAATAGGGGGAATGCCTTGTCTGAGTTTGGATTGTCCGATAATTACAGGTAAAGATTTTTGGATAAAGCGTAGTTGTGATTTTTGCTTTGCGACTTTATTTGTAATGTTATCATTTCCCATTTATATAGCTATAGCTATAGCTATAAAACTTGACTCTCCAGGCACAGTATTCTACAAACAAACGCGTATAGGTTTACATGGTAAACAATTTAAAGTATGGAAATTCAGAACGATGAGGTCTGATGCGGAAAAATTACAGAAAGAATTAGAAGCTTTAAATGAAACGAAAGATGGAATCATCTTTAAAATTAAAGATGATCCTCGTATTACCCGTGTTGGAAAATTTCTCCGTCGTTACAGTTTAGACGAATTACCTCAACTTTTTAACGTTATCCTTGGAGAAATGAGTATAGTAGGACCTCGCCCTTTACCTACCAGAGATGTTGAAAAGTTTTCTGAACATCATTTTATTCGACATGAAATTTTACCTGGTATTACAGGTCTTTGGCAAGTCTCAGGTCGCTCAGATATTTTAGATTTTGAACAAGTGATTCATCTCGATATTAGCTACATCGAAAATTGGTCGCTTGGGTTAGACTTTGAAATCCTCCTTAAAACAGTTATGGTGGTTTTGAAAAAAGACGGTGCTTACTAACAGAAACAATTCATAGCAGTACAGCTATGATTAGAGAATTACTTTACGTATTAATCAATAAATTTATTCCAATGTTCAGTTTAATTTCTAGCGGATTAAATTTAGATTTTTCTATCTTACTGAGTAATTAATTACTTGTTTTGTTTGAGGGCGCTCTAGAAAAATCTATATCTATAAAGATATATCCGAAAAAAATCATGGTGACTCAAAATGAAAGAATTAAGCTGAATTAAGAATTATAAGAATGGTAGAAAAGTACAAGTTCATAAGTAATTCGTTCTCAATGATACTCAATCGGTTAACACAAAGTATTACAGCCTTTGTATTAACCGCTTCCATTGCTCGTACTCTAGGAGCTGAAGCTTTAGGGCAGTATCTACTAGCATATAGCTACTATTTTATCTTTGTGGGCATTGCTTCACAAGGGCTAAAAACATTGTTTACTAGAGAACTAGCTCGTGAGCCACAAAAAACACCTGTCTATTTAATAAGTGGTACTTGCCTACAGTTAATATTTAGTTTTTTCAGTTATGCGGCATTGGTGATTGTAGTATTTTTACTTCCCTATAGTTCCAAAACCTCGATTGTTTGTTACATAATGGGCTTAACAATCATTCCCTTTGCGCTTTCTAATATCACAGAGGCAATTTTTCAAGCTAAAGAAAAGATGCATCTGATTGCGATCGCTACAGTGCCAGTCTATATTTTACGCCTAATAATAATGATTTGGGCAATGCAATTAAAATATGGAATTGAATATTTGGGGGTGATTTTAGTTGTTTCAGAAACACTAATTTTGGTAATTGAATGGATTTTTATCGCCCGATTAGTAAAAATAGAATGGCAGATTGATAAGATTTTTGTCTTTAATACAATCAAAAGTGCGCGTACATTTTTTGCTATTGAAGCAATAGCTGTAGTTAGTGGCAGAATTCAAATATTGATACTTTCATTGTTAGGCAATGAGTTTTTAGTAGGTTTATTTGGCGGAATATCACAATTATTGCAACCCTTTATGATTATTGCTAATAGTATAGGTTTAGCAATATTTCCAAGACTTTCAAAGGCAGTAGAGCAAGGACGGGAGAAGCAGAGGCAGATAGCTGAAAATATTATCGAAATCCTACTAATCATAGCATTGCCCTTATATCTTGGAATCTTATTGTTTGGCAAAGATTTACTAGTTTTTCTCTATAATGCTAGCTTTGCTGAAGCAAATATAGCCCTTATTATAAGCGCTGCATCACTCGTTTTTTTGCCCTTTACACGCTCACTGACTTATTTACTTGTAGCCAATGGTTTTGAGATAGTGAACCTACGTGAAGTAGTTATTACCACTACATTAGGGAGCTTGGGAGGCGTGCTATTAGTTTCACACTATCAGTTAGTAGGTGCAGCTTTAATGGCATTATTAATGACTATTTCTGGTTTTGGCCAGTATATTTATTTCACCTATACTCGCCTATTTTCACTAAATTTATGGCGAATTATGCGCCGACCGTTAATAATAACTATTTTGATGCTACCTATATTAATTTTATTACAAAAACTTGGCTTAGACTTTATATTAACTCTAATTATTGCAACTTGTGCCTATGCTTTATTTGGGATTTATTTAGGTATTCGTGCCTTTGGAGGGTTTCGTTTTTTATGGTTCAAATTGTTAAAATAGCAGTAATTAGTTTCCGATAAATTTTTATCATTAACTCAGAAAAACTGGTGAAAAAAATAATTTAAGTGCGGGTAGAATTTTAATTATGATTAAAGTTGCTTTATTACATTTTTGCTTTGAAGATTACACTATTGAATTAGCAAACAGTCTGGTTAAATATGTTGATTTAACGCTAATTCATCCGGAAAAAGTCTCAGATGTCTGTAGCAATGTTCTTGATCCCAGTATCCGCGTGATTAGCTTTAAAAAACCACGGATTCGCGACCCGCGCAACCTATTGTCTATGTACGCAATGATGCGTATTATCAAAGACATACAGCCGGATGTTTTGCATGTGCAAGAAACTAACGATCCTTGGTATGATTGGACTTTGTTACTCAACAAAATGCCGCCACTGGTGACAACCATCCACGACATATTCCGTCACCCAGGAGATAGCATGGCTGTATTCGGTTCAGAGTATACCAGGCGTATTGCCTTCTATCGTTCCCAACAATTGATTGTCCATACTCATCAATTAAAAAAGATTTTAACTGAACAATTTCGTATACCTCAAGAGCGAGTCAATGTTTTACCACATGGGGAACTTGGTAGTTTGTATCAGCGTCGTCTGAGTAATCACAATAGTCAGACTCGTGAGCCAAATACATTGCTATTTTTTGGACGCATCTGGCCCTACAAAGGATTGAAATATTTACTTCAGGCTATGCCATTAATTGCTGAACGTATACCTGAAGTCAAGCTGATTATCGCTGGACGGGGAGAAAATATAAAACAATATTTCCCTAATGGTTATGATGAAAAACGCTATGAAATTATCAATGACTTTATCCCCCTTGAAGAAGTAAGTAATCTATTTCAACGCAGTACGGTAACAGTTTTGCCATATATAGAAGCCTCTCAAAGTGGTGTAGCAGCCTTATCTTATGGAATGGGAACACTAGTTGTAGCCTCTGAAGTCGGGGGATTAAGTGAGATAATTCAGCATAAAAAAGATGGGTTATTAGTTCCACCTTGTGATGTCCAATCTTTAGCTGATGCCATTATTTATTTGTTAAGCGATCGCGACTTGCAACAACGTATGCAAACTGCGGCATTAGCTCGTTGTCAGGAAGATTTAAATTGGTCAAATATTGCCGCTCAGACAGCTCAAATTTATTATAAAGAAATGAATATGCAAAAGAAATATTAGTTAATTTATTATGAGGAAAATCCTAATTTTTGCTGAACAGGTATTCACAATTTTGAGCTTGCTGATGTATTCAGGGGCAATTTTTGTTGTTGTACTGTCAGGAGGGGCAGGACAGACTGATTTAGTAGAATATGATAGCTCTGTGATTCGGATTATTTATTCTTTTATCTACGCAGTTACCTTAGTACTACTAGTTTTGCGTTGGAAAAAAACTCTTTATTTCCTTAGTAAAGACTTTTGGCTTTATTCTTTAATTTTATTGTCAGCTTTTTCTATTATTTGGTCTTTTGAACCATCAACAACATTAAAAAATAGTTTTGCCCTCATTAATTCCAGTTTATTTGGATTATATTTTGCTTCGCGATATAGCTTAAAACAGCAGTTACATTTACTTGCTTGGAACTTTGCAATTATTATAATACTTAGTTGCGTTTTTGCTATAGCCTTGCCTCAATACGGGATACAGCATGATTTGGGCAGCTCGAAGTGGCGTGGAGTATTCACACACAAAAACGGTCTGGGAGCAAGAATGGTAACGAGTAGTATGACTTTTTTGATCCTTGGTTATCAACATCGAAGACATAATTGGCTTTTTTGGGGTGGGTTTTGCTTGTCAATACTACTTTTACTGCTTGCGTCTTCAGGTTCATCTCTAATTAATCTATTAATTCTAATATTGGCATTTTTTGCTTTTCAAATTTGGCGCTGGTCATACCAGTTCATGGTACCAACCTTAATAATGATAGCTACTATCAGCCAAGGTTTATATTTTTGGTTGTCTAATGATGCTGATATCCTATTCAGTGCAATTGGGAAAGATGCGACACTGACTGGTCGAACACAGTTGTGGCCATTAGTAATTGATATGATTTGGAAACATCCTTGGCTTGGTTATGGTTATGGTGGATTCTGGCAAGGATGGAATGGCGAATCTGCTTATATTTGGCTTGCAGCTGGATGGACGCCAAGCCACCCCCACAATGGCTATCTGGCTCTTTGCCTAGATCTGGGTCTTTTAGGGTTAGGAGTATTCTTTTTAGGATTTTGGCGCAGTTATCTGCAAGGATTTGCTTGGGTGCGTAGTAGTAAAACAGCATTTGATATTTGGCCACTTATACACATGACATTTATACTCTTATCTAGCCTCACTGAGTCTAACTTAGTGGAATCAAATAGTTTGACTTGGATACTCTATGTGGCGGCATCTTTCTCAGTCAGAATGTAAAAATCAGATGATTAATCAATATAACTGTAACCAGCTAGTAACAGCAAAACTGATAGCTATTATGATGTAGACATGCATATTTATTGTTCAACCCAGTTTCGTCAAGTATGAATATAGGTTCCATAAATAAGGTATATTTTAGACTTGACAAGTGAGTGTTTTACTAAAGTAACGTTTCACATTTCCCCTGCCTATCACCCATAAATTCAGGGTTTCGACCCTTGTTCCGAGTGAGTGAATAATTACTTACTAAACTAATTAAAAATTGAAATTATTATGGCATCACCGAAGAAAGTACTAATTATCGTTGAAAATCTCCCAGTTCCCTTTGATAGACGGGTATGGATGGAAGCAACTACTTTGCAAAAAGCTGGGTATGAAGTTAGTGTAATTTCACCTACAGGTAATGGCTTTGAAAAAGATTACGAAATTATTGAGCAGATTCACATTTACCGTCATCCTCTACCACCGGAAGAAAGTTCTGTCATTGGCTATCTCCGAGAGTACAGTTGGGCGATTAACTGGCAATTCCGTCTAGCTCAAAGGGTATGGCGAGAGCGTGGTTTTGATGTCATACATATTTGTAATCCGCCCGATTTACTTTTCTTGGTAGCAGCATGGTTTAAATTATTTCATGGTATATCTATTATCTTCGATCATCATGACCTCAGTCCGGAAATGTATGAAGCTAAGTATCGGCGGCGCGATATTTTTTATCATGGATTACGCTGGGCTGAACGCTTGACCTATGCCACAGCAGACATGGTAATTTCAACGAACGAGTCACACCGAGAGGTAGCTCTTAACCGTGGGCACAAGAAACCAGAGAAAGTATTTGTAGTTCGTAGTGCGCCGGATCTTTCGCGCTTTCGCCGAATGCCTCCAAACCCTAATTACCGTAGAGGTAGAAACTACTTAATAGGTTACATGGGTGTCATGGGAGAACCAGAGGGTATTGATTATCTCCTAAGAATGGTATATTACATTGTCCACAAAAAAAATCGCTCTGATATTCACTTTATGCTAATTGGTAGTGGACCTATGGCAGAAAAGCTCAAAAACTTATCTAAAGAGTTAGAAGTGAATGAGTTTGTAGAATTTACAGGGTTTAAGCAAGGTGAAGAACTCTTAGAGCGGCTTTCCAGCTGCGACGTGTGTGTAGAGCCTTCTCCAACATCTGCTTATAACGAAAACTGCACCATGAATAAAATCCTTGAATATATGGCAATGGGAAAAGCAATTGTCCAGTTTGATTTGCGAGAGGGAAGACGTTCTGCACAAGAAGCATCTCTTTATGCCAAGCCTAACGATGAGGTAGAATTTGCCGAGAAAATTTTGGAACTTTTAGATTTTCCTGAACGTAGAGAAAAGCTCGGAGCCGAGGGGCGACGCAGAATGGAGGAGATTCTGGAATGGCAATATCAAGCTCCAAAACTGTTAGATGCTTACGATAAAGTTTGGCAAAGTAGGTAACTACTTTAACTTTCAGAATTACTATACTAAGTAACTGGATTGAGTAATGGGTAGATGTTTATGGTCAAAAATTACAAACTAACTAAAGGTCGAGTTTGTTTACTTAATTTTGAAATTTTTGCTTTGGCTAAGATAGTTGATCTGACAAGGAATATAGCTGTATAATATCCAAGTAAAAAATCAAGCCTTTGATAATCCAGAGATAAATTTGAATATTAATGGTTGATTGCTAATGCAACAAACTTTTAATTGAACGTCCTGTTACTAAAGGGTTGATTTATGGGACGGCAGTTATAGTTAGGACGTAATTAACTTACCTAAAATCCCAAAATTAACAAATTCTTTGCTGAATAAAGGTACACAGACCATCGTTACACATTTGCACCAAATGGGGACTAAATTTTTAACTTAAATACGTCTATACTACAAGACAGTTCAGTTAAGTATTTCTTGCTTCTTTGTCTTTGCGTCTTTGGCGGTAGCCTGCGGCAAGCCGTTCCGCATCTACGTTAAAAAAATGATTTTGATAAAGAGTTAAGCTTTAACTTAATCGTATTGGTCTATACTATATTTTATATTGTAAAATTATACATAATCAGTATTGTCAATTGCACTGGTTTGTGGCTGTTCTAAGTCAATTTTTAGTTTCTTGTTTAAGACCTGTACTTTGGAAGATTTATGTCAGAAAAATCTATGGAATCTAGAGAATCTATTGATTTAGACCTTAATCGTTACTTGTTGATATTGAAACGGTGGTGGCTACCGGCTTTCAGTATATTTGTGGCGACAGTTATTCTGAGTGCTATATCTACACAATTTCTGAAGCCAGACTATGAAGCAGAAGGAAAACTGTTATTCAGAGTTCCGAGTTTTAAAGTAGCAGGCAATAATCTTTCCCCTGGTACCTCTGAAGGAGGAGACTCAGGAGATTTGAAACCATTGGTAGCAACTCAAAATCCCATAAGCAGTCAGATAGAAGTTATTTCTTCCCCAGCTTTATTGCAACGGATAATAGACAAACTACAACTAAAAGACAACGAAGGTGAACCTCTGGAGGTGAAAGAACTACAAAAACTCCTGAACCTAAAAATTGTTGGTGGGACAGATGTATTGCGTATTACTTATAGAAGTCACGATCCTGAAGAAGCAGCGGCAGTAGTCAACACAATTATGAGGTTTTATTTAGAAAATGATATTCTGACAAATCGCTCTGAGGCAGGAGCAACTCGTCAGTTTATGGCCAAGCAACTTCCTACAACTCAAGCTGCTGTTAATAATGCAGAAGTAGCGCTACGTATATTTAAACAAAAGCATCAGATTGCAGATTTATTAGAGGAGACAAAGTCAGCTGTTGCGACTATTGGAAATCTAGACAATGAGATGAATACTGTCAAGGCTCAACTGGATGAGGTAAATGCCCAAACCAATGAACTGCGGCAGAAAGTAGAGCTAAATTCTCAGGAAGCGATCGCTGTGAGTGCCCTCAGTCAGTCACCAGCAGTACAGGGAATTCTTACACAACTCCAAGAGACTGATCGGCAGTTAGCGGTTGAGCGCAGCCGTTTTCTAGATGACAACCCTATAATTATTAACCTAGAAGCAAAAAAAGCTAATTTAAAATCTCTCTTGCAACAGCAAGTTGGTCAGACTATTGGCAATCAAACACAAGTTCCCCAGAGTCTATTGCAGATTGGAGAACTCAGACAAAGCCTGATACAAAACTTTTTGCAATCAGAAATACAACGTTTTGGCTTAACTCAAAGACTCTCCTCTCTATATAATTCTCGTGTCAAGTACGAACAGCGGGTGAAACTTATACCCCAGCTGGCACAAAATCAGCGAGAGTTGGAACGGAAAGTTGAAGTTGCAGAATCAACCTATCAAACTCTATTGAAAAAGGTTCAAGAATTACAGTTAGTTGAAAATACAAATACACCTAGTTCCCGGATTATTGCTCAGGCTTTAGTGCCCGAAGATCCTACATTAACCAAAACAATAATTGTTTTGGTGCTAGGAGTCATGTCCGGTTTATTTTTTGCCACCACAACTGTACTCTTTCTGGCGATGAGAGATAGATCTCTAAAAACACTTAAAGAAATTAGAGATGTATTTGGATATACTTTGCTAGGAATTGTTCCTTTGTCTGTTAAAAAGCTTCGTTCCCGTTATTCAAATGCAGAATCAATATCTCAAACAATTGCCGTCAGGGATACTCCCCACTCTTTAACGAGCGAAATGTACCGGATGATTCAAGCAAATCTGAAATACTTAAGTTCAGATAATTTGCTCAAAACCATTGTGATCACTAGCGCAGTTCCTAAAGAAGGCAAGTCTACAGTTTCAGCTAATTTGGCAGCAGCGATCGCTCAACTAGGACGTCAAGTTTTACTAATCGATGCAGATATGCGAGTTCCTTCTCAGCATCATCTCTGGCAACTAACCAATGAAGTTGGTTTGAGTGAGGTTCTTGTAGGTCAGGCTGAATTTGACATTGCCGTATCTAAGGTAATGGACAACCTTGATGTTTTAACTGCTGGAGTTAGACCTCCCAACCCACTTGCTTTGCTAGACTCAAAACGGATGGCATCACTCATTGAGAATTTCTCATCTCAGTATAAATATGACTTTGTAATTATTGATGCCCCTCCACTACTTTTGGCAGCCGATGCTTTGACTTTAAGCCAAATGACTGATGGTATTTTGTTAGTAGCTAGACCCGGAGTAATCGATTCTAACAGTGCTAATGCTGCTCAAGAGATATTAGAGAGATCCAATTACAACGTTCTAGGTTTAGTAGTCAATGGAGTCATTGATAAAAATGAATCTAGTAGTTATAAATATCATTCTCACGAATATTTTAAACCAAGAGAGTTGACAAAAGAGCTTAAGGGACTGGCAAAGAAATAAAGCTTCCAAAAAATTATTTTAGGAGCTAGATCAAGTTCGGATAAATATTTATTAATAAATACTGACGCAAAGACGCAAGAAGTTTTAAATAATAAGTAATTAACCGGACTTATAATTATATAGCGCTCCTATATCTGATAAGGTATATCTTCATCAGTATAGGAAACGCTATATTAGGAGCTATAGATAATTTTTAGGATGGTAGTCCGATTTCTTTAGGTATTGCCATTCCCGTTTAATTGGGTTCATTAGGGTTTTTGCTAGCCTCGGAAGTAATATGTGTAACTCAGTTTGCTCCATGCACAAAACCTTATTCATCCAAATATCTCCAGTAGCCGCACATAATTTCAGCATCTCTATTCTTCTTGTTTATGCGGTCGTGCTATTGGGTCTTGTTTTCCCTTGTGGCTCTTCCCGATCCGTCTCCAATTGGGTTGTAGACAAAAAGTCTGTATAAACAAGAACCTTATCATACAACCCAATGCCATACTTTTAACTACTACCGCTTTTCGTATGCTCCTCTATCGGGTGCAAAACCGGACACACGAGGATTGCCTAGAAAATCGGTTGTCAAACTACTCCACTTTAAACCACTATTAATTGCCGGACTTGTTGATTTCAATCTAAAGTCACGAGCCGAGGCATTAACAAACTGTGGATCTGCAATCATGTCGTGAGATCCTGTAATCTTGATCGTCGAATTATTGGAATAAACATTGTAGTCATAACTGACGTTGACATTTTTCATATTGCTATTCACAGCATTACCAGGAGAAGCATACATGATGTTATTGAAAATTCTGACATCAGACGAATAACCAGCATAAATTTCACCCTTTGCCTTTTTTTTAACTTCTGGACTTTGCTGATTCAAATATGCCGTGTTGTTGATAATATCGATATGCTGACTATCATGGGCATGAATACCTGAACCGCCATTCTTGTAGGTGATATTGTTGGCAACTAAAATCCGTCCTCTATATCCTTTTGAAACATCAACAATAATGCCATTACCGTCTGATATCTTTCCGACTTCAATCCAAGGAATATACATTCGATTATTGTAACTCCTGTTATTGGTCACAAATATCTTGTATCCTCGGTTGTTGTCAGAACTCCAATTATCAAGCATGGAAATGCCACTGGAACCATGAACTGTGTACCAAGCGTTATTGAAAACAGTGTTATTATCCACTTTCACATAATCAGTTTGGATTGCTGAGATACCTGCTCCTCCACAATCATGTACTTTGTTATTCAGAATATTTATGTGATGAGGATGACTTTTGTCTTCTCCTATGCTTATACAATTTCCGTCAGTAAGCTCTGGATTTAATAGTTTCTTCTTCTTCTTTCTTGACAGATATGACGCATACGCATCATCATAGTTCATCTTAGCATTGTTCCCTATGACCTCCAGCCCGTTAATCTCGATATATGAAGCTCCATTTGAAATCGAGATACCATTCCATGTATTATGCTGAATTTCTGGAAAATCCCCAGGATATGCTTTATATTTAATCCATGCATTTGCAGTTCCAGAACGTTTAATACTTAGTACAGCCCCATTTTTGGGCCCATTCTTGTATTGCCCGTTCATAATAAGTACCGTGTCGCCAGGATTAGTAAGGTTTGCTGCCCTTTGAAGTGTCCTAAAAGCGGATGAGGTAGAGAGTCCGCTATTTCTGTCGTTTCCGTTACCACTAACATAGTATGTTGTTGCAGTTGAAATACGACTGATCAGCTTGCGACTAGGTAATGGTATTTCCTGAACAGTGGATGACTGCGGAACATCTTTAAATAAAGACTCTGTTATTCTCTGTCCTTGAACCAGACCTGTTAATGCCCAAGGAAGTACAAGAGATGCGCTCAAACTGAGAAAACCGAAACCATGAATCATCATAGGGAAAAAATAGGGTATGTTGCAAAAACTCAATCGTTAACGGTCAGTAACTCTAGCCTTAGTTAATAACCCAGCATTTGATACGGTCGTATCACTGCCACTTGTAAGTTTATACACGGTTTTATAGGTTTAAACCTGCGCATTTTCGCGTAAATATGGCTGAACCACCTTTTGAGCTTGTGTTCCAAAAAATCGCAAACATCTGATAAAATCACTGAATAAAAAATATCAGTATCCAGAGTTACCCTATTCATGAACACCAAGCAACCGTACAAATGGCGTCATTTCCAATTCGACATCATTCTACTGTGTATACGCGGTATCTGTAGTTAAAATAGTATATCTGTCATCAATTAGTTAATTTACTTAAATAATTCTTATGATAATAAGAATCACTAAATGACTAAAAATAAGTTATGGAATAGTACTTACGGAATCCGCTTTCTAAAAGATTCTCATTATCATAAGAAATCCGAGTACCTAGAATAAAGATTGCAAAAGCCGATCAATGCACATTAAGAATTTACAGTGAGAGTTATAAAGTTTACAGTATTTCTCTATGGGTAATATTACTTGAAATTATTATAATGACAGATATATAGAAGTGGTCAGATAGATAGCTTAGAACATTAGCAAATCAGAAGAGAGCAGCTGTCAGAGTATTTATAGCAGACTTGTCCTAACCAGTATGACAGCCCCTAGAAAACGCAATTTGCAAGAAGCGATGCCTTGTGGAGCGTTTGTTATGTGTAACTTGCTGTTGATTCAAGGGTAGTGCAATTTTAGGGACGAAGAGGGTTGGGCAACGCCCCCAATTTGCATCTATCTCTTAAACTAGAGTCCGAATAAGTTCAAAAGATTAAAGATAACACCTAGAGGTCCAGTTATAGTGTTGACGGTATCGCCAGTCTTAGCTGAACCAGATCGGTTGACTACTACAACGTCATTATTGCGGAGTATGGGATTAGTTTGCTCATTAATCCCAGCGGAGAAATCCACTTTTACTATACGTTTAGTGACAGAACCATTAGGGTTGAGGCGAATCAAATCAACAGCACTACTACTAGCTCTGGCATCATTAAATCCGCCGGCAGCGAGTATAGCTTGATTTAAAGAGCTATTTGGCTGAACATCTGTTAGACCTGGTTTTTTAACTTCGCCTACCACACCAACCTGAATCCGTGTAGGAGACAAAGTAGTGGTAGCTAATTGAGTCGCTTCTGCGGGGTTAATTTCAGTTGCCGTCGGAATAACAATTGTATCTCCGTCTTGCACAATGATGTCTTGATTAGCATCACCACTCTGTAACAGTTGCCAAAGATTAATATCTATAGATTGTTCTGAGCCAGTTCTTGTAGGTCGGCGTAGCTTGAGATTACGCACATCAGCTTGTGCTGTAATTCCACCAGCTAATTGAATTACCCGTGTCACATTTGGTAAACCAGTGGGACTGGCAGTGCCACTGTTAGGGGTTGCGCCCACTTGGCTATCTGTATTACCTGGGGTGACAAGATACGAACCAGGACGGTTAACTTCACCAATAATTGTTACTGTGCGGGGTGTGGTTTGACTGGCGGCAAAGTTAGCTGCAAATATATTGCGAGATTCTGCGACGCTGAAGTTGGTTGCTGTTGGCACAACTATAGTGTCTCCATCCCGCAAGGTAATATCCTGCGATAACTTGCCTGTTTGAATGAGTTCTTTCAAATTGAGGGTGACAGCTTGCTCTGAAGAACGTCCTATTCTACGCCGTAATTGAACTTGAGTCACATCCGCAGCTAAAGTCACCCCCTGTGCTGTTGTTAATGCGGCTAATACAGTAGGGTATTGTACGCCTGGATTGTTCCCGGCGCCTCCGCTCAAGCTTAGAGTGTAAGCTCCAGGACGTGTCACCTCTCCAGCAACGAAAATATTGATGGGACGGGGAGACAACAGATTGACTGAAATCAAGGGACGTTTGAGGAAGCGAGCATATCTTCTAGCTATTTCGTCAGAAGCTTGTTCAGTTGTTAGCCCTAGTACTGACACACTGCCAATTAAAGGTAGGTTGATTGCTCCACCTGGGGGAATTTGGTATTCACCTGTATATTCAGGTACTTCAAATACATTTACACGGATGAGATCGCCGCCTCCTAATGAATAATTAGTATCTAATTGTGTTTGTGTGATTGGTGGTTGTGTAGTTGGTGGTAATGGTTGTCCCTGAGCTAGACTGGCAGATGACACAGCGGCATTGACAGCAGTTAACAAAGCCATACCTACAGCTGGCTGAATTAGGAATTTAGACAAACTTTTGTTAAGCATATTTACCTGAGACTCTGAAACTACAATCAATAAAGTACTGTCTAAACATTTTTATTTTGACTATACCTAAATATTCAAGTTCCCCGACACTCTTATTTTCCTAGAAAAGTGTGATTTTCCGGAGGAAATTTGTTT
This sequence comes from Nostoc sp. NMS9, assembly GCF_017114995.1. Classification (GTDB taxonomy): domain Bacteria; phylum Cyanobacteriota; class Cyanobacteriia; order Cyanobacteriales; family Nostocaceae; genus Nostoc. Next base: position 171,727 of record NZ_JABXKL010000091.1, on the reverse strand, counting down.
ATTGAACTTAAATTTTTAGTGAAGTTAGCTTAAAGTTAATGTTGCTTGAATAGAGCAATATCAAAAAATATAGGATTTACGCAACTAAACCCAGTTTCTACAAGAAATTATCTGTTAGCCAACAATCAAGTAGTCACGAATAAAGTTTTCTTGTCAAAGTTAATTTGATAACATTTAAAATCTGCGATGAGTAGTAAGGGACTACTAAAATTAGGAACAAGTTCATTAAATAAATACAAATAACCTTGAAAAGATGTCGGAATTTTATTTTTTGTGGATTGTGTTGGGCAAAGAGAACTCAAAAAGACAGAATTTTGGGTTTTGTTCTTCAAGCCAGTTGAAAATTTACTATTTGGCAACAAGACTAATTCAATGAGTTGTTTTTTCTTTGGATTTGTTGAATAAAAAATTCTTCTAGAGAGTGACGTGACAAGTTAATGGCGATAATTTTACCTTCCATGAGACGAAGACTGGCAAGAAAATCATAGTAATCATCTTGTAGTGTACCGTGCCAGGAACCATCAGGCTCAAATATGAGAGTGGGTATCCATTTTTTGAGAATTTCCCAGTCACCACCTTGACCTTTGACGTGATATGTGTTGCCTACGCCTAAGAGTTCATTGAGGGAACCAGAGCAAATTAGTTCACCTTGAGCGAGGATGGCAATGCGATCGCAAATCTGTTCTACTTCACTCAGAACGTGGCTATTAAAAAAAATTGTCTTACCAGCAGCTTTGAGCGCCAGGATAATTTCCCGCATTTGGTAGCGTCCCACTGGATCTAGACCAGACATAGGTTCATCTAGAAAAACTAAATCTGGCTCATTAATTAATGCCTGTGCCATACCAACACGCTGTAGCATTCCTTTGGAATAGCGACGCAGCAGCTTTTTACGAGCATCGGCTTGCGATAAACCCACTAATTCCAGCAGTTGGGGAATGCGTTGACGTTGGACACTTTGGGGAATTTGGAATAGCCCAGCGGCTAGCTGCAAAAATTCCCAGCCAGTGAGATAGTCATACAAATAGGGATTTTCTGGTAGATAACCGATATGTTGCTTAACACTGCGATCACCTATTGGTTTACCCAACAACGATCCCCGTCCAGAGGTGGGATGAATAATTCCCAGCAACAATTTTAAAAGGGTGGTTTTTCCAGCACCATTAGGCCCCAGCAACCCAAAGGTTTCGCCTTTGTAAACCGTTAAAGAACAGTTTTTGAGAGATACGACTTTTTGATTTAGCCAAAAACCAGTGCGATAGACTTTTCGCAACTCAGAAGTTAGGACTACTGGCGGAGTGTCTGTCGTATTAAGTTGAGAATTAGGGTCATCTGCAACAGACTTCATCTCGGTTAAATCACTATTTATCAGCTTGGTATTAATTAAAAATTACCCGGTAGGCTGATAATAACCATCACCAAGCTGTGTGTCAATTATCGTGAACTGAGGACTGGGGATTGGGGACTAGGAAGACAAGGGTAGAGTTTTCCCGATGCCCGATGCCCAATTTGACTCCTTTCATAGAACTCCCTTAGAACTGGGAATTATGCCAGCACGTCGGGGGTCAATTTCCACCGCCAGCCGTGTTGCTCTTGCAAAAGCTTTAAATGTCGCTTCAATTATGTGATGGGAATTAATGCCATCCAGTTGCCGAATGTGCAGTGTCATCTGGCTATGATTTACCAAAGCCACAAAAAATTCTCGTACTAACTGGGTGTCATAGGTTCCTACACGCTGAGTAGGAATTTGCAAGCCGTAGCTAAGGTGAGGTCGTCCAGAAAAGTCTAGCGCTACCTGAACTAAGGCTTCGTCCAGTGGTGCAAGAAAATTACCAAAGCGGACAATCCCTTTTCTGTCGCCTAGTGCTTGGTTAAAAGCTTGCCCTAAAGTAATGCCTACATCTTCGTTGGTGTGATGATCATCAATTTCCCAGTCTCCCTTGGCTTGGACATCGATATCAATCAGACCGTGGGAGGCAATTTGATGCAACATGTGATCCAAAAACGGAATACCTGTTACTGCTGTACAAGTTCCTCTACCATCCAGGTTGATGGTAACTTGTACATTAGTTTCACCAGTGGTGCGGTGAACAGTGGCAATCCGAGGGGTTTGGGTTAAGCGATCGTAGTTTGAATTAATTTTGCTGATTTGCATAGGGCATGGGGCATGGGGCATGGGGCATGGGGCATGGGGCATGGGGCATGGGGCATGGGCAAGAATTTTACTAATACACAATGCTCAATGCCCAATCCCCAATGCCCCATGCCCAAATTATCTTACATTCCCATAATTTCATATCCTGCATCTACATAGAGAATTTGTCCGGTAATGCCGCTGGACAAATCACTACACAAGAAAGCCGCCGCGTTGCCTACTTCTAACTGAGTGACGGTGCGTCGTAGGGGTGCTACTTCTTCTACATGATGAATCATATCCAAAATCCCACCCACTGCTGAAGATGCCAAAGTACGGATGGGGCCTGCGGAGATGGCATTCACGCGAATATTTTGTGGCCCTAGTTCCGCAGCTAGGTAACGCACACTCATTTCTAACCCCGCCTTGGCAATTCCCATAACGTTGTAGTTGGGGATTGCCCTAACACCACCTAAATATGTCAGAGTGACGATGCTACCTCCCTCTGTCATCAAAGGTTTGGCTACACCACTTAACTGCACCAGCGAGTAAGTACTAATTTCTAAGGCGGTGTTGAAGCCAGAACGAGAAGTTTGGCTAAAATCTCCACTCAAATCGTCTTTGCTAGCAAAGGCCAGACAATGGATCAGAATATCTAGCTTTCCCCACTGTTCGCGGATTGTCTCAAAGGTAGATTTAATTTGATCTTCATCTTGGACATTACAGGGAAGAAATAAGCTGGGGTTGAGGGGTTCTACTAATTCCGCGACTTTTTTCTCCATCTTGCCGCGTTCATCCGGCAGGTAGGTAATACCCAGGTTTGCTCCAGCTTTGTGCAACTGTTGGGCGATGCCCCAGGCGATCGAGCGGTTATTGGCAATACCTGTAACAAGAGCATTTTTTCCAGTCAGATTTAGCATAGAAATTGTTAATGCGATCGATCATTAGGAGCATACTAGAATCTGAGGCTAGTTTGTCTTTGTTTTATACAGGATTGGCAAAAATGAATATTGCTAAGGATGTTTTCTATGAAAAAAATCTTGATTTTTTATAAAGATATTCTCAAGATATCTTTATTTGTTCTTCAAAAAACCTTTTGAATACAGCTATTGGAACTACTTATCAACAATTAGTAGCTGAAAGGATCAACAATTATGTATCATTATAAACAAAGAGTTATGAAGAGATTAGTTTGAGTATAGGAAAGTACAGAAAGGTTGACGGTGCTTTATTCATTTTTCGGGTGTATTCTTAGGTAATCAGTTTTTGTTTTTCCGGCATTGGGTAGGGGAAGGGAGATGATCGTGACACAAGATAAAGCCCTAGCAAATGTTTTTCGTCAGATGGCGACCGGGGCGTTTCCGCCAGTTGTGGAAACGTTTGAACGCAATAAAACGATCTTTTTTCCTGGCGATCCTGCCGAACGAGTTTATTTTCTTTTGAAAGGTGCTGTTAAACTTTCCAGGGTGTACGAGGCAGGAGAGGAAATAACGGTAGCGTTGCTGCGGGAAAATAGTGTTTTTGGTGTATTGTCATTGCTGACAGGAAATAAGTCGGATCGGTTTTACCATGCGGTTGCATTTACTCCTGTGGAATTACTGTCGGCACCAATTGAACAGGTCGAGCAAGCACTCAAGGAAAATCCAGAATTATCAATGTTAATGCTGCGAGGTCTGTCTTCACGAATTCTACAAACGGAGATGATGATTGAAACTCTTGCCCACCGAGATATGGGTTCTAGGTTGGTGAGTTTTTTGTTAATTCTTTGTCGGGATTTTGGCGTTCCTTGTGCAGATGGGATCACAATTGATCTGAAGTTATCTCATCAAGCGATCGCAGAGGCAATTGGTTCAACTCGTGTTACTGTTACTAGGCTACTGGGAGATTTGCGTGAGAAAAAGATGATTTCTATCCACAAAAAGAAGATTACTGTGCATAAACCTGTTACCTTAAGTAGACAGTTCACATAAAAACAATTGGAGAAAGGGGAATTGGCGCGTGTTGTATTTTGAAAAATGACACTAATAGCTAGAGGTAAATCTAAAATTGAATAATTTCAGCTATTGCCAATTTCCATTTCTTTCCAGACAATGCTTAAAAGTAGTAGGCTGTATCTGGAAGGATTTCGGTAGCTAAAGATGACCACCGGATACATCCTCATCGCAGCAATTTTGATTCTGGGAGGCGTAATTGCCACCGTTGGCGATCGCATCGGCACACGAGTTGGCAAAGCCCGCCTCTCACTTTTTAAGCTTCGTCCGAAAAATACTGCCGTACTAGTAACAATTTTTACTGGTGGTTTGATTTCAGCATCAACTTTAGGGATTTTATTCGCTGCCGACGAAGGCTTGCGAAAAGGAGTCTTTGAGTTAGAGGATATTCAAACAGACCTCAGACAGAAGCGAGAACAGCTAAAAACCGCAGAAACTCAGAAAAGTCAGGTAGAGGGTGAGCTAAACCAAGCAAGAATTGCTCAAGCAAAGGCACAACAAGACTTGCAGGCAATTAATCAATCGTTGCAGGCGGCAAATGCCAAACAGAGGGAAACGCAAGCCCAGTTAAACCGCACCATTAGTCAACAAGCCCAAACCCAAACTCAACTCCAACGCACTCAAGGTCAGCTAGATCGAGTTGTAACTCAATATCAAAAAGCCATAGCTGAATTGCAAAGTGTTTACAACCAGAGAAAGGAACTACAGGCGGCAGTTGAACTACTGAAGACAGAACGTCAAAGACTGTATGCGGAAGCTAAAAAAGCCATTGACGAAGCCAAAACAGCAATTGAAAAACGCGATCGCGAACTTGCCAACCGTCAAGAAGCTATAGAACAGCGCGATCAAAAAATTTCCCAACTGGATCAACTAATTCAAAAGCGTAATGTAGAAGTTGCAGCGCGAGAGCAAGTGATTGCCAAACGGGAATCGCGCCTTAAAGAATTGGAAGCACAACAGGAGGAACTAGAACAGGAAGTTGCTAGGCTGGAAAAATATTATCAGTCCTACCGCGACTTGCGTTTAGGTAAGCTGGCCTTAGTTCGTGGTCAAGTTCTGTCCGCTGCTGTAATTCGCGTTACTCAACCTGCTGCTGCTCGTCAGGCAGTGGTACAACTTTTACAAGAAGCCAATCGCAACGCCAACCTCGAATTAAGTGAGCCTGGTGCAAATCCGGCAAATTTAGAGCTGCTGCGCGTGACCCAGGATAGGGTCGATCAATTAAGCAAGCAGATTGGCGATGGTAAAGAATACGTCGTGCGAATTTTCTCTGCTGGTAATTACGTCAGGGGAGAAAAGCAGATAGAATTTTTCGCGGATACAGCCCAGAATCAACTGGTTTTTTCCGGAGGCGCAGTGCTAGCCACGACTACTGCTGATTCCAAAACCATGACATCTTATCAGTTACAGCAGCGGCTAGAAATACTGATTTCTGCTTCCCAATTTCGTGCCCGTAATGCCGGAATTGTTGAAAATGTGCAAGTAGAGGGGACTTTTCTGCGTTTTGTCAGCCAATTAAGACAGTATAATCAACCCTTGGAGATCAAAGCGATCGCAGCAGAGGATACTTATACAGCCGGGCCATTGAGAGTAAAATTAGTGGCAATAGTTAACGGAAAAATTATTTTTAGTACTTAAAAAATTATTTGTACGCTGTTATTAGTAAGATTTAAACATATTGAACAGCAGCCAAAATAGTTGCTGTAGCTGCATTTTTTATTTAGCAGACACTACGCGTAGCAAGATCCCTGTAAGGGTACATTTCTAATTTTTAATTTTTAATTTATTATGAATTTCCGTGAATTTTCACCAACGCAACCAGTCATCTTGGGGTTTGATCCAGGTCGAGATAAGTGTGGTTTAGCGGTGATGGGACTGGATCGGCAACTGCATTATCATCAGGTCGTGCTAGCAAAAGAAGCGATCTCTACCATTGAGACACTGCGTCAAAGGTTTCCGATTTCTTTGATGGTCATGGGCGACCAAACTACAGCCAAACAGTGGAGACAGAAATTATATCAAGAATTGACAGAACCATTGAGTATTATTTTAGTGGATGAGCGCTACACAACCTTAGAAGCACGCGATCGCTATTGGCAAATGTTCCCGCCCAAAGGGCTAATCAAGCTATTACCACAGGGTCTACGACAGCCTCCAAGACCCATAGATGACATTGTTGCCATCCTCTTAATCGAAAGATACTTAAATCGCCTCACCGAATCAGAAGTGAGGAGTTATGAGTGAGGAGTCAAGTCAATAAGTTAGGAGTTACTAAGCTGCTCCACATCTTGTCTCCTTTGTGTCTGTTGTTCTGTCGTTCAATGAAAAGGTAATATGAACACAAATAATACACATTTTCCCGCTGTTCAGTTTAGAATTGCTAGACCAACCGACAAACTGGCAAAAGTGGTTGAATTTTACGAGGATGGCTTGGGATTGAGAAAGCTGTACTCGTTTGCAGAGCATGATGGATACGATGGAGTCATGTTTGGATTGCCCAACGCTCAATACCACCTAGAATTTACAACTCATAAAACTGGAAGTACCTGTCTTGCTCCAACAAAAGACAACTTACTGGTACTGTATATCCCCGATCTAGAAAAAATAGCACAAATCAAAAACCGTCTTGCCAGTTTGGGATATCCCGAAGTTGAGCCAGAAAACCCTTATTGGAAAAGCAAAAGCGTAACGATTGAAGACCCTGATGGTTGGCGTGTAGTGCTTTTCAATGGAAAGTTTAAAATGGAGTGAACAGCAGCACAACTCAATTTCTCAAGATGTGTTTTAACTGATCTTCACAACTTATAACTCCTAAAGTTCTGCTCGAATCGTAAAAGCATAGTCTCCTCCAGGCTCTAGCTGGTAATCTTGTTGCTCCAAGAATCGACCAAGAGGTTCTTTGATTAAGGCGCGACCTTGGGAAGGCTTGACGGCAAGTTCTCCCCGGCGAAAATGCCACTGGAAATGCCACTCAAACTCACCCGCACTCACTTCACCCTCAAGGAAGCCGTGTTGCCAGGATTGGCGGGTAATTCTGACATGGGCAATGGTTTCTGGCAGACGTTTTGCACTCACAATGCTTTATGTCAAGTGTGGAATAACAGCCGATGATGTAGGCTACTTATTTTATTTACCAAACATATCTTAATTAGACAAACTGACAAAGTGGGTATTTGTAGTTGACTAGGTTGTGTTTATAAGCAGGATGACTTCAGTATACTGAAGTTGCGCGTCACCGATAGCTTACCCCTATGGGAAAGCAAACTACGCATAGCGTCTTGTACAGAAGCATTAGGAAGTTTTAGAGCATCACAGTTCATTGTAGAGATGAGAAAATAAATCAAACGAAAAATGCTAATTTTTTCATTGCTTCTAGCGATCGCATTTCAACTACTGGTACATTTCAGGAATTGTTTCCATTCGCAATGTGAAGCAGTCTCTAGCGTAAATATCCAAATTAGCAGTGTCCAACACTCCTATCATAATTGTGTCAGTGAAAGTCTTTGTTGCGAAACCCATAGTATATCTATGCCGCAAGATAGCTGTTTTTTGAATCTATATGTACTCTAAATATTGGGCAAAAGTACCTGAAGCATACAATAAATTAAAAACTACAGATAAAAAAGTTTCGTGAATTACGCATAGACGCTTGTACGATCGGGCAGTGCTACTAAAACAACTATGTCGAACAAGAATGCCAATAAAAGCAGGGTGAATGTCTCGTGGAGTCTTCATAACAAACTAAAAAACAGCTTTTCATAAGTTAGTAGTTTCTAAGTGTATTTTCATAAATAACTTTATATATTTTGGACTTTCATTTAGTTTTACTGCTTCAATAATTTGTCAATAATGATTTAAGTATAACTATTAGTTATTACTATTTATATGATGCTCAATTCCCTAACTCAAGTAAGATGTGCGCTTATTCTTCAAATCGATATTATATTTATTAAAGGTAAATTTCAGTTTAGGTAACGAGGTAAGTAATGGCAATTAAATTGAAAGTTCCCAATATTAAAGGTAATGAGTGTGCCCAGAAAATAACTAAATCTATTCAGACTATGGAATCTGATGCCAAAGTAGATGTGAACGTTGAGACCAAAACTGTCACTGTAGATGCTGCGGCTTCTGAAGAGTCAATTAAACAGATAGTTCAATCTGCTGGTTATACTATAGAGGGCTATTAACTAAATCTCTAAATTTTCTAATAAATTTAGAGGAAATCATTTAGCCAGCACAATTGTTTAATGATATTTACGTCCGTTTGACGGGCGTAAATGTTAATAAATTATTCTACTCGATCGCAACTATTCCTTCTCTGACAGCATGACAAACGGATATAAATATTGGTAAGCATCAATAATAATTAAATTCACCAAGACCACAATCAAACATGACTTTCATAAAATTAAATGCTAAATTTCATATTAGTAATCATTATTAGGTAGAAGTTTCAATTACCCTGAAGTTAGAGGCAACGACAGTTGTCTGTCAAATAACGTGGTATTCTCACACCTAGCAGAAGGAAGAATTACATTCACTTATCCTCAAGTCTAAGCACTAGGGAGGATTTATGATGAATAACTAACTGATAGATAATTAGGGCAGAAAGCTATAGCTAAAAGCATGGAAACCAAACAACTAGGAAAAACTGGTATCTTTGTAAGTGCAATTGGTTTGGGTGGTATGCCTATGTCAATTGCTAATCGCCCTCCTGAATCGCAATCAATCCAAGTTATTCATCGTGCCTTGGATTTGGGTATTACATTTATTGACACTGCCGATGCTTACTGTAAAGATGAGTCAGATAAGCACCACAATGAGCAGCTAATTCACAAGGCACTTAGTAGTTACAAAGGCGATGTTAGCCAAGTGATTGTAGCAACTAAGGGCGGGTTGATGCGTCCCGATGGCAACTGGACAAGCAACGGCAACCCAGAACATTTGCGCCAAACAATTCGAGTCAGCTTTGAGGCGTTGGGTGGTACTAAACCCATCGATGTTTGGCAGTATCATTCTCCCGATACTAATTATACGATTGAAGAATCCCTGGCGCCAGTTAAAGAAGCAGTAGAGGCTGGTTTGATTCGGTTTGTAGGAGTTTCTAACTTTTCCGTTGAACAAATTAAGGAGGCGCGGGATGTGGTGGATATTGTTTCGGTGCAGAATCAATACAGCCCTTGGCAACGACAGCCAGAAAATGACGGCGTATTAAAATATTGTGAACAGCAAGGATTGACCTTTTTACCTTGGAGTCCCTTTGGTGGTAGGCGTCGCCATCAGGATTTGCAGGATATTTCTGCGATCGCTAAGTTAGCTAAAGAAAAAGGCGTGTCGGTGTACAATATCGTTCTAGCGTGGTTGCGTTCCAAATCGCCTGCTATTTTGCCTATTCCTGGTGCTAGCAAGCTTTCCAGCATTGAAGACTCAATACAAGCCATCAATGTAAAACTATCTGATGAAGAAGTGCAAAAAATTGATCGGGCAACTTAATTTCATAAGTTCGTAGTCTGTACTGTCTTCGCTAAAGCACAAACTACGAACAATCCCTACCCATCAGTTATTCATTGATCTACCAATAGTTGTGTGAGTTAAAATACTAAATAAAGTCTTTTATCATGGGTTGGTAGTAATGCTATGACGCTTCAAAGGTTAGAACCAGAACTACTTGCCTTAACGCCAAACGAAAAAGCACAAGCGATTCAGATACTAGCTCAAAGCTTAGGCAATCCTTGGCGTGGAATTGAGAAAATTCCAGGGGTATGTGGTGGGGATGCTTGTATTACAGCAACACGTATTCCTGTTTGGGTATTAGTTAATGCTCGGAATTTGGGTATTAGCGAAGCTCAACTTTTGAAAGACTATCCAACTCTATCTGCAACTGACTTAACCAACGCTTGGGTTTATGCCACTGTATACCCAGAGGAAATCGCAACAGCCATTAAGGAGAATGAACAAGACTAATGGCTCGTTTGTATGCAGATGAACAGTTTCCTTATCAGGTTGTGGAGCATTTACGTGATTTGGGGCATGATGTTCTTACTGTCCAAGAAGCCGGAAATGCTAATTTAAAAATTCCTGATGACGAAGTTCTTGCATTTGCAAATAGCAATGAGCAAGTTGTTTTAACCTTAAATCGCAGAGACTTCAAACGCTTGCATCGTTTGCAGCCTACTCATGCTGGTATTATTATTTGCACAGATGATGTAGATAGAAGTGGATTAGCACAAAGGATTCATGCAGCAATTTTGGCGGCACAACTTTTGACAAGTATATTAGACCTCTTGCATAAATCCAAAATAAGAACCCCACCCCGCCAAAGCTACGCTTTGTCTCCCCTCCCCGCAAGCGGGGAGGGGTTGGGGTGGGGTGTTAGGGACTTTTGCAAGAGGTCGATTGATTAGTGTAGTCCGTCCTGTGAGATGAAAAAATTTTGCAGGTTGAGAAACATTTTATAAAATGTTTCTCAACCAACAAAGACAATAATTTTTGCAAGTTGTTCCAGGGATGCCTGCATGATTAGCCCAATATTGCAAAGGCTGGACGATGATGAATCCAAGGGTTAGCCGCTTCTAATTGTGCTGCTAAGCTGATGATTGTGGCTTCAGCAGCAGGTTTACCAATTAGCTGCACACTCATGGGTAAACCCTTACTGTCAAAGCCTACAGGAATTACGATCGCAGGTTGTCCAGTTGCATTCGCAGGCGGACAAGGGGCAACCCACTCAATAATATTTTGGAATGTCTCTTCTGGACTCAGCGAAGCCCATTCCCCAACGCGGATAGGTGAATGTAGATAAACTGGCAATACCAGCACATCCACAGTATCGAAAAACGCCACAATCTGCCGTGCCACTATCTGCATTTGAGAAACTGCTTGCAGGTATTCTCCAACAGAACCTGTGCGTGCAAATAGCCAGCGATTCAATGGCTGTAAAGCTTCAACAGGAAGTCCTGATCCAGCTACCCCAGCTTGCCAGACAATCTGAAATGGTTCAACTAAACCGCTAAAATCTGGGGATTTTTGTTCAACGTGATGGCCGAGGTGTTCTAATAACTGGACTGTTTGCCGGACACCTTGCTGACAGTTCGCGTCAGCTTCTCCCAAAGGAGAAATGCTAGTGTCAAAGGCAATTCGCAAAGCACCAAGTTTTGTCTGAGTAGCAGCGATAAATGATGGTTCAGGATCGGGCAACCAGTAAGGATCGCCTGTCATGTAGCCAGATATGGCATCCAAAAGGGCAGCAGCATCAGCAACAGTCCGGGCAATTGGCCCGTTGACGGCAATTCCAGCGAGGCGTTCGCCTACGGGTGCTTTACTCACCCTGCCCCTAGATGGTTTAATTCCCACCAAACTACAACAAGCCGCAGGACCCCGAATTGAACCACCGCCATCAGAACCTTGAGCGATCGCGCACAATCCCGCTGCTACTGCCGCTGCTGCGCCACCACTGGAACCGCCAGGGGTGTATTCTAAATTCCACGGATTTCGTGCTGGGGGAAAACCCGCAGGTTCGCTGTATGGGAATGAACCTAATTCGGAAGTGGCTGTTTTACCGAGAATAGTAAATCCAGCTTGCTTAATCCGCGTGACAACGCCATCATCATAGTTAGGGATATTGTTCAGTAATGCCGGATTTCCATAAGTACAGGTAACACCTGCTACAGCATTGAGGTCTTTAATGGAAATCGGCACGCCAAAAAATGGCGGTAGTTCTGAGGTAGTTGTCAATAATTCTGTTTTGGCTTTGGCATCTGCGATCGCTAATTCTGCCGTCACCGTAAAGTAACTTCCCAATTGAGGATTTAATTGCCCAATCCGTTCTAAATATATTTCCACTAACTCTAGCGGTGATACTTCCCGGCGACGGATTAATTGCGCCAACTCTAATGCTGGGGTAAATGCTAAATCAACTTCATTCATACGTTAGTGAATGGATAATTTTGTCTTTCTCTGGGATTTTAAAACTGAAATTGTTACTTTAGCAGGATTTCCGGGAACTATACATTTTATAGCTCCTGAGATTTGTCACTCAACTAGGATGCTTAGATACAACAGGCGTGGTTATATTCTTACTCAAGCCATTTTAATTGTTTTGCATAAACTTTCGACAAATCCCTAAGGGGTATTTATGGCTAACCTAGAAATACTTGTTAGTGAATTGCCAACACTAATTCAGAATCTAAAACTGACTATTGGCGATTCTAATGAAATCATGGAACAAATTATCCTGATCAATAATGCTCAGGAACAGCTACGGAATATTAAAAAATTAATCGCTCAAGAATTGAGATTTGATCGTATCAATAATTCTGCGATCGCTACACTTCCTCGATTAATCACAGCAGCTACTTTATTTATACCTAGTCTGGGATTAGTAGATCCAGCGATCGCAGAAAAATTTGGGAATTCAGAAACTAAAATTTCCTTAACTGATTTACAATCAAAAATTGATGCTTGGATTGAATGGGGTTATTTTTTACAAGCAATAGCGACTGATATTCTCAGTGATATTAAATTAGGAAATCAACTAAATTCCGATATTATTAATTTAAGTATATCCAATGAATTTAAAACATTGAATGAGAGCTTACAAATTGACTTAGACTTGGGTAAAGCTAATATTTTGCAATATCAAATTGAAAAAATTAGCGATTATCAAAAACAACTATTACAGTTAAAGCAAAAATTAAATTATATTTTTGATACTATTAAAAATAGTCGCAGCTTATTAAATATTTTATTAGGTGTATCAGCTTTTTATGGTAAATCTGGTTTCGCTTTAGAGTGGTTAGATGATGACCACGAATTAATTATATCGAGTGAAGATAAATTTAAAGAATTGACCGATATTCTCAATGATTGTGATTCTTTCCAAGAACAAATTGCTGCTTTAATTATTCAGGGTGACACTTTAAATGTACAGGCAGAACAAGCCTTGAAAAAGATTAAAGAGGAAAGTAATAAAGAAGCAATTAGTAGCCAGGAAGTAGAAATATTACTAAAATTTTCAACACCAAAAATAGTACGTTCAGCTTTGATTCTCGCCTCAAGTTTATTAATCTTAACTTTTGGTGGTTTGAAAATTAGAGAGCAAAATCTAAGTTTAACTCAAGAAGGAAGTGCCATCGGCAACTTTAAATCTGCTCAAAAACTTGGTATGGAAGCTGCTTATCTGGTTCAAAAGCCACCGCATCCTCTAAAAGTCTGGCAACAAGCAGAAACTAAATGGTATCAGGCAATAATTTTATTAGATAAAATTCCTGCTAAAACATCAGTTTATGACCGGGCAAAGAAGAAATTAGCTTACTATCAAATTAACTATAAATCTATCAGTCAAAGAGTGCTAATTGAAAAGGAAGCTGTAGCAAACTTAGAATCAGCCCACAAGCTAGCAACAGAAGCTAATTTATTTGTTCAAAATTCACCTCATTCACAAGTAAGTCGGCAGCAAGCACAAGATAAATGGCAGCAAGCAATTAATTTATTAGAAGCTATTCCAGAAAGTACGTCTGTCTCTGTACAAGTTAAAGAGATGCTTTCTATTTATAAAACTAATTATGCGGCTATAAGTCAAATATCGTGGTAAGGTACATCCTCAAAATTGAAAGGCTTTATATCTGAGGTTAGACCTCACTAGCATAGGAAGCAGGGCAAATGCATCTAAATTAGCTATTAATGTGACTATTTTTAGATATAAAAATAACCCCCTTGACCTTAAGCTTTGTTCTAGTAGGATTATAGAAAATACTAATATTTTCAAATTAATCTGTGGAATGTGGGTTAAAAAAAGTAAAGAGGTAAATCGTCCTCTTTCGACGCTTCACCTCTCTTAAAAACAGATAATTACAACTAAAAATTACACTTTAGAACGGTCAGTCAAAATCTCATAACCAGTCTCCGTTACCAAAACTGTATGCTCAAATTGAGCCGACAAAGAATTATCCATAGTAACTGCTGTCCAACGGTCAGATAATGTCCGTGTGTGTCTGGAACCTGCATTTAAAATTGGCTCAATTGCTAGCGTCATCCCCGCCCGGAGTTTAACATTTGGCATCTCACGAGTACGATAGTTAAATACTGAAGGTTCTTCATGCAGGTTACGACCAACACCGTGTCCAGTGAATTCTTCGACTATACTAAAGCCGTTAGATTTCACATGATCTTCAATTGCTCCAGCTAAGTCAAGCAGATATACACCAGCCTTAACTTGCTCAATACCCTTATATAAAGCTTCTTCTGCTACGCGAATTAATTTAGCAGCTTCTTGCGTCACTTCACCGACAGCAATTGAAATGCAAGAATCACCATGAAAGCCTTGGTAATAAGCGCCCGTATCTACTTTTAATACATCTCCGACACGAATCACTTTCTTGGGGCTAGGAATGCCATGTACTGCTTCATTGTTAATGCTGGAGCAAATAGAACCTGGAAAACCGTGATATCCTTTAAAACTCGGTGTTGCACCCATTTCGCGGATGCGTTTTTCTGCATAAGCATCCAAATCAGCCGTTGTCATTCCTGGCTTTACTAGCTCGGAAATTTCTTTTAGGACAGTTGCTACAATTGCCGATGATTGCCGCATGATTTCAATTTCACGCGGCGATTTAATTTCAATTCCTCGGCGCTGTTTTTTCGCAGGTGCAGGCTGAGTCGCTTGGGAAAGTAAGTTACTGAAAATGTTCATAGGAAATTAATAATTACTGGTGGCTCTGACGCTGAAGTATCAATGCTTTCTCTAGATTAATTGAGAAATAATATCTATAATTTAAGTTATTTTAATCCCTGATAGGGATTCTTCTATTTTGGGCGCTAATGTATATAGAATAACATATTTAGATACTCCTAATGTGTTGGACTTGAATCAAAAACGCCCTAAGTTATTTTTCACAACGTACTATGGGAGTTGGTACAGTTTTGTCTAAAATTGTGATGAATTGAGGGTTGGAATTTAAACGCAGAGGGGCACAAAGGTAAGCGCAAGGGTACGCAAAGAATTTCATGAAATGTTGTATTTAGCTCAGTTATATTTAATTTTTAATTCTTGATGGCAATTTCTCCAGTCATACCTGCTTCTGTATGTCCTGGTATTGTACAACGTAAGCCATAAGTATCAGATTTCAGAGGGACAAATACCCATTCGGCTTCAGCACTGGGCTTGAGTTCTAGTTCGTGAATGGCTCCTTTGATTTCTACTTTGCCTGCTTCAACTTTTTGTGTCCAGATGCCATCGGCAAAATCTTTAGCGGTAAAATAGTGCTTCAGTTGGCTGGGATTAGTAAGCCGTAGTTGATAGCGTTTGCCAACCTCAAATTCCAAATGATTTGGCTCAAACTTGAGTTCGTTAGCTGAATTACCCAAGCTAACTGTAATTTCTGTAGCTGGTTGCTTGAGCAAATCGCCAGACAAATTCGCCGCCATTGCTGGAGTAGCAGCGATGAAATTTAGAGCTAGGAGCAACGTTAATATCACGTAGTTCCGCTGTAATATTTGTACCCAAGCAGAAATTGTGAAAGTAAGGGATTTAATTACAATTTCGTAAAAATAGTTATAAATTTTCATCATTAATTCTCAAAAGGCAATGCTGATGAGCAAGAACAATTAATAGGTAGCGGCAAAAATCACTTTACCTATTTTTTATATTATCCATGCCCAGTGCCTATCTCTACCTAATACTTTTCTCTGCTAACACAGATGGCCCAGCAGTAACGACTACGATTTGATCTGGGTGGAGTAACTCACGAGCCGCTTGGTTAACTTGGGTAAGGGTAACTTTCTGGATTTTATCAGTGAAGGAGTGCAATTCTACTTTATCTAGTCCGTATACCTCATTCATCAGAATTCTATCTGTTAATTCCTCTGGATTTGCCAGCGAAACGTTGTAGTTGCTGATGAGGGTGCGTTTAGCTGTTTCTACTTCTAGTGCAGTTACACCTTGTTGATGGATTTGCTGTAGCATCTGGCGGGTACTAGCGATCGCTTTACTGCTATCTTCAGGACTAGTTTGCATTTCTATCAAAAATGTGCCTGCATTTTTTCCAGCTTGAAAGGAGCTATAAATTCCATAGCTCAAACCTTGGCGATCGCGCACTTCTGCACCTAGTCTACTAGATAAGGTATCGCCTCCTAAAATCTGGTTCAACACTAAGGCTGCATGGAATTGAGGATCGTAACGGTTAATGCCTGTGTAACCCATGTAAGTTACAGCTTGGGCTTTATCTGGTAAAACTGGGTTAACACTTACTATTTTCTCCGGCATTGCCACCGGGGGATATTTTAATGTGGGTGCTTGACCGCTAACTTCCCAGTCTCCAAACTTATTGTGAATGAGCGATCGCACTTTGTCTAGATCAAAATCTCCCACCAGCGCTAGCACTGTTGTATCTGGACGATAATGTTTAGTTTTGAAATTAATCACATCCTGGCGCTGAATCTGTTGTAAACTCTCCTCTGTGGGAAAAGTATGTAAGGGATGTTTTTTCGGATAAATTGACTGAACAAATACTCTTCTGGCTACTTCTGATGGCTCATCTAATTCCTGTTGCAAATCAGTTAAGGTTTGTTGGCGATGCAGTTCCAACTCTTTGGTTGGAAAGGTACTATTTTTAACAACATCTGCCAACATCTCTAGGAGTATTGGCAAATCATCTGCTAAACTATCACCTTCGATATGCACACCTTCGCGGTAGGTTTGAAAGTCTAGACTTGCCCCTCGTTCTCCTAAGACTTTAGCAATAGTAAAAACATCCTTGCTCTTAGTGCCATTTAGCAAATTATCTGCCACAAAAGCAGCCAATCCAGCTTTATTCTCTGGATCAAATTCCGTCCCAGCTTGAATATAACCGCTCAAGGTAACGGTGGGAGTACTCCGATCTGATAACAGTAATATCCGCAATCCGTTAGTCAATTTAAATTCCTGTGGTAAGACTTGGGGAATCGCATCTGTAGCCAAATCCACAGGCGGTAAGTACTTCATCACCTCAGAAAAAAGCACAGGTGCGCCAGGAGAGAAATTTTCTGTAGTTTGGGCTGAGTCTGGTTTGTCAGCAACTTCTGTTATCCGCTTCTGGGTTGGTTCAAAAAAGCCTACTGTCCGCGATTCTTTTGTCAAGTATTTGTTAATCACAGCAACAACATCCGTCTGCTTCACCAGACGAACAGCTGCCAAATAGCGGTCTGTATAGCGATAATCACCAACAGTTGTCTCATCAGTGCCCAATCGCATTGCTTGAGAAGTGATATCACGATTACTCAAAATTACATCTGCTGTTAGTTGAGTTTTAGCTCGTTCTACTTCCTCAGATGTCACACCTTTTTGTGCTACATTGGCGATCGCACTACTCAACATTGAGTCAATTTTTTTCAAATCTTGTTTAGTTCCAGCCGTTACCAACAACTCATACCAGCCAGATTCTCGCAAACTGGTGACGGATGCCGTAACTTCACTAGCTAAACCTGATTCCACCAATGCCTGATAAAGTCTAGAATTCCGTCCCTCTGTCAAGATGTAATCCATCACATCCAGCGCCGGGACATCCGGTTGATTTGCATCCGGTAACGGATACACAACTTGTAATAGCCGCCCTGCTCCCGGTTCTCGCAATACTATGGGAGTGCTGAGTACTGTTAGCGGTAGCGGGGCGTTTAGCCCGTGCTGAGTGCTGAGTGATACAGAATTAACTCCAGTCTCCTGCCCCCTGCCCCCTGCCCCCTGCTCCCTGCCTCCTGCCTCCTGCCCCCTGCTCCCTGCCTCCTGCCTCGCTACTTTACCAAACACTTTTTTAATTGTTTCGAGGGTGTTTGCAGTTTGAAAATCTCCAACAATCACTAAGACAGCATTATCAGGACTGTAAAAATTGCGGTAATATTTTTCTACCTGCTCAACTTCAAATTTCTCAACATCAGCTTTAGTGCCACCTACAGGCAACCCATAAGCATGATTGGGAAAAACCGCTTGCATGACAGCACGGTTGAGACGATATTCTGGACTATTTTCGTAACCCTGCAACTCCGAAATTACTACCCGCTTTTCACTCGCTAATTGCTCCGGCTCAATCTGAGAATTTCGCATTCTGTCTGCTTCCAGCACCAAGAGCGCTTTTAGCTTGTTTCGTTCCACAGTACCGTAATATGCAGTTTGGTCGTAGCTGGTGAAAGCATTGGAATCACTACCTAAAGCACTAAACAAACGTCCAAATTGAATTGGACGGTTTTTTGTACCTTTAAACATCATGTGTTCCAACTGGTGGGCAATGCCATTCACACCCGGTTCTTCGTTACGTGAGCCAACCTTGTACCACACCTGCACCGTCACCACTGGCGCAGTATGCACTTCCTTTGTCAGGACAGTTAGACCATTTTCCAGCACTGTCTTGCGGACATTTTCTGTCAGTGTTGAGGGCATTATTCTTTTTGCTAGCAAGGTTGACTGATATTTTTCTTTGTTAGATATAACTGGATGTTGGCTATGAGCAGGTCGATCGCTCAACAAAAAAACAGCTACTAGCCATAAACTTAAAAGTAATAACGGCAAGGGATATTTATAAAATTTGGAATAAAATTTGGAAAATCCATACATGTATTTAGCAGATATATCTGTAAATTAAGTTACATAATTATTTTTGTGAGTGACTACACTTTAATCTGGCAAAAAAATCTGTGACTTCAGTAACAATACAGAAAAACAATATATTAGCAACAAAGGTAATAAAAAAGCTAAATTATGGGAGTTTTGCTAAAACCCGAATGAATTCCAGAGGTAAGCCATCAGTATCAGCAATGAAAGCTACTTCGTAAATGCGATCGCCTATTTGCTGTTGTGTCGGTTCTAAAAGTACCTTCAACGGTTCTGATCCTTCGGTTTGACTCTCAGCAGTTAGTAGTACACGTTCTTGTAAACTTGTCAACCAGCTAGGTAAATCTGGTGTAATCTCAGTTAAATCGAACGAGAGATGATAATACCCTACATAATGCTCATCAGCAAAGGCATCTGGGGCTGGTTTTGGTTCGGGAATTTGGATCAGTTCAATTCTGCCGCCCAATCCTTCCATCCAGCAAGCTAGGGTGTAGCCTGTGGTAAAGCGTTCTGAAATTGTAAACCCTAAAAGTTCGTAGAAAGCGATCGCTTGATGAATATTCGCAGTCCGAATAGAGGCGTGGTGCATATTAGTCCTTAGTCCTTAGTCCTTAGTCATTTGTCCTTTGTTATTCACTAATGACAAATGACTAATGACAAATGACCATTACTCAAACAACCTGAAATAAGGGTAGCGTACAGGGACACCAGGCTCTTTTTCCAAGTCAAAATTAATCACTTCCCAACAGGCATCATCTGAGGTATCGGGGCTAAACTCCACGGGTAAGCCGTACAAACGCGCAGCAGTAACTTCTGGTTGTCCAGAACGCCAAGGCGTGCTGCGTTCTAAGTAGCCACTCATCAATTCCTGATAGCGTCGAGCAATAATCACTCGTGTTGCTCGAAAGCCTTGGGTATAGAGCTTATCTAATGCTTCGTGAATTTCAAAGCGAATACCATCAGGATGAGTATGTTGTCTATACCATTCATTATTCCACCTCCGCCAATGACGCCCCGATTGCAAATGGATTAACTCTCCATTTTTAGGATTAGCTTCAAACGCGCCATGACGAGGGCACAAATAGGTATCTGTTAGTGTCAGCGCCGGAATAGTCTGGCGACAATGGGGACACTGTATTTCCGGCCCAAACATCGGGTACTGCAAACCTGGATTCATCATGAAGTGCGTACAAACATAATTTTGTCTTCACCAGCACTAGTGGGTTGGATTATACACTTCGGCTCAACCACTTTGAGTTACTTGCTCACTGCTGCATAGACACAGTGTTGCGGCAGGAACATTGTTCACTAGTGTTTTCCTCAGCGTAGAGGCTTGACGCTGTGATATCCTGGTTGTGCAACCAGCCTCAAAGGTTGGAGTTTCTCCAGTGTTCCTGGGTACCATATTCATATTCTATCGTGTCTACCGCTTCTTACTGGACATCTCCTGATTTTTCTCAAGCTGCCTTCATTGCATCCAATGCTGTTGTTATGGGTTCGGTAAATATAGCAACAGGAGTGAGCATTTGGTATGGAGCAGTGGTGAGGGGAGATGTAGAACGGATTGAAATTGGCGAATGCACAAATATTCAGGATGGTGCAATTCTACATGGTGATGCTGGTTTTCCAACAATTTTAGAAGATCATGTTACCGTAGGGCATCGCGCTGTGGTACATTCTGCTTACATTGAGCGTGGAAGTTTGATTGGCATAGGCGCAGTGATTTTAGATGGGGTACGAGTGGGTGCTGGTAGCATTATTGGTGCTGGCGCAGTGGTAACTAAAAATGTACCGCCTTTGTCTCTAGTTGTCGGTATTCCAGGTAAAGTGTTACGCCAAGTAACAAATGTTGAAGCCGCAGAACTGATTGAACACGCTAAACGTTACCAAAAGTTAGCTTTAATTCATGCTGGTAAGGGTACTGATATTGGGTTTAGCAAGGCTTAGGGAGTGCGGAGAAGAAGGGGATGAGGGAGATGAGGGAGATAAGGAAGCACGGGGAGAAAGAATAACTAATGCCCAATGCCCAATGCCCAATCCCCCATAATTTAAACATTCTTTACATATCTAGTTGGAAAAATTGCCCACTTCAGCTAAGAATAAAAATGAGAGCTGTTGACAAAACTTTAATTTCTACTTAAAAGAGGGGTTCTTAGATATGGATATCGATTTTCGTATAGCGATCGTTTTAGCACCAGTTGTTATTGCCGCTAGCTGGGCAGTGTTTAATATTGGCGCTGCCGCTTTAAGACAAATTCAAGGCTTTTTGGATAGAGAAGCTTAAATTCATTAATTGGGTATTGGACATGGGGCATTGGGTATTGATTATTCCCCTTGTGCCCTTGTCTCCACTCTGTACTCCCCACTCCCCATTCCTTGGATATCGATTCTGTAATACAACCGCTGCAACGCTTTGGCGTCCACCTGGGACTCGATCGCATTGTCAATCTATTGGCAAATCTTGGCAATCCCCATCAGCAAGTCCCAGTAATTCATGTTGCTGGCACTAATGGCAAAGGTTCAGTCTGTGCCTATCTTTCCTCGGTACTAACTGAGGCTGGTTATCGTACAGGACGCTATACTTCCCCCCATTTAGTTGATTGGACGGAACGTATTTGTCTGAATGAACAGCCAATTTCCTCAGAGGAATTGAGTCAATTATTAGAAAAAGTCCAAGCGGTTATTCGTCATCAGGACGAATCGGCAACTCAGTTTGAAGTCATTACGGCGGCTGCTTGGTTATATTTTGCCCAGCAACAAGTTGATGTGGCTGTGGTAGAAGTCGGACTAGGAGGGCGCTTAGATGCTACCAATGTCTGCTTGGAACCCTTGGTTACACTCATTACTTCCATTAGCCGCGAACACTGGCAGCAACTTGGCCCTACCGTCGCTGATATTGCTAGAGAAAAAGCAGGTATTCTCAAACCTGGATGTCCTGTTGTTGTTGGGCCATTACCACCAGAGGCAGACAAAGTGGTGCGATCGCGTGCCTTAGAATTACAATGCCCAATTTTTACACCTCAAAGCGCCCATGAAATCGCTACAGGCTGGGCAGAATATGAAACAATTCAAAATTCAAAATTCAAAATTCAAAATTTAAAATTAATTAAATACCCTTTGCCGTTAGCGGGACAAATTCAGTTAACTAATTCAGCTTTGGCTTTAGCTGCTTTAGAAATTCTCCAACAACAGGGTTGGCAGATTTTAGAAGAAGCCATAATTAACGGCATGGCCAAAACTAAATGGCCAGGGCGGATGCAATGGACTACTTGGAAAAACCATAAATTATTACTTGATGGCGCTCATAATACCGCCGCCGCCCAAGTTCTCCGCCAGTATGTTGACAGCTTAGATACACTTAACCACAAGCCAGTGAATTGGGTTATGGGAATGTTTGCCGATAAGGATCATACTGATATTTTTACCGCTTTACTGCGACCAGGCGATCGCCTTTATATAGTACCAATACCAGTAGAACCTTGGCCCGGTAAAACTTCCGCTGACCTAGACTACTTATCAAACCTAGCTTACAACCTCTGTCCCGAATTAAGCGATCGCCAAATCCATCCAGATTTATTCACAGCACTAGCAGCCGCAATTTCAACCGCTACCACAGACGATTTAATCGTTTTGTGTGGTTCCCTTTATTTAGTCGGCGATTTTTTACAAATGGGAAATAGGGAATAGGGAGATGGGGGAGAAATCAATTCAAAATTCAAAATTCAAAATTAAAGAACTTCTGCCTTCTGCCTTCTGCCTCCTCTTTCCCAATGCCCAATGCCCCATGCCCAATGCCCAATGCCCAATGCCCAATGCCCAATGCCCAAATTTATCTTTGATCCCACTGTTGCGCCGCATCTTCTACAGCTTTATCTACAGTCTTCTCGCCTAACATTGCTGCTTGCAAGTTCTCATAAACTGCCTTTTGCAGTTTATTAAAATCCTTCAAGGTAGGGGTCAATATTTCTGCCTTTGGCAGTTCTTTAGCACTCATCACTCGCGCTTTTTCTATTGTTGAAGCATTAGCTGGAACATCTTTAAAGTAGGTATCAGACAATGCTTTGATTGTAGAAGGTAGAACATTTGCAGCTTTAGCAAAGGCTAACTGATTTTCGTCATTGGTAACAAACAAAGCAAACTTCACTGCGCCATCTGATTGTTTGCTATCGCGGGGAATAACTATATTCATCACGGCGACATTTTTCTTACCTGTATCCCCGGTGAGTTGAGGTGCTATTTCTGAAGCTTGAGCAATTTTTGGGGCATTATTAGCGATCGTTTTCAGGAACTCTGGCCCAGAAGCTAGAAACACAGTCTCTCCAGATTGGTATAAATCGATCGCGTGGCGATGTCCTTGGGTTAAAGCCTCTTTAGGAAGCAAACCTTTTTTATACAAATCTACCCAATACTGAAACGCGGCTTTCCCTGGTGCTGAATTAAACGCCGCTTTACCCTCAGCATCTATTAGGGTGACTCCCATTTGCACGAAAGATTCTAGCACTTCACCGGAATCTTGCGGTACGAAAGTCACAAAAAAAGCATATTTACCCGTCTTGTCTTTAATTTGTTGCGCTGCTTGTGCTAATTCTGCGTAGGTTACAGGGACTTTATTGATACCTGCCTGTTTTAATAAATCAGTGTTATAAATGGTTAACCGTGTGGTGAGATACCAGGGAATTCCAAAACTCTTACCATTAAGCGTACTTGCTTTCCAGATATTCGGCAGATAGGAGGAACGTACATCATTTGGGACTTTTGCATCTAAATCTAACCAGGCATTTCGTCCGGCAAGTTGGGAAGCAAAACCCGGATTCAAGTTAACTACATCAGGTGGCGTTTTTGCGGAGACAGCTGTTAATATTTTGTTCTCCATTGCCGCCCAAGGTACATCAACCCAGTTAATCTTTATACCTGGATTTTGCGATTCAAAATCCGCAATTAGGCTTTTGAAGTAGTCGGTAAATTGAGGTTGGAGTTGCATTGTCCAAAACTCAACAGTTCCCACTCCTGAAGTAGCTTGTTTTGTACTTGTATTAACATTACCTGTGCTGCAACTTACAATCCAACTGGTTAATAAGCCAAGCAGTACCAAAGCAACAAGTTGTTTAAATTTTCGCAATTGAATCATTTTCCCAGTATTTTTACGCTTGATCAGTGTGAAAAGCTTAGACAGAATTGTTGAGATTATAGGCTAAATAAATTACCCGTAAAGACGTAATATATAACGCCTTTACCGCAACAAATTTAAATTTTCAATTTAGCAGTCCAGCGGGCACAACTGTGGTAAAAAGCTTCAATAGTCTGTTTGGCAAATCGAAAAAAGGGGTAGGCATTGAACTTGCTCCCGAACGGGTGAATGTAGTTCAGCTACGCAAGCAGGGTCAAGGCTTGAAACTAGAAATCTATACATCGGTAGCAGTTCCAGAAGGGATAGTTACTGATGGTCAAATCAACGACCCTCCAGCAATGGCGCAATTAATCCAGCAGGCGCTAGCTGAGAGCAAAATCAAAACTTCTCGCGTTGCTACTGGTGTACCAGGACGAGATTCTATCGTTCGGATTATACCAGTGCCAGCAGAGTTAGATGATAAAGAACTGCGAGAAATGGTGCTGAACCATGAAGCAGGTTTGTATTTACCCTATCCTCGTGAAGAGGCTGATGTAGATTATCAGAAACTTGGGTATTTTGTAGATGAAGATGGCATTGAAAAAGTACACGTCCTCCTAGTTGCCACCCGCAAGGAGATAACGGATACCTATATAAGTACATTTGAGCAGGCAGGATTACAAATTGATGTTTTAGAAATTAACAGTTTTGCTCTAATTCGGACTATTCGCGAACAACTACGACAATTTGGCCCGCAAGAAGCAGCAGTACTAGTTGATATCGAGTTTGACAGTACAGAAATCGCCATCATCGTTAACGGAGTGCCGCAATTTTCACGCACAGTCCCCATCGGGACTTATCAAATGCAAACTGCCTTAGCAAGGGCAATGAGCTTACCTACATCACGAGATATGGAACTGTTACACGGAATGGTTATTCCTGCAACTCCCATAGACGGCGGTAAAACTGGCGTTACCGAACTCAATCCTGGCATGGCTGCCATATTGAGAGTCTTGGGAGAACTAACGGATGAACTGCGCCGTTCCATCGATTTTTACCTGAATCAAAGTGAAAATTTGGAGGTAGCGCAGATTTTATTAGCTGGGCCAGGAGGTGGACTTCAACAGCTAGATGAATTTTTTACCCAACGATTGAGCTTGCCAACTACCCAAATAGATCCAATCGGGTCTTTGTCTTTGGAAGTGGACACTGATAAATATCCACAGGTACAACGCTCTGGCTTGGCGATTGTACTCGGTCTAGGAATGCGGGAGGTGTAATAAAATGTACAGCCTAGATGTTAACTTTCTTAAAGACCGCCCAGCATACCAGAAAAAGCCAGAGAGAAAAGGAGGAATAGCCCTAAAGTTTCCTACGGGGGATTTGACACTAGTGTATGTGGGAGTTGCAGTCGGTGTAGGTCTTCCAGCTTTATTGGGAGTTAGTTGGTGGTTGTTACAAGGGAAGATTGTTGAATTGGATGGTCAGATTGCACAACTAGACCAAGAAAGCAAGAGATTAGATACAGAAATAGGAAATCTGAACAAAATCAAAGCCGAGACAAACGCAATTAAAGGGGAAACCCAAGCTTTAGTAACTGTATTTGACCAGATTCGTCCTTGGTCAGCCATGCTGCAAGATTTGCGCGATCGCATCCCAACGGCAGTGCAAATCGAGAATATCAAACAAATCCCACCTATTGCGGTAGCGGCAGGTCAGCCACCAAATAATCCCGCAGGAGGATTAGAAATTAACGGATTGGCTCGTTCCTTTAATGATGTCAATGATTTCTTATTGAGTTTACAACAGTCTCAGTTTTTGAAGCCCACAGAAACCAGAATTCTGACAGCAACGTTAGTAGATGCTCCCTTAACATCAAGTGCGAGTCAATCTTCTACTAATGTAGTAATTAAGCCGCCTCAAGTAGTTAAATACACTATTCAATCGAGCATGAACGACGTTCCAGCGTCAGAATTAATTCGAGAGTTAGAAAAAAAAGGCACAGTGGGGTTAGTGACTCGAATTCGTAATATGCAACAAACAGGAGTCATTTCAAAATGACGCTGAGTGATGATTTAAATTTTGCCGAACAAGGTGGGGAATTCGATCCGGCAACGCCAGCCGCACCTGTGGTATTTGGTATTGCCTTCACACCAAAAATTATTGGGATCTTGGTGGGGGTGATTGGTTTAGCAGGAGCAGGTTATATATTGTTAAACCTGCTGATGCCAGCTTGGGAAAGTTATCAGCAGCAGCAAGCCAAAAGCTCTGAACTGCAAGCGCAAATTGAGCAAAAAAAAGCCAATATCAAACAGATTGACAAAGTTAAAGACGAACTAGCACAGGCAAAGCAGCAAAAAGTTCAGGTTTTAAGTTTATTTGCTAACGAAAAAACCTTAGATACATTGCTGTTGGATTTGAACCGCTTAATTGAGTCTGGCAATACTCCAACTTCTATTAACGCAGTAAGAGCCAAACTGAAGAAATATGTGCCGATTTCCCAAAAACCAGAACCGATTGTCGATGGAAGTCTAGGACTAGGGGTTGACGGCAAGCTGCAACGCAGTACTATCAGCGCTGAGATTACAGCAACTTATGAACAAACACAATCGATAATTCGTAACATTGAGCGGTTACAGCCTTTGTTAATAGTTAAAGATTATCAAGCAACTTTGGCTCCAGCAGAGACAAGATCCCCATTAGATAAAACGCCGATGCAGGTAGGTCCAGCAGCGATTAATACATCATTCCAGTTACAGGTATTGATGCCACTTAGTCCAGAAGAAATAGCCGCAGCAGCTAAAGCTGCCCCGAAAAAGTAGTCAAATTAGAGCCAGGACGAATAGAATTCGCGGCTATACAAGCGTAGACAAAGCCTTCCCGCAGACTAAGGAAAAATTGAGGGTTTTGAAACTCACGTTCGCCCTTGGCGTTCCCATAGGGTAGGTGGGTAAAGTCTCGTGTAGTCAAGCCAGCACGGTCTTCTCCAAAAAGGAGAGGCTACCGCCAATGGGGTTTCCCATAAGCAATTGGCGTATGGTTTCTAACCGCCTACTCAAAATTGTTTGTAAACAAGGTTTTATAAGGTGAGGAATGAACTGTGAAACAGCTTCACGGTAATAGTTTTATTTTAGGTACTGCCGCTTTTGTATTTTTAGCAGCTCAACCAGTTTGGGCACAAATTAGTCAAGTTACTGATGTCCAGTTAAATCCAGTTAATGGTGGAATTAGCGTCGCTTTGAAAACTTCTTCCGGGTCGCGTCCCCAAGTTTTCACTACAAAAAGAGGCAAGGCTTTAGTAGCAGATGTTATCAACACTCAATTACGATTACCACAAGGTAATAGTTTTCGTCAAGATAACCCCGCACCAGGAATTGCCTCTGTTGAGGTTAGTCAGCTTGATGCTAATAGCATTCGGGTGACGGTAACTGGCAGCAATGATGCACCTGGCAGTCAACCTGTGATGCGATCGCCAAATGGAATTACACTCAGCTTTAGCCCTTCAACAGGCACTACAGCATCAGCACCAACGCCAACAGCCCCAACACCCACTGCACCACCTGCTACTACTCCAGCCCAACCGGGTCAAAATCCAGGTGTTCTCGTTCCTAACCCGCAAGTCACCATTGACGGACAACCTGCACAAACAGCTGGGCCAGGTCAACCTCTGAGTCAGGCTCCACCGTTCTTACCTCGAGCCGTCGCCCCACCAGTGGGAGATATTGCCATTTCGGCTACTGATGCTTCTCCTAGCACACTTGACTTAGGAACTCAGGAACGTGTACCTCGTTTAGTACTGCGAGATGCTCCAGTGCGTGAGGTTTTGTCACTACTTGCGCGTGCTGCTGGTATGAACCTGGCTTATGCAGGAGGAGAAGATAAGGGATCTAGCGTAACTCTGTCTCAGGGTGCTGGTGATACTGAAAAGCAAGTATATCAAACAATATCTCTAGATATAGAAAACGAGCCAGTGCAAGATGTATTTAACTACGTTTTGCGCCTTAGTGGTTTAGAAGCTAGCCGCAGTGGGCGCACAATTTTTGTAGCGCCTAAACTGCCTAATTCAACTCGTGATGTAGTGATACGGAACCTGAGAATTAACCAAGCAAAAGTGAAAGAAATCTTAAGGGTTTTAGTTAACCTGGGAGCAGAGAGTGCTGTCAATGCTGAACCAAAGATAACTAGGGTGACTACACAAGTAGCGGGTACAGCAGACGGAAAGCAAACAAATACAGCTGAAGACTCGGATTTAACGGCTCAACGCATTAAATTTACTGACTCAATTCCACTACTTAGAGGTTTACAAGTATTAGGAGACGAGCGAACCAGTACTATTACTTTGATAGGTGTCCCCAGGTTAGTTGACATTGCAGTGGCTCAAATTACTCCCCTTGATATCCGCCGCCGTCAAGTGGCAGTTAACGTCAGGATTATCGACGTTAACCTCTTGGCAGCTAATGATTTCAACACTAGCTTTTCCTTTGGGGTTGGTAATAACTTCTTTACTAATGAAGGCGGTGTCGCATCTCTGAATTTTGGCGGTTCTAGACCAGCTACCACGGCTGAAGCGGCAAACAGCTTGACTAATACACCGATTATCAATAATCTCGCTAGCACTCTTGCATCGCCATACCAGTTCCCCAAGCGTCTTCTCGCTAGCTTGCAGGCTCAGGTTACAAATGGCAATGCTAAGATTTTGACCGATCCAACCTTAATTGTGCAAGAAGGCCAGACGGCTGATGTCCAACTAACTCAGCAAGTTGTAGGAGATATAACAGTAACCATAACTGACACGGCTGGTGGCTCTAGAGAAGTGCGAAATACAGCAAAAGAGACTGTAGGGTTAATTCTTGCTGTCCAAGTAGAAAAAATTGATGACAACGGTTTTGTTTCTCTACAAGTTGCTCCCCAAGTCAAATCTCCAGCAGGTACAGCAAATACAGGTAATGGGCAAATCATTTTAATTTCTCAACGCTCCCTAACTTCTGGCACAATTCGCTTACGAGATGGTCAGACACTTATCTTGAGTGGCATCATTCAAGACCAAGACCGGACAGCTATTTCCAAGATTCCTATCTTAGGCGATCTTCCACTGATTGGTTCGTTATTTAGAAGTACAAACCGACAGAACCAGCGTCAAGAGGTGATTGTATTGCTCACACCTCAGATTATCGATGACTCTGAAAACTCTTCCTACGGCTATAACTACACCCCCAGCCCAGAAGTGCGGCAAATCCTTGAGCGTCGGGGGTTGAAGGTTCCTGGTAGGTAATAAAGATAATGAACAGGTAAGTTACCTCTGGCAAATGCTCAGATCCCCGACATCTTCAAGAAGTCGGGGATCTTCTTGTTCACAAGTAGGATTAAATTTAAACGTTATTTTACAATAAAACTACCCAATTACAATAGAAGTAACAGTAGTGGGTGAATACTAATGATTTCAGAACAAGAGTTATTAACAAAGTGGCGCTCTCTTCCACAAGACAAACAAGAGGAAGTTTTAGATTTTGTTGAATTTATTGGTTTGAAAAACTCTGCAAATAAAATTCCATTGGGCGAACGTTTGCAGCAAATTCGCACTAAGATTGTTGCTTATGGTAAATTTGCAAAATTGGGATGCTCCCGTATTAATGTAGTTTCTATTTTTGATTGAGTTACTATGATAAATGTGAGAAATAATCTAGATTTAATATGAATACGACGATTTATCGTGTTTTTGTGATTGTTAATTTTCATTAAAAATTTTTAACTTAAGGTTTGTAGCCCACTCATCTAACAAAAAGGGAAATACTTTTATGACAGCACTTACATTAAATCTCAATTCTGTAATTAAATTGACAAGAGAGCAGTTTTATCAATTGTGTGAAGAAAACCCCGATTTAAAATTAGAACGCAATGCCGAAGGAGAGTTGATTATCATGCCACCTACGGGAGGAGAAACAGGAAAAAGTAATTCTACTATTAACGCTCAAATATGGTTCTGGAACGACCAAAATCAATTGGGCGAAGTTTTTGATTCATCAACTGGATTTACTTTACCTTCAGGGGCTGACCGTTCTCCAGATGTTTCTTGGGTGGAAAAATCTCGTTGGAATGCTTTGACTAAAGAACAAAAAGAAAAATTTATTCCCCTATGTCCTGATTTTGTTATCGAGATACTTTCGCCTAATGACAGCTTGAAAAAAACTCAGAATAAGATGCAAGAGTATATCGAAAATGGTTGTCGTCTAGGTTGGTTGATCAACCGAAAAAAACAGGAAGTAGAAATTTATCGTCCAGGACAAGATGTGGAAGTTTTAAAATTTCCTCAAACTATTTCTGGGGAAAATGTTTTACTTGGTTTTGTACTCAATATACAACGAATTTGGTAAAAAGTTCGATGTGTGGACTTCAATTTTCACATACTTGTAAAATTACCTAAAATAGCTAGACTACAGTGATTTGTATCGATTAGGTACATTATTCAAAAGGATTATCTTCATTAAACTCTGCTTGACCACGGCTAGCAATTACTAGCTTCAGACACTCCTCTAAGTCGTCACCTTCCCAAGTACCTATAGTTTTCAGATGTTCTAGAAGTGAGCTTCCTGTGGAATGAACAGTAGTATGACTAGCAGATTCTACTAGATGTTGTGTTGGTTGCACTTGGGTTTCCTTTGTTTTCAAAAAACGTAAAAAATTAAATGTTTCAGTCAAAAGTGCATCTGGTGCTGATTCAATTTCTTCGATAAGTTGTTCTTTAATTTTCATATTCACGCCTCTTTAACTGACATTTTTTAGTAGTGTAAAACAGCAAGTGTGGTTGTGGCTATGTTGGTAGACTTCCAGCTTGAAAAATCTGTTCGGCAGTTAAATTCAATTCTGGGAAAGTAGGCGAGACTATGTTAGCGCTGCCTCTAAATTGAGTAACTTGGTATTCACCATCGATTAATTGATAAATAGATATAGTCGGCTGTTTGGGGTTGCCAGTGAACTTTTTAGCGCCTAGACCGAGATAATCTACAACCCAGTATTCAGGAATTCCAATACCCTCATACTTACCCTGTTTTGTGTAGTAGTCATCATCCCAGTTGGTACTAACTACCTCAACTACTAAAGGAATTGATGCTGCAAGGCTTACAGTTGATTCTTTTTTCCATAGCGGCTCATTTATCAAATTAGGGCGATTGAGTAATAGCACATCTGGGGAGTAGCCAGATTCCGACTTAGTTGGTTTTACCAGCGCAGTTTTGGGGATTGTATAAGGTAAATTTAATCGGTCAAATTCTACTATTAGTTTTCTTGCTACAAAACCTACAACATCTTCATGGTCTCCGACTGGTTGTGCCATTTCAACAATCACGCCATCATGTAATTCGTATCTTCCGCCTTCGGGCCGCCATGCTGCAAAATCTTCAAAGGTTACTAGTTTGGGTATGGCTTGAGTCATAATTTATCGCCCTTAGTAGTCGTTTCGGTCATACCGCTTCTTTGCCTTGGCTCGATTCACATTCAACCTTAACAGTAATATTAATGGGTACAGTACTGGAAAAGGTTTGTTGCAAAGAACTGAACTATGGTGGCAATAACAACATCCGCAGAAAATAGGGTTTTACTCCACAACATCAGCTGGCAAACTTTTAAAACCATGCTGGCTGAAATGGGTTCAGATCGTAACTCCCGACTGGCTTATGACAATGGAACCGTAGAAATTATAATCCCACTGATGCCGCACGAGAACTCAAACCGTGTAATTGAAGGTTTTGTTGGCGTGCTGTGCGAAGAGTTGGGCTGGGAAATTAGACGCGCTGGTTCATTAACTTTAACGCGGGATGATTTGCAGCGGGGAGCCGAGCCAGATAGTAGCTACTACATCCAAAATGAAGCATTAGTTCGAGATAAAGAAAATATTGACCTCGCTACTGACCCGCCCCCTGACCTGGTGCTGGAAGTGGAATATTCCAGGTCTGCAATAGACAAGCTGAGGCTTTATGCTGCAATGGGAGTCCCTGAATTTTGGCGTTATAACGGCAGTGTGTTGCGAGTTTACACGCTTGCAAGTGGGCAATACTCAGAAGTCGAAACCAGTCTTACTTTTGCGCCTGTGTCAGTGAAGGAGATTCCTCAATTTATCCAAGAAGCGAGGAAGAATGGGGAAATTGCTACTACTCGTGCTTTTCGGGCTTGGGTGCAACAAAAAACTTCTACTAAGGATTGACTCACTCCAGCATTTTTTTTATAAGGGACTTGCAAAAAATAAATAATCCTAAAGTACATGGAGACAGTTAGAGGTGTAACGGATGCACCAGAAAAAGTTGTTGCAGCGATCGCTACCACAAATGTTAAGAAAGATGTGACTAATGGATCGCCTTGTAGGGGAGAAGCTTTAATTTTTACCCCTTCCCAACTAAAGAAGCTTGCTAGGGGGTTAAATTTTGCATTGGATTTTCCACATCACATGAAAAGTGAGCAAAATCCCCGAATTTTTAGAGAAATCGGGAACCTGAGCCTTCAATTTCCATGAAAATTGCTTAATCTCAGCAATAACTCTTCAACATCGGTAATGAATGCCAACAAACGTTGACCATTTCCCACCTCCCCACTCCCCTGTTTTCTTTGCAATTGCAGGATTTACTAGGTATTTTTTCCTATTTTTAGAGTGGTTTTTAGGGAAACAAGTACCCTAAAATTACAAAAAATCCTGAAATCTATATAAATTAATGGTTTCATCTATCCACATCAGGCTACAACACCTTAGAATGATTCATTGAAAAGTCGAGCCGATGGGATGTACAGCCGTTTTGAGAAAAAATACTCCCAAAGGATGATTTTTGTATTTCCGCGAACAAAGATTTCAGTAAGAATGTATTAATGTGCATCCGTACTGAAATCTCAAGTAAACCTTCAGGAGTTTGACATGAACAAAGGTGAATTAGTTGATGCCGTAGCTGAAAAGGCTAGTGTTACCAAAAAACAAGCGGATGCAGTCTTAACTGCCGCTTTGGAAACGATTATTGAAGCGGTTTCCTCTGGTGATAAGGTGACATTGGTGGGATTTGGCTCATTTGAATCACGGGAACGTAAAGCCCGTGAAGGTCGTAACCCGAAAACAAATGAAAAAATGGAAATTCCAGCGACGAGGGTTCCTGCCTTCTCCGCAGGAAAACTGTTTAGAGAAAAGGTAGCACCCCCAAAAGCATAGGTTCTGTCTTCGGGAACCCTTTTTTAATGCGGCAACCTGCACACGGGGGAAATTTAGCCTGGGCAGCAGCACTGGCTGGCTGTCCCCCTGATGCTATTCTGGATTTTTCTGCTAGCATCAGCCCGTTGGGACCTCCAAATAGCGTGATCGCTGCTATACTGTCCCAAATCGGTAATCTTAAGCACTATCCAGACCCAAACTATAGTGAACTGAGACTAGCTCTCAGTCACTTCCATCAATTGCCGCCTGAGTGGATTCTGCCGGGTAACGGCTCCGCAGAATTACTCACTCTCATAGGTAGGGAATTAGCTCAATTAGCCGCGACAATTTTAATCACTCCAGCCTTTGGCGACTACTACCGAACCTTGGCAGCGTACAACGCTAATGTGCTGGAGTATCCTTTGTCATTGGTCATTGGTCATTGGTCACTTGTACTGAGCTTTGCTGTTGGCGCAGCCTCTCGTAGAGAAGTATTGGTCATTGACAAAGGACAAAGGACAAAGGACAAAGGACTATTGCTGAATAACCCCCACAACCCAACCGGAAAGCTATTTTCACGGGAGTCTATTTTGCCCTACCTGGAGCAATTTGCTTTGGTTGTGGTGGATGAAGCATTTATGGATTTTGTGCTGCCCAATGAGGAACAAAGCCTGATTCCAGTGGTGCAGGAATATAGGAATTTAGTAGTATTGCGATCGCTGACCAAATTTTACAGTCTCCCAGGACTGCGATTAGGATATGCGATCGCACATCCTGACTGCCTAGCTAAATGGCAGCTATGGCGCGATCCTTGGCCCGTAAACACGCTAGCGGCAGCGGCGGCAATTGCGGCACTCCAGGATACGGAGTTTCAGCAGCAAACTTGGGCATGGCTACCACCTGCACGAAACCAACTGTTTCAGGGTTTAAATGAAATCCCAGGATTGCAACCCCAAGCAAGTGCTGCTAACTTTTTACTGGTTGAGTCCCAAGAATCTACTTCCCACTTACAGCAACAATTACTCAAGTATCACCAGATTTTAATCCGCGATTGCCTTAGCTTTAAAGAACTAGGCGATCGCTTTTTCCGGGTTGCTGTACGTGAAGAGTCCGATAACCAACGCTTACTAACAGCGCTAAAAGAGAGTTAGGGGTTATAAGTTATAAGTTAGGAGTTAATAAGTTAAAAAAGGTTTTAATTCTTAACTGCTAATTCCTAACTCTTAATTCCTAACTCCTAACTCTTAACTCCTAACTCTAATCTAAATTCACGTGACCGTTGACTACGATGTTGTAATTATTGGCGGCAGTCTTGCTGGATACTATGCTGCCCTTGCTGCAACCCAACTACATGCTACAGTTGCCCTGGTACAACCCAAAGTAGACTACGGGTTTACTCATCACCATGCTCTTACCGAAATTGGTAAACTAGCGCAGAAGTTGAAGGATGCAGCTGGTTTTGGTATTCATACCACACACACTGATACCTCAGAAGAATGCCACATATCTATAGCATGGCAAGAAGCGATGCTGTATGCTCAATGCGTCGCCTCAAATCTAGAAGAACAGCATTCCCCTGCCATCCTAGCCGCGCAGGGAGTCGATGTGATCGTTGGCAGTGGTCAATTTCAATCTTTACCCCAATTGGCTTTTGCCGTTAACAATCGCCTACTACACGCCCGTACTTATTTGCTGGCCAGTGGTTCAAATCCAGAAATTCCTGAGATTGAAGGATTGCAAACCACTGGCTATCTAACCCTTTCTAATATTTGGCAATCCTTACAGGGAGCTACATTACCCAAAAATTGGGTAATTATCGGTGGAATTCCCCAAAGCATTGAAATTGCTCAAACTTTAGCAAGGTTTGGTTGTAGTGTGACGCTGGTAGTCAAGCATCCTTATGTTCTTCCATATCTAGACCCTGAGATAGCCATATTGCTTCAGGCGCAGTTGGAAGTCGAAGGTGTGCGCGTCCTCACCGAAAAACCAGTAACTCAGGTGAGGCTAATTGAGAATAAAAAGTGGATTCAAGCAGGAGATAAGGCCATTGAAACTGATGAAATTTTAGTAGCTACTGGACAACAGCCGAATCTTGAATCTCTAAATTTAGCAGCAGTAGGTGTGAAATGGCATCGGCGTAGCTTAGTGGTGAATGATAAACTGCAAACCACTAACCACCGCATTTATGCTTGTGGTGATGTAATTGGTGGTTACGACTTTGCCAATATCGCTAATTATGAAGCAAAAATTGCCCTGAACAATGCACTATTTTTCCCCAGGTTACGAGTAAATTATCCCTCCATTCCTTGGGGGATATTTTCTGTGCCGATACTGGCGCAAGTTGGTTTAACAGAGGCACAGGCAAAACGCCAATTTCGTCGAGATGAAGTTTTAGTTTTGCGACATTATTTTAAAACAGTGGCAGCAGCCCAACTTCGGAACGAAACCACTGGTATGTGTAAATTAATAGTGCTACGCAACGGCGAAATTTTGGGAGCTTCAATATTGGGGGCAGAAGCAGGCGAATTAATTAATTTGATTGCCTTAGCAATATCACAAAAAATTAAAGTCAAACATCTAGCAAATTTATCTCCTGCCTATCCCAGTTTTTCAGAAATTCTGGAACGAACTGCAAGAGAGTGGAGTAAGCAAAAGTTAAATACCAACATTCCTTTGCAAGAGTTTTTAGAAGGCTTCTTCCATTTTTGCCGCAATTGGAATTAGCACTTATGCATGGAGTTGTCACTCACTATAATAACTTAAAGAAGGTGCTGATATTATTACTGACTTTGCAGTTCTCGCTGCCTTTGCCAATATTGACAGCACCTTGATTGCAAACACAACGTCATCAGAATTGGGGAGCATCGCTCAAAATTGAGCTTAGAGGATGTTTTAAAAGGGTCTTTTGCTCTCATAGTTAGCACAGACAAGCATTTCAGT
Organism: Nostoc sp. NMS9; assembly: GCF_017114995.1. Taxonomy (GTDB): domain Bacteria; phylum Cyanobacteriota; class Cyanobacteriia; order Cyanobacteriales; family Nostocaceae; genus Nostoc. The sequence goes on along the minus strand of NZ_JABXKL010000091.1, from coordinate 135,820 downwards.
ACATGGTTAAAATCTTAATTTTTCGTCGCACTTAATCCCGTGCTGAATAGCAAAATTATACCTTTCGGGACTTTTAAAACATCCTCTTATTATTTTTGTTGAAGTGCAAACTTTAGCTGTGTCAACTCTAATTCTCCTCCGGTTGTTGTTAATACTAAATTAATGCCTAAAACACTTTTTCCTGTAGTTGTATAGTTAGTTGGAAGTATTTTATTGGTCAAATCAAAATTTGTAGCACTTCCATATGTTATTTGATATGGTGTTGGTTTATCGCCAAGTAAAAATGATGTGATAGCTACTCGTGCTGGTGCTTTCTTTACTACACCTTTTAAAGCTAAAGGCACGAGCCTAAATTGCTTTTGAGTATTAGATGTATCAATTCTAATAATACATCTAGCCCTTGACGGTTGTGCCTTTACAGTTATAGGAGCGCGAAGGGTAAACTGATTTATTTGCGGATCGAAACTTATATTACATCCCTTATTAACCGAAAATCGCGGCTGGTTGTTTATTGGAGCAGCAGTGCTAGATGAATTGGCATCATAACAATAGAAAAAAAACAAGCACATTAATATGAAAAAATTACGTGTATCACTTAATCTCAACATCATCTTATTCTCCATCAACAGAAATTTGTAATCTTAAAGAAGAATAAATTCGGTAGATTCAATGAGTGGGGGATTTAGACCCATCACTCATTGAAGACCACTAAATTTATAATTTGGTGCGGTGTATCACCAGCTATCCGCAGAATCGCTAAAAGCAACGACTAGCAACGCTTTAGGTCAAAAGAAATTAACACATCCCCAGCATTTATATCGGCTGTATCAACGAAAATAGAACTTCCTGATGAGGATTGTGCAATCAGATTAATACCTAATAGTCCTTGCCCACCACCACTACATAAACCTGTAGCAGCTATAACAGTAATCTCATCTTGCTCTGCAAATGCCTTATCAGATGTAAATTTGGTAGTTTTAGGGCGAGCTACGGCTTGACCAAGAGCACCACCACTAAAGCTATAAGTTCTGCTTAAGCTGGTACCTTTACTCCCTCTCTCAACCTCAGTAGTTCCTTGGTACAGTACTTGTACATTTTGGACGATGAAACCACTTGGAATAAAAGTTTGAACACGTAAAATACACTTTTTACGGTCACCACTGAATGCACTAAAGTTATCCAAGACGATCGATAAGCTTCTACCATCCTCTCCAGCAAGCTGATCCTCAACATTACAATTAGATCCAGATCCGACGAGTGCCTCTCCAAAAGTAATACTAGGCTCTGCAGCCAAAACCTTGGTCGCAATCACGTTGATTCCAAGAATTGTAGATACAGACAGTAATACACCAAATTGTTTAAAGTTCATATTGATTTTAGTTATGTTGCTAGAGTTGTTTTTTGATGAAAAATGCATTTAGAAGGCAGAAGGTACGAGGTATGAAGGCATCTTTGCTTTAATCCCACGCTTAAAAGCATGAGATTGAAGCAGGGATGCTTTGTGTCTGGTGTTACATATCTCGACACAACTTTGTTCTAGTTGTGGGCAATGACCCACAACTAAAGTTTTGATTGATACTTACAGGCTTCTGCCTTCTTCAATTGTGGGAAATCCTTTCAGGTATGCTTTGACAATTTCTGCTCAATCAGAAAATGAAGCATAACTGTGTATCGCTGGAGTTAACAGAAAGAAGACGGACATCAAGTTGTAAGATGTATTCTTGCTGTAGTCCATGTGGGGAAGATCATATAGTTGTCTCAATCAACAAATATGTGTTCTTGATCACAGACATATTGTGTTTCCGAACACTGCTAACTTCAAAATAGTAGTATTGTAGTATTGAGGAGTACTACTCCAAAGTTAGGTGCTAAAAATTAGGGGTATAAATCACCGATTTAATAGTGCGATACTGATAGCGCATTAGTGAGCCGTCGAGCGTCACAACCAGCCGCAGACATCGCAGTTAAATAGCCGTTTTGATTGAGAATCTACATTCGGAGTGGCTGAAATTATAGTCGTAGACTGGGAACGAGGTAATTGGGAATGCCTTAAAAACCGCGCATGAAAATCCAAACTACTCCCGCCGCTGTTAGAGGTACGCTGAGGTTATCTGTGCCGTGGGGCGAGACTGCTTCTGCTAAGGTTGCAAAAGTAGCAGTTACCACCGCCGTCAACAAGGCCCATCCTAAACTTAAAGGCGTTGCTAAGGGACTCAGCGATGAACCAGGGAGCAGTAATAACACCAAGAAAATCACTACTGTACTCGCTACAAACATTGCTCCTGAACCTTCCCAGGAACGTACAGAACTTCCCACTTGGTATTTATGCTGCCCAAAACGTTTACCGATTAATGCTGCTAGTGCATCACCCCAGGTCATGACCATTATCCCTGCTACAGCAATTGGAGCGCTATCTACTGGCCCCTCTGGTCGCCACAGTAGCCCGAACAGCAGCGTTACTGAGATAGCGAAATAAACCGTGCCGGGTGAGCTATCTTGGGTATCCATTGCGCCGATGATTCGGTAGCGGTAAAACAGATAGTTCAGTCCGATAAAGGTAGCAAAGGGTATGATTCCGATTTCCCAGTGGCTAAACAGTAGCAGGACACCGAAAGCCCACATCCCTGCACCAATATGGATTACTTTGCGAGTCAAATCTGCCTTCACAGCAAACAGCTTACGCAATCCCTCGCCAATCACAAGCAGACTGGTAGCGTAAACATAAGAAATTGCTAGCCCGATAAAATCATTTGTCATTTGTCATTTGTTATTTGTTATTTGTCATTTGTCATTGGAGAAAGACTTATAGAAAGCTGCTCCTCTGCTGCGTTGGTTCACTTAGGTCGATCGCTATTTCGTCTAAAGTTCTTTTCTACTGACGAAACACTACCAATACCTTGAAGGATACCACGACCGATTAAACCTAAACCTTGACCAACTATTTGAGTAAGTATGAAGACTATACCGCTACCTAAAAAAGCTAATAGCGATTTTAAACGCGGTGCGATCGCATCACTAAATTCTAGGAGCAATGTCACTACTAAAGGAATATTAGAAAGTTTTACTAACTCTTGATTTCGAGGAGCATAAACTGAAGTATTGGCAATGCCACGAGGTACTATGACAAATAGTTCATAGCGACTTTCAAAAACTGCTTTTGGCTCATTTATATAATTTTTTAATCTATATTTCCACGACAAATCATTTCTAAACCGTTCAATCTCTCTTGTAGAAATAAATTGGCGTCCATAAAAGTTTTGCTTAATCTCTTCTACATCTGCTAAATAATTTAACAGTGGTTGCACTACTCCATTCGCTACCTGAATCAACAAGTTCTCTAAAATCATCAATGCTTGGGACTTGGCTTCAGCGCTAACTACTGGATAGGAGCTATTATCAATGTTCAATTCTGTTTGAAATAAGAGATAAGAATACAACTCGCAAACTAGCGGAATTTTATTAAGAATATCTTTTTGCACAATCTCTGTGTTTTGCAGCAATAAATTAACAATTTCTATGTTTTGATTAACTATTTTTATTCGAGAAAATTTACCAAAAAAATATATAATTGCTGCTTGCCATAAATCACGTATCAAGGTATTTTTTAATTCATCTAATTGATTTATTTCTATTTGAGATGCACGCAGTTCATCTAACTGTTCAGCTAGCTTTTGTAGGATCAGATAAAGTAATTCCCGTTTTTTATCTTCACGAAAGATGTCAATTTCTAAAGGTATATCTGTGACATTTCTTAAAGGAAATTGAAGCTTATTAACGCAAGATGTAAACAAGGCAGATTGTATGGTTCCCGGACTAAGTAAAGGTGATACGGTTTGCCTTTGTTGAATGGTACTGCTTAATGAAGGAGTCAAAAACGGCTCATCAGCAACTAGAATCTGTTCCTCTTGCCTTTCTTGTGGTGAAACCAACAACCGATTTAGCAACCAACGAGCCGCTAGCAGTTCTCGCCGCTGTCCAGCTAGAATTGCTCGATCTAGTACTGGTAGTCCGGGAACTTGTAATTGTGCTGTTACTGCGGCTAGGGTAGCGTCAATATTAGCGATTCCTGACAAACGTAAATTATTTCGTAGTTTAGAGAAAGGGAATGCGGAGTTAGGAGTTAGGAGTGAGGAGTTAGGAGTTATTATTGCTTCTGTGTCCTGGAACCAATAGGAACCACCATCTGCAACTTCTTGCATGGCGGCGACTAACTCAGGAAGTGGTGTACCTTTGAGGCAGTAGCCATTTACACCAATAGATTTCGCCGCCAATAGCAGTCCTTGTTCTTGAATAGAACTGAGGAGCAGGATTGGTAGGTTGGGATATAAGGCTCTGAGTTGCCGACAAAATTGTAAGCCTAGCTGTTGACTGGTGGTAGAGCGACCATTACCGAATTCTAAAACTACCAAATTTACCTGGTTAGGGTCTTTTTCAGCAATTTCTGCTAAAATCTGCAAGGCAACGGTGTCAGTTTCTACAACTGCGATCGCTTCTAGGTTAGGAATCGCTTCTAGAGCTACCCGTAATCCCAAACGAAAAATCGGGTCTTGGTCGATTAACAATAATTTTAGAGGGCGATCGCTCATAATCCACTCAATTAGATCAGCACTGTTTTTTACCAATCAGAAAACAACTTTGATACAAAACTTTGTCTTCCCCATTGTCACCTGTTTTCGCAAACTGATAAATCGATCATAATTGCCATAAACAGCCTTCACTGTGTGATTAAATGAACCTGAGTATTCGGCACTGGTTGGCAGAACGCCATATCACAATCAATCAAATCAGAGGCTTTTCTGGAGGGCAATTGGCAGGTATTGCCTACCGTATTGTTCAGGATATGGACCTCAAAAGCCTTATACCTTTTGATATCTGTACCTTGGTAGAGGTTTTAGAACTGCCCTTAAGTATTGTTTGGGAAGAAATCAGTGTCATTTCCCAGTTGACAGAAAAACTGTTGCGTAGCCTCAGCCAAAAAAAACCGTTAAAACGTAACGAAGGCACATGGCTAGCATTTCAAATTGCCTATCTCCAGGCTTTGCAAGCAATTCTAGAGCAGGAAGCAAACTTACAAAAACCGTGGTTAGACCGGGCAATTATACCCATACAACCACACTTACTTAAAGAGGACGTTGGTAAACTCATCCTCGAAGATTCGCAACTACAAGGATTGCTGAAAACTCTCAGCCCAGGTAAATTGACTGATACTCAAGCTGAACAAGCACTGTCTTCGGTTGCAGATTCATTACTGGTGCAACAAATAAATAACGCTGCTATCGCTTGGTTAGTTGCCAATGGTGCAGAGGAAGCGGAAGCGAAACTTCTAACACAGCGTTTAGTCAACTCACTTCCTGGTGACATATTGGTAGTCGTCACCGAGAATGCTGCACCTTTAGCCCAACTGCAAAAATTTTTCCGTTTGGGGATTTCATTATCTCCCAGTTTCATCACCCCAGAAGTTGGTTCTACAGTCAGTGAAAAAATTGATTTGCACCGAGAACATTACCGTGCAAGTTTGATTAAAAACCTCAGTATCCCTTTGCTAATGGAATCCTTTGCTCTTAAGGATATCTATGTGCCACAAAAAGGCTTACCAATAGAGGAAAATATTTCTGAGCCGGATAAAAAAACTATTAAACCAGTTGATTTAAAAACATGGGCGCAGCAACAGCTAACTGATTTAGAAACGATCACTGTCATTGAGTCAGAACCTGGTTATGGAAAAACTAGTTTTTGCCAACTTTGGGCAGCACAGGTAGCACAGGAATTATACCCTACTTGGATGCCGATAGTAATTAGGTTGCGAGATGTAAAATACGGTAAAACTTTAATCGAAACTCTAAATTCTGCCTTTGGTGTTAATCTTTCAACTTGGCTAGAGCAAGAAAATCTCCCTTGTCTGTTGCTGCTAGATGGTTTGGATGAATTGCCCCATTCTGCTCATGGTATCAGGGCACAAGCAATTTTTATTCAGCAATTACTGAACTTTCAATCTCAGCACCGCCACAAAATTGTGTTGACAAGTCGCTCAACGACGTTACCAGAAATCGTCTCAGAACTACCGCTATTGTTGAGGCGAATTATTATTCAGCCGTTGGATGGGGACGAACTCAAACAATGGTTTCAACAGTGGGCAAAAGTGCAATCGTTACCCATTGCTCAAAATTTCTTTACATTGTTAAAACAGGCAGGGTTATTTGCTAACCAATCAAAGTTAAGAGAATTATCTACCCTTATCCGTCAACCCCTAATGCTGCATTTATTGGGCATTTTGCACCGAGAGGGATTGCTAGATGATGAACTATTGCAGTTAGCTGCTGATACCCAAAAGTCTTTTCTGTTATGGGAAATTCATCATCGTTTGAGTCGATGGTTGTTGGGTTATCCGCTAATTGGTGGGATTAAAACGATGTTAGTGCGTTCAGGATCGGCTCATATTCACCGGACTCCAGAAGCGATCGCTAATTTACTCGCCGATCGTCATCCCCAAGATTTACTCGAGCAGATGCAAGCGATCGCTCTCAAAATTTTACACTCGCAACGTCATCAAATTAATCTAGCTGGTGAATTTAATAGTTTACCAGCGTTTTATTTTAAAATTTGGGATGTAGAAAGCTCAGGCGAAAGCACAGCGAAAAGTAGTTTAATTGAGTTTTCGCATCTCAAGTTAGGAGAAGCTCTTTGTGCAGATGCTATTGCTGCTCAACTTAAATTTCTGACTCAGTATCAAGATGAGGCTTATGCTACGCCCACTTTTGTTCTTGATTCTCCCAGTAGCGTAGCCCAGAATATTTATAATTTACTAGGTTACGGGATAATTAGCCAAGAAATTGAAGAACTAGCGATCGCTGGATTACGCCGCCAGCAAAAGCACAAATTTTCGTTTGAAGTTTTATTTCAACGTCTTTTATCTTTCTGGCGTGCTTACTGTCAAGGACATTGGTTAGATGAGGGGATAGCCCACAAAGCTTTGACTAATTTTCACGCACTGCAAAACCTTGTGAATGTTGAACAGGTAAATGCTGCGGTGGGACTGAATGTGTTTTTATTGCTTTGTGCTTGCTACCGAGAAACAAAAGTTCCTTTTTGGCCTTGTGGGAATCCAGTCAATTTGACAGAATTCAATCCAGAAGTGCTGAGTGTGCTAATTGCTAGGACAACGGTTTTACATAAAAGTGCTTTTGCAACCCGAATTAAGTCTCTGTCTGGACTCAATTTATCGGGAGCCTCTTTATCGCAAGTGATGTTAACTGGGGTGAATCTTGAGCAAATAAACTTATCTAATGCGGAGTTAACAGGGGCGAATTTGGCTGGAGCCAATTTGCAACAGGCGAACCTCGCAGGCGCGAACTTACAACACGCAAACCTCGCAGGTGCGAATCTACAACAGGCAATTCTCACAGGCGCAAACCTGCAACAGGCAAACCTGATGGGGACAAATCTTAATTCTGCCGATCTCACCAACGCCTGCTTATTTGACGCCATCCTTACTGCGACTCACAAAAAATTGGCTGCTGATAATGGTGCCTTGTTCTCCAAAGAGTCGTTTCAAAAACTGAAACATTTGCGATCGCAACAATCCTTCTTAAACACCGTGAAAATCACGCCAAACACAAACGTTAATTGGAACAAAACCCCTGCGATCGGACTAATTGAAAGCTGTGAAGGCGCAATTTTGTCAGTAGATTTAGATGATGATGATGCCGATGATGAGACAGTTTTTGGCAATAATTCGATTGGGGAATAGGGCATTGGGCATTAAGCATTGGGCATGGAGAAGAGACAAAGGAGACAAGAAAGGGGAGACAAGGGAGAGATTTTCAATAATTTCTCCTTGGCTCCCCTGCTCCCCTGCTCCCCTACTCCCCAATCCCTAGCCCTCCTGCGGATTGCGGTAGCCGAAAAAGTTAATACTGTAGTCAGTAATCCGCACTCCTGTTTCTTCTTCAATTTTGCGGATCAAATCTTCTGGGAGTTCCACGTGAACATCAAGAATTTGATTTGTATCCACACAGTTTATATGACTGTGAGAGTCACTGATGTTGCCGTACAAACGCCCATCACAGCGTTCAATACACTCAATGATACCTTGACTGGATAATGCTTCTAAATTTTGATAAACAGAGGTATGACCGATCTCTTTGCCTTGTTGGTTCAAGCGATCGTAAATCTCTCTTGCAGCAAGATGTTCATTTGCTTGCCAAAGTAATTCCAAAATAAAGCGGCGCTGACGACTGACGCGCATACCCAGGATTTGACAGCGCTCAAGTGCATCTTCTAAGGAACGAATTGGTCTTGTAGTAACTGTTTGTTTTTGCATATTACAGCTTGTTAACTGTTGAGGGAGTTTTCCCATCTAAATGTTTATTGGTTATTTAATATATGCAATGATATTGCACATCGCTGTCTCACCTGTACTTATGTTTTGGCTTTTGATGCTGTGAAAGTGACAGGTGGCGATAATGATTTTTTTTGCTTGTTGACGGCTACTTTGTCAGACCTTAATCTAAAACAAACTCATTACAACTTTAACTTAAAATTGCTGTAAATGTCCACCTTGGGGCAGGCATTGCCTTACCCAAGTAGGCTAATTCTAATGACGTACTATATTAATCCTGTAGTAATTCTTTAATTAGATGCGAGTAATTATAGCAATCATAAAAGTAACATTTAATTTTAGGAAAAATCGGTGAAGTGAGTGGCGATAGCCAGTGGCTCATATCAGGGCTATTAACTGGATGTATATTTGTTATAACCAGCGGAAATTAAGCAAAAGTATCAAATAAATTTAAGCAGTTCAGACTTGTGTATAAACCTTGTATAGGTTGACGAAATTATCAACAAAAAAGTATCAGTAAATACTAATTGATTTGTGAAGAAGACTTGGTGCTATCAAAAGTCAATGTAGCGTCAATCCCTGAAAGCTGCTACTGTATATTCTCGATCCTACAGTTGAGCATCAAGAAAGTGGCTGCTAAATCAATGACAATTGCGATCGCACTCAATAATGACTTTGTTAACAATCTGGATCTGTCGCCTGCGTCAACCGTGATTGAAAAACTGCTGCAAGATGGGGTTATATCCCATGAACAGCAGCTACGCTTTGATATCAATTACAATCTCGAACCTGGCGATCCACGGGAACTCTCAGAAATTCCAGAGGTGCGGCTGTGGTTTGTGCGCCTAGATGCCAAATACCCCTGGTTGCCATTTTTACTAGATTGGAAAGCTGGAGAATTTGCTCGTTATGCCGCCATGCTTGTACCACACCAGTTTAGTTCCCAAGAAGGTATTCAGTACAATCCTGAAGCCTTAGAGATATTTTTGATGCATAAAATCTTTACTTTAGGTGACTGGCTTAAACAACAGGACATACCCAGCCTCTCGCGCCTAAAGTCTATGGCGCAAATTCTAGGTTATGAATTAGATGATGCTTTTTTTGAAATATTTTAAATAGCTAATAGGTGATGAAAGAGTTTTGAGAAAATTTTCTTCGTTTTAGTGGACTGTGTGAGGTTATTCTTCTTATATTGCAATATCGTTCAGTTAAGCCCTAAATCATCTGTAGAGAAGCGTTAGCCCATCGACACGAAGTATAATTTCGCGCCTCTATTTGCCAAAATCAATACCAAAAACTTAACTGAATCGTATTGATCTATAGTATAGTTTGCGATATTTCAAACATCCTCTAAGGATGAAATTTTTATCTATCTAAAAAGATATTTTTTAAATTAACTATAGCAAATATGCTGAGAATAGAAACCTGTTTCTTATACAGCAAAGAAGTAAGTTATATTTTATACTTCTTTGTTGAAGTGCTTTCAGTAGTTCGCAAGATCCTGAAAGAGCAATTTTGTAATCAAACAAGCTTGAAAAAATGAGGGTTTTGGAATGAAAAATTTAGTACCTGAGCGTGCAACATCTGAAGAAGAACGTTTCCAAGATGACTATTATTCTTACTTTGAAGCTCCGGAAAATCTCACCCGATATACGCCTACAGGTGGTTTTTTAAGTAACGCTTTTCCAGAAAACTCATTCTCTTTATTAGATTTAGGATGCGGTAACGGGGCTTTAAGCAAATATCTTCCGGATCGATGTGACTATCTAGGAGTCGATCACAGTGAATTAGCTATTGAACAATGTTTAAAACTCTACCCAAATAGAAAGTTTGTTACCAAAGATTTATCGCTTTTCCTGTCTGAACTTGTTGAAGAGAATAAAAAATTTGATGCAGTCGTGCTAGCGGGTTTGTTATTTCACAGCATTAACAAAGAGACCCAAGAAAAAAAAGACGATCAAGAAATTATTCAATTTTGCCTGAATAAAATACTAAACGACAAAGGATATCTTGTTCTCATTGTACCTTTTTGCTACGGCGATCATCCATCTCACAGTTTGTTTGTTCGAGCAGAGTGGCTACAAAAGTCAATAGAAAAAATGCTAGAAATTGCTAATGCAAAAATTGTTCACGAGAATATATCTCTACAAATTGGTTTGGAAAAGAGGGTTCGACAGCAGAAAGCGACTCCTGACTGGTTTGTTTCCGATAGTAGTGCTGATTATCCCAGTATATTTGTTGGAACATATATGGCAAGCTGGACATTTATTGCTTGCCTCTAATTAATACCATTTTGGATTTTAGATAGGGAATTTGACCTTGATCTGTAGAGATGCGAAATTGTACTTGATCTTGCTGGGCTAACGCATCTCTAAGGATTTTGGGTTTAACTGAACGGTATTGGGCTAGGTGGGAAAGGTTCGTTGAACCCATGTTAAATTAAGAGATTCCTAATTAAAAAATCCAATTTTTTAGGGTGTATTAGCCCTCTTCTATCACTTTCCGAGGTAAGTAAGTAGTAAATAAACTAAACTATCCAGAAGCATAAGAGGGTTATCATTTCACGAAATATCTGATACAGATAAATAGGTATGGGCGTACAGATGTCATTGGTGTAAACTTAAACCAAAACCCTTTTAAAATCTCGTTTTCAGCAAGAGGCTGGAAATGCTACTCCTGGCGGCTCTGCCGCGAGTTCGGGAGGCGGCAGCCCCAATGAGGGGCATTCCCAGTCGGAGACTGGAACGAGATAATCTGCTAAAAGCTTTTTCTAGACTGGCTTTAACCTTAAGTTGACACTAATGTACAGATGTACACCCCTACAACCAATTAATATTAAGACTTACGCACACTCTACGAATTATTGGCGTTCTTGGCGTTCTTGGCGGTTCGACAAATTAAGCTTTTGGGCGATTTTTGCGTAAGTCCTAAATATGTTGCAAAGATTTTTGGAAATGGTAAATGGACTAGAATAGATCGATTTGTCTAAATAAAAACTGAAAGCCGTTCCCAATTTGTGACAACGGCTGAGTGATAAATTATAGAGCTTTTCATTTGTATGCAATATACATTCACCTCTCTCCTGTAAAGAGAGAGGTTTTGAGGCTTACTGTCTGTTCTAGGTATCTAAGTTTGGGAAAACTACTGGTTTAGCCACCCCAAATTTTCTCTAAAACTGCGTTTGGTGAAATATCCGCTGTTTTTCCTGTAAGGGATTCAATAGCCAGGAATTTATCGTTTTTCGGCAACAACTTAGTTGGATCGCTGGGGCCAAATATGGCAATGGTATAGGTTTGAACTGCAACACTTAGTTGTAATGCCGCACTATCAGTCGATAACATCAAATTTGCCCCAGCAATTATGGCAGTTAACTTACCAATATCATCTGGGGCAGTCACCTTGATATCTGGAGAAGACTCCAGAAGCGATCGCACAAACTGCTCATCATCAACTCCCTTAATAAGCACCACAGGTAGATCCGGCTGCTTTTGTTGAAAGGCTTGAATAATTTGCTGCCAATTCTCGACAGGGTAGATTTTATCCAGTTCTTTAGCCTGGGATAACTGGCCAGAACCGCCATGAATCAAGATATAGCCTGTTTCATGAACCCCTAAACGTTTTTGTTCCTTTTGTGCCCACTCAATATCTGGTTTTGGCACATTTACTGCTAACTCTGGGACAGGGCTATTTATTTCCAACGGTTGCAGCAAGTCGTGGTAAACTGCTGCCGCATATTGGGATACTTTGAACGGCACAGCATGGGTAAGAAAACCCGATCCTTTGCCTTGATAGCCAATGCGTATAGGAATTCCCGTCAACCAGAGTAAAAGACCAAGCAACCAATTTTGCTTAACAGTAATGACAACATCGTATTCGCGATCGCGAATTGTCCCCACTAAATTACCCCAATCTGCCAGACTGTTACGGTCATTAAAATCAAAGTTCAGCACCTCGTGAACTGACTTGCTCACTCGGTAGGCAGCCTTTGACCGGGGTTCAACAACGACATCTATCTGAGCGTTAGGGTAATGGCGCTTCAGGTCATCTAGAGTCGGAAAGAAGAGAATTTGGTCGCCAATTCCGCCAGGTACAAGGGCTACTACTCGCATAATATTTATTGACGCTTACTCGCTCCCTATTTTAGGGGAAAATATATAGCTTAAAGATTGAGGAATTCTGTGTATTTACTAATTCCAGCTGCGGGAATCGGAAAAAGAATGGGGAGTAACCGCAATAAACTCCTGCTACTCGTGCGATCGCAACCAATTATTGCTTGGACTTTATTAGCCGCAGAAGCCGCCAGTACAATCAGTTGGATCGGGATTATTTCTCAGTCTATCGATTGGCCAGAGTTCAAAGCAATTATCGCCGATCTAAAGCTGACTAAACCAGTGGAATTGATTCAAGGTGGCTCCACCCGCCAAGAATCTGTTTACAATGGCTTGCAATCTCTGCCAATAGCCGCAGAACAAGTGTTGATTCATGATGGCGCCAGATGCCTAGCCACACCAGATTTATTTAACTCTTGTGCAGAGGCTATTCGCCACTGTCCTGGTTTAATTGTTGGTGTACCCGTCAAAGACACCATCAAAGTTGTCAATGAACAAGGCATAATTCAAGAAACACCCGACAGACGGCAACTATGGGCGGCACAAACTCCCCAAGGATTTGATGTCAAGTTGTTGAAACAGTGCCATGCTGAAGGAGTCCGTCAAGGTTGGGAAGTAACTGACGACGCCGCCTTATTTGAAAAGTGCGGCATCGAAGTCCGAATTGTCGAGGGAGAGGAGACAAATTTAAAAGTGACCACTCCACAAGATTTAGCGATCGCAGAATTTATTCTCACAAGTAGAGGATTTTGAAGAGGCAGAGGGGCAGAGGGGCAGGGGAGCAAGGGAGATGGGGGAGATGGGGGAGATGGGGGGAATAAAATAAGGAGACAAGGAAAATAATTCCTCACTTCTAACTCAGCACTCAGAACTGTTTTGCCCAATGCCCAATTTGAAATTGTCAACAAATATTTTGACAATTTAGGATATAATGCCACACACTTGTTGATTGTTAGTTGTCATCTGCTAATGACTAGTAACTAATGACTAGTAACTAATCACCAATGACTAATGACTAAATGATTACAGCCACAGCGACGAAGATAGAAGCAATTCTCTATTTAAAGGGTAAACCCTTGTCGCTCGGCGAAATCGCCGAGTATGCCGCGTGCGATCGCGCCACTGTCAAAGAAGGCATAATCGAACTTATGGACAACTATGCCCACCGAGATAGTGCCCTAGAGGTAATAGAAACCCCAGATGGTTATAGTTTGCAACTCCGGTCTGACTTTCATGATTTGGTGCAAACGATGATACCAGTAGAATTGGGTGTAGGTGCATTGCGGACTTTGGCAGCGATCGCCCTTAATAGTCCCATACTCCAAAGCGACTTGATTAACCTACGCGGTTCAGGAGTATATCAGCACGTTCCAGAACTCGTTGAACTTGGTTTCATCCGCAAACGCCGAGACAGCGATTCTCGCTCCTACTCGCTCCAAGTAACATCGAAATTTCATCAGTATTTCCAAATCGAACAACTTCCGCAAATACTTTCTACCAGTCAGAAGGAAGAACAACTAGAACTAGAACTAGAACTAAAAGGAGTGGGGAATTGGGAATTGGGCATGGGGCATGGGGAAAATGAGAGGAATGAGAAGACAAGGAAGCAGGGAAGCAGAGAAGCAGGGGAGCAGGGGGTACAAGGGTGAATTATTGAACAAGTCTCTCCCTTATCTCCCCCCTCTTCCTTGTCTACCTTATCTGTTCTCAATGCCCAATGCCCAATTCCCAATTCCCCCTCCTCTAGACTTATACCCGTGGTGAATGCGCTACCCTTGTACTATGGTTTAGAGTAGAGTTAGCAATTAAGCTAAATAAAACTGCCAATGGTGTTTAATCCTGACTTTTTGAATGACAACTCCGAGGAACACCCTAATCAACTTCTTTCCGACCACTCTGAGGAATACCCTAATCAGTTACTCAAATATCTACAGCATCAGTCTCCTGATGTTTTAGCTAGGGTTGCTCAGTCCGCCAGCCCCGAAATTAAACAAATCATCTCGCAAAATGTCCAAGGGCTAGTGGGAATGCTCCCGGCAGAAAATTTCAACGTGCAAATCACAACAGATCGGGAGAATTTAGCTGGACTTCTAGCGTCGGCCATGATGACGGGGTATTTTCTGCGCCAGATGGAACAAAGAATGCAGTTAGAGCATTTGTCTAATGGTCAATAATTAATAGTTAGTAGCTAAACATTCTGGGGCTATTGACCAAATAATTACTAATTCGTAATTCGTAATTAAAAAAAGGTATAGCAGCCGACACTGAATTAAAATTTAGTGGTCAACAGACATTTATGGAAAGTTCAATCTTCCACTGATAGCACAGCGTAAAGCCTTCTCTTCTCTTTGAGAGAGGTTAACGCGAACGAGAGGCTTGTCTGCGACACGCTGCGCGAACGCCAACGGCATGGCTTCGCTTAGAGCGAGTGAGTCCGCGTTCGCTTTTAGCTTTTAGCGTCTCGTAGAGAGCATCTTGTTAAGTACGAATTACGAATTACGAATTATTTTGATTACTTTCTTTCAGGATAAGCTCCTGATTGAACTTTAAAGGTCTGAATTTTACCGCTGCGGTTGACTTCGATAGCTATTATGTCTCCAACTTTGCTCGACTCTACCAGCCTCTGAACTTGGGCTGAAGTTTTGACCGGTTTACCGTTAAATTTTTGAATCACGTCTCCAGGAAGCAGTCCTCCACGCTTGGCTGGGGAGTCATCTGTGACTCCTTTAATCACAATTCCAGCATCCTGCTGAATGTTCAGTTGATTTTCTTGATTAATCTGCTGTCTTCTGATGGGAGAAAGGTCTGCCATTTCAATACCTAAGAAGGGATGTTCCACACGCCCTTTAGTAAAAAGTTCATTGGCGATGCGGGCGGCGGTTTCAATGGGGATGGCGAAACCGAGTCCTTGAGCATCAGCGCGGATGGCTGTGTTAATACCAATCACTTCGCCTTGGGCGTTTAATAAGGGACCACCAGAATTACCAGGGTTAATTGCAGCATCAGTTTGGATAAAGCTGACTCGCTTATCTGGGACACCAACTTGAGTGCTAGTGCGATCGGTAGCGCTGATGATGCCGATAGTAACAGTATTATCTAAACCCAGAGGATTGCCAATAGCGATCGCCCATTGTCCTGGGATCAAGTTTTGCGAATTGCCCAGTTTTACCGTCGGCAAATCATTCGCTTTTATTTTCACCACCGCCACATCCGTTACAGGATCAACTCCTACCACCTTCCCCTCTAGACTCCGACCATCCTTGAGGGTAACTTGTACTGTATCTGTATCTGCCACTACATGAGCGTTGGTGAGTAATTCTCCATCTTCGCTCAAAATAAATCCCGATCCTGTACCGCGCTCAATGCGTTCTTGAGGAATTGGTTGGTCATCCTCTCCAAAGAATCGCCGCAATATGGGATTTTTCAAAGCGTCAGAGATGGGATTGGCTACTTTGCGAGTGGCATTAATTCTTACCACTGCTGGGCCAACTTTTTGGACTGCCGTCGCAATAAAATTCACGTTATCGCCACCAGTAGCCGCAATAGCTCCGTTAGGAGAATTTGGAACTACGGATTCTGGAGGCGAAGCCATTGTTACATTTTTTAACTGTTGGAACGAGCGATTTTGTGGAATGAGATAGCGACTGCCAAACAAACCTGCACCACCGCCAATTACCAGTAAAAACACATAAACCGCCAGTTGCTTTAAGGATAACTTCATAATTGTTTTGCTCAAGAACAGCAATGCAGTTGCTAACTTCTAAGTGTAGTCAAGCTAACGGCAAGTGGACAGATCAATTTACGAAGAATTGGGCATGGGGCATTGGGCACAAGAGAAGAGGCGGAGGGGAAGACTTACTGCAACTTCCTCTCTGCTCCCCTGCTTCTCATCTCCCCACTCCCCACTTTTCCCATCTAAAATCTAAAGTTAATGCGCTCTTGACCTGTGTCCATGACTTTACCCTTTCGTCAACTGTTTCTCTGTAGCTTAGTTAGCGCCTTGGGCCTAGTAAGCATACTGCCATACTCAAGCAGTGCTAACGCTGCTGTGGGTGGTTGCTCAACTCCAGCCCTATCTCGCTTCCAACGCCATAAAGTTGTTCGTGGCGAAACTTTGGAGAGCATAGCGCAGCGCTACAATCTTATTCCGACAACTATTATCGGCATGAATCCAGCTTTGCAGAATAGTGCAGCTGCCGCCGTTGGTAGTGTGCTTCAGATTCCTCCCTACAATGGGATTGTAGTCGAAGTGCCTCGCGGTCAGACTTGGCGACAAGTGGCGGCACAATACAAAGTTCGTGCTGATAGCCTTTTTGAGGTGAATGGCTGTCAACAAAACCCCAGAATCGTGTTTGTTCCGGGGGTAAATTGGTCGCCCAATGGCGTTGTAACTAAGTCACCTTTACCTACTGATGCAGGTACACCAAACCGTGCATCTTTGTCTGGATATCCCTTAGCACAAGTGGCAACTGTGGGATTAGCTTATGGCTGGCAAATTAATCCTGCGACAGGTGAAGTTTTCTTCCACAGTGGTGTTGACTTATTATCACCAGTTGGTACTAATGTGCTAGCGATCGCACCTGGAACTGTAGCCTTTGCCAGCGATCAAGGTTCTTATGGCAAGTTGGTCATTATTAACCACAGTGGCGGACTTCAAAGCCGCTACGCCCAGCTTGACAGTATCAAGGTTACTGTCGGTCAGCAAGTGAAAAAAGGAGAGTTACTGGGAACAGTAGGCACTAGCGGACAACCAACCTCCACTCAACCGCATCTGCATTTTGAAGTGCGTTCTAGCTCATCTCTGGGTTGGGTAGCGCAAGATCCTAAGGGTTATTTGAAGAAATGAAGAAATGGGGAGTAGGGGAGCAGGGAGACAAGGGGGACAAGAGAGACAAGGGTGAATTATTGAACAAGTCTCTCTCTTATCTCCCCCCTCTTCCTTGTCTACCTTGTCTCTTCTGAATGCCCAATGCCCCATGCCCTATGCCCAATTCCCAAATTCGCTAGATTTTACGATATGCATTCCTGCCTCTGCAAACCTTGTAAATGCTGCATCTGCCTGTTCTGTATAGTCCACAACATTGGGGACAACAACGGGGGAAGTGCAATCTTCTAGTAGATAGATTTTTTTCGCCAGGGTAGCATCTATCTGTTTAATTTCTGTTAATAAATCGTCAATTGTCCAAGCGACGCAGTGACTTTTAGCTTGACCACCAATAATTACTACATCATATTCTAAAAGTTGTTTAATCAGCCGCGTGTTCTTTTGAGCAAGTGGACGTTGTTCAAAATCTTCCAACACCTCTGGACGTAAGATGGAATAGTTTTCTGTTAAAGGATTTTCACCTTTAATTTCAAATTGCGTTTGACTCTGACGCGTAATGCCGTGGAAAAATATCGCTTCTTCTACCGATGAAACTAGAGCATGACCAATACCACCCAACATAGAATGATAAGGCCAAACAGTCAGGGGATATTTACCGTCTTGGCTAAGTTTTTTAAGGTAATGGTAAGCGTGTTTTTCTAATAATTCATAATCCCCATTAGTAACACTTTTAGCAACTGCTGGGTTGACTTTCCAGATACCTTGTTGAATATCTGCTGGTGTAATGCTAGTTGCTGCTGGAGTGGGATGTTCTCCGGTAGCGTTCACCCAAAAGATTGGATGGAAAATTTGCGTTGCAGTGTGAGTATCTAGAGTTGGTACAATTTTCGTAATTATTCCCAAGTTTCGATAGATAAACTCACATAATCTGACGTTATCATCCACCGCCGCATTACCGGATTTTCCACCTACAAATAATTCAAATCCAGGGATGCAGAAGGTGTTTTGGACATCAATTAATAGTAAGCAAATGCTGGTTTTATCTAAAGATGCTGGTTTGATGTCGTGTTGTTTTGCCCAGATTTCAGCTTCGGCGGCACGTTCTTGGTAAGGTACACGCCAGACTTCGCCGACTTTATCGGGATTAAAATGCGGGGGAATGGGTAGTTGGGTTATTATTTGGGTGTTCATCTAAAATCTGCACTTATTTTCTAATTGTTAGGCTTGCCTTAGTTAAAAATAATGGTGAATTCAGTAAACGTCATCGTGAGAACCTAAAGTTAGCAACAAAGTTTCTTCTTCTCCTGAATCAGGATTTGTAACAAATTTAAATAAAATTCAATTTTGATAATTAATTGAACATGAATATCTACCCGATGAATCACCTTTTAGCTTGTGACTACGTAAACTGACTTGAAATGGGTCTTCGGCTTATTTGTTGTAATACTTGTTCAATTTGAGAACGTAACTCAGGATTTTTCTTGACTAGACGCTTAAAAGCACGAATAAAAGTAGGACTCCAAACTAAATTTTTCACTCGTCTAACTCCGCCATCAAATCTGCAACTGAACCACGCCGGACATTACCTTGAGCATAATCACTCTCTGCTTGCGCGACTTCTTTTAATAAGTCATCCCGTTGCTGTTGTTTGAGGCGCTTTTGGATAATATCTACAAGAATAGCCTGAGCTTCTGGATCTAATGCTTCTACTGCTTCTATGGCTTTCTGGAATGTAGATGTTTTTTCTAGCATAAGCGTCAAAGAATTTGGTGATAAGTCTAATTTAGCTGGTGGTAAGGGTGATCGCTCCTCATCTTACTGACTTAATAGTATATTTGTATTATAAAAACCTAAATTTAGCGATCGCTCTTATAAACCGAGATGAATTACTGAGACGCTATAACGCAGGTGAGAGAGACTTTTCAGGAGTATTTATTCACTCTTTGTATTAATTTCCATCACTTACACCTATGAGGCTTGGGAATTAATTGGATAGTCATAGAGTACAGTTGTCATTAAAGCTGCACCATGAGGAATTAAGTGAATTACAAGTATTGCAGGTTGGGTCATAGAATGACTAAATATTAGTAGTATTTTCAACTCAGTAATAAGGCGATCGCTTCGTTAAGCTTTCCTGTAAAACCTGCGCGATCGCACTAAAGCTACTCACTTAAAAAGATTTTTAGGTAATATATCTTTACAAATGAGCAAAACTCCTCAAATGCTCTTTATTTCTTTGCCTGTATTATTTTCCATTTTTTTCTATACTAATCGTCCAAAAGAGGCACTAGCTGTGGCAATCTGGGAAACAGAGATTTATCAAATCTGATATTTTAACGACAGCAAATTTACCGAATCAGGTTATGCAAACTCTGCCCATAGTAGACACATCAAATACTACATCCAGTCAACCTACCTTTGATACAACTATCAAGCGGCGTAAAACCCGCCCTGTAAAGGTGGGAAATGTCATCATTGGCGGTGGCTACCCCGTTGTAGTGCAGTCAATGATTAACGAAGACACTCTTGATATTGATGGTTCCGTAGCTGCTATTCGTCGTCTGCACGAAATTGGCTGCGAAATTGTCCGCGTCACAGTGCCGAGTATGGCTCATGCTAAAGCTTTAGGGGAAATTAAACAAAAATTAATTAAAACTTACCAAGACGTGCCAGTTGTGGCTGATGTCCATCACAATGGGCTGAAAATCGCCGTAGAAGTTGCCAAGCACATAGAGAAAGTACGGATTAATCCGGGCTTGTATGTGTTTGAAAAACCAAACATCAATCGAACTGAATATACTAAAACCGAATTTGACGAAATTGGCGAAAAAATCCGCGAAACCTTAGAACCTCTGGTAGTTTCTTTGCGCGATCAAGGAAAATCGATGCGAATTGGGGTAAATCACGGTTCTCTTGCTGAGAGAATGCTATTTACTTACGGTGACACCCCCGAAGGAATGGTAGAATCTGCCATAGAATTCATCCGCATTTGTGAATCTTTGGATTTCCGCAACTTGGTAATTTCCATGAAAGCCTCACGAGTCCCAGTGATGGTAGCCGCCTATCGCCTCATCGCCAAGCGCATGGATGAACTAGGTATGGACTACCCGCTACATTTAGGCGTTACGGAAGCCGGTGATGGCGAATACGGGCGAATTAAATCCACAGCTGGTATTGCTACCTTACTTGCTGATGGCATTGGCGATACAATTCGTGTCTCCCTTACAGAAGCACCAGAAAAAGAAATCCCCGTCTGCTATAGCATTCTCCAAGCTTTGGGATTGCGAAAAACGATGGTGGAATACGTCGCTTGTCCTTCCTGTGGACGCACTTTGTTTAATCTAGAGGAAGTGCTGCACAAAGTCCGGGAAGCCACTAAACACTTAACTGGGCTAGACATTGCAGTTATGGGTTGTATTGTCAATGGCCCCGGAGAAATGGCAGATGCCGACTATGGCTATGTTGGCAAAACACCTGGTTCTATTTCTTTGTATCGTGGTCGAGAAGAAATTAAAAAAGTCCCAGAAGATAAAGGCGTAGAGGAATTAATTAACCTCATTAAGGCAGATGAACGCTGGGTAGAACCATAAAAGGGAGCAGAGGGGCAGGGGAAGCAGGGGAGCAGGGGAAAATTGAAGTTGCAGTAAGTTTTTCCCCTCTGCCCCTCCGCACCTCTGCACCTCTGCCTCTTGTACCCACTGCCCCATTCCCAAAAACTTTGTATCTTTTAACTACCAAGATCGCCTGATTGTCAAGTATTTTGTTTAAATTAAGAATACATACTCGGTCTGTACAGTGGTAGCCTGTGTTAGATTGAGCATACTGACTATAAATTTTCCCTCTGACGCAGCTGTCATTATGGTGATTACAAAAAGTAGGCTTGTTTTGGGTGCTACGGCAGTTACACTCTCCACGATCGCTGTTACTAGCCTTGGCATTCATTCGCGAGGTCAGGCTTTATTTAAAGCAAGTCCTAAAGAATTAGTAGATGAAGTTTGGCAAATTGTTCAGCGCCAATATGTTGACGGTACTTTTAATCAGGTAGATTGGCAGGCTGTTCGTAAGGAATACTTGAGCAAGTCCTACAGTAATCCGCAGGATGCGTATAAGTCCATTCGGGAAATGCTGAAAAAGCTAGAAGACCCCTACACCCGATTTATGGACCCATCGGAATTCAAAAATATGCAGGTGGATACCTCTGGAGAATTGACAGGGATTGGGATCACCATTAGTCAGGATGAAAAAACCAAGCAATTGGTTGTAATTGCGCCAATCGAAGATACACCAGCCTTTAAAGCTGGTGTTTTGGCAAAAGATATCATTCTCAAAATTGACGGCAAAGATACTAAGGGGATGGATACTAATCAGGCAGTATCCTTGATTAGAGGTGAAGCAGGATCGAAAGTCAACTTGACTATTCAGCGCGATAATAAGGTAAAACAATTTGACATTACACGGGCGCGAATTGAAATCCATCCAGTTAAGTTTTCTGAAAAGAAAACCCCAGCAGGCAATCTTGGTTACATTCGCTTGAACCAGTTCAGCGCCAATGCCGGTAAAGAAATGCAAACCGCCATCAAAAATTTAGAAAGCAAAAAGGTAGCTGGATATATCCTTGATTTGCGTGGTAATCCAGGCGGCTTACTCTTCTCCAGCGTGGATATTGCCCGGATGTGGATAGATAAAGGTAAGATTGTCTCCACCGTTGAACGCCAAGGAGAGGCAGAAAAGGAAGAGGCAAATGGAAAAGCCTTAACAACTAAACCATTGGTGGTGTTGGTAGATAAAGGTTCAGCTAGTGCCAGTGAAATCCTCTCAGGGGCTTTGCAGGATAATAAGCGTGCTACTTTGGTCGGTACTCAAACCTTTGGTAAGGGATTAGTACAATCGGTGCGTCCCCTGGAAGATGGTTCAGGATTAGCGGTGACAATTGCTCATTACTATACCCCCAATGGTACAGATATCAATCACAAAGGCATTTCGCCAGATGTGAAGGTGGATTTGACCAAAAAGCAGATGGAGGAATTGTGGCTCCATGAACGTGACAAACTCGCTACTCTTGCAGACCCTCAATTCGCTAAAGCGGTGGAAGTGATAGGTAAAAAAATTGCTGCGAAGGGTACACCGACAGCAGAAAAATGAAGAGTTAGGAATAAAGTTAGGAGTGAATAGTGAGGAGTTAAGAATAAAAACTATCATTCTCAACTCATAACTTCTAACTCCTAACTCCTAACTTAAACTGGTTGGCACTTTCCAGCTCTAATAAGTCCAACCCGCCGAGCGATCGCTTCTTCTTGCGAACTAAAAGGCCCCCACTGTTCTATAATTTCTAGATTATCGTCGCTAACTTGGTCGCTGGGGATAATTTCACAGTTTCCAGCAGAACCCTTGACAATATACCAAGTTTGTGAGTCGTTCATATTTTAAATAAAAATCTTGTTTTTATAGTCAGAATTTTACGGTATTTCGCACTTACTGCTAAATCCTACATTCTGTAGGTGCGATTGTAGAACCCTGTAGATTTTTTACGAATCATATCTTGGATACTTGAGGATAGTTCCTGTTGCTCACCCTACCCTCAAAAGTTTTCCTTTGTCAATTTGCTACAAACTTACACAAAGCTGTACTAAGCCTCAATTTAAACTATGGGCGATAGGCAATCACTCAGTTCGATTGAGTTTCTCTTTTAAAAGAGCTTCTACTTCCCTTTCAGGATTGTCAAGATCGAAAGGATAAGGGTGTTGTTTAGCGGAGTCACAACGACTCATCAAAATTTGCAATGCAGCTCGAAACCCTTCTTCCTCATTTCTATGTTCTGAAAGATATCGTTTCAGTTCAGTATTGGTCATCTGGTTTAGGTTCTGCATCATACAACAAATTTCCAATTCCCATATTGATCAATTATGACTGCAATCTCATCGTTCAAACCAGCTTGAATATAAAGCGTTTTCAACTTTTGGTCGTAGCGGAAAACCTGGATGGACTGATACAGATTAGAAAGTAACTGACAAAGGAATATCGCTGTATCCGATTGTTTCTGTGTTGGCAAGTAAACAATTCCTGGAAACACACCAACCGTAGCTTATCAGAAAGGGTGCAGTGCGACACAAATACCAAGGCTGATAAGGTTAGGTTTCGCTGTTGCTTGAGTTAATCTACCGACTCTGTAGACTACAAGAAATGCGGAGTGAGGGAATTGAACCCCCATAGCGCCACTCAGGGTAAGAGGGTAAGAAACCTCTTTCAGACCTCACGATGCTCACAGTACACTTTAGAGTAAATCGCCGTTCGATCTCCGCAGTAACGCTACTCCGCATGAACCGACTATCACATAGACAACAGGTGCAATCATAAGATCCTCCTTAATGTTTACGAAGAACGAGGCCCAATCCTGCACTGTTGAGACACCCTTGAGTACCTCTAGAAGAACCCTAATACCCACGACCTTTGGAAGGCATAGACACCAGCCACCCACATATAAAAATTAGAAAATTATAGACTCAAAGTTAGGTTAGACGCAACTCCCAATTATTGATTTATAGTTTTTTATTGCCTGACAAAGCATTGCATGATTAAAGCTAATATTTGACCACACTTCTATAGCTTGTTGAGTTATATTTTCATCAAAATTAACTGAGACTCCATACTTCTCCATATCATCTTGGTCTAGCCATAGATAATCACCAATATCAGTCCTTTCCCAGTTATGTCCTTGCTCTAGAGAATTTGATTTGTAAAGTTATAAAGGATGAAATTTTTTATTTCACCCTTAGCTAAAGTTTAATACCTTCTCTCTTTCGGCTCAAACATGGTAATCGCCACCGGTCGATATTGAATATCAATTCCTGCTGGTGAGTAGTAAGCCATTGTGTGTTTGAGAAAGTTTGTATCATCTCGCTGAGAATAATCTTCGCGGAAATGAGCGCCACGACTTTCTTGACGATTTAGGGCTGATGCCAAAATGGTCTGCCCTACTACCATCAAACTTCGTAATTCTAAGGCTTCTACGAGTTCCGTATTCCAGCAATTACCTTTGTCATCTAAATAAATTTGAGGGTATTTTTGTTGTATTTCTTCTAGTTTCTGCAAACCTTCAGTCATTAATACCTCAGTGCGGAAAACACCACAGTACTCAGTCATACAATCCTGAAAAGCTTCACGGACTTGGTTGATGCGGTACTGTCCTGGTTGTTCTAGCAAAGCTTGAATTTGTTGCTGGGCTTGCGTTACATAATGTTGCTCATCTACAGAGGGTAACTTACGTTTTTGCACAAATTTAGCGATCGCAGCCCCAGTCCGCTTACCATAAACGACACACTCCAGTAGTGAATTACTCCCCAAGCGATTTGCACCATGTACGGAAACACAAGATGTTTCACCCGCAGCAAAGAAAGCGTCAACTAAACCATCGCCACTACCACGAACTTGACCATCAGTGTTAACTGGTATACCACCCATACAATAGTGAATTGTCGGGCGAACTGGCATCGGTTGAGTTACTGCGTCAACACCTACTAAACGATGGGCTTCTTCCCAACAAAAGGGAACGCGACTCATAATTTTTTCTTTACCCAGATGGCGTAGATCCAGATAGACAAAGGGGCCGCCAGCACTTCCATCAAGATGAATACCACGTCCAGCGCGAATTTCGTAAGCAATCGCTCGTGAGGTAATATCACGAGGAGCTAGTTCCATACGGCTGGGTGCATAATTCGCCATAAAGCGATCACCTTCACTATTAATCAGATACGCCCCTTCTCCCCGTACCGCTTCTGAAATCAGTACCCCTACCGGATATAAACCAGTGGGATGAAACTGGACAAATTCCATATCTTCCAGGGGTAAACCTGCGATCGCAGTCATTGCCAAACCATCACCCGAAGAAGCGTAATCATTAGAGGTGGTGTTATAAACGCGACCATAACCCCCTGTGGCAAACATCACCGCCTTAGCCCGCACCACCTCTATATGTCCATCCAAAAGATGGAACATTACCACACCCTTCGCCTCATTTTCTTCTAAAATAAGACGCATCACGTACCACTCTTCGTAAACTTGCACCCCATAACGCCGCAAATTGTTAACCAATTCGTGCAAAATCGCATGACCAGTTTTGTCAGCGGCGTAACAAGTGCGGTTGTGGGAATGTCCGCCAAAAGCCCTTTGTGCAATGCGCCCATCGGGTAAGCGAGAAAACAAAACGCCCATGTGTTCCAAGTCAATCACTACATCTGGCGCTTCTTGAGCGAGAATTGCTACAGCATCTTGGTCTGCCAAGTAGTCAGAACCCTTGACAGTATCAAAAGCATGTGCTTCCCAACTATCTTCGGAATCAACATTTTTCAGCGATGCAGCCATACCACCTTGAGCTGCAACCGAGTGAGAACGAATTGGGTGGGTTTTGGCAACCACAGCAATATTTAAACTAGGGTCAGTGCGGGCAATTTCTACAGCAGCGCGACATCCCGCTAATCCACCGCCGACAATAATCACATCGTGTTCCAGCATAATTAGCCCCCTGATTGCAAACCACTGCTGTTCTATTGTAGAGACGTGATTAATCACCTAGTGCGTTGTAACAGTCGCATCTCTACAAAAAAATCCCTGCTTATAGACAGGGAGGTTATAAAAAATTTTGAAATTAGGAGTGAAAAGTTAAAAACAAAGAGTTATGGCACAGATAGAATGACTTATAACTCATAACTCATAACTCATAACTCCTAAATCTTTAGCTAGTTGCTTGTACAGGTTGTTGCTGAGACACATTACCTGGTATGGGTTCCATTTTGGTTCCCGGCCCTACAGGACTGACTTCAATATGATTTAACAAGGTAGTAACAAACGCAAACAACAAGAAAGGTAGCGATAGCAGAACGACGAGACCGGCTGTTGCTAAAGCGTACACGGGCCGCTTGGCACCCATCAGCGCTAAAGCTGATGCCAAACTTAGGGTAATTGTAATCAACCAAACAATTATTTGACCGTAGATATCACCGAAAGTCAGGGTACAGACAAACCGATACTTTTGAATATTATTTTCGCTCATCACATTTGCCTCAAGTCTCTCCTAATAG
Source organism: Nostoc sp. NMS9 (assembly GCF_017114995.1). Taxonomy (GTDB): domain Bacteria; phylum Cyanobacteriota; class Cyanobacteriia; order Cyanobacteriales; family Nostocaceae; genus Nostoc. The sequence goes on along the minus strand of NZ_JABXKL010000091.1, from coordinate 109,474 downwards.
GTTCTACGTTAGAGCTATGTTTGCCTTGTAGGCAATTTCTAAATATTTTTGCAAGCTTTGTAATATCACTTCACAATCTAGCTGCCTTTGGCGGCAAGGCAGTTATCCTAAAAAACTTCTTCACTTCATAGGAGAGGTCGCAATTGCGATCGCCTCCTTAACAAATACTATCTTAGTTTTAGGTAAAGAGACTATTTGTCATCTGTCAAATTCAGGATATTCAAAATAAATATATAGCAATTCTATTTAATTTGTGAAAATTGCAACCCACAGATTCCCGACTTTGTAAAACTTGTCAGGGATCTTGTTTCTCACGAATGATTCAAGATTGCTATAGTGTTTAATTTTTTGCTAGTAAATATTAACTAGAGATGTCAAGTAAAGTCAGGATGCAAAAACCGATTTTTTGATGTTAAATTTTGAGTATTGCCCGAATTTGTTGACTTAAATCAATAAAAACCTTTATTTTTCGTGGCAACATTGTTTTAGGAGTGAATGTGAATACTATTTTTCTTCGTAAAGGTGTTTTTTGGTTCCCAAGTTTAGCTGCTCTTGCATTCCTGAGTAGCGGTTTATCTGCAAGCGCCCAGACAGTAGACAAGGTGAGCAGTCAGCCATTAACTGAACCTTCTGCAACCGTAGCGTCTCCGAACGAGTTTAGTCTAGAACTAGACACTGAAAGCCAAAATCTCTCTACAGAAATAACTAAGATTTTTACAGTCACAAATTTAACTAAGGTAGAGCAGTTACCTAACACGGTGATGCAGGAAAACTCTAGTGTAACACCCACACCCGTTCCAGGCACAGTGGCAACTTCATCTGCAACGCTCACCTCTGAGTTTGTACAACCAACTTCTCAAACTACTTCTCACCCATCTGCTTCCAAAGTGGCGCAATCGGATATTGATTTAGGTAGAACTACCAGTGGTGGTAGTAGCTATCTTGGTATCGCTGCTAACATTGGTTTGAGTGGTGGTGACACATCTTTGGGCGACGGTAACTTTGCGGTAGTCAGCAAAATCGGACTGACAAATTCTATATCAGTGCGACCCTCAGCCGTATTTGGGGACAACACCACAATTTTACTTCCTATCACCTACGATTTTACCTTCAAATCAGCAGATGCTTTTAGCGAACCATTAGCGATCGCACCTTACATCGGAGTGGGTGCAGCTTATAAAACTGGTGATGATTCGCAATTTGCCTTTTTGGCATCTGCTGGCATTGACGTGCCTCTAACTTCTCAATTTACAGCAACGGCTGCTATAAATGCCGGATTTTTCGATGAAACTGATGTGGGCTTGTTGTTAGGAGTTGGTTACAACTTCAGTGGGCTTTAAAAGTTAAGAGTTAGGAGTTAGGAGTTGGCAATGTTTCACTCATAACTCATCACTCCTAACTCCTAACTTCTATTTAGGGGTAACTTTGTCAATCACCTTGATTGTGCCATCGTCTCCTACTGTCCAAACATCGTATACACCGACGACATCGCCGTTAGCATCAACATCTACGTTGCCGCTGGCTCCTTGGTAGTTAATCTTTTTACCATCTTGAAGTAACTTTAGTCCCTCGCAGACATCAGTAACTTCTGTGCCAGGCCCATCAGCAACTTCCCGAATTTTACTGGCTATACCAACGCCTGTATTTTCTTTAGCAGCTTGCGCCGCCAATGTCAATAAAGCTGCTGCATCCCAAGCTTGAGGAGCGTATTCCCCTGGCGCCCCACCCTTTTTATCCTTCCACAGCTTGTTGAAAGCTTCTAATGCTTTACCATCGGAACCCGGTACTGTACCGATCGCTCCTGTTAAAATATATTTACCATCACCGCCTTTGCCAACTTGTTCGGGAAAAGTCGGTGATTTTACCCCATCTGTCAACAGAATCTGTACTCCCTTTGCCACACCTTGTTGATAGGCGGCTTTCAGGAACAGACTACCAGTTTCCGCATAGAGTACGGCCAGGACTGCATCTGGCTTACCAGCAAAAGCAGCAGCCGCTTCTGTATCAAATGTTTGGGCTTTCGGGTCGTAACGGACAGGCTTATCTTTATTAACTATAGTTCCACCCAATTTTTCAAAAGTTTGCACGAATGCTTTTTCAAACCCTACGCCATAGTCATTATTAATCACGACTGTAGAAACTCGCTTGAAACCTTTTTTTCTGGCAAGTTGGGCTAAAGCTAGTGCTTGGTATGTATCGGGGGGAGCTGTACGTGCCCAAAAGCCTTTATAGTCGCCTTTTTGAGCTTTTTCGGTAAATACGGGACTGGTACTACCAGGAGAAACCAGCATGACTTTATTTGGTGTGGCAATGGAGACTGCTGCACTAGAAACGCTACTGGCAAAGGAACCAACTACACCTGCAACTTTATCCAAAGTTGCTAGTTTGGTCATACCGGCGGCTCCAGCTTTCGGGTCGGTTTGGTCATCTACTTGTACCAAGGTAACAGGTTCACCATTTACCCCACCGCAAGCGTTGACCGTATCGACTAGTAAAGGGACGGAACCTAGCATCTGCTGTCCTACAGAAGCCAAGTCGCCTGTTGTCGGTAGCAGGGAACCAATTTTTAGTCCTTTAGCACCGCTTGTTGTAGTTGAGTTTGCCGCTGGGGTAGCAGTACTTCCGTTGTTAGCTGTACCGCTGGGGGTACCGTTATCACCACAAGCCCCAACTAAAAACCCAGTTGCTAGGATAGTTATACTGAAGGCTAAGGCGGTGCTAATTTTTTTCATAAATTACTCTCACTCCTCAAAATATTTAGGAGCTTAAAAACAAGATCCCAACTATATTTTTAACTTAGCTGGATCTTATCAAGACTCCAAAAGATAAATCATATCATCCATCTTTGGGAGTAGGAGTATTTACCCTGACATTAATATTTATTTTTCTACACAGAATATACTCAGTGTATCAAAGGCTGAAAAACGGAGAGGGAGGGATTCGAACCCTCGGTACGGAGTTGCCTGCCGTACAACAGATTAGCAATCTGCCGCTTTCGACCACTCAGCCACCTCTCCTGACTCACGAATATCAATGTTACCAGACTTGCCAGTAAGAGTCAATAGTTATTTGTCATTGGTCATTTGTCATTGGTCATTGGTTATTTATAAAACACTGATGACTAAAGACTAGGGACAAATGACTAATTTTTTAAAGGACTTGCGATCGCATCCAAGCTATGGGCAAGGTGCGTAACTTTTTCCACTGGGGAACAAAAGCCCGCTGACTGAATACATCGTAATCGTTGCGTTCAATCACCTCCAAAATTTGACCGTACAGCATTGATGCTGCCCACACAGGCCAACGGGCATCGGATGCTAAATAAGTAATTCCCTGGTCGGATGTGGTGTAAAATTGGCGGGCGCGGTCAATTTGAAAGCGCATCAATGCCCGCCAACGCTCATCTACCACGCCTTTGAAGAAGTCTTGCTCGGTATAGTTGAATTTTGCCAAGTCTTCAAGGGGAATGTAGATCCGTCCTCGTTTGGCATCTTCCCCCACATCCCGCAGGATGTTGGTGAGTTGATTGGCAATTCCGAGAGCGATCGCTTCTTCTGTGGGAACATAAGGTTGTTTGTTTTGCCGCCACGGTGCTGCATATATGGTGTTATCCACACCCATAACTGATGTTGACATTAAGCCAACAGTACCAGCAACACGGTAACAGTAGAGGTATAACTCCTCAAAGGTTTCATAACGACTGCGATATAAGTCCATGCGCTGACCGGCAATCATATCCCGAAATGGCTGAATGTCCATCGGAAAGCGCTGGAGGGTATCAACTAAAGCTACATCGTAATTTTCTAATGGGCGTCCCGCAAAAATCGATTCCAGCTGCTGTTCCCATAGGTCTAGGGTTTCTGGCGTGGTAATAGCAGATGCGGGGCCATCCACCAATTCATCTGTACGGCGACACCAAGCGTAAATTGACCAAATAGATTGACGTTTTACCGGACTCATCAGCAAAGTACCCAGGTAAAAAGTCTTGGCATACTTTGCTGTGAGATGCCGACAAAGTTTATATGACTCGTCTACAGAGACCAGCGTTTTCATGCGCGGCGGGGAATCAGGCAGTTGCAGCATTCGTTGCGGGCGGTCGGGTGAGCGTTTGCAGGTTTGAGGAATTTGCTACCGGGAGGGCCTCAGAAATCGCCTGCGCTGTCAGCTTACCAGAAAGTACGGCACCTTCCATACTTGCTAAGTAGCGTTGCATGGTGTAATCCCCGCTGAGATAGAAGTTACTAATGGGGGTTGTTTGCGAGGGACGGTACTGTTGACGACCAGGGGTCGCTTTGTAAACTGAACGGGGCGTTTTCACCACATGAGATTTCAGCAATGTTGCTGGATTGTCTCCCCCAAAGTGGTCGGGGAAGAGTTTTTCTAACTCAGCAATAGTTGCAGCCACAATCTCCTCATCGGATTTGGCAATCCAATCTTTTGCCGGGGCTAGAACTAATTCCAGCATCGAGCGATTGGGGTTGGCGTATTCACGGCAGGTATTGCTCATATCAGCATAAACGCTTAGGAGGGGCGATCGCGAGAATAGCAAGTGATCAATTTGTGTAAGTTTACGATCAAACCACAAATGCACGTTTATCACAGGCACGCCTTCCAATCCTTCTAGCTTTTGGAAAAACTCCATTTCTTTCCAAGGTGCTGGCAAAATCACCTTCAGAGGGTCAACCGGCATGGCAGATACATACAAATCCGCCGTGAAAACTTCATCTTCGTCCCCATTCAACCCCCGAATCAAGTATCCTTTCACGCTACCATCGGCGTTTAGCAAAATCTCTTTTAAAGGGGCATTCAAGCGGACTTTTCCACCACGTTCGGTGATGTAATCCACTAGGGGCTGACACAATCGTTCTGTTGGCGAACCATCCAGAAAGGCCATTTTCGAGCCTTTTTTTTCCTGGAGGAAACGATTGAGGGCAGTTAAAAGAATGGTTGCTGAAATTTCATCTGGGCCGATGAAGTTCAGCGACTTGGCCATGGCAATAAAAACTTCTTTATTGACCCGTTCTGGAATGTTGTGTTTACGCAACCAATCTGTCCAGGAGTATTTGTCCATTTCTTCAACGTACTTTTGCCCCTGAATCATGGCTGGCAATAACCCGATGCCAAAGCGGATTTTTTCTGGCCATGTCAGCATGTCGTTGTTTCGCAGAATTGCCACTATACCATTAATCGGTGCCGGCAAATCTGGGAAATCAAAGCGACTGTAAGTACCTGGTGCATCAGGCTGGTTGAAGATCATTGTGTGTTCTTTCCACTGCAATCGATCTTCAATGTCCAGTTCTTTGAATAACTGCAACATATTTGGATATGCACCAAAGAAGATGTGCAGACCTGTTTCGTACCAGTCTCCATCAGCATCTTTCCACGCGGCCACTTTACCGCCTAGAACGTCTCGACGTTCCAAGACAATGGGTGTGTGACCTGCGTCTGTAAGATATTTCGCGCAGGAAAGTCCTGCTAGTCCCGCTCCCGCGATCGCTACTCGCATGTAACCCTACTGCTCTTCAATATTTCTTAACCGTTTTATCGTTCTCATTATACGTTGCAATCCGTTACATTTGGCAGTTATTGTGCGATCGCTTCCCCAAAAAACTTTTGCTAAAGGGAATTTTACCTACGTGTGCCTGCCCAAATAAATTGCCAATACCATTATTGGTAATAGCTTTGCGGCGTTGCACTTTATCTATATTTACATGCAAGTGATTTAGGGAAACAAAAGTATTTCCTTTGACTGAAAATAGCTAATTTCAAAAATTGTCTTAAAGTAGTTGATTTCTTTGCTAATTTATGTATTTGCTCTGAGGAAATATTTGGGGCATTACTTAAAGACTACTTTGAAAACTTTCCTTTCCCTATAAGGGTGTAGGATAAATGTTTATGTCCTCTAGGTTGAACAACTAAGTTGTTTACCTCACAACTTATAGGTAAAAGATTATGAGTGTATCGCAGGAGCTAAGGCGCTTTGGACATCACCTGATTCTAGGTATTTCCAGCACTACATTAAGCGATGACGATAAACGCGCACTCAATGAATTAAAGCCGATTGGGGTGATATTTTTTGCTAAGAACTTTTTGGATGGCACTCCATATCAGGTTTGGCTGGAAAGCTTCAAGGATTTAAACAGGCAGATACGAGAATACACTGAACGTGATTCCATGTTCATCACTCTTGATCATGAAGGAGGTCGTGTAATTCGTACACCACCGCCAATTACCCGCTTTCCTCATGCCTTATTGCTGCGATCGCACGCTTATGAAGTAGCAAAAGCTACTGCGGTAGAACTAAAATCACTGGGAATCAATTTATCTTGGGCACCTATCGCAGATATTTTTTCCCATCCCGACAACCCCGTGATTGGACCTCGCGCCTTTGGTAACACTCCCGAAACTGCTACTCAAGGTGCCCGTGACTATTACCTTGGAATTCGAGATTCAGGAATTTTGGGATGCGCTAAACACTTCCCCGGACATGGAGACACCAGCAAGGACTCTCACATTGAGCTACCAATACTGAACTTAACTTTAGAAAACCTGCGACTTCGAGAACTTATACCCTTCAGAGCTTTAATCGAACTACAGATTCCTTTGATTATGACTGTCCATATCTTATTTCCCAAGATAGATCCTGAAGTGCCAGCAACCCTTTCCCAGGCTATCCTCAAAACCATACTTAGAGAGGAACTTGGCTTTGAGGGAGTAGTTGTATCTGATGATTTGGATATGAAAGCTATCTCAGATATGTTTATGAAAGCTGGTACTGTGGCACGGTCATTTAATGCAGGCTGCGATCTGTTTATTGTGTCGCGTAATATTAATTCATCATCTATTGAAAGAACTTATCGGATTGCTGAAGATTTTGCTGATTCGCTCAGTAACGGTAGCTTAGATGAAGCAGTGGTAGAAGCAGCTAGAGATAGAATAGACAAACTACTGGCAGTAACACCGCAATATCCCATACATACTTTGGATAAAGATGTATTATTGCAACATGCTCAACTAGCGATCGCTAGTTCCTATTCATAACCCAACGCGCATTCAAGTTGCATATTAGCAATTGCCAACAGGCTAACTAAGATTGCATTTCTTAATTTTGAATTTTAAATTTTGAATTTTAAATTGTTTAGTGGGTGGTATAGGGGTCGAACCTATTTCTGCGGGTTAAAAGCCCGCTGCACAGCCGGTATGCCAACCACCCTAGTTAATTTGAAAAAGAAATGAGCAAGTGCGATTGGATACTTACATCGCAAGCTTTGTAATACCAACACTAGATATATAATCCACCAGGGAGGTACTGCCCCTCCTATTTCTGTGTTATCAGCACAGCGCCTCGCTTTTCGGCTTCAGGTGGATAGGCGGAAGATGGAGGAATTGAACCCCTACAGTTGCCCATACCCTGGTTTTCAAGACCAGTTGCCGTCCATTCAGCGGCATCTTCCATTCAGGGGTGTCTGACGGGACTTGAACCCGCTTTGACTGGTTCCACAAACCAGCGCCTCGACCACTTTGGCTTCAGACACCATCAGTGGAATCAATGGGACTTGAACCCATGACCTCCTGCTTGCAAGGCAGGCGCTCTAGCCAACTGAGCTATGACCCCATCAAATAAGTAAAAAGAGCAAAGTAAAAACTAAAAAGAAAGAGAAATAATTAAATTCATTCTTTTGACTTTTGACTTTTGACTTTTAACTTTTTACTTGTTTAGGCGGGAGTGGTAGGACTTGAACCCACAACTTTCGAGGTAGAAGCTCGAAGCTCTATTCCATTGAGCTACACTCCCAATATTTGGTAGTCCTGGCAGGAATTGAACCCGCGACATTCTTCTTGTAAGGAAGACACTCTACCAATTGAGCTACAGGACTACGCAAGCGAGTGGAGGGACTTGTTCGCGCAGCGTTCTCGAAGAGTACCCACGCACTGAGTATGGCGCACTTAGATGTTACCGATTACATCACACCTGCAAGTTTCAGAGCGGACGGCGAGATTTGAACTCGCACGAAGACGTTGGAAGCGTCTCATGCTGCCGTTACATCACACCCGCATCAAGCTGGTAACAGGAATTGAACCTGCAACCTACTGATTACAAGTCAGTTGCTCTGCCAATTGAGCTACACCAGCACTAATTTTGGTGATGGGGGCAGGAGTCGAACCTGCCGATGTTCAGGTTATGCAGCCCAATGAGCCACCATTGCTCCATCCCCGCATATTCACCAATACCCTTGACTGGATTTGAACCAGCAACCTCTTCGTTCTAAGCGAAGCGCCTCTTCCGTTGGGCTACAAGGGCAAAGTCTGTTCCGTCACAGGAGCATATCGGGATGGCAGGACTCGAACCTGCGACTCCATGCTCCCAAAGCATGGCTTCTCGCCGCTGAATTACATCCCGTTGGTACTCCTGGTGGGAGTCGAACCCACAACGAAACAGATTTTAAGTCTGCCACCTCTTCCAGTTGGGCTACAGGAGCAAATTTTGTTACTCTTGGTGGGAATCGCACCCACAAGATACCGTTTTTGAGACGGCAGCCTCTTCCAGTTGGGCTACAAGAGCAAAGTTTGGCAGCCCCACCAGGGGTCGAACCTGGAATCTTCGCCTTCAAAGGGCGCTATGTTGCCAATTACACCACAGGGCTTTATTGCCAGGGCAGGGTTTGAACCTGCAACCTCATCGTTCAGAGCGATGCGACTTCCCAATTCGTCCACCCGGCAATGAATGGCTGCCTCAGTAGGACTCGAACCTACAACCGCGCGGTTAACAGCCGCTTGCTCTGCCATTGAGCTATGAGGCAACGAAGCCCCCCAGGTCGGAATCGAACCGACGACCTCCTGTTCTTCAGACAGGCGCTAACTACCAACTGAGCTACCAGGGGATAAGGAGGAAAGATGGGTTTTATCCAGTGGACTGGTTTAATTCAACTCGAATCAGCCACTCCATCATCTCTCCCATGTAACGAGAGCGGAGGGATTTGAACCCTCAAATCTTCAGTTTCGTAAACTGAGATGTTATCCAGTTACACCACACTCTCAAGGCGGAGAGGACAGGATTTGAACCTGCGACGGGTATTAAGTACCCGCTTCCTCTTAGCAGGAGGACGCTTTGAGCCACTCAGCCACCTCTCCACAGTGGGTCGAGCAGGATTTGAACCTGCGTGCAAAAAAGAACAGTTTTACAGACTGTCGCCTTCAACCAGACTCGGCCATCGACCCATAATGATTCCCCTGACGGGACTTGAACCCGCAATTTCTGCTTTGAAAGAACAGCGACTTAACCATTCGTCCACAGGGGCATGATTGACGCAGGGACTAGGATTTGAACCCAGAACATCGGATTTGGAGTCACGAGGTGTTACCGTTACACCATCCCTGCATTTGGTGGCAGCGGCGGGATTTGCACCCGCACCAGGGTATGAACCTGGGGCTTTGCTGGTTAAGCTACACTGCGGCACCAGAGGCTGAGGTGAGATTTGAACTCACGATGTCGGTTTTGCTGACCGACGCCTTCGACCGCTTGGCTACTCAGCCATTTGGGAGTCCTGACGAGATTCGCACTCGCAATCTTCAGCTTGAGAGGCTGACGGCTTAAACTATTCGCCTACAGGACTACAACCAGGGTGACGGGACTTGAACCCGCAACATTTCCGCAGACAACGGAACGCTCTAGCCAATTGAGCTACACCCCGATTTTTGGGAATCTGTGCCTAAACTTTGAAGTTTTTAGGCACAGATTTTGTTGGTGAACTTGCCCATTTCTTATTTAGTTTTCAAGGTTCAGATAATTGACTTTTTACTGTTAGAAACTGTTAAGAAAACAACCGAAATTCTAGGTAGCAAGCCTGTTGTGTATTACGGATGTATTCAGTGGTTTTAATGAGTGCAAACTTAGAACTTTTTTCGTTTGTTGCCTCTACTGCCGATGGTTTGCAAGTAAAAGCAGCCTTGTTGATTGGGGACTCTGGTTTATTCCAACGCCTGTCCTTTAGTTGTATGTAAAACATAACTTTGACTCTTGAGAAGCTTTGTCTTTCGCTTCACTACATATATACTACAAAATACTACAAGAGGTGTCAAGGGGTTTCAGAAAAAATTTCTGAAATTGTCTAGAAAAGTTTCTGCACTTATATTTGAGCTTGCTAAACCCTTTGAAAAGTCAAACTACAGCTTATGATTGGGTGAATCTTTAAAAGCCTGACGTGAAAGACAACTACCTCAAGCGACAAAAGATAATTAGTCTTGTCGTGATCGCCTCTAGTATTACAGCTTGTAGTATTGCTCCAGGCACCTCCCCACAATCGGGGTTGAACCAGCCAGTAAGCAAAATCCATATTGCACAAGTTCAAGATCCAGCAAAGAGTCAAATTAATGCCCAATTACCGCCATCAGCCAAAGTAGAAAACCCTACCTTTACAGTCCCAGCGAAATTTCAGGGAAAAACTGTTTATAAGGTGCAACCCAGCAGCAACGAAAAGGTTATTGCTCTCAGCATTGATGATGGGCCTTGGCCAAAGACAACCCTAGAAATGCTGGATATCCTGAAGCAAAATGATGTTAAAGCAACATTCTTTTGGGTAGGACAAGCTTTACAAGCAAATCCAGACTTAGCCAAGCGTGAAGTAGCCGAGGGACACGCCATCGGCAACCATACTTGGCATCATTGGTATCGGCGAATGGATGAAGCCACAGCCAAGAGTGAAATCGATCGCACAGCTGATTTGATATACAAAACTACAGGAGTCAAAACTTTTCTGTTTCGTCCTCCTGGAGGATTTTTAAATAACGGACTTGCCGCTTACGCCAAAAGCCAGAAAGATGCTGTAATTATGTGGTCGCTAACTTCTGCTGATACCGATCCTCACGCCAAACCGCAGGCATTTGTAAATAATGTCCTGAAAGGGGCGAAACCTGGTTTTATTGTTTTAATGCATGATGGTGGTGGCGATCGCCAAAGAACTGTACAAGCTTTGCCACAAATCATCAGCGGACTCAAACAGCAAGGCTACCGATTTGTGACAATTCCTGAACTACTAAAAATGGCGCAATAAAGGGTGAGAAATTCTCTTCATCTGATTTTAGATTTTAAATTTGGGATTTTGGATTACTCAATCCAAAATCCCAAAATGTTTGTTCTCGCAGCATCTCCAAGAGTTACCCCCGAATTTAAACGTGAGAACAAATCTAAAATCCAAAATCCACAATCCAAAATTGAGTCACCCAACTATTTCGTTTATTCACTCATCACAGAAGCACAAGATTGAGCTTCCTGCCAAAGTTTGTGCAAAAAGAACTCAGCGCGATCGCTCATAGTGGTGACAAACACACCAACAGAATCCTTAGAACAAGCTGATAGCCAAGAACCCCGCAGGGTGACTTCCATATATTCGGCATCGCATGCACAGAGGGCAATAATTTCTCTGTCATCTCTTTTTACCTCAGACCTCAGTACTTCTACTCCTGGCAAATCAACAGGAAGCAAAAAGGAAGCGGTAGTGGGTTCAATGCACAAACTTTGCCCAACTCGCAGGGCTAAAATCACTCGCTGCGCTACCCATTCTTCTAGCGACAGAGTGATACATTCCAAATCAAAACTGCTTTCAGTGTACGTTAATTTCAGCATTCCTTATGCTCTCCTGTTATTCCAGGTTTGCTTGCATATCTATCCAAAACTGTTCAGCAAAAGAAATCGCGGGGTGAATTGGCGCTTTTGGTTTGGTACGCAGTTGCATACCAGCTTCAAACAGAGTGCGATCGCCTTTACAGGAGTTACATCTTTCACAAGCTGCGACTACGTTATCCCAAGTGTGAGAACCGCCTTTAGAACGCGGCATCACATGATCTAGCGTTAGATGTTTGCTGCTGCCGCAATATTGGCAACTGTGATGATCTCGTCGCAATACTTCTCGCCGATTGACTGGCGGAACTTTCCACATCCGCTCATTAGAAGTGATTGTCAAGCGAATATGTTTTGGCACATCAATTACCAAACTGGGTGAGTGAACTTGCCATCCGCTTTCTGTGGTAAAACCCAGCGGTTGCGCCTTGTTGGTCACTAACAGCACAATCGCCCGCTTGATATTGACCCGACATAGTGGCAAGTAATTTTGAGAAAACACCACCACAGATTGCTCTAACACTTGCATTGCGTTCGCGCCGCGCATGGAAGATATCGTCACAGCTTAACTCCTTATAAAAAAACCCCCGCTTCAAGTTTTCGGTGAAGCGGGGGTTAGAATTGACCGGAAAATTTTCTGGTCTCATATCGGTACAGGATTCCTTCGCCTGTACCCCCCGCTTTTTTGATTTAGTTGTGGTTTTGCAATTAGTGCACTAATGCCTACATACTTATAATCATCATTACCCTCTGTGATTTGCCCATGATTTCGGCTACCATCGCCCATAAATAAATACTCCACTTCCATAGCAGCTGATTCCCAATTGGTTCCGCAATTGGTAGCGCACAAAATTGAAGTAGAGATGGGGTAAATGGATTTCACAGAAAATTTCACCTATTGAACATTCCTTTAAACATACTACACTTGTATTACTATCCTGTCTATACCTTTAAGGAGAAAAACTGATGCATACGATCGCTCGCACCCCAACCACCGATATGGAAGTTACCAGCATTCGCCTAGAGCGGGAACTCAAAGATAAGCTCAAAGAAATAGCTGGGAATCAGGGATATCAAGCTCTGATCCGAGATATCCTTTGGAATTATGTCCAGCAAAAATCAGGTGAGTGGAAACCTCGATTTTCGCGATCCGACATTCGAGCTAGCATAGCTGCCACAGCTCAGCAAGAAGAACGCTGTGTACTTACAGGTCAACTAATTCAACCCCAAGAACCGATGTTGTTAGGACTGACGAGGAATGGCGATATGGTTCCTCTGAGTGTCGAGAGCTTGGCTGGATAAACCTCGTCCATTTTCAAACCTGGGGTAGGGCGGGCATCTAGCCCGCCACTACCAGTAGCGACTACAAAATGCTCTTACTACTTTAAAAAATATAGTTCTGAAAATAGATGTGGTTTAGTTTTATATTCAGACGAATGCAGCCTAGTTATTTTTACTAATAACTGGGCTGCATTCAAAATTTAGCCAGAACTGCCGCAACCTCTAATGAGCAAGAATTTATTTAAATTTAAGCTCTACTCCAAATTTCTGCCACAGGTTGAGAGCAAGACGCTCACGAACTCGCTACCACAGTTACGCTATCAGTGTAGGTTTGAACACGAGTGTGTCTCGTTGGCGCAGCCTCTCGTAGAGAAGAGAAGCCTACACTGCAAGAGCAACCTCCTCGTGCCTCCTTTGATATTTTACTGAGAGTTACGGAGATATAAAGAGTAGCTTGTTAAACCTATTAGTTTTTTCAAGAAATGTAATAAAGCTTTATAAAGCAAGTTACGTAATTTTACGCGCTCAAAAGGGTAATTTTGCTGTAATTCTAGAGAAATTACGGTTTATGTATACTTACAGACAGGATAAAGTTAGTAAATTATTTCAAGATAGAGCAGTTAAAAATAAGCTAACTTAAGCATTTATAGGATATCTTAAGTATTTTATTACTTATGTAACAATGTAGCAATTTGCTTGATGTAGTGGAAATTTGGTCATCTGAGATAGAAAAGGGCTATAACAGGTGAGAGAAAGTATTCACACAAAATTTGTTAATTATCAGGGTGTAGCAACACAACTAAAGGTGAAGAATATGCCAAGAGGTTGGGTGCAAGAACAATGGGGTTATTATCCGAGGGCGTGCCAAAAATGAAAAAGCCTCTATCATCGCCGCCACATTACGTAGATAACATAGATCGACTACAACCTTACCAAGTCAAGCTGATGCAGCATCAGGAAGAACCTGCCCGCGAGTTGGTACAAAAGATTAACCAAATCATCGCTAATAGCTCTGCTACGGCTTTGATGCTGCGAGAGATTGCCCAATTGCTAGGAGTTGCTTTTCAAGTAGATTGCTGCTGCTTGGTTTCTGTGGCGGATGAGACATCTGACGAAGCAACTACTACTAATTGGTGTGCTGATGAGTATCTAGGGTTGCCACACCCAGAAGAAATGTTTTCGATGGAACAGTTGCTTATGCACTCGCCAGTGCTGCAATGTGCTGCCCAACCATTGACTATTGAAGACATTTCGATCGTTCAAAATAGTTTGGTAATTGGGTGTCAATATTTGCCACTACCGATAAAAGCGGTTTTGGCAATTCCCACTCGGTTTGGTGGCAATAATAATGGAGTGATTAATCTGATTAAATTCCAACCTTATGAATGGAGTGAATCAGAAAAACAATTACTCAAAGAAGTGGAGTCGGCTTGCGCGATCGCTTTTTCTGGAGTTGCACAAGCTCAACAAATTACTCATCAAGAGCAGTCCCTGCAAAAAAGCAACCAGCATCAAAGCTTGATCAAGCAATTAACTATATTGAGTCGCAGCAACTTGGAGCTGAATCAAATGCTCCAGTTAGTTATCGCCTCGACAGCCGAATCTCTACAGGCAGATCGGGGTTTGCTCATATTACTGAAATATACAGATCCACTATTTAAGACTCAAGCTAAAAAACAAATTCCCAAAGCGAAAGCTAGTGTAATCGCTGAATGGGCTAGAGAAACACAAAATTCCGGCACTAGTAAACTAGACACCTTAGCTCAGTCTTTCTTGATTTCAGACTGTGGTTTATGCCAGCGTGCCTTCATGGATTCTGGAAAACCAGTAATCTTCGATGACTATACAGACCAAAACGAGACCTTGACAGCTACTCCATTATTTGCAATAGAAGAATTACCTGCGGTACTTTTAGTGCCATTGGAGAGTCAAGGTAAAATTTTAGGATTCTTGGTGCTACAGCAATCTGTGATTCGCAATTGGCAACCAGCAGAATTAAATCTTGTGGAAATGGTTTGCGCTCAAGTGAGTAACGCCATAATTCAGTCACAGACATTGCGCCAAGTGCAAACCTTGGTAGATGAACGGACGGCGAAACTCCAGAGTAGTCTGGAACTCCAAGCGAAATTGCATGAAAGAACACGGCAGTATGTCGAGCAGCTACGGAAACTCAATGAACTCAAAGATGAATTTTTGAGTAACATGAGCGATCGCCTACGCTATCCTTTGACAAATATGCTGATGTCAATAAAAAACTTGCGTTTGCCAGGAGTAGCGCCAGAGCGTCAGGGTAGATATCTAGATATTCTTGAGCAGGAATGTTCAAAGGAAATCAACTTGATTAATGACTTGTTGACACTCCAAAAGCTAGAGTCGCCTCACGAAGCGCCGCAATTAGAATCTATAGATTTAAATACTAGAATTCAGGATATAGCAGCATCTTTTGAGAAAAAACTTGGCGAAAAAGGATTAAAGATTTCTGTAGATTTGCCGGAGGAATCGCTCAAACTGCAAACTGAACTGGAGAGTTTTGACCGCATCCTGCAAGAATTGTTAACGAATGCCTGTAAATACTCAGAACCTGATACAATAGTCCGCCTTGAAGCGGCTCACCGAGTCGAGCAACAAATCGATCAAGTTATCATGAAGGTGACGAATACAGGACGTGCCATCTCTGAAGAAGAAGCGACCTACATCTTTGATAAGTTCCGTCGTGGAAAAGGGCGCTGGACTCCAGGGACTGGCTTGGGACTTGCTTTAGTCAAGTCTTTAGTGCAGCATCTGAATGGAGTGATCGCTGTTGAAAGTCTCCCAATTTCGGATTCTGAACAGAGCGAAATTTGCTTCACCTTGACTCTGCCCCAATTTTCTGACGAAAGCAAACCATAATTCTGAAAGTGACTAAAAAACAGAACACAACAGAGAACCCTGATTTGCAATCTTCCACTGATGACACCAACCTAGAAGGGGATCTGTCTACTCAGGTAGAAGTTCAAATTGAGAAAATAGCAGAGCGACAGCGGCAAATCAGTGCTAAAGTCCAAATTCCCCACCCAGTGGAGCAAATCTGGAAGGTTCTGACAAATTATGAAGCCTTACCTGACTTCCTCCCCAACCTCGCCAAGAGTTGTCTAATTGAGCATCCCGATGGTGGAATTCGGCTGGAGCAAGTAGGCTCCCAACGCTTACTGAATTTCAACTTTTGTGCGCGGGTAGTTCTAGATTTGGAAGAATGCTTTCCTAAAGCAATTAATTTTCGCATGGTAGAGGGAGATTTTAAAGGCTTTTCTGGTAGCTGGTGCTTAGAGCCTTATTCTTTCGGTGAGTATCTAGGAACAAATCTGTCCTACACAATTCAAGTTTGGCCTAAACTCACTATGCCAGTGGGAATTATTGAAAATCGCCTGAGCAAAGATTTGCGGTTAAATCTTTTGGCTATTCACCAACGTGTAGAAGAACTAGCCAGCAAAGAGCCGTATGCATAACAACAATTAAACCATCATTCAGGTGTATTCCTGGATGATGGTTTTTATTGCTAGATTTCAAACAAAAAAGCTTTTGCTTTTTATTGCTTTCAAGTACCCCCAGGGGAATTCGAATCCCCGTTACCTCCGTGAAAGGGAGGTGTCCTAGGCCTCTAGACGATGGGGGCATTGGACTCAGACCTTTTATAAGTTAACCAATTTCCTTGCCGTTGTCAACAGGTTTTGCCAAAAAAAGTTTCTGGCAGCTAAACTGGGTGGAAGCAAAAGCTTAAAGAGGATACAAAGATATGGATACAGATAAAAAGTCCGTAGATGCTTCTGCGGTCAGCCGCAGGGTGCGTCAGCATTGGGCGCTGGGAATTTCGGGGTATACACATATCTAAAAAACGCTGAAGATAGCAAGGAACAAAGGGTATGATGTTGTACTTTGTAGAGTTAATATCTACGGTTTTTTACAAGAGATTTTGAAATAAATCGCTCAAAATCTACAACATGGAAGCATCTTTTGAAATCACCATACAGATGGCGATCGCTGTCTTTGCAGGCATTAGTGCCCAAGTGCTGGCTGCATACCTTCGTGTACCCAGCATCGTCTTGTTATTGCTGTTGGGCATTTTGTTTGGCTCCGATGGCATAGGGCTTTTGCATCCCCATTCGCTAGGCACTGGACTGGAAGTTATAGTCGCCCTAGCAACGGCAATCATTTTGTTTGAAGGCGGACTTAACTTGGATCTGCGTGAGTTAGGTAGAGTTTCAGTCAGCCTACAATTGCTCGTCACTCAAGGAACGCTGATCACATTGCTTGGTGGGAGTATGGCTGCTCACTGGCTGGGTGAATTTCCCTGGAACATAGCTTTTCTTTATGCTTCCATAGTCGTGGTGACAGGCCCAACCGTCGTTGGCCCATTGCTCAAACAAATCAATGTAGATCGACAAGTGGCCACACTTTTGGAAGGAGAAGGGGTTTTAATTGACCCTGTAGGGGCTATCCTCGCCTTCGTTGTCCTCGATACGATTTTGAACGGCGATGCTGACCCGATCAATGCGATCGTCGGTTTACTTATACGCCTGGGTGTGGGAGCAGCAATTGGTGGTGCTGGCGGTTATCTGATGAGTTTGATTTTCAAACGCGCCAGTTTTCTGTCATTTGAGCTAAAAAACTTAGTGGTGTTGGCGATACTTTGGAGCTTGTTTACCTTATCGCAGATGATCCGCAGTGAATCGGGAGTCATGACAACAGTAGTTGCAGGAGCAGTTTTTGCTAACTCCTCAGTCCCGGAAGAACGTCTGTTACGCAGCTTTAAAGGTCAGCTGACAATCCTCAGCGTTTCGGTGCTATTTATCTTATTAGCTGCTGACCTATCCATTGCCAGTGTGTTTGCTTTGGGTTGGGGCAGTTTATTCACCGTTTTGGTACTAATGTTCGTCGTTCGCCCGATTAATATCCTCTTGTGTACCTGGAACAGTGACCTAAACTGGCGACAGAAACTGTTTTTAAGCTGGGTTGCTCCGAGAGGAATTGTTGCCGCCTCTGTAGCTTCTTTTTTTGCGATTTCGTTGACACAGCGAGGCATTAACGGCGGTGATTCCATCAAAGCTTTAGTTTTCCTCACAATTATCATGACTGTTGTGTGCCAAGGGCTAACAGCTGGCTGGGTTGCCAAATGGCTGCAAATCACCTCCAAGGACGTAACTGGGGCAGTGATTGTGGGTTGTAATCCCTTAAGTCTTGTGATTGCTCGTTTCTTTCAAGAACGGGGAGAAAACGTGGTGATGATTGATACTGACCCCGAATGTCTTGTGCAAGCCGAGGCGCAAAATCTCCGGGTTATTGCCAGCAGTGCGCTGGATGCTGCTGTTTTGGAAGAGGCAGGACTTGGCTCTATAGGTACTTTTTTGGCTATGACAAGTAATGGTGAGGTGAATTTTGTTTTGGCTCAAAGAGCAGCTGAAGAGTTTAAACCCCCGCGCGTCTTAGCTGTTTTTCCCCGCGATCCGCAAGCGAGTACCTCGGCTAGTAATAAAGTTAATCAAGCTTTTATTCCAGACTTAGCGATTAAAACTTGGAATGAATATTTGAATGATGGGCGAGTTAAGTTGGGGACAACTACGCTAGATGAGTTGGAGTTTTCGACTCAATGCGATCGCATCCAAGAAAAGATTCGGACTGGGGTTTTGATACCGCTGTTGGTAGAACGAGCTGAACGCTTACAAGTAATGCCAGCGAACCAAGATTGGGAAATTGGCGATCGGATTATTTATCTGTTACATGACCCCAGACCTAGCCTTTTAAAACGTTTATCTGGTGCCACCCAATCCACTCCTCTCTCTCTAGAAAAGTTACCAGAGGTTGAAGACCTATCCCTCGCCCAATTATCTCAACTTTCTACTAGTGAGGCTTCTGGAGGATGAGGGGGATGGGGCAGAGGAGCAGAGGAGCAGGGCAGCAGAGGAGCAGGGCAGCAGGGGAGAAATTCCTAACTCTTGACTCTTTATTAGCCTTGGGAAGGAATAAATTCGCTTTCTAGTTTTGCCGCTTCTTGATACATTTGCCATTCCTGCCAGAGTAAAGCAGACAAATGTACTATGGCGAGAATTAGCGTCGCTACCGAAATCAGATAACTGTGGATTGTGTAAAGGTGTTCGACGGTAATTGTGTTAATGGCTCCACCACCAGTTAGGATGTCGCGCAGTTGCCCACCAATCAAAGGAATGGCTTCGATGGTTCCTAGCTCAATGCTAAAACGCCAGTAACCTTCCTGAGTCCAATCTAAAATCATCGCTGTCCAATCCAGCCCGATCGCACTTAGGGTTAGCAAAATCACACTAATCCAAGCGGCCAGCCAACTCTTACGAAATTGCCGACCTAAAAACATCACCACAATTTGAATTAGAGCGATCGCAATTATCGCATTACCAGCAATATCATGCGCTCTCCAAAACAACCAACCGTATGGCAGTTGTGTATTAATCATCTTCAATGAGTTATAAGCTCCGCCTGCTGTCGGTTCATAGTAAAAAGACAGCAAAACTCCGGTAGAGATATAAATTAAACACAGAGTCAAAATCACGACTGATAATATCGTCGCTATTCGTCGCAAAATCTTATCGAACTGGGTGCTTTGCATGGCTCACCCCTCCTGTTCTTAACTAAGTATTTATTCTTATTACAATTTTAGCTAAGAAATTTTAATAAATTTTACTTTTCTTATATAAAAATAAAGTTTTTTAAATCAAATATTGCACCCAAGCTTTTAAGGGGTCTGGTGAGCCATACCAAATTCCAGGACTTCTGGGAGAATGCTTGACACCTTCAATCACCAGATTTTCCGCTCCCTCCAAATGAGCAGCTTCAATGGGCGTAATGCCATCTCCCCAAGTGTTACCCTTACCACAGGTTAATTGGTAACTACTGTAAGCTAACCAACTACCAGGCCGCCTTTTTCCAAAGATAGTTTTGCCAGCCACACAAACGTAACGAACGTTTTTGTAAAACGCTCCTGGGTAGTTATTGGTGACAAAATCTAGATTGGAACGTGTCCAGCGTTCTTGGCTAATATGGGGTGTACCCAAGGTGATGAAAGTAGCAACCAAGGGATGCCCTTGCCAGAGAAATGGTTTGACATCACCGCGTGCTAAATAGGGCTTTTCTCCCATGTAAATGCGGGATATCCAACCTCCGGCTGAGTGACCAATTAAGTTAATTTGAGTAGCATTATGTTGACGTAATATATGCTTGATCGTGTAATCGAGTTGTTGCAGAATCAGGGTTACGGGTCTTACTCCCAGAGTGGGGAGCCAGTCACGCCGTCGCAGTGGCACTGTAACCGTGGGAAAATCTAAGTTTTGTAGGGATTGTTCTAGTTGGCGATAAGCGATCGCACTTTCTAGATATCCAGGCAAAATAACTGTCGGTAAGGGCATTTGAAATTTTGGATGCAATATTGAGGGTTTAAACTTTTTTGATGAAGAAGTAGTCATATTCAGGAACTAGAATTGCGATCGTCTGACTCACTCCTTGGAGAAAAAACCAATAGCTTTGGTGGGATTTAGCGCTAGAATGTCAAGAAAATTGTACAATTTGCAACAGTTTGAGAAGCTACCGATGTGGTAATATTTTCAAATAAGGGCCAATCCTAGATAAGCACGTGTGTCATCTGTTACAGAAGTGTCGTTGACGAAAAACAGTTGAAAAAATAAGGCAACTTCGGCAGATGTTTTGATGTATTCAAACTTGTGCGTTTACTTAAACTTTATAAAACTCCCAGATATTAATTTTAATTGTGTGCGTCATAACAATAAAAAATCAAAAGTAGTAATTTTTCAAATATCTCTTT
Source organism: Nostoc sp. NMS9 (assembly GCF_017114995.1). GTDB lineage: Bacteria > Cyanobacteriota > Cyanobacteriia > Cyanobacteriales > Nostocaceae > Nostoc. The sequence goes on along the minus strand of NZ_JABXKL010000091.1, from coordinate 88,754 downwards.
AGCAAGCTCGAATTTTGAAGATATGATACAGCGTCATTAAATTAATTAAAAACTTGAATAAATGGCAATTTTGGCGTTTTGATTGCCAACTGAGGAAGTTATTATTTCCTTATGAGGAACGCATCTCTTGCAAGATATTGCAATATCGAAAAGAGAAAATCGCTAGTAAACTGCAACTGAGTGAGTGAACGATAACAGCTATGTCTTACGTCTCCCTGCTGAAAAATATACCAGAAATTTTAAGCCAGCCAATTGGGATAGCAGCTATAGCCTCCCTTGGTATCCACGGTGCGATCGCTATGATCGTACCATTGATGCCGATGGAGTCTAACAAGCCCAAAGAAACAGCATCATCCAAGACAGTCGGACTTTTGGAATTGAGCCAAGCCGACCAAAACCGTTTGCCGCAAAGCACAAGCACACCCCAAATTGGTTTACAACAATTACCTCCAGTCGCCCCACTTGCTGCTCCAAACTTTAGCGTCCAACCGGGATTAACCCCATTAGCGCCATCACCATCCAGTCAGCTGGTATTACCTCCGCTACCGGCATCATCGAATAACTATAGAGTCTCTTCCTTGCCTACAAGGCAGTCTTTGCGGATGATTCCTAGTGATAATTTGCGGTTTGACGCGTCTAAATTTGATAGTTCTAAATTTAATACCAGTACCAGATTCTCTCGACCAGTTCCTCGTGTGAATGTGAATGAGAGCGTCGCCAAATACGAGTCACCTAAGCCGCTGGCTGTAAATAGGTTGCCAGAATTGCAGTCGCAGCAAATACCTGCTGATATTCTGCGGAATGCCCAGCCCCCAATCTTATCTGACAGTACACCCGTTGCAACAGCACAGGTAAATACGACTTCGCAACCAATTCCTAATGCGTCGTCTACAATTGCTCAAAACCCGCTGATAAATTCTTTAAAACAAGCTCCAAGGAATGGGGATACTTTAATTGGAACTAGGGGAAGCACGCTACAAACAGCAGATTTATCGGCGAAGGGAACTCAACAGGCAATTGCACAGCTAGACTCCTACGCCAACCTGAGAAAGGAAGTCCAGCAACAATACCCCAACGCTGAACAAAAACCAGTCATCCGCCAAACATTATCCACGAATAAGTCAAATCTTGAAGGTGCTGTTTTGGGTGTATTGGTTGTAGATCCTGATGGTAAGGTATTAGATATCAAATTTCAAGACAAGTTAATTTCCCCGGAATTGCAATTAAAAGCAAGGCAATACTTCAACAAGCAATCCCCCAAGGGCGATAAACAGATTAGTTCCTATCCATTCAACCTACGTTTCCAAAACAGCACGAGCAATCTTACTGGGACTACTCAAGAGCAAAACCCGTCGTCATTATCTGCACCGGGAATCAATAACAATCAGATTACTCCCTCACCAGCAGCTACTTTTAAACCATTACCTAATTTACAAATCAGAAATAACCCGCCTACGTCCTCACCAACAGGTACTCTCAAACCATTAACTGCACCAGCAGCTACTCCCAAACCATTATCTGAACTGCAAATTAAAAATAACCAGCCTACGCCTTCATCGGCAGCTACTACTTCTGAACCGTTATTGTTGCCGAAAATCAATCAGGGCCAGTCTACATCTGCTGCTGAATCGGATAAAAAATTAGTAGAACGGTTGCGCGAAGTCAAGGAAAACAGACAAAAGTCTAATCCAGAAAAATAATCACCTGCTGATGATTTTGGATTCAGGTAAGGGTAATTTATCTAGACGCATTCGCAGTGTCTGATAAACAAGCGGCTACTCTGCGAGTTCTTAATTGGAGTACCCGCAGGTTATTGTCCTTACCTGAAAATCATTCTTTTCGACTATTGTTTGATAAGTCCTGTTTAAAATACAATCCGTTTGGGTTAAAGGTTATTGGTGTAGTTTCAAGACGCGATAAATCGCGTCTCTACATCATGGTTTTGGGTTTAAAATATTCTTTTTAGTAGTTGACGAATTAGCGATCGCTAGTTCGTCATCCATAATATTTAACTTAGAAGTTCGTTAAAAGGTTCCAAGAAGGAAATGCACTGAGGGATTTCCAATAAATAAATTCTCCTATGTTGTGGGATGAGCGTCTAGCTGGCTATTAACTAAAGATAGATAAACGCTCACCCTACAAAAACTAGACGGTATAGCTACTTTACCAGCCTTGTTCTGCATTTTGAAAAACGTAATCAGCTACCTCTAAAATCTCCTCAGGACTTAACTTACTTTTAAAGGCAGGCATGGCATTTTTACCATTTTGCACTTGGTGGATAATCGCCTGGATTGAGTCTTGATTGTAATTTTCTAGGTACTTTGACAATGCTTCCTTTTTCAAGGTTTTCTGGCTGATAAGGATGTTACCGCCACCTATATGGCAAGAAGCGCAGTTAGCCTCGAAAATTTTAGCACCGTTGGATGTTTCGGCAGCTAGTGCTGGACTAATGAATGTGAATTTGAATAGGGCGATCGCCGACAGTAGAATTAATAAAAGTATTCTCAACAGAATTTCCTCGCAACAAGCCTCCAGCAAGAGTATAAACGCGATTAATCCCTGATTAAGTCAAATTTGATCAAAATTGGCGGTAACGAGTTCACTCCTTGATCGCTACAGATTGTTTAGCATCTTAGGGAAGGATAGAACTAGTTACCGCCATCTGTGTATTTTGTGCGTCACTCTAGGAGTGTGGCGTGTTGCTATGAGCTAATTTCACTGAGTAATCTCTTGTGTGAAACGCTGGTGTTTCTAGCCTTGGACAGTAATTGTACCAACCATGCCAGCACCACGGTGAGGTTCACAGTAGAAGGTGTAGTCACCAGCAGGTGCGTCTGCTGCAAAGGTGGTTGTTTCCTTTTGACCAGGACTCATGAGCAACTTCTTGTGAGACAGAGATTTAGCTAAATCGGCGCTCTTAGTGGGGTTTTTGGCAGCATCAAACACAACATTATGGGGAGGAACTTTATTGTTCACCCATTCAATAGTGTCACCTGGTTTAATTGTCAACTTTTTCGGTTCAAATGCCAGCATTCCTTTATCGCTACCCAATTTCACCTTGTAGGTTTCAGCTGAAGCACTGGGAGTAAAAACAGCAAAGCTGCTAACAACTAAAAGGATTGTCAACACAGCTAAACTAAGGCGTCGCCAGCTTGCCGAAATTAATTTCATAGCTCTCTCCTAACAAACAATTTTTTTCCCTTTCTCATTTTAAATAAAATCAACACCAAAGTATGACAATCTGTCATAGATCCATTTTTTTTTTAATAATGGAGAGCAATTTATTGCAAAAAGCTGTCCAATCAGTAGTAAATGGGGAATAGGTAATGGGGAATAAGGAATGGGGAATGGGGACTAAATTCTTCCCAATGCCCTATTCCCAATGCCCAATGCCCTATTCCCAATGACTTAGTTCCGGGATTTAGTAATAGATTTTTCCGCCTCCCCACTTAGTACCAACGATTTTGGGTTGTAAGAGAATATGACCGGCGATCGCCTCCAAATCATCATCCGTCAGATTTCGCACTGCTGTGAAAATATCTGCGCTTTTGAGACTGGGGTGTATTTCGGAAATCTCTTCTTCTCCGTCGTAAGTAGTGGGATTTTTCAGGTAATCTACTAAACCTTCAATGTTGTTACGGTTAGGTGTTGCCAGTGCCAAGTCGTCTGGAGTGAGTCCCACGTTTTGGTTTGTCTTGGTAACTCCACCAGCATGACATTGGGCGCAAGCGTAATTAAATAAGCGTTTGCCTTCTTTGACTTGTTTAAGGCTGAGTACAACGGTATCACCCTGAGTATTTAATGGCACTGTTCGGGTAGCTTCGTCTAGTTCCACTGCTGTCGCGCTACCGACAATCAACTGAAACGAGAGTAAAACAGTAGCCACAACAACGCCAATTAGTTTTATAAACATGTTTCCCCTTAAAGATTTTGACGCTCAACACAGCTAAGAACGCGATTCTCAATCTCCAAGCTGCTAATTGCTAATGATTCATTGTTTTTTATCATTAGCTATCAGTTATTAGCCAAAGTTCTGAGATAACCCTTCAGGTGACTTCGTGATCACCCACCAAGTCGTTAGTACCATTGGGGCGTATTTCAGATGATATTTGGGAAATAATTGCCTTTGCATCTTCTAACGCCAAACGGGTCTTTTGGTGTTTGTAGGCGATTCCCAGTTGGTTGCACAGAGAAAACACTTGTTCTACAGGAATACTGTAGTCGGCTGCTATCTCTGCGATCGATAGGTCTGCAAAACCCATAATGCTTGTTTACTGATAGATAGAGATTGAGTCGCTGTAATACCAATATCACGTTAGGAGTGCAATTTGTTGCCCAAAATACTGTTTGAGGAATGGGGCATGGGGCATAGGGCATGGAGAATGGGTTCTGGGGTCTAAGGAATCGGGCATGGGGAACAGAGAGAGCAAAGGAGAATAATTAACGCCCAATGCCCTAATACCTATTAACCTTTTCCCCCGGTAAAGGTGACGCTTTGAATAAAGTAACGATTAAAAAAGGCATAAATACCTAAAGCTGGCAGGGTAAAGACCATAGAAGCCGCCATAATGTAATTCCAATAGCTGATGTATTGACCTTTGAAGGTGTTCAGCCCCAAAGGAAGGGTAAACATTTCTGGGTCAAATAGGATAACTATAGGCAGTAAAAAATTATTCCAACTCCCCATGAACACAAAAACTGCCTGTGCTGCTAGTGCTGGTTTTGCCAAAGGTAAGACAATATGTCGAAAAATTCCAAAGGTATTCAAGCCATCTAGTTGCGCTGCTTCTTCTAGTTCTTTAGGAAAATTAACGAAAAATTGCCGCATCATGAAGATAAAAGTGGCATTAACCATGCTAGGTACAATCATGCCTTGATAAGAATTCAGCCAGCCGATCGCTTTCAAAATCAAAAATGTGGGAATCAGGGTGATTTGCGTCGGTACTGCTAGTACTGCCAAAATTAGGAATAACCAAAAGTGCTTGCCCACAAAGCGCAGTCTTGCCAAGGCATAACCAGCCATTGAATTTAACAACAAGTTTAAAAGCGTAATGCTGACGGCGATCGCTATACTGTTGAACAACCAGCGCCAAAATAGCGGTTCTTGGAGAAAGATTTGCCTGTAGTTGTCAAGAGTAAAATTCTTGGGGAGAAAGTTGGGTTCACCACTGACAATCTCTGTTAGTGGCTTAAATGATGCTGAAAGTGCCCAGAGAAAGGGAATTAGGGTAATGATGGCATAAAGTGTCAGCAAGATGTACAACAGGGCTTTGAGCCAGGATAAGCCAGAGGTGTTAGTCAAATTCGTTCGCCTCCGAAAAGTCGCCGCTGAATCAAAGTGATGGCAATGATCACTGCTGTTAACAAAAATGCGATCGCAGCTGCATATCCCATTTGTAAATTCCGAAATACAGCTTGATAAATCAGCAGCACCACAGTTAAGGTAGCGTTGTTTGGTCCGCCAGTACCGCCAGAGAAGATGTAAGACTGGTCAAAAAGTTGAAAAGTCCCAATTACCCCCACTGTCGCCACAAAGAAGGTTACAGGCTTAAGCAAGGGAAGAGTAACGTGGATAAATTGCTGCCATCCATTTGCGCCATCAAGTTCCGCGGCCTCGTAAAGTGTTTGGGGTATATCTTGCAACGCAGCCAGATAAATCACCATAAAAAACGGCGCAGTTGACCAAATGTTCATGATCATAATTCCTTTGAGCGCAACTGCTGGATCGCCCAACCAGTTATAAGTAGGTAGCCCCACAAAGGCGAGAAAATCGTTTAGTAGCCCATCAGTGTTATAAATCCATATAAAGATGAGTGTCAGCACTGCTGAAGAAGTGACTGTTGGCAAAAAATAGAGGATGCGCCACCAGTTTTTACCGCAAATCCCAGAATTTAGAGTTACTGCCAGAATTAAAGCCAGAATAGTTTGAGTTGGCACAACAATGGCTACATATTCGGCTGTGTTTCTCAAAGCAATCCAAACCCTTTCATCTTCAGCTAATCGTGTGAAGTTGCGAAAACCAATGAATTCGTACTCAATACCGCCAAGAAGTTGGACTTTTTGCAAGGAAAGAAAAACGGCGTAGAGAATAGGTAAGACTACAAAAGTTCCCAAAACTAGAATTGTGGGCATCATGAACATATACCCAGCCAAGTCTTCGGTGATGTTCCATCTCGAGTTACTCCGCCGCCTGTTGATTTCAAACACTACTGAACCTCCGCTTAATCCCGCACTAATCCGACTGTTGCGATGGGTCGTGCATGATTATTTATCGTACTCCTGTACAAAAATATTTAGTCTCATCAAATGAGTCTCTACCTTTGGAAAGCGTAGATCGAAGCAGCAAGTCAAAAGACATCGCTTGTGTGAGTTAGCTGGATATGCAACTTAGGGAACTATATATTTAGTTTCCTTGAGATGCTAATTAACCCGATTCAAGTAATAGGACACAAAATGTCATATACAGCCTACTTACGTTCGATTAAAAATAAACTTCAGAGAACTGGTAAAACTCAAAAAAGCCTACGGGTCAAAACTATCATAGAACAGTTTGGCTATCAGCGTAGAAGTCAATCATTCATAGATGATTTTAATACTGCTCTTGATGAATTGGGACTTTGTGCAAATCCTCGGTTGGATTTGCATATTCCGTTAGATACAAAAATAGCTATTTCTCTTAAAGGTGTAAAACCAACAAATGAAGTTGCTGAGTCTCAATCAATTTCAGACAAACTAAAAGAGGCAATTTCAGTCAAACATGATTTTTTCTACTACTTGTTTGATTTTGGCTCTGAACAAGAATATGAACGATTTCAAGCATGTTTAGATTCTCACCAGCCAGTAGGTATCTTTTTGATTCCGCAAGTAGAAGATTTCTTCTGTGATATTGTTGTCAAAATATTTAATTATGAATTGATTAGAAAATATCAATATGGAGGGTACAATAGTATCCCTAAAGCTGCCACTAGGAAAATTCCTATAAATATTGCCTCAGATCGAGATTGTGAAGATGAACAAGAAAAGCCTATCTCTGATGCTAACATTTTTCAGTTTCATCGCTCAACTATGACCAGTATTATACTTGGTAACACTGGTTTAGAGTTGCTTGATTCTGAAAAATTCGACCAGCAGTTTGAACAGATATCCCTATATGGCAATAAATATAATTCTGAACAATTTTTTATTTTATTTCATTGTCCATCAGCATTAGAAATCCAAGCTCACCAACAAGAAGATGCTTTAGGATACTTGGTAGATAGAGTTGCTAGTAAAATTCCTTTTACTTTTACTCTTAGGTGTAAATATCCAAATGAAGCGTCTATTGAATATCAAGAGGAAGTGTACGCCCATTTCCGTCTATTACTGGAACTTCCATATTATGAAATAGAGGAAGATGATGTATCTTTACAAGATTACTTTGTCGAATTACAAAAAGCTCAAATACAGGCTGAATCACAGTTGCTATTAAAGATGAAAGCTGAACACTTTTACACTCTAAAATGGCAGCAGGAAAGTAAAGAATATATCTATCTTAAGTATTTTGCTATTAAAACTTTGGAAAGCCTAGGGTATGGATTGTCTAATATCGGCTGTGAAGTTGAGTTAACTTCTAGAGATGAAGAAACAATCGATGAAGATACATCAGATGATGAAGAGTACCAAAATGAAATCATAGAAGTCTATGTAGAAAATCAGGTAGTGGTTGAGATAGAAACTCTCAAATACCAAGAATTTCAGGATAACAATCTCTTTTTAGATTCAATTAAAAGAGTTTTGAGGAAATCAAAAGTATGGCCAAATAAACTAGAAAGTCTTTGGTTGGTAATTCCCGGTTTTGAGATAGCGCGCAACTATTACCAACTGAAAAAAGCTAAGGAAATATTAGAATATAAGTTTTCTGGATATTATGGCGATCGCTTCCAAGTTGTAATCATGGCTCCTGATTATGAAAAACACCAATTAGTTCCAGTATCCTTTGACTCTATCGACTATCCATCTTTTAATTATGGAGCTAAAAAACCTAGTTTAGTACAAGCATATCCAATTACTAACCGCGTCAAAGAATTTAAACTTGACTTTAGCCAAGTGCAAGGGCTGAATGAAGAAAAAGAGAAACTAACTAGACTCCTGAAGCTGCAATCTAAAGGATACAAGAGTTCAATTGGTGGAATTCTTTTCTATGGCTTACCAGGATGTGGTAAAACTTTACTAGCAAATGCCTTTGCTAATGAGTCTGGGAGATATTTCTTTAAGTTCTCTCCTGCCGATATTGTCAGTATTTGGATAGGGCAAAGTCAAAAGAATATTCGAGATATCTTTGCTCAAGCTAAGAAAAAAGCTCCTTCACTTTTATTCATTGATGAGTTAGACAGTATTGGGTTTAATCGCAATGAAGACAACGCACACACAGACCAAAAAGCGACCATTAACCAATTACTCATAGAACTAAATAATCTGCAAAATAGTGATGTAATTGTCATTGCTGCTACTAATTATTTGAGTGGTATTGATAGTGCTTTGAAGCGTTCTGGTAGATTAGATTGGAAGATTCCTGTTTTCCCGCCCGATCAAATAGAGAGAAAAAATTTATTCCAATACTATTTGTCAAGAATTGATATTAATCAGCTAGTAAACTTTGAAATTCTGGCAGATAAAAGTGGGAGATTTACTTCATCAGATATTGAGTTGGTTTGCCGGGAAGTTAAAAATGCTATTCTTCTAGAAGAAATAAATTCGTCTTTAACAACTTCAGACGTGATTACTTACATCAATAATCTACAAGATGGTGGTTTAAGTCTTAATGAAGGACAAGTTAAGGAATTTTTAGAAGAGTGTCAGAGAATGAGTGTAAAGAATCCTAAGTTAGAAACTCTGAAATTAGAATGGGGATTGTATTAGCAATAGGCTGAGAAAAATGGCGATCGCTACTTTTGGCAGTTTGGGAAAATAATTTTAGGAAGACTCTCCTAACTGCCATTTCTCGCTAATTGACCCAGACACTTCAACACACTCAAAACTGTATACAATTCATTACCTGGATTGAAAATGTAGAACAAGCGAGATAATATATATTTTGGTGTTTCTTGTTTAATTAATTTAACAAAAAGAAAACTACTGCCATTAGAGATTAGTCCATATACTGGTTTATCCGAGTTAGAACTTGCCAGCATATAAGCTAGCATCTGTGGTTTGCCCACCTCAACGGAAAAAGCTGCTTGTTTGGACTCTATAACTACTACTACTAGCTGTTCAAACAAAACTAAGATATCAATCTGCCCTTTGATTTTTACGCCTTCATCAACAGCCGAAACTTCTACAGATTTTTCTGATTTAACATGAAACGGAGATAGATAAAAGTCTGCTAAATCCAACAAGGGAGATAACAGCACCATCTTGACAGTGTTTTCCAGCAGGGGAGGGTACTTGAGCAAATTAGCATAACTTGCCTTAACTCGGTCAAGCTGTTGTTTTTGAGAGTTAGTGATTTCTGGTAAGTTATCTTGCCACTCTCTAAAAAATTGCTCATCCTCAACCAATTGGAGTCCAAACCAGACCTTGACTTTGCTAGCAAAGCAGAGTCGTACAGAATCTGGAAGATTGATTCGAGACCTAATTTTTTACAATAATAGGTCAATTGATTTTCTTCAAGAGATTTATCAAGGCTATGGCAATAGACAGCTTGTTTTTGAGTTAAAGAACGTCAAGTCAATCGAGCGTGAACACATTAACCAACTTAATAGATATCTTGATTCTGGTCTTGGTAAGTTTGGTAGAGGTAAGAAAGATTACTTACTCCATCGTCTTAATTTGCTGATTAGCTTCATTCTGTGCCTTCAGCATCGCTTGCTTTAATGGTTGTTGTCCCAATAAGGCGCTGACAAACTGGTTATCAAAATTATTGACGATCGCAGCTGGATACTGACCTACCTGCCAAGGTGTAGCATAATTAACTCCTGCCACTAATGGCGATCGCAACAGGTCTTGGTCATAACCCAAATTCTTTGCCACTGATTTACGTGTTGGCAAAGCAAACCCTGTTCCTGTCCACTTTTGCATTCCTTCTTTACCTGTGAGATAAGAAATCAACTCCCAGGCTTCGGCTTTGTGTTGTGCTTGCTTATTCATTACGTAGGCAACTGTAAACACCATCGTGCCTTTTTTGTCATTAATAGTAGGCACTGGTGCAGTACCAAACTCTAATTGCGGAAAGGTTTCAGTTAAATAGGGAATTGCCCAGTTACCTTCAATCACCATTGCCACTTTACTTTGACCAAACATTTCACTACCTGAATTTGTCCCTACATCAGATTTTTGGGCAGAGGAGCGGTCTTTTTGATACTGGTTTACTACCAACTCTAAACCCTGTAAACCTGGTGCACTCGCAAAATTAGCATAACCATTTTGATCAACAAGTTGTCCACCAAAGGCTTTAATTTTATAAGCTTGACGTGCTAATTCTGGAATTTCCCCAAAGCCATATTTGTTAAGTTTGCCTGTTAATTGTTGCGAGTAGTTACGTAATTCATCCCAAGTCGCTGGCGGATTACTCAAGCCTGCAAAGGCGAAGGCTTTTTTGTTATAAAACAAAGCAAGGGTAGAATAGTCTTTAGGAAGACCGTAAATCTGGTTCTGATATTTAAAACTGTTGAGTAGGGTATCCTCGAAGTCTACTAAGTCAAATTTGGGAGTGATATAACTATCTAACGGTTCCAGAACATTTTGACTCATCAAGAAAGGAGCTTCCAGTGCATCTAGATAAAAAACATCGGGTGCAGCTTCCCCAACTAAACGAGTTTTGATTACATCCATGTATTGGTCGGAAATTACCTCATATTTGACCTTAATAGTTGGATGTTGTGCTTCAAAGTCTTGCAGTACTTGTCTCAAGAGTTTTTGCTCAACGGGAGAACCTCCCCAACCACTAAGTTTGATGGTGACTGCGGTAGATGCTAACGGTTTGCTTGACAATTGTAGGCTTTGACAAGCAATAATAGCGATCGCGATCGCCATCACCAATGCCAAAAAATTAAATAATCCTTTATTGTTCACAAACAAATAATATTCTCTTTCCTGGCTTATACCTTGTGTTATTAAGGAATGATATTTTACTTATTTGAAATTTTGGTTGAAAATTGCAAGCTAAAATAACGAAAAATTATCAGCAATGCTAATTAAAGCATACTGAGTTCCTGTGCAACCTGATTTATCCGAGGATACTTCACCCATAATCTATGTTTATGGATTCTGTTCAGATTGAAACAACTGTGCCATTGACTCTGGAATTTACCCAAATTGCCTCACCACCAACAGCAATCTCTTCAAACTCTCGAATTTCCAAGGATACTATTCGCACTAGTTTAAAAGCCTCTACTGCGGATTCTGTCTTAGCATCGGTTTACTCTCTTGGAACTGGCGGGATTTTACTCAGCAATTTATTAGTGGAGTTGGGTGCTAGTTCAGTGGTATTTGGGATGCTGTCTTCTATTCCCATGTTGGTCAATCTCATTCAGCCGTTGGGTGCTTACTTGTCTGAACGTAGCACCAGCCGCTTTCAATATTCGCTTCGGACACACGGAATTGGTCGGCTGCTATGGCTGATTTTAGTAATTGGTATTGTAAGTGCCAGCTTGGGAGTGATTGATGCTCACCAGTTAGTCATATTGACACTCTTGATTGTTCTATTCAGCAATCTTTTGGGAGGACTAGGAACTGCATCGTGGCTAAGTTGGGTGGCAATGATAGTTCCCCGGCGATTACGAGGCAGGTATTTTGGGACACGCAATAGTGCTGCTAGTCTAACTAATTTGGTTTGCGTACCAATGGCTGGTCTAGTTGTATCACATTGGTATGGCGGAACTTTACAAGGTTATGGGATAGTTCTACTGATAAGCATTGTCTTTGGGATTGTGGGATTGGGGTGTCAGTCTTTCCAGGTGGATATGAATCCGCAATCGCAAAACACTTATTATGGCAAGTCATCACAAACAAGTGAGATTCAATCAGAGGTTGCAAAAGATGAATCTTCTGAAGTGCTTCAATCAATTCATCCACCACAAGACCAGTCAACTAACAGCATCTGGAAAAACTCTAACTTTTTGGTATTTCTGCTGTATTTCAGCTTCTGGACGCTTGCTGTTAACCTCAGCAGTCCTTTTTTTAACCTCTATATGCTTGACACGCTGGATTTAGATGTCAGCTATGTGACTATTTACAACAGCCTTCAGGCGGGGGCGACTTTGCTGATGCTTATCTTGTGGGGAAAATTAGCAGACAAGATAGGCAATCGTCCCATCCTCATCTGTATTGGGATTTTGGTTGCAGCTACACCATTGCTGTGGCTAGGGATTAGTGTTAATCGCCTTGACATCTGGCTGTGGTTGCCACTGTTACACATCTTGACTGGAGGGACTTGGGCGGCAATTGACTTGTGCAACAACAATATACAATTGGCGATCGCACCAACTAAAAATCAGTCTATCTATTTTGCGATTGCAGCTGCCGTTGCTGGAGTAAGTGGTGCTTTGGGCACAACTATAGGCAGTTTCATCGTCCAATTTGCCCAGTCTGGAGGTTTACTAAGCTTGTTTGTCCTCTCTGGTTTATTCCGACTAGTAGCCCTTGTTCCACTCATGTTTCTCCAAGAGCCGCAAAGAGGTTAGGGAACTCCAAAAAATAAATTATCCCAATTTATGGACTCAACACGACAGTTCCTCCCCCCTGCTCCCTGTCCCCTGCCCTAAATGCGATGGGATATTTTTTTAGTTGGAAGTTCCTTAGGGAGTGCGGAGTAAGGAGTTAAAAGTCAGGAGTGAGAAGTTATAAATTTTTCACTCATAATTCCTCACTCCTGACTCTTCACTTTTGACTTTTGACTATTCTGCGGCAGTAGAAGTCAAGGACATTGTTTCCCACAACACCATGTGAGGTGTTGTTAGTACAGGCTGGTGTAGAGCAATCAGCTGGGCTAGGGTGTTCTTTAATTGGGTACGGGGTACGATATCATCAACAAAACCATGCTGGAGCAAATCTTCAGCAGTTTGGAAATTCTCAGGTAGTTTTTCCCGCAGGGTTTGCTCAATCACTCGCCGACCAGCAAAACCAATGGTTGCCTTGGGTTCTGCCAAAATTATATCACCCAACATTGCAAAACTAGCGGTAACGCCGCCCGTTGTCGGATTGGTCAAAACAGGAATATATAATAGTCGGGCGTCTTTATGGCGCTGTAAGGCTGCGGAGATTTTTGCCATCTGCATCAAAGAGAGCATACCTTCTTGCATTCTCGCGCCACCGGAGGTACAGATGATAACTACAGGATAGCGTCGTTGAGTGGCTTGCTCAATCATCCGGGTGAGTCTTTCTCCCACGACCGAACCCATACTACCACCCATGAAGCGGAAGTCCATAACTCCAAGGGCAATGGGCAAACCATTGATTTGACCTAAACCAGTTCTAACCGCGTCTATTAAGCCAATTTTATCTTGTGTTTCCCGTAAGCGATCGCTGTAGAGTTTGCGATCGCGAAATTCTAGCGGGTCGGTTGGACGCAAATGCTCATCCAGCGGTTTCCAGGTATTGTTATCTATCAATTGACGGATGCGCTCATCACTATCTACCCGATTGTGATGACCACATTCGACACAAACCATCTGATTGGCTTTCAGGTCTTTTGTATATGCCAACACGCCACACTTGGAACATTTATGCCACAAACCATCAGCAATTTCACGTTCTTGGCGTTCGAGGCTGGTAGATCCTGACTTCCTTCGATTTGCAAACCAATCAAATAGAGACTTTAAACCACGTGATTCTTCGTTGTTAGCCATTTTTTATTTTATTTTAAGTGGGTATGAGGTCAAAAACATGTCAAATCGTATTGGGTTGTCCTTAGTCATTAGTCATTTTTCTTTATTTAAGACTAATGGCTACATCGTCAAACTAAGCTTTTAAGCAATTCAGACCTTAATTTTCATCTTTGGTTGCCAGCTTAACGAAAATACTTATACCAATACAAGTCTCTTGCTCTTTTTTTCAGCAGACTTAATTATATGGACGTAGTGACAAAGCCATGAGAATACCAACCTCCAAATAAGATGCTCTCCCCCTCCCACCCAAATCAATTATTCGTATTGCTAGGTTCTGAACAATCAGCATCTGTTGTACTAGTTGCGCTTGCCAACGGTTAATCGTCGTTAAGAGGGTAATACAAGTCACAAGCTGAATATTATCAAAATGTGAAAGGTAGATGGGGTAATGTTGGTTACAGTCACGAATTATAAATATTTCTTATGAAAGGGCATTGACTATGGGTATAGGGCATTGGGCATTGTGTATTGGGAATGGAGAAGAGACAAGGGAGAGACTTGTCCTCCTTGTCCCCTTATCTTGCCTGCTCGCTACTCCAATTCAAGAGGCTGGAAAAAATAACCGCAGGTAGCTAGACAAAATGGCTTCGCCGCTAAACAGGGTAATCACAGATCCTAAAGCCAGAAAAGGGCCAAAAGGTATCTTTTGTCCTAATTTTTGTCGCGATCGCTGCATAATCAAAACACCGATACCAATTAATGCTCCCAGTGCACAGGCAATAAAACTAGCCAAGAGCAAATATTTCCAGCCTAACCAGGCTCCCATCATGGCTGCTAACTTGGCGTCACCTGCACCCATTGCAGTTTTACCAAAGGCAATTGAACTCAATAGGGCGATCGCATCAAACAGCCATAAGCCTAATACTGCACCAACTATCGCCATTATCAGGTGATTTACCAATGCCACAAAACTACCCTCTGGTAGAAAACCAACTACCATTTGAAACAAAATCCCCACCACTAAACCCGACTGAGTAAGTGGATTGGGTAGGGTCATTGTATCTAAGTCGATGAGTGATAGCGCCAATAACCAACTGCAAAAAGCCCAATAGCCTATTGTTAAAGTCGAAACTTGAAAGACCAAAAAAATTAGTAAAAAAATTATGCCCGTTACCCCTTCTACCACAGGATAACGGACAGAAATTTTGCTTTTGCAATATCGACACCGCCCTCTTAAGGAAATCCAGCCAAATACTGGTACGTTGTCGTAAGCTTTTAGCTGGTTTAAGCATTTAGGACAACGAGAAGGCGGCCAAAGAATTGACAACCCAGCAGGTAGGCGATAAACAATAACATTGAGAAAACTACCAATAGATGCACCTAAAGCAAAGACCATTACACTCGCCGGGATGGCGAACAAAATGTCCATATAGTCATTTGTCCTTTGTCATTTGTCCTGTGTCATTTGTGCTATGTCATTTGTCCTTTGTCAATAACTAATGACCAACGACCAATGACCAATGACCAATGACTAATGACCAACGACCAATGACCAATGACCAATGACTAATACATGTGCGATTCAATTTGACTTAAGGGCACAAAACACTCTTGAGGTAAAAGAACTGGTTGGTTAGTAAAAATAACCTTACCTCGATGAGTCACACGATTAATTGCTACACCAGAAGGTTGCCCAGCTATTTCGGGATGGACTTCACAGTGAGTATAGTAGATCTGCCCAGCAGCTCTGATTACAGCAGGATCAATCAAAGGCGATTGGTTCTTTGGGGCGGTAAAATTTACTTGACCTTGTCGTAATGCGTACACTATCGACTGTTATTTGATTGCTAGATTTCCCTTTAGTCTACCCGAAACTTATGGCAAAGGTTGCCATATTGCCCAAGTTGCTCTATAAAATTATTTTTGTTCGATAGCTTTGATAAGTGAGTCTCCCATAGCGCGGCAACCCAGGAGATTTTTACCTGGAGAAATTATATCCCCTGTGCGATCGCCTTGTTCTAAAACTTGCAATACAGCTTGTTCGATGCGGTCTGCCGCTTTTGGTTGGTCTAAACCGTAACGTAACATCATCGCCACACTCAAAACCTGTGCTAGAGGATTTGCCTTATCAAGTCCGGCGATATCTGGGGCGGAACCATGAACGGGTTCAAATACACCAGGCCCAGAAGCACCCAAACTAGCAGAAGGTAACATCCCAATACTACCCGTGAGCATGGCAGCCGCATCAGAGAGAATATCACCGAACAAGTTGCCTGTAACTATGGTGTCGAACTGCTTGGGAGTGCGTACTAACTGCATAGCAGCATTATCTACATATAAATGAGAGAGTTCGATATCTGGATACTCTTTAGAAAGTTGGGTGATCCGATCGCGCCACAACTGAGATACTTCTAATACATTAGCCTTATCCACGGAACAAAGTTTTCCACCGCGTTTTTTTGCTGCTTCAAACGCCACTCGCCCGATACGCTCAATTTCCGATTCGGTGTAAACCATTGTATTTACACCGCGTTTTTCGCCAGTTTCTGTAGCAAAAATACCTTTAGGTTTACCGAAGTAAATCCCACCAGTGAGTTCACGCACCACCATAATATCTACGCCTTCTACAATTTCGCGTTTCAAGGTCGAAGCGTCGATTAGCTGGGGCAAAATTTTCGCTGGGCGCAAATTGGCAAATAATCCCAAACCAGCACGTAGTCCTAACAAACCTGCTTCTGGGCGTAAATTAGATGGCAGAGAATCCCACTTATAACCACCAATCGCAGCGAGTAATACAGCATCACTGTTACGGCAGGTATCTAGAGTGGCAGATGGTAGAGGTTCACCTGTAGCGTCAATTGCTGCACCACCGATGAGGGCTTCTTGGTATTCAAACTTCAGATCAAATTGCTTCCCTACGACTTTCAGCACATCTACCGCCACTGCCATAATTTCAGGGCCAATGCCATCGCCGGGGAGTAGAGTAATGCGGTAGTTCTGGGTCATAGCTGATTATTACTAGGTAAATGCTTACAGATTAAATATCATACCTAGCAAAATGTACTGATGGAGTTTTTAATTTATTTGGGTGCGGCTCCAACGTAATCATTTGGCATTGGATAAAACCACTATCGGACTTTTATATCCCTAGTTGAGCGGATCGAAACGCTGCAAGATGAGGGCTATAAACACCACTGGCAAACCTACACCCATGCAAATGAAAGCTTGGATAAATGTTAAAGGTGTGGTGTCAAACACTTGATTCATCATGCTCCACTGACTGAACAGACATTGTAAAATCACCACAACCACAATTCCGATCGCAGGTGCATAGGCTACGGGTGTGCGTTTACCTTGGATTCTCACGATTAGAGATGGTAAAAACTGGCTAATGCTTAACAGGTAAAAGACTTCTGCTGCCACCAGCCCATTAATTGCCATCGTTCGCGCCAATGGTTCATTGCCTGTAGTTTGAAGTATCCATTGAAACATCCCAAAAATTACCAGCCAATTGAAGACGGAAATCGCGATGATGCGTTGGAGTAACCCACCCGACAAAAGTCTTTCTCTAGGGTTGCGCGGTGATTGTTGCATCACCTGTCCAGATTTTGGCTCAAAGGCAAGGGGAGCAATCAATGCTATTGAACTGACCATATTGAGCCAGAGAATTTGGATTGGTAAGATGGGAAGCACAGTTGCTAGGAGAATGGCAATCAAAATCGTCATGGATTCTCCCACGTTGATCGGCAGCAAGAAGGCGATCGCTTTTCGCAAGTTGCGGTAAACACCACGTCCTTCCTCCACAGCAGCTTCTATTGAAGCGAAGTTATCGTCAGTTAGAAGCATATCCGCCGATTCTTTGGCAACCTCTGCCCCGGCTATGCCCATCGCTACACCAATATCCGCCTGTTTGAGAGCGGGAGCATCATTGACACCATCTCCAGTCATGGCAACAATTTCACCCTGAGACTGCAATGCTTTTACCAGATGCAATTTTTGTTCTGGGGCAACTCGCGCAAATACCATACCTTGTTCAGCCGCTTGGGCAAATTCTTTTTCATCCATCTGAGCTAATTGCCGTCCAGTGAAAACTTGTGCTTCATTCGAGCAAATTCCCATTTGACGGGCGATCGCAGCTGCTGTTAGTGCATGGTCGCCTGTAATCATTTTTACCTGAATCCCAGCAGATTGACAGGCTTTTACTGCGGCGATCGCTTCCTCACGAGGCGGATCGATTATGCCTTGAAGTCCCAGAAACACCAGTCCTTGATCGATATCATTACGATCCAAGGATCGCTTAGTGGCAACTTCTTTGCTGGCAAAAGCTAGCACTCGTAACCCTTGGTTTGCCATGGCAGCAACTTCCTCTTCCACTGCGGCAGGATTGAGACGAGCGAGTTGTCCTTGAGCATCGAGCAGGCGATCGCATCGTTGGAGAATTGCCTCTACAGAACCTTTGAGATAAATGACATTGAGCGATCGCTTTGCATCCAATTCATGCAAAGTCGCCATGTACTGAAATTGGGACTCAAAGGGAATGGTGTCTATTCTAGGTAATTGCTCTAGATTCGCTTGCGTCAATCCCGCTTTATTGGCAGCCGTAATCAATGCTCCCTCGGTTGGGGTTCCTACTAAGTTCCACTGTCCATCTCCCCATTCGATGTGAGAATCATTGCAGAGCAATCCTGCTTCCAGGGATTCCCAAAGAGCAATATGTCCATCTGCATTGAAATCAACAGGCTGTTGATTCATCAGGATTTCACCGTCTGGGGCATAACCAATACCGCTAACGGTGTAGTATTGCCCACCTGCATAAATCTTTTGAACCGTCATCTGATTTTCAGTTAACGTCCCCGTTTTGTCAGAGCAGATAACAGTGGTACTTCCCAAGGTTTCCACAGCGGGTAGCTTGCGAATAATTGCCTTACGTCGTGCCATTCGGGAAACTCCGATCGCTAAAGTGACGGTAACAATTGCAGGCAATCCTTCGGGAATCGCGCTGACTACCAGAGCTACACTCGCTTTGAAAACATCAATCCAAGATTCACCCTGTCCTAATCCGACTGCAAATGTCAGGGCAGCTAAACATAAAATGACATACAACAAGGTTTTACTAAACTTGTCAATATTTCGCGTCAACGGTGTTTTCAGATTTGTGCTGCTTTCAATTAACTGTGAGATGCGACCGGTTTCAGTGGCATCTGCGATCGCTACTACAATCCCTTCTGCCTGTCCAAAGCTGACGAAACTTCCTGCATACACCATATTGCTTCGTTCGGCTAACGGTGTTTCGACAGCCAGCGATGCCGTTGCTTTCTCAACCGGAACGGATTCGCCTGTTAAGGCAGACTCGTCAACTTGCAATCCACGCACACTTAATAGCCGCAGATCCGCAGGTACTTTATCCCCAGATGCCAGCAATACCAAATCACCCAGAACAAGTTCAGTCGAAGCCAGACGGGTTTTTTGACCATCGCGAATCAAAGTTGCTTCGGTAGTGACAGCTTTGGATAGAGCAGCGATCGCGCCTTCTGCTTTCGATTCTTGAATGTAGCCAATGATGACATTAATTAGGGTGACACCAAAAATTACTCCCGCATCTATCCAATCTCGCAGCAGCAGCGTCACCACTCCCGCCGTCAGCAAAATATATAGTAGTGGTTGATTAAATTGCTCTAAAAATCGTAGCCAAGAACTTTTTCCACTTTTACCAGTCAGTTGATTTGCACCCATCTGCTGGTGTCGTTTGGTAGCTTCTTCATGGGTCAAACCTGCTTCCGGATGGCTGGCTAACGTTTGCACAACCTTTTGTTCACCCAGAGTATGCCATTCATAGTTGAGTAAATCTTTTGTTGTCTCAGCAAAAGTATTTGTAGCGATCGTATCTGCTGTCATCTCAGTCTCCAAAAACTAATTCGTAATTAACAGATTTCATCTGGATTTATCTGTTTGAATCTGTACTTTTCTTTTTTCAAATTGGTGTTATTACGAGAATCTTTTGCTAAGTTCATAAATATGCCATTCCCGCACACCCCAATAACGGAGAATCGATTCTGCTTGCCAGATTTCATATGTTGTTCCCTCTACCTTCACCAAAAATTTTTCTTGGCAGGTGGTTGGCTCACAGAGTCTAGGTTGCCTTTCGGGAGCAAACCAACCTTGAAATGCACCATAAATACTGCCAAAAATTGCACTCGCTCCACCCGCAAGCAGTGTACTCACCACAGATTCAACCGCTAATGCCGGCCCAAAACCGGGAATAACTAATACGCCAAGTCCGGCTGTTAGTGCCAGAAAGCCCCCGGCTGTTCCTCCTGTAATTGCGCCTGCTTTAGCACCTTCGATCGGAGTTATGGGATGTTTACCCGCATTAGCATCCTCGTGCAACTTTTCGTCTTCAGAGTCTAAAGTGAACACAGAAATTTTATGCATGGGAAAGTCAATCGCTCTGAGTTCATCAAGCACCTGTGTTGCAGCCTGACGGGTAGAAATGATGCCGATTGCATTTTTAACTGCACTGAGATTCATAACAACATCTCCTATAAAAATCAGTAAGTTTAAAACGAAGCTTTCTTAATCTCCAAATAGTAAAAAACTATAGTTTTCTAGTGTGAGCGTGAACCGTATTAGTTCGGGTATTCGTTTTAAACCTCAGTTGGGTTAGTTTCGTTTCTCTGCTTCTTTTCCAGGATTGCTGATGAATGTGAACGAAAAGTGAATAAATCGTTTATGGTACTTAATTTCACTTTTAAATCACATTTGTCCCTCAAGCTAAAAGAGAATACAAGTAAATGAAGTAATTGATTATTGGAGCTAGATATGAGCTTTAAGAAGATTTTGGTGGCAATCGATGATTCACCTGCTACTGCAACAGTGTTTGCAAAAGCGCTGGAGTTAGCCCAAAAAGATGCTGCTCAGTTAATGATTGGTCACAGCATTGAGCTACCAGCTTCTAGTCAACTCACTGTGAACTTAGTAGACCTGGAAATAGAAACACGACAGGCACAAAGTTTACTCCAGTTCTACTATCAGAAAGCGAAAACACAAGGCATTATGGCAGAATCCAGTTGTCAAACAGGAGATCCTGGTACTAACATCTGTGATTTAGGCCGGAGTTGGGGAGCAGATTTGATTGTGCTTGGTCGTAGAGGACTTAAAGGATTTGCCGAACTTTTAGCAGGAAGTGTGAGCAATCACGTCGTTCATCACGCTCCATGTTCCGTCCTGATTGTTCAAGGTCAGTAGTTCCTTCACAACTATCTACCAACCGCCATAATTTTGCTGTTCAAACGTGAGTTTTTCACGAATAGTATTCATTATGCTTTACAAGAAACAATCTAGTTTCCTCGGAGTCCACCAAATAAACTTTTTGGGATTTATTTTATGGTAAGAAAATCAAGTTATTTTCTCCCCCTGCTTCCCCTGCTTTATCTGCCTACCTTCACTCGTAAATTTTGGGTTAATCGATTACTAGGACGACAATACATTGGGTTATTTTTAGCAGGAATAACCCTTTTAATTCTGGTTTTTCTATCAACTCATACCCATGAAAATCTACACTGAAATTGAAATTCAGGCATCCGATAAGCAAGTGTGGAACTTACTCACTGATTTTGCGAGTTTTCCACATTGGAATCTGTTTATTCGTCAAATTAGTGGTTCGCTGAGTGAAGGGGCACAGCTAACCGTTCACTTTCAGCCTCCGGGTACAGATATTATGATCTTTCGACCTACTGTGATTACGATAGAACCTAATCGCAAATTGCGCTGGTTAGGGCACTTTTTGATCCCAGGATTATTTGACGGTGAACACAGCTTTATCATTGAACCGTTAGGAAGCGATCGCGTCCGCTTCATTCAGCAAGAATCTTTCCAGGGCTTACTAGTACCTCTGCTGGCTCGTCGATTAAATATTGACGTTCGTCAAGGGTTTGAAGCGATGAACCAAACATTGAAAACCAAGGCAGAACGCATTGAAAATAAAAGTCAGGAGGTTAGAAAGTTTATATGATCAGCTTTTATAACTTTTTTCAATTATAGTTAATTTCCGCTGTACTGTACTAGTAGTCTGTTAAGGGAACTTTACTGGGTAAAGCAAGATGACTGATCAAACGAAGCTCGGTGGCAATTTCATACTCCCAGGGACTTCACTAACCTTGAACCGCATCGGGTATGGTGCTATGCAACTCGCTGGACCCAATGTATGGGGACCGCCGCGCGATGTCGATGGAGCGATCGCCGTCTTGCGCGAGGCGGTTGCGTTCGGAATCAACCACATTGACACAGCCGACTTTTACGGTCCGCACATCACCAACCAACTCATTCGACAGGCGCTCCACCCCTATCCAGAGGAGTTGGTCATTGTGACCAAGGTAGGCGCTAGTCGGGGAGAGGACCAGTCTTGGAATCCTGCTCTTTCAGCCGAAGAACTGAAAGCCGCCGTAGACGATAACCTGCACAACCTCGGTCTGGAGTCTCTCCACGTCGTCAACCTGCGCGTAGGAGGCACCGAGAGACCCTCTGAAGGCTCTATCGAAGAACCGCTCGCCACACTCGCTGACCTCAAACGTCAGGGTCTCATCCGTCATATCGGCCTCAGTAACATCACTTCCCAACAGTTCACGCAGGCGGAGTCAATCACCGAAATCGTCTGTGTTCAGAACCACTACAACCTGGCTCATCGCGAGGATGATGTTTTTATCGACGAACTTGCAGCCAAGGGCATTGCGTTCACGCCGTTCTTTCCCCTCGGCGGGTTCACACCGCTACAATCTTCGGCACTTGAGGGTGCCGCGAAGTCTCTGAACACAACGCCGATGCAGGTTGCACTCGCCTGGCTTCTACAGCGCTCTCCGAACATCTTGCTAATTCCCGGCACGTCATCCGTCGACCACCTCCGCGAGAACCTCAAAGCCGCAACGTTGCAGCTTCCTCCTCAAACGGTCAACGATTTGAACGAGATCGCCGCAAACGTCGGTCAGTAAAAGCGACAGCACAAATCACACTCTCGGCTTTACCTGATTACGGTTGATAAAGATTTGTACTCAGAAATCGAATCAACGATACCAACTTCTATTAAATGGTCTGCCAAAAGTTGCATTGTCCATCTTACACGTCCAGACGGTGGGTCAGAACAAGCTGTAGCAATCAAAAATGCTTCTGATTTTCCTTCAAAGTTACCTTGGCAGACTATTAGCTGAAATCAGGTCAATGTTATTCCACAAGTTCATAGCGTACTAACTTTCTAACATCCTCACGGGGTAGACCTAGTTCTTGGGCAATTGTCGCTTCTATTTGGCTGAATTCTATTGTTGGAAGTTCTAATTCCAGTCGCTTCAAGATGGGGTCTGCTGTTTCCACTTTTACCTGGGTAATTCTTTTAGTTCGGTTGACGGCAGCGTTAATGAGCAACACATTGACTGATACCCGTGCTTCAAGTTGAGTATCTGACTGAAGTTTTTTCTTCGTAGAGTAGGGTCGGTTTAACTCTTGAGCAGCTAGGAAATTACAGCCAAGCCAAAACACAACCGCTACCAGTGGTAGAGGCAACCAAAACTCTAATCCCAGCCCTTGCAGCCAACGCTTACTAATACGCCACACACTACACCTGCTTCTGTTTTTGCTAGGTCACACTTCATGTATATCCTAATGAGGTAGACAATCCTCTGAAATCTCACTGATGAAAGACGTTGAGATTGCTTCAATGGATTATTCTAAACAAGCACAACTGTATAAAAGGTGATGAAAATCTTACTGGTAGAGGATGATCCAAAACAATTAATGCCGTTACAAATGGTTCTCTCTCAGGCTGGACACAGCGTCGATGGTGTCAAGGATGGTGAAACCGCTCAATGGCTTTTGGCTGAAAAAGAATATGACCTGCTGATTTTGGATTGGATGTTACCTCGGATTAGTGGAGTAAGTTTGTGTCAACAGTATCGGGCGGCAGGAAAAACAGCTCCTGTATTAATGATCACGGCAAAAGATACCACACCCGATAAAGTCATAGGATTAGATGCCGGAGCTGATGATTACCTCGTCAAACCGATTGATATCGTGGAGTTCATGGCACGGGTGCGGGCATTGAGGAGGCGATCGCCCCTCTGGCAAGGAGACACCCTCTGCTTGGCAGACTTGCAACTTCATCTCGATACACTAATTTTGGAGCGACAAGGAGCGATCGTATCCCTTTCCAGCCAAGAATTTCAGTTGCTAGAGTACTTCATGCGTCATCCTAAGCAAGTTTTGACTCGCAACCAAATTGAGCAAGCCGTATGGGAGTGGGGTAGTGAGCCAGAAAGCAATGCAATCACCGTTCTAGTTCGTAAACTTCGCCAACGTTTGCAAATATTAGCAGCAGCCGATTGGATTGAAACTGTTTACGGCATGGGCTATCGCCTGAACCCTCCAAAACCATCTTGAAATTTGACAATGCCTGAGACGGAGAGTAAGGGGTAGTGTAGTTCAATTACTTGAAAAGTGTTGTAATTACGAATTACGAATTAGCATGAGTTGTGTTTAACCGCAGTCGTCGTAACTTAGCTCGTTGGTTTACCCTTTCAATGGGGTGCATTCTCATTCTCTTTGCTGGAGTCATTTATCATCTTGAGGTAAAAGACAAGCTCAAAGCATTAGATCAACTGCTTTATAAAAGAGCAGAGCTAATGGCAGCCAGTTCGCAGTATCGGCTGTATCAAGGACAAAAAGAAGTCGATCTGAGCAATATACCGCTATTGGGTAGTGGTTCTCACCCGGCTGATATTGAATTGGTGTATGTTCGCTGGTATGACCCCAATGGCAAACTCAATCGGTTTTTTGGTACTCCACCTTCAGAAGAGTTAGAAATAGCATCTGAGTTTCTCACAATTAAGTCTGTTGACCAGTTTACAGGTAAGACGCTTTGGCTTCGTCAAGTCACGCTACCTGTTCAAGGAGGAAATTCGGTCATCGGTTATCTGCAAGTTGCTATCCCGCTGACAGAAACTCAAAACGAACTCAGAGAATTTCAGTTAATATTGACCCTTGCTGTGCCTGTAGCACTGGGGTTAATTGGACTCACAGGTTGGGTACTTAGTGGCATAGCTATGCAGCCTGTTCAGCTAGCCTATAATCAACTGCAACGCTTCACATCAGATGCTTCTCATGAGTTGCGATCGCCCCTTTCTGCGATTTTGACCAATGCCCAAGTTGGGTTACTAATGGCAGCAGACCATCCCCAAATCCATCCCTCAGTGGAGAACATCATCGATAGCGCTAAGTCGATGAGTACCTTGGTCAACAACCTACTGCTGTTGGCTCGGCATCAGGGAAAATTAACTCCGGAATCTCTCAAAAAGGTTAATCTTAATAGCTTGCTAGAGAATTTAACTATTTATTACAATACTGTTGCTGCAAAAGCGTCGATCAAGTTGATCAGCCATTTACCAGAACAACCCATTAAGTTGTGGGCTGACCCCGATTTGCTGCGGCTAGCTGTTGAAAACTTGCTCAACAACGCCTGCAATTACACTCCGTCTGGTGGAACTGTCTGGTTACGCTTAGAACCTCACCCAGATCGGGCAGTAATTCAGGTCATCGATACTGGAATTGGAATTCCAGAGGCAGATTTACCTTACATTTTCGATCGCTTTTACCGAGTTGACACAGAACGTGCCAGAGAAAGCGGCGGATTTGGGTTGGGATTAGCGATCGCTCAACAAATTATCCAGGCTCACGGCGGTCACATTCATGTGATGAGCAATGAGGGTAAAGGCTCGACGTTCCAGATAAAGTTACCGCTGATGAGCCATTCCTAAATCACCTTTAAGAAATGATTCATAATGAAAATCTAAAACAAAGAGCTATATTTAACGACCCGCTAACAGAGAAGGCACTGTTAGCGAATTCAAGTTAAATTAATCCAAACGTGGACTATTACAAATACATTTTAGAGTTGAGCAAAGCTTCTTCAAAGATGTAGCTGTCGGTTTTTTGAGAGGTAGTAGATTACTTCGATGCCTATGGCTACTCCTACCATAAACACTAAAACCCAGACGGTTTGTGGATCTGTTTGCAAAGCAAACCAAATTAACATTCCTAGTGCCACCAAACATATTCCAGTACCTAGAAGTGAAATCCACTGCTTGCTTTTCGTATAACGATACATACGAGCATTAGCTAAATTAACCGCAGCAAATATCAGGAGAAACCCAGCACTACCCATCGTTGAGATCCGACTTATATCAAAAAAATTGGCGATTATGAGAGTAATACCACTAGTAATAAATAAGCCAATTGAAGATTGATCTATGCCATTTATTTGGCTGCCAAAGTCAAACCCCCTAGATTTAGCAATCACAGAGCTAAAACGAGCTGAACCATAGAGTGTTGCGTTACTAGCCGAGATCGTTGAGAAAAGAGCAGCAATCGTAATCAAAACAGATCCAAATTGTCCCATAATTGGTTTAGCAACTTCAGCCAAAGCATAGTCTTTTGCTGCCAAAATCTGTTCTATTGGTTCTGCTCCCAATGTAACCAGTGCTATTAAAACGTAAAGCAAAATAACGAACCCGATTACAGAGTAATAAATTCGTGGCAAAGTATGCTTGGGATTGACAAGATCCTCTGCTGCATTGGCAATTAGCTCAAAGCCTTCATAAGACAAGAAGATTACCATTGCTCCTGCGAAAATTGACTGTAGCGACGATACTGAGACTGGTTCTAGACGGGAAATGTCGATATGACTACTTCCCATAATAATGAATAGTATCAAAATCCCCAGTTTGAAGCTGACAATCCAGATTTGAGATTTACCAATATGATTGGCAGTTAGTAGATTTAATCCAGTTGTCCCTAAAATTGCCAAGCTAATCAGTAAATGCTTCCAAATAGGTTGAGTAGACTCTGTGAACAAGCTAACTCCATAACTACCAAAAGCCTGTAAATAAAAGGAAAGCATGACTACATAGCTAAACCATAGTAGAAGATTCAGTGTCCCACTAAACAACCCTGAACCAAAAGCCTGGTTTAAGAAGGTTACTGTCCCGCCTCGACATGGATGAGCTACCGAAAGTTTTGCATAAGCATAAGTAGTTATCAAAGCTATTGTCCCGGCGATCGCAAATGCTAGTGGTGCGCCTGCATCAGCTATTTGAATTACAACTCCCAGCGCTGGAAAAAGTCCACCGACAATGCCGCCTACGCCCAATGCCCACACAGACCAAAAACCGATTTTTTTGCTTGACACCTGTAACCTCTTTAGGAATAGATAGTCTTATAGTCATTGACCAGCACGCACATAATCAAGCTGAGATTAGGCGATTGGGAATGTAGCGGTTCTCGATCAAATGAGGCACATCCTCAAAGTTGAAAGGGTTTATATATAAAGTCTAGCTATACTTCACCAGCATAGGAAGCGTTATAAAAGCCTTGACTAAAGAACTTGGCCCTGCTGGCATGGCGCGATTAATGTCGCAATTTGAGATCGGGAGCAAAAATTATACGCCAGACTAGGATTAAATCTTGGGAAATCCCAGTATCAATGACATCTTTGCTCGAATTGAGGAGCGAAAAAAACAGCAACAAGCCAAAAAGTAGATAACCCCACAAGAAAACATTTATATTTGATCAAAACTGTTCAGATATCCTTCGAGAACAGTTTGCTATCTGCTGGACATTACAGCAAAAATTAAAAAAAAAGTATTTATATATCATTTTGATTTAATTTCTTGTATGTTTATTGTGTTTAACAATTTACAGACAAAAAGTTATGGATTTCAAACAAATTAGCCTAGTTGCTAGTCAACTTTTAACTCTTTTTGGACTGAAAATTTTAGGTGCGTAGGCGTAGCCCGCCGCACTTTTGAAAGCGAAAATCAGCCAAATTCCTAATGTTCTCCAAAATCCAGCACCAGATATAGAAATTCTGGATTTCAATTTTGCCGGGACTGTACTAGCAGTACGTCCTTATTGCAATAATGACCATTACTGGCAGGTTTACTTCGACGCTAATAAAACTATCCGGGAAACCTTTGGTGAGGCTGGATATCCAGTTCCCGAATACCGTTATGCAATTAGCGGTTTATCTAGTAATGGGATTAATAACGTCATTCCACCACTGTCGGAAATACTTGACACTAGAGCAAAAAGTCAAGTTTTCATTTGTAAATATTTCTTAAATAGCAAAATACGAATTAAAAAGTAGATAGGGTATATGCCTTACCTACTTTTTTGTGTCGCCAATTTTCTGAAAGCCAGTTTCAATTTCCGAAACCAGCCTGACAAAAGCTGTAGAAAAAGGTTAGGTTAACTGTTAATCACAAGCCGCACCCAGCAGCGATGGTAAAAGAATTAGCAATTTGCACCCGTGGACTAACTAAGCAATTTGACCGGCACGTTGCTGTCAATGATGTTGATTTAGAAATCCAGGCGGGGGAAGTATATGGACTGATTGGCCCCAATGGCGCGGGTAAAACAACTCTCATCCGAATGTTGGCAACTGCTGAGGAACCAACTACGGGTGAGATTTATATTAATGGCGATCGCCTACTCCGTGACAAGAGTAATCCCAAACTTAAGCGTCGTCTAGGTTACTTACCCGATGACTACCCACTGTATGAAGATTTGACAGTCTGGGACTATTTAGATTATTTTGCGCGTCTGTATCGTTTGCGAGAACCACGCCGCACTCAACGCCTGCATGAAGTTTTAGAACTCATCCAACTTGGTAATAAACGCAATAGTCAGATTTCTACTCTGTCTCGGGGGATGAAACAGCGCTTAAGTTTGGCGCGAACCATTATCCACGAACCAATTTTACTGCTACTAGATGAGCCTGTTTCTGGTCTTGACCCCATTGCTAGAATGCACTTTCGCGAAATTATTAAGGCATTACAAGAAGCTGGGATGACCGTAATCATTTCTTCGCACGTTCTCAGTGATTTAGCTGAACTCTGTACTTCTGTGGGAATTATGGAACTCGGCTTCTTGGTAGAAAGTACTTCCTTACAGCAACTTTACCAACGTCTTGCCCATCAGCAAATTGTGTTATCAACTCTGGGGAACTTAGAGACACTTTTGAGTGAACTAAAACATCATTCTTTGGTAGAAGAGTGGGAGGTGATAACAGGAAAAAACAGTGTGCGGGTGAATTTTTCGGGCAAAGATGAAGATAGTGCTGAGTTGTTGCGATCGCTCATCAAAGCAGGCATTCCCCTGACTGATTTTCACTGCACGCAAGAAGACTTAGAAAGTATTTTCCTAAAATTAGGTCACAAACAAGCATCTTGATACGTCAATAAATATCACTCCCCATTTTTGGAGAATTTTTTGCGATGATGGCCAATTTAATAGACAAAATCGGCGATTGGAATCCGCAACTATTGCGGGAACTCAAAGGACGACTTAAACTTTTTAATGTAGCGATCGCAGTTGCAACATCTCTACTGGTGCAATTAGTAGCTTTTTTATATCAGTTACGCGAATTTCCTGGTGATAGATACTCGCTAACTGCCACATACTGTAATCTGCGTCAAGTATATCAACAGCAACAAAACCGGCTTTATCAGCAATCAGATCAATCTATAATTGCTGAATTCAATAATTTCCTATCAAATAATTTTTGTCCCCAAAATGAAATTAATTTGCAGTTGTGGTGGCGAGACCATTGGGAATATATATTCATCACATTTAGTGTAATTTTTATATTTACACTATTAGTTGCAGGAACTTATTTGCTAATCAACGATTTAGCCAAAGAAGAAACTCGTGGTACACTGAATTTTATCCGTCTTAGTCCCCAGTCAGAAACAAGTATATTGACTGGCAAGTTACTAGGAGTTCCGAGTTTAATTTATCTCGTAGTCTTAGCAGCAGTTCCTTTACATTTGTGGGCTGGGCATTCTGCCAAAATTGCCTTTAGTTACATTTTAAGCTATTACGCGATTCTTGCTGCTAGCTGTATTTTCTTCTACAGTGCTGCACTACTGTTTGGCTTAATTAGTCGTTGGTTTAGCGGTTTTCAACCTTGGTTAGGTAGTGGTACAGTTTTCCTTTTCTTGTTGATAACGTTTCAGATAGTATCATCTGATAATTCAGGCGCTTGGTATAATTCAACGACTTGGTTGAGGCTCTTCGCTCCTTGGGATGCAACAAATTATCTATTTCCTAACTTGTTCCATTTATACAAGGGTTCTCCACTGAAAAACTTGCAGTTTTCCTATTTACCATTAGGGACAAGTTTTGTTAGTGTTGTTGGCTTCCATTTGTTAAACTTTGGATTGTGCAGTTACGGTATTTTGCAAGCTCTTAAACGTTGCTTTCGTAATCCTCAAGCCTCAATAATCAGCAAGAAGCAAAGTTATTTACTAGTAGGTTTTTGCCAGTTGATGATCTGGGGATTTGCTCTACAAAATGGCAATGATAATCACACATGGGATGAACAGGTTGCGGGAAATTTCGTTTTGCTGGCAGTGTACAACTTGGTGTTGATTTTAAGTTTAATTGCGGTTCTTTCCCCTCACCGTCAAGATGTGCAAGATTGGGCAAGATATCGACATCAGGGAGTGTCTAACCACAAGAGTGTTTGGCAGGATCTAATTTGGTCTGAAAAAAGCCCTGCACTTGTAGCGATCGCTATTAATTTAACAATTGCTGCTATTCCTTGGTTAGTTTGGCTTTTACTTACATCTGTTGTTGACGCAAACAATGGCCGAACTGAAATTGTTAATGAGATTGACAGGTTTAAAGTACTTTTAACTATAGCTTTGTCCATCAGCTTAATGATGATTTACGCTACCATCGCCCAATTGATACTTTTGCTGAAAACTCCTAAGCGTTCTTTCTGGGCAATTGGGACTTTAGGTGCTGTAATGTTTTTACCACCGATGATTCTAGAATTTATTGGTATCTCGTCATGGAAATATTCTACTGTATGGATGTTTACAACTTTTCCTTGGGCAGCTATAGAATCCGCTGGGGTAACAACAGTTTTTATGGCACTCTTAGCTGATTTGACTGTTTTAGCGTTGTTGAACTTCCAGTTGACAAGGCAGGTGAGATTAGCAGGCGAATCTGCTACGAAAGCATTGTTGGCAGGACGTTAGGTAAGTAGTTGAGACACGTTAGATCCCTGACTTCTTTGAGAAGTCGGGGATCTTGTTTTTCATGTAGCATTGGTATAAGTATCACAACAATCGGAGAATCATGTTAAATATCCCTACTCAAAACCTACGCAACACAGTCATCCAATTTTTAGAAGAAAATCCTCCACAGCGTCTACAAATTCTTAGGCAAATGGGCATAGCTCGTTATGATTTTTTAACCAAAATACGACTAAATGAAGCAAATATCATCTGTACGATGCGATTTTTTAAATATCCCAGTCAGCTAAAGTTTCCGAATCTTATAGGAGCAGATTTATCTGGTTTAATTTTAGATGGTGTCAACTTCATCCGAGGAAATTTGTCAGAAGCAAATCTACAAGGTAGTAGTTTAGTAAATGCAGACCTTTTATTTGTAAATTTCACGAAAGCCGATTTGAGAAATGCAGATTTACGAGGTGCAACTCTGAACGAGACTATTTGGTTAGAGACTCTAGTAGATAAGTGTCAGCTTGGCGTAGGTCTTGGTTTAAATAATCTACAACGTCGAGATTTACAACTACGCCAAGCTATATTTAATTCTTGAGAAATTAGTAATGAAAATACAAAAAATTATAAGATGATTGAATTGATATTGACCTGGATAAGTTAATGAGTATTAAGTTGCCCCAAAAATTGATGTTACTGGGTTCAGGAGAACTGGGTAAAGAATTTGCGATCGCTGCTCAACGTCTTGGTAATTATGTGATTGCCATCGACCGCTACGCCAATGCTCCGGCGATGCAAGTTGCTGATGCTTATGAAGTTATTTCTATGCTCAGTGCTGATGATTTAGAAGCTGTAGTGACAAAACATCAGCCACATATTATTATACCAGAAATTGAAGCAATCCGAACAGAAAAATTGATCGAATTTGAACAGCGAGGTATTATAGTTATTCCGACTGCGGCTGCTACGAACTATACAATGAACCGTGATAGAATTCGGGAACTAGCACATCAACAATTGGGCATCAGAACAGCTAAATATGGTTATGCAACAACTCTAGAAGAATTGATTGCAGTTTCTGATGAAATTGGCTTTTCTAATGTTGTTAAACCTGTGATGTCATCATCAGGGAAAGGTCAATCTGTAGTGCAGGATAAGACTGAGGTTGAGAATGCTTGGAATTATGCGATCGCTAATTCTAGAGGAGACAGTCAAAAGGTCATCGTAGAAGAATTTATTAATTTTGAAATTGAGATAACTTTATTGACAATTAAACAGTGGAATGCACCGACAATTTTCTGTTCTTCTATTGGTCATCGCCAAGAACGAGGAGATTATCAAGAGTCGTGGCAACCCGCAGAAATTTCTGAAGATAAAATATTAAAAGCTCAAGAAATAGCCATAAAAGTCACTGATGCTTTAGGAGGAGCCGGAATTTTTGGTGTTGAGTTTTTCATTACCAAAGATGAAGTGATTTTTTCAGAACTTTCTCCTAGACCGCACGATACGGGAATGGTGACATTAATCTCACAAAATCTCAATGAATTTGAACTACATCTACGAGCTATTTTAGACTTGCCAATTCCTCACATAGAACAACTAGGAGCATCAGCTAGTGCGGTAATTTTAGCTTCAGAAAAATCTGATTCTATTGCTTTTAGTGGTGTAGCCGATGCTTTGTCAGAAAAAGATGTAGATATTAAATTATTTGGTAAACCTAATGCTCATCCATATCGGCGAATGGGCGTAGCTTTGGCGAAGGGTGTGAATATCCAAGAGGCTAGGGAAAAGGCTACTAGAGCAGCAAGTAAAATCACGATTATCTAATTACTGTTGGGACGCACAGCTGTCATTGGTGTAAACTTAAGCTCAAACGCTTGTCCCCACATACACTTTACCCCTCCCCTCAATCCCCTCCCCTTGGCAAGGGGAGGGGCGGTTTTGGCTTTAGACAAAACCGGGGTGGGGTGACGCGGTGAGTAGCTGTAAGTGAATGAACTCAATATCACGTCTTGACATACACAGCTATGCGCCCCTATTGCTATCTCGTAACACTGTTAGGTGAATTAACCGCAGCAACTGGATTCGGCTGATTCAGATAATCGTAAACTAATCGGGAAACTTGACGGATAAAGTCTCTCCCTCTTGTGTCCTTATAAGGACGGGTGACGAAGATAGCTGCCAGGTAACGCTTACCATTGGGCATAGTTACAAATCCTGCATCGCCGATGAGAAAGCCGATATCTCCGGTTTTGTTAGCGATAACTGCACCTTTCCCCAAACCGGCGGGAAGCAGTGTATGAATTGTGGTGTGACGCAGAATATCTAAGGCTTGCTCCCGACTTTGTAAAGAAACTAGCTTGTTATTCACAACTAAAGCCAGCACCCGCGCCATATCTTGAGAACTTGTGGTGTTGGTTCCTCTCAAGTCAGCTAAAAGATGGCGAATTACTGTGTCTTTCAGTCCCCAACTACGGAAGCGCTGATTTAGTCGCGCCGCTCCACCTAAGCGATCAATAATCATGTTGGTGGCGGTATTATCGCTAATGGTAATCATCTTAGTGATGGTTTCCAAAGCTGTGTACTTCTTCCCAACTCGCTCATATTGCATACTACCAGAACCATTGGTAACTAAGTCACGCCGCATAGTCAGGTTTTCCTGAAGGGTGACTTTACCAGCATCTAAATCCTGGAAAAAGGCGATGAGTATTGGCAGTTTGATTGTACTAGCAGCCGGGAAAACGCGATCGCCCCCAATATCCAAATAATCCCCAGTATCCAAATCCGAGAAAAACATACCTGTTTTCAGAAAACTGTAGCGACTCATCAAGGCTTTAATTTGAGGTTCCAGCGCTTTCATCGGTGAATGCATTGGAACCACACCAGCAAAGAGAGTGCTATTATCATTCACTCTTGGAGAAATACTCGGAGTTATTTCTAAATATTGCGGCTGGGTTGCAGTCAATCGTATTGGTTTGGGTAACTGCACAGACCAATGATTGGGAGATTCCTCTTGCAGTTGCACCTGTGCTAAATCAAAAGTGTAACCTGGTGCTAAAGTAACTACCATGCGGGTAGTCTCTGCATTAAACTGCTCGATACCAATGTCTTTAATTACTAATCCCACTCTTTGACTAGTCTGTGGATATCCTAATGTAACTCCAGACAAATCAATTACCAGACGAGTCGGGTTGGTAAGTAGTTGTACCTTCGGTTGAACGTTCTCATCTGTGGTGAAATCCAGATGATTACGATTGCTATCAAAATGCCAATTTGCGATGGCTACGCCCGCCGCAGGCATCGCACCATTAGCTTTAACAGTGGAGCCAAACAGGATCAAGCTTAAGAAACTGGGTAGAAGCCAGCTAAATTTTACAATGTTTTCTTTGTGTGTGAGTAGCATCAGCGATCGCTTTGTGTGTGAGGAAGACTCTTGAACGAACAAAAGCCGCCCACCATTAAAGCACAATTATAAAAAGTTTTGTAAATTCTGCGTTTACACGCAAAAGCATCTGTTACAACAAGTATTTAATTTAATCAGTATACAAGTATTCCGTAATACTCTACGGTTACTAAAAATTCCAGCTTATTGGGAAAAAAGATTTAATTCGGACACAATTAGCTTTTTCATCATTTTTATACTGAATTATTTCATGGTGTAAATAAGTAATAACTTTATCTGGACACAGCTAAGTATGTCTATGAGGGTTTCCCATATCCAGAAATTCAGCTTATGGAAATTTTGTATAGTAGCCTGTACTATCAGTTTCACCATCAGCGGTTGTACGCCTGAAAAACGAGCGATGCTGCGAGTAACTGCCGAGACTTTTCGCGACCGGACCGCTGATGCTATTACATCGGTGAAGACAATTTACCAACTGAATAATTTACCTATAGATGATAATTTAGTTGTCGATCAATTACTAACTGATACCAGTATTGAATTCGGAATTCCTACAGAAGTAAATAGCATTATTACCGGAGAAAGTCAGCAAAATCTCCAGTCATCAGATGTCGATCAAACACTCGACGCTTTGAAAGCAGAATATGATACAGCCGTTGATGTATTTAACAATCTGGAAACAATTGATTATGAAAGTAAAAGGATAGTTGCTCAAACGGTCCAGCCAGCAAGATGTCTAACAGTAAAAATGCTACTTTTAGCCAAAAGAATTCAGGAAAGACCACCAAGACCAATGGATTGGGAACGGGTAATCATTAGTTCCAAGCTAAAGGATCTCGGTGAACGATATAGAAAGTTAAGTATATCTTCACAACCAGAAGCAGAAGAAATTAAGCGTCAAGTTATTGAAAAGATAGATGATTGGCGAAAGGTTAATGCTGCTGAACAAGAAAGTTTGAATGAATCTATCTCGAAACTTTTGGCAGCAGCTGACACTGGGCGAAAACTTTCACAACTTATTGACGACTATCCTAATCTTAATTTTGAAGTTATTGCTGCTAGGGTTACTCAGATTGTTGGGGTAGCCACCAGTTTAACTGGTAACAATTACAATTCAACACTTAGACATATTCACACTCTTGAAAGAGAAGTTAACAAAGATCAAGTTTTAAAAGAATTTATGAAAGAAATATCTCTTAGGAACAGACAGTTGCAACCACTAAACTCTCAATTATGCCAATGATTTTTAGGATACAACTAGTCATGAATCATGTTAAAAACTTAACTGAATATAGAAATCATGACCACCAATAATATTTTAGATACTTTTGCAGAAATAATTTCTCAGCTTAAAGAAATTAATGGCAATCAAATCGACTTAGAACAACTCAATAAGACAGAAGAAAAATTACAAGATATTCTTTTTCAGCTTAATTTTGAACTTGTCAACGCCCAACGTCAAAAAAACTGGGGAAAAGTCAATAAGTTTAAGTTAGCGGTTAGCGAATGCAAACTTACTCTTGATCAGGTAAGAGCAGCAATTATAAATGTTAGTATCATCGGCGTCAATCAAAAAAATCTGGCACAGATGCAGAAAATATTAGAGGAAATTGAGACTGCACGTCAAACTCAGGTAAATATAGATTTGGCTATCCGTTTACTAGGCTTTTTGCGTAAGCTGTTCCTGTAATTAAAATCCTAAATCTACGGCAATGCGATGGGCGCAAGCAAACCCAGAAAAAGCGACTGCATTCAACCCTTGACCCGGAAAGGTACTATCCCCTACACAATAAAGTCCTGAAATAGCTGTGCGATTAAAGGGCATATTCAATAATCCCCACAACTTACGCCGGGGAATTGGCCCATAAGTGCCATCCTCACGACCCAAAAAGCGGCGATGGGTGCGGGGTGTGCCCACTTCTAAATAATCCAATCCGGCATCTAAACCGGGAAAAAGCTTCTCTAGGCGGTCAATAATTCGCCAAGCTGCCTCTTCTTTCTTCGCTTCGTACTCACTCGGAGAAAGTTCTTGCCAATCATCAATCCAGTGAGGCGTGAAAGCATGAATGATGTGATATCCATTTGGTGCTAAATCTGGGTCAAGCAATGTGGGAATCGAAACAAACACTGTGCCTTCTGCTGCTGTCATTTTTTCCCAGTCTTCCAGCAAAATATGGTGACACTCTGTCCCCGCAGGTAAAACTGACTCCTTTACCCCGATGTGCAAACTCAAGAAGCTTGGAGATTTTTGGTAGTTTTGTTGCCATTTTTTCTCATTATCTGGCATTGCTTCTGCTGGTAGTAATTGTGTAAATGTATCCCAGCGTGTAGCATTAGAAACTATGCGTTTACCCCAATATACTTTACCATTAGCCAGTTGCACACCTACCGCTTTTCCCTGTTCTGTAAGAATTTTGGTGACTCTAGCTTGGTACTGAATCTGACCTCCAGCCTTTTCTAGACCTTCCACTAGTTTTTGAGCAATTTGTCCGACTCCGCCTTTGGGATAGTTAACTCCGCCATAATGTCTGTCAGAAAAGACCATCCCAGCATTAATCATTGGTGTCATGTCTGATGGAACCACCGACCAGCAATAACATTCCATATCGATAAATTGCAATAATTGTCGGTCTTTGATGTAACGCCGCGCCACATCCCCGGCATTTTGGGGCAGATACTTAGCTAAACCGAGACACGCCAAAGGATGCTGGAAAAATACGCGCAGTAAATACCGAGGTTCTTCCAACGACAGCAAATCCATGCTGTTGAGACACTTGAATACTTTTTGGCATTCGTCATAAAAGCGACGAATCCCTTGTTCTTCATGGCGAAAATGAGCAGTAAGATTTTGCAAAAATTTTTCATAAACCCGGTCAACCTTCAGGTCTAAACCTTGGGGTAGATGATAGTGAATCTGTACCGGATCTGCGATCGCATCTTGGCTGACATTTACACTTGATAATGCACGGGTGAGTAAGTTGGTAGTACCGTTCTGTCCCAACCCAAAAATCATTGATGCGCCAACATCAAATCGATAGCCTTGGCGTTCAAAATAACCAGCGCTACCACCTGGAATCAAATAACGTTCCAGTACCAGCACTTTCGCTCCCTTCGCCGCTAACTGGGTCGCTGTTACTAATCCGCCAATCCCAGAACCAATTACGATTGCGTCATTTGTCATTTGTCATTTGTCCTTTGTCATTTGTACTGAGCGTATCGCTAAAGCGAAAGCTCCGCTAACGCGTAGCGTCTCGTAGAGAAGTATTTGTCCTTTGTCTAGAGTCAATCAATATTTAATTTAACTAATGACCAATAACCAATCCCCAATCAAAAAAAAAGAGGGACGAGCCTGCTACTGCTGGCTAATCCCGTCTGCCGATCCTTAAAAGAGAGGAGAACACTGTATAAGAATATAGCCTTGATTGAGAATTAATGTCAACTACTAATGAAAAATTTTATCAATAAAATTGAGATCGTTAATTTTAAGCTGTCAGCCGGATGCAGGAAAGAGTATTATGGTGTTTCAGTTGTTATACAATAAAAAGGCGCCTATTTCTGGCTATGACGCTACAATTGCGCGTTTATGTTCCACCCCATCCCCTGATCAAGCACTGGCTAGCAGTTGCCCGTGATGCAGGCACGCCTTCAGTATTGTTCCGCAGTGCCATGACTGAGTTGGGAAGATGGCTGACTTATGAAGCTGCACGAGACTGGTTGCCGACTCAAGAAACAGCAGTACAGAGTCCCTTAGATACCTGTCCAGCAACGGTAATCGATCCGCAAGTACCTATGGCAGTAGTGCCGATTCTGCGGGCTGGGCTAGGATTACTAGAGGGAGCGCAGACTTTACTGCCTTTAGCATCGATTTACCACCTTGGCTTGGCGCGAGACGAAGAGACACTGCAACCTCATTGTTATCTGAACAAGTTACCAGAAAAATTTGACCCCCAAACACGAGTGTTAGTTACCGATCCAATGTTGGCAACCGGAGGGTCAATCATGGCGGCAATGGCAGAATTGACACAACGGGGTGCTGACCCAGCTTTGATGCGGATTGTTTGTGTAGTAGCAGCTCCACCAGCTTTGCAAAAATTGAGTGAAGCTTATCCAGGTTTAATAATTTACACCGCTACTATTGACGAAAAACTGGACAGCAAGGGGTATATTGTACCAGGATTGGGAGATGCAGGCGATCGCATCTTTGGGACTTAAGTTAGTATGCAGCTAGGGCAGGAAAATAGCATAACTACTGTAAAAGTTGCAAGGTTTGTTGAAGGCGGTAAATATATGAGTCAGCGAGATGGTTTTGGCAGTGGTTTTGTAGCGGGGGCGTTTGTTGGTGGCATATTTGGCGGTGTTATCGGGGCACTGATTGCTTCTCGACGCGAGCCAGAATTGTTAGTAGAAGAAGAGACAGAACTGACAGATAGCCAAGCCGAAGCTAAGAAAATAGCAGCAAAGCGGCGTCAGATGAAAGCCTCAGAAAGTGAGAGTATTGGTATAGAAACAGCAAGGCGATCGCTAGAAGATAAAATTGCTCAGCTAAATGCCACAATTGATGAAGTGCGAAAGCAACTGGGAAATGTTAATGGCGGTTCACCCCAAGCAACCAATGACCGCTCCCTCACTAAAGACTCCTGAAGTTTGTTCAGGCGTGGTGAAAGTGTCAAGTGTGGTAAACGTGAAATCCGCAAACACTTTTGACTTTGGACTAAATTAAAATTAAAAGATAAGACCGCGTTTGACACCTAGTAGGAAACAAAGCTATCCATGAGTTTACTGATTACGACACTAATTACCTTTGTCACCTTTTATAGCTATTTGCTAATTATCCGGGTTTTGTTAACCTGGTTCCCAACAATCAACTGGTATAACCAGCCATTTGCCGCTTTAGCCCAGATAACCGATCCTTATCTGAATCTATTCCGCTCAATTATTCCCCCATTGGGTGGTATGGATTTTTCGCCGATCTTAGCTTTCTTAGCACTCAATGTAGTTACTGGGCTTTTGAGTGCCATTCCATCTAACCTGCCCTTATAGAAAGATTTTGATTACTACCTTGGTAAAGAATTGTGTAGAGACGTTAAGTATACAAGCGTCTCTACAATTTTTTACGAATTACGAATTACCTACGCACTTGGCCGCTAAACCCGGCAGCCTTGAACTGTTTTAGCTTCAACGGAGTAGGCTGATTCGCAGGTACAGAAATTCTCAATTCAAAATCGCTAATACCTGGTGGCACCTCGGTAATAGAGCCTAAGCGAGTGCGGTTTTGCATCACCGAGTCATTATTGGCATCAAAGATGCGTCCAAAAATATCTGCGTCGTAGACTGTTTTATTAGTGCCATTTTCTGCTTTGCCAATGACAAGAAAACAATTGGCAGCAGCGCTACCACTACTGATAACAGCCCCTTGTGCTAGTTCTGGTGGACAATCTTTATAAGAGACATCAAATAGTTTAATCTGTGTCAGGGCTACAGCTGGGGGAGTAATCACCCACGATAGAAGGGTAATGAGACATGAAATAAAAACGACCGTGAGTGAACGCAACCGCATAAAAGACCCCGTGATTTAATTCAATAATTATTAACTGATAACCTCAGCTTACAATATACCCCTACTCTCTATTCTCTACTTCCCTGATTAATTCGCTACTGCAAATACCTGCTCCACGATCAATTCCCAATCAGGTACTACATCTGATGCAATCGTTGCCGTACCCTTCAAGACCGTATCTTCATATTGTCCCTCGACCCACTTGCAAACGGTGATTTGTTTTAACTCCGGATCGATAATCCAGTATTCAGTAATGCCTCTAGCTGCGTATTCTGTGCGCTTGTAACGGTAATCACGGCTGCGGTTCTCAGTTCCGGGGCTGACGACTTCAACCACCAGTGCAGGCGGGGGCATATCGCGGGTAATTAGATTGCGAGGACTGCCAATCAAAGCCGCTTTCGACTCTTCCGTATGCAACACCA
Source organism: Nostoc sp. NMS9 (assembly GCF_017114995.1). GTDB lineage: Bacteria > Cyanobacteriota > Cyanobacteriia > Cyanobacteriales > Nostocaceae > Nostoc. The sequence goes on along the minus strand of NZ_JABXKL010000091.1, from coordinate 48,504 downwards.
GATCGGGTAGGCGACAGGTTGCTCGCCGCCCACTAACTTCAACTTCAATGTCCTTGTAAGCCAGCAAGGTAATAGGAAAACGCTTTGCCAACTCGAATAATAGAAATTTGGCAATATCACAATTTTCCTGACTCTCAGTTGGCATTTCTACTAGCTCTCCATCCACTAATTCATAACGGGTATCAGTGCGATCGTCATAAGCCAGAAATTCCTCAAAAGTCAGGAGTTTTGTGGGATGCTGAGTTTGAGTCATGGCAATTTTCCTAACTAGGTGATAAATAGGTCAACACTAGAAAATACCAAACCGATACCAAGAACTCAGGAGACAGGAGACGGAATCAAGTTTTTCTGCTGACTCCTGACTTCCTTGAATATTAGGCATCTTAAATTTAATTATGTCTATATTTAACTACAGGGTGATTGGAGACTTGAGTTTAACATTTGTAATAATTAGGGGAATAACCCCTCAATTGCTATTAACTTATGACTCCAGATGAGATTAAAGTAGCTATGTTCGCAGCCTTTAATGATTGTGATGCAGCAAGCTGTCCTCTCACTGACACGCAGAAACAGATATTACTGCAAGTGGTCGAGCAAATTCAGGGAAATTCTACCTCTGGGATGTTAAATATTGCTAATCCTTTAGACGAACTTACCCCAGAGGAGTTAGAAGCATTTTTACAATTTGTTAAGGATGAAGAACAACACAACCGCACTTGGAAAGTGCAATTACTCAACGACTGGTTGCTGGAAAAGGACTCTGGAACGGTACAATTTATTCGCCAACGCTATGGTTTACAGTGGCTGAATCGGGTTGAGTCATATCATTTTGATAAGTATTCTTATTTTGAGGATGCACTGAAGTTAAGAGTAGGCGATCGCATTGAAGTTTCCAATGCACTATGGGAATGGGTGCAGGAGGATGGGCCTTGTAAGCGGGAATGGTTTCCCTGTATGGTGATTAAGGTTGAGGAAATTAGCGATGTCTACGACGGGCTACGCCTACGCGATGATACCTCTACTAATTGCGTCGTCCGCTTCTTCAATGGCGCTGAGTATGAAATTCAAGGAATTTATGAATGGAATCGCTATAACTGGCGCTGGCCTCAAAAGTAGTAAGGGATGTGAGTTTTTAATACTTGTGAATGAGTCTGCGAATAAAATCATTGCCTGAACAATGCCCAAGCCAAAAACCTCTCAGTGTAATACAACGCTAATTGATTGCTCACACCGTTGAAAACAGCATCAAAAGCGTGTTCTGCCCAAGGAATTTCTAGAAAAACCGCAGTGTTGCCTGAGTCATGTAAACGTTCATACATTTGTCTGCCAAATCGCGCTTCCACCAAATGGTCACGACTGCCGTAAATTAATAAAGTTGGCGGTAAAGGATGCGTTAGGTAATTTATCGGTGAAGCAATTTTATACTGATTGGGCAATTCTTCTAAAGAACCACCAAGAAATGCTTTTAAAACAGCGCGAGAATTTATAGGATCGGGATTTGGTGGTGTTTTGTATCCTTCAGTTAAGTTAACAGGCCCGTAATAGTTCACCACAGCACGAATGGGTGGTGCATCGGGTTGATAAGCCGCTAGCATTGCTAAATGTGCCCCCGCAGAACGTCCTAAAAGTACCATACGTTCTGAATCGGCTTCATATTCAGCTGCATGTTTGCGAATAAAATTTAGGGCTGTACGCACATCATCTAATTGAGATGGAAACTGATATTGAGGTGCGTGTCGATAGTCGATCGCAAATACCGTATATCCATGATTAGCAATATATTGATTAAACTCGCTATTGGCATGAGTATTGCCATATTGCCAAGCTCCACCATAAATTACTACCACTGCTGGATATTTCCCTACTTCTGGGGGTTGGTAAACTCCCATTTTTAAAGGCACTCCTCCAGAAGAAGCAAAGAGAATATCTTTTTGATGACGCGTTTTCCCTAATGGAATACCCCGAAAGAAATTAACTAAGTCAAAGGGATGGGTTTGCATTTTAGCCCTTACTTGGACTGGAATTTGCTCTAGATAGTTTGCTCCCAACCCTTGTTTCATCGCTTTAGCCATTTGCATTTGAGTTGGTGAGATATTCACTAGCACCCATCCGCAAATTAGCAATCCGATTAAACTGAAAATGCAAACTAAACGTTGGAGTTGACGGCGACGGATATAGAATAAAGACAGCAATAAAAAGAGCAAATTTAATAATAATAACCAAGGACTGACTTCTGGCGCTCCTACTGCTAGCGTGAGTAAAAACATATTTGGAGCCGGAAGAATAATCCAAGCGCTAAGAAATAGACTTGTAAAACTGAATAATAATGCAAGCGATGATAAAAATATTTTGGGTTTAACAAACATAAATAAAAATACGGTAGTAATGACTTCAAAGAAACCAATCTCACGCTTTTATCTAGCACTATCTTTATGTTTTAGTTCCAGAAAATCTTTAGTTACTCTAACTATAGAATCTCCATTTATATAATTTGAAGTATAATTGGGCGTTAATGGTAGATTATCACCCGATTCTAGTACTAAAATAACCCGAAAAAAGTATTCGTCTATACTAGTATCAATCCGTTCAAGCTTAACATCAGTAATTTCGTTCAAATAATATTGAAAAACTGTTTTTCCTAACGTTCCAAACCACCTGTAACGACTAAGTTTTACAATATTTGCTTCTTTATCAAGGTTACAAGTTATAAATAAACCTGGTGACGCTACTAGCAACGCTAATATTCCACAGAATACAGTAACCCTGACAACAATGTAACCCATAAAAGTGTCATCAAGTATAACCGCTAAATTGTTCTCTGTAGGGGGTTTCAAAAATTTGTTAATTCTTAATTCTATTGATTGTAATTCTTCAAGTTTAAATTTTGGGTATGTTCTATCTGTAAAAGGAAAGCTATCTTTATCAGTTAATAGTAAAATTTTATATGAGTATTTAGGCTTAACTTGACTATCGGTTTGCATCTCTGTTTCCAATTTAGCCTCTAGTAACTCAGAAACTAGCACTTCACTTTTTTCTTGACCAAACCAATAGTTTTCTGTTAACTTACACATTACTGTTAAAGTATTTTGTCCCGCACTCAAATCAATATTTGAAGTAGATATATTGTTTGGATAACGATTGCAGACAAGTTGTGTAATAGGTGCGAATACAATAGACGCAAATAAAAATAAAACAAACAATTGACTAAAAAATATTCCCACACCTAAGAATACTTTTGGTCGAATAATAAAAATAAGTTTAGTTGATGTTTGTTCTGAGACTTTTAGAGGATTAGCTAGAGTCAAATAACATCCAGCACCTAAGTTAATTGCCAACAGGATGGAAAATAATAAAACAGTCATTTTGTAGCTCCAGAACTGCTTTAGCAGATAGAAATATTACGCGTTTACCAATTAGATAATAAACCAAGAAAGAATACCTCAACTACTCTTCTGTGCCTAACGCTATCGAATATGCCAGTATTAATCTACTCTCTACCCTTCACACTCCTTCATTTGATCTAGTTATAGCTCACCGTTCGCGTAATCGAGAATGAGTTTGATGAAATAAGAGTCTTGCAAGACGCGATAAATCGCGTCTCTACATCTGGGTTTTTGGCTTAACTAACGTATTTAATTCTACTTAAATTAGAGACTTAGCTTGTGCACTTCACTAACTTGAAATCTGCTGTATGTTATGAATTGTGGTGACAGCATAAGTTATTGCTGATGTATCTGTTTTTGTACCCAAAGACGAAAAGTTTTGAGCGTTGCATTTCTACCTGCTGTTGTACTTGGCTCTAGATATTGAGGAATGATTTCAATTAGTGGGATTAGAGGAAAATTTAGGCTTTGCTGAGATTCTATATAATGTTCATTTTGCAAAACATTAATTTTAAGCTTTCCTCGCTCAAAACGCCAAAGTTCAGGCGCTTTGAGCGCTTCATAAATATTAGGATGAGTACGAGAAGTAATATCAATTTCTAGCGCTAAATCTGGAGGAGGGTCTACTGCTAAATCTAGCCGCTTCTTGCCGCGAATCTTAGATTCATTTTTTATATAGAAACACTGATCGGGTTCTATGCCTTGAGCCATTGCTTGGTTTTTGAAAGTGGTAGAACCAAGGCATCTAAACTCAATATTTAATTCTTCCAAAAGAGCTTTGACTAAATCGCTAATAATTTCTTTGTCATATTCATGTTCTGGCAGTGGTGCCATAATCTCCAGTATTCCCTTGTCATAAGCAATTCGTGCTGCTCGGTGTTCCCCTAAATCTTCTAGAATTGCTTCCAATTCTTGCCAGGTTACATCTCGTAGTAGCACTCTTTGTCCTGGTGGAACATGGATGCGCTTTAATTCCAACAACATCATCTTCGCTCCCAGTAGTTGAAACTTAAATTTAGCTTACTCTAGTTGACCTGATAGGGGCGACAATTTTTGCTGCTTTATAGAAGTGTATGCTGGAGCGATCGCTCCTATAAAGATGAATAGAGTAGAGAAAAACCTCTGGAGTTCCCAGAGGTTTTGTTCCTGATTTAGTTTCTACTTGTTACTCCAATTTGTCCTTAGTCATTTCCCGATAATGGAGAAAATTATTTTAAAAACAAGATCCCCGACTGTCTAAAAAGTCGGGGATATGAGCCTTGCGATTTTATTTGGATATTGAGTGTCTACCTATCTAAGTATTAATTCTTAGCCTGTGGCTGCGAACCAGGAATCGTCACATCAATTGGTGTCACCTGTTTGGCTAACTGTGTCAATGGCGGTTGAATGGCGGTTTGATTCCCCACTACTAGAGTGACAATCTTTTCTGGCTTGAGATATTCTCGTGCTACTCGTTGGACATCGGCTGCTGTGGTGGCGGCGACGGCTTTTTGATAGCGAAAGAGAAAATCAGCAGGATAGCCATAATATTCGTATCGCATCAACCGTGATAAGGTTTGGCTGGGGTCTTGAAAGTTGAACACAAAGGAGTTGAGTGTAGACTCTTTGGCATAAGCTAGTTCTTTTGCTGTCACTCTTTGAGTTTGGGTGCGCTTGATTTCAGCTTGTAAGGCTTTGACAAACTGGACGGTAGCATCCGATCGCGTCTGTCCACCAGCGATAAATATGCCAGGATAATCGTAGCGGGGACTCCACTGGCCGTAGACAGAGTAAGCTAAACCTTGACGCGATCGCAATTCATTAAATAAGCGTCCACCAAATCCATTTAACACTCCATTCAATACATCCAGCGTTGCATAATCGGGATTGTCGAAACGTCCGCCCAAATGCCCGATAAGCACACTACTTTGCGTCAGTTGTGGCTGATTGACAAAAAAGACTCCACCTGTATTAGCTGGCAAAACCTTTGGTAATGTGGGTTTAGCAATCCCTGGGTTACGCTGCCAATCGCCAAACTTAGCTTGAATGAGCGATCGCATTTTCTTAGCATCAAAATCACCCACAATCCCCAAAATTATATTATTGGGGTGGAAATATTGCTGATAAAACTTGAGCAAATCCTCACGCTCAACTTTATCCACCGTTGCATACTCTGTGGTGCGAGCATAAGGGCTATCTTTGCCGTAGATCAATTTCCGAAATTCCCGACTAGCAATCCCATCTGGATTGTCATTACGACGGGCAATGCCACCTTTGGCTTGTGTCTTAGCCAAGTCTAGCTTTTCTTGAGCAAATACAGGCGATCGCAGTACCTCAGCAAACAGCCCAAACACTGTTTCTAAATCTTCACTGAGTGCGTCAAAGCTAGCACTACCAGAAGCTTCACTAATACCAACTTCCACAGATGCTGCCCGTTGTTCCAATATCTCGTTAAGTTCATCAGACGAATGGTTCTTAGTTCCTCCAGTTCGCATTACCGCGCCTGTAAAACCAGCCAACCCAACTTTCTCCATTGGTTCCAAGCGATTCCCTGTCCGTACAAATGCTGTACCATTCACCAACGGTAACTCATGATCTTCCATTAAATACACAACCAAGCCATTTTGCAGCACAAACCGCTCATACTTGGGTAACTTAATCTCAGGTAGCGGTGGTAGCTGTAATTCTGTGTAATGTTTCGCCTCAGCCGTCGCCGCCAGAGAAAAATTACAAGTTAAAAGTAAGCACGCAAAAACCGCAACCAAAGCATAAATCAACCCCTTCCTATTTTGAATTTTCAACGCTATCTGCCTTTTCCCCTTCACCTTATACCTCTGCATACCTCTCTTCCTTTGCGCCCTTAGCGTCCTTCGTGGTTCGTTTTTCATGCTTCTTTCGACAACAGCTTCCCAATCGTGCGATTTTTCGGCGTAAACGTCTCCTTTGCCACCCGCACAATATCAGCCGTCGTCACCGCTGAAATGTCATCCAACTGCTTAAACAAATTCCGCCAAGAGCCAGTTTTCACCTCATATTCCAACAATTGTTGAGCCATGCCCATATTGGAATCGAGAGTACGTAACAAACTCGCCCGTGCTTGGGTTTTCACCCGTTGCAAATCAGCCGCCGCTACAGGCTCAGTTTTTAATTTGTCAATTTCTTGACGTAAAGCCACCGCCAACTCATCAACTGTATGACCAGGAGCTGTGAGAGCATAGAAAAATATCAAGTTTGGGTACTTATCTCCAGGAAATCCACTGTAACCTTGAGCATTTAGCGCCAAACGCTGCTTTTCTACCAAAGACTTATATAGCCGCGATGTGCGCCCATCACTTAATAAACTGCCAATGATTTCATAGACGGCATTATCTGGATGAGTAATCGCCGGACGATGATAACCTTCTAAATACCAGGGTTGTGAAGGTAGCTGTAAAGTAACTTCCCGTGTTTGTTGTTGTGGCGGTTCCACCGGGATTTGTTCAACAGCTTTGGTTTTGGCTTGATAGCGGCCAAAATAAGTTTGCGCCAGTTTTTTCACCTGAGCGGGATTGACATCTCCGACAATAGCGATCGCTATATTACTTGGTACGTAGTGAGTATCAAAAAACTTTTGGACATCTTCTGGTGTCAGATTGCGGATATCTTCGTCATAACCAATCACCGGACGCCTGTAGGGATGGGTTTTGTAAGCAGTATCGACAAACTTTTCCACCATCAATCCAATGGGTGAGTTCTCCACCCGCATCCGTCGTTCTTCTAAAATTACATCTTTCTCTTTATAAAATTCACGACGAATTACCGGATCGAGAAATCGCTCCGATTCCAACGACATCCAAAGTTCTAGCTTATTAGCAGGAAAGCTGTACAAATAACGGGTAGCTTCAGTTGAAGTATTAGCATTTAAACCCACACCTCCCGCTTGTTCGACAATTTGTCCCAATTCGTTTTGCTTGACTAGCTTGGCTGCTTGCGTTTCCACTTGCTCAAACTCAGTTTCTAACCGAGCAACCTCAGCTTTTTTGCCATCGGCTTTCGCTGTTTTAATTTGAGCATTCAACTGCTCTAAGGTATCTAGTAGCGGTTTTTCTTTTTTGTAGTCTTGTGTACCAATGCGCGTTGTGCCTTTAAAAGCCAAATGTTCCAGAAAGTGAGCTACACCAGTTTTACCATCTGGCTCATCCACACCGCCGACATTCGCATAAGTAAGAAAAGAAACCACAGGCGCTTGATGTCGTTCCAAGACAATGAATTTCAAACCATTGTCGAGGCGAAACTCCGTTAATTGCTTAATAACTCGATCTAGATAAGGTTGGATTGAACTTTGAACTGGTGGGGTTTGAGTTTTAGCTTCTTGAGGAGGTGCTGTCTGAGTTTGAGCTAGAGCGACTTCTGGCAGCAATCCCCACGAGAAGATAATTAAAGTCAACAAAGTGACAAACAACCGCCGCAATATGACAGATACTCGATCTGACCAATCTAAAATCCCCAATCTAAAATCTAAAATTGACCGACTCATCTGGTTCATAAGCGAGAATTAAGATAAAGTTACATTACCTAAATAACAGGATACTTAGCAAAAGAGCGTTAATCTTGTATTAAACTTTCAGTGGCTCTTTGCACTTGACATTAGACAATAATGCTACAAGTTTTGTTACGGATATCTAACCATAACTGTTATGCGAGTTTTTAATTCTTCTTTGCCCTCAGAGGTTCAGACGCGCACCCGGATTTTACAGGCAGCGCAACGGTTGTTTGCCTCTCAGGGATTTGACGGTACTACCACCCGCGACTTAGCACAAGCGGCAGGTGTAGCTGAAGGTACTCTATTTCGTCATTTTCCGAATAAAAAAGCAATTTTGGTGGAAGTAGCCACGAGTGGCTGGGTAGAGATTCTTACAGATTTGCTCACAGAATTAAGTGAAATGGGCAGCTATAAAGCCGTCGCTCAGGTGATGCGCCGTCGGATGTGGAATTTCCAAAAAAATGCCGATTTGATGCGTGTTTGTTTTATGGAGGTGCAGTTTCATCCCGATTTACGCGATCGCATTCAATTAGAAGTGATTACCAAAATGACTGATGTGGGCGAAGCATTCTTTCAAACAGCGATGGATAAAGGCATTTATCGTCAAACGGACGCCAAGCTAGTTGCGAAAGTTTTCTTAGGAATGTTTGCGATCGCAGGTTTTTCTAACAACACCCTCATCGAACCTGACGCCTCTCCCCAACAAATGCAGGAAATGGCGGAAGGACTCGCTGATATTTTTCTTAATGGTGTTTTAGCTAAAGAGTGAAGAGTTATGAGTTATGAGTTTTAACTCCTCGCTCCTAACTCCTAACTCCTAACTCCTAACTAATGATTGCTTTAGCTTGCTGACTCCACTGTTGTACTAGCTCAATTGCTGGACACAAATCTCGGCGCTGCATTGTTGCTACTTGCAAGCGCATAATTTGTTGGTGCAATCTGTGAGTGGGAGTTTGAGCTAACTGCACTACAGAACCAATACCTGCATGAAGCAATAAACCACAATATTGTGTCCCGACACTGGGAATACGCGCCAAGTCAGCTAAAGCCATCCATTTATTTACATATTGAAGATGAATCTGTAATTTATTTGCTAACACCAGTCTTGACTCTAAAGTTTTACCTTGTTTGACTAGGGCTACTGTGCTAGTAATCCCACAATTTTGGAGTTGAGATTGTTCTTCGTGGCTCAGTCCAGGTAATTGCTCAATTGGCCAATCACGAGATTGGATTCTAGTTCTACTATCTTTGTGTTTAGCAGACATTTTTGCAATTAAAATATAGGCTTGTTTAAATATTGTGACAGTTGCTTCTTGGCAAAAGTACGCTCTTGCGGTTTAGTGTTTGTATTGACGTGCAATTTTAACTCAATCTTCTGCAATGCGATTGTTTCGCCTGACAATGCGATTGTTTCGCCTGACAATACGATTGTTTCGCCTGACAATGCGATTGTGCGGCGCTATTTTAGGCAGGTAATGCCTATCATATCGGGATAGTCAATGTAATCCTGCCAGAACTCGGAGCCAAATTTCTGTATGCCTTTGGGAGAGACTATTGGATGGTGCCAGCGGATCTCTTTAAAACCAGCACTCATCAAAGCCCATTCATAAGTCGCTTGGCTAAGGTAGTAGTTATCAATACTGATAGACTCACCGTCATCAGGAATGCTCAATGTTAAGGTTATGGGAGTACCTTCCTGGAGCGACTGGGCACATCTCCTAGCAATGCCATATTTCTGATGTTTATGATAAAACTCTGGAAGCAGTTCTAAATTATTGTTCAAACTGACGAATCGACCACCAGGTTTCAGATGAATTGCTATGGCCTGACACATTTTGAGTAGTTGCTCTTTAGTTGAAGCGTAATTCAGCAAGTAGGAGGCTACCACAAGATCGAAGCTGCCAATAGAACCAATTTCCATGACATCACCGATGATATATTCAATTTCAAGTGGAACAGAAGCTTCTTCAAGTCTTGCCAATTTGATCATTTCTGAGGAAATATCCACACCAACCAAACGTGCAGCGCCATTCTGTTTGAGCAATCGTGTGAAAAATCCTTCTCCACAAGCTAGATCGAGGATTGATTTCCCGGCAACATCTCCGATTAAATTTAAGTATGTATATGCCTCACCATACAAGCGATAAGGCAATTTATTAAGTTTTTGAAACTGGAGAGCTATGCTATCATACTCGGCTGCCATTTTTTCACCTCACTTGCTAGTTTTTTATTAAAGGATGTCTGAAAAGTTAAATTCTACGCCTGCCACCTCAACATCAACAGTTCAAGATAAGCGCGTTACGGCTTGTATGGCTAAAAAGATGCGATCGCTTTCTTGAAGTTAAAATGGGCGTAAAGTATCTCTAATTTAGCTAGTATACGGTAGATTGCAGAAGCTCATGACCCAGATTCCGAAAAGCGCAGCCCAGTTGTATGAAACAGACTTTGCAGCATGGACAGAAAAAACTGTACAACTCATTCGTGCTGGACAATTTGGACAAGTAGACTGGGATGCTGTGATTGAGGAGATTGAAAGCTTGGGACGGTCAGAACGACGAGAGTTGAAAAGCCGCTTGGAAGTATTATTACAGCATTTGCTCAAGTGGCAACATCAGTCTAGTTTGCGGAGTGGCTCTTGGCGAAATACTATTGATGAGCAGCGCCACAAAATTGCAGATTTACTGCAAGAGAGTCCCAGCCTCAAGTCTTATTTAGAAGAAGTTTTAGCCCAATGCTATCATCGAGGATTGAAAGCTGCTAGTAATGAAACTGAACTACCAATAAATACGTTTCCAGTGGAATGTCCTTATTCCATTGCCCAAGTTCTTGATGGTGAGTTTTTGCCGGATATTATTGATTTGTAATATTAGGTTGATGCGGTAAATAACTCACCTCGCAAGACAGTTACCGCTTGTCCGGCGAGAAAGACGCGATCGCCACCGTCATAATACACCTTCACCACGCCACCGCGACTAGAGGCTTGATAAGCCAAAAACTCATTTTTGTGCAAGCGATCGCGCCAGAAGGAAGCAAGGCAACAATGAGCCGCTCCTGTCACTGGGTCTTCATTAATACCTAATCCCGGCGCAAAGAAGCGAGAGACGAAATCATATTGAGAATTAGAGTCAGTGAGGCTAGTGACAATGACATCAGAAATCGGTAACGTTTTGAGTAGTTGAAAATTAGGCTGTATTTGTCGCACCAATTCTTCAGATTCTAATTCCACTAAATAACCTAGTGAATTCTGCAAGAGTGATTTGTAGGGTACACCCAAAGCTTGCTTGAGTTCTTCCGGGGCGATCGCTGTTTGTGAGTGATTTACAGGAAAATCCAACTCAATCCAGTCACCTTGTAACTTAGCAATCAGCACTCCACTTTTGGTATAAAAACGTGCAACTTTATCAGGTGACAAATGTCCCTCTGACCAAAGTACATGGGCACTAGCTAAAGTTGCGTGACCACAAAGCGGTACTTCTACCGTGGGCGTAAACCAACGCAGATTAAAGCCATCATCCTGTCTGACTAAAAAAGCTGTTTCAGATAAATTCATCTCCTGCGCTATGTTCTGCATCCAGCACTCATCTTGGGGAGTAGGCAAAACACAGACAGCAGCCGGATTACCTGCGAAAGGTGTATTGGTAAAAGCATCAACTTGAGTAATGATTTGTCCCATTAGAGTCACGTCGCTTCGCTCCGAATTCAAAATTCAAAATTCAAAATTAATGATGCCCATAAATAAATTTAGTTGCTCTGTATCCTTTTCGTTTTCGGTCACTTTGAAAGTTAGACAGCAATATATTTATCAGGAGTGCGTTAGAGATTTATGCATCATAGTATTTTGTCAAGCTAGCTTTGAGGGTTGGTAGTAAAGATTTTAGTGCTTAGAAAATAAGGACTAAAGTCCTTACTACGAACTTGTTTAATGAGAACCACTATATACAGTACCTTAGAAATTAGGAATACAATCTCCAAAAACTAGGGTCAATGTCAAAGCAAAACGGAAATGTGAGGATAAAAATCTTCAGAAGCATCTTTGCTGCTGTCAACTTAGTGCTAATTTCTGGAGGATTAGTTAGCTGTGCTGTTGAGGTACCGCAGCCACCTGCTCCAACTGAGCAAGAAAAACCAGTCCTACAACCTAACCAACAGCCTAACCAGACAAAGCTAAAGGACAAAGATGACGACAAAGATGGCGATCGCAGGGATGATAAAAAAGATGACGATAAAGACGATAACGACTAAATAAAGGCAAAACTATCATCTTTATCTTTTTCTTTGAGTTTACATTTATGCTTATCCCACAAACCTCTACTTCCCTCGGCGATACTTTACGCCACCGACGGCAACAATTAGCCAACCTCATTGATTTTCCAGCAATTCTGTGGTCAGGTAGCAACAATTCGCGCAACTTTCCCGCCAATACCTTTCCGTTTCGTGCTAGCAGTCATTTCCTTTATTTCGCCGGACTGCCATTACCAAAGGCGGCAATTCGTCTAGAAGCGGGTAAGCTAGAACTATTCATCGACGATCCGTCACCCAGTAGCGCCCTTTGGCATGGAGAAATGCCAACGCGCGAAGAAATAGCCGAGAAGATTGGGGCGGATGTGGCTCGACCAATGGCAGAATTAGAGTCTTGGCTAGAAGATGCTGCTACACTTGCTGTCCAAGATGCAGCTACTTGGACGCAGCAATCGCAGCTATTAAATAGATGGGTTTTACCACAAAGTCCTCCCCAAGGAATTGACTTGGAGTTAGCTAAGGCGATCGTTTCTCTCCGCCTCACCCACGATGATGGTGCATTAACCGAGTTGCGAAAAGCTGCGGCTGTCACTGTCAAAGCTCACAAAGCTGGAATGGCAGCAACACTCCAAGCCAAACTAGAAGCAGAAGTTCGGGCAGCGATGGAAGGGGTGATTATTGCCCACAATATGACTACCTCTTACAACAGTATTGTCACCGTTCACGGTGAAGTTTTGCATAACGAGCAGTATCACCATAGTTTGCAACCAGGTGATTTACTGCTTGCCGATGTTGGCGCTGAGACTGAGACTGGTTGGGCAGGTGATGTGACTCGCACGTGGCCAGTTTCGGGTAAGTTTTCATCTACCCAAAGAGATATTTATAATGTGGTGTTGGCAGCCCATGATGCTTGCATTGCCAAAATACAGCCTGGTGTAGAGTATGAGGATATTCATCTGCTAGCGGCAACAGCGATCGCTGAAGGTTTAGTAGAGTTAGGCATTTTACAAGGAAATCCCCAAGATTTAGTAGAAATGGATGCCCACGCGCTGTTTTTTCCTCATGGTATCGGTCATCTACTGGGTTTAGATGTGCATGATATGGAAGATTTGGGCGATTTAGCAGGGTATGAAGAAGGACGTGAAAGGAGCGATCGCTTTGGCTTAAGCTATCTCCGTTTAAATCGTCCCCTGCGTCCAGGAATGTTAGTCACAATTGAGCCTGGTTTTTATCAAGTACCAGCAATTTTAAATGATGCTAATGTCCGTTCAAAATATCAGAATGTGGTGAATTGGCAGCGTTTATCGGAATTTGCCGATGTGCGTGGAATCCGCATTGAAGATGATGTTTTAGTTACTAAAGAAGGCAGCGAAGTTTTAACAGCCGCATTGCCGAATGATGCCGATACTATAGAAAATCTAATTAATAGCTGAGTTGACGCTAAATTTTACCCCACCCTAACCCTCCCCTTGGAAAGGGGAGGGAACCGGAGATCCGATTTCCCGCCTTTGCAAGGGGAGGGAACCGGAGATCCGATTTCCCCCCAATGCATCGGGGGGATTAAGGGGGGTAATAAGTTTTATCATTGCTCTAAACCCAGGTGATTTTGTAACGCTTGGCGCATCACTTCTACAGGCAAAGTTTCCGGCTGCAACCAGATTTTTAATGCTGCTACCCCTTGTTGAACTAGCATTTCTAATCCATCGATCGCAATTGCGCCTTGTTTTTGTGCCTGCTGGAGAAATTGCGTTGGTTGAGGAATATATATTAAATCGTAAGCGATCGCACCTGTTGGTAAATTCGCTATTTCTTCTACACTCAAAGGCGATTCATCGACTTTGGGATACATCCCAATCGGAGTCGTATTTACCAGCAGATTTGCTTGGGGAATTAGCTTTGGTAATTCTTCCCATTGATGAACCTGGAATTTATCAGCCAGGGATGAATTGCTCCAACTATTGCGGAATTCCTGTAATCTCTGCATATTACGCCCAACAACATGAATTTGGGCAAAACCTAGCTGAGTACAACCTGCTACAACTGCTCTGGCTGCACCACCATTGCCTAAAATTACTGCTACTTTCTGACTCCAATCTTGTTTATATGTTGTCTGTAAAGGGGCGATAAATCCTTCTATATCTGTATTTGTGCCTACCCATTGGTTATTTTGGCGGCTAACAGTATTCACGGCTTTGATAGTTTGAGCCAGGGGCGTAATTTCTGAGAGTAGGGGAATGATTGCCTGTTTGTGAGGTATTGTCACATTAAATCCGACAACCCCAACAGCAGCAAAACCTGCGATCGCTACTTCTAAATTTTGTGGTTCGATCGGAAAAGGCAGATAAATGTAATCTAATCCTAATTGTGCGATCGCAGCATTATGCATCACCGGCGACAGCGAATGCTCCACCGGATGTCCAATTACCCCTAGTAGTTTAGTTTTGCCTGTAATTTCTTTTGTCATTTGTCATTTGTCATTTGTCATTTATCCCCCCTGCTCCTCACTCCCCACTCTTCAGCTAGCCTACAATTATTAAAAGCTCCTTAACATTTCTTTGAATCATGCAGGCAACTACCGCCCCCTCTACAACTCCAATTCCTGGTAAATATTGGCAGTGGCGCGGGCACAACGTTTACTACGTGCGTGCGGGAGAGAAGCAAACCCAACGTCCGCCCTTACTTTTGGTACATGGATTTGGTGCTTCTACAGACCACTGGCGCAAGAATATCACAGGATTGTGTCAATATTTTGAAGTATTTGCGATCGACCTTTTGGGCTTCGGGCGATCGGCAAAACCAAAATTGCAGTATAGTGGCGACTTGTGGCGCGACCAACTTCATGATTTTATCAGCGAAGTGATTGGTCAAAAAGCAGTATTAGCAGGTAATTCCCTTGGTGGTTATGCTTGCTTGTGTGTTGCGTCACAACGTCCCGACAGTGCAGCTGGTTTAGTCTTGCTCAATAGTGCCGGGCCTTTTAGCGAAAACCAGCCAACATCTGAACCGGAAGCTTTGCAAAGCGAAATTCAGCCACCCAAAAAACCCTCTTCTTTAGAGAAACTTTTGGGTGACTCAGTTAAATGGATGTTTCAACAACCTTTAGCTCAGTTTGTGTTATTTCAATATGTACGACAACGTTGGGTAATTCGCCAAACTTTAGAAAAGGTATACCTTGATAAAAGTGCAGTTACAGATCAATTGGTAGAAGAAATTTCTCGTCCTGCTTTTGATCCGGGTGCGTTGGATGTATTTGTTTCAGTTTTTAGCAGTCCTCAAGGGGAAAAAGTTGATGTACTACTAAAGCAATTAACTTGTTCTTTATTGATGTTATGGGGAGAAGCCGATCCGTGGATGAATGCTAGAGAACGTTCTCAAAAGTTTCGTCAATATTGTCCTCAACTTACAGAGCATTTTTTAACAGCAGGTCATTGCCCTCACGACGAAGTACCCGATAAAGTAAACCAACTTTTACGCGATTGGGTTTTGTAAAGGTTAATACAGTTCAGAATGAGCAACAAAACCCTCATGTAGAAACGCGATTTATCGCGTCTTGAAAAACCAATTATCTACACGAATAACCCTTAACCCAAGCGTATTGGATTAAAGGTTTGTAGTAAGCGTCTGGAGGCGCTTACTACGAACAAACTTATTTAAAAACGTAAGATTTAATTTCTTGCTCTATTTGGTCACTAATAATTTCAGTTCCCATACCGATTTTATCGAGGTTAACCCTCACAAAATTTGTTTTGTCTTCTTTTGTAAACTTTTTATCATTATCTGAATCTTTAATAATTTTTATAAAAATTGCATTTTGACTTGGAACAACAACCCAACTGATTATTCGAGTATTATTTGGGGTAATTTGCTGGAGGTTCTTACCTGATAAATCAGAAAGATAGCCAATAGTCGCATCTTCGCTGTTAAGTTTTTTATCTGTATTTGTATCTTGGTCAATGATTTTATATAACCAAACTCTTGTAGTGGACTTGTCTGCCACTTTTACCTCCAATAAATCGAAGGAGGTGATAATGGCTTTTTTATTTAATAACAGATGAGCTTCACTACCTTGCTTTTGATAAAAAATGATGTTATACAATTGATTATTTCTTTCATTTTCATAAGAACGTGAAAGGCTTAAATCAATTCCTTTATCTTCATTTTGCTCTGCAATACTAACAGGAATCATCAGATAATCTGATTGTTCTTTAATAATTAAATCGCCATAGATAAGATTTGGTTGTGGCTTCGGTTTCTCAGTTGCTTTTGCCTGTTCTGCATTTCTACTAACAGAAGACTTACACGAAAAAGAAAGGGCAGCTACAATCATAGCTGTAGTAATCTTATTTAAAAAGCGATACTTTTTCATCAAATTCTCCTAGCAGGATATGTTGCTGTCCTATTTTATTCCCTGCTAGAAAATTAGCTATAGTCTAATACGCTTCAATACAGTTCAGTTAAACCTAAAAATTATACTGATGCAGGTTGGAGAGCCACTGCGTTGGGCGGCTCTGCCGACTTGTTCGCCTTTGGCGTTCCCGCAGGGTAGCAAGTGGCGTTTGAGGAACGAAACCCACCATTATCGAGAAAATCATATTACAATAAAATGCCAAAAACCTGGTCGAGGTTGACCAGGTTTTATCGAGTTTACAGGTTTCAAATTTTAAACTAATTAACTAACTGAAGGTTAATAACTAGGGTGGATTAAAAAACTAACAAACTCAGCACTCTTGCGTTTTTCCGCTTTAGGATTTGGCTTTGCCTTCTACATTAGGCTTTTTGCCACTTGTATCACATTTGATATGCTGAAATTTGCTTGGGCTGATGACAAGGGGACACTAAGTCATTGACCCTTTTTGTTTGGTTTTATTTTGTTTGGTGTCCTACTATCTAAATTATCACTTAATTTGTGAGTTGCAACCCTTGGTTTACTAAAGTTGACGTTTTGTTAGATTTTGCAATCTAGAGCCATAAATTTGATCCCCAACCGTATTTTAAAGAAAGTTTAAGGGATCTTGGATAGATTAAGCATAGTAACCAAACTACATTGTCATCAATCCCACATAATCTGATTGTCATCCAGATGGTCGGTGACAATACGTCCAATAGCATCAATTTCTGCCAATTCGGCTGTGGAAAGCTTGATTTGGGCGGCTAATGCATTGAAAGAGTGCTTGTTCGGGATAACGCCCTCCAGCGATGTCTGGCGACAAGCCGCTAAGACGCGTCTACGCATTTGTTTGAGGTTGAGCAATTAAACAGGCTAAAGCTAACTGAGCAAGGGTACAATTATGAAGAAGGGCTATAGGACGCAGTTTTTCTAGCGCTTGTTGGGCACGTTCAAAGTTTTCGCCTTGAAACAGTTTATTTTTAGCATGGTTATCTGTTGGGTCAAATTTATGACCGAGAGCAAATCTTCCTGTTAAAAACCCCTGTGCTAAAGGCGAATAAGCGCAGTATCAATTGTCGTGATCCCAGCTTCATAAACGGCTCGAATAGTTTTATTCGAGTCAGCATCCTCAATTCCTACCCACATTCTTTTACCAGCTTGCAAAGTTCCCATGAGGATGGGTGTGATTTTGACTTCACTTGTACCTAGCGTTCGCTTTTCCATAACTGCTTCCTAATTCATTACCTTGGACAGGTTCATACTTTATCAGTCTTAGCTTCAAATTAAATCAGAGTTACAGTAGATGCCGATGGAATTGACTACAACTTTTCATGCTCTCAAAGAATGGGCAGTTGCCATAAATGCCTTGGAAAGTGGCAAAACAATTATGTTGCTCCGCAAAGGCGGTATCCACGAACGAAATGGACATTTCCAAGTTGCCCACAAGCAAATTTTGCTTTACCCTACTTATGAACATCAACAAGCTTTCATGCTGAAAGCTGAATACGCCAATAATGTCTATCCAGTAACATCAGGCTGGCATCCTGAAACTGTTCGCATTGGCAGTTGGGCTGAAATTACAGATATTTTGCCAGTAAGTGACGAGTCTATTGTCAACACCTTACTTCCCTTCCATATTTGGAACGAGCATTTTATTAGCGATCGCCTCAAATGGAAAGCACGTCAACCCCTTTATATTCTCCTTCTGCGGACATATAAACTACCCCAAGAGCAAGAAATTCCCTATTACGCTAAATACGCTGGCTGCAAGTCATGGATTGATTTAGATCGATCTATTCACTTGCAAACAGCACAACCAATTTTATCTAACTTTGCATACACCCAACTAGTAGAGACAATTCGCGAGATTGTCGGCGATAAGTTGTATGCTCCATCCTTCTAATAACCCAACTTGTTGCCCAAATCCCCGACTTTTTAAAGAAGTCGGGGATTTAAATTTAGCTTATAGATAAATACGAAATTGTTTCTCGTCATCAAACGGACGATTGTATACAACAAGCATCAAAATAGATTTTATATTGTTTGCTCATAATGTTTAATCAACGGAACTTTATAACTAACTTCCAGAATCTGCGCTTATATATGTAAGCAGAAAAACAAATAGTCCAATTGCTAACCTCAGGCAAAATAGTAGTTATTGTTACACACGATCGCAAAAAACGCGGATAACATGAGAAAAATCTCACCCAACAAACAAGGTGAGGCAAAACTGTTTATCTTTATGTCCCGTTAGCAGCTGTCTTCCAGGCTATGAGTTGTTAAGCAATTATCCCGCAGTGGATAGAACTTAATTACATTTTGTCTAAAGTATTAGGCAAAAATTATCCCCAAGGGTGATAATTAGCTTGACAAAATTCAGTTACTATGCATCATTAACTAAAAGCAAAGGAGTTTGCAATGCATCGACAAATGTGCTGGTTATCTAAGTCTGGTGGCGACGGAGAGAAAATTTTGTATTTGCAGACAGAACCCAATCAACCCTGGCGTCCCTACACAGCTTTTGGACATTTTGCAGTCCCAGATTATCAAATACCAGGTGGTTCTAAAGGTTGGGCAACTTATCAAAAACTTTTGAAAGCAGGTTGGACACTAGTACCTAGCGCACGGGCAAATGAGTTTGGCAGCAGCAGCTACGCAGAATCAACAATCCAAAATCAATAGTTATTGGTCATTTGTCATTTGTCATTTGTCATTAGTTATTCTTTGCGTCTCTGCGTCTGGCTCACAAACCTCTGGGGGAACCTTCACCGCGAGGATCGGCGGCTCCTTCTAAAGTTCCATCAGATGTAACAGCGATCGCGTTACCATTACCCCAAGGAGTAGTTTCCTTTATTTTGTGTCCCCGTCTGCGTAAATCTTGCAAAGTCAGAGCATCCAAGCCCCAGGATTCAACGCGCAACTCATCTGGCAGCCATTGATGATGTATGCGTGGAACAGAAACAGCCGCACCAACATCCATGTTGTATTCCAGCACATTCAGGATTACTTGCAAAACCTGGGTGATGATAGTGCTACCTCCAGGCGCGCCCGCTGCCATCCGAAAATGACCATTTTCTGTAACAATTGTGGGAGTCATGCTGGATAAGGGAGTTTTGCGGGGTGCAATGCTGTTGGCATCATTACCAACTAAACCAAAAGCATTAGGCACTCCTGGCGCAGCAGCAAAATCATCCATCTCATTGTTGAGAACAATTCCAGTTCCCGGTGTCACGACACCAGCACCAAAAATGAGGTTAATCGTGAAAGTCAGACTTACGGCGTTGTGTTGTTCATCCACAACATTCAGATGAGTGGTTTGGAGAGATTCATGCGGAAGACAAGGGGATGAGGCAGGGGAAGTAGGGGGAGATGAGGGAAGACGTAGACATTTTGAATTTAAATCTACTGGCTTGACTTCGGTGGAGGGTCGAGCCATTTGCATATTAATTTCTTGACGGCGTTTTTTGGCGTAAGCTGGACTGAGCAGCTCTTGTACAGGGACTTTGACAAAATCAGGATCGCCTAAATATTTTGAGCGATCGCTGTAAGCAATCTTCATTGCTTCTACCATTAAATGTATCGCGTCTGGATGATGCCATCCTAAAGATTTTAAATCAGTGTCACCGATAATATTTAAAATCTGCAATAGGTGAACGCCTCCTGATGATGGTGGTGGCATTGAGCAAATTTTAGCTTTGCGAAAGTTTCCACAAACGGGAGTGCGCCAAATTGGTTTATAGGCTTTCAGGTCTTCGAGAGTAATTAAACCACCATTTTTTACCATATCAGAAGCGATCGCACGAGCAATATTTCCGGTGTAAAAACTTTGGGGATTTTCGGCAATTGCTGTTAAAGTGCGTGCCAAATCACGCTGCACCAGTTTCTCCCCTGGTTGGTAAAATTCACCATTACGAGTGAAAATTTCCCGCGCTGCTGGATTATTGAGAATTGCTTGCTGGCGCTGGTTAAGCCTCTGAGTTAGCACATTGCCAAGAATAAAGCCATCTTTAGCGAGTGCGATCGCAGGTTTCATTACCTCTTGCCAAGAAAGCTTACCATAACGACGATGCACTTCATAAAGTCCTGCTACCGTTCCTGGTGTCGCTACTGCCAAATAACCATTAATACTTGCATTCGGACGCACCTTTCCTGCTGCATCTAAATACATATTTCTTGTAGCTTTCAGGGGTGCGCGTTCGCGGAAATCTAGCGCTTTTATGTCGCCAGTTTTCTCAGAGTGCATCAGCAAAAATCCACCGCCACCGATTCCCGCCGAAAAAGGCTCAACTACAGAAAGTGCAAAGGTTGTGGCTACAGCTGCATCCACTGCATTACCCCCTTTGCGTAACATCAAAATTCCTGCTTCACTTGCTAGGGGATGGGCTGAAACCACCATTCCCTTCTTACTGCGTAGGGGTAAAGTTAAAGCAGCTGATGCAACTTGGCTGTAAAGCAAGATGGTGAAAGAAAAGATTACGCTCGCAACTCGCTTGGGTTTAGCAACAGTAAGCATTTTATACCATTCCTCAGAAAAACTTATACATATTTAGCATATTGGTGTACTTAATTTATCAGATTTTGATTACTATTGTTTGCGTAGCTTGCCACCGTAGGCATCGCTCTCCTACCATTGGTGTCAACTTAAGCTAAAACCCTTTTCAAACCTCGTTTCCAGCAAGAGGCTGGAAATGCACATCATTGGGCTGTTGCCGCAAGTCTTGAGGCGGCAGCCCCAAGGACGGCATTCCCAGTTGGAGCAGGGGAACGAGACAACGAGACAATATCTAAAAGCTGGTTATATATAACCTGGCTTTCACGTTAAGTTGACACCAATACTCTCCTACCCCCCGCTTGAACGGTTACAAATATGAAGAGTATGCAAAGATTTTTTCAAAAGATAGACATCGAAATAAATATTCGATATTTAGTTATTGTTGGGTTATTTTGATGTTTCCTATTTTCCAGATAGAAATTCCAGGGCGATGCCTACGGCGGCAAGCTACGCTGACAACGAATGCATAAAGATTTCCTGTTTTATGCTGTCTCAAGTGTTCCCTATTTTGAAACTAGTAAGACTTATGCGTTGACAAACCAACTAAATTTTGTACAGTGCTTAAGACTTAGATAGTCCTCAATACTGGGATAAGTCATGTTTGCAAGTGAATTAAAGAGGAAATCTTTAATGAACAATTTGCGACTCTATCTAAAGACTGAATAAAGTATGCCGAAAGCTTCAACTTTTGGCAAATTATTTGTGCCATCAAACAGCACTAACTCGATTATTGACAACTGAAGTTACTCCAAAAATCGATTCAGGTAGGAAAAACTTATGGCAATTATCATTGGAACCAGCGGTAACGATACCCTACAGGGCGCTTCCGATCCTTTCTATGAAACCCAAACCACCGTAACTGGTGGCGGTGGCAAGGATATATTTGCTTACAGTAGTGAAATAGGTTTCTATATCAGTGTAATAAATGATTTTAGTGGAGTAGGTAAAGGAACAAACCCCACAGCAGCAGTCATTGCTGAAGTGGATACCCTAAATTTCCAGAACAATAGTGGCTTCACTGCCCAAAACTTGATCCTCACCCAGAATGGTAACAACCTGCAAATCAACTTTCAAGGGTCTACCTTTCGCAAAATCATTTTGGAAAACTTTGCCCTAGAAACCCTGGATAACCTCACCAAATCTACTGGAGCCACTGTAGATTTGGGCAATATTCTGTTTTATGGGCAAACTACCATCACCGACAGCTTTGATGTCTTCGATGCTAACTCCACCCAAAGCACTGTCTTTAAAAAAAACACAGTCACCTTCCTAAACGACCTAGACAACAATGTTAGTGGATTTGACAATTCCAATGATGTCATCAATGGTCAAGGGGGTGATGACATTATTGAAGGCTTAAGTGGCAATGACATTTTGAGGGGTGGTGCGGGTAATAATACCCTCAACGGTGGTGTTGGTGACGACTCTTTGGATGCTGACTCCCCCTCAAGCAATAATCTGCTTAATGGTGGCGATGGCCATGATTCTCTAACAGCCTCTGGCAACTACAAGTACTTCGCCTATTACGGCGGAAATGTCGACGATCGCTCTTTAGGCAATAATACCCTCAACGGTGGTGTTGGTAACGATACATTGGATGCTAGCGGTTCATTCGGCGATAACCTCTTAGATGGAGGCGATGGCAATGATTCTCTCTCCATCTCTGGGAGTGAAAGCAGTGAGGAGTACACAGCGGATAACTCTCGCTCACATGGCGATAACACCCTCAACGGTGGTGCTGGTGATGATACCTTAAGCGCTAGTGGATCATCAGGCGATAACCTGCTTTTTGGAGGCGATGGCAATGATTTTCTAGATATCTCTGGTTATGTTTACCAATATTTTGACTCCTACTTCGACTCTCGCTCATCTGGCAAGAACCTCCTCTCTGGGGGCGATGGCAATGATACTCTAACAGCCTCTGGTGCCACTGGTAATAACACCCTCAACGGTGGTATTGGCGATGATAGCCTTACAGGTGGTGGTGGTAAGGATAGCCTCACAGGCGGCGGTGGTAAGGATAAATTTGTTTACAAAGGCTTAAGCAACGACACGACTAATACTCTCAGAGACATCGACACGATTAATACTGGCACTCATACAATTGCCGATTTTACTGGAGTAGGTAAAGGAACAAACCCCACAGCAGCAATCATAGCCGAAGTGGATACTCTGATATTCCAGGACAATAGTGGCTTCACTGCCAAGAATTTGCTTCTCACCCAGAATGGTACAAGTTTGTCAATCAGCTTTCAAGGGTATGGTAATACCAGATTCATCCTGGAAAATTTTGCTCTGGAAAAACTGGATAACCTCACCAAATCTGCTGGAGCCACCGTAGATTTAGGTAATATTCTGTTTTATGGGCAAACTACCATCACCGACAGCTTTGATGTCTTCGATGCTAACTCCACCCAAAGCACTGTCTTTAAAAAAAACACAGTCACCTTCCTAAACGACCTATCTAACAATGTTAGTGGATTTGACAATTCCAATGATGTGATCAATGGTCAAGGGGGTGATGACATTATTGAAGGCTTAAGTGGCAATGACCTTTTGAGGGGTGGCGATGGCAATGATACTCTCAATGGTGGCGATGGCAATGATACTCTCAATGATGATATCGGCAATAACACCCTCAATGGCGGGAATGGCGATGATTCTTTAAATTTCTACTCCCTATCGACGTTAGTGAGTCAAACAGTAGACGGGGGAACAGGTAACGACACCTTGTCTTTGAGTTATAGCAGTGCTACCACCGGAATTACTTCAACTTTTGATGCGACTACTAACATTGGAGTAATTTCTACGACGGCGGACACAACAGTGTTTAGCTACAAGAATATCGAACAATTAAATATCACAGGTACAGACTACGATGATTATGTTCTGGGAAGCAATGGTAATGATACGCTTCGCTTAGGCAATGGTAACGATACAATAGATGGCGGCGCTGGTGAAGATTTCTTGGATATTAGTCTTTCAACAGGAAATCACCTCCTCAATGGAGGCGATGGCAATGATTTTTTACGCGCCTGGAGTTACTTTTACGACGAATTCGGAAATTATGTTGTGGGTAGCACCTCTGGCGATAACACCCTCAACGGTGGTGCTGGTAACGATACATTGGATATTTACGGTTCAACAGATAATTATCTATTAGATGGGGGCGATGGTAATGATTTTCTCTATACCCGTTATTTCACCACCTCTGGTGATAACACCCTCAACGGTGGTGTTGGTAACGATACATTGGATGCTGACAGTTCAACAGGCAATAATCTATTAGATGGGGGCGATGGTAATGATTCCCTGATAGGCTCTTCTGACTCAGATAATAACACCCTCGAAGGTGGCAATGGGGATGATACCCTCAGAAGTGATTATGGCGATGCTATCCTCTTCGGTGGCAACGGTAATGATTGGCTCTTTGGAGAAGGTGGTACTGATACCTTTGCTTTCAATAGTTTCGATGAAGGTCTTGATTTGATACGTGACTTCGATGCCATTAATGAACCTAATGAACTAATTCAGGTGTCGGCTGCTGGTTTTGGTGGCGGTTTATCAGCAGGTGTACTTAAAGCAAGTCAGTTTACACTTGGAGAATCTGCAACCACTAGTACCCAGCGATTTATTTATAACTCCACTACAGGTGCATTGTTCTTTGACCAGGATGGTAGTGCAGGCGCATTTACTCAGGTACAATTTGCCGGATTATCTGCTGGGTTGTCACTAACGAACAACAATTTTGTGGTTGTTTAATTATTATCCTCCATGTAATGCGATCGCCAATATCTAGAATGTGAGCTAATTATGGATACCGTAATTACACCA
Organism: Nostoc sp. NMS9; assembly: GCF_017114995.1. GTDB lineage: Bacteria > Cyanobacteriota > Cyanobacteriia > Cyanobacteriales > Nostocaceae > Nostoc. The sequence continues at coordinate 23,608 of NZ_JABXKL010000091.1, read as the reverse complement.
GAAAGAATCGAGTTACCACCTGGCGCGGTGTTGAAGCTTTTGGGAGACTGGAAAGACTATCAAGTATTGAGTCAGCAACTAGGCGATCGCTCCTCACCTCGCATTAAATATCGCAGAGGAGAAATTTTACTGATGGCACCGCTCCCAGAGCATGGAAGAGATGCGAGTTTGCTGGCAGATATTGCTAAGGTTTTGCTGGATCATTTAAACCGTGCATACGAGTCATTTATGCCCATTACCATGAGCTTGCCAGAAATTAGTGGTATTGAACCAGACTTTTGCTTTTACATTGAAAATTGCAGAGCAGTAGTAGGTAAAAAAAGAATTGATTGGGAGTCAGATCCACCACCAGATTTAGCAATTGAAATAGATGTGACAAGCTACACCGACATTAATGATTTCTTGCCTTATCGAGTGCCAGAAGTTTGGATATTAAAGAGTAATCAGTTGTTAATTTATCGATTGCAGGAAGAAAGTTATGTGCTTACAGAAAGCAGCTACTTTCCTAAAGTCAGACAAATTGTGCAGCAATGTCTCCAAATGGCCAATGAGCAAACAACAAGTGAAGTCATTAGGTGGTTAAAGAACCTTTTGCGCGAACAGTAGTAGTACAATGTTTAAGCGAGTTTTGAGGGTTTTTAGTAAGGACTTTAGTGCTTAGAAGATAAGGACTAACGTCTTTACGCAACGGGAAAGTTAGTTGCTCATGGGGGAAACCCCCATCGCCCTTGGCGTCTCCCCTTGGGAGAAGACCGCGCTAACTCACTACAAACTTACTTAGAGCCTATTTATAAAGTAAATCTAAAGACGAGTAGAAAGGGATTGTCGCAAGAATAAGATACTTAATATACGGTGTAATTACATAGTTGCTCAGGGGTCGAAAGTCTTACGCCACAGACTTAAATGATATGGAGTGGGAAATCCTTGCCCCTCTAATTCCAGCAGCCAAATCTGGAGGACATCCTCTCCCCTTGGGAGACGCTCCGCGAACGCACAACGGATATCCGGGAAGTATGTAACGCCATTTACTACCACTTAAAAACGGGGTGTCAGTGGAATATGCTGCCTGGGGATTTTCCACCAAGCTCAACGGTATACAACTACTACCGTTCATGGCAGCGCAAGGGGGTTTGGGAAAAATTCAACCATACACTGCGTGGTCAAGTTCGCTCAAAACTAGGTAAATCAACACAAAACGAGCGCGTTAGCAAAGCTCGCCGTAGGCATCGCCGCAGACAGTCAATTGATAAGAACGACTGAAAAAAGGGAGCCAGTGCGTTGGGCGGCTCTGCCGACTTGAAACAACTGGCGTGGGATGTGTACGGCTTCGATGGCGGTAAAAAAGTAAAAGGTAGAAAGCGGCAGACTTTGGTTGATAGTCTAGGATTGTTGTTAAAAGTAGTTGTCAGTGAAGCAAATGGTTTAGAACGAGTACTTGCTGCCTATGCTTTGATGGAACTTTTAGAAGAGCGTCCAGAATTACTGGAAAAAGTCAAAATCATCTGGGTTGATTCTGGTTATGACGGTGATAAATTTGCGCTTTCAGTTTGGTTAATGATCCAAGCTCATGTTGAAGTCATACGGCGTACCGATCAAGAATTTCAGGTTTTGCCCACGCGTTGGGTAGTAGAAACAACATGATTGCTGGTTGAACCAGTACCGTCGTCTTAGTAAGGATTATGAACATCTCCCAGAAATGAGTGAAGCTGTCATATATGCCTTATGACTCGTATTATGCTACGTCGTCTAGTCCTCTAAAGATTTACTTTATAAATGGTCATCTTAAATACAATATTATTTTACCTAAAAAAGTAGGAAAGGTGGGAAAAGTAGGATATTTTGTAGTTTCTCTTGATTATCCTGTTGATAAGGTGTAAATTGATAGGTAGTAAATAGTCAATGAATTTGAGTCAGAATTCAGAAGTCAGAATCAATCAGTCGGGGATTCAGACCCGCGACTGATTGAATTTTAAACCCGTTTATTCATCCACCAGTCGCGCAGAATTCATTCTGAATTCTGGCTCCTGACTCCTGAATTCTGCTTCGATAAAAAAATTTGCATTAACCTATCCTAATAATAGTATTCTTTGAATCCAGATATGTATACAGTCTTAAGTGTCTACTTAATTATTCTCTTAACTGTCTACTTAATGATAACTAAATGTTTGAACTCTCATTGCATTTTATTGATAAAGCTGAGATTGTCTTATAGACAACTGTTTATGGTTATTTTTGGAGTAGAGCAAATACAATACTTGGGTGAAGGTGCATGATAAATTTTCTGGCATTGCTGAATTAGGGGATGATTTCGCACAATTTATAACGAATTCCCAATGGTTTCAACCGCCAAATCATCCTGCATTTATGCAACGCCAATTTTCTTTCTTAGTGGATTCGAGTTGCTGCGGCACGTGAACCTAGTCCTTCAAAAGCAGCAATTGATAGTTAATCAATATATATTTATTAAGACTATTGCATAATAAAAGTTTCATTAACAAGCCACTTGACAAGAGTAAATTGTGAATTTTTTCATTACAAGGAGTAACTTCATTGCATCAAAGATTAGCCGCAAATGTCAAATTTGAGAATAATTCAGCAATTCAGAAGTCAGAATCAATTAGTAGGGGATACTCTATGGCAACAAGCTACAGACCCACCACTGATTCTTCGGCTTTAGCGTTCCCGTTGGTGCAGTCTCTTATAAAGAAGGGTAGACCACCAAATTGAAAATTTGGTGTGGTATTTCACCATTTATTCATCCGCCCTGACGCTCGATGACTAGCTAACGCTGCGCTAACGGGTGACGCTCTCTACGAGACGCTGCGCGAACGCAGGCTCGCTAACGCTGCCTCACCACTCGTACAGAATTCATACGCTTATTCTGACGACTGACGCATGTATTCTTTTTTGTCAACACGACTTCAATCAAGACAATAAGCTTAAGATGATAGGTTTAAATAGACAATGAGCAAGCAACCTTTTAAGTTGCCAAGTTTTTATGTGCCTTGGCTGGCACGACTGAACCCAAACCTGGAAGCGGCACGGGTACATTCTAAAGCCTGGGCTTATGAAATGGGGATTTTGGGTGGGGAAGAGGGATCAGAAGATTATGAGATTTGGGATGAGCGCAAGTTTGATGCTCATGACTATGCACTATTGTGTTCCTACACCCATCCAGATGCCGATGAACCGATGCTTAATCTGGTAACTGACTGGTATGTTTGGGTATTTTTCTTCGACGATCACTTCCTTGAGCTTTACAAGCGTAGCCAAGATATGGCTGGGGCTAAGAAGTACCTCAATGGACTACCAGCGTTTATGCCTGTGCAGCCCCAAGAAACGCCGCCAGAACCCACCAATGCCGTAGAACGGGGTTTAGTAGACCTCTGGACTCGCACCATCCCTAATGCCTCCCAAGACTGGGTAATCCGATTTTCTGAGAGTACCATCAATCTTCTCAAAGAATCTCTCTGGGAACTCGCTAATATCAGCCAGGATCGAGTTGCTAACCCCATTGAATACATTGAGATGCGACGTAAGGTGGGGGGAGCGCCCTGGTCAGCTAACTTAGTGGAACAGGCGGTTGGGGCAGAAATTCCGGGTGCGATCGCCCCTACTCGACCAATGCGTGTCCTCAAAGACACCTTTTCTGATGGGGTACATCTGCGAAATGACATCTTCTCTTACCAAAGAGAAGTTGAAGAAGAAGGAGAAAATGCTAACTGTATCCTGGTCTTGGAACGATTCCTCGATGTCAGTACCCAAGAGGCGGCCAACCTCACTAACGACTTACTAACGTCTAGGGTGCAACAGTTCGAGAACACCTTTGTTACTGAGCTTCCTTCCTTGTTCGAGGAATATAGTCTGACTCCTGATGAGCGTCTGAAAGTAGTCCTATATGCCAAAGGACTTCAAGACTGGCAGTCGGGGGGTCATGAGTGGCACATGAGATCGAGCCGCTACATGAACCAGACATCAGACAAATCTTCGACAGCAAGCTGGCTTTTAGGTGGCCCTACTGGACTAGGTACATCAGCGGCTCGTTTAGGAGCCTTATACGATAGTTTGGGACTAAAACGGTTCAAAAGCTTCACCCATGTTCCCTATCAGCCTGTAGGGCCAGTAACCTTGCCGCAGTTTTATATGCCTTTCTCCACCAGTTTGAATCCCCATCTAGAAGAGGCTCGGCGGCATTCTAAAGAATGGGCGCGTCAAATGGGGATGCTGGACGTACTGCCAGGGATGCCCAGCATTTACATCTGGGATGACCACAAATTCGATGTGGCCGACGTAGCCTTATGTGGTGCTTATATTCATCCCAATGGATCTAGTGGTGAATTGAATATCACAGCCTGTTGGCTGGTTTGGGGAACCTATGCTGATGACTACTTTCCTGCACTGTATGGCTATAGCCGCAACATGGCAGGGGCAAAAGTTTTCAACACTCGGCTATCAGCGTTTATGCCCCTTGATGGGAGTCCTATTTCCGTACCAACGAACCCAGTTGAACGGGGTTTAGCTGATATTTGGGCGCGGACGGCTGGCCCAATGACAGCTAATGCTCGTCGCCAGTTTCGTCAGGCGATCGAGGATATGACGGAAAGTTGGTTATGGGAACTGGCTAACCAGATCCAGAATCGCATTCCAGACCCGATAGACTATGTGGAAATGCGTCGTAAGACCTTTGGCTCCGATCTAACCATGAGCCTGTCTCGACTTTCCCAAGGGAACGAGATCCCACCAGAGGTCTTTGCCACCCGAACCATGCAGGCAATTGATAATTCAGCCGCCGACTTCGCCTGTTTGACGAACGATATTTTTTCTTATCAGAAAGAAATCGAATTTGAGGGCGAGATTAATAACGGTGTGCTGGCGGTTCAGAATTTCCTGAATTGCGATATTCCCCACGCTGTCGGCGTTGTTAACGACCTGATGACCTCCCGTGCCCTTCAGTTTCAACATATCGTTGCGACTGAACTCCCTATCTTGTGTGATGATTTCGACCTGGATACCAGTGCCCGTAAGAAACTGTACGGTTACATCAAGAAACTAGAGCAGTGGATGTGTGGGGTACTCAAATGGCATAGGGCGGTAGACCGCTATAAGGAATTTGAGTTGCGGAATAACTCAACAGAAAAACGCTTACTCCAAGGCCCTACAGGCTTAGGCACTGTGGCGACCAAAATTAGACCAAGTGTCGGTCAGGAAAAAACTCAAACCAATGTTCAGCCAGTGGTGCAGAACTTACTGAGTAGTCCAACAGGGTTAGGGACTTCAGCTACCAAAATCGGATCACTGTTAGCAAGGAAAGGTTAGCTCAACTCAACTTGAGTCCCGATTCCGGTCAATCAAATAACTTGTCAACTAACATTACTAATGGAGATTAATCATGACTAATGCAGCAAACACTCCTATAGAAAATCAAATTGAGCAATTGCCAATGAGTTTGCAGACGGAAGCGGCGCGTAATTTGGCAACGACCACCAAAACCCAACCCCAAATGCAGGGAATTACCTCACGGTGGCTCTTAAAATTGCTGCCTTGGGTAGAAGCAGTGGGTGGTAGCTTTCGGGTCAACCGTCGCTTAACCTATACGGTTGGGGATGAACGGGTCAGCTTTACCAATACAGGGGCCCAGATACAGGTCATTCCTCAAGAACTCACTGAGTTACCTTTGTTGCGGGGATTTGAAGATGTCGGGGTCTTAAACGCCTTGGCTAGTCAATTTGTGCAACAAGAATTTGCTGCGGGAGATGTGATTATACGAGCAGGGCAACAAGCTAATCAAGTATTGCTGATTGCCCATGGTAAGGTAAATAAAATTGGCCCAGGTAAGTATGACGATCAAGTTGTTTTGGCTGTATTAGCTGATGGCGACCATTTTGGCGACTACGCTTTAGTCGAATCCCAAGATACTTGGGATGTCACCCTCAGTGCCATTACCCGTTGCACGATCTTGTCTCTACCTCAAGCAGCCTTTCAAAACCTGGTTAATCAGTCTGAGGCTCTGCAAGCGCAAGTGGATCAATTTAGAGCAAAATTGCGCCAACCCAAAAACGAAGAAGGGGAAGCCTCAATCGATATTACCTCCGGCCACCTCGCAGAGGCAATATTACCTGGGACTTTTGCAGATTATGAAATCAATCCACGGGAATATGAGTTAAGCGTCGCTCAAACCATTTTGCAAATCAATACACGGGTTGCTGACCTCTACAACGAACCCATGAACCAGACGGAGGAACAATTACGGCTCACCATCGAAGCATTACGGGAACGCCAAGAACACGAAATGGTTAACAATCGTGACTTCGGACTTTTACACAATGCCGATCTCAAACAACGCATCTTTACTCGCAGTGGCCCCCCAACTCCTGACGATCTCGATGAATTGATCTCCATTGTTTGGAAAGAACCGAGCTTTTTCTTAGCTCATCCCCGCACTATTGCCGCGTTTGGTCGGGAATGCAACCGCCTTGGACTTTATCCCAACCCTATTCCTATGGGTAACAGTGCAATTCCGGCTTGGCGTGGTATTCCCATCTATCCTTGCAATAAGATTCCCCTTACGAAAGAGCGTACTAGCTCCATCATGTTAATGCGTGTGGGAGCAACCAACCAGGGTGTTATTGGTCTGCATAAAACTGGCATTCCTGATGAATATCAACCTAGTTTGTCTGTCCGCTTCATGGGTATTAACGAAAAGGCCGTTATTTCCTACCTGGTTAGTGCTTACTACTCTACAGCCATTCTTGTCCCTGATGCACTGGGCATCCTTGAAGATGTAGAAATTGGTATCTAAGTAGCAAGATATCCTCTTCAAAGTAGGGGCGGGTCGTACCCTGCGGGAACGCTAAGAGCGAACGCCCCTACCCCCCGATGCTCTCTGTTAGGAATGTAAATTTAGTCGCATGAAACGTTAATTTTATGACAGATGCTTTGATTAGGCCAGATTTATACCAAGAAAACGGGCAACCCCAGATGAGCTTAAGCACGAAAGGGGCGCGGAATTTAGCCAAAACCACGAAAACTCCGCCCCAGATGCAAGGCATCACCCCAAGGTGGTTGTTACAGATGTTGCCTTGGGTGCAAATCACGGGTGGGGCCTATGGGGTTAACCGTCGCTTGACTTATGATGTTGGCAATGGACGGGTTAGCTTTATCAATACAGGGAGCCAGGTGCGGGTCATTCCCCAAGCACTTTGTGAACTATCTTTATTGCGTGGGTTTGAGGATATTGAGGTACTCAACGTCTTGGCAGACCGCTTTGTCCAACAAGAATTTGCTCCAGGTGAGGTCATTGTAGGGGAAGGTCAACCAGCCGACCAGGTGTTATTAATTGCTCATGGTAAAGTTAATAAGCTGAAGGCAGGAAAATATGAGGCGGAAGCTTTACGGGATATCTTAGCTGAGGGTGATTGTTTTGGTGGCGAAGCTATAGTTCTGTCTCAGGACACTTGGGAGGTTAGCCTCAGAGCTGTTACACGTTGCATAGTTTTGTCTTTGCCAATACAGGCGTTTCGGGAGTTAATGAACCAATCTGAAGCGTTGCAGATTCAGGTTGATCGCTTTAGAGCTATGTTGAGCAAACCCCAGGATAAGCACAATCAGGCGGAGATTATCATGACCGCTGGTCATAGTCCGGAAACTGAGTTACCCAGGACATTTGTTGATTATGACTTGAATCCACGGGAGTATGAGTTAAGCGTCGCTGAAACCATTTTACGGGTGAATACGCGAGTTGCTGACATCTACAATGAACCCATGAACCAGACGGAGCAACAATTACGGCTGACTATCGAAGGGTTGCGGGAACGGCAAGAATACGAAATGCTGAATAATCCTGATTTCGGGTTGTTGCATAATGCCGATCTGAAGCAACGCATCTTTACCCGCACCGGGCCACCGACTCCAGATGATTTTGATGAATTGCTCTCTCGGCGGCGCAAATCCCATTTTTTCCTCGCTCATCCTCGCGCGATCGCTGCTTTTGGCCGGGAGTGTAACCGTCGTGGCATCTATTCCCCAAGCAGGGAGGTCAATGGAAAGATTGTACCTGCATGGCGCAACTATCCGATTTTTCCTTGTAACAAAATTCCGATCACTAAGGAGGGTACTAGCTCTATTTTGGTACTCCGTGTCGGAGAAGAAAACCAAGGGGTGATAGGTTTACATAAAACGGGTATCCCTGATGAATACCAGCCCAGCTTGTCCGTCAAATTCATGGGTATCAACGAAAAAGCTGTGATTTCTTATCTTGTCAGCGCCTACTACTGTGCAGCCATTCTCATCCCCGATGCACTCGGCATCCTTGAAGACGTAGAAATCGGGCACTGAGGGAAGGGTAATACCATTTCACTTTAAGGTTGATACAAATAGAAGGCTGGAGAGCAGGGGGAAGAGGGTTTTCCTATTTCTGCATAGATTACGGTAATTATAAGTAATCAAACAAACATGATATTAATTCCTAAAGCAACGTTGTTTAATAGTTCCTGTCAGCCAGATTTTGTCGATTAGGTGTAGTACTGTAATTTTAAAGATAAATATTTATGGTGAATACTCAAATCTTTGAATGGTCATCTGTTAAAGGAACTACTTTTGACCTTAAAGCCTATTTATCAGAACGGCAATCGCAAGTTGAAGCAGCGCTTGAACAGTCAATTACTGTAGCCTATCCAGAAATACTCTACGAATCTATGCGCTATTCCTTGCTAGCTGGAGGAAAGCGCTTACGCCCGATTCTATGTCTTGCCGGTTGTGAACTTGCTGGAGGCACTATCGAGATGGCGATGCCTACTGCTTGTACGCTGGAAATGATTCACACCTTTTCTCTAATCCATGACGACTTACCTGGAATGGATAATGATGACTATCGACGCGGAAAGTTAACTAACCATAAAATTTATGGCGAAAACATTGCTATTCTAGCTGGTGACGCACTTTTAGCCTACGCCTTTGAGTTTCTTGTGGTTCAAACCAAAGGAGTTGCTGCCCAGCAGTTGTTGCAGGTTGTTGCTCAGTTGGCTCATGCAGTAGCAGCAACAGGTCTTGTTGGCGGTCAAGTTGTTGATTTACAATCTGAGGGATTGCAGAATATTGACATTGAAACCCTCAACTTTATTCATGCCCACAAAACTGGCGCTTTATTGGAAACGTCTGTTTTATCAGGAGCACTATTGGCGGGAGTGGACGATAAAATTCTGCTGCCGCTTTCTCACTATGCTCGCAATATTGGTCTAGCTTTCCAAATTATTGATGATGTGCTTGATATGACTGGTACTCAGGAGGAACTCGGTAAAACTCCGGGCAAAGATCAAAAGGCGCAGAAAGTGACTTATCCCAGTTTGTGGGGTATTGAGGAATCAAAACTCAAAGCGCAAAAATTGGTTGACTCAGCGAAAGCAGAATTAGTTTGCTTTGGCGAAAAGGCTCAACCTCTAATGGCGATCGCAGACTATATCACAGCTAGAACACATTAGTCGCGCTCACTCTGCCAAGTTTTTTAACTTTCTATGGTTCGTAACTGGCTATTTTTTGGGTAAAAGTATATATATGGTACAGGAGTCTTTGGCACTAAGAAAAGCTAAAAGGAATGCTAGATAATCATTACAGGCTGTAAAGCCATTTTTGGTCAAAGTTACAAATCCCTAGCTAGCATTTCATAGTAATTGCGATCGCCATCAGCAGTCCGCTTCTGTTGAGCAATCACCTGCTTACGAACTATTTTAATCCCTTCGATTTCCGAAACTCCTGAACAACATCTTTAACATCACGTAATTCTCCCTCAACTAAATAGTTTAATTGCCGCATTTCATCTGCCGAAATTTTTCCAGCTAGTTGTGCGATCGCTGTTCTTACTTCAGGATATTTTTTTAAAATTTCTTGCCGAACAATTGGCGCAGCTTCGTAAGGAGGAAAATATTTTTTATCATCCTTTAGTACCACTACATCCAAGCGAGAAATCTGCCCATCTGTGGAACTACCCGCCACCATATCTACCTGTTTTTGAATCAGAGCGCGATATACTAAACCCAAATCCATAATTTGGGGAGGTTTAGCAAAAAGTAATCCGTAGGTTTTAGCTAATCCCGGAAAACCATCTTCCCTTTCCAAAAATTCATAGCCAAAACCGCCGCGCCACTGAGGTGTATATTGAGAAGCTTGGGAGAGAGTTTGAATATTGTTACGCTTGGCATCTTCACCCCGGATAATCATCGCAAAAGTATTTTCAAAACCCAAGCTTGGCATCACTTCCAAATTAAATTGCTGGGCATAAAGTTGTTTTAACTTCTGATAAACTTCTTTCGGGTCATTAACTGCTTTTTGCTTTAAAATCCCAGTAAAAGATGTGCCTGTGTACTCAATATACGCATCAATTTTTCCAGAAGTAATAGCACTATGACAGATGAAAGAACCACCCAAACGGAAACGACGAGCTACTTTTAAATTAGTTGTTGCCTCGATTTGCTCTGCTAATAGTTCACCTAAAATATCTTGTTCGGTAAAATCTTTGGAAGCAACAATAATATCAGCACCGTTATTACTATTTAAATTCGGCGTACAACCAGCGATTAACAATAACAAAGCAAAACTTAACAAGCAAAGCGTGAAAAATCTTTTCATTAATTTTTAATTTTTAATTTATTCTCCATCCAGCCAATTGCGAAGTCAGCCAATAATGCAATTGTCGCTGCCGGAACTGCACCAGCTAAAATTAACTGATCGTTCACTACTGATATGCCGCGAAAAATAAACACTCCCAAACCACCAGCCCCAATTGCTGCGGCAATAGTTGCAATACCAATGGCAATTACTGTTGCTACTCGCACACCTGCCAAAATTACTCCCATTGCTAAGGGAATCTCAACTTGTAATAATAATTGTCTATCTGTCATCCCCATGCCTCTCCCAGCTTCTCGAATCGCTGGATCGACACTAGTAATACCTGTGTAAGTGTTACGAATTATCGGCAGCAAAGAATATACAATCAGGGCAACAATTGCTGGTACTGGGCCAATTCCGCCAATTATGGGAACAGGAATGAGTAAGCCAAACAGCGCCAAACTAGGAATAGTTTGGAAAATATTCGCTATGCCGAGAATTGGTTGGCGGAGATAAGTTTTACGTGTAATTAAAATACCTAAGGGAATACCTACAAGTATGGCAATTCCAATTGCAATGCCTACCAAAAATAGGTGTTCGAGTGTATGCTGAAGAATTTCTGGAGCATACTTAACCAAGAAGAAATTTTTCATAAAGTATCTTGTAAGGAACGCAGACATTGCAGAAAGGCGAGGCTTTCTGGGTGTTGCGATCGCATAAATTCATCTCTCGTCCCCAATACTATCAATTCTCCGCCAGACATTAAACCAATTCTCGATGCTAAGACAAAGGCTTCTTGAATATCGTGGGTGACAAACACAACTGTTTTACCTAACTCTTGCTGCAAATGCCGAAACTCTTGTTGAAGTTCTAGGCGCGTAATTGGATCGAGTGCGCCAAAGGGTTCATCCATCAACAACACTGGCGGATCTGCTGCTAAAGCCCTCGCTACCCCGACTCTTTGCCTTTGTCCTCCCGAAAGTTCGTGCGGGTAACGCCCAGCAAATTGTGCTGGTTCTAAGCCTACCAATTGCAACAACTCATAAACCCGCATTTTAATTTGTTTCGGTTGCCAACCTTCTAAAGATGGGACTAAACCGACATTGCGTTCAACTGTAAAATGGGGAAATAAACCAATTTCTTGAATGACGTAACCAATTTTTCGCCGCAGTTTAATTTCATCCCATTGAGTTGTGGGAATGCCATCAAATAAAACTTCGCCTTGTGTAGGTGTAAATAGGCGATTAATTAACTTCATTGTCGTCGTTTTGCCGCTACCACTGCGCCCAAGTAATACTAGTGCTTCTCCTTGGCGGATGGTGAAATTGAGATTTGACACCAATGGGCGATGGTTGCGGCTAAAAGTGACATCGCGGAATTCGACGGTGGTTTGGTTATTTTGCGGCATGAGTAGCTTTTGATATAAACATATATCACATTATTTGTTGATTTTGCTATTATGCTAACGCCCGCGTTGCCCTATTCAGATTTTGTGGATACTGCTAAGAATTGCCTTAAGGCTTTACAGTAGGGAAAAGATCAGAAAGTACGGACAGTAGAAAGCAATAGGTACAACAGTTGGTAATAACTATATTATGAACTCGTTTGAAAGTATAACAATTGAAGGATATCGTCGCTTGTATAATGTACAAGTCGATATGCATGAGCGACCCCTGACGGTGATGATTGGTGCTAATGGTGTAGGTAAAACCTCTCTGTTAGAAATTTTTTCACTTTTAGCAGCATCAGCAAATGCTCAACTAGGAACCAAAATTTCCGAATTGGGTGGACTGGGTGATATTATGACGCGCGATCAGGCTAAAAGTATAACAATTTCTTTGTCCATGAGTGTGCCCGGTTATGCACCACTCGACTACTCGCTAGAAGTCGCTCCTAAAGGGTTAGCATATGAAATTGCTTTAGAAACACTTACTCAACAAAATGATCGTCAGGCATCGGAACCCTTTAAACACATTGACTCTCGTGGTTTAGATGTTAAATATTTTAATACAGAAGATCAAAAGCTATTGCGCCCAAATTGGGATCATAATCCCTTAGAAACTTCTCTTGCTCAAGTTCCCAAAATGTACCAAGAGCCAGAGAATCTGCGAAAAAGATTAGCTTCTTGCACTTTTTATGGAGCATTAAATGTTGCTCCTAAAAGCCCAGTTCGTTTACCACAATCAATGCGTCCAGTGACCTTACCAGGTTCTCATGGAGAAGATTTAGTTTCCTGCCTTTATTATTTGCGAGAAACTGATTCAGAAAGATTTGAAATTATTGAAGATACCCTTGCTGCTGCATTTCCAGATTTTGAGCGTTTATCGTTCCCGCCAGTAGCAGCAGGAACTTTAGCAATGACTTGGAAAGACAAAAATTTTTCTAAGCCTCTTTATATGCACCAGTTGTCTGAGGGGACTTTGCGGTTTCTTTGGTTAGTAACACTGCTGCAAAGTCCAGATTTAACTGCTGTCACTCTTATTGATGAGCCAGAAGTCAGTTTACACCCAGAATTATTAAGACTCTTAGCTGATTTAATGCGCGAAGCTGCCCAACAAACTCAGCTAATTGTGGCAACCCATTCAGATAGATTAATAAGATTTTTAAAACCTGAAGAAGTTCTAGTTTGTGATTCTGAGGATGGTTTAACAACTATGAATTGGGGTGACTTTTTTGATTTAGAAAAATGGCTAGAAGATTATAGTTTAGATCAAATTTGGGCGATGAACTTAATTGGTGGTCGTCCATGAGAATAGCAATTTTAGTTGAGGGTGCAACAGAAAAAGCTTTTGAGCCGATTTTACGAGATTTCCTTAAGTCACGCTTGCAACAACAGATGCCTAAACTTCAGTTTATACCTGATGATGGTCGGATTCCTAAAGAAGAAAAACTCAGGCGTAAGGTTGAGAATTTACTGACAGGGAGAGATGCTTTCAATGCTGTGATTGCACTAACAGATGTTTATACAGGAACCAATGATTTTCAAGATGCCGCAGATGCTAAAGCAAAAATGAAAACGTGGGTGGGGAATAACCCTAATTTTTATCCCCATGCAGCGCAGTATGATTTTGAAGCTTGGCTACTACCTTATTGGCCAACTATTCAAAAATTGGCTGGACATAATAAGTCAGCACCAAGGGGCTTACCTGAGCAGGTGAATCACAATAAATCTCCGTCATATCATATTAAAGAAATATTCGAGTTAGGTAAAAAACGCAGTTATAGTAAAACTCGTGATGCAGCCAAGATTTTAAAAAACAATAATCTAATGGATGCAGTTAATCTGTGTCCTGAATTAAAGGAATTTTTGAATACTATTCTGTCTCTTTGTGAGATTGATTTGATTCCATGACTGAACTGCCTTAATTAAATGGCGTTCCGGTTCAGCAGAACTCGCAATTTTGTCTCATAAAATTTTCAGGTTATAACGGTAATTTTTCGGTATCTAATCAGTAATGTAAGAAGGCAAAAGTTAAACCGCTCCCGGTACAAAGAAGACCGCTCACGTTAAATTAGTCTGAGTGGTGATTTTCTCCAAAGTAGGGAGTACCTAAAGCTTTCGGGGGTGTAGATTTCCCCAACTTACCCACTAATGCTAATAAAGCGATCGCATAAGGTAGCATTACTAAAAATTGGTAAGGGATATTTGCCCCTAATGCCTGAATTCGCAGTTGTAAAGCTTCTGTAGCCCCAAACAGCAAACAAGCCAAAGCACTACCTACAGGATGCCATCTGCCAAAAATTAATGCTGCGATCGCAATAAATCCTTTACCAGCACTCATCCCCTCGGCAAAAAATCTTACTTGTACCAGAGTTAAATAAGCACCTCCTAAACTTGCAAGACAGCCACTAATTACCACAGCGATATAACGGACAAATGATACGGAAATTCCAGCCGTGTCAGCAGCTTTCGGAGATTCACCCACTGCCCGCAATGTCAGTCCAAAGCTAGTTTTAAATAAAATGTATGTAGTTAAAATAACTAATATAAATAATAAATATACTAAAAAATCTGACTGAAATAGTAGCGGCCCCATCAGGGGAATATTGGCTAAACCAGGAATAATAATTGCCCCGATTCCAGGTAACTGCTGTGTACTACTGCCACTAAACACTAACCGGGCCAAAAACGATGTTAATCCAGCTGCGACAAGATTAATTGCTAGTCCAGATACCAATTGATCGACACGCAAAGTTACACACAAAACAGCATGGAGTAGTCCGACTAATCCCCCAGCAATTAAGGATGCAAGGATACCAAGCCAGGGATTACCAGTGTAGAAAGTAGCCGCAGCGCTAGTAAAAGCACCTGTAAGCAACATTCCTTCTAAGGCGATATTTAACACCCCCGATCGCTCCGAGTATAATCCTCCAAGGGCTGCAAATGCTAAGGGGACGGCTAGACGTAAGGTAGCTATTAAGTAATCAGAGAAGAAGTTGAGATTATTCATAGAGTTATTTTTTAACGCAGAGGTTCGCAAAGAGAAGCGCAAAGTTTCGCAGAGTTTTCTCCGTGTTCCTCTGCGTTAAACCTTCGCGCCCCTCTGCGTTTTTACTCTTATTTCTCTTTCCACGGCGAGACTGATAGCAATAAACAACACCATAAACCCTTGAATCGCGTAAACTACAGTTACCGACACACCTGCACTACGCTGCATCACATTTGCACCACTGCGAAGTCCTGCAAAAAACAAAGAAGTTAATACTACACCGATAACACTACCACGACTTAAAAAAGCGATCGCAATGGCATCAAATCCATAACCTGGTGAAACTTGTTCAAATAGCCGATATTTCAACCCCATCACCTCACAACTCCCAGCTAACCCAGCTAAACCACCTGAAGAAGCCATCACCAGCATAATGGTACGTTCAACAGATATATGAGCATAACGGGCAGCAATCGGGTTAAATCCCACTGCTGTAATTTGATAACCTAGTGGCGATCGCACTAACAATACCCATAAAATACCTGCGGCAATTAAACCGAATAAAATCCCAGCATGGGCGAGGCTTTGCGGTAATATAATCGGCAAACGCGATGTTTTGGCAATTAATGGCGAATAAGGACTAGGCGCACCTGTTGCCATTAATGGATTTTGGACGAGGTAGCTAACTAAATTCACGGCGATATAGTTGAGCAACAATGTAGTAATTACCTCATTTACTCCGCGCATGGCTTTGAGATAACCAGGAATCCAACCCCAAACTGCACCAAAGAAAAATCCTGCCAAAAGTGCTAAGGGAATATGAATCACCGCAGGTAATCCTGGCACATATAACCCAATTAAAGTACTTCCCAACGCACCGAGATAAATTTGTCCTTCCCCACCGATATTAAATTGCCCAGCCCGCAATGCTACTAACACGCCTAAACTAGCGAACAGTAAGGGTGTCATTTTGGTGAGGGTGTTACCAAATCCAAAGTAGGTAGAGAGAGATTCTTGAAATAGGATGCTGTATGCAGTGATGGGATTTGCCCCAGCAATTAGCATCAGGATAGCACCGACGATGAGAGCGGAGGCAATCGCAATCAGCGGTGATAGGATTGGTAAGAGGAATTTCATGCGATTACTTGCGATCGTTAGGTTTGGAGATATGATTTCCTATGCAGTTCATTAACTCCTCAAAGCTGAATCAAATTTAACAATTTATAAACATCATTTTTAGTTTTAAATTTTGTTCTAACTGTTCTGCTGATTCTGAATCGCTGTAATTTCATCAGGCGTTAAAGTTACAACCTTTCCTTCTCGCATAATACTAATCGATTGACCAAGCTTACGATGTCGTTCTATTGCTGCTGCGATTGCTGCTTTGACTCCAGCATCAATCTTACAGTGTAACTTTTTCATCTCTTCTTCAGTCATTTAATACCTCTATAATTTGGTTCCAAATCTCATTTATATAAAGACTCGGCATACAAATTTTGTATGATTAAATTTTTCCTCTCCGTGTTATTTTCTCTCCCCGTCACCGTATCCCCCCAGCCATCAACAAACCAATATCTTCTACCTTCGCCGTGGCTGCATCCAAAATAGCCACAAACTCACCTCTGTAGATTACAGCAATGCGATCGCTCATTGCCATCACTTCTTCTAACTCAGTAGAAATATACAAAATTGCCGCACCGCGATCGCGTTCTGTTAATATTCGAGACTGGACAGCTAATGTCGCCCCTACATCTAACCCCCTGGTGGGTTGCATGGCGATAATTAAAGCTGGTGTTTGTGCCAGTTCTCGCGCTAACACCACTTTTTGTTGATTTCCTCCCGAAAGCTGACTTACCTTGATATCAATTCCATTCGCTCGAATGTCAAACTCTTGCATTGCAGCTTGGGCACGATTAGCGATCGCTTCTTGTTGTAACAAAAAATGGCGACAAAATGGCAGATATTTAAAAGCTTTTAAAATCAAATTTTGGGCGATGCTAAATTGCAACACCAATCCCATTGTCTGCCTATCTTCTGGGATGTAGCCCACTGAGGAATGCTTGGGCGTAAACTCAATTTTACCCTGCTTAATAGTCCGCACAAGAGCGATGGCATCAGCTAATTCTCGCTGTCCATTGCCATCTACACCAGCAATTCCTAAAATTTCTCCCGCCCGCAGTTCAAAAGAGACATTATTTACAGCCGGAATATTTCTTTCATCAGCAACTTGTAAATTTTGCACCGACAGGATGATTTCTCCTGGTAATGTCGGACTTTTATTTAACTGTAAAGCTACCTCCCGTCCTACCATCAATGTTGCTAACTGCTGTCGTGTTGCCGCTTCAGTTGATATTGTTGCTACTACCTTTCCCTGGCGCAAAACTGTGACTGAATCACAGAGATTCATTACCTCTTCTAATTTATGGCTGATAAAAATGATTGTGTTGCCTGCGGCTGCCAATTGGCGCAAGATAGCAATTAATGATTCTACTTCTGGCGGTGTCAAAACTGCTGTAGGTTCATCAAGAATCAACAACTTTGCTCGACGGTAGAGAACTTTGAGAATTTCTACTCGTTGTTGTGCCCCAACAGATAAATTTTCAACTTTGGCAGTGGGGTCAATTTCTAATCCATAAGCTTGAGATAATGCGGTGATTTCTTGCTGTTTATATTGTAAATTTAGCCGCCAAGTTTTCTCTGTACCTAAAATGATATTTTCTGTGACAGTAAGTTTCGGTATAAGCATGAAGTGTTGGTAAATCATGCCAATGCCTAATTTAATTGCCTCATTTGGTGAAGTAATTTTTATTGGTTGTTCTTGGAGATAAATCTCACCAGCATCAGGTTGATAGAGTCCACTAATAATATTCATTAAAGTACTCTTCCCTGCACCATTTTCGCCTAGTATTGCATGAATAGTTCCAGATGCAACAGAGAGATTGATATTGTCATTAGCAATAAAAGACCCAAAGCGTTTGGTAATATTGTTTAAGCGTAAATAGTTCATGTTCACAAAACTGATATACCTCTTGCAAAAGTCCCTAACACCCCACCCTCAACCCCTCCCCTTAACAAGTTACGGTGTACACACAAGTCTGAAATAGCTTATTAACCAGGGTTTTACCCCACCCTAACCCTCCCCTTTACAAGGGGAGGGAACTAGATATCTTTTTCCCCCCTTTGCAAGGGGGGATTAAGGGGGGTAATTCAACTTGTGTGTACACGTAGCCTTACCAAGGGGAGGGGAGCGTTTGCTTTACTCAAATGCGGAGTGGGGTTCTTTATTGTTGATTTATGCAAGAGTCTAGTCATCAAAATCTGGGCTAAAGTCCTCACTAAGAAAGTTTTTTGATATAGTCTGCTAAACCTATGTTGTTGCTTTCTTCACGCAGCGCGTATCCTTACCAGCCTGTTTACAGTCTTCAAAAACGATTTTTTTATTAACAATTTCTTGGTTTGCATTCAATACCTTTTGCTTTACTGCTTCCGGTATGATTGCTCCGAATTTCCCTAAAAATAAGATATCTGTTCTTTCTAGCCCAATTGTATATATTTGTCCTTTGATTTGTTTTTGTTTGGCTAATTCTACTATATAAGCGATGGCTAAATCTAAGCGTTTGACAGCGCTGGTTAACACAGCTTTTGGTGCAACGTCTAATTGATCCTTGGTATTACCAAAAGCATATACTCCTTTTTCACCTGCTGTTTGTAAGACTGCGGCTGAGGCATTATCTAACCATTGATAGATGACATCAGCACCAGAAGATATTAATGCCAGAGTCGCTTCCTTGGCTTTGGCAACATCATTCCAATCACCCGTAAAAGTAGAAGTAATTTGGATATTTGGTTTAACAGACTTTGCTCCTAATTCAAATCCCCGCAGTTCTCCCTCGGTAGCGGGAAACTTCTCTCCGGCAATATAAGCTAATTTATTAGATTTAGTTACAGAAGCACCGATAATGCCACACAAATAACTAGCTTGTAGGTGATCTATTCGTAAAGAAGCAATATTCTCACCCTTGAGATTACCATTTACTCCCACAAAAAATGTGTTGGGGAACTGTGAAGCTACTTGTTCAATTGCGGCATCAAATTGTCCACCATGCGCGAAGATGAGATTGTAGCCTTTACGAGCAAAATCTGTTAATACTTCTGTTTGATCTGCTTGTGCTACTTTTTCTACATAGGCGGTTTCTGCACCTAGCTTTTGTTTTGCTAGATTGATTCCTTCATAACCAGATTGATTCCAGCCTTTATCGGTAATCATTCCAGGGAGAGCGATCGCTATTTTAAACCCTTCAGTACCACCCGTTGTTGTCGCTGTTGGTGTCGTCGGCTTATTACTGCAAGCTTGCAGCAGTAAACTAGTACCAAACCCTGCTGAACCAAGCAAGATAAATTCACGCCGACTAAAGTTTGTTGTCATACCTCGCCTTCAGATAGCTATTTGAGTTATTTCAACACTCTAAAGTCGGAGGTGGTACTTTGGAAACAATTTCTCCCGGATTTCTCCAAGACGCGATAAATCGCCGTCTCTACAATAATTAGTCTTTTGTAAAAACGGCGATTCATTGCGTCTCTTACCTTATCCTGCATTTTATGCAGTTTTAGCACTTTCATCAGATGCTTGTTCTGCAACATTTTTCAAGCGGCTCGATCTGATTTTGCGGATGCGATCGCTATAGCGAACACCACCCGCCATCTCATACTCACGGCTGTCTTTGCCGTACTTAATAGCAACCACCATCAACATCTTCTCAGAAAGCTGACTCAAATTTTTTTCCATCTCTTCAATTTCAGTTTTAGAAGAGTCAACTACAGATAGAGCAGTATTATAAACATCAATTTTGTTACGTAACTGCTCGATTGATTCAACTAATTTTTCTAGACTATAATCTTCATCAAATTTGATGCTTGGAACAATTGATTTCAGTCCGGCGGATCTTAACTGAGCTTTTTCTAAAATGCGAGATGTGCGTTTTTTACGAGACATAAAACTACCTCTTTAAAATGCTTATAGAGCTAGCTTGGCTCAATTCAACTGCATTCGGGTTCAGCAAAACTCACAATTTTTGTAATAAATTTTTCAAGTTATAGCAGTAATTTTTCGGAATTTAATTACTAAATGTTGGTATTTATAGAGATAATTGTCTAAGCTTCATCAAAACTTTAAGGGAGACTGCTCCCATAAGTTGCGAAGTTGCTCCCATAAGTTGCGAAGCTGCTCCCATAAGTTGCGAAGCTGCTCCCATAAGTTGTGTAGCTGCTCCCATAAGTTGTGTAGCTGCTCCCATAAGTTGTGTAGCTGCTCCCATAAGTTGTGTAGCTGCTCCCATAAGTTGTGTAGCTGCTCCCATAAGTTGTGTAGCTGCTCCCATAAGTTGTGTAGCTGCTTCAGTTTGTTTGGAAGTGCGTAGACGCAAATACTAGAGGAAGTTAGAATTCTCAAAATCACTCAAGATTTCTTCTGGTAAAGGCTCGTTGAAATCTGGTGCAATAAACACTTTACCTTTATCTAAGCCTGGAATGCGAGGAGAACTGATATTCGTAAAGGCGACTAGACGTGCAACTGGAATCCCCTGTTCAGCAATCACGACTTCTTCACCGAGCAATACCTGACTCAGAAGTTCACTAAATTTGGCAGTTGCTTGGGCAATGTTGACAGTAATAGTCATCTGCCTTGGTAATTAATTCCTAATATTCTTTACGATAACATCGAATGCTTGGGCGATTGCGATCGCAGTTTAGGCAAATCTAATTGCTGCGCCGCACCACACAAGCGTGAAATTTAGATGCATTTGTCCTAAAATACAACCCAAAGACTTTCGGCTTGACAAAAATATAACTGTTAAAGTCAGCATAATGGTGTCAAAATGCGAAAAAATACACCCAATAGGAGAAAAATGCCAGCCATTGTTAAATTACAACTCTCCTTAGAAACTTTAGCAGAAGCAATATCTTCCCTTGATTTAACAGAAAAACGTCAACTTCAAGAGCTAATTGAGCAACAAATTTTTGAAGCCGAAGAAGCGTTGTACGAAGACGATGCAGAAACACTGGCAGAAATTCAAGCAGTTCGCGCTGAATATAAAGATGGTGAGTACGTGATTATAGATAAATATCTTGCTAACCGCTCAAATTAGAGATAATGTAAAAAATTTCGGAGAACAAGTTTTGACAACTATTACTGATATTGGCACACTGATTAACCATAATCCTGAAATACACGGCGGTTGTCCGATTATTTCTGGTACAGGGGTGACAGTCAGGCGCATAGCAATTTGGTACAAACAAGGTTATAGCGCCGAAGAGATTGCAGATCAAATTAGTCATTTGACCTTAGCGCAGGTTTATGCAGCTTTAGCTTATTATCATGCTAACCGCGACCAAATTGACGCTGACATTGCAGCAGAAGAGGCAGAGGGAGACAGATTAGAGAAACTGCATAAAACTCAAAAACTTTCATGAGCCGAATTCGCTTGTATATGGATGAGGATTCTACCGCACGTTCTCTAGTTCTGGCTCTACAAAACCGTGGTGTAGATGTGATTACAAGTCTAAATTTGAATAGGCTGGGATATACAGATGAAGAACAGCTAACGTGGGCAACTGAACAAGGTTTTGTCTTATATAGTTCTAATATCAGAGATTTCTACCGTTTGCACACTGATTTTTTGACCAAAGAACAATCTCATGCAGGAATGATTTTGGTACAGCAGCAACGTTACTCAGTGGGGGAACTAATGCGCGGTATTTTGAGGTTAATTGCAGCTAAGTCAGCAGAAGAAATGCAGAATCAGGTAGAATTTTTGAGTAGTTGGATTGATGAATAGTATCCAATACGGTTCAGTTAGAGCTAAAAAGTGGGAAGCGCTATAGTTTAACGATTAGCAACTGCAACAAAAGAAAAATCATATTATGAACACCGCCAAACTCAGCACTGATGGCACTCACCAAGTTGTTATTTTGCCCGAAGATTTTCAACTCACTGGCACAGAAGTCTATATCAAAAAAATTGGTAACGCTATTGTTCTCATTGCCCAAGATAACCCCTGGCGATCGCTCATCGACAGTCTAGACAATTTCTGTGATGATTTTATGACTAATTGCGATCGCTCACTCATAGACACCAGAGAGAGTTTGTAAATTCGATACCTGGCATTCAGCGCTGTTGTTAGAGAATTGGGTTGAGTAGCTGTAAAAGGCGATCGCACTTCGTTTAAAACTATAGATCCTGCATCCCTTATACCAATTGACCAAAATCAAGCTACAGATGCAAGTTAAATCTAACTCTCTTAAATTACGAATTAGGTTGCCGAGCGAAGCCGAGGTACGAATTACGAATTATAAATTATTTCCACCATCGCCCCACATCCACAATTGCATGGGCAATTTCTACCGTTGCTGCTTCGCCACCTAATGCAAAGGTAACTGGAAACAATACTTTGATATCTTGCAGCAAATTAGGGCGAGTGCGAAGGGATAGCTGATGAAGTATATCTTGCCAAAGGGGGAAAAGTTCGGTAGATGGCATTTGTGACAAACTGTCAGCTAAGGCACTCAAGGCATAGGCACGAGAAGACTCAGACTGTATTGCCCTGGCAGCAGCAAGGGCTTCTGGCAATATATCTGGCAGTTTCTGGGCTAAGGCACTCAAGGCATAGGCACGAGAAGACTCATCCTGAATCGCCCTGGCAGCAGCAAGGGCTTCTGGCAACAACTCTGGTGGCAGTTTCTGTGCTAAGGCACTCAAGGCATAGGCACGAGAAGACTCATCCTGTATTGCCCTGGCAGCAGCAAGGGCTTCTGGCAATATATCTGGCAGTTTCTGGGCTAAGGCACTCAAGGCATAGGCACGAGAAGACTCAGACTGTATTGCCCTGGCAGCAGCAAGGGCTTCTGGCAATATATCTGGCAGTTTCTGGGCTAAGGCACTCAAGGCATAGACACGAGAAGACTTATCCTGTATTGCCCTGGCAGCAGCAAGGGCTTCTGGCAACAACTCTGGTGGCAGTTTCTGGGCTAAGGCACTCAAGGCTTTGGCACGAGAAGACTCAGACTGTATTGCCCTGGCAGCAGCAAGGGCTTCTGGCAATATATCTGGCAGTTTCTGGACTAAGGCATTCAAGGCATTGGCACGAGAAGACTCATCCTGAATCACCCTGGCAGCAGCAAGGGCTTCTGGCAATATATCTGGCAGTTTCTGGACTAAGGCATTCAAGGCATTGGCACGAGAAGACTCATCCTGAATCACCCTGGCAGCAGCAAGGGCTTCTGGCAATATATCTGGCAGTTTCTGGACTAAGGCATTCAAGGCATTGGCACGAGAAGACTCATCCTGAATCACCCTGGCAGCAGCAAGGGCTTCTGGCAATATATCTGGCAGTTTCTGGACTAAGGCATTCAAGGCATTGGCACGAGAAGACTCATCCTGAATCACCCTGGCAGCAGCAAGGGCTTCTGGCAACAACTCTGGTGGCAGTTTCTGGGCTAAGGCACTCAAGGCATAGGCACGAGAAGACTCATCCTGTATTGCCCTGGCAGCAGCAAGGGCTTCTGGCAACAACTCTGGTGGCAGT
>NZ_JABXKL010000060.1 GCF_017114995.1 Nostoc sp. NMS9 | reverse complement strand
GTTGGAAATTTTTTAATCTACTAATCTACCACAAAACTTTTTTGCAAGAGGTCTAATATCAAGGCTGGCTCTCTTTTGTTGACTGACGGAGCACAATTGAATGCTGGTACTTCCGGTAACGCACCTGCTGGTAATATCATAATCAATGCAGATTCTGTTACCATTTCTGGAGTTAACTCGTTTGGAAGTAGTAGCGGATTATTTACTTCTACAGAGGGAGTGTCAACGTTTTATGGATCAAGTGGTAAGGGTGGTGATATCAAAATTAATGCTGGTACGCTACGTGTGTTAGACGGAGCAGTTATAAGTGCAAAAACTACGAGTGATAATAATGGTGGAAACATCGTTATTAACACTACTAACCTTGAGATTAATAATGGTGGACAATTCCTTAGCACTGCCAATAGCACTGGACAAGCAGGTGACATTACTATAAACGCCACTGGCGATGTCGTCATCTCTGGCAGCGATGCAACATACGCTGAACGATCTACCCGAACCTATGAGATTTTCCTAGGCAGTGGTATATTCAAGCCTATTATTATTGATAACGATGATCCTAACAGTGGCTTATTTGCTCGCGTTCGAGGAGACAAAGCAGCTAATGCAGGCAACATAGAAGTAACTGCTCGCAACCTCCGTCTTGGCAACCAGGGAACCATTACAACTGAAAACACATTTGGTGATGGTGGGTATATTACCCTAAATGTCAAAGATATTCTACTGCTTCGCAACAACAGCAGCATAACTGCTACCGCAGGCACAGAACGTGCTGGTGGAAACGGCGGCAACATCAGGATCAATGCTCCATCGGGCTTCATCGTTGCTGCCCCCAGAGAAAATAGCGACATCACTGCTAATGCGTTTAGTGGCAATGGTGGGAGAGTTACAATTAATGCTACTGGTATTTTTGGAATCGCGCCACTTAGTCGGCAAGACCTCCAGCGGTTGAGTCCTAAATTAGACCCGCGTCAAGTTCCGACAAGTGACATCACCGCGATTTCGCAAACAAATCCTTCTTTAAGTGGCACTATTGAGCTAATAACACCTGATGTAGACCCCAACAGTGGCTTAATTGAGTTGCCAACAATACCAGTTGACACTGAGTTAACACAAGGCTGCTATAGTCCTGGTTACGCCCAAAACCGATTTGTGATCACTGGACGCGGCGGTTTAGCACCTAATCCAAAGGACGTTCTCTCTCCTGATGCAGTGCAAGTAGATTGGGTTACTCTCAAACCCAGCACCAGAAACCGCAAGAGTCCACCTGTTACCATCAAACCTACTACTGCTAGACCAAAACAGATTGTAGAAGCTACTGGGTGGGTAATAGATGCCAAAGGAGAGGTACAACTCATAGCAAATGCACCTACTACTACGCCTCATGGTTCATGGCAGAACCCTGTATCTTGCCGTGCTTCTTAGATGTTAGTCTCCACCAATTCAGCAATTGTGATAACTGGGTTAATTGATAATAATTATACGTAAAATATTAGCTTTTGCTAGTATAAATACAGCTAATTATTTTACTAAATTACTAAAAATAAATACGGTTGTACTTAGAAGCATCTCAATCGCCATTGCCATACCTCTACGCCACCGCTAAGTGTGATCGCATTTAGTTAAGGTCATTGGTGAGAGGTTATAGGGCTTCTCGTTTGCGTGAGGTACATCCGTAGGGGCACGGCACTGCCCATTGGTGTTAACTTAACGTGAAAGCCATCCGAGAACAAGCTTTTAGATATTGTCTCGTTTGTCTCGTTCCCAGTCTCCGACTGGGAATGTTCGTCGTTGAGGCTCCGCCTCAAGACTTGCGGCAGAGCCGCAATGACAAGCATTTCCAGCCTCTGGCTGGAAACGAGGTTTGAAAAGGATGTTTAGCTTAAGTTGAACACCAATGGGCACTGCCGTGCCCCTACACCCCGCGATATAATGTTGTACCGCATCTGAATGGGAACCGCTATAAGATAAAGCGTCTTTTGTGAATCAGTTAAAATATATGACCATTCGATTAAAGACCGATTGATTCAACTTGGTACTAGCTGTCGTGGCACACCAGTACTTACTTTAGTGCAATCACCTTAACCTCTCACGGATGGGTACACGCTATCTTGGGACTTAATTTTACACAGCAATGGGAAAGAAAAGCGTCACCAATAGCTTTCGGGTAGTGAGTCTGCGACATACAGTTCGCGTTTGAACATCACAGCCCGTCAACCCCTTCTCTGCGAGACGCTACGCGAACGGGGAATTCAAAATTCAAAATTCACGCATTACAATCCCCATAAATAAATTTAGGGGCTTGATCTTGGACTTTTTGTGCCTTGTGCTGAAGCATCTCGGCACAATTGTTTTTATATTTTCCATAAATGAATTTAGGGGCTTGTATCCTTTTTGTCTTCGGTCAGAAATATCGCTCTTTGTAGACCAAAAATGATTCACTAAACTAAATAGCCTTTACCATAAAAAGCGTAAATATTCAGTACTCTAGGTTTCACAAATAGGAAATAAGCAGTGTTACCAAACAAGCCCCCCGCTACCAATCAAACTCAACGCTGGACATTTGCTCAACTTTTTGGACTGGTAAAGCGTAATCCCCTAATGATTTCGCAGTGGGTGATCCGCTGGGTAGTTGTGGGGACTGCTGGTGGTCTATTTGCGGCGTTGTACTGGAATATTCTAGAGTTTTTAACTCACAGACTCCAGCGATTTGAGGGTTTTAGCCTCCTGATAGTGATGCCACTTAGCGGTTTATTTATCGGTCTGGTGATTCATTTTTTGGGAAATCCCGGTGAAATCGCCGTGATTGTTGATAATATTCATTTTCGTAGCGGACGCCTAGATGTTCGCAAAAATCCTTCAATGATTCTTGCTTCTCTTGTCAGCATCTCGGCAGGCGGTAGTGCTGGACCAGAAGCACCACTCGTACAGGTAACAGGTTCTTTTGGTACTTGGGTTGCCGATCGCTTAAAACTCCAAGGTGAAGACCTCAGAACCATGAGTTTAGCAGCAATGGCGGCTGGCTTCACTGCCTTGTTTGGCGCACCTCTTGGCGGTGCAATGTTCGCTTTAGAGATTTTGCACCACGAGCATATTGTGGAATATTACGAAGCCTTAATGCCAGCAATTGTTTCGAGTTGCGCTAGCTATCTGGTGTTTGCAGCAATTACACATTTGGGTATTGCCCCCACTTGGCATTTTCCTCAGTATCACTTAGAAAGGATTGATGATTTTGCGATCGCGATCGGATTCGGAATTATCGGGGCGGTGGCGGGATGGATTTTTATGGGCATTTTTCGCGGCTGCGATTACTTGTTTACCTTAATTCCTTTCCCCATTTATGTACGCACAACACTAGCAGGAGTGGGACTTGGCAGTTTAGCAGTTTTATTACCCCTGACGCGTTATTTTGGACATGAAGAGTTAGATTCAGTCCTGACTGCTAACTTTGGTGCTGTTTTTCTCTTAACTCTAGCTCTTGGGAAAATGGCTGCCATTAGCATTACGGTAACAGGTGGGTGGCGCGGTGGATTCATCATTCCCCTATTTTTCACTGGTGCTTGCATTGGTAAAGCAGTAGCAGTCTTAATTCCAGCACTCGATCCTACCCTTGCCATGATTTGTACAATGGCGGCTGTCAACGCAGCTGTAACGCGCACACCTATAAGTACAACTTTGCTATTGTCAAAACTGACTAACTTGAGTCCCTTTACGCCAATCCTTTTTGCCAGTTTGATTGGATTTTTTCTTGCCCCTAAAGTTCCTCTGATCGCATCTCAACTCAAATCCCAGAGAGAAGCTACGGATCAAACAAGCGCCTGAGTTAGCTGCCCAGGCATAAAAAAGCAATATATGATAGAATTGTATCAAATTATAGCAATTATTCAAGAGCAATTTAGAATAATTTTGCGCTTTGTTGAGTAAAAAAGCTAAAATCTACGATTTTTGGAGATTTTTAGGTTATGACAACCTCACAGGAGAGGATTATCCCGACAGACTTGCGAAACGAAATGTCGCAGTCTTATCTGGAATACGCCATGAGCGTGATAGTGGGTCGGGCGCTGCCAGATGCCAGGGATGGTCTAAAACCTGTGCATCGTCGCATTCTCTACGCAATGCACGAGCTAGGTCTGCTCCACGATCGCCCTTTTAAGAAATGCGCCCGTGTAGTGGGTGAAGTATTAGGTAAATATCACCCCCACGGTGACACGGCAGTATATGATGCCTTGGTGCGGATGGCGCAGGATTTTTCCATGCGATCGCCCCTAGTTAACGGGCATGGTAACTTTGGTTCGGTAGACAACGATCCGCCAGCCGCCATGCGGTACACCGAATGTCGGTTGCAAGCTTTAACTAGCGCTGGTCTACTCCACGACATCGAATTAGAAACCGTAGACTTTGCCGATAACTTCGACGGTTCTCAGCAAGAACCCACAGTCTTACCAGCACGGATTCCCCAGTTATTGCTTAACGGTTCCTCTGGAATTGCCGTGGGCATGGCCACCAACATTCCGCCCCACAACTTGGGCGAATTGATTGATGCTTTGGTGGCAGTAATCCACAATCCAGAAATCACCGACCTGGAATTAATGCAGTATGTCCACGGCCCAGACTTTCCGACTGGGGCGCAGATTTTAGGAACATCTGCTATTCGAGAAGCTTACACCACCGGGCGTGGTTCCATCACCATGCGTGGTGTAGCTAACATTGAAACCGTTGAACAACGGGGACGCCCAGATAGAGAAGCAATTATTATCACCGAATTGCCCTATCAAACCAACAAAGCGGCGCTGATTGAAAAAATCGCCGAAATGGTGAACGAGAAGCGTCTAGAAGGGATTGCAGATATCCGGGATGAAAGCGATCGCGACGGGATGCGAATTGTGATCGAACTCAAGCGTGATGCTTATCCTCGCGTCGTTCTGAACAACCTCTACAAGCAAACGCCACTGCAAGCCAACTTTGGCGCAAATATGCTGGCGTTGGTGAATAGCGAACCCCAAGTACTCACCCTCAAACAGTTCTTAACCGTCTTCTTGGATTTCCGCATCGAATCCATTGCCAGACGCACCCGCTACGAACTGCGCAAAGCTGAGGAACGCGACCATCTCTTGCAAGGATTATTAATTGCCCTGTCTCATTTAGATCCAATTATTGTCTTAATTCGTCATGCTCCCGATGCACCCACAGCTAAAGGCGAATTAATCACAACTTACGGACTCTCAGAAGTGCAAGCAGATGCGATTTTGCAAATGCAATTGCGGCGGTTGACTGCTTTAGAAGCAGACAAAATTCGTCTAGAACACGAAGAATTACAAGCGAAGATTACCGACTTGCAGGATATTTTGGCCCGTCGGGAGAGAGTGCTGGAAATCATTGAAACCGAAGTCGGGCAACTAAAAACTAGCTTTGCCACACCCCGCCGCACGGTAATTTTACCAGGGGAAGGGGAATTAGATGACCGTGACCTCATTGCCAATGAAAAAGCAATTATTTTGGTTACAGAGCAAGGCTACATCAAACGGATGCCAGTCAACACCTTTGAAGCCCAAAGCCGTGCTACCAGAGGCAAAGCCGCAGCCAAGGTGAAAGATGATGATACCATTGAGCATTTTTTGACTTGCTGCGATCACGACAGTATTTTATTCTTTAGTGAGCGTGGTGTTGTTTATTGCCTGAGAGCTTATCAAATTCCAGCGAGTTCGCGTACCAGTCGCGGCACACCAATCGTCCAAATGCTACCGATTCCCAAAGAGGAAAAAATCACTTCGATTGTACCTGTTGACGAATTTAGCAACGAAGAATATCTGGTCATGCTCACTAAGGGCGGGAATATCAAGAAAACCGAATTGGCAGCCTTTAGTCACATTCGCGCCAATGGTTTGATTGCCATTTCCTTAGAAGAAGGCGACCAACTGCGCTGGGTGCGACGCGCTAGAGTAGAGGACAGCGTAATCATTGGTTCTCGTAACGGGATGGCGATTAACTTCCGGTGCAACCACGAACAACTGCGTCCTTTAAGTAGGGCGACTCGTGGGGTGAAAGCCATGAAACTCAAAAATAAAGATGAACTCGTGGGTATGGATATTCTGCCCGCAGCAATTCTGGAAACTTTGGATGTTACAGAAGCAGAAACTGAAGATATCGAAACAATTGAAACAATCGAAACAACCGAAACAATCGAAGCAATTGAAACAGAAGATATCGAAATTACCGAAATTACTGAAGAGTCCGCAGAAGTGCCTAGCAGTGGCATTGTTGGCCCTTGGGTGTTGGTAATTACAATGGGTGGATATGGTAAGCGCGTACCAGTTGCTCAATTCCGGCTGCAAAATCGTGCTGGTCAGGGTTTAATGGCAACCAAGTTCAAAAACCGCAAAACTAAAGACAAGTTGGCAACCCTACGCATTGTGAACAACGATGATGATGAAATCATGATGGTGACAAATCGCGGTATTATCATCCGTCAAGCAGTGAATGCGATTTCTATCCAATCGCGATCGGCAACTGGAGTCAGAGTGCAGCGTTTAGATGAAGACGACGCCATTACCGGAGTGGCAATAGTTCCACCTGATGCTGGCGATGCAGAAGAAGCAGAATAAAAAGCAGAGGGAGAGGTTAACCGCCTTACTCCCTTATTTAATTGCATTCGCTAGCGGCACTTTAATGGGGCTAACCGTTGCCCCTGTAGGTGCATGGTTATTGGCTTGGATTGCCATAGTCCCCTTATGGGTGCTAATTGTCACCTCAGCCAAAGGCAAAAACGAATTTCTCCCTGCTTTCCTCTGGGGTATCGGTTATCACGGTGTCGCCCTATCTTGGATTACGGGAATTCATCCCATGACTTGGTTAGGCGTTCCGTGGTTGCCAAGTTTGGCAATCACCCTTTTTTGTTGGGGATTTATCAGCATCTTAGGAGGGGTATTTCTTGCTATTTGGGCGGCTGTTATGGTTCGCCTAGCCGGACAAAAACCGTGGCTACGTATACTAATTGGTACAGCCGTTTGGTGCGGTTTAGAAAGTTTGTGGAGTGCTGGGCCTTTGTGGTGGAGTTCCCTTGCTTACACACAAAGTCCGCATAATCTTGTAATTGTACATCTGGGTCAACTGTCTGGGCCTAATACTGTGACAGCAGCGATCGTTGCTATTAATGGGTTAATTGCTGAAGCGTATATAAAGCGACAAGATATCAAGATGTCCTCTGTGCCTCTGCGGTTCGTTAATAAATACTTAGCTACCGCTACAGGACTATTAATTACCCTACACCTTATTGGTTTTATCTTATATAGCCGTCCCATTGCTCAACCCCCAGAAGCGGCTTTAAAAGTGGGGATTGTTCAGGGTAATATCCCGAACCGACTTTTACGAAGTTCCGAAGGGTTTCGTCGCGCTCAAGAAAATTACACCAATGGATATCTAACTTTAGCAGACCAAGGTGTAGATGCAGTCCTGACCCCAGAAGGAGCCTTACCTATTTTCCAGCGTAATTTGCTGGAAACGGCCTTAGTCGCAGCCGTGAAGGAAAAAGGCGTAGTTGCTTGGATTGGGGCTTTTGGCGAACGGGGAGATAGTTATACAATTAGCTTGTTTACTTTCAACAATAAAGGTGAAATTGTCAGCCGCTACGATAAGTCCAAACTAGTACCTTTGGGAGAATATATTCCCTTTGAAGGAATTTTAGGGAAAATAGTTCAGCGCTTGTCGCCTTTGGATGCACACCAGGTTGCTGGTTCAGCAAATCAGCTATTTGACACTCCTTTTGGTCGGGCGATCGCTAGTATATGTTATGAATCTGCTTTTCCTGAACAATTTCGCCGTCAAGCCGCGGCGGGTGGGCAATTTATTCTCAGTTCTTCTAACGATGCCCATTACACTGCATCCATGCCATTCCAGCATCATGCACAAGATATCATGAGGGCTATTGAAACCGATCGCTGGTCAGCACGGGCAACTAATACCGGATATTCAGCCTTTGTAGATCCTCATGGCAGAACCTTATGGATGTCTGGATATAATACCTACGAAACTCATGCTGAAACAATTTATCGGCGACAGACACAGACTTTATATGTGCGTTGGGGTGATTGGTTAACACCCTTATTATTGATATCTTCTGGAGGAGCTTGGCTGGTAATTCGCAGTATAAAGAAATTCAGTAGTTTTGGAAATCCCTAGCGTATTGAGTCTTTGGAATTATTAGTGATCGCTTGACTATTTTATGACAAGTCAACTTCCTATTATGGGGCGGCTTTTGGCGGAAAACTTTTCAATTTACTAAAATTATGGAGTTCAGAAGCGGTAAGGTCGCGCCATTGACCCAATTGTAAGTCATCTAATTGTAGATGAGCTATGCTGACTCTGACCAGTCGCAAAGTCGGAAACCCGACAGCCGCAGTCATGCGCCGTACTTGGCGGTTTTTTCCCTCTGTCAAAGTCATTTCCAGCCAAGCTGTCGGTACATTTTTGCGAAATCTAATCGGTGGGGTGCGTTCAGGTAACTGTGGTTCTTCTGGTAATACCTTAACTTCTGCTGGTTGAGTGCGGTAATCTTGAATTTCTACACCTGTTTGCAACCTTTTGATAGCTTCTGCATCTGGAATTCGCTCTACCTGTACCCAGTAAGTACGTTTATGACCAAAACGCGGATGGGCGAGGCGATGTTGCAATTGTCCATCGTTCGTTAACAGCAGCAATCCTTCACTATCCCAGTCTAAGCGTCCCACAGGATACACATCAGACACATCAATATAATCTTTTAGGGTGCTATGTGTGGGGGCATCTTTTGTAAACTGGCTAAGAACGCCATAGGGTTTGTAAAAAATAATATATCGATAACGATTGGGCATTGGGCATCCTAATAAAAACAATATAGTCAAGAGTTGATTATGCCAAGTTCTAAAATCTGCCGACGGTCTTTCTTGTTTTTAGGAGGTGCTGTCTTGGCACAAGGATTAACATTGGCACTCCCCGCAACCGCTCAAACTGTACAAGTGAAAAGGGGTAAGGTAAATGGTTTCTCTTTTTATCAAACTATTATTGACCTCACTGACCCCAACACCTTCATTACTATTGGTTTAGCAAATAATGCAACTTTGGCTAATACTAATCAAAAAACTAGTGGTGATGAAGAATTTAATAACCTAGTGGCTCGTCATCGCGCCGCTGTCGTTGCTAATGGTACTTTTTTTGCCAAGAATAGCCAGAAAACAGTGATGGGTAACATGGTAGCGGCAGGAAGATTTATCAAATACAGCCAGTGGGAAAATTTTGGCACTACTTTGGGGTTGCGAGCTGGCAATAAACCGGAAATGATGACAGCACGGGTTGATGGTAAACCGGAATGGAATCAACATTGGTTGTCTATCACCTGCGGGCCTCGATTATTGAGACAGGGACAAATTTGGCTGAAGCCGGATGTTGAAGGATTTAAAGATCCTGGTGTTTTAGGTACTGGCGCACGAACTGCGATCGGATTTCCTGCTGATGGTAAAAAGCTATTTTTGATTAATTTCGATAGTGGATTAACTTTACAGCAAGAAGCGCAAGCAATGAAAGCAATTGGCTGTCACGAAGCAATGAATTTAGATGGTGGTGCATCGAAAGCCTTTGCTGCTAATGGTAAAATTTTAGTCCCCGCCGGACGCCCACTAACTAATGTGATTGTTGTTTATGATGCTAAGAATCCTGCTCCTGCTGCTTTACAACAATCATGGGTCAGGTTTCAGAAAGGCGATCGCCCCATCATACCTGGTCGTTAAAAGCTTTTTATGGAGATTGCTGGAGTGCGATCGCTTATTTAAGTGCCATTGCCAGAGTACCAATTAAAAAATATTCAAAAATGCCGCAGCTACGCTCGTTGTAGACATCGCTTTTCTAAACGTCAAGGTATTATCTACTCGAACACCGTGCAGCATACATAAAGTCTGAGGTTTTGCATGAAAGTAGCAGTTTTCAGTACAAAAGCCTACGATCGGCAGTTTTTGTCAGCTGCAAATTCTCCCATTCAACACGAATTAGTGTTTTTTGAACCCCGTTTAAATCGGGATACGGCTATCCTTGCTGCCGAATTTCCGGCGGTTTGCGTATTTGTGCATGACCAGGTTGATGCCCAAACTTTAGAGATTCTCGCCTCAGGGGGAACTCGTCTGGTTGTCCTTCGCTGTGCAGGGTTTAACAATGTAGACTTACAAGCCGCAGCAGACTTAGGAATTACCGTTGTGCGTGTTCCCGCCTATTCACCTTATGGGGTAGCAGAACATGCCGTAGGATTGATTTTGAGCTTAAATCGCAAAATTCATCGTGCCTATAACCGTGTCCGAGAAGGCAATTTTTCTTTAGATGGACTGTTGGGATTTAATTTGCATGAGCGCACAGTGGGGATTGTCGGTACCGGCAAAATCGGTCTGATTTTAGGACAAATTATGAAGGGGTTTGGCTGTCACTTACTCGCCTATGACGTTTATCGCAATCCCGAATTGGAGGCGCTAGGTGGAAAGTATGTAGAACTACCTGAGCTATTTGCCAACTCCGATATTATCTCCCTGCATTGCCCCCTGACTCTCGAAACACATCACTTAATTAACACTGAGGCTATAGAAAAGATTAAGCCAGGTGTGATGCTAATTAATACTAGCCGAGGAGCGCTGATTGATACCCAAGCTGTAATTGAGGGATTGAAGTCTGGTAAAATTGGCTATCTTGGTGTAGATGTCTACGAACAAGAATCAGAATTGTTTTTTGAGGATTTGTCTGGCGAAATTATTCAAGATGATATTTTCCAGCGTCTGACAACGTTCCCCAATGTACTCATTACCGGACATCAAGCCTTTTTTACAGCAGAAGCTCTCTACAATATTGCAGAAACCACTTTTGCTAATATTACCGATATTGAACAGGGTCGTCCTTGTGCAAATGAAATTCGCGCCTAAAGCTTTAGCAGTAAACCACAAGATGTTTGCACGCCAATAGCCATAAATCTTAGCGATCGCCAGACTCCAAAAAACCGCTTAACATCACCCTCACCTCATAAATTTTTAACACCTTTGCTCCCAGATATACCCAAGGTGCTACACTACATCCATGCTAGGGGTGCCTACATAACCAGGCTGAGATCACACCCTTAACACCTGAGTCTGGGTAATACCAGCGGAGGGAAGCTGTTTATTGAGGAATTATAATATGCGGACTGAATGGGTTGCTAAACGACGTGGGCAGGTTAATGTATCTCAAATGCACTACGCCCGCCAAGGTGTTATCACCGAAGAAATGCACTACGTGGCCCAACGGGAAAATCTCCCGGCCGATCTCATTCGTGAGGAAGTAGCACGGGGACGAATGATTATCCCTGCTAATATTAATCACACTAACCTAGAGCCGATGGCTATTGGCATCGCCTCCAAATGTAAGGTAAATGCTAATATTGGCGCTTCTCCCAACTCTTCTAATCTTCAGGAAGAAGTTGATAAGCTGAATCTGTCCGTGAAATACGGTGCTGATACCGTGATGGATTTGTCCACAGGTGGCGGTAATTTGGATGAAATTCGTACCGCAATCATTAAGGCTTCACCTGTTCCCATTGGTACAGTGCCGGTTTACCAAGCTTTAGAAAGCGTCCACGGCACAATTGAGAATCTGACTGCTGATGATTTTCTCCATATCATCGAAAAGCACGCCCAGCAAGGAGTAGACTATCAAACTATCCACGCAGGGATTTTGCTTGAGCATTTGCCTTTGGTGAGAAACCGGATCACTGGTATTGTCTCTCGCGGCGGCGGTATTTTGGCGCGCTGGATGCTACATCACCACAAACAAAACCCACTTTATACCCACTTCCAAGACATTATTGAGATTTTCAAAAAGTACGATGTCTCCTTCAGTTTAGGAGATTCCCTGCGTCCTGGTTGCACCCATGATGCCTCAGATGAAGCACAATTAGCCGAATTGAAAACTCTGGGACAGCTAACTCGCAAAGCCTGGGAAGATGATGTACAGGTGATGGTGGAAGGGCCTGGACACGTCCCAATGGATCAAATTGAGTTCAACGTCCGTAAGCAGATGGAAGAGTGTTCTGAAGCACCTTTCTATGTATTGGGGCCATTGGTGACAGACATTGCTCCTGGTTATGACCATATCACTTCAGCCATTGGAGCCGCAATGGCTGGATGGTACGGTACTGCGATGCTGTGCTATGTAACACCTAAAGAACATTTGGGTCTGCCAAATGCCGAAGATGTGCGGAATGGGTTGATTGCCTATAAAATAGCGGCTCATGCGGCTGATATTGCTAGACATCGCCCTGGTGCAAGGGATAGAGATGATGAACTTTCCAAGGCGCGTTACAACTTTGATTGGAACCGTCAGTTTGAATTATCACTCGATCCAGAAAGAGCTAAGGAATATCACGATGAAACTCTACCAGCAGATATCTATAAAACTGCTGAGTTTTGTTCGATGTGTGGGCCTAAGTTCTGTCCAATGCAAACTAAGGTTGATGCTGATGCGCTGACAGAATTAGAGAAGTTCTTGGCCAAAGAGGCTGTGACTCAAAGTTAATAGACTAGACCTCTTGCAAAAGTCAAAAAACTGCTGTAATTGGTATCAACTATAAGTTAAAACTCTTTTAAAACCTCATTCCCATTCTCAGACTGGGAATGAGACAAAATGGTTTTGCTTTTCTTAAAATATAAGGTTAGGTTTTGCGATGCACTTTAAATTTAAATCCCCTACAACATTTTTTGCCAATTGAAACCATATTTATTGTCGAGGCACAGCAGTGCTGTACCTCAAAAGCCTGTTCTATTTAAGGGAAGATGCTGTAACACAAGTCTGTTTCTGATAACGTCAAGGCGGAAGCTGCTACAGGCTGCGCGGAACACGGAAACGTCAAGGCGGAAGCTGCTACAGACTGCGCGGAACACGGAAACGTCAAGGCGGAAGCTGCTACAGACTGCGCGGAACACGGAAACGTCAAGGCGGAAGCTGCTACAGGCTGCGCGGAACACGGAAACGTCAAGGCGGAAGCTGCTACAGACTGCGCGGAACACGGAAACGTGAAGACGGAAGTTCCTACAGGGAAGAATATTTTGATTTTTGCTCAGTAATATGTGGTTATTTAACAGAGCATTAAAAATACCCCACCCTAGCCCTCCCCAATACATACGGCGAGGGAACTAAATTTCTTGTTTCCCCCCTTTATAAGCTACGGTGTACACAGAAGTATAGTCCGCAAGGGTTTCAAGCCTTTTAGCCCCATAAATACCCCACTTTTGGGCAACTGGAAACTCAATTTCTCCCCCTTATTTTAGGGCTAGGGCAACGAAACCAAGTTTTAAGTGGGATTTCAAGACTTGTGTGTACACCGTAGCCTTTCCTTTATAAGGGGGGATTAAGGGGGATAATATCATGTCCGGCTAATTAGTTATAATTCCCTTTCTCTATGCAGAAAGCCCAAAAACCCATCCCCTCTGCACCTCTGCCCCTGGAGCGGTCTTAATGATAAGTCTTTAACCGGACATGATATAAGATCAAGTCTGGCTAATTAGTTATGATTCCCGAATCTATGCAGAAACCCAAAAACCCTTCCCTCCTGTTTAAAATCCGATTTCAATGGTCAAGCTGCGAATCTTTCCTGTATCTCCGTTAGCTTTATCTGCAACTTCCAGAGTCCAAGTTCCTTGGGGACTTTTACCTTTAAAGGCAGCAAGTTGAGGGGTGTTTACCTCGTCATAAGTTGTTTTAATATTATCTGTAGCTCCACCCTGGCGATCGTGCAGATTTATGGGAAGTATGCCTATTTGCACCGGGGGAAGGAGAGTAACGACAAGATCCCCAATATAAGTATGCTCGATATCTACATTAACTTTGATGGATTTTAGGAGGGTGGTATTAGCGATCGCCAACGACAATGTTGATGTTTGCAAGTCGTTAATTGGGATATCTTGCACTGCCTGAAAAATACTAATGGGCGATGTTTGAGCAGGCTTGGCCAATTCTACGGCTTTGAGAGCATTGATTCGACCGTAACCGTAAAAGGGGCTGCGACCATTGGCATCATATTTACCTCCAGATGAATCAATGCGATCACAGGAGCGTTTAATAATGTCTCGCACTTCATCCCAACGCAGATTTGGGTTTCTGGCAAGAATCAAGGCTGCGACACCTGCTGCACCTGGACAGGAACTAGAAGTTCCGCCAAATTCGTTCGTATAGTTGCCTAAAGCCTCACCCAGATTTCGATTACCCGAATTATAACCAAGTACACCAGAGCGATCGGTTGTCCAAATTCCAGTGGTTTGAGAATTGTCACCATTGTTGCTGGGGAAGGCACACCAGACCGCTTGACCAAAGTCACTGTAAGCGCTTCTCGTGCCGTAGTCGTTACAAGCTGCCACTGCAATCACCTTTTGATAGCTAGCGTAGCCGTCATTATCGACGCTTTCGTTACCATTGCCAGCTGCAAATAAAATTACACAGCCCTTGCCATTTCGTCCTTTATTGATTGCAAAATCTATAGCAAGTCGTGTGGAATCAGGCAAAGGTACTTTTTGCTTGTGTGCGGGATCGTCTGGCTCAAACCAAGTACCGTCGGCTGGGCCCCAGCTGCAAGAAATGACATCAGCACCATTTTGAGCCGCCCAAATAAAAGCATCTGCTTCATCCTGCGACCCCAACGCTGAAGCTAAACGAATCGGCATGAGTTTTGCACCCGGTGCTACACCAGATGCCCCAAAGTTACCGTTTGCACAAGCTACTCCTGCACAAGATGTACCGTGGTTATTATCATTTCCCGGTCTGGGATTGTTCGTTTTACGTGTGACATCACGCGGAGCAACAATCTTGCCAGAGGAACGGAACTCTTCATGATCCAGATCCACACCATCGTCGATAATTGCAATAATCATCCCTGTGCCATTGCTCAACTTCCAAGCTGCTTCAACGTTGGCATGGGCATTAATTATTTTACCGTTAATTGTTGTTTGCTTTAAGTGCCACTGCTGCGGGAAAACCTGACGTTGGCGTGACTCACGCGCTAATTCAGGATGGCACAGTTCAACTGATTCCTCATTTAGAAGTCTCTCGGCGATGTCAAAGACGGCTATACCAGTATTTGTAGGCGCACTGACAAAATAAGCATTTCGTGCGTATTCAAGTTGGCGTTTAATTGTTAAGTTGTAACGTTTTAAAACTTCTTGGCAGACCCTTGACTCTTCTTCGCTATCAAATTTAACAAAAAGGTTTTCAGTGTAGACCACAGGTTGTTGGGATACTGGATCGATGAGGACACGTCCGGCAAATTGGACTTCAGACTCATTGTTGAGAATTTCACGAGCGCGATCGCGCAAAGCAACACCCTGATTCGGAACTTTCGCTTGCAAAATTTCTACACCCGCTTGCCGAAACCGTGTTGTTAACTCAAATTGATTGAGGATACTACGAGCTATGGGTGATACAGGTGCGACTTCAAACGATCTCGCACCAACAAGAGTGCTACGGCTTTCAGTACGCACTACAACGTGTTCGTTACTGATAGCAAATTCATACTGTTGGCCGTTCTGTCCACCATAGCGAACCTGAACCATTGTTTAATCTCCTAAATGTTTTGAAAATTGGGTATGGGGCATTGAGGATGGGGCATGGGGAATTGGGCATTGGGCATAATAGTTCCCAGTCCTGAGTAAAGAAGTTAGGATTCCCCACTCAGCACTCATAAGAGGATTGGGAAACCGTATTATGCCTTATTTTTAAAGCTTGCTGCACGCATTGTAGGCTTACGTTTACTTTATGGATGCTTCTGATTTCATGTGTTATATGTGTATTACGATACAGAATTTAATCTATCTAAGTTCATACAAACCTTCGATTAGTCTTTCCAGAAAAGAGAGGATTCAAAATCAGGTTGTTTTAAGAATCTTCACTATCAGTAGGGGCGTATAACTGTGAATCACGATGAAAAGAATGTATTCCATACCACTGAAAAACGCTATAACATCATTAGAACTTAAGAAAGATGTTTTATTTTCCGGTTGAGTATTTTCTACAGGTGTACTCTCTACCCCTGATTGGTGAAGTGAGATTTCAAAAAGACTACTTTTCTGAGTATCCTGAACAAATTCGCGTTGGTAGCAATGCCTACGACGCGCTACGCCTACGCACTGCTCTATCCTACACTCGTAAACCTGGGTACTATGCAGTACATTACAATCAACCCGGCACTGTGGCAACAGGAGCAATTTTACGACTTAATGACGGTGCAATCGCAGTTTTTTCAGGCGAACCCAATCAATCAGAACAGGGTATATTGAGTCCGGTTTATACACTAGAATCCAATGGTTCTATAGCAGTACCAACTGGACTGGTTTTTATCCGCTTTGCTGAAGGCGTTGATGTAGAGTCGCAGCACGAGGCAATTAATCGAGCGGGTTACAAAGTTGCACAAAGCCTTTCTTATGCGCCTCATACCGCTTGGTTACGTGCCCAATCAGGTAATATTGTTGATGCGATCGCTGGGATTTATCAGTTAGAAGCGATCGCTAACGTTGAGAATGTCGAACCTCAAATGCTTATGGAAAGAGGTTTCAGATAAATTACAAATTATACATCTGGTAAAAGTTACTGGGGTGATCGCCAATTCGTTAGCTAAATAAACTTTTTTGGTTGAATGACTAGATTTATCCATGATCAATTTGCTCTCATACTATTTGGAAGAATTACTAAAACCTTATGGAGAAGTGCAAGGTTCTAGTCGTGTGGCGGGAGAAGTTCGAGAAATCGATGTTTTATTTTCTCCTTTAACAAAACAAAGCACGAATTTAGAAACACTAGGATTATTAGGAAGATTTGCTGCTACAGCAGCCATTTTTGAACCATTCCGCAACGCTGCATCAAAAGAAGAAATTTGTGATTGTCTGTTAAAATTATTAGAAGTAAGGGGTGGATTACAACGTCAAGCAAATCGAAATAAAACTTCCATTCCAGAATTAGAACTTCCCAAATTATGGATACTCACTCCAACCGCGTCTACAGCACTGCTGTTAGGATTCGGTGCTACTCAAAAGGTAGATTGGCTACCTGGAGTACATTTTATTGCAGAGTATTTGCGGACTGCGATCGTTGCAATTCACCAGTTACCGCGCACCGAAGAAACTCTGTGGTTAAGAATTCTCGGTCGAGGAACAGTACAAAAACAAGCAATAGATGAATTAGAAGCACTATCATCAAATCATCCATTTCGCAGAGCAACGCTAGAATTACTTTATAACTTGCGGCAAAACTTGCAAGTTAATCAAAATTCAGAAGAAGATGATCGGGAGTTAATTATGCGATTAAAACCACTTTATCAACAAGACCGGAAACAAGCTGTACAACAAGGCGAACAACGTTTAATTGTACGTCAATTGAATCGCCGTTTTGGTGAGATTGATTCATCTACTATTGAGCGAGTTCAAGGATTATCTATTGAACAATTGGAGGACTTAGGAGAGGCTTTGTTAGACTTCTCAGCTATTTCTGATTTAGAAGCTTGGTTAAACCAACAAATTGAATAAATCTAATCTGTAAATTAATTAAACAAATTTTATGTGAGACTGCACTTTATTCATGTAGGAGCAAGTCATGAATCATATCATGTCCGCTAGATTACTTATTAAACCCGAAGAACCCCACCCCGCTAAAGCTACGCTTTGTCTCCCCTCCCGCCTGCGGGGAGGGGCTGGGGGTGGGGTGCAATGACTGTGGAAATCATAGCTAATTATACGGACATGATATTACCCCTACAATTGAAATGAGAATACTAACCAAAACTTTGAACAACGTACATATCATTTCCTGTATCGCCTACTAAAAGCAAGCTACTGTCATCACTTTCTAAAGTTTGGCTGCCAGCAATACCCTTTTGCAGGACTTTAATTATTCTTTGAGGAGTGAAAGATTCTAATTCCACAAACTTTCCAGATTCTAACCATGTTAATTCTTCAGCAGATAAATTTTGACGTATTTCTTCAGGCAATTGTTTAGCTGCTTGCGCCGACTCTGGAGAGGATTGAATGAACATTCCGCGCTTAGTAGCGATAATTTGACGTGGCGTTAGTCCAATATCAATAATCACAATCTCACTATTGAGAAACCAATTAGCATTGGTTCTCAAATTATGAACTAAACCAATTCCTCGTGGATTGCAATCATGTATTGCATAGACTTTCAAATCGGGATTGCGGCGCAGCATTTGCATTGTAGTGTCAAAAATACTTTGGGGATATCCAGTAATGCTGAGAATTGCACAGTTGTTTTCAAAGTGAAAATTATTAGCAATTAATAGTTGAGCAATACTAGCAGTATCACAAACGACTAATCTATCAAAACTGTAAGCTGTTACGTCAGGATTAATCGTGGCTGGTGTATTTTCCTGCTTTGGAGAAGGAAGAATTTTGAGAATTGAACCATTAATTTGTTGCCAACGATCTAGCCAATCTTTAACCTGAGATTGTGAAAGTAAAAATTCTTGTGTTAAGAATCCAATTCGTCCTAGTTGTCGAGTTCCTAAATATATAGACAGCATTCCCATAATCACAATAGTGACAAAGAGGCTAAATGACTTGGATGCAAGACTTATTAAAATTCCTACAACTAGAACAATTCCTCCTATAATTTGTAAATTTTTAGCGCTTGCTTTGCGACTTGTATTATTGAGCTTGCTTGAGCTACTCCGATTAAAGAATATCCAAATAAACACAAGATTGACTATCAGTGGCCCAATAATAACAGCAAATGTAAAGAAATTAAAAAATACATAGAAAAAAAACCAGCCCAATTGCGAAATTGACTTTGAGTTTTTTCTTAGACGATTATCTAGAAAATAAAGTAGTTGCTTAGGTGTAAAAAATAAGGTATTATTTGCAGAAATGTCAGCGATCGCCTTTGCAAAAAAAGGATCAGTAATTTGAACATTACTCATACTAGTCGGCTCAAAGGCAAAGAGATGATTGCATTTTAAACACCGACCTTGATTAGCTATCCGGTCTTTCAGTTTATTGTCAGTCCCGCAGTTAATACACTTCATAATGGTTATTTGATGTTAGTTATCTAACACCTGATTTGTTAATAAAACACTGTAATCTTCCCGCCGACGAATCAAGCGATGCGTGCCATTTTCTAGCAATACTTCCGCAGGTTTGGGGCGATGTAAAAAGTGAGACGACATTGCATAACCATAAGCACCGACATCTAGAATGGCAACAATATCGCCAATTTCTAAAACTGGGAGTTGGCAATTTTTCCCCAGATAATCTCGTGAATATGTGGTATTACCACAAATATCAGTTGTGAATGGATTGTCTGTTTGCTTCCAGGTGATAATTTCTCGGTAGCCGCCGTGTACTGAGGGTACTGAAAGATTAGCAACGGTGGTATCAACTCCAACAATCTGTTTTTCTCCTTGCCATTTCACCGAAACAACTTGAGCCAGCAAAGTTGCACATCCAGCGATCGCACTTCGTCCCGGTTCAATTACCAAATCAATTTCCCGCCCTAAACGAGTAATTCTCTCGGTTAACTCAGCCCCAAATATTTCCCAGTCAAAGGCTGTTTTGTTGTGGTGATAAGGATAGCCAAAACCACCACCAAAATCTAAATATTCCCAATCTGGTAACTTTTGTGCTGTGGAAATCACTGTATTGATCGCTTGGGTAAAAGCGGCTGTGGCGTTAGTTCCCGTACCTCGATAGAAGTGTAAACCATTCAGCTTTAATCCAGCCTCACCAGTTAAAGCGATCGCATCACCAAATTCCTCTGGGCGTACACCAATGCGGCTATCTCCAGTAATTTCTGGCAAATTGAGGCGTAAACCTAGCCGAATAGATTTTTCTTTGTGTTTGGGTAAAACTTTGCAGCACAACTGCAACTGAGCGAGGCTATCGAGATTGAGAGTTGTAACTCCCCAATTCAGGACTTGTAGCATCTCAGCTTGATTCAAATTACTGCCGCTATAAACAATCTCACTCGGATCGAAACCAGCTTGCAATCCTAAATAAATATCTCCTGGCGTATTAGCGTGAAGTCCCCACCCAAATGAACGAAAAATTTTTAACAGCGCAATGTTGCCATTAGTAACGCTTGCAAACCGAAATTGCGTGCGCGGATAACCGACTGCTTTGCTAATCCGCTCAATAGTTTCGTGCAAGCGATCGCCATTATAAACGTAAAGCGGAGAACCGTAGTTATTCAGTAACTCCTGAGCAAGTTCCCTGGAGAATGGGGGATTAAGGCGATTTTGAGTTAAATTATTTGATACCATTTACCAAAAATTACGAATTACGAATTATTTTGAAATTTCTCCATAGCCAACGATGTAACCAAAAGGGATGATCCCAAGATTGTTTACTTTGTTTTTCATTTAAAACGTGCGATCGCCAAAGTTGCCACATAATTAATAACCAGAGTGTTTCACCAATTCGACGGCCTTGAATAGCTGCTCCCAGTTTGCCTTCAACGATTTGTGCCGCGATGTGAGGATAAAAGTGATTGTTGGCGCGAAGTATTTCTGGATTGAGCCAAATGCCGAGTTGATGCCAAAAATCATTTAAACACCAAGAAGTTAAAGGAACCCCCATACCACGTTTTTGTCGCCAGACAATTTCGGGTGGAAGCCAATTTTCTACAGCCCGTTTGAGGATATATTTTTCACAAGCACCCTGCAAACAGAGTTCTCCAGAGAGGCGGAATGTCCACTCAGCTAAAGGTAAGTCACAAAAAGGCGATCGCACCCACAACCCATGAGCAAACCCCAATGCAGTCGCACGGGGATGGATATTCTGTCCTCCTTTGAGCATCA
The DNA here is from genome assembly GCF_017114995.1 of Nostoc sp. NMS9. GTDB lineage: Bacteria > Cyanobacteriota > Cyanobacteriia > Cyanobacteriales > Nostocaceae > Nostoc. Next base: position 110,936 of record NZ_JABXKL010000060.1, on the reverse strand, counting down.
AACTAGCACGGCGGAGGCGATGCAGCAAAGATGGACACTCATTGCGATCTAAAGCCGCCAATAACCAATCTTCAGGATGCAAATTTTGGATCTGTACATAAACCTCCGGCTGATAAACTTGAGATTCGTATCCCCCAAGACGGTGAAAGGTGCGGAGATATTGCTGGATAAAAGTTTCTTGTCCAGCGGGATTTTCTGCTTGATAAACACTTGCGGCAATTAAAGGTTTGTTCGTCCAACCGGCAAATAATTGATCTCCACCTTCACCGTTAAAAATTACCTGAGTTTCCTGACTCGCCCTCTGAGATAGAAGATACAACGGAATACACACGCCATCTCCAAAGGGCAAATCCAATGCTTGCACAGTCGGAATTAGCGCATTCTCGATTGAACTGGGGGTTACTGCAACTTTAATTAGCGGAATTTTGATAAACTCGGCGACTTGTTCCGCATAGAGATATTCTGGAATACCTGCATCACCAAAATCTAAAGTGTAGGCGCGGACTTTCACCCCTGCTTGTACCAGCAGCGCCGCCACCACTGAAGAATCGAGTCCGCCAGAGAGAAACACCCCGACAGGCTCATCTTTTAAATCGGCAATTTGTCGCTCAATGGAGTTTTTAAGGAGAGTTTGCAATTCGGTAATTGCTGTAGCTTCATCTGTTAACTGTTCTGGCGCTTCCCGCCACGAGTGGATTTTTTTAGATTCAGGTGTTTTCAGAATACCTGATTGGCGATCGCTCTGCCAAACTAATTCAGTTCCCGCCGTCACTGCAAACACTTCATTAATAGGAGTTAAGGGTGTGGGAACGTAAGAAAAACAGCTATAACCATATAACCCAGGAATGCTAACTTCTGACTGTTGCAAAATCGGTAAAAGTAGTTGCAGTTGGGATGCAAACCAGATTATTTGTCCTTGCTGAGTCCAATACAAAGGCACTTTTCCGAAAGGTTCTCTTCCCAAAATTAGGCAGTTATTTTCCTGGAGATTTACCCAAGCATCAGGTGAAGTAAATAATCCTGATGCAAAGATGGCAGCAATTTGATTTTGTTGCGGCGGGGAATTGCCATCGAGTCCTATGTAAACAACATTCCAGATGGGAACAAGATTATTTTTCTGTGCAGAAAACTTCAAAGCCTCTCGCCTTCTAAAAGAAAGGTTTTCCACAACACTAGTTAACAGCGTTTCCAACTCCTGTTGAGTGCCGTAACCCCAATAGCCAAGAAAGTGATGCGGGATACCCATCTGGACTATTTAACTTCAAAGGTTGCATCGCTAATCTGCCGACTTTCTAGGAACATCTGCACCTGCCAATTGCCAACAGTTGCAGCCGGGTTAATAGTGTAGCGACACTGGGTATCCCAGACAGACGTATTAATCTCACGGGTTTGATAATTGTTTTGCTTGACAATTTGACCACTTGGGTCAATCCAATTACAAGAGAGAGCCAGCTTTTTACCCAAAGGTGCATCCTTTAAGGTGACACGATACAACACTTCTGGATTGGTTTGGCGGGAAATTGTCTTTAAGTCGCCGCCATTATCTTGTGTCAAAGTGATGCGGTCTTGTTGAGCATAAACACGGGAAAGTCTTGAACTTTGCTGCTGCATGAAAAATATTGTAGATGCAATGACAACCACTATAACTACCACGACTCCAGAGGTAATCCATCGATTGCGGCGTTGTTGTACTTCCAGTGCTTGGCGGCGATTTAACTGAATCAGCGCTTCATCTAGTAACTCTGGCGGTAAATTCAACTCCTGTAAAATTTCTCTCAGCTGCTGTTGGTCTAGTTCTGCTTCCCGACGCAATTGCAGACCTTCTACTTCTGTAACTATTTGTGATAATTGTTCTTGAGTCAGTCGCTGCGTCATAGCTTAACTCCTGTTGAAAAATTTGATTGCGATCGCTAAATCTCACTTTTGTAGGTACATCATAAGCTACAAAATAAAGTTGTTGCTTTTCGGATTCTTTAAGAGATACTTTTGTAAACACAGACGCGATGAATCGCTTCTCTACTTCTCACTCTTGTACAGACGCGATGAATCGCGTCTCTCCCAACTCAGCACTGATTATGACTCAAGAACAACAAACTACAATTGCAGGTATCTATGAAGTCTGCATCGGCATTCCAGAGCCAATTTCTGCAATTCACTATTGGGAGCAATTTGGCTATCGCATTGGTGAAGTGGGTGAATTAACCGCAGATGTAGCCCATCAATTATATGGAGTGAATTCGTCTTTACGCTCAATCCGCCTCTACCACCAAAATGCAGATCATGGTTTAATTAGGCTGATGGTTTGGCAAAATCCCACCAATGAAGGTTTGGGAATAGCGTCAATGAAAATTAAGGGAAATCGCTGGGCAACAAGTTTAACTGCGGATGTCTTGAGTATTTTAAATCATATAGAGGATGCAAAAGCATCAGGTTTCCCTATTAGATACTCTAGCCCTTATTGGGAAGTCATCTACAACAAAGATAGAAAAAGCCGTCCTTTTCTTGAGCCAGCAGTTGGCGTGCGAGAAATGCTGCTACTACAACCCTTAGCTAGACAGGTTTTGTTTCAACGATTTGGCTATACGCTACCGCATTACGGACAAGTTAACCAGAATGGGCCTCTCAAGACTAGTCAGTTTACCCATATAGGGATTATCGTTCAGGATGATAGCAAAGAAACTCTGAAGTTTTATGAAGAAGTTTTAGGTTTGCTGCGTGTGCGTGATGGTGTCGAAACTAGCTATGAATCATCGCCAGCAGGTCGAGATATTTTTGACCTGAATCCTGGTGAAAAGTTTATTGTCACTACCTTTGACGATCCCCGTTCTTCTAAGTCTGACCTGATGGCTACGCGTAGTGGTAGACTTTATGTGATTCGATTCCCAGAATCTCTTAATTTAGAATCGCGTTTTGAGGCGGCCCAACCAGGTAGCTTGGGTATGTCTTTATATACCTATCGCGTTAAGGGAATACAGGAATATTGCGATCGCATCAAGGCGAGTACTGCACAAAAAGTTACAGACATTATTAGTAATGAATTTGGCGAGACAAGTTTCTCCTTTATCGCACCAGATGGCTATTTCTGGACTTTGCTAGAAGGTAATTAACTAAACCTCTGACCAAAAAGAATGTAGATAGGCGGAATTTCGCGTCTATTATTTGTTACTTGTAACTACTAGAATTAACATAGCGAAAAAGAAGACTTCTTGCAAAAGCCAAAAAACCGCCCAGAAATTGATTTTCGGGCGGTTCAAGTATTTTTGCAATAGATTTAATAAAAATTCCCAATACCTCCTTCCCATTAGTTTAAATTTCTTTATTTCCGCCAATAGACAGTTGTTTTTTGCTATGTTTCAACTCTTTCCAAAGTGACTTAATTTGCTGGTAAGCCTCTTCCTGAGACAATTTACCGCCAGTTTCTAGGCAAGTGATGTAACTAATTTTTTGAGAGAATTCTTGGAGGTTGGCATTAAACACCAAGTTCTCTGGCTGAAATTTTCCATAATATCGGCTACGAGGGTAAAGAAAGCTGTTTTTGTCTTGCGAGTTAGGTTGTGTCATAAATTTTATCTCTGTAATTCTTTCTTAAATTTATAAACTATAATTTCTCTCTTTGTGTATATACACAGAATAAAATTCAAATTCCTGAAGAAAGAAGTTAATTTTTTAGTTCAATATTAGGATAAGGCAGAAGGAAAGGTAATTAACTGTGGAAAATACTGAAATAAGTGCGTCATCTACCAAAAGGAGTAAGTGAAATAGCATATTGCTGATTAAACTCGACTTGATAAAATCCGGCTCAAATAATATCATGCCTGCATAATTAGTTATGATTACCATAGTCTTTAGCTAAGGTTGATAGCGAAGGCTAAAGTAAAAGCCATCATCCTGAGCGTTATTACCGCGATCGCTCAGATCGATAAATGGAAATCCATAATCGAGCCGCAAAAAGAGATTATCAATTCCCATTGCCTGATTCCACAATAATCCTAAGCCTGCGCCCACCAAAAAAGTTTGATTGGGTAGCGGATTGGGATTATCAGACTGATTCCAGACGGCTCCCATGTCTAGAAATGGCGCAAGTTGAATTGTAGAGAATCCAGATTCATTGCGCTGCACTGTAAACCGATCTTCGATCGCTACCCGAAATCCATTATCCCCGGAACGGATATTTTGGCGATATCCCCTTACCGATTGTCCACCGCCAATGACAAATTGCTGGGAAGGTAAAAGGCTATCTGGTGTAAGCTGTAAGTCTGCTTGGATGAGCAATAAATGATCGTTACTCAGTTGCTGCACGCGCTGTATTTGACCTAGCCAACTGAAAAAGCGACCATCGGGTATGGGATCATTATTGATAGTTGCATCTAATATATCAATGCCAAAATTAAATTGTGATCGCAAAAACCAAGCTCCTTGAGGTTCGCGCCTGATATAATCTTGACCAAATTTAATTACACTGGTGCGGCTAACGCCATTGGCATCAGGCCCAATGCCAAAGGGGGTTGCGAGGTTATCAAAAAGGAAGGTTTGACCATCTTGATAGGTAAATCCTAAAGATAGGGCAAATTCTTCTTTGGGCGATCGCATCAATGGTTGACGATAATTGATTTCATAAAGATCCTGGTTTGCCCGAATTTCAAAGGCATCAAAGGGTGGCTCAGTAATTTCGTTGCGATTAAATGCGGCTCGAATCTGCACTTTGCCGTTCATGGCGTTCACGGGAACCTGATAACTAAAATCAAAGACATCAGAACCACCAGAGAGTGTATGGTAATAAGAGCCTGCTAACTCATCTCCCATACCAGTTAAATTGCGCGATCGCAATTCAACACCCAATCTTTCCGCCCCAATACTGGGAGGCGAATAATTATCTACACCCAAACTACCAATTAAAGTTTTTGCCTCTTCAACTCTGACAACGAGAATACTTTGACCAACCTGACCCGTTGGACGCAAACTCGCTTCCACATTGGTAAATAAGGGATCGAGTCGCAATAATTTCAACTGTTCTTCGAGCTTACCAGTATTCAGAGGAATACCAGCACCTAGCTGAATGCGACTACGAATATAAGATGGGTTTAATCGCCGCGTCCCTTCGATATCAATCTCTGTCAAACGTCCTTCCAACACCTGAATTACCACAACACCATCTGCGGTACTTGATTGTTGAGTGTCTGGAATTGCTCTGGAATTTATATAGCCTTTATTTAGGTAAAGCTGAGTAACGGCATCTGCGGCTTGTCTAATTTCTTCTAAAGTTAAGTCCCGTTCTTCAAACGGTTTCACTACTGGATTAAAGTCATTTTCCTTAAAAACTGTGCTACCTACAACCTGAATTTTCCGAACCCGAATGCGTTGTGGTGTTTCTGGTTGTGGGTTCGGGTTAGTTGCCGGGACAGGTTGTGTTTCCTGTACTATTTGTAACTCTGACTGACTGCTATTTTGAATCGAGTCTGGTGTAAAAATATTAGCTGTAGCTCTAAGTCCATTTGCAGTTACAATCCAGACCGCAGGCAGAATTAGCAAGCCGCACCAAAAACTGAAACTGTGCTTACTGCATTTAGTAGTTGCCAAACTCTGCCAGGTGTCTAACTGATGAGAGAAATAGACACTTCTTTGCTGAGTCGTTGCTCTAGGCTGAACACCAGTTTCTGTTTCTTTTCTCATTTCTCTTCAGTGGAGTGCCTTATATAACGACTGGGCTGATTTTGATTTTTGAGTATGCTATGGCAGGAGGCAGGAGGCAGGAGGCAGGAGGCAGGAGGCAGGAGGTAGAGTAACCTATGTTTAAAATGTGGGACTTAGGCTGTGAAGGCTTTGTCTCTTTTGCTAGCGTTTCAATACAATTCTTGTTTTGAAACTAGGTTTTATACCCAGAAATAAAATAATCAATCATACTTCTTTCCTGCTGCCTCCTGCCCTCTGCCTCCTGCCTTCTCTTCTGAATATTTCAATATCATATTTTTGACATTCAGATTTCAAAAGATTTGTAACTACAACTATAATTAACAGCGATTTTTTCTAAGTAATAGTCCCTAGCATTATATTGTGGTAACAGGTAGAAAACTTGGGAAAACTTCGATGTCACCACTGATTTCCATTGTCATCGTCAATTACAACCGGGAGTCTTACCTTGAAGAAGCGATCGCTAGCGTCTTAGCGCAGACATGGCAAGACTTTGAGCTACTAATTTGGGATGATGGCTCTACAGACAGATCGGTGACGATCGCAAACAATTATGCTCAACAAGATGGGCGAGTGCGGCTAGTCCAAGCACACAATCAAGGATATACGGCGGCACTTAAAGCAGCAATCAACCTAACTAATGGCACTTACATCGGTCTGGTAGACAGTGATGATATCCTAGCCCCCACTGCCCTTGCCCAAACTGCTAAAGTCCTCAACAGCCATCCAGATACAGGATTTGTTTACACCGATTACTTAAATATTGATCGAGACAGCAAAGTGATCGGTTACGGTCATCGCTGTGCCATTCCCTATTCCCCAGAAGGTCTTTTAGTAAACTTCATGACGTTTCACTTCCGCTTGATTCGACGGTGGGTTTACGACCGGGTGGGAGGTGTTAACAAGTCGTTCCTCTGTGCCCAAGACTATGACCTATGTCTGCGACTTTCAGAAGTAGCCCAAGTGCGCCGAGTTCCAGAGCCACTCTACCTCTACCGGAATCATTCTCAAAGCATCTCTGTCACCAAAAGAACAGAACAAATCCTCTGGTCTAAGCGAGCGATCGCTCAAGCACTTTGGCGACGCGGATTAGCAGATAAGTTACAAATCGATGTAGAATTGCCCACAGGTCGCTTTATATTGCGGCGCAAAAAATCTTTATTGTCTAATATCGCCGCTTCAGTCCTAGTTATTGCCTCGCTGGTAAGTCCCAGATTAGCCCAAGCACAACAAATAGTTCCTGCTGCCGATGGCACAAACACAATTGTTACACCAAACGGCAATCGACTTGATATCACTGGCGGCACAACTTCTAAAGATGGTGCAAACCTCTTTCACAGCTTTCAACAATTTGGGATTTCACCAGAACAAATCGCCAACTTTCAAGCTAGTCCGGCGCTGCAAAATATTCTTGGTCGAATTACAGGCGGGAATGCCTCGGTTATCAATGGTTTAATTCAAGTGACAGGTGGCAATGCTAACCTTTTCTTGATGAATCCAGCCGGATTTATTTTTGGAGCAAACGCTAGTTTAAATGTGCCTGGTACTTTTACGGTGACAACAGCTAACGGCATTGGCTTCGGCAGCAGTTGGTTTAACGCCATTGGTGTGAATGACTACAATGCTTTAGTGGGAAACCCCAACGGATTTGCCTTTAGTACAAACCAGCCAGGAGCGATCGCAAATGCTGGAAATTTGGCAGTAGGTACTGGGCAAAATTTGAATTTATTAGCTGGAAATGTAATCAACACCGGGCAACTTTCAGCACCTGGAGGGCAGATTGCCGTTACATCAGTACCAGGACAAAATTGGGTGCGTCTTAGTCAGCCAGGAAATCTTTTAAGTCTAGAAATTCAGCCCCTCGCCTCTAGTAGCAACCAACCCAATAACTGGACAATTCCCATCGCCTCTTTACCAGAACTGCTGACAGTTGGTAACACAGGGTTAACTGCCAATCCTGATGGAACGGTAAAATTAACAGGCTCTAATGTAATAATTCCCACAACTCCAGGTACAACGATTGTTTCTGGGACAGTGAATGCAGCGAGTCAAACAGGCGGTACTGTAACTGCTTTGGGTAAAAAAGTCGCGGTGATTGATGCCAATATTAACGCCTCTGGAAACAATGGCGGCGGTACTGTGCTAATTGGTGGAGATTATCAAGGTAAGGGGACTTTACCCAATGCAGATCGGACTTATGTAGACTCAAAATCCGTCATTAATGCTAATAGCAATTTGAATGGAAATGGCGGACGGGTAATTGTTTGGGGTAACGACACAACCAAGTTTTTTGGTAACATTTCGGCTCGTGGAGGAGCAAATGCTGGCAATGGTGGTTTTGTAGAAGTATCAGGCAAAAATTTCTTGACCTTCAACGGTTTGGTAGATACTTCAGCCGTTAATGGCAACTTTGGCACTTTATTGCTAGACCCCAGCACATTGACCATTATCGATGGTGGGACAGGGACATTTGATGCCACAGCAGGCAATATTGCCTTTAACAATGCAGATATTGGGGCTAATACTGTTTCTTGGGGTGCGATCGCAGCTTCAGGTACAAATATCAACTTACAAGCCACAGGCAACATTACCATCAATGACATCACCGGGGATACGCCCTTAGTGACTACTCCTGGTATCGCTACATTAAACTTGGGTGGTGGAAGCTTTAACCTGTCCTCACAAACTGGTTCTGTAAACTTTGTCAATCCCACCAACACAATCCAGACAACTGGAGGAGCGATTAACATTTCAGGAGCTAGCTTATCGCTGGGAAATTTAAATACAAGTAGAACTAGTGGGAATAGTGGCAATGTAACCTTGTTTGCAACTAGCAATATCACTGCGGGCAACATTATTGCCAGTGGTCAGGGCTACTCTGCGGGTAATATTACAGTCCAAAGCACAAATGGTGCAATTACCCTAAATAACCTAAACACTAACAATATTCAAGGGTTTTCTGGATTTGGATATGGTGGCATTATTATTACAGATGCGGGAACAGTAAGTTTGACTGCCGCAGGCAACATCTTCACAGGTACTATTAACTCTTCTTCAAATGATGCTAATGGCTCAGGTAGGGCTGGCGATGTAGTCGCAACAACCACAGGCGGCAGTATTACCACAGGAGCAATTAACTCATCTGTAGTTAAGGAAGGAGGTGGCGATTTTATCGGCGCAGCTGGCGCGGTCAGCTTAACTGCCAGAGATAATATCACCGTTAATGGGGCTATTGATGCCTCAGCAAGCGCTACTGGAGTGGATGGTGATGTAAGTGGGAATAGTGGCAATATAACCTTGTTTGCGAGTGGTGATATCATTGCGGGCAACATTATTGCCAGTAGTCAGGGCTACTCTGCGGGTAATATTACAGTCCAAAGCACAAATGGTGCAATTACCCTAAATAACCTAAACACTAACAATATTCAAGGGTTTTCTGGATTTGGATATGGTGGCATTATTATTACAGATGCGGGAACAGTAAGTTTGACTGCCGCAGGCAACATCTTCACAGGTACTATTAACTCTTCTTCAAATGATGCTAATGGCTCAGGTAGGGCTGGCGATGTAGTCGCAACAACCACAGGCGGCAGTATTACCACAGGAGCAATTAACTCATCTGTAGTCAAGGAAGGAGGTGGCGATTTTATCGGCACTGCTGGCGCGATTAGTTTAACTGCCAGAGATAATATCACCGTTAATGGGGCTATTGATGCCTCAGCAAGTGCGACTGGAGTGGATGGTGATGCAAGCGCTACAGGTGGCAACGTTACTCTACAAACTACGAATACTGCTGGCAGCACAATTCGTTTTAGCAGCATTGACACTAGGGGCGCAACAAATATTGGTGATGCAAACATTGTCAAAGGTGGCAATGTGCAAGTGTTAACAAACGGTTTGGTTCAAGGGACAGGGATAACTTCTACAGGTGAGACGATCGCTACCGGAGGAGTTTTTATTGACAATCCTGATGTTATTGACAATCCTGATGAGGGGGGAGAAGTTGGTATTGCTGCGATCGTTGAACCTTTCGTGATTGTTAATAGCTTTGCGCCTCCTGTAGGAGGTACTGTCACAATTCGACATGATGGTGGCGCAGATAATGTCCCATTTGTCGTAGGTGATGCAACGAGTGTCAATGGCATAGCCGCAACAATTAATGCAGGAGGGAGTTCAATCATTCCTTCTGGGAACTTTCCAGTCTTGCCTAATGGTGGAGATGCTAGCGGCACACCAACCGGCATCACCATTACTTCCGTTAACACCCCGCCAACATTAACGGCAAACTCATCGCTACCCGATACCCAGACTAATCAACCAGTGACCTTGACGTTCTCTAGTTTGGCTCCACTGATCAGCGATGCTAATAATGACATCACCTCCATCAAGGTTGATCTGGTGAATACGGGAAATCTGACTGTGAATGGACTTCCTGTCATCCCTGGTATTACTACCTTATCTAGCGGCGATACTTTGGTATACACACCTCTAGCAGATACGAATGGGTCACTAAATGCCTTTGTAATTAGTGCAAATGACGGCGTTTCCTCTTCTGCACCTGTACAGATAGGAATCAACGTCAGTCAGACTCCTACCCCAATTCCTACCCCAATTCCTACCCCGACTTTTACTCCGAATCCTGATACTCCGAATCCTGACCCCTGCACATTCCAATGCAATCTACCAGATAAACCAAATAACCCTGTCCCCAATAATCCTAAGATTGATAACCCCGTTCTTAATACCGACCCCACTCCCGAAGACAATTTCACAGATGATTTTGCCGACCATTTAGGCATACCCAGCCCTAGAATCAAAACCCTAGATGATGCCAAAGAAATTGCTCGCAAAATTGAAGAAGCTACTGGTGTAAAACCTGCATTTATCTACATCAGTTTTGTCCCTGTGGAAATTCTACCAGAGGTAAATTTAGGCAAAGCTAAAAAATTTACGAAACAGTTAAATACCATAGGAGAAAAGGATAGTGACCAACTAGAAATAGTAGTAGTAACCGGAAAAGGCGATCCTATCCGCAAGCGCATCCCAGAAACAACTAAAGCCAAAGTTCTCCAAGTAGCTCAAGAATTTCGTGACCAAATCGTTAGTCCACAAAACCGTCGTCGCACCGGTTATTTGCGTTCATCTCAACAACTTTATCGCTGGATTATTGCACCACTAGAGGCAGATTTACAGGCGAGAGGAATCAACAATCTGGTCTTTTTACCAGACATTGGGTTACGTTCAACCCCAATGGCAGCACTTCACGATGGTAAGGGATTTCTAGTAGAAAAATACAGCATTGGCTTAATGCCTAGTCTTAGTTTGACTAATACCCTCTATAAAGACATAAAAAAATCTCAAATTTTAGCGCTGGGGGTTTCTCAGAGTACTCAGGGACAAGAGCCTTTACCAGCAGTCCCCCTTGAGTTATCAACACTAGTATCTAAACTCTGGCAGGGCAAATTATTGTTAGACAAGCAAGCCACCTTAGAAAATCTCAAAACAATCCGCCGCCAACAACCTTTTGGAATTATTCACATGGCAACCCATGCCGATTTTGCTACTGGTGCTTTAAGTAATTCCTATATTCAACTGTGGGAAGACAAGTTACGCTTGAACCAATTACGACAGTTGCGCTTGAATGAACCTGAAGTTGAAATGCTGGTGCTGAGTGCTTGTAGAACAGCTTTAGGGGATGAAGAATCCGAACTGGGATTTGCGGGTTTAGCAGTGCTGGCAGGTGTGAAAACTAGTGTTGCTAGTCTTTGGTCGGTTAATGATGCTGGCACAGCAGCGTTGATGACAAAATTTTATGAGAACTTAAAGACAGCGCCAATTAAAGCAGAAGCTCTCAGACAGGCTCAGGTAGCTATGGTCAAAGGGCAAATTTATGTAAAGGATGGACAAGTGCAAGGTTTAGGAATAGTTGGGAATTTGCCTTTACCTGCTGACAGTGCTGATGAATCACTTATACATCCTTATTATTGGGCTGGATTTACAATGGTTGGTAATCCTTGGTGAAGGTAGAGAATATAGAGTCAAAGAGCCGCCATCTTAGCTTTGGCTACCCACGCCAAGAGAGGTAATTGTGAACTACCCCGCCAAGGCTTGCCTACGGCACGCTGGCGCGAACGCTTGAAGGCGGGGCTTCCAACTTCACAGGACTTACGCAACTGGCACAGTGCGATCGCTATTTTATAGTATTTATGTACTATATGAAAATGGGGTACCACAGGTAATTGCTGAAATTAGTAACAATAATCGGCTGTGTCAGTATTCTTCAAATTATGAGAAAAACGGACGTTGTACAAAAAGTGTGTAAGGAACGATTGCAAGTTGAGGAGTAACACCTTTGAATTAAAGCAATTGACTGGCATTGACATGATTCAATGCCGTAAGGCTCGTATTCAAAGAAATCATGAAAGCCTCGCACTATTTTAGTCTGGCTTAGGCTCAAAGATTTAGCTTATAAAACTGGTCAAACAATCTATCAAATTAAGCATGGATTGTTATCAAATTATTTAGTTCAGCAACTAAAACGTCCGGCTGTTCCTATGTTTATCGCGTAGTTGCTTGACGCGCGGCGCGGTTACACCGCGCCATTGCTTGTGAAAGTTGCGTAAGTCCTGTATTTGATAACCGGTTAGTGCCACCATAGTTTTTTTCTACAAGATTAATTTTTTCCTGTTCACATTGATTGTTCCCATTAATACAAATGTGCTGAACGTTTGGGAAGAGAATTTTGTAACAAGATATAAATGTGCGATCGCTAAATTCTTATTTACAGCATCAAAACTCTAGTAATTGACTACAAAATCACAAAAAAGGCGAATTTTTGTGTATGCTTTGAGACCAAGTGCCTTAGCGATACATTTCCGGGAGTAATCATGGAACGCATCATTTCTGCGTTGGGAATTTTAGTTTTTATCAGTATATCCTACGCCTTTTCTATTAATCGTCGTGCGGTGCGTTGGCGAATAGTGACGTGGGGTTTGGGATTGGAATTTGTGTTTGCACTATTGATTCTTAAAACTCCTTGGGGTTTGACTGTGTTTAAATCTCTGGGAGATATTGTCAGCCAATTTTTAGCATTTTCTGATGTTGGTGCCAAATTTGTCTTTGGAGAAAATTTTAAGGATCATTTCTTTGCTTTCCAAGTGCTGCCGACAATTATCTTTTTCTCTGCCTTCATCAGCGTCTTGTATTACTACGGTATTTTACAGCGAGTCGTAAACGTGATGGCGTGGGTAATGATGAAGACGATGAAAACATCAGGTTCTGAATCTTTATCCTGTGCAGGTAACATCTTTTTGGGGCCAACAGAGTCGGCCCTGATGGTTAAACCTTATATAGCGAATATGACGCAATCGGAACTCCATGCCGTGATGACGAGTGGTTTTGCCACAATAGCCGGTGGAGTACTAGGGGCATATCTTTCCTTTGGGCTACCAACAGAACACCTAATTGCTGCTTTCTTTATGACTGCTCCTACATCGTTAGTAGTATCAAAATTACTTTACCCCGAAACAGAAGTATCAGAGACGGCTGGTAAGGCAAAAGCGTATGTAGAAACCAATTATGTAAATGTAATTGATGCTGCTACTACCGGAGCAATTGACGGCGTGAAGCTAGCAGTTAACGTGGGGGTGATAATTATCGCCTTTTTGGGATTATTGGCTGCCCTGAATGCACTTTTAGGATGGTTAGGGGCATTTGTAGGCTTACAGCAACTCTCATTGCAGTGGATTTTGTCTTTTCTCATGGCTCCCGTAGCATGGCTAATGGGCGTACCTTGGGCTGATTGTCGGCAAGTTGGGGCTTTATTGGGTACAAAAACAATTCTCAATGAGTTTATTGCTTTTTTGGATTTGAAGGCACTAATTGAAAGTGGAAAAATCTCTCAACGCGCAGTAATTATTACAACTTACGCATTATGTAATTTTGCAAATATAGGTTCAATTGGTATTACCATTGGCGGCATTGCGGGGATAGCACCTAATCGCCAGCATGACTTAGCTCGTATGGGTGTAAGGTCAATGATTGGCGGATTGTTAGCGGGTTTTATCACCGCTTGTATTGCTGGGATATTGATTTGAATAATTCTTTAAAATAGATTTTATCAAATGAGCGAACCGACAGTTTGACAATCCCTTATATCATGTCCGGTTAAAGACTTATCATTAAGACCGCTCCAGGGGCAGAGGTGCAGAGGGGATGGGTTTTTGGGCTTTCTGCATAGAGAAAGGGAATTATAACTAATTAGCCGGACATGATATTACTCATCTGTAGAGTAGAACTGTTGGGCGTAAAAACGGGCATACCGTCCTTCTTGAGACAGGAGGGAGGTGTGAGTACCAGCTTCAACCACCTGTCCTTGTTCGATTACCAGAATGCAGTCAGCCCGACGAACGCTGCTCAAGCGATGGGCGATAATAAACACGGTACGGTTTTGCATCACTCGTTCTAGTGCTTCTTGAACTAGTGCTTCTGATTCAGAATCGAGGGCAGAGGTGGCCTCATCCAGGATGAGAATTCGAGGATCGTTGGCAACTGCTCTGGCGATCGCTAATCTTTGGCGTTGTCCTCCTGATAGGTTAACTCCACGCTCTCCCACCCAGGTATGATAACCTTGGGAAAACTGGGTGATAAAGGAGTGAGCGTTGGCAATCTTGGCTGCTTCCTGAATCGCTGCTAAATCTAATTCTTCTTGACCGTAACCGATATTTTCAGCGATCGTTCCCGAAAAAAGAGTAACATCTTGGGGAACAATGCCAATTTGATGGCGCAAGCTGGTAAGCGTGACATCACGAATATCAATATTATCAACCAGAATTTGACCCCTCTGAGGGTCATAAAAGCGAAGTAAAAGATTAATTAACGTCGATTTGCCTGCTCCAGAAGAACCAACCAAGGCAATGACATCACCAGGAGAAGCGTCTAGGCAGAGATCCTTAAGAACTGGCTGGTCGGGATTGTAGGCGAAATCAACATGACGATACTCTACCTTGCCCATAACTCGTGGCATTGCCTGAGCATTCGATTTTTCGCTGATACTAGGTTCCTTCGCCATCAGTTCAAAGATGCGTTCAACAGAAGCTTCGGTCTGTTTGTACTCGTTGTAATTGCTAATCATCATGTCGATTGGCTGAATCAGTATAGCCACAGCAGCTAAGAAACTGATAAACCCTTGAGCTGTCAGCTGATTCTGAGAAATCTGCCATCCTCCTAATAAAAACAGCAGTATAATACTAACTGCTTCCAAAAAACCGACAACGGGAAACTGAATGGATTTAAGTTGTAGAGCGCGATACTTAGCTTGGCGATTGATTTCTGCTTCTTTATTGAATCGCTTCACTTCATATTCTTGGGCTGCAAAAGCCTGAACGACACGAATCCCGCTAAATACTTCAGTTAGCATCGCCGACAAATTGGAAACCTGATTTTGGCTCTGGCGAGATAGCACGAGTAATCGCTGACCAAATTGCCCGATCAACCAAGCCATTAAAGGAGCCAAAATCAAACCTGCAAGAGTGAGCGGCCAATTCAGGTAGAGCATGTAAATGGGAATCGCAATTAACTGCAACAAATTGGAAAGAAACTGATGGGATAACTTGTCCACAATCTCGCCGACGCGATCAATATCTTCAGTCAGACGATAAGTCAGGTCTCCCGTCTGTGTGGTTTCAAAGTAATCTAATCCAAGTTTGTGCAGGTGAGCATAAACGCGCTTACGCAAGTTTAAAACCATGTTCAGAGCAGCAGCGATCATAAAGACATTCTGCCCGTATTGACAAAGCCCTCGAACCAAAAATACTAAAGTGGCTAGTCCGAGCCAGTAGGCAATCTGGTTAACATTTCCCTGGCCAAGATAAAAAGAGACCTGACCTGCTAAATAGGGCACTGCTAGGGTGAATAACACAAATCCTAGAATACAAGCCAATCCCCGAATTAACAGCGGCCATTGGGGCCAGAGATAAGGCAACAGCTGCCAGTAACTAGAGCGGACTTTCATAGGTAAGTAAGAATTCAGGAGTTAGGAGTTAGGAGTCAGGAGTCAGAATTCAGAATTCAGAATTCAGGAAGTCAGAATTGAGGTGCATTAAGGCGTTAGCCTACCACACCATGTTACCCAACCGTGCTGACTCCTAAATTCTGACGTAATTTCTACTCAGTTTCTCCTAAAGAATTTAGTAGAAAGCGGGCAATTCTCTCAGATGCGCCGGGTGGGCCAAATCGCTCAGGGCCATTTACTTTGCACTTAGCGAGGTAGTCTGAATCTTCTAAAGTTTCGACTACTCGTTTAGCTGCTTGCTTGAGAATCTCAGGGGTTGCTGGCTTAGTGCCGATGGTTTGAGCCGAAATGCCCGACAGCCGCGTTTGCGCTTCTGCAAATTGATAGGTAAATTGAGGACCCTCTCCGGGAATCTGGATGATAGGTTTCCCCATCGCTACAGCTAAATCCACTGCCAACCCTGCCATGCCAATGACGAGGGTAGAGTAATACAAGATATCACTGAAGGCATCTGAGTAACATCTCACTTCTACAAGCGGTGATTCCTCAGCAGAACTTCCTGGAGGAAAATAGGTGAGTATGCCTTGATTCAGTTGCCAACCTTGACTTTTAGCAATTTCGTCTAATTGCTCCATCAAATTTGGTACCAAGGCGGCGCGAAACTGGAATCCTGACTCAGGCATCACTTTGGCGATTTCTATCACCAGTTGCAACTGCAAACTGAAATTTCGCGCGGCTTCCGGCATCCGCGATCCTGGTAAGATTGCGATCGCAGGAACGTCTGGTTTCAGGTACAAGTCTTTGCCAGTGGGGACAACGCGATCTAAAGCCGGAATCCCACCAAACTGAGCCTTAGCTATACCTTGCCGTTGGAGATCGGAAGCCGTATAGGAATCTCTGGTGAAAACTGTCAGACATCGAGAAGAATTAAGGTCGTGCCACAGCAGCGGATTGAGACGCAATCGCCCTTCATAGAGGGCAGAAAGACAAGAGATAAACGAAACGAAGGGACGCTTTGTTAAGTAAGCAAATGTCTGGGAGACAAAATCCCCAGTAGACATAATTAAATCGCAGTTAGGAGCATACTGCAACACCGCTTGTAATTGTTGCCACGTTAACCCAATCAATCCTGATTGAAAATCTTTGAGCAAATAGAGGCGCTTCATGTAAAAGAATCCCCCGGAGGGCATTGTTTGTGTGGGTCCAATAATGGGAATGTCCAAGCTACGGTAAGCTTTTCCTTCTCCCACAATCGGCATTGCCGCCATCTCAAGAGAAGGACACAATTGGCGCAGGGTCTGAATAACATGAGAGGTGTGGTTGTCCTCTCCGTGGCCGTTACTGATAAACAAGATTCGCTTAGAAGGCATCTTGGGGTTTGGATAGGTCTAAAATGCTTGTTTGGTGAGATTTTTAACCTACATTGGGTGAGTAGGCTAAAAGATTGATAGTATTTTTACTCTTAGAGTTTGTAATTTTATAGACAAATCTACAAAGTTACTTTTTCAGGTGCAAACCGAAATGGAATTACTGCTAATCCCTGTTTTTGCAAACGCTAATCTATCAGAGAATACAGTATTAGGAGTACAAGCGCTATGGGTATATCAATCTGAGTTCAATTCCAATATGCAGTAATTGTTGCAACTTCTTTGCAAATATCGTTTCAATATTCTGTTTTGTTAAAATTCAAATTTTTTGTAGATACTCAGGTGGCACACGATCGACTAACCAAACACCATTAGCAGAACAATAGAAGATATAACCTGCCTGATGCATTGCCGCAGTATTTACAGCAAAAACCACTGGTTTTCCATGCCTTGCACCAACAGTTTGTGCTGTTTCTATATCCTTTGATAAATGGACATGATGTCGGGACATTTTGCAAAGTCCTGTTTGCAGAATTAACTCTACAGATTTGCGTCCCGTGCCATGATAAAGCTGATCTGGAGGAACAACAGCTTCTAATTGTAAATCGACTTTTACACTATGTCCTTGGTTCGCACGAATCAGAGTACCTGTAGAATCAAAAGAAAAGCGTTGTTTCTCGTTGAATTCAACTACCACTTGTAATTCCTGGCGGCTAATCGGAAACTTGTTTTGAGCACAAGCAGTAAGTAAGTCATCAACAGCAACCCAACCACCAGGAGCAAGTTTAATTCCAATGGCATCTGGTGTATGTCGCAGATATTTGCTGAGATATTTGCTGATTTGGACGAGTCGAGAATCACTCATTTGATTGTGGTTAGCATATTTATACTACAATTATAGTTTTTTGTAGCATATAATTTTTATTGATGGTTTTATTTTGTGTAAATTGACAGAATTTGTCTTCCCATCATAGCTAATGCCACTCCAATGATCGCAATGAGTGTCAGCTTCCCGCCAGGAACGAGTGATTGATTTGTGCTATCTGAGTTTTCTTGTTCTTGACGTTGTTTCCAACTCATTAACGCCGGAATAATTCCACCTAGAACTGAAATACTAAATGTTCCAGTGTAATCTAGGGCAGTAAAAAAGATGCTGGGGTTAAGTGTTCCGAGAGTCATCGGGGGGAAAAGAACCAGCGAATAGAGGGGTAAGCGGCTAGAAAGTTGCCACTGTGCAGGTAGGAAAATATCTTTGAACAAATCCAGTAATCCGTACACAAATCCAATGAATGATGTGACGATCGCAAACTCTGAAAAAATGGATACTAGCACTCCTAAGCATTGCCCCGCACTACCTCCTCGGAGAATTTGTAGTGGATCAAAAACACTTGTACCATCAGAAGTGCTATGTAGCATATCGGGACTGACGCTTCCTAAAATTACGGCATTCCACGCCAAGAACATAATTAGAGGAATTACAGAACCAATAAAGATAGACTGACGAATTTTGCAGGCATCCCCTTCAAGTTGCGTCACAACCAATGGCACAACGTTTTGGAAAAATAGCGCCACAGACATTACTGAAATGGCACTGCCGAGGGCACTCCAGTTTTGAAATAATAGTTGGGCACTCTGAATATGTCTTCCTCCCAGAAATAATAGTCCTAAGAAGGAAACGATGACAATTCCGACAAAGGCGCTGTTTAATTTCTCAATAAACTTTTCTCGCCCAAGATACATAATGCCACCAAATAAGAGCGTGAAAGTCGTTGTGCCCACCCACGTAGGCAATATCTGCATACCCCAGACTTTTGCCACCGCCGCTCCTAAAATCTCTCCGCCTTCGGTGATGTATGCCACCAACAGAGCATAGTGCAAGAATAAATATGCACCGCCAGCAATTCGCGCTCCCAACTTACCAAGGATTTTCTCAACAACTCCCAAAAAACCTATACTCGGATGCCCTTCTGTTCGCATCGTATTTAAGGTAACTTCTGCAACCAATAACCCTGACACTAAAGCGTAGAGCCAAACAGCAATTAGTCCAGATGTGGATGGCACAATACCAGATGGCAGGGTAACGGCTGGTAGAGCAAGAATCCCAGCCCCAACAGTGGTTCCTGCAATCAATGCAGTACTCCCCAATACACTACCTGGTTGATGATTGAGTTTGTTTCCATCAAATTCGAGATGAGAAAACAACCGAGTAACTTGCTCTGAATTTTTTAGAACGGTCTTTATAGGAACCATACTGAATATCCGTACTTAAACTAAACAATATTAACATATGTAAATATTCTTCGTAAAAGCCTTGATGTTCTTGGTTTTTCAAGCAGATTTTTTTGGTAAATAAGCGATCGCTACTTGATTATCAACACAAATTTTGGAGTATAAATGTCACTTGTAGCACTTTATTAATTAAATAGACCACGTAGTAGTGAACATTGTCCTTACAACAGAAGAAGAGGTAGAATTCACAAACGAGTTTGAAATATGGTGGGTTGAGCTAGACGACAGCACCCAAGTTGCGATCGATACAGTAGTGCGACTACTTGAGGCACGGGGGCCAGAACTTCCTTTTCCCTACAGTTCAAAAATAAACGGCTCACGTCATTCCCATATGAGAGAGTTGAGGGTGCAGCACAGAGGAGAACCGTACCGAATACTCTATGCATTTGATCCAAGGAGAGTCGCCATTCTTCTTTTTGGAGCAAACAAGGGAGGAGACGATCGCTGGTATGAGGAGAATGTGCCAAAAGCGGATACATTGTATGACGAACATTTAGAAGAATTAAAAACAGAAGGGTTCCTATGAAGACGAAGCCATTTAAAGAACTTCGTAAAAAAATGACTCCTGAACAACAGGCAGAAAGCGAGATGCAAGCAAACCTTGCATTGCTCAAATTGACACTTTCTGAACTTCGAGAATCCCTTGGACATACACAAAGCGATGTCGCAAAGAATATGGGAGTGGTACAATCGGCGCTTTCAAAAATTGAGCATCAGGAAGATATTCAAATATCTACGCTCTCTCGATACATTAAATCTCTTGGCGGAAGTCTGACAATCATAGCGCGTTTTCCCGATCAAGAGGTTGTGATTTCTCAGTTCGATTGATATTTGACTTGGATAGGCATAGCCCGCACTTCTCTACGAGACGCTGTGCTAACGACAAGGTGCAGTTGCCGGAAACGCTCAAATCATTGCCACTCACAATGTCAAAGATTTCCAAAATGCTGAATTGTTATTTCCTAACTTCTCAATATTAAAACCTGAAAAAATTATTAGGAGTTAAACAAAAATGGCAACTTTAACTATTCGTTTACCAGACGATAAGCATAATAGATTGAAAGAACTTGCTCAAGCCAAAGGCATCAGTGTCAATAAATTGATTGAAGAACTTTCTACCATAGCTTTAGCAGAATTTGGCGCCCATACAAGGTTTAAAGCAATGGCTGCAACTGGCAACCCAGAAGAAGGCTTAAGAATACTGGCTAAACTTGATGCTCTGACAGAATAGAGCTTGTAGGGCGATTATGTAAACACTAACCGGAGGCGATCGCCCACATCAGCCCCCATCATTAAGGTGTGTAGGTATCGCAGTTTGTCAATTGGGAATTTAACTTTTTAATCCAATCCCACAGAAAACAATTTACCAACTTGCGCCAAATCTACATTTCCACCGCTGATGATGACACCAACCCTCGCCTCCGGTGCTGTCACCACACCTTCGAGTAAAGCAGCAGCAGCTAATACCCCAGTGGGTTCAACTACAATTTTCAGACGTTCCCACAAGAAAAACATGGTGCGAAGAATCGCCTCTTCCGATACCGTCACCATATCATCGACGTAATGCAGCACTAAGGGGAAAGTAATTTGACCAAGGCTAGGAGTCCGCGCGCCATCAGCGATGGTATTAGGATTTTTGACTGTTTGTAAGGTTTTGGTTTGGAAAGAGCGGGTAGCATCGTTGGCAAGTGCTGGTTCTACCCCGATTACTTTACAATTGGGTAAAAGTGCTTTGGCTGCGATCGCACACCCTGAAAGTAATCCGCCACCGCCACAACAAACTAATAGTAAGTCCAATTCACCAACTTCTTGGATCAGTTCTAAAGCAGTTGTCCCCTGTCCAGCGACTACATGGGGATGATCGTAAGGAGGAATGAGTGTCAAAGAGCGCTCATCTGCTAATTTTTGGGCTAATTCTTCTCGGTTTGTTTCTTGGCGATTGTAGAAAATTATCTCTGCACCATAACCACGAGTAGCAGTTTGTTTGACAGCGGGAGCATCATCAGGCATGACAATGGTGGTGGGAATATTTAGTAATTGTCCAGCTAAAGCGATCGCTTGGGCATGATTTCCTGATGAATAGGTGAGAACGCCTGTTTGTTTTTCTGCTACCGATAGTTGGGCTAGGGCATTGTACGCACCTCTAAATTTAAATGCCCCTGTGCGTTGAAAGTTTTCGCACTTAAAGAATACTTGGCTATTGGTGCGATCGTTAACGATTCTAGATGTTAGTACAGGCGTGCGGTGGGCAATCCCTAAAATTCGCTTTTGTGCTGCTTGCACGTCACTTATAGCAACGGAATTAGGTTGTATCATTGATAACGATATGTAAGAATTCAGGAATAAAAATAGTTAAAAAATCAGCAGAATATTTGACAACAAATATACTAAGTATACTAGATTCTTTCTAAATTCTGACTCTTGGGTGCTGAATTCTGACGATGAGATTAAATATTCTTGCTCTTGTTTATATAGATACAGATTTTTATATTTGCGTTTAATATCCTGGATTGAAGCATACTCATTTCAGGTGGATAGCATCATTTTTTCACTATAAAAATAGCTACGGCAAACATTATATATTGCTGTAGCTAAATTTATAAAAGTTAAATAAGAATCCAGAAGTCAGAATGGGCTACGCCCCGTTGCGCTAATAGAAGTCAGAATAAATTAGCGGGGGATTTAAATCCATTTAAATTAAATTCTGAATTTTGTCTCCTGACTCCTGAATTCTTTTTGTTAAATTAATTAACTCAAATTCGCCATTTTTTAACATGAATCAAACATCCGAAAGTCGGCAAAAAAAAACTGCTCTAATTACAGGAGCGGCTAGTGGCATAGGCTATCAATTAACCCAGATTTTTGCCCGTCATAGTTATAATCTTGTATTAGTAGATAAGAATGAACAAAAACTTAGTAAAATTATAGATGAATTTCCCCAAAAATTTGGCATTTCCGTCAAAATTTTTGTTAAGGATTTATCTATCCCCACATCTCCAGAAGAAATTTTCACAGAATTACAGCAAGCATCCATCAAGATTGATGTGCTAGTTAACAATGCTGGCTTTGGTACTTATGGAGCATTTAGCGAAACAGACCTCAGCATTGAACTGAAAATGCTACAGGTAAATATGGTCAGCTTGACTCATTTAACTAAGTTGTTCCTCAAAGATATGGTCGAGCAAAATTATGGAAAAATATTAAATGTGGCCTCAGCAGCTGCTTTTCAACCAGGGCCTCTAATGGCAGTTTATTTTGCTACTAAAGCCTATGTATTATCATTTTCAGAAGCGATCGCGAATGAATTAGAGGGTACAGGTGTCAATGTGACTGTTCTTTGTCCAGGGCCAACAGCATCGGAATTCCAACAAAATGCTGCAATGGAAGATTCAAAGATTGCTAGCGTTAACAGAATGATGGATACGGAAACCGTCGCAAGGATTGGTTATCGGAGCTTAATGAAAAACAAAACTGTTGTTGTTCCTGGGATGAGAAATAAGATATTGAGTGAAAGCGTCAGATTTACGCCCAGAAATTTAGTCACAAAGGTTGTTAGAAGTATGCACGAACTTAAAAAAAATAGGTAGTTCGATATCCTATACTCTTTTCAAGAAGACCCGATCAACGGATTTTTCAAATGAAAGAATCTGTTGATCGGGTTTAGCCATTTGCAAAAAATCGGTTTATAATCCAATACGCTTGGGTTAAGGGTTATTGGTGTAGATAATTGGTCTTTTAAGAGGCGATAAATCGCGTCTCTACATCAGGGTTTTGTTGCTCATTCTGAACTGTATTGGTTTATAGTCTATCTACTTTGAGAGTTCTGGTGTGAGGAGAATTTGGCTTTCACCAATGCGATCAAATGCAGGTGTAGGCCAGCGATCAACTACTTTTCCCAGAATTGACATTTCTTGAACTAAGCGGTCAAATTTATCAGGGGTGAGAGATTGGGGGCCATCGGATAAAGCTTTTGCAGGATTGGGGTGAACTTCAATCATTAAGGCATCTGTACCAGCGGCGATCGCAGCCATTGCCATCGATGGAACATATTCAGACCTACCCGTACCATGACTGGGATCAATCATAATTGGTAAATGGGTAAGCGATCGCAATACCGGAAGCACTGATAAATCTAAAGTATTGCGGGCATATTTACCATCAAAGGTTCTAATTCCTCGCTCACAAAGAATCACATTGGGATTTCCAGATGCCAAAATATATTCTGCCGCCATCAGCCACTCGTCAATTGTTGCAGACATTCCCCGCTTCAACAGCACTGGTTTATCTTGAGCACCTACCTTTTTCAGCAACGAAAAGTTGTGCATATTTCGCGCTCCGATTTGGATGATGTCAGCGACTCTCGCCACTGCTGATAAATCGGCAGCATCCATTAGTTCTGTGACGATACCCAAACCAGTAGCTTCCCGCGCTGCTGCTAACAAATCTAAAGCACTTTCACCATAACCTTGAAAGGCATAGGGTGAAGTACGAGGTTTGTAGGCTCCGCCACGCAGAAACTGTGCCCCAGCTGCCTTCACCCGCTTTGCTGTTTCGACAATCATCGCTTCATTTTCAACAGAACAAGGCCCGGCTACCACCACAATCGGATGATGTTCGCCAAAATAGACACGACCGTTAGGTGTAGGAACAACAACCTCGCTAGCTTCTCCATGTCGGAATTCTCGACTTACCCGCTTGAAAGGTTGTTGCACTCGTAATACTTGCTCAATCCAAGGGCTGAATTCCTGAACCTGTAATTTATCGATGCTAGTGGTATCACCAATTAGCCCCAGCACAACTTTATGAGTGCCAACACTTTTTTCTACCGTGACTCCCCAAGTGTCACTCAGTTCTTGGCTAATACGAGTAATTTCCTCAACAGGCGTACCGCTTTTAAGTATGATAATCATCTGTTTTTCCTTTTGTATAGTTCTTGGGTGTAGTAACAGCAGAGTAAGCAAGTTCGTAGTAAGGACTTTAGTCTTTATCAGAACTTACACAAAATCATGAAAAAACGAACCGCAAAGGGGAGGCAGCGCGGTCTTGGGGGTATCCCCCATGAGCGACTGCCGTTGCAAAGGACACAAAGGAAGAAGAGTTTCAGAGAGTTTTTGCGTAAGTTCTACTTATTTAGTAAGCACTAAAGTGCTTACTAGGAACCCTCAAAACTACCTTGGCGAATCGTGCAAAAATTCCGCAAGTTGTTCTAGTTTGGTCCAAGCAGCGCCGCTTTGCAGAATTTCCTTGGCAAGGGCAATACCTTTGACACAACCTGCTAAAATATCAGTTTCCCCATGAATGGCTTCACCAACTTGCAGGGCTAAGGCTGTATTTAAAGCGACTACATCCTGCTGCGCTTGAGTGCCTTTACCTTGCAAAACTGCCTTCAAGATTTCGGCATTTTCTTGGACATCTCCACCGGACAACGCCGCAGTGGGTGCAAAACTCAAACCCAGTTCTTGAGGGTTGAGGGTTAGGGAACGCACTTTTTTATCTTGGAGTACAGCTAAGTCAGTGACATCTGCTAAACCAGCTTCATCTAAACGCTCCCGTCCGTGAAGTGCGATCGCTTGCTGACATCCCAGTTGGGATAAGGCTTGAGCAATCTCTTCTAGTAAAAGCGGGTCATTCACACCAATAATTTGCCCTGTCGGTCGCATGGGATTTACTAGCGGGCCGAGCAAGTTAAAAACAGTCCGCACCTTCAAAGTTTTTCGCAAAGTAGCGATCGCTTTTAGTGCAGGATGCCAGCCAGGAGCAAACAAAAAGGTGATTCCAACTTCGCCAACTGCGGCTTGTACTTTTTCAGGAGTGGCGTTGAGATTTATACCCAAAGCTTCCAACACATCAGCGGAACCAGTCTTGCTGGATGCCGAACGATTGCCATGTTTGGCAACCTTTACCCCAGCAGCAGCGACGACAAAGGCAACAGCAGTGGAAATATTAAAGGTTGAAGCACCATCTCCACCAGTTCCACAGGTGTCAATTAAGGGAGTATGTAGAGACGCGATTAATCGCGTCTGAGAACTTTGGGATTGTAAGACGGTGGCCATGCCGACTAATTCTTCGGCGGAGACACCTTTGGCTTGAATTGCCGCTAAAATCGCTCCTGATAGAACATGGGGAATGGCATCTGTGAGCCAGCCTTGCATCAAATCCGCAGCTTGGGAAACCGTCAACGATTGCCGATTTAGCAACTGTTGTAATAAAGCTGGCCAGTTGTAGAACTCAGGAGGGATGGAGATGTTCTCAGGTGGAGTTTGAGTTACAGCGATCATATTTATTGGGCATTGGGCATTGGGCATGGGGCATGGGGCATTGGGCATGGTTGTCTCCCTTATGCCCTGAACAAAAAATTAAGGAATTAGGACTTTGGCGACGGTTTGTACATCTTTATCACCTCTGCCGGAACAATTGATGACGATGCGGGGACTGCCTTTTAATTGAGGACAAAGGGTTTCTAAATATGCGATCGCATGAGCAGTTTCTAAAGCTGGGATAATCCCTTCTAGTTGCGAAAGTCTTTGAAATGCATCTAAAGCCTGCTTATCGGTAACACTGTAATATTCGGCGCGACCAAGATCCTTTAAATAACTATGCTCAGGACCAACGCCAGGATAATCAAGTCCTGCACTAATTGAATGGGCTTCGATGATTTGACCATCATCATCTTGCAGTAAATAGCTCATTGCACCGTGCAATACACCTATTTTCCCTTTTGTCAAGGTAGCAGCGTGTTTTTCTGTATCTACACCTTCACCCGCGGCTTCCACTCCAATGAAACGCACCGAAGGTTCATGCACAAATTCATTGAATAAGCCGATCGCGTTGGAACCTCCACCCACGCAAGCCAGTAGAATATCTGGTAATCCTCCCCATTTCTCCTGGGCTTGAGCGCGAGTTTCTACACCAATTACAGCATGGAAGTCACGGACAATCATCGGGTAGGGATGAGGCCCGGCAACAGAACCCAGGATGTAATGAGTTGTTTCCACATTCGTCACCCAATCTCGAATTGCTTCAGAAGTTGCATCTTTGAGAGTTCCTGTACCTGCTTCTACTGGACTAACTTCTGCACCCATTAATTTCATGCGGAA
The DNA here is from genome assembly GCF_017114995.1 of Nostoc sp. NMS9. Lineage (GTDB taxonomy): Bacteria > Cyanobacteriota > Cyanobacteriia > Cyanobacteriales > Nostocaceae > Nostoc. Next base: position 84,483 of record NZ_JABXKL010000060.1, on the reverse strand, counting down.
CACATTCAGGGCTTGGCGTTCCATATCCTGGACACCCATGTAAATCACACATTTCAAACCAAATCGCGCACATACAGTTGCAGTCGCTACGCCATGTTGTCCTGCACCTGTCTCTGCAATCACCCTTTGCTTACCCATGCGTTTAGCGAGTAACACCTGAGCCAAAGCATTATTAATTTTGTGAGCGCCTGTATGATTTAAATCTTCGCGCTTTAAATAAATTTGTGGCCCGGTGCCATCTGGTCTAGCGTAGTTTGTTGTCAAGCGTTCAGCAAAATATAATGGGCTGGGTCGTCCTACATAATCTCGCAGTAAGTTTTGCAGTTCTGCTTGGAAACTCGGCTCGTCGCGATATTGGTGAAATGCTGCTTCTAATTCACTTAATGCAGGCATTAAGGTTTCTGGGACGTATTTACCGCCGAACTTGCCAAACCTGCCCAAAGAATCTGGTTGTTGAGTTGCAGTCTTGATGTCTTGTATGCTTACCACTGGTTAAAATCCTTTTATATTCAAGTATTTTTTACTCTCGTTCTAACTTTTTAGAACTTATGCCACAGCTGAATTATCTTTGCGTTTTCCTTTCCCAGGTTTCGTAGGTATAGCCCAGTTCCCTGTGATTCAAAACGTCTATGGGGCGCACCAAATCGCTAGAGTTAAAATTTGGTAATAGGGATAGTAAATCTCCTAACGCCGTAGCTTTGGGGGTAGACATACCGCCGTCCCAAGGCCACATTAGGTCTTTCAGATTGTGTCCGTAAGGCTGACTATGACCATCGGGAGGATAAAAATCGCTACCTTTATGACCGTTGTCTTGCCATTCAGCCCAGAGGCGGTCTGCGTTTGCATGATGCAACCAAAACACTGGGTCATAAGGCGAACTTGGTATGTTGCTCATCGTACCCAGACCCTTAAACTTTATGGGTGTCGTACTTGCGTCTATCTGTACGCCACCGACTAAACCATGAATGTAGTTGTGGATGAATCCTCCGGGGGTGACTTTACCCTGCTCATCTATAGAGATAAATCCTTCCAAAGCAGCGCGAAATAGAGAATAGTCATTAAGAGCAAGGACACGCTGAATATCTTTTTTGGGCACTGGGTAATCACTGGCAGGAGGTAGTCTCAGAAAGCGTACAAGTGATGTACCTAAAGATATTCCGGTATCTGTGTCAATGTTTAATGCTGGATTCATAACCCAGCCATTTGCAGCAGAGAAAGCCCCAGGCACAGCGCCACCTGTAAAATTCCCCTGATTTGGAATTTTGATGGTTACTCCTTGACCGTTAGAACCAAGAAAATCATCGTTAAAAATTACATCAAGTGCTTTGGCGTCAGTCCAATCCCAGTATGGGAGAGTAACAGTTTGGTCTACTGCTTGCAAAGCTTGTTCAAATCTGCGGATATATTCTCGATGCCAAGGGAAAAATGCGGCATTTTCATGAGCAAGTTCTTGGGCGGAACCATCGGAATGCCCTTTATGGTTATGAATCAAGCGTGTTGCCCCTAGATGTATGGCAACGAATTGGTCGTAAATACTGAGCTTGCTACCTGCGGGTATGACAGTTTTTAAGGTTTTGATAGCCTTGACAAAGGCTGTTTTCTCTGCTGGTGTCAGGTCAGTTACGTTCTTTCTTACAGCTAGATGAGCGTATTTTCCTGGAAAATTATAATTCCAATGGTATTTGTATTGTCTATTCTCAAGGCGATCGTGGGCAAAGACTGTAAGCGCACAGGCACTAACTAGAAGTACGCTATAGATTAATATTTTGAAAGATTTAAGCAGGTATTTCATTATCTTAATGGAAGCAGAGGGGCAGAGGGGCGCTACGGTGTATACACAAGTCTGAAATAGTTTACTCACCTGGTTTTACCCCACCCTAACCCTCCCCTTATAAAGGGGAGGGAACCGGATTTTCTTGTTTCCCCCCAAAATATCGGGGGGATTAAGGGGGGTAATTTGACTTGCGTATACACCCTAAAGCAGAGAGACGGGGGGAAGAAAGAGAAATAATTGATACTGATTGCCTATTCCCTACTCCCTAAATTTGCAAGTGAATTTATCGCACCTCTTGAAGAGATGGACTTTCGCGCTGACTTTCTGTGATGGCTGTTTTAAGTTCTCGACAAAATTCTTTCACGGCTTGCAATCCTTCTGTTGGGCTACCTTCAGCTAAACGTTTTACAAAGGCGCTACCAACAATCACTGCGTCTGCTCCCCATTCCATAACTTGATGTGCTTGTTCTGGTGCTGAAATGCCAAAACCAACGCCGATGGGTTTATCGGTGACGCTTCGCAACTCGGTAATTAAATGCTCTACGCGGTTTTGGATTTGAGTGCGGATACCTGTAACGCCTGTAACACTAACTAGATAGATAAAACCCTGAGATTGACGAGCGATCGCTTCAATTCTATCTTGAGAACTGGTAGGAGCTACGAGTAAAATTACCTCAATTCCAAAAGAGGCAGCAGTTTGGATTAATTCTTCTGCTTCTTCTAAGGGTAAGTCTGGTACTACCAATCCCTGCACCCCAGCAACGGCAATTTGCGCCAAAAACGACTTAATACCCCGGTGCAAAATGGGATTGTAGTAAGTAAATAGAATTATCGGCGCTTTTAGGCTAGGAATCACTATGTGTAACATCTCTAGCACTTGTTCTAATTTCGTGCCTTTTTGCAAAGCGCGGGTTGCTGCTGCTTGAATCACAGGCCCATCTGCGAGAGGATCGGAGTAGGGAATGCCCAACTCAATGAAGTCAGCACCGTTGCGATCTAAGATATGTAAGGCTTCGGCGGTGGTTTCTAAGTTAGGATCGCCTGCTGTGATAAAAGGGATTAAAGCACACTGTTGGCGATCGCGTAAAGTTTGAAAGGAATCGGAGATAGAGGTCATACTGAAAAATAGTTAATGATTGGTTAATAGTTTTGAAATAATTAATACTTGTACCAATTCTGTATGAAGATGCGCTAAACCATACTTAAATACAAGAAAGAAAAACGAACCGCAAAGGACGCAAAGGACACAAAGAAAGAAAGAAAGAAGAAGTTAAGAGGGTTTGGCGCAGCCTCACAAAGAAATGGTATTAGCAATTAGCGATGCCGATGCTAAATTTTTTGTTAATGAGTCTTTGATGCTCGTGAATGAGGCTTTTATCTCCGTTAACGAGTATTTGATACTCGTGAATGAGGCTTTTTGCTCCGTTAACGAGTATTTGATACTCGTGAATGAGGCTTTTATCTCCGTTAACGAGTCTTTGATACTCGTGAATGAGGCTTTTATCTCCGTTAACGAGTCTTTGATGCTCGTGAATGAGACTTTTATCTCCATTAACGAGTCTTTGAACTCCATTAACGAGTATCAGAGCTTCATTTTTTTAGATTGCAGATTTTAGTAATTAGGTAATAGTGTTTAAGAAAGGCTCAAAAGACTACGCACAGCTTGTTCTACATTGCTTTGTTTAACTAAAGACTCTCCAATCAAAACCGCACGCGCACCAGCCTCAGCAACAAAAGATAAATCAGCAGGTGTATACAATCCAGACTCGCTGACGACCGTGATATCCAAACTTTGCAATTGTTGTTGACGCTCTGCTAAAAGTTGCTGTGTTGTTCCTAAATCAAGAGTAAAATCTTCTAAATTGCGATTATTGATTCCTACTAAACTTAGGTTATCAAGTTTTAGCACTCGATCTAGTTCAGATAAGGTATGGACTTCTACCAGTGCAATCATGCCCAAATCGTGAATTACTCGCAAAAAGTCTTGGAGTTCTCGATCTGATAGAATAGCCGCAATTAACAAAACTGCATCTGCGCCTGCTGTCCGTGCTAAATAAATTTGATAGCGGTCAATGATGAACTCCTTGCACAGTAAGGGTAATGCTACTTGTTGACGTATATTCCGCAGATTATCAAAACCGCCTTGAAAGAACTTATAATCAGTCAGGACTGATAAACAAGCTGCACCACCTCGTTCATAAGCTTGAGCGATCGCTACTGGATCAAAATCTGCGCGGATAATCCCACGGCTAGGTGATGCTTTTTTTACCTCGGCAATTAAACTCGGTTGGTTGGAATTTTCCTGCAAAGCAGTCAAGAAATTTCGCACAGTCGGGGCTGTATTTAACTGTTGTCGCAAGGAGGCTAAAGGCAATTCTTGCTGCATTTGTGCAACTTCTTGCCTTTTATGCAACACAATATCTTCGAGAATATGGCGGGAAAGGGCAACTTGGTTAGTCATAAACAGCTAAGGGTAGTGGAATGGGAAAATAACTAATTATTCTCGCATTCTTGTTATTATCGTTCGTTTCTCGTTCCCAGATTCCACAGATTCTCGTTCCCAGATGGAATCTGGGAATGCATTCTGTGCAGGCTCTGCCTGCCTGATAAGACTAAAAACACTTTTAATCTCGGTATGAGAGAGGCGGAGCCTCAAGGATGGCATTCCCACGCAGAGCATGGGAACGAGGCAAATGACTAATGACTAATGACTAATGACCAATGACTCTTCAACCTGCGTATATGCACGCACCACATTTTTAATTATTTCCAAACCGACTTCTCCACCTAAAGTCATGATTGATTCTGGATGAAACTGAACGGCGGCGATGGGAAGTGTCTGATGTTCAATGCCCATAATTACGTCGTCATCAGAAATCGCTGTTACTTTCAGTTCTTTTGGCAAACGTTGCGGTAGGGCAAACAATGAATGATATCTACCGACTGCAAAGGATTCGGGTAAGTTTTTGAAGGTGACAGAATCGGAATCGGTGACGAAAATCCGTGAAGATTTACCATGTTGAGGATAGTTGAGAACTCCCAATTCGCCATCAAAAGCTTCAACGATGCCTTGCAATCCCAGACAAACTCCGAAAATAGGAATTTGGCGATGCAGAAGGGCGCCGACAGTCTCGGAAACCCCAAAATCACTTGGTCTACCAGGGCCAGGAGATAAAACAACTAAGTCAGGGCGTTCTGTATCGAATAGCGATTCCGAGAAGCCATGACGGAGTGTGGTGACGCTTGCACCAGTTTGGCGAATGTAATTGGCTAGGGTATGAACAAATGAGTCTTCGTAATCTATTAATAAGATGCGTTTGCCAGATTTTACACCTGGGACGTGTTTACTTAATTTTAGAGAACCGGACTCATTAATTTTCTGACTCGTTTGCTTCACACGCCGAATCGTTTCAAATAACGCAGCGCCTTTGGTAATTGTTTCTTGTTCTTCTGCTTGGGGTATGGAGTCATAAAGGACAGTAGCCCCGACTCGCACTTCGGCGATGCAATCTTTTAATCGAATTGTCCGCAGAATTAAGCCAGTATTTAAATTACCGTTGAAATTTAAATAGCCGACTGCTCCACCATACCAACGTCGGGCGCTCTTTTCGTGCCGTTCAATAAAATCTATTGCTGCCCTTTTGGGTGCGCCGGTGACTGTAACTGCCCATGTATGGGAAAGAAAGGCATCTAAAGCATCAAATTGCGATCGCAGAGTACCCTCAACATGATCTACTGTATGTATCAGGTGGCTGTATAATTCAATTTGGCGACGACCAATGACTTGTACTGAACCAGGTTCGCAGATTCGGGATTTATCATTGCGATCGACATCAGTACACATGGTCAACTCAGCTTCATCTTTATGAGAGTTGAGTAACTGACGAATTTGCACCGCATCGTCAAGAGCATCTTGTCCCCGGCTAATAGTGCCACTAATGGGACAAGTTTCTACCCGCCTACCTTCAACCCGCACAAACATTTCTGGAGATGCACCAATCAGATATTCGCCACCTAAATTAAAAATAAACCCATAAGGACTGGGATTTATTTCCTTTAAGGTATTAAATAGTTTGCTGGGTTCGTCTTCATAGCTTTCAAAAAAGTTTTGACTAGGAACAACTTCAAATAAATCGCCTCTGCGGAAATAATCGAGTGCAAGCTCAACTTTTTTGGCATATTCACCTACTTTATGGTCAGCAGTTTTATTTAGTAGAATATGTTTGCCGCGATAATCTACAGACTCACCTGTTCTAGGAAGATTCTTTGTGTTGCCGTGCGCTGTTTGAAAATCATATTGTAGACGAAATGCACGTTGCTGATAGTAGTCAACAACAATCAATTCATCTGGCAGATAAAGCACCAAATCGCGCTGATCTGTAGGACGCTCCAAATGTTGGGTAATTGGTTCAAACTGAAAAACTAAGTCATAACCAAACGCACCATACAAACCTAAATGCTCATCTTCTTGACTAGAGAAAGTATATAAAATTTCGCGGACAACTGTAAATGATGAAGGCTGTTTACTACGTTCCTCTTCAGGAAATAATTCTTTTGTAGCTTTAATAAAGCCTACAATATTGTTATTTTCTTGGGTGATGTTCTCAAGTTGTTCTGACTGGGAGAGTTTCTCTAAAAGGAATGGCAAAAGTACTTTACCGCGTTCATTCAACGCTATCAAAGTGAAAGAATTTTCCTGTGTAGTCAACTCTAACGGTGGATTGACAAATCCGATCGCCCATCTTTTGTATCTGCCTGGATATTCGTAACTACTCCTTAACAAGCCTCCACGCTGAGAATTTAAATGGAACAGAATATCTTCGAGGGCAGTATCCATCTTAACTTCGGTGATGGAGCGAGAAACACTGACACCACCAAGGGTTTTATAGGAACGTGAATCAAAAACCATGAGTATTATCTCTAGAATATTTGTTAGTCAATCATTAAGCAACAACCATTAATCATTATTAGTAGTTATTTTTGAATTTAGAACAGACTTAGATAATTTTCTATCAATCTAACTCAACATATTCTTTTTAAAAGATGTAATGAAAAACTTTTCATTTCTTATTTAAGAATACTAGATATCAAGCAAACAATACATTGAATAATTTTTCGATTGAGTGTCAATTTATTCGTTTTTTATACTGCTTTTCTAGTACATTTACCAACAATCCCATTTAAAAACCTCCGCCTCCCCCAAAAGTAGTAAATAATCTCATCAAACCTCTGCGTTCCTCCGCACTTCCCTCAGCGCTCCTCTGCGTTTAAAAATCCCCCTTTCACCTCCCGCAACAGCGATATTGCTTGCCTATACAACACCAAATTCACCTCATGAACCTCAACTCTTTTTCCAATCCCTTTTAACAGCGTCAAAGTCAACTCCCCCCCCAAATGTTCGCGGAATTCAGTCAAACCCCGAAACAAACAATTAATATCTTCCAATTGTGATAAATTCTGGGCCAGTTCAGGCACATACAACGTGAAACCCAACGCCAATAAAGTATTTAATATTCGTTGCCACTCCGAACAATCCAGCAATCCTAGCAAATAGGAATAAGTACTATCCAAAGCGATACCGATCGCAACTGCTTCGCCATGACGCAACCGATAATTTGTTAAATGCTCCAGTTTATGAGCCGCCCAATGTCCAAAATCTAGGGGACGAGACGAACCCATTTCAAAAGGATCGCCGCCATTGGCAATATGTTCTAAATGCAACTGGGCGCAACGATAGATAACCTGTTGCATGGTATCCATATCTCGCCGCCTCAAAGCTGCGGTGTGAGAGTGGATAAAATCAAAAAAGCTAGCATCCTTAATCAGCGCCACTTTGACTGCTTCTGCGATCCCAGAACGCCAATCGCGATCGTCTAGAGTTGTCAAGAACGCAGAGTCATTTATAACTGCATAAGGTGGCGCAAATGTGCCGAGAAAGTTCTTTTTACCAAAGGCATTGATGCCGTTTTTGACGCCAACCCCAGAATCATTTTGCGCTAACACCGTTGTTGGCACCCGAATTAGACGAATTCCCCGGTGAGCAGTTGCGGCTGCATATCCTACCAAATCTAACACCGCCCCGCCCCCGATCGCTAATATGTAAGAGTGGCGACATAATCCGGCGGCTTCAATCTGTTGCTGGATTTGCTCTACTAAAGTGTGATCGTTTTTGGCAGCTTCTCCTCCCGAAATTATCATCGGTTCAGCTGCGATCGCTAGTACCTCTGCATAAAACTTGGTATACGCGACTAATTGCTTCACCAATTCAGGTTGATACTTTAATATTCCTGCGTCTATCACTGCAACTAATTTCTTCGGCTTTGTCTCCTCATCCGCACCAATCACTTGGGCTAAGGTGGGATTTTTCAACTCAAATAAATTTTGGGTGAAGTAAACTTCGTAGTTAAAAGTAACCGAAACACGTTGATGAATTAATCTACTTTTTTGCTTGATGTCAACTATCATATTTTTGCAGGTATATCTAAAAGTGCAGCACTATTCAAAGTTTCCAGGAACACCTCTACCGAGTGAGAACCATTTACCTTAACTTTGTCATTGATCACGAAGAACGGTATGCTGTTGATGCCATTTAACCGAGCAAATGTTGATTCAGCAATAACTGCATCACTCACCACACGATCGTTTAATTGCAATTTTAATTCGCTAGTATTCATCTGATACGCTGTACCAATGGCAATAATAACGTCAATATTTCCAATATTCAAACCGTCTTCAAAGTAAGCTTTATAAATAGCTTCGACGACATCGTTTTTTACGTTTGCAGGTGCAAGTGCAATCAGTTGATGAGAAAGCTTAGTATTGACAGCCAAACTGATTTTGTCAAAATCTAGTTTAACTCCAGCCGCCTCACCTGCACGTTGCGTACTATCAAATATCTGTTGTATTTCTTCCGCTTTCATACCTTTTCTATTTTGCATAAAGCTGCGAAATTCGTATCCCTCCGCAGGAACAGTATTGTCCAAAAGGAAAGGATGCCAGCGGATATGTACTTCTTGTTCTTGCTGTTGTGCCAGTGCATCAAACAGATGTTTTTTCCCAATTCTGCACCAAGGACAAACGGTATCGTGAAAGATGTCTATCAGCATATTTTTATTTATTTAAATGCTAATATTTGTATGCATCTGTGGTTGAAAATCTCGTTGGATAACCATCGGATTTAAAGGTTGTATAAAAGTGTTGATTTTATCTTCAAAAAAACTTTGAGCCTTTTCAAATTCTTGAATTAATGCGTCTCTGTCTTTCATTGCTACTAGTTTCGCCAAACGGCTGTAAGTATCAGCTAAAAAGCTAATTGCATCACACCTTTCTTCTGTAGCTAGCATAATATCCACACATAAGTGAGGGTTTTGAGAAAACAAACGTTTAACAATGTCAATTTCTTGACGGTAGTTAGGAGTTGACATTGTTAAAGTCTGCTCTATATCGATTTTTTCTTGTGCTAAGAAAACGCCAAGACTAAATCTACAGAAATGTTGCGTTGCTTGAATAATCACCATCATTTGATCGTGTTCTTCAGGCGGACAAACAATTAACTCTCCACCCTGACTTTTAATAAAGTCTAAAAACCATTCAAATGAATTATCGTTTCGACCTGGACACACCACCACTTTTTGTCCAAAAAACGATTTTACATTTGGCCCAAACATTGGGTGTAAACCCATGACTGGGCCGGAATGGTGTTCGAGCATTGCTTGAGTTGGCTGTGTTTTAATACTCGTAATGTCACACAAAGCAGTAGTTGGGGCCAGGTATTTCGCTGCACGCTTGATAACATCAACTGTATGTTCAATAGGAACGCTGACTAAAACTAATTCTGCCTGACTTAACAGTTGATCTGCGTATTCCCAATCTTCAGATTCGAGAACGCTAACATTATTACCTACTAGTGAAAGCTGCTCTTTAAATAATTTTCCCATCCTGCCGCGTCCACCGATGATCGTAATTTGTCGGGGAGTGAGATGATTTGTGGCATATTTAGGAATCAGAGTAGTATAACAACTATTTAGCACACCTGCCCAAACAGACTCAGGAATACCAGCTTCAGCGAGTAGGGGAGCGACATCAGCCAGTTGTTCATCTAGAGAAGGTTGTTCTGATGCTGCTAATAATGATATGCGATCGCTCAATAAGGCAATCAAACTTTGGTCAGTTTTTTTAAGCTGATCTGAATAAGAGGATTTCAAAGGCATTTTTCCTATTTTCAAATATCAACAAGTGATTCTTTAGAACTCATTTCAGGCAAGATATCCAAAGTTGTTGCTCTTTTGGCAATTACATCAGCAAATAACTCTTCATACCGATCTAGCGCTTGCTCAAAGGAATAGTTTTCTACAGCAAACTCTCTCCCTTTGTGCCCTAATTGCGCTGCTAATTCTGGCTGATTATATAAATCCAATACCGCAACGGCCAAAGCATCTGCTGACTCCGGCTCAACGATAATACCGCCGCCACTTTCTCGGATGGCTTTGGCAGCAGTACCAGTGGCTGGAACTGAACCGACAATTGGGCGACCACTAGCTAACAGTAGTGGTATTTTAGAAGGCATATTGAAGGAAATCACATTGCGCTTTTGCACAATCAACCCGATATCAGCGGCTGCCAACATTTGGGGTAGTTTTTCTCGCGGTTGCAATGGTAAAAGCAAAACGTTATCTGCCTCACAAGCAAGACAATGTTTTTGCAACCTTTCGAGAGCTTGGGATTCTCCGGCTACGACAAAGACAATATCATTAAGATGACGCAAGCGAGCGGCTGTTTCTATTACTGTCTCCAAACCTTGGGTGAGAGCAATATTACCTGAATAAAGCACTACAAATTTACCATCAAGTTTATGGGTAGCTCTCCAAGAGTTATTCTCCTGCGGTAGAGGGCGGATAAAATTTAGATTCACCCAATTTGGAATGCAGGCAATTTTATTAACAGGTACACCTTTATTGATTAAATTATCTACAAAGCCATCGGCAATCACGCTAATGGTATGTGCAGTTCGGTAGGCAAATTTTTCTAGGGCTTCCAGAGCGAGAATCATCAACTTATTTTTAATTAGCCCAATACGCACAGCAGCTTCCGGGAGGATATCTTGCACATTCAGCACAACTGGGCAGTTGTATAGCCAACTTATTAAGGTTGCAGGTAAGCAAACTAGTAACGGTGGCACTGTTAAGAGAATTAAATCAGGTCGCTCGCCCTTGAGGGCTTGTGGCAAACTCGTAAAAACAAAGCTCAACTCTAGCAGTAGCCTGTCTATAAGATTAGGTTTAGACTTAATCCGCAGGTAACTACGCCCAATGGTGACACCATTTTTTTGTTCAGTAACGTATAACTTCCCTCGATACCCGTCGTAAATCTGACGCTGAGGATAGTTAGGCATACCTGTGATTACCCGCACTTGATGCCCTCGCTTTACCAGCCCTTCTGCTAGTTCAGTCATCAAAGGTGCAATACCAATTGGCTCTGGATGATAATTGTATGAATAAATCAGAATTTGCATGAACTCTTAATTTCCTGGAAGCACGTTGATAATGTTGGCTTTATTGTGTTATCCAGCTTTTATCTCCCTTGTTCCAGATTTAATAACCTGAAATTTTCGTAGAAACTTTTGTACGGTGTGTTACCGCCGAGAGTACGGCACCAAATTTATTGAGATGGTGCGTTAGCTAAGGGCATAACGCACCCGACGAAACTTTTTAATTACGAATTACGTTAGCGTAGCCTATTACAAATTAGTAATTATTTTGCAGTTCCTTCTCTAAACTGAAGACTGGCTTTTGTTGCCCACGTTTCCGCAATGTAACGGTAGCAGCCCCAAGTCCCAGTAATGCTAAACCCAATGCTGAACTAGGTTCAGGTACTTTCCTTGTGCCTTCTACGTTTAACACTTGGACGCGACCTTGGAAGAAATCGCCCACATAAAGCTTGCCATCTTTGAGGCTTGTACCACCCGTCCAGTTAAATCTGCCTGGTGTGAGGTCGAGGGGATTACCAAATGGGGGGTCAGTTAATCCTGGAGGTGGAACTGGGTTGCCTGATGCATCTAGGGCTGGTTGACCGTAGGAAGTCAAGAAGTTACCGTTTTTATCAAATACCTGAACGCGGCTGTTGATAGAATCAGCGACATAAACATTCTCTTGGTCGTCCACTTCGATGCCAATTGGCTGAAGAAGCTGCCCAGGTGCGCTACCTGCTGAACCAAATGTGTACAGAGGTTTACCATTTGGATCGAGTACCTGAACGCGGTTGTTATACTGGTCAGCTACAAAGATATTTCCACTAACTGGGGAAATTCTTGTACCTGCTAGACCTTGGAATTCTCCAAGTGCAGTGCCAGTGGTGCCACCAATGACACCAATTTGCTTTCCGTCTGATGTGAATTTAAGGATTCTTTCGCCGTTAAAATCACCTACGTAAACGTTACCAGTTTTGTCAAATGTTACACCCGATGGCCCAAAGAAAAATCTACCTGGTATGAGAGGGGTAAATTCTCCATTTGCAAAGGATCTAATAAAGTTACCCTGAGAATCGAATTGATTGATGCGATTGTTGTAAACATCACCTGCATACAAATCCCCTGTTACGGGATTAAAGTCTACAGTTGTTGGCTCATCAAACTGTCCGGGTCCTGTGCCGCCGGAGCCAATTGCTCCAATATACTGACCGCTTGGACTAAATTTTTCAATTTTGTCACCGAGGTTGTAGTTAGGAGTACCATCCGGGTTAACACCGCGTCCGTTAGATATAAGGGTATTTCCTTGGTTATCCACCGCTATGCCTTGGGGAACAAACAGTTGCCCAGGGCCGAAGCCAGGACTGCCGATACTTCTGTCGTAAGTTAATGTTACAGCCTTGGCTTGGGCTGCTGTTGCCAACACCATGAATCCGGTACCGAGAATGCCGATTGATAAATTTTTGACTAATCCCATGAGTTTTAAGTCCTGGTTGTATGAGGTATACTCGTTCCTAGACTAATTTCGTTCCCCGTCCTAGTTTGGGAACCTTGAAATTCGGGCTGCTGCCTCTGATTGAAAATGCAACTTTCTCTATGAGGCAGCAGCCTATTCTGTAAGCATTGCCAGATCAGGAATTAGACAGTCTCTGCTTTGGTTAGCAACTCTTCATCCAACTTTTCTGGGCGTTTGCGCTTGGCGATCGCAGTAGTTGCGCCTACACCAGCAAGTGCTAGTAAACCGAATACTGAACCAGGTTCGGGGACTTTTTCGACAACGACACCATCCACCCGAACAACCTCTCCTAGTCTTGGGCCAACACCGCGATTGGTAATATAAATCTTGCCATCAGGGCCAATATCAATTCCATCAGCCGAATCTAGCCCTTGACCTGCGGCAACAAGTGTTGTGCGAGTGCCGTTAGGAGCAACTTGGATCAGAGAACCAGGTAGATTTGTGATGTCACCGCCTAACTGGGACTTGTCGCTGAACTGTAAAACCAGCAAATCACCTTTGTCATCAAAGGTTAGGTCAGTGATGTGCGTAAACCCATCCAGAAAAACTTCTGGTTTGAGATCGTCGCCAATGCGGAAAATCCGTGATTTACCTTCTGGATAAGGAAAACCTGTATATTCACCAACGTATAAAGCTCCATCGGGGCCAATTGCGCCGCCTGTGGGTACTGATTGAATTGCTGTTTTTCCTCCTGGAAGCTGCTCTAATAGCCCAGGAGGTAATTGTAATCCTGGTGGCAAGTCGGAGTTACTAATGATGTTTTTCGGAATTGCGATCGCCTGGGATTTACTTCCGTCAAGTTTAATTTTGTAAGCAGTGTTCCCGCCCCCGTCAACGACATAAGCATTATCACCATTAACAGTAAGGTCATAGGGGTTGGTAACTACATCCCCTTTGTCTGGATTTTTGGTGATTTCATTCTTGGCAAAGTCAAAAATACTGGTGAGAGCTCCCGTGTTCAAGTCAACTTTGGACAGTTGTGCTAGAAGCGGTGTATTCAAAACTTTATCGGGTGTTGATGGCGGGAAAGTCGCAAGTTGCTGTGGTGGGAGTGGGGATTGCGAACCAAGGTTAAGTGTTGCTAGATCGCGGTTTCCTGGATAACCAGCAAACCCAGTTAGCAGATAAGCATTCCCTTTAGAGTCGAATTGTATGTCTTGAATACCAGCGCCTTGGTTGCCAGTGGGTTGCTCTGCTAAAGACTGAAAGTTATTAAGTAGACGCTGTTTGGTACCGTTTGGTGAAACTTTGACCAGTGAACCGCTATTACCAGCACAGATAGGCTGAAACAAGGTACTCGGAGATGGTTGACAATTTCCGTTTCCGCCGATACCTGGCTCTGCTACGTAGAGACTGCCGTCAGGGCCAAAGCTAGAACCCCGTGCATTACTAATTCCATCAACAATAGTTGTTAATGTTGCAGCTTGTGCAGATGCTGTTCCACAAATAGCAGCAAAACAAAATGTAACAGACCTAAGAGCAAATGACTTGAGTTTCATACCTTTGGAGATTGAGAGTTAAATAATTTGTTTGTGGAAACTTTTATGGTTTTAAAGACAACGAATCGCAGTCTTTAAAAAACGCAGGGCAAATAATCCCTTTATTGAGAGGCAGTGATATTGGTTTGAAACTCTTTATTTGAGCGCCACGACTCTATTTATGGGAGGTTTGGTAGCTCTCTCTTCTTGTGCAACCAACCAACGCCCAAGGCAGCGATCGCTAATACGCCTAAAGCAGAATCAGGTTCAGGAATAGACTTGGTATTCTCAATTTTGAGAACTTGTCCTTGACCAGGGCGATCGCCTCGGTTGGTGACGTATACTGCACCATCAGAACCAATAGTTAAGGCGCTAGGCGACTCTAATCCATTGCCACTCAGAAGAGTTGTGCGTGTGCCATCGGGAGCTATTTTGATTACAGAACCATCAAAATCACCCTTCCAGGCTGACTGATTGGCGTACTGCAAAGCATATAAATTGCCCGCAGAATCAAATTGCAAGTCTGTGAGTTGGGTAAAACCATTGGCGAAGACTGTTGGCTTGCCATCAGCACCGACTCGATAGATTTTTGCTCCACCTTCTGGGAAAGGAAAACCAGTAAATTGGCTGATGTAATAAGCACCATCAGGCCCTTTTGCCACACTTGAGGGTACTGGTTGAGTTGGAAACTGCGATCGCACCACTTCCCCTTGAGATGGCACCTGTGCAGGTTCATTGGATGGGGAATCAGAAGGTGGAAAGACTGGATTCGTCAAGATGTCTTCGGGGAAGGTAGTAATAGCTTGCAAGTTACTACCAGCAGTATTCACACTGAGTAAGTCGTTTGCACCTGCATCAGCTGCAACTAACTTATTGCCATCGATTACGAAACCCAAAGGATTGCTACCGACATCACCACCATCGGGATTATTGGCGAGTTCATAGTTAGCTAAATCTGCAACACTCGTCCAGGAATTGGTATTAAAGTTGGGAGCAATGATTTTACCGAGGTCAGTGTTACCTAAATTGCGATCGCGAAAGGCTGGATTCGCCCCATACCCAATCAGAACATAAGGTTTACCTGTAGCATCAAATTTGATGTCACGAGGGCCACCGGCTCCAGTACCATCTGGTAATGCTAAGGAAGGTAGTCCTGTAAGTATGCGCTCGGTCTTACCTTTCTCAATTTTGGTAACTGCACCACTTGTGCCATAGCATAGAGAATCGCCTTGACCGCTTGCTGGTGGGACACAAGCCCCACTTCCCCCGATTCCTGCCTCTGTAACATAGAGATCGCCATCAGGGCTAAAACTCAGACCTCCGGCATTATATAGACCATCGGCGATTACTGAAAAGGATGCAGCTGAGGCAGCTTTGATTCCAGAAAAAGCGGCAACACAAAAAGTTAGAAAGGTAATAGTAAGTGGCTTGAGTTTCATGTGTTGCAGGGAATTGAGGTAGGAATTTTAAACGCAGAGGAACGCTGAGGGAAGCGCAGAGGAACGCTGAGGTTTTAGTTGGTAACTAGTGATTCTGGAGTTTTTGGTAGATAGCTCATTCCTCGGTCAAATGATTTGAGGTTCCCAGCTTTGGCTTCGAGTAAACGTTTGATGTTCATGCTCTCAGCGCCATAGTCTTCAATTTGAAGTTTGCCGTGGGTGACAGTTCCATCTGTTTTCCAAAATGTAATTCGATGCAAGATAAAACCAGAGGCTTCTGGGTCAGCGAAAGAGTATGCAGTTGGGATCAATAACGCTACAGAACGCTGATAATATTCGTAATCTGGATAAAAATGTTCTTGTTCAAGTAAGTAATATTTACTCAATGAATGAACTCGCACAGAAACTTTCACTTTTTGGTCATATTCATCTTTGAATTCACCTGATTCAGAAGTGATATCACCATTGGGTCGTAGCAAATGTGCCCACTCATCTACATTTTTTAAGTCTTTTAAGTATTCAATGCCGATTTCAATTGGGGCATCAACATAAATGGTGTCTGTATCGATAAAGTGGCTTCCTTTGGCTGCTGAGGTCAGACCAGCTTTGCGTTCTAAGTTACCTTTGAGAGAACGACATTCAGAAGTATGTACTGTATGAATTCCCTGCATAATCATCTGAGTCTGCCGTTTGGGATCGACAAAGCTCAACCAGTGAAAGTACACACCTTTTTCATCTGTTCCCGGCTCGATATAGTCGGTAGGAAACAGCAAAACAGGGTAAACCTGAAAATATTTCTGATACTCTAATCCACAGTGCCACTCAATGCCGTAGAAAAGTGGATTTTCTAGTTTTTTAACATGATAGTAAAGATTTTTGTGATAACCGGATGCAGTTCCAAGCCAGGTATCTTCGTCGATTTGCTCTTTCATCCGGCTATAAAGCGTCCATTCATCCAAGTTCTTTAAGCTGCAAAGGTATTCAAAAGCGCTCTCTGGTGAAGTAGCAATATATGCTGATGTAGCAAAGGTATTTTTTTCCATTGTTCACTCTTTAAGATAATAATAATTAAGCTGCGATCGCTGTAGTCTTAGTTCGTCTACTATTGTTGATCCGGTCTTCTGCTAATCGTCTAGCAGCATCGTTAGTAGTAACTCCTTGCTCTTGAGAAATCTCAAAAATTGCTAATAGCGTGTCATAAATGTTATGCACTTGCTTGAAAGCTTTTTCTTCGTCATAACCAATCATTTCGTTGTAAACATTGATTAGTCCTCCAGCATTAATTACATAATCAGGGCTGTAAAGAATCCCTTTTTTAGCAAGCATTTGACTATGTAGTTGCTCATTTTCTAATTGATTGTTAGCTGCACCAGCAATAATCGAAGCTTGTAAGAAAGGAATTGTATGACTATTAAGAATTCCTCCCAAAGCGCAAGGAGCGAAAATATCTACATCAAGTGAGTAAATTTCGGTTGGTTCTACAACAGTTGCGCCAAAAAGCCGTTTTACTTCTTCCGCTTTTACTGGATCTACATCGCTAACAAAAAGCTGGACATCATGCTCATGTAAGTGACGACAGAGATTTTTACCGACATTTCCTAAGCCTTGAACCGCAACTTTCATGCCATCAAGTCTTTTGCTCTGCCAACGAGATTGTACAGCAGCTTTAATTCCGAGAAAAACTCCTAGTGATGTTATGGGAGCAGGCCCACCAGATTTTTCGGATACTCCAACAACATATTTCGTTTCTTGGCTAATTGTCCGCACATCATCAGGAGTAATATTGACATCTTGTCCGGTAATAAAACGCCCATTCAAACTATCAACAAAACGTCCATAAGCTCTCAATAGATCATCTGTCTTATTTTCAGGATTAGCAATAATTACTGCTTTCCCTCCACCAGCCGGAATGTTCGCACAGGCAGCTTTATATGTCATTCCCCGACTCAGACGAAGTGCATCTTTTAAAGCCGCTTCTTCGTTAATATAAGGCATAAGTCTTGTCGCTCCCATCGCTGGGCCCAAGCTGGTGTCATGGATGGCAATAATTGCCTTAATTTCGGGATTTTTACCATGACAAAACAGAACTTGTTCGTGACCCATTTCTCTAACAGTTTCAAATAGCAGCATCTTGACCTCTCGATATTGGTTGGAATTGTTTAGATAAAGTAATGAACATTACAAACTGTAAAGATATAGACACAAAAACCTTCTGAAAGATTAAGATTGGATGAAGTAAGAAAAAATTTAAAATTCCAGTTTGCTAAAATGTGGTTTTTGGCTGGAATAAGAGAATGGACAAATGAAACACAAAGGGCGCAGAGAGCGCAAAGTTAAGAAAGTTTTAGAGTGTTTTTGCATCAGTACCGTGAATTTTTGAAAGATTGGGATGCTCTCGTGTTTTACTCTCTTCCTTTGCGTGCTTCTCTACGAGACGCTGCCCGATTGCGGTTCGTTAAAAAAATCTTCGAGCCGGAATAGAGTAATGCCTAGAAAAATCTCATTAGATTCCCAGCTTGTAAAATCAAATCATTGGAAATGAAACTTGCTTGACTGCATTTTTTGCGGCACTTGATTTAATTCCTTGTGCTGCCAAACTCTTATTACGTCCACCAGAGGGTGCTGGGCGATCGGCGTCAATCACTACATCAATGAGAAAGGGAACAGTTGATGCGATCGCTTGTTCTAATGCGGCTTCAATATCCGACTCTCTGACGACGACGATCGCTTCTGCTCCCATCCCACGAGCAATCATCGCAAAGTTTGTCGGTGGAAGTGTTGCATCTGCACCCTTTAATCCCAAGATTTTCATCCCTTGATGGCACATGTTGTAACGCGCATCGTTGAGTACAATCCAGATTGCGGGAATTTTGTATTTCACGGCTGTGCTGATTTCGTTATTCATCAGCATTGCTCCATCACCGACAATACCTACAGCCTTGCTTTTGCTCGCCAGTGCTGCACCCAACACTCCGGTGACGGCGTGACCCATTGCGCCGACTCCGGTGCTGACTCGGTAACGATTGGCTTCAGAAAATTGGAGTAGATGAGTTGACCAAGTAAAGGAGTTACCACACTCCGCCATGACTATGGCATCGCTATCTTCAACAATTATTTTTTGAATTGCTGCCATCAATACTTCTGGCCTCACTGGATAATCTACGTCTGGTGCAGGATCAATTGCTTTGTGTTCTGGACGAGGTAGCAGCAAAGCTGTGGAATCAGGAGCATCTGGTAATTGCTGCAATAACTCTTCCACAAAAGCTTTGATATCAGACCGAACTCCGAAAGTTTCAACGTGGGGATAGGCTACACCTGGCACTTCTGGGTCAATATCGACATGGACAAAACCTTCTTTTGGAACTAGCGCCGAACTCCAAAAAGAAGTCGGTTCGCCAAGGCGGGTTCCTAATACGAGTGTGCGTAGTGGAGGTTGCTGTTCCATATAAGTTAAGACGGAAGCATGACCGCCTAAACCTGTGACACCCACAAATTGGGGATGATCTTCAGGGAAGATACCTTTACCACGGGGTGAGCACATGACGGCTGCTCCAGTTTTTTCAGCGAGTTCAAGGATTTCCTCTGCTGCGTCACGCGCACCGAAACCAACCCAGATAGCAAAGGGGCCAGATGATAACAACTCTACAGATTTAGCGATCGCTTCTTTTGAAGCAGTCATCGGAAATGGAGAAATATCTAGTTGAGGTAAGGCTATATCCTCAATTAAACTTGTCTGCACAGCGGTGGGAATACTCAAATGGGCAACAAATCCGCCTGGTTGCGCCATAGCCAGAGCCAATTTACGAAAAATCTGCGGTAGTTGAGCCGCAGATTCAATAGTGATTGCATAGTTGAATAGCGCTCCTGTGGTAAAAATCCCTCCACTTGGCAATGTATAAGTGCTGGTTTCTTGAATAGCCCAACGTCCACGCTGCGGTGCTGAGGTGCAAGCTGATAGTAAAATTACCTTTGCACCTTCCCCACGAGCTGCAAATAATCCGGTGATAGCGTTGGTTATTCCCGGCCCTGCTGTGGTAAAAACTACAGTAGGGCGATTATTGGCAAAGTAAGCTTCAGTGGCTGCAAATGCTGCTCCGGCTTCATGGCGGAAGTTCAATACCTCTATACTGCTATTGGATAGCGCACCCCAAAGGCTGGCCATTGCACCACCTGCGACACCAAAAGCGTAGCTTACTCCCAAATTTTCCAACATCTGAGCGATCGCATCGGCAACTGACAGTGTTGGAGCTATTTCATCGTTTAAAAAAGGCTGAATTTTCCCATTATTCTCCGATTCATCAAGCTGAAGGGAGTCAGACACAGATTCTACATATCTGTTTGCTGCAAGTTCCTTGTATGGCTCAGTGGTGATGGGAGGAGAGTTGGAACCAGTATAATTTTGACTCATTGGTTTCACGTAATTACAGAAAGTTACACAAAGGCTTTTTAGTTTACAATCACAGCGCTAGAAATATTTAATACAAACAACTCTGTTGTTTCTTACAGCTATGACCTAACTTAGTCAATAGTAGAAATGATTGGTCACTGCTGATTGATGCTTATGATGCGCAGTACCAAAAAATTTTTACCGAAAGCATACAACAGTTGAGGCTGTGCTTCTTATGACAAGAATAAAGGAGGCGAAGACGGTTGTGCAATCAAAAATCTTTTGATTTGGGTGTCAAATTTTTCGCTTCTATGGTGATGACTACAGTATTTTAAGTAGATTAGCGGCGAAAAACTAAATGGTGCAAAAGTGTATAAACTTGCAATTAACCCGAAGTTAAGGGTGTCTCAGAATCTTTACAAAGCTTCATATAGCTAAGTTTAATAGTACCGATCTACTTAATAAACCGCCTGGCGAGGTTCTTAGCTTGTGGTGATTATTATGATGAAAACCTAATTTGCAATGAAAAATCTTTTGATGTAGGTGTCAATTCTTTCGTTTTGATGGTGATTGCGACATTTCCAAGTTAGTCGTTCTGAAAGATTGATATTTTGCGATCGCAGAAGCGGTACATTATCAAATTTGCAATAGAAAATCTTTTGATTTGGTTGTCAATTCTTTTGCTTTAAGACTTATACAACTTTTTATCAGAATTAAAGCATGAGACGATTTAGCGGTCTTTATATTGCCACCAAAAACTTTTTGGGTCAATTATTTGTAACGAGAAAGACATTATTTTTTAACTTTTTATATTTCCTTTGAGAGATGACAAAGCGTTTGCTATGTAATTACTTTATAAAATATATTTTTTATGACATAAAATCCAGCAGTAAATACTTAGTATGAGAATAGAATGTTTTTTATGACAAAACAAACACAATATTATACGTAAAAATATACGTAGTTTTTCAATATAATTGTACTTCTTACGACAGATAACTCAGCATATTCTGCTATAGTTAGATACATGAGAAAGAATGTTAAGAGAAATTAAGCAAATAAGTTGATGAGTGAAATTTGTTCATTTAAGCGAGACCCAGCACTGCACATCGCGTTTATGTTGAAAATCAAACGACTCTACACTAGTACCGCAGTAAATCCAACTACCATCTCAATTAACCAGACAAATAAGGGCAATTCATGAATTGTCTCTACTCAAGCAACTGGTTAAAGGTAGGCAAACTTCTGCCACAATGTACTATAATAGTTCGCTAAATTCCTTGACGAGGGAAAAGTTAAAGGATAAAGAAAGATTTTTATCCTTTAACTTTTCCCAGTAGAAACCCAGTAATTTTAGGTTGGTGAACCATTTAGTTAGTTTTGATGCAGGGCTAATTTAAATTCAAAATATCTTTTCTACTTATAGATTAAGAGTTTTTAACTCTTGTCTAATAAGGTTTATTGACTAATCTGGATTTGATTTGTCTAAATTTTGTGTGGCTATAAAATGTTTAAATCAATAGTCAATTTTTTTAAACATTTAGTTTTTTTTTATAAAAATTTGGTTCAATAATTCACATTTTAGTGATATGATAAGTTTTGTTAAGATAAGTAGTAATATTTTTTAATTTACTAACTAATTTTATTTTTTAACAGCCGAACAGTACACCACAGATTTTAGTAAGT
This sequence comes from Nostoc sp. NMS9, assembly GCF_017114995.1. Lineage (GTDB taxonomy): Bacteria > Cyanobacteriota > Cyanobacteriia > Cyanobacteriales > Nostocaceae > Nostoc. Next base: position 62,740 of record NZ_JABXKL010000060.1, on the reverse strand, counting down.
TATGACTATTAACTCATTAATGGGCATGGTGCTGATTGATTACCAGGAGAAAGTATGAATATGAATTCTGGCGAATATACACTAGCTAGATCAAATAATCAATGGGCACTACAACCAGAAATAGAGATGAAGTTTGCTCACTTCCTAATAAATCATGCTGTAGATGCTGCCTTCTGTTTAGGAGCAAACGCGCAGTTTCTTTACGTCAACGATGCCACTTGCCTGATGACTGAGTATTCCCGTGAGGAATTACTTTCTATGAGTCTGCATGATATAGATGTAGATTTTTCTCTGCACAATTGGTCAGATATTAACTCCCAGGGTTCCTTTACCTTTAAATCTCGCTATCGGACAAAAAGAGGTCGGATATTTCTGGTAGAAATATCTATGAATTATGTAAAACATCAAGATATGGAATTTGGCTGTGCCTTTGCTCGTGAGAAAACTGATGAAATAGTAGAATTAAGCGTCCAAAAGTGGACTCATGAATTAAGAGATGCCAAAGATAATTTGCAACAAGAATTTTCTCAAGTAAAGGCAAAAGAAGTAGAACTAGAAACATCTCTTTCTTTACTTCGTTCTACTCTTGAGTCTACTGCCATTGGTATTGTTGCAGTTAACTTTGAGGGAGATATTCTGAGCTTGAATCAGAAATTTGTGGATATGTGGCAGATCCCAGAGTCCCTAATACTATCTAAGAAATGTCCTCGATGCAAAGCCTTTTTTGAGAGCCAACTTAAAGATCCACAAACTTTTAGTCGGCTGATTTGGGAAGTGTCTAGCCAATCTGATTTTGAGAGTTATGATATTTTAGAGTTGAAAGATGGGAGAGTTTTCGCGCACTATTCTAAACCTCAATTGCTTGAGGGCAAAATTATTGGGAGAGTGTGGAGTATTTGGGACATTACTGAATCGAAACAGACTGAAGAAGCATTACGACTGAACGCAACTAGATTTCGGACTTTAGCAGAAACGACAGATGCCGGCACTTTTCTGATTCAAGGTACGCGGCTTTGCTACATAAATCCAGCAGTAGAGCAACTCACTGGCTATACAAAAGAGGAACTGCTAACAGGTTTCGATCTTCGTCGACTGATTAAGAGCAAAAAACGCAGGCAGGTACGCAATCAGGATGAAGCCGCTGACTTTGAATACCAAGAGATGAATATTTTAACAAAAAATGGCACGGAGCGCTGGCTAGCCTGTGCGGTTGCCAAGCTTGATGGAGTACTGGATTTTGGGGGAAACCAAGTGGAACTGATTGCAGGTATCGATATTACCGATTACAAATATGCAGAATTAGGTCTTAACCAAGCTTTAGAACAAGCCAAACAACTTAGCGACCTTAGAGCGCGTTTTCTTGCTATGGTTTGCCATCAATTCCGAACTCCGCTGAATATTGTTTCATTTTCTAATAGTTTACTTAAAGAAGAAGTAGACAAACGTACACAGAAGAAAATTCAACCATTACTCGATCACATTCAAAAAGCCACTGAGCAACTGAGCCTGATGTTGGATGATATTTTGTTCTTTTCTAAGGCAGAAGCAGCAAAATTAAACTTTGAACCAAAGCCGCTTGAGTTAGTTCAGTTTTGTCAGAATTTAGTTGCACAAATGCAGATGAGTAGTAGCCAAAATCCAATCAATTTTGTAAGTCAAGATAACTCTCTAACAGCCTATATAGATAAAAAACTGTTAGAGCCAATTTTGAAGAACTTGCTTGATAACGCGATTAAGTATTCTCGCTCGAATCTGGCAATTAATTTAGAACTATCTTGCCAAAACGAAAAAATAATTTTCCAGCTAAAAGATAGAGGGATCGGTATTTCAGTAGTAGATCAACAACGAATATTTGAGCCATTTTACCGTGGTAGTAATATCGATCATATACCTGGTACTGGACTAGGACTATCGATTCTTAAAACTCTTGTGGATTTACATCATGGTCAAGTTTCTGTAGAAAGTGAAGTTAATGTCGGCACTACGTTTACTGTAATGCTGCCATTAATCAAATCAGAATTTACCTGTTCCGAGTTATGAGTGTTGAAATGAAGATAGTTGTTCATTAAAAACTTAACAATCATAACTCTCGGAACGAGTTAATTAATTTCATTCCTACTTAGATACTCACCAAAGAGTCTAGTAATTAGCTTCTCCAAAAATTTATGGTAATAGAAAATGATGTACGAATCGTCAAAGAAAATTCTCGTTATTGAAGATGATAGCGTTACCCGCAATCTTTATTTAAAGGGTCTTGAGGCTAAAGGTTTTGATATGATAGGCGCTCAAAACGGTCGTGTTGGTATCCAACAGGCACAAAAGGATATACCCGACTTAGTAATTTGCGATATCACGATGCCTGATATGGATGGTTATAGCGTTTTAAGTACCCTACGCCAAGATCCTCTAACAGCAATTATTCCTTTCATTTTTCTGACTGGCAGTAGTACTAAAGCAGATGTTCGCAAAGCTATGGAATTGGGAGCAGATGATTATCTTACCAAACCCTCGACACTAGACGAATTGCTCAGAGCGATCGCTAGTCGCTTGGAAAAGCAAGCTACTCTCCAATACTGGTGCAATATTCAATTCGAGAAAGCTGCAAAATCAGTATTTACAGATAATACTACAGCGATCGCTTCTGGTGTTGCCGTCGCCTCTGATAGAGAAGTCAACATTTCTTCTAAGTCAATCTTTCCCTACATTCCGCAATTAAAAGAAGTTTTCGACTTTATCGAAGCTCATTATCATCAAGGAATTACTTTATGTGATGTGGCTGTTGCTGTTGGTTACTCACCTGCTTACTTAACTAACCGAGTAAAGGAGACAAGTGGAGAGACTGTAAACTGCTGGATTGTCAAACGCCGGATGGCGGAAGCTTGTTTTTTACTCCAAAATAATAATGAGACAGTCGAGAAGATAGCGAAAGCATTGGGCTATCAGGATGTGTCTCATTTCTCCCGCCAGTTTCGCCAACATCACGGTTTACCTCCCCAGGCTTGGCGCAAAGAGCATCAGCTTGTATCGCAAAAACAGGTTACACTTTGGTAAAAGTGGATTTGGCAGGAGGCAGGAGAAAAAAGTATTAATAAAAACTGAATTTATGGGTATAGCGCTACATTAATATAAAAAGATTTGTGTGGAGCGGAAAGTGCCACGAAACACAAGATGTCCTTGCTCCAATCCCACGCTTTTAAGCGTAGTTTCCTCCTGCCTTCTGCCCCCTGCCTCCTTATACAAATAGTTGTGTAAACTCATATATTAAATCCACCCTACCTTTACGTAGCATGGCTGGATCTAATCTTTCAGTAGTATTACAAGTCATCAAAATAACTAACCGTTGCTGCATTTGAATACCAGAGTCATCAATTACACTCTGATACAAAGTGCCATCTAGCAAACTCAAAATGTGTTCGGTTTTGTTATTGTATTGGGCTACCTCCGAAGCACGATTTTGCGCTAGATTATCAGCTTCGTTAATAACGATACAAATACGCTCTATGTAAGTCGGGGGGACAAAATTAGCGATCGCATCATGATCTAAAATAAAAATTACATACCCTAAAGGTACAAGAATTTCTTTTGCTACTGCCTGTGTCCAGACTGTTTTACCAGTACCTGGTTGTCCATGTACAACAACCGCTAGCTGGTTTTGATTTAAAATCGCTTGCTGTACAGAATCAGTAAAGTTTTGGATATCTGCGGGAAATGTCCGAATGTTAAATTGACTATGAACTTTGCCTACACGACTTTGATATCCACTCAGCATCACGGCTAAGTCGTAAGTTGCTTTGTTAATTAGTGGCGCGAGATTTTTCGCCATTAAACTATATTGTCGTCGCCCGCGATCGTAGGGATCAATTTGCAACCAAATGTCATACTTAGACCAGTAAGCGTAAACAGTATTAATAACGTCTAAGCGTTCCCAGCTAACAAATTTATCTATAGGAAAATAAAAGTCTCTTTCTGAGTAATACTGGGTAATAATATCAGGATTACCCAACACACCTAAAACTCGCAGTACAGTAATTTCTTGCAGTCGATTAAGAACATAATCAATGGGAATACTACTACGACTGACAAATTGGACAATAGGCGTTTCCGTACTCAAAACATCTTTGTAGCGATGATCTGGTGATTGAGGATCTGGCGTGATGTAATTCCAAAACTTTTCAACTTCGTAGCGGGTATTATCAGATACAACACTTAATAAATTAGCCCACCAAGCATAATTATTTCGTCCTAAAACATCAGCAACATTACTTGCCAAATTCAAACTTTTTTGACTTAATTCGCGGGAGTCACTGTACAATAGTTGCCACAAAAATCCCCAGTCTAACTCTCGATTAAACGGTCGCCAACCGCAAGCAAGTAAGCTTTGCCGAGTATTATTTGTAGGAGTGCCTTCATTGCTTCTAAAATAGTCAAAATCCATATTTATCGGTTATGCAGCGTTAATTAAGTTATTTTGTGTTAAGTAGGAAGTTTTGAAAATTTTTTCTCGTAATATCAACTAATTGCGTGCAAATGGTAACTTTATTTCCACTCTACTGCTGAGGAAGTCTTTTTAATTTAACTCATTACTATTGTAACATACTGTATTACAAAACAACTACTTGCGTCAACTTTTTTGACAAACCAATTGGTAAGTGAGTGTTTACTTTTAGCGATTGATGTACCTACACTGCCTATCCGTCTGTAGATGAGGACTTATGTTACGCCCGTAAAATCGTCCAGCAGAATTCCCTAGATCCCAAAAATAAAGTTTTCGCCCTTTTGTATTTATGACAAAAGGGCGAAAATTTTGCGGGATTTCCCTCTTCCTCAGCGTCTTCAGCGCCGATTCTCATGCTGATTGTGAAAGTGCAGTAGCCCATCGTACAGAGGCTCAACTGCGGGAATATTAACCTTGCAACCATATCAACAAGTAAAAACTCCATAGATGCTTGAACACTAAAGATAGCCATCTATGGTATAGAAATGTATAGAATCTTGTAAAGATATAAAATATAGTCGTTAAATGCACACATTTCTCGCTTCTTCCTCAATGCAGCTGTCTGTACCACCAAATCACTTTCAGCCTATGAAGATTGTCGCACTGGGGGACAGCTTAATTTATGGATTCGGCGACCCGGAAAAAGGAGGCTGGATTGAGCAACTACGGCGATGGTGGATGTTGCCAGATAGTGCCGGTCATATTCTTTATAATTTAGGGGTAAGAGGCGATCGCACCCAACAAGTAGCCCAAAGGCTAGAAGTTGAATTTCGCCACCGGGGTGAACTGCGAAATCGTGTTCCTGATTTGATTATTTTATCCGTAGGCGTGAATGACTCAGCACGGTTGGCGCGTCCCGATGGTCGAAGTTACACAGATTTTACATTATTTGAAAAAGAAATTGCGTCTCTGCTAGATTTAGCACAGCCACTATGTCCTGTGTTATTTGTGGGCATGGTGCCAGTGGATGAAGCCAAGATGCCATTTTTAGATTGTTTTTACTATAATCATGCCGACCAGTACCGCTACAAAGAAGCAACTCGAATTGCTTGCAGCAAACGGCAGATTCCCTATTTGGATATTTTTGAGCAATGGATGGAACGCGGTGAAACTTGGCGACTCAAACGCTTGAGTGAAGATGGACTTCATCCCAATACACTAGGTTATCAAGCTTTGTTAGAAGATGTAATCAATTGGGATGCCATACCTTCTCTACAAGACGCTACGCGAACAATGGACTTTGCCAATGCAGCTTACCATTCTAAATTTGATTATCACCTGAAACCCTCCTAATAATATAGATGTGTTGGTGCTTTGGGGCTAGCTAATATTATCGTATTTGCCATCCTCACAAAAAGCACCACAATCTTCCTGAATTTTTAATGAAGCGAGTCAAAATCTATCTATAAAAACTCTAATTTCTCTATATTATTCATTACTCCTAACTCCTAACTCCTAACTCAGCACTCCTATGACACCAACTTTATTAGGTCGCTGGCAAACTCGATTATTATTACTGGCAACTGTCGGCGTACTTGTATCTTTGCCATTTGCAATAGGTTGGATTGGCCCTGGTGCTAACTCAGTTTATTTTTGGATACTTGGTTATGTCGCCATCTTTGGTTTAGGTTGGGATGTGCTTTATGACTATCTGCAAAAATCTCGTTGGGATAGAGATTGGCCCGCAGCTTATCAGCTCTTGGCTGGTATATGGGAATTAATATTGATATTTTGTGGAGTCAAACTATTTGGCTTTTTACCAATACCTTTACCGAAGGAAGAACTTTCACTAGGAGCTTTTTTATTGCACTATAGCATCGTGTGGCTAGCAGTTTTTATTAGTTCCCAAAGCCTGATGAGAATTATCTTCCTTCGTTGGCGTTTTCGGGGCGGGGAGTGGTTGTAAAATCTCAAATTATCGAAACTAGTTTAATTAAAAATTACAGTAATTTTTAGGTAATTAAACCGTAGGTTAGGGAGACATATCATACGTGTCAACTTAAGCTGAAATATCCTGACTGCATGAGTTTTGCCCTCACCCCCAGCTCCTCTCCCATGTTGGGAGAGGGGAGCAAATTCTCCAGTTCCCCTTCTCCCAACATGGGAGAAGGGGTTAGAGGATGAGGGCAACCCTAGAACTCTTGCTAAACCTAACTTTTTGATGAAGTTGACACCTATGGATGCATATCTGTGCGTGACTACAGCCGATTTGTACTTCAAATAGATGAAAAGGGTTATAAATCGCAAATTAACAAATCATAAAAAATCATATATGGCGGTTTTAGTTGGGATGCAATATGTTGTATTGACGTACAGTTGTGTACGTTCCTAAGAACAAGATGACTTTGGAAACTAAAGCAACCCATTGCCTGTTGTATCTCATCAAATTAAAAACAGCTATCTTATGTTTACAAAATTGGCATTTGTGCTGATGTAGTAGTTATACAGCAGATTGCAACTTGGTTAGGTACAGATAATCGTAGGGGCACAACATGTTGTGCCCCTACATGTGTACTTCATTTACCTGAAATACGGTGTATATGAGTAAAACAGGACAAACTTTAGAGTCTAGGGAGATTCTTCAATGCAGAGACGCAAATTAAGGAAGTGCAATGTCAAATTTTGATTTGGTTATTCGGCTATTTCTACAACTCACAGTTATTTTAACTACTTGTCGCATTGTCACGATTTTAGGACGCCGCTATCTTGGTCAAACCGATGTTGTTTGCGAAATGATCGCAGGTGTAATGCTAGGTCCATCACTTTTAGGATTGATTGCACCAGATTTTCAGCAATGGTTGTTTCCTAAGCTTCCCATCATCACTGCTGTCGGACTCAAGATACCCAATCCATCGATGTCGATTTTATATGCTATCAGCCAGATTGGGTTAGTAATTTATATGTTTTTGATTGGTTTAGAGTTTAATACCAAACTCTTAAAACATCATATCAAAAGTGCAAGTTTGCTATCTGCGGCTGGGATTATCACTCCCTTTATTTTAGGAGCGATCGCATCTTTTTGGTTTTATCACAATGGCGATTTTTTTCAACCAAAAGTTATGCCTTGGTCAGCCGCTTTGTATCTGGGTGCGTCGATGACAATTACGGCTTTTCCGATGTTAGCTCGTATTCTTTACGAACGCGGTCTTGCACAAACTCGCTTCGGTACTTTGGCTTTAGGTGCAGCATCAGTAGATGATGCAGTTGCTTGGTGTTTGCTAGCGATTGTGCTTGCTAGCGTGAAAAATTCTCTAAGCATAGCCATATTAGCAATTGGTGGTGGCATTTGCTATGTGCTATTTGCGATTTTTCTCGGACAACCTCTACTGAAAGCGTTCACACGCATGACAAAACGCGAAGGTGTGAACAGACAAACCCTGACTTTAATGTTGATAATTTTGATGTTTTGTGCATGGTTTACAGATGTCACAGGCATCTATGCAATATTCGGTGCTTTTGTGCTGGGAGCAGTGACACCACGCGGAGAATTCGCCCAACAAATTCGCCAATATACAGAATTTTTAACTACTTCTTTTTTGTTACCGATCTTTTTTGTCTTCTCTGGATTAAACACTCAAATTGGATTGGTAAACACACCTACTTTGTGGGTAGTGACGCTGTTAATTATTGCGATCGCAATTCTCGGTAAAGGTGTCGCTTGTATGTTAGCTGCAAAATTAGCCGGGGAAAATTGGCGCGAATCTGCAACTATCGGCGCTTTAATGAATGCTCGTGGTTTGATGGAGTTAATCATCCTCAATATTGGTCTAGAACAAGGTATAATTACCCCAACTTTATTCACTATAATGGTTATTATGGCAGTCATTACTACCCTTATGGCATCACCACTGATTGCCTTTTTATTGCATGGTACAAGTTATGATAAATCTTTTAGTTAAGCAGATTTAAATATAAAATTAATTACCTAGCAATTGGGTAAAATTTTCTGCTTTAACTCTGGCTCTAGTAATCCTAAATAATTATATGAATAAAAATATCCCTGGCTTCTTCAATAAGTCGGGGATCGAAGCCACTAAGTGGAAAGCAAATCAAATAGGATTGCCATATAACCGCTAATTTGTTTGTAGTGGCGTTTAAGCACGCTACAAACTGACTACCGATTAACTAGTTTTCTTGCTATCGTCAATTCGGAAGTTATTCGAGATGTAGCTCTTAAAATCATCAGAATTGATGTTTCACGGCTGCAACTGCATCGTAACAATAATTAATATAATAACTAAGCACGAATTACTCTTGCTTGTATCTAACAAGCTTGACATTTCCCTGTCTTTTAAAGAATTATCTTAGGGAAACCAGATAGTTAATTTTGAGGAAATCATGCACATAGTTGTTCTCGTTCTGGTTGAGGTGCTGATTGTTATTGGACTTTCACGGCTCGTAGGGCTAGGATTCCGTTCTATTAAGCAACCGCTAGTAATTGGTGAAATTGTCGCCGGAATTATGCTCGGCCCATCTTTATTTGGTTTAGTTGCTCCCCATCTAGCAGTTACCTTGTTTCCACCAGAAACTTTTCCTTTTCTGAATGTTTTGTCTCAGGTGGGACTAATATTTTTCATGTTTCTGATTGGGCTAGAACTAAATCCCAAATACCTCGGCGGCCAATTAGAAGTAGCAGTTTTAACTTCTCATGTCAGCATTTTGGTGCCGTTTTCTCTAGGAACATTGCTAGCGGTAATACTTTATCCCCTAGCTTCTAATGCAAGTGTATCATTCACCGCCTTTGCTTTGTTTTTGGGGGCGGCGATGTCGATTACTGCCTTTCCAGTGTTGGCGCGAATCATTACTGAAAACAATTTACAAGGAACGCGTTTAGGAACTTTGGCGTTAACTTGTGCAGCAGTGGATGATGTCACAGCTTGGTGTCTCTTGGCAGTAGCGATCGCAGTTGCTCGAACTGGTGATTTTGCTGGTGCTGTACCTACAATTATCGCCAGTATAGTTTACATCGGCTTGATGTTGACAGCCGGTCGTTGGTTTCTTCAACGCCTTGCCAAACACTACCTCCGTGCGGGACGACTCAGCCAATTACTGCTAGCTGGGATTTATATGGGCGTGGTTGCGTCGGCACTAATCACCGAACTAATTGGGATTCACTTAATTTTTGGAGCATTTTTGCTGGGAGCAGCCATGCCCAAAAATGAAGATTTAGTACGGGAATTGGCAGTGAAAACGGAAGATTTTGTCCTAATTTTCTTGCTGCCAATATTTTTTGCCTACAGTGGTTTAAAAACGCAGATTGGCTTGCTCAACCGTCCCGAATTGTGGCTTTTGTGTGCGTTGGTTTTAGCAGTGGCGATCGCAGGCAAATATGTTGGTACTTATGTAGCAGCTCGTGTCAGTGGCATTAGTAAACGGGAAGCTTCGGCACTCGGTTGGTTAATGAATACTCGCGGTTTAACCGAACTGATAGTGCTAAACATTGGTTTAGAGTTAGGGGTAATTTCTCCGTTAATATTTACCATGCTGGTAATTATGGCATTGGTAACTACCTTCATGACCTCGCCACTACTGGAATGGACATATCCGAAAAAGCTGATCAGGTTAGATGTGGTGGAACCGGAGTTAGAAGCAGAAACAGCTACCAGCGCTACTGATGCCGAAACTTATATTCGTCCCTACCGAATTTTGGTGCCAGTGGCGAATCCGAGTACCCAAAAAGGCTTGTTACAGTTGGCAGCAAACATTGCCCTCAACTCCCGATATCCCGCTGTTGTTAACCCTCTGAGCCTGATTGAATTTGAAGAAGATTATGCCTTTGAAAGTACACCAGTTGAAGCAGACCGATTAATTGCCCTGCGTCGGCAGCAATTAGAAGAATTGATTAATACTCTCGAACCAGTAGAAACACGCTCTCATGTGCATCCCATCATTCGCATATCTAGTAATGTTGCACGGGAAACCGCACAGATTGCCGCACTCAAACAAGTTGATTTAATTCTTGTGGGATGGCATCGCCCAGCTTTTAGTAGCAACCGCTTAGGTGGAAGAGTTGGTCAAATGCTCACTACTGCGCCAGTCGATGTTGCAGTGTTTGTGGACAGGGGAAGCGATCGCTTAGAAAGCTTGTTAGTGCCTTATTCGGCAAACATTCATGATGATTTGGCATTAACACTAGCTCTGAGACTGCTAATTAACCGTGAGACTTGTCTGTTACAGGTTTTGCAGGTTGTACCCGAAAATCAGCTCAAGCATGAATTGAGTTACGAGTTAAATACGATGATGCAGCAATTACCGAGTAGTGTACGCGATCGCATCGAAATCAAAATTGTCCAAGCTCCAAATCCAATCCAAGCTGTAGTCGAAGCCTCAAAAAATGTAGACCTGACAATTGCAGGTACTAGCCGCACTTGGGGTATTGAGCGTCAAACTTTGGGAAGATATACAGATCAACTAGCCATTCAATGTTCCTCTTCCCTGCTGATCACCCGCCGTTACAGTCAAGTCACCGCTCATCTGGCTTCCATGCTTCCTGATGTTAGTAGTCAAGAACCAACATTGAGGAGTTGAAAACATGAATCATTTCAACTTCAAATCTTTAGCTTTTTACGGAGTAGCAATAAGTTCAGTGCTAGTGTTGTTTAAAACTGTCAGTGTTTACGGAGAAAACAATCTCAAGGCTCCTCCTCCAGTTAACGGTCGCTATCGTCTAACCCTAGCTGAAAATTTGCCTAACTGTGAAAAATCGGATACCCTGACGTTAAACATTGAGCAGTCAGGTATTTACTTAAATGCCTCTGTATTACCGGCAAACGCTAAAGCCGACACTGACGAAAAGCACTCTCTGGCAGGCATCTTCAGAAATCAACAATTAAATTTATCTGGGAAAGTTGGTAGATCAATCCTTTGTAATATTCCTCGCCCCCAAAACGATCCTCTAACCTCAGTCACAATTCAAATGCAACTTGTGGATAAAGGTAACATGACAGGTCAATTAACCGTAAATGGTATTCCACAAACTCTGAAATTTACTGCTGTGCCTCAAAAAGCTAATTGAATTGGGGAGTGGGTAGAGACGCGATTCATCGCGTCTACGGAATTGGAAGCGCGAAGTAAACAGCAATGTGAGCGCATTGTATGGGTTTTATGGAGCAAATAAACAGAATGGATCAGGGACTAAAGACTAAGCAATTTTATCAATGGGGCAAGCAGTTATTTAGCATCAGTATATTAAGCTTTTATGCAGCGATCGCCCTCGAAACTTGCACTACTGCTGCTACACCAGCGGCAAAGCTAAATAATTGGCGTTTTTCTCCCAAGACACAGCAACTCGAAATCACCCTCTCAGCAGGCACAACCCCTCGTTATTTCTACTTGGCACAACCCTCTCGTCTAGTTGTAGATTTACCGAATACTAAGTTGGGCAAAGTTACCACACAACAAAATTATTCTGGAGCAATCAAAAGCATTCGCATTTCTCAACTGAACGCAAACGATACACGTATTGTTTTAGATTTAGCAGCAGGGACTGTTTTTAATCCCAAAAAGGTACAACTGCAACCCGTTTCTCGAAAAAACTCCACTCGCTGGGTGCTACGTCCGGTTATTTCTGGTAAAACTACTGCCGTAAAACCAGGAAAGTCCGCACCTTCAGCCAAGAAACAACCTCAAACACTCCAAAAACCGCCTAGTAACCCATCCGTAACTACTAATCCACAATCGCCCTTACTCACAGTTCCGCCTCCATCCAATGAACTGCCCTCAACAATTACTACTAACTCAGGGCAGCCTTTTGTCACCGTACCTCCTTTAAATCCAAATACATCCTCTACCTCTCAACAACCTGCTTCGATTCTTCCCCCTCCTTCTTTCCCAAATCAACCCGATAATTTAAATAACATTCCTCCTTTGGGAATGTCGGAATTTCCTGTTCCAACAATCCCCAATGCTCCCGATCCCCAGATCATTGAGTTTGGTCAACCTTTACCCAAAACTAAATAAAAATAGGGAATTGGGCATGGACAAGAGGCAGAGGTGCAGAGGGGCAGAGGGGCGGAGGGGAAAGAAAGACTTACTGCTGCCCTGCTCCCCAGCGATCGCATCTTCAAAATCAGATCGCTCGTACTCAGCACTCCTGAAGGGGATGGGGCATGGGAAATCGAACCAATGCCCCATTTGCTATGCGCTATGCCCTAATAAATGAATTATTTTTTTCCAACTAACTCCTTTACCTTGTTGATGATGCCGACTGGATCGATACCTTGATATGGGTATTGTTCCCACAAACCGCCGCAACCTTCTTTATAAGTTCCAAGATGGGCATATTTGGGAGTCAACCCCCGCTCTAGTAGCCAAGAGCCGAAACGGCTGCCTAAGCCAGTGCGACGGTTGAAGGGTTCTACTACAAGCACAAAAGGAGCATTACCAACTTTGGTAATTATTTCTTCATCAATAGTGTTTAAAGTTGGTTTGTTAATTAAACCAACGTCTAACCCTTCTTGCTTAAGACGCTCTACAGCATCAACGGCACGGTAGAGAGCATCGCCAAAACTGATAATGTAGCCTTGTGTCCCTTCTCGTATAACCTCATCTTTACCAGGAACAAATTTGTAGCCACTTCCAAAGAAGTCATTGCCGTTGCTGTCCTTAATGTTGGGCACTTTGGAACGGGTGGAGAAAATAAACCGCAGTCCAGGCTCAAAAAACACAGCTTCTACACAAGCTGTCATTTGATTATTATCTGCCGGGAAGTACAACTGTGTCGGGTAGCCATCATCCAAGCCATTGTCGGCAAACATATTGTTCAAACCAAAGTGGCAGCTGTTATCTGCCATGTCATCTATACCCGCATGGGAAAAATGACACAGAACATTGGAATAGTTCAGCCGTGCCATTGTGATTTCTGAGATGCACATTTCTAAGAAGGCGCTGAAAGTCGCAAAAATACCTTGCTTGCCCTTGTCCATGCCGAATCCGGCCATAGCAGAGAAGTTGCTCCGTTCCATAATGCCGGAGGAAATAAATATTTCTGGGTATGTTTCATGAATTATCTTCAAACCGCAGGAGCCTTCTAGGTCGCTATCAATAACCTTGACTTTTTCTTTACGCTCCGCCTCACTCATGCGACTGAGGACACCCACCACGGCTTCACCAAACACACTACGGTTAGCGCCCCATTTGTCACCAGAACCCAGAAACGTATATGTTTGTTTGGGTTTCTCAATACTTTTAAGGTATTCGACAGCCGCAGTTTGTCCGCGAGATTCTAGATACTTAACTGCTAAATCTACAGGAATTACATCATGACCATGAATGGAACCTTCTAAACCTTCAATACCAGGACACATCGGGCGTTTATTGATTAGAGCGATCGCTCCGGGAGTATTCACAGCTTCGCTCAGGCGACGGTATAAATCGTCTAAGTCTTCCCCGTCTCCCTGAAGAACCTTCAAACCGTGACCTTCTAAGGTTTTGGCGACACTAAAACCAGGTAAATATTTAGAAGGATGTCCGGCGATCGTGACATCATTGTCATCAATGAGCAGCTTGACGTTGAGATGTTGAGCAACAGCCAAGCGAGCAGCTTCGGCATCATTGCCTTCTTGCTGCGATCCATCAGAACCGAGACAGAAAACAGCCTTGCCTGGATTCGCTATTGCTACACCATTGATGTAAGGCCAAATATGACCCAGGCGGCCAGAACTAAATTTCACACCAGGAGTTAGTTTTAGTTCCGGGTGTCCCGGTAAATTGGAATGTGCTTGCCGATAACGTAAAAGTTGCTCGGCAGGTAAATCACCATGCAATGTTGCCATCAGATATTGAGTGGCAACTCGATGTCCTGCCTCATCAAAGAAAATCGGTACAAATTGCTCCGATGCTCCCCGGAAAAAGGCATCGAGGATCATCACTTCTGGCACTGTATCGTATGGCCCACCAGTATGACCGCCGACTCCACTAGCAGCACCAGTCGCTGTAAAAAAGACGATCGCATCCCGGCAGAGTTGAATATTCGCTTTGAGAGTCTCTCGCTGTTCAGCAGTGAGGCTGGAATTTGCGGGATTGAGCGCTAAAGGTTTGTAAGCACCGAGATCAATTGGAAATTGGGTATTCATAATAGTCATGGTTTATTGATTGAATAAAAAACAATTTGAACAAACGGGACACATGAGCGCACTAAAAAAAATTGTTAAAACCCTCATTGGGCAACAATTATTCAAACATTTCCCAAGCTCAAGTCAAGCACTTGGAACCGTTGTGGAACCATGTGATTTCATCAAATGCCAAAATCAATACATTCAATTGTGCGTGAATGTGCTTGAATTCAATTGAAGTTACGGATTACCGTACAAAAACTTGCATATCAATAAGTATAAACTCACAAACACGCAATTTCAAGTCCAAAAACGCAATTTCAGGAAAATTAATTATGCTAACTGCTGAACGACGACAATTCATCTTAGAAATTCTGCGTCGTGATAAAAAGGTACTTTCGACAGAACTTAGTGCTGTTCTCAAGGTTTCTGAGGATACGATTCGGCGGGACTTACGAGAACTGGCAGAAACCGGACTATTGCAACGCGTTCATGGAGGAGCGCTCCTTAAATCTCCAGCCACCGCCAGTTATGCCGATCGCCAAAAGCAAGCGCCAAAAGAAAAGGAAGCGATCGCTCGGACAGCAGCAAAATTAGTTTGTACAGGACAGGTGGTGATTTTAGACGGAGGTACAACAACTCTTCAAGTAACCCGTCATTTGCCCCTAGATTTGCACGCAACAGTGATCACAAATAGTCCACCAATCGCCGTTGCTTTAGCAGAACATCCCCATATAGAGGTTGTGATGTTAGGTGGACAACTCTACAAAAAAGCCTTAGTGAACGTGGGTACTGTCACAATTGAGACATTACGGATGATTCGTGCAGATTTGTGCATGTTGGGAGTTTGCAGTTTGCATCCAGAAGTTGGGATTAGTGTACCTAATCTAGACGAAGCCCACGTCAAACGAGCGATGATTGCTGGATCGGCTGAGGTAGTAGGATTAGTGACAGCAGAAAAATTAGACACAGCTGCTCCTTATCTAGTGGAGTCTATTCATGCCCTGACTTACTTAGTAACTGCACCAACAGTATCTAATAATATGCTGAGTGCCTACAAAGCTTTAGGTTTAACAATTATACGTGATGAGTACGAATGATCTGATGAAGGCAGATGCGATCGCAGGGGAGCAGGGGAGCAGGGGAGTAAGAAAGATGTTGCAGTAAGTCTTTCCCCTCTGCCCCTCCGCACCTCTGCACCTCTGCCTCTTGTCCATGCCCCATGCCCAAATCTAAAATCTATCCGTTTCTTGAGGTGTTCCAACTGCTCCCGGTTGAGCGGTGAAGAAGTTTTGAGCAGCTTCATTCTGATATATACATCTAATATCAGGTTTGTCACTGTCCAAGTTACCTGTGAAACCAAAGGTGTTCAGACGATTTTTGCAATCTCTAACCTGATCGGATGTCACCAGCTTGCGTTGCTCTAAAAGCGCCCAGTTATTTTGTCGGATCACACATCCAGGACGCATACTAGGCTGGGCAACATAGACATTGAAGGGGTTGAGAGTGACGAACAGTCTAGCGTCCATCACCATTGCGCTGGCTCCGTACTGCACACAAATTTCAGGGTTTGGTGCTTTGGTGTCTATAAATTCACGGGAAGCTACATTTGATGGAGCCAATGTGGTTGTAGAACTAAAAGCAATGCCAATCCCAATTCCCAAAATCAACACCCCTCCCATAATTGCGATGGTGGTGAAGTTAAATAGAGGGGATTGGAAAATAGAGGGTTTAGAAGTAGTAGCCGATCTACCAGTAGATTTACGTCTCATTGTTGCTTAATCACCTTCACGCCAATTTGGGAGGGAGTGGTCTAAAGTTTTTTCTCCCTCTTTCAGTATGCCTATTCTTGACTGTAATTGCCTGTGATTTTCTCTGCGATCTTCTTGTTAAATGAGAAAAATACTAGTTTATCTAGATATTGGGACAAAATTTTAATACTTTTAATTGTTATCAGATATAGCTAATTTAGTTTTCACAATTAATCTAGTCAGAATGCTTAAACTATCTAACTTTTGTTGTTAATTTTCAATTTTTAGGATGAGATATTTTTGTTACCCCTAGCAATTGATGTGTAAAACAATGTAAATTAACACTTAATGAAATTTTAATAAGTAATTGAAAGCACGTGACATCTCAAAGAGCGCTACCTTCGGGCAAGAGGTTCAAAACTTCGCAACTTCAAATCTTCCTGGCTGATAGTCTGACTATTTTTTGGGGAGATTGGTTAGATTTACGCGTGAGAATCTTACCAGTTGCTGCATCAGGCTTAATATCGCCACTGATATATATTTTAGCTTTTGGCTTGGGTTTGGGTAGTTCCATCAAACCCGGTTCAGGAATTAGTGGTAACTATGACAACTATTTGGAATTTATATTACCGGGAATGGTGGCGCTGTCGTCGATGACAGTTAGCTTTGCTGGAACGACATTTTCAATTTGTGGAGACAGACTATTTACCAAAACCTTTGAGGAACTATTGTTAACTCCCATACATCCCTTAGCATTGTACATCGGTAAAATGCTGGCGGGAGTCGTGCGGGGTTTGATGACTTCCGGTTCCGTGATTTTGGTAGCGCTGCTGTTGACAGGAAACTGGAATTTTCTCAACCCACTATTTTTACTGTTAGTGGCGCTGAATTGTGCGGTATTTGCTGGATTAGGGGTGATTGTAGGGTTGAGTGTGCGATCGCTCGAATCAGTCGGACTTTACAATAATTTTATCATTATCCCCATGTCCTTCTTAGGAGCGACTTTCTTTGACCCTGCTACACTACCGGCGGCTCTCAAAGTTTTAGTTTACCTGCTGCCACTAACCTACGCCAGCATTGGATTGCGTGCAGTTGCCCATCTACCCTTGTCTCAGTTTCCTTGGTACAGTGTACCGATTTTGCTGGTAGTTGCGATCGCTCTTGCTCTGTGGGGTGGTTATAAATTTGCTCATCAACAAGATTAAAGCCTTTATTACAACCTGTGCTTTAACTGTTGAATTTTCTGTAAAACTTTTTCCCGATGCTGCGTCAGCTTGATCCATCGGGGTAGGCGACTAACCATTTCATCTCAAACCTGCTATGTAGCATCCCGTTAAGACAGCAATGAACCATAGTTCATTAAGAGTCAGGATAATTACTTATGATTCACATTTTGTCTAATCTGTCAATGCATAAGTTCTAATTTAGATTTTTTATAAAGATTGCGTGAAATTACTAGTTATCGTGATAAAGCATTACAAGAATTGCTTTATAAATCAACCTATGAGTAGATATCAACTCAGTGAGCAAGCACACATTGACCACTATTTATCTAGAAGGTAGATAGCAGTTGAAAAGTGGGTTTTTGCTGTTTGATTTAAACCATGCGGTATAGCACTCTGTTAATCAATATCCAAAGGACACAAATATGACTAGAATTGCCACAAAAATAGCCTTGTCTGTTCTCGGAGCAGCAGGAATTAGTTTTTTGTCATGGACACCAGCAAGAGCCGTCATCTTTGTAGAACCCATTGTGACGACTAAAAATCAAGATGTACTCGACGCAAAAAAACCAAGAACTCTTACAGACTATCTACCAGGGCAAGTAATAGAATATGGTGTTCCAGATGTAGCTAATAACTTTCTAAATGCCACTGGTTACGATATAAACAGCTTGGTCTTTGATTTAAAAACGCTGTCCTATAGTAATCCGAATTCTACTCCACCATTTGAGAATGAACCAGTGCAATGGGGAGATGTTAATGGAGATGGGAAGATTGGTAACTCTGCTAACCCCGATCTAAAGGATATTTTTACAGACATTAACATTGCTGGTAGTACTATCACTTTCAGTGGTGGCGTCATCCCAAATGGAACTCTGTTTTACAATCCATTCGCTACCCTGCCTAATCTAGCGCCAGGTGCTGGAATCATTCTGCCAATTCCAGCAGAGCAGGAAGATAAAGATGGGCCGATCAGAGTGGCTGCTTATTACACCGCTGTTCCTGAATCAACTAACATTTTGGGTGTACTGGCCTTTGGCGCTTTAGGCGTAGCTTTAAAACTAAAGCGATCGCTCTGTTAAGGGGAGCAGGGGAGCAAGGGAGCAAGGGAGAAGTGGCAGTAAGTTTTTCCCCTCTGCCCCTCTGCACCTCTGCTTCTTCTCCATGCCCCATGCCCAATGCCCAATGCCCTCATTCTGTAATTAACTCACGATACACTGTCATTGTTTCCTGATGGACGCGGGCAACACTCAGCCTCTCTAGGTTTTTCTTTGCCCGCTGCTTCCACTCTTGTAGCATCTCGGAATTACTCAGTAATTGCACTAAAACCCCAGCTAAAGCATGACTATCTTTTACTGGCACCAAAAGACCTGCTCGCCCGTTGTCTAAAGCTTCAGGAATCCCGTCTACCTGAGTACCGACGATCGCAGTTCCAGTTTCTCTAGCTTCCGAAAGTACCAAAGGGCAAGGGTCACGGTGGGAAGCCAGCACAAATATGTCACAAGATATCAAATAGCGTTGAGGTTCCGGTTGGAAGCCTTCAAAATGAATGCGTTCTTTTACAGAAGTTGCTTGTGCCTGTGCCTCAAATAGCTGTTTATCAGGGCCATTTCCTATCAAATAAAGATGGGCTTGGGGAAAATCTGAGGCAATTTGTTCAAAGGCAGCAATTAACTCAGCAATTCCCTTGCGTTGATACATTCCGGCTACAGTGGCGATCGCTGGATGCTGTAATGGTAAAGGTTGATAATCTTGTATCTGTCGGGTGCGGGGACTGCCTAAAGTGCCGTTACATACCACCCGCAACTTGTTTTCTTGAATACCACGCCTAATCATAGAATCACGTACAGCCTGACTGACAGCAATTACTCTGTCAGCTAAACCCATCAGCAGGCTGGCACGCTGAAATTCGTTGTGGACTGTAGAAACTAAAACATATTTGTTTCCTTTAAAAATACGTGCTAATATTACCCCTGTCATCATGTGGGCATGAACAATATCCGGCTGAAATTCAGCTGCGATCGCTCGGTAACGTATAGCTGCTTTAATCGTATTTATCGGTTCCCGGCTTTGATCTAGGTGGTAATGTTTGACACCACAAATATCTAGTAAAGCCTCGTATTCACCACCAGCAGAAACAACCGCTACCTGATAACCAGATTTTGCCTGTAGACAAGCCAGATCCACGGCTACATTCACAATACCGTTACCTATTTCTTGAACGTGGTTCAAAATATGTATGATTCGCATAATCTTTGAGATGTGTATAAAAAATAAAGATAAGTAACTGGGTATAAATCAACAGAATTATTGAGATATTCACTGACAACTCAAAACTAGTCAGTAGTTCGTAAAATTGACCACTTTCTACTGATTAAGGTGATTTCTGATTAAAAAAATACCTCTGTTGACGAGTTTTGACTTCTCTGCGAGACGCTACGCGAACACTCAACTCTCGATTGCTCAGTTGGTTGAGCGAAGTCGAAACCAACAGCTATGGTAAATTTATTATTAGAATTCACCTAAGAGCGCTTCTAACCAGTTCCTTAGCTTAAAGACTTATTCAGTAACGGCTCGATAAATCGGGGTAAAACTTCAAAATTCTGAAGACTGAATCTGCTATTTAAAGTTGCTACAACCTTATTTTCTATTTCTTAATACCCTGGTAAGCTAATCGTCATTCATTTTTCCAGACTGATTCGCTTGTAGTAAGGGCTTCAGCCCTGGTTTTATGCAACTTAAATGCTCATTAGCTTATCGAACTCTAGTACACCACAGCAGCCAAAACAGAGAATAAAAGTCTTTTGATTTTTGAGTTTTAAGTACTTCAGGTTGAAGCAAGTCAAGCATCGCGTCCTTGTTGAATCCCGTGTTTGCTCTCTTGGTAACTCACTAGTTCATTTATGGGCACTCCTGAAATACTGCTTTAAAAAAACAGCAATTTGCCTGATGATAAAAAAGGAAATTAATAGTAACAAATAATTCATTATTACTGTTAATAATTGTGTGAAACCCCTGTAATGGCAAAGCTTCAGTCAGTTTGAGTTGAACTCATAACCTTAGTTTAAGGTAACAAAATGGCAACCTTACATACTCCACACTTCCAATTAAACTCCGTAATTCCCACCTCATATACACATAACCTAGTCTTCATCGACACAGCAGTTGAAGACTATCAGAGTTTAATTAATGGTGTTGTCCCCAACACCGAAGTATTCATTATTGACCCGACACAGAACGGTGTTGAGCAAATTACGGAGATTTTGGCAACTCAAGCTGACCAGAATATTAACAGCATTCATATTGTTTGCCACGGTGCCCCAGGTAGCTTGCAACTGGGCAACATTCACTTGAAATTCGATACCCTCGAATTCCATAGCCAGCAACTGCAACAATGGCAGAAGATATTTTCCACCTCATCTAAAACCGCTAAATCATCTATAGCCAACTTACTCATCTATGGTTGCAACGTAGCTTCCGGTGATGTAGGGTCAGAATTTATTGGCAAACTGCACCAACTTACAGGAGCGAATATTGCTGCTTCGCGTCAGCTGATAGGCAGTGTGGCATTGGGCGGCAATTGGGATCTGGAAGTCCGCATCGGTGATATGGAACTGACTCTAGCGTTTTCAGAAACGACGCGGCAAGCTTACGCGGGAGTACTGGCAACCTTTACGGTAAATAGTACCGGGGACGCAGATGATGGCGATCCGAATAATGGTATCATTACACTGCGGGAGGCAGTTAACTTAGCTAATGCTACTGCTGGGGATGATGCGATCGCCTTTGGGGGAGTTTTTACTGATGCTACCCCTGATGTAATAACCCTCACCTCTGGAAAACTGACCATTACCGATGATGTGAGCATCTTGGGAACTGGCGCATCTCAGCTTACTGTGAGTGGTAATAATACTTCCAGAGTATTCGAGATATCGGGACTAGCGACAGGTGTTACTATTGATGGCCTGGCGATCGCTAGCGGCGGTATTCAAATCAATTCAAATTCCATCCTCAGCCTGACAGCAAGCAGTATTTCTGGCAATACAGAGGAAAGCGGCATCTCTAATAACGGCATCCTCAATCTAACGGGAAGTACTGTCTTTGGTAATACGAAAGGCGGAATCTATAACAGTGGCATCCTCAGCCTTACGGGAAGTCGTGTCTTTCGCAATACGGGTGACTTCGGCGGTGGCATCTATAATGACGGTTCCAACGCAAGGGTCGGTACTCTCAAGATAACGGCAAGTACTGTCTCGGGCAATACGGCAAACTACGGTGGCGGCATATACAATAAAGGCGGTACTCTCAACATAACTGCAAGTACTGTCTCTGGTAATACGGCAAACTATAACGGCGGTGGTGTCGTTAACGGAGATGATGGTGGCTATGGTGGCGGTTCAGCTACTCTAACTAACAGCACCATCTCTGGTAATACGGCGAATGATGAAGGTGGTGGCATCTATGATTCTGGCAGCTACTCAGGCGACAACCTCACTCTGATCAACACCACAATTATTAGCAACATAGCCGACTCAGATGGCAATGGTGTTGGCAACGGTGGGGGTGTTGCAAATTATGGTAGCCCCATGAACGTTACTAACACCATTATTGCAGGCAACTTTGACAATTCCACCTCCGGTGATATACACCCTGACGTGTCCGGTGGCGTCACTGACTTTGGCAATAATTTGATTGGCGATAATACTGGTAGTACTAACTTTACCACCAGCCCTCTCGTTGGCACAATCGCCAGCCCCATTGATCCAAAAATCGGGCCACTGCAAAATAACGGTGGGGCAACCTTTACTCATGCCTTACTTGCAGATAGCCCCGCTATTAATGCTGGCAATAATTCCCTAGTTCCTGCTGGTGTCAGCACCGATCAAAGGGGCGCTGGATTTGACAGGATATCCGGCGTTGCAATTGATATTGGTGCTTATGAAGTCCAGCCTACCATAATTACGCCACCTGATAATCCTGATCCCCTCGTACCCACCATCAGGATCATCGCAACTGATAACACTGCCGATGAAAACAGTGGCGATACTGGCACTTACCGCATCAGCCGCAGTAATAGCAGTGGGGCATTAACAGTAAACTTCTCTGCCAATGGTAATGCAAGTATTGCAGACTACAGCCTAAGCGTGCGTGGCAACCCTGTCAACGGCAACAGTATTGTGATTGCTGATGGGCAAAGCTATGTAGATATCACCCTGACACCTGTCAATGATATTCAGGCAGAAGCGGCAGAAAATCTTAACCTCAGCTTGGCAGCAGATTCAGCTTACCAAATCGATAATGTGGATTATACTGCCACAGTAGCGATCGCAGCCAATGATTTCGTAGTAACTAATACCAACGATTCTGGAGACGGGTCGTTGCGACAGGCTATCCTCAATGCCAATGCCTTTGCTGGGGCAGATACGATTACCTTTGCGGGCGTATTTAGTGATGCCACTCCTGATATCATTACCCTCACTTCTGGTAAATTGACGATTACCGATGATATTACCCTTTTGGGGACTGGGGCATCAAACCTCACCGTCAGTGGAAATAATGCCTCCGGTGTGTTTGAGATATCGGGGACAGGAACAGATGCCAACATTAATGGTTTGAAGATTGCTAATGCTAACGATCCCTTTGGCGGTATTTTGCTTAATAACAATACTAGCCTCAACTTGACGCAAAGCATTGTCTCTGATAATAGGGGGACGGTAGGCGGCATCTTTAACAAAGGCACTCTCAGCTTGACAAGAAGCACTGTCTCTAGTAATAGGGGGTCATCGTTAGGTGGAGGCATATTTAACAAAGGCAACCTCAGCCTCACTAACAGCATTGTCTCTGGCAATGGTGCGTCTACCAATTACTCCTCTGCCAGCGGTGGTGGCATATTTAATATAGGTACTCTCAGCCTGACAGGAAGCACTATCTCTGGTAATGGGGTTTCCGCCAGTGGTCAGTCTCGTTATGAACCTGACCCTTACCCTTCATACGGTGGTGGTATCTATAACTCTGGCAGTGTCAGCTTGAGTAATAGCACTATCTCTGGTAATTCAGCACTTTCTGGAGGCGGCATATCTAACTCAGGCATCCTTAACATTACCAACACTACTGTCTCTGGCAATAGGGCAAGTGGAGGGTACGGTGGCGGCATCTCTAACGAAGGTATCCTCAATCTGAACAGCACCACGATTACCAATAATACCGCAGAATACCTTTACAACTGGGGAAGCGGCACTGGTGGAGGTGTTTATGGTGGCAGGACTGTGATTGTTGCGAACACCATCATTGCAGGCAACTTCAACAACAGGGACATCTACGACGGCGACATCAACCCCGACGTTTCCGGCGACTTCACCGACGACGGTAATAACCTGATTGGAGATAACACTGGTAGCGCTGGTTTTACTACCAGCAGCATCGTTGGTAGCAGCGCCAACCCTATCGATCCCAAACTTAGTCCACTACAAAATAACGGTGGTGCAACCCTTACCCATGCCTTACTTGAAAATAGTCGCGCCATTAACGCTGGTAATAATGCCCTAATTCCAGCAGGTATCACCACTGACCAACGCAGCGTCGGATTTAACAGAGTATCTGAGGGTACAGTTGATATTGGTGCATTAGAGTTCAACGGTTTGATTGGAACCAGTGGCGCTGATAATTTAGTGGGCAACAACTACGCTGACATAATTGATGCTGAAGCCGGGAACGATATCATCACAGGTAATCAAGACAACGACCTCCTAACTGGTGGCGGTGGCAAAGATAAATTTGTTTACAATTTAGGTGACGGTGTTGATACCATCAGCGATTATGGTGAGTTAGGAAAAGGCTCAAATCCATCGGCAGCAATCAGTGGCGAATTGGATACACTCAAATTCCAAGGTACTGGATTGACTGCCCGAAATCTGCTACTCACCGAAAATAATAACAATCTGGAAATCACCTTTGAAGGGGTGGCTAATGACAAAGTTATTCTGCAAAACTTTGCCCTGGAAAACTTAGACAACCTTTTCAGCATCGGCAATATCCTATTTGATGGGCAAAGCAGCATTCGTGATAGCTTTGATGTCTTTAATGCCAACTCCACCCAAAACACCATCTTCAACAAAAACACAGTCACCTTTGCCAATGACCTGAACAATAATGTCAATGGCTTTGATAACTCAGATGATGTCATTAATGGTCAGGGGGGTGACGACCGCATCGATGGCAAGAGTGGCAACGACCTACTACGTGGTGGTGCAGGTAATGATACCCTCATTGGTGGTGCTGGCGATGATATCCTTGTAAGTGGTAGAGGTCAGGATAGCCTCATCGGAGGTGCTGGTAATGACATTCTCTTTGTTGGTGATTCTTATGATACCCTGACTGGCGGTAGTGGTAACGATCAGTTTGTCTACAAAAAATTTAGTAATTACAGTACAATTACTGACTTTAATCAAAGCCAGGATAAGTTAGTTCTTACTGACCTGCTTAAGATATGGGGCTACAGTGGCAGCAATCCCATCTTAGATGGCCACCTAAAGTTTGTACAATTGGGTACTTCGACAAAAGTCAATTACATTGGAGTTTATGACGATAACACCGTGGCGACTTTGAATAATTTCACTGCGACAAATCTGGTAGTTGGTAGTAACGTCCTCGTCTAGCTTTCAGATTTAGCATAATATGAGGTAAATACACTTGACAGTACCAAATTGCATAAATTCATAGTATTGAATTGACGAAAAGTGAGGACTAAAGTTCTCACTTCAAAATAAATTTTTTATCAAAATAGAATTCAGGAGTCAGGAGCCAGAATTCAGAATTGAATTCTCAACGAAAAAGCGGATAGCGCAGCGTTAGCGAGTCTTCTCCTAAGGGGAGACGCCAAGGGCGAACGAGCGTCTGAATAAATGGGTTTAAGACGCCCACTAAATCTTCTCTTTCAGAGACGCTGCGCGAACGATTTAGTGGTCTTCTCTACGAGACGCTTTGCGAACAATTAGTGGCGGGTCTGAATCCCCCACTAATTGATTCTGACTTCTGAATTCTGACTTCTGAATTCTTCTTCAATCTGGGCATTTTGCCAGACATCATAGTAAAACTCAATCAATACAAGTTTACGAACCTGAGAATTGTTTCCCTGAGAGCGGCGTGATGAAACAGCAGTTAGCAAAAACTTCCAAGACCGAGGAGAAAGTATAGATGGATCTATCATTGAAAGAAAACTCTTGAGATTTTTTTGCTTCAGTGCGACTAAAATCCAATGGAGTTTTAGGTAGTTTTTTATATCCTGAAAGACGGGAATCTTTGAGCGATGTTGCTCATTTACCAAAGCGTAAATTTTCTCTTTCATCAAAATATTTGTCGCCAACCGCCGAGACAAAGAAAACTTTTGATTATACGCACCCGGCCAGATAGTGCGGTAAGCAAGACACTGGTTGAAGAAAATAGCATCGCCAAACTGAGCAATCCGAATCCAGGAATCGATGTCATCACAGTTAGCATCAAGTGTGGAGTCCCAACCACCACTTTGTAGGAAAGCATCACGTCGACAAGCTACTTGTACAGGTGTGCCAAAGGGTACAAGCTCTAAAAGCATCCCGTAGTGAATATCGGCTTGTGGGATATAAAAAGCTAAACCGGGACCAACTTGGAGGGTGCGAGAGAGTTCAACTTCATTGCCATCCACCTGAGCCGCCACACAAGAGCAGATTACAGCATCGGGACGAAGTGCGATCGCCTTTGCCATCTCTTCTACGCAGTTAGGCGCTAAATAGTCGTCATCATCTAAGAACTTAATCCAATCGCCGCTAGCTTTGGCAACTCCAGCATTTACCGTTGCTGCATGACCTTGGTTCACTTCGTTACGATGGTAAACAATCTTGTCCCCTAAGCTTTTGAGATAGGTTTGGGTGTCATCAGAAGAACAATCGTCAGCAACAACCACCTCGCACTCGATTGTTTGGTTACGAGCCGAATCAATTGCTCTTTGCAGCAAATTCAAGCGATTATAGGTACTGATGACGATGCTAAATTTCATAAATTTTTCCTTTGTAGTACGGCATTTTGCAATATAGCTTTGATCTTTAGGCTGTTGTATTCAGTACAATTATCAATCCTAACAAGTAGACTGAAATAGGATTATCGATTTATCATTGATGATCGTGAGTTTTTTTTAAGCAGACAGAAAGACTATGAACGCTCAAGAGATTATCCGCTCCATTGAAGCGGAACAGATAAAATCGAATCTGCCCGACATTTATGTGGGCGACACTGTAAAAGTGGGAGTAAAAATCAAAGAAGGCGAAAAATACCGCGTGCAACCCTACGAGGGAGTTGTGATTGCCAAGCGCAATGGCGGCATCAACGAAACTATTACAGTCCGTAAGGTTTTTCAAGGCGTGGGCGTTGAGCGGGTATTTCTGTTGCATTCTCCCCGGATTGACAGCATTAAAGTGTTACGTCGTGGTAAAGTCCGCCGTGCTAAACTATATTATCTCCGCGATCGCGTAGGTAAGGCAACCCGAATCAAGCAACGGTTTGACCGCCCTTTGTAATTTTCGCCTTCAAAAATATGGGAGAAATCTCAAGCTTCAAGCGGCATCTGCCGCTGACTTGTTTTCCCAACAAAATTAAGGTATGATGTAAATCGCATATTGCGTTAAACTGTAATTTAGTTCAGCGCAATCACTGGTTCAAAAACAGCTTGTGCGCTCTTAGTTCAGTTGGTAGAACGCAGGTCTCCAAAACCTGATGTCGGGGGTTCAAGTCCTCCAGGGCGCGCTCAAGAGCAAAAAACAAAGCCCGAAATAATTACGCAGCTGCTAACATGGCAGTTAGCGCTAATAATTTCGGGTAAACTTATTGTATTTGCAGTTGTTTTGCTTCCAGTAAGTGAAATAGAGTCGAAACTGCAAAACGTAGATGACAATTAAGCAGGATCTAGTATTAAGAAACGGGGGATAAACGGTCGTGGCCAAAAAAAGCGAAGCAGAATTGCCAGAAACCGCAAATGGGTTTAGCTTTGGCAACTTCATACAGGGAACCAAAGAAGAACTTGAAAAAGTAGTTTGGCCCAGTCGGAAACAGATAGTGAGCGAATCCGCCGCTGTGTTGTTAATGGTGGCACTCTCCGCATCTTTGATATACTTGGTCGATGGATTGTTTCATTGGGCAGCAAAACAGGTGTTCTAATGAGTTTTGCAACAGATGAACCACGCAACTCAATGTTGCAGTCAGAAGAAACAGCAGAAGCAGCAGAAGCAGCAGAAGCAGCGTCAAAAGAAGCACGCTGGTATGCAGTACAAGTAGCCTCAGGCTGTGAAAAGCGTGTAAAGACTAACTTAGAGCAACGCATTCAAACTTTCGATGTCGCTGACAAAATTATCCAGGTAGAAATTCCGCAGACGCCAGCGGTGAAAATCCGTAAAGATGGCAGTCGCCAGCATACAGAAGAAAAAGTTTTTCCTGGCTATGTGTTGGTGCGGATGATGATGGATGATGATACCTGGCAGGTGGTACGCAACACCTCTCATGTAATTAACTTTGTCGGTTCAGAACAAAAACGTGGTAGCAGCAAGGGTCGCGGTCATGTCAACCCTATACCACTGAGTTCTTCAGAAGTTGAACGCATATTCAAACAAACCAGCGAACAAGAAGCTGTTGTCAAAATTGACATGGCTACTGGTGATAAAATAATGGTGCTTTCTGGTCCATTTAAAGACTTTGAAGGCGAGGTGATTGAAGTCTCTCCAGAGCGGAGTAAACTTAAAGCCTTGCTCTCAATTTTCGGCAGGGATACACCAGTAGAATTGGAATTTAATCAGGTAGAGAAACAGAGTTAAATACAAATGGCGAAGAAAGTAGTGGCGGTCATTAAACTGGCCCTGAATGCTGGAAAAGCCAACCCAGCACCGCCAGTTGGTCCAGCCTTGGGTCAACATGGTGTCAACATCATGATGTTTTGTAAAGAGTACAACGCCAAAACAGCAGACCAAGCTGGAATGGTGATACCTGTAGAAATTTCGGTTTTTGAAGACCGGAGTTTTACATTCGTACTCAAAACGCCACCCGCATCAGTGCTGATTCGGAAGGCGGCGAAAGTTGAAAAAGGCTCGAATGAACCCAACAAAAAGAAGGTTGGGTCAATTACCAAAGCACAATTGCAAGAAATAGCCCAAACGAAACTCCCCGACCTCAACGCCAACGATATCGACGCAGCAATGAAGATTGTGGCAGGAACGGCTAAAAATATGGGCGTAACAGTCACGGATTAGTCATTGGTCATTGGTTATTAGTAAAAAATCAACAAATGACAAATGACAAAGCACAAATAACTAAAAATTATCGGGGGAGAGGCGAGGCTTCGGAATTACCCCAGGAGAACAAATGCCAAAAATATCGCGTCGTTTGCAGGGTCTGCAAGCAAAAGTAGAAGAGAAAGATTATCATCCCCTAGAGGCTTTAGCCCTTCTCAAAGACACAGCAACAGCTAAATTTACCGAAGCTGCTGAAGCCCATATCCGGTTGGGAATTGACCCCAAGTATACAGACCAACAGTTGCGGACAACGGTAGCACTGCCCAAAGGTACAGGACAAATCGTCAGGGTGGCGGTGATAGCTAGAGGCGAAAAGGTAAACGAAGCCAGCAGTGCTGGTGCTGATTTAGTTGGGTCAGAAGAACTGATTGACGAAATCCAGAAAGGTAGACTGGATTTTGACAAGCTGATTGCCACACCCGATGTGATGCCACAGGTGGCAAAGCTGGGTAAGTTGCTTGGTCCGCGTGGTTTGATGCCATCGCCCAAGGGTGGAACCGTAACATTTGACTTAGCAGGTGCGATCGCAGAATTCAAAGCAGGTAAATTAGAATTCCGGGCCGATCGAACTGGTATTGTCCATGTTATGTTTGGTAAGACAACCTTCTCGCCTGAAGATTTGTTAGTCAACCTGAAGGCATTACAAGAGACAATTGACCGTAACCGTCCTTCAGGAGCTAAAGGTCGTTATTGGCGCACATTTTATGTGTCAGCCACTATGGGGCCATCAATTAAAGTTGATATCAGTGCCCTACGAGATTTGAAACTGAGCCAAGCAGGTTAATTTTTAGTCATTAGTCATTTGTAAAGGCAAAGGACAAATGACTAAGGACAAATGACAAAATTAAATAAGCAAAGCCGGAGACAGCAGGTGCTAATAACTTAAATATCCTGCCGAGGTTAAAACTCTAATTGTCAGAATTACCACCCACAAAGGTGTGATAACTATGGCGTCAAGAGTCTTACTACTCAACCCCGGCTAACTTAGCCGGGGTTTGTTGTTTGGGTTCAGGTTGAGAAAAAACACACAACTAGGGCACTTCCCCGATTGTTTTAAGGAGGTGAGATTGGAATGGGTAGAACACTAGAAAATAAAAAAGAAATAGTAGCTGACCTCAAAGAAACTTTGAGTGCGTCAACCCTGGCACTGGTAATTGACTATCAGGGGCTAACAGTTTCAGAAATCACAGATTTACGGCGGCGGTTGCGTCCCAGTGGCACTGTTTGTAAGGTGACGAAGAACACCTTAATGGGCATTGCCATCAAAGACGATGAAAAATGGCAGCCTTTGTCGGAATTGCTCAATGGTTCTTCCGCCTTTTTGCTGGTAAAAGAAGATTTTTCATCGGCAATTAAGGCGTACCAAGAATTCCAAAAAGTCACCAAGAAGACAGAACTTCGCGGTGGTGTACTGGAAGGTCGCCTACTCAAAGAACCTGATGTCAAGGTACTAGGAGACTTGCCATCTAAGGAACAACTCATCGCACAAATTGCTGGGGCTATCAATTCCTTGGCTACCAAGATTGCTGTGGGTATTAACGAAGTTCCTGGTTCACTGGCTCGTGCTTTGCAGGCTGTGGCTGACCAAGAGCAAAGTGGTGGTAGTACCGAAACTGCTGCTGTCCAAGATAGCAGCACCGAAAGCACTGCTGAAGCTGATAGTAGCACTGAAACTGCTGCTGAATAGACTTCGTGGTTCATCAGTCAAAAGTCAAAAGTCTATAGTTAAAGACTAATGACCCATGACAAATAAATAATCAAAATTACAGGAGTTATATCAATGTCTGCTGCAACCGATAACATTTTAGAACAACTAAAAACTCTTTCTTTGCTGGAAGCTTCTGAGTTAGTCAAGCAAATTGAAGAAGCTTTTGGTGTAAGTGCTGCTGCACCTGTTGGCGTAGCGTTTGCAGGCCCTGGTGCTGCTGCTGCTCCTGCTGAAGAAGCTGTTGAGCAAACTGAGTTTGAAGTCATTCTCGAATCCGTCCCCGCTGATAAGAAGATTGCCGTACTGAAGATTGTCCGGGAATTGACCGGTTTGGGTCTGAAAGAAGCTAAAGACTTGGTGGAAGCTGCGCCCAAGGCAGTTAAAGAAGGTATTGCTAAGGATGCTGCCGAAGATGCTAAAAAGCGCATCGAAGAAGCTGGCGGTAAGGTGACTGTTAAGTAGTCATAATTCTATTACCACTTTTTTATTAAGGAGCCTAAGTTAGGCTCCTTTTTTTATCGTAAAGTTTTTTGTTGCATATAAAAATACTATTAAGTATGACAACGCTAATTTGTCGTTAAAAGAACAAGGGTTACATTAAGTTGGGTTGATTTGCTTTCTTACCCATTGACGAAATGCCCTAAGCGTTGGACTTCTACCTAGAGTTCGGCTTTGTTCGACAAACCGGGGAATTTCTTCAACAATGGGCAAGTTGGGAAAAGTAGAACTAATTTCAGACTCAATGTATTTGCCATCCTGAAGAATATTAATTTGTAGCTTGCCATTTTCATATCGCCACAGTTCAGGAACTCGCAATGCTTCGTAAGCATCAAGTTGAGTTTTGGAAGTAACATCAACTTCAATTGCAAGGTCAGGTGGCGGGTCAACCCTCAAGTCTATTCGCTCTTTACCAATCATTTGAGCATGATTTTGAATGTAGAAAGAGTCATCAGGCTCTACACCAAAAGCCATATCTTCACGCTTAAAGGTGGTTGAGCCAAATGTTTCACAGTCAATCTCTAACTCTTCCAACAGAATTTTTACCAAATCCCCAATGATGACTTTGGCTTTCTTATGCTTTGGTAACGGCATTCTCATCTCCAAAGTTCCCTGGCTATAAGCCAATCGAGCTGCTCGATGGTCGCCAAGTTCTTCTAAAATCGCCTCAAATTCTTGCCAGCTAACATCGTGGAGTATTACTCTATGTCCCGGCGGAACACTTAATTGTCGTAATTGAAGTGTTACCATGATTCCTCACCTAATCGTACTTATATTTTACCTTCATCACATATTTAGTATTACCTTTACTCCCAATTGTTACGTCAACACCTTCTAGACCGTTTATACTCACTCCTGTAGCAACATCACGACTCATTTCAATCTCCATTTCGGAAACCTTTTGTTTACGACCTTCCTCAATTATTTTTCTTATATTTTCACTATCATCTTGTGAAAGATTGCCTGGTGAGTTTATTTTATTTACTAAGTTATTAAATAAGCTTATCAAAAAAGTATTTGGCCAGTAAAAAATATTGATTGCTATATCTAAGGCTCTAATTCCTGATTTAATCTCTATTATTTCAAGTTTTTTCTTCTTGTCGTTGTAAAAAACAAACATAATAAGTACACGAAAATTTACACTGCATGATGCTGTATTATAGTTTACCCAAATTACAATATAACTCTTGCTCTTGCACTCTTATTTGCGTCATTTATCCTAAATGGCAGTATTTGTACTGATTACTAGGATAGATTTTTTTAAATATAAATAGTAACATCAATTTCTATTTTGGTATTTATGAGTGTTCCTATGAAAAAGAAACAATTTTTTATTCTTTATGATTTGATAAATACAGAAAACCGCAATCAAGATTATAAGCAAATTGAAGAGGAGTTAAACAGGGTTGATGGTAATGTTCAGAAAGTTTTGAATAATGTATGGTGGATTAGTGTGTCGGAAGATGAGGATGTTGAAAGTCTACATAGGCAATTTCAAAAATTTTTTACTTGTGATGATAGGCTTATTATCGTAGAGTCTTCTGTTGCCTATGGAAATACTATTAAGAATCACAATCCTCATTTGTTGAATCGTATATACTTTTTGAGCGATTTGAGCAACACCAAAGATTGAGCGATCGCACCTTACTAGCAAATAATGTATAGCGTTAAATCTCACTATCATATAATTAAAATTGTATCGAGCAAAATTCGCAAGCAGATTTATATTAAACCACATCAAGAACATCTGCTAAAGGCGATCGCTCAAATAGTTGGTATAAGTGAAGCAGAGATTATTCGCCAAGCCATTGACCCGATCAAAAAATTTTAAGGCTTTGAGCTTTCTGTTTATGGCTGGATCATAATAGGCACTGCGCCTTTTTCAGAACCAATAATTACCAGCTTAGAATTATTAGATTGAGCCAGCTTTTCTGTAGCTTCAATTGCTCGTAATTGTAGCACTTGGTTGCTAAGTCCACCTGAGAGAATTTTTTGGGAATCAGCTATACCTCGCGCTTCAATAAGCTTTCGTTCTGCCTCTTGACGCTCTTTCTCTAAAACAAATTTCATCTGCTGATTTTCTTGCTCTGTCTTGAGTTTGTTTTGAATTGCAGCTTGTAGAGTATCAGGCATTTTGATGTTTCGTAAAAGAGCTTCCTCAACGATGAAACCCAAAGCCGGTATCTCTTGGGTGAGTTGTTGGTCAATTTTTTGGGCGATTTCTTGGCGTTTGGTAGAGTAAATAGCATTGGCTGGGTAGTTTGCTGTGATGGCGCGGACAGTAGAGCGGAATCTGGAAATTACCAGTTGTGTTTCATCAGTTCCAATTGTTTTATATACTGTAGCTGCCTTTTGCGGATCGAGCTTGTACTGAAGACTGATATCAAGATTTAGGCTCAAACCTTCTTGGGATGTTGCATCTACATTTTCCTTTATATCCTTAAGGCGAGTAGAAAAATTCAGCACCTTGCTAAAGGGGTTAAGCAAGTGGACACCAGGATTAAGAGTAGTTTCGGAAACTTCACCAAAGAAATTGACGACACCGACATTACCAGGTGGGACAATCACTAAAAGCCTAGAAAAAGAATTCAGTACTGCAATACTGCCAATCAATATCATAATTCCACGTATTGCTAAACGTCACCTTTCATCAGATATCCTACCTGTATTGAGATAGACGAGAATTGCAATTAGGCTAGTTACAAGAGAGACTATAAAGCCCATAAGTTTTGTGTGTGTAGTTAAGACGAATATACTTAATCACATAATTCCCAAACGCTTTTATAAAACTAATACGATTTCACACAAGTTAGAGATTTACAAATCCTTTTACAGATTAAAAAAGATTCCCGACTTTTTTCAGAAGTCAGGAATCTTAGCCTTGGAGCGATGCCTACGGTGGTCACTGAGCGCAGCCGAAGTGCAGGCAAAACCTACGCTACTCTACAATTAATTCAAAATTCAAAATTACTTGCCGTTGCCGTTACCACCATTGCCATTGCTGTGAATGACGCGTTCGGCAAGCTTTTCAGGCACTTCCTGGAGATGGTCGTATTCCCAGTGGAAGGAACCAACGCCGAGAGTGAGCGATCGCAGCTCTACAATAAAGTTTTGCATCTCTGCTTGTGGCAAGTATGCAGAGACATTATCCCAGCCTTGCCAATCGTTTCTCCCCTCATAGCCTAAAATTTGCCCCCGTCTACCACTCAATAGTTGCAGCACTTTGGAGGTAAATTCGCTTGGTGTGGTAACATCTACCCGCAAAATCGGTTCTAATAGGGTAGGTTCCGCTTGGGGTATCCCCGTTTGCATTGCTAATCGAGCAGCTTGCTTAAAGGCTTGTTCGGAACTATCAACGTTGTGATACGAACCATTAGTCAGAGTTACCGCCAAATCGACTATTGGGAAGCCCAAAGGCCCATGTGTGAGAAATTCCCGCACGCCCATTTCTACGCCAGGAATGTACTGTTTCGGAACCACGCCGCCGACAATGGTTTCATTAAAGTTGAAACCTGTACCGCGTGGTAAAGGCTTGATTTCGAGAAAAACATCACCAAACTGTCCGTGACCACCGCTTTGATGTTTGTAGCGCCCATGAACTGAAGCCACCGTTTTGCGGATGGTTTCTTTGTAAGGTACTTGCGGCAAGTGGGTTGTCATTGGCAAGTTATATTTACGGCGCAGTCTGTCTAGAGTGACTTGCAAATGAATCTCGCCTTGACCCCACAAGATAACTTCGTGGGTGTCGCCGTGTTGTTCCCAAGCAAGTGAAGAGTCTTCTTCTAACAACTTGGTAATGGCACTGCTGAGTTTAACTTCATCGTTGCGCTTTTCTGGTGTAATGGCGAGGGCATATACAGGTTCCAACTGTACAGCTTTGGGTAATTCCATCGCCGACTGCTGTTCTGTGGAGAGTGTATCGCCTGTCTTAATGCCTTCTAAACGGCTCAATGCGACAATTTCACCAGCACCAACTTCATTAACGAACTGCTGTTGTTGTCCCATGAGACGGTAAATTCCACCAGTGCGGATGCCATTGAGGACAATGCCATCAGTTAATTTGCCCTGCCAAACACGTACCAGAGAAAGTTTGCCACCTTGGGGAGTGTAGAAAGTTTTTAATACCTGTGCTAGAGGTTTATCACCTTTGATGTTTTTTAAACGACGTTCTGCTGTAGTTTCTGGTTCGGGGGCTTCTCGTAACAAGGCTTCTAATAAAGGTCTAACACCATAATCTTGTTCTGCCACACCAAAGAAAACGGGCACTACCAAATCTGCCCCTAATTCCATTTTTAAATCTTTGAGGATTTCTTCTTGGGATGGTTCAATGTCTTCTAAAAGTTCTTCGAGTAAATGGTCATCAAAATTTGCTAAGGCTTCGAGCATTTCTGCCCGTGCTGTATGTTCTTCTTCTTTTAAACTTTCGGGGAAAGGAATGGGGTCAGCAGGTGCGCCTGGATGATATTGATATGCCTGTTCGCTCACCATATCAATAAAGCCGGTAAGTTGTTCCCCATTCATGATGGGATATTGATGCGCTACCAGGGGACGGCTAGATACTGCTTTGAGGGCGTGTAACGTTTCCAAAACGTGAATATTTGCCCGATCCATTTTGTTGACGAAGACGAGGTGGGGAATTTCCCAATCGTCTAGGAATTTAAATAGAGGGGCAAGGGTGAGGACGCGATCGCGGATGGGTTCGCAAACTACAATTGCTGCATCCACTCCTATCAAAGCATTGTACGTTTCTTGGGCAAATTCTACGCTTCCCGGACAGTCAATAAAAGTGAAGCGAATGCCGTTATACTCAGTGCTAGCGGCGCTGACTTCTACACTCATGTGGCGATCGCGCGACTCGGCAGCACTATCTCCCACTGTATTGCTGTCCTTAATATTGCCTTTGCGGGAAATTGCCCCTGTGACAAATAACAAGCTTTCTAGTAAAGTGGTTTTTCCACTTAAATAAGGCCCGACAATTGCAACGTTCCGCGAACCCGATTTTACTTTTTCGTTCATAAAAACCTCCCTTGCGGTAATTCATTCATAACCGCATGATTCTGTATATATCAAGGGATAAAAAAATGGTTCTCTGGAGTCAAAATTACCCCTTCTTTAATTCGTTATTATCCTCCCTTTAATCGAAAGTTAAAAAAATTGTAGCCTGTCGTAAGATTTAGCTTAAGAAAAGTTAAGTATCACAAATTTTTATCCCGAATCAAAAACTTTTGTAAAAAACTTTTTATGAAGTAAATTTAACTGAAAGTGTTGCGAGTCAGAAAATCAATGAGATTATCATTCTTTAAATATCGCATAGCAGGGTTAGTAAGTTTGATGCTGGTTATGAGTATTTCCTCTCCCTCTCTTGCTCTATTTCCTCCTGTCGCCTCAAAGTTGGCACAATCTAATCCTAAAACTGCCGTAGACTGGTTAAACCAAGGCTTACAAGCAATTCAGGCGGGAAAGGTACAAGATGCGATCGCTGCCTTTAAACAAGCGGCTAAATTAGATCCGACATTAGCACCAGCACACTATAATTTAGGGTTAGCACTTAGACAAACGGGACAATTACAACCCTCTGCGGATGCATTTTATCGAGCGACGCAAGCCGATCCGAAATTTGCTCCAGCTTTTGCTAATTTAGGCGGAGCGTTATTAGAAGGCAATAATTTCAAGTTAGCTAACGATTATTTGCAACGCGCCTTAGAACTCGATCCCAAACTCGGATTTGCCCACTATAACCTGGGGTTAGCACGAGAGCAGCAACGAGATTGTGAGCGAGCGATCGCATCTTTTAAAAAAGCTGTAGAATATAGCAAAAATGCACCAGAACCTCCTTACCATATAGGGATGTGTTATCTCCAACAAGGTAAACTCGATCCAGCCAGAAGTGCATTTTATCAGGCATTAAAAATTAATCCTAAGTATCCAGAAGCTTACTACAATCTCGGCTCAATTTTTTTCCAACAAAGTAAATTACAAGAGGCATTAGAAGCTTTTAGAAAATCAGCCGAAGCTAACTCTAACTATCCCAACGCTTATTATGGTGCAGGGTTAGTTTTTATCCAGTTACAGCAATATGGCGATGCAGTACAAGTATTGCAATTTGCTAGAGATTTATACAATGCTCAAAAAAATCCCCAATGGGCGAAAAATGCCGAGCAATTGTTACAACAAGCACAAAATTTAAATTACCAACCTCGCTGAGGCGGAAAAACTTAATATTGCATAATATAAAACTATTGGGTTGACTCGCTGGTGTTGTCTGAACTCGTCCCGATTGGAAAAATGTACATGCAAAAGCGCCAGAAAAGTCGATTTTTATTTAGCGATCGCTGGCTCGATCGGCACTCAATTGTTCGCAACATGGAAGCCTTCCAAGACTTAATTGTGATTGTTTTGTGTTTGGGTTTGTTTGCCGTCATGCTGATGCAATTGTGGGGGTTATTTATCGCCATTATGCAGCAACTGGATTATAAACATGTGACTGCAAAAATACTATTTGTGTTGATTTTAGTCGAGTTATTTCGACTGTTAATGGTCTACTTGCAAGAACATAGTATCTCTGTGGGAGTGGCAGTTGAGGTAACAATTGTATCTCTACTGCGAGAAGTAGTAGTTCAAGGAGCGCTGGAAATTTCTTGGGTTAATACGCTTGCAATTTGTGGTTTATTGTTTGTTCTAGGCGGACTACTTGTGGTATGTGCTAAAACACCACACATGGATTGTATGAGCGCTAACACTAAGTTTTGTCCGGTTGTCTATAGAGGAGGTAGGGAACGGCAAAACGAGTTGGAATTACAGTATTCACGTCAATGTGATGAGAATCAACCGCTTGGATAAATTGTTATGAAAATGGGGAGTGAGGAGTGGAGAGTGGTGAAAAAGTATTTTCCTACTCTCCACTCTTTTGTGTGAGGCTGTATCAGGAAATTATTTTTGTAAGGTACTTCTGACGTATTGAAATATACTCTTTTTGGAAGATGAATCGCTCTTGAAGGGTGAGTATAACGTTAATTAGAAATCCTAAAAGAGGTTCAAGTAATGGCTACAAATACAGGTAACGGACAATCTCAAACAGCGATTAGCGACTTGGAGTATGATTTTGTCACCGTTTTGCAGAACAAGGCTGAAGCCGTTAAAGCTTACGATACCTACATCAAAGATGCAGAAAAAGTAGGTTCTCAACCTTGTGTAGAGTTGTTCCAAAAATTGCGGCAATCTGATATTGAACATGCACAAGAGATTCGCCAACATCTACAACAAGTGCTGCAACACGGTAAGATGTAATGCAGGTTTTAAGTTCGTAGGCGTAAGCCCGACGTAGACATCGCTTTTGGTTTAGCTAAAACAATAAAGAGGTGATGTCTACGACAGGATATTCGGCGTCGCACTTGCTGATTAAATTAGACGCAAGCACTGCCCACTATCAGATGACTAATTCTGGGCTGCTTGCTGTACTTGCGCCACCGTTAAATCGAGAGCCACCGCCACTTGCTCTACACTCAATCCCAATGCCAACAATCGGGGAATAGCTTCTAACTTAGCTTCCTGGCGACCTTCTTGGCGACCTTCTTGGCGACCTTCTTGGCGACCTTCTTCTAAGCCGTCTTCCTTGATTGATTGATACATCCGTGTTTTTTTGAATTCGTCGTCTATACCCAACATTTCTGCTAACTCCTCTCGGCTTAAGCGGGTGAATTTGTACAACAGAATAGTCTCTATCAATTCTACAATTTGCTTGGTGGTAGATTCATCTGCAAGTTGTTGTCTTGCTTGTAAAATCAATTCTCTACCTTTGTCAACGGCTGTCTCTTCTCTTTCGATAATTAATTTAACGATCGCAACTTGAAGTAAGTTCTCTGTCGAATCTAATTCATCTAGATAAATGCGTTGCACTTGTGAACTGTTTAGCAGCAATTGATATGGTAGCCGATCGTTTGGATCTAAACTTCGTTGCGGATAGATGACAACAGCACGCCAAAAATTGACTGATTCGTTTTGACGCAAGTAAAGGAAGATTTCGGCAAAGAAGCGTCTATAAAAATTTGAGTCTAATTGAAACTGAACTTCAACAAAGTAAAGTGGTTGGTTTGTAGTTTCACTTGTGGGGATGAATACCCCATCAATCCTAAAAGCAGTTTCTTTTAGCTCGACTGAAACAAATTGATATGCGTTGACATTAGCAGTCGTGTCGCCAATTATGGCAAAAAATATGCTAGGAAAAGCTTGAAATAAGCTATAAAATATTTTGTCAGTTTGCACCTAGATTTAGTCAAGCGAACATTGGATATTGAAAGTCTATCAAAAATAGTCTAGACTCGTCTGTTTCAGCATAAAAAAAGCAGATGGTTGCTCCCATCTGCTTTAATAAAAGATTCGTTATTTAATTTACATAGATACCAACTGATTCACTGGAGCAATCCCAGCCAAATCTAAAATTGGCGCGATCGCATCTTCCCGCTTCACCGCCATCATGTGAACCCCTTGACATAGTTGCCGTGCTATCTGCACTTGCTCGGCAGCAATTTTCATCCCTTCCTCAAAAGGGTCTTTGGCTTTTGCCAATCTATCAATAATATGTTGGGGAATATCTACACCCGGAACACATCTATTAATAAACTGGGCATTTTTTGCTGATTTCAACAGAAATATTCCTGCCAAAATTGGTTTTTTATAACCAGCAGCAATGGTATCCATAAACTTTTCTAGCCGCTCAAAATCAGTAATCAACTGACTTTGAAAAAACTGCGCTCCAGCTTCGATTTTGCGTTCAAATCGACTTTGCAAACCCGACCAACTTTTACATTGCGGATCTACTGCTGCACCAACAAATAAATCTAAGGCTCCATCAGTCAAGGGTTTTTCATTACAATCAACACCTTGATTCATCTTCCGAATCAGTTGCAGTAGTCGCACCGCTTCTAAGTCAAACACTGCTTTGGCATCTGGATGATCGCCTGCTTTTACTGCGTCGCCAGTTAAAGCTAAAATATTGCGGATACCTAAAGCATGAGCGCCCATCAAATCAGCTTGTAAACCGATACGGTTGCGATCGCGGCAAGCAATTTGACAAATCGGCTCTATGCCATTCTGTGACAAAATCACCGACGCCATTAACGAAGACATCCGTAACACAGCGCGGCTACCATCAGTAACGTTGACGGCATGAACTCTCCCCTTAAGAGTCGCCGCCATTTGAATCATGTGCGCTGGATCTCCCCCTTTTGGCGGTGCTACCTCGGCGGTAACTAGAAATTCACCTGCTTGTACAGCTCTACGAAAGTCATTTAAGCCTGTGGGGCTGTGGGTGTGATGCATAACATTAAGGTTTCAATTTATTAAATGGTATAACAAATCACACCTAAAGGTGAAAACTTATAGAGGAAGAGAGTAGCCTAAAGCCGTTTTGACTTGTGATAAAGTTTGATTTGCGATCGCTCTAGCTTTTTCCCCTCCATCCCGCAACACAGACTCCAAATAGCTTTTATCTGCCGTTATCGCCTGATATTTTTCTTGGATTGGTTTCAGGGACTCAATAATTGTGTCCGTCAACAATGGCTTGAATTGTCCCCAGCCCATATCCTGACACTCAGCTGCCACATCTTCCTTTTTTTGCCCAGACAGCAATGTATACAGCGTTAACAAATTATTACACTCTGGACGCGCTGGATCATCAAAAGTCAGCCCACGAATCGGATCGGTTTTACAACGCTTAATCTTGTATTGAATCTGTTCCGGTGAATCTAGCAAACTGATCCGGCTTAACTCCGAAGGGTCGGACTTCGACATTTTGCGTGTACCGTCCGCCAAACTCATCACCCTTGCCCCTTCCTTACGAATCAAAGGGTCTGGTAACTTCAAAACTGGTTGATCTGGTTTACCAAATTGGTGATTTAACCGAGCTGCAATATCCCGTGTCAATTCCAAGTGTTGCTTTTGGTCTTCACCCACTGGCACTTTATCAGCTTGGTAAAGCAAAATATCCGCTGCCATCAGCACAGGGTAATCCAATAAGCCTGCACTCACATTTTCTCCCTGCTTGACGGCCTTTTCTTTGAACTGGATCATATCTTGCAGCCAGTTTAGAGGTGTAATGCAGTTGAGCAACCAAGTGAGTTCGCTGTGGGCCGAAACGTGAGATTGTACAAAGATAGTAGAGTGATTTAAATCAAGACCACAAGCTAAATAGAGAGCAGCAAGAGTGTAGGTATCAGCTGCCAACTGTTTTGGGTCGTGTGGCACTGTAATCGCGTGTAAATCAGCCACAAAAAGGTAATTTTCGTATTCGCTCTGACCTTCTACCCAGTTGCGAATGGCTCCCAAGTAGTTACCTAGATGGTAATTGCCGGTTGGTTGAACTCCAGAAAGAACACGTTGCTTGCCCATAAATTCCAACTTAGTTATCTCAAATCCGCGCTATGTCAAGTGGCGATGTCTGGCGACAAGTTGCTTGCGCCTACGCAAAACTCATTTAATTTTGACATTTTCCAGGTCAACTCGCCGTTGTGGAATGAGAGATTTTAAGTCAACTCCGATTGCTATAGAAACTCTTCACAAAGGAAAACGACAACTTAGTGTAGTTTTGACAGCTTATAGAGTGGGCATTGT
This sequence comes from Nostoc sp. NMS9, assembly GCF_017114995.1. Lineage (GTDB taxonomy): Bacteria > Cyanobacteriota > Cyanobacteriia > Cyanobacteriales > Nostocaceae > Nostoc. The sequence continues at coordinate 21,096 of NZ_JABXKL010000060.1, read as the reverse complement.
AAAGCTTGGGTGTAGTCCGTTCTCAATAAAAAGTCGATGCAATGGCATTGTCGGTCGATACAATGGCATTGTTAGTCGATGCAATGGCATTGTTAGTTGATGTAATGGCATTGTTAGTCGATACAATGCCATTGCAAAAGGTTGCGTTTACATAACACGGCAATAAAAATACTAAACTGCAAAATGCCGTAATGAAAGCTTTTTATCCTCATCAAAGCAGTTTATGTACTTTTGATTTACAAAAATAGACAAAATTTAAATTTTTTTCAGAGAAAGTAGCAGTAACCTCAACATTATGAGTTAATTTTTTCACTCAGGAGAGTCTGCTGATGAAAGCTTTACTACTCTGGTCTATAAAAATGCTCAATTATTTCTGGATTTACTAGCAGACGATTGGTCTGGCAGTTTTTCGTTGCACAAATCCGCCATTATATTTTATGACAACGGCGGTAATCCTGCTAACTAACTACAAAATTATCTTTGCCCATGCAAATATCTATCTAAAAATAGATATAGCAAAAATAAAGCTAGTGGGATCGTAGCATCATCTCTGCAATGACCATCCAAAACCCGGATTTGTCAAAAGTAAAAAATTTTTCAACCAAAATTTAATTAGAGGACTACAGCAATGAAAGTACTCTTACTTTACCCCCGCTTTCCTAAAACGTTTTGGTCTTACGACGAATTCATGAAAATGGCAGGACTTAAAGCATTTATTCCACCGCTAGGGATTCTGACTGTTGCCGCTATGCTACCAACAGACTGGGAAGTTCGGTTTTATGACCGCAATGTTAACCAAGAAACAGATGCCGATTGGCAATGGTGCGACATCGTGATTCTTTCTGCCATGCTTGCACAGAAAGAAGACTTTCTCGCTCAAATTCACAAAGCAGCACAACTAGGGAAAAAAGTTGCTGTAGGTGGCCCTTATCCAACCTCAGTGCCAGAACCTGCCCAAAAAGCAGGAGCTAACTATTTGATTTTAGATGAAGGAGAGATTACAGTTCCGCAATTTTTAGATGCGATCGCTAAAGGTGAAGAACAAGGAACCTTTCGCGCTCTTGAAAAACCAGATGTAACCCAAAGCCCCATCCCTCGCTTTGATTTACTCAAGCGAGATGATTACTTAATGATGGCAATTCAGTTTTCTCGCGGTTGTCCTTTTGAATGCGAATTCTGTGACATCATCAATCTATACGGTCGCAAACCACGCACTAAAGAACCCAGTCAAACCCTAGCAGAACTCCAAACTCTTTATGACTTAGGCTGGCGCGGATCTCTGTTCGTAGTGGATGATAACTTCATTGGCAATAAACGCAATGTAAAACGTCTCTTACAAGAGTTAATTCCGTGGATGCAGGAACGCAATTATCCCTTCACCTTCTTGACTGAAGCATCCGTCAATCTAGCAGAAGATACTGAGCTATTAGAATTAATGGCTAAAGCTGGTTTCTACGCAGTCTTTTTGGGTATTGAAACACCAGATCAAGACAGCCTGCAAGTCACTCGCAAGTTTCAGAATACCCGCAATCCCTTATTAGAAGCCTGTCGTACTATCAATGAAGCTGGATTGTTAATCTATGCAGGATTTATCATTGGTTTTGATGGAGAAAAAACTGGTGCTGGGGAGCGAATTCAAGCTTTTGTTGAAGAAACAGGCATTCCTCAACCAATGCTAGGTATACTGCAAGCCCTTCCCAATACTACACTCTGGGAAAGACTAAAAAAAGAGGAGCGATTATTAGAAGGATTTGGAGGTTTGGAGGTGGGGGATCAGAATTCCTTAATGAATTTTGTTCCTAGCCGGCCGATGGCTGAAGTTGCTAAAGAATATTTAGAGGCAATTTGGAAAATATACGAACCTAAAAACTATCTCCGACGTTGTTTTGAACAATGCCTCAAGATTACACCTAATCCCCAACTACAGCAGACGATGTATTTTCCTCCTGGCAAAGGACTGCGACTACTTGCAAACTTGCTCTGGCGTCAAGGCTGGCAACGGCAAGAAATTCGTGGTCAATTTTGGCAACAGCTTTGGGCTATTCTCCGCACCAAGCCGCAATTTGTGAATATGTATTTGGGTTTATGTGCTGCTGGTGAGCATTTTTGGGAATACCGCCTTTTAGCCAGAGAGCGCATTACTGAGCAGTTAGGATTTGATCCCCTAACCACGCCTACCCCTGTTGAAAAACCATTAGTCACAATTTAAGAAAAGTCTAGCAGCAATATAGCGGATTTAAACTTGGTGAAGTACACAACCTAAATCTTAAAACCTGTTTTACTTCTGAATTTACCGAAACAATACCCTGTCACCATTGTTTGGCGACAGAGTATTATTCGCTCAACTCGTTGGCGTTTTTGGTGGCAATTGGTTGCGATCGCCTTCCAGAAACCGCATTTATTGTATGATTACTTCGTAGCATTGAGTTTAGGTGAACATTTCTTCAGCTTCCGTCATGAAGTGAAGGCGCAACTGGAAGTGTTAAAGCAACAGCAGCAAGTACAGAAGACAGAAAAAGCAAGTTATCAGTTGTCGCCTGTTAGTTGATTTTGGAGTAGAGACAGAATTAATTCTGTCTCTACTCCAAACTCATGATTTTTATGCCTTAGTTTAGAGGCGTTAACCTGTTGTCAAATTGGGAATAGGTGCTTTTTTTGGGTCGCTTAACAAAATCGCATTGCTCCCTGCTATACTATCTGAATTGCTTATCGGGGTTGTCGGCAGTTCAATTACAAGCGTTTATGGATATCTCAGGGCATTACAAACAGCTTTTCCAAACCTACGGCGACTCACCCCAGGCGTGCCAGTGGTCGAGCCGGGAGTCTCAGCGTCAGCGGTTGGCATACCTACTCGGCGTTGCGAGCGTCAACGGCATTCAGTCAACAACCAAAATCTTAGACTTCGGATGCGGAACAGGGGCACTCCCCGACTTCCTGCTAGACAAAAACATCCAAGCAAAGTACACGGGCGTCGATATCGTTGACGAATTCCTAGACTGCGGCAGGGCGAAGCATCCACACCAACGATTCTGCAAACAGTTTGACATTGAGCCGAACGAGACATTCGACTACATCTTTATCTCTGGCATATTCAACAACAACACTGGCAACAACGAACTGTTCTTTGAGACAACCTTGCGCTGGTGCTGGCAACATTGCAACCAGGCGATCGCCTTCAACCTGCTTTCGACCTACGTTGACTACCAAGAATTGGATCTGTGGTACAAAGCTCCTGAGCAAACAATTCAATTCATCAAGTCAGAATTCGGACATAGAACCCCGTTCCAAATGCTCAACGACTACGTGCTACCTCGCGGGGCAATACCCAGCGAATACACCGTCTACGTTTACAAGCAGCTGACACAATGAAACCCTCCAGGAAAATTTTCCTGGAGGGCAAGAACCTTACTAGCGAGGGAAAATAGGTGGTGGAGTAAAAAATTATTTGTTCGCGTATAATCTACGAGAACAAGAACTGCCAAAAAGGTTGCTTATACCTGAAGCAATACTGCTCGGTTCGCTCTTGTTTTATAACCTGACGGGGCGACGAAATAGGCTAAAAAGCCTTTCATTTTATAATTCTCATTGACTAGAAATTACCGCTTCTCATAGTTCTGTTTTATCCAGTTTTGGTATGCACCTGTACGCACAGAATCTACCCAAGCGGAGTTATTGAGATACCACTGAATTGTCTTGAATAGACCACTTTCAAAGTTTTCTTTTGGTTGCCAGCCTAAGTTCTGGTTAATCTTATTACAGTCAATTGCATACCTCTTATCATGACCTACATGGTCTTTTCCTCAAATAAATATCTCTATCTTAATTAATTATGATTTAAACGACAATAATATTAGGAGTTTTACTTTTCAATAAATGTCTAGCATCTTGCCCCATATTGGCAATCAGATCAAGCACTGAAACAGCGCCAAAAAAATCACCCCAAAGCTGTGGATAGGGGTCATAATCATAATTTTTATATTCTAGGAGGATACCATGCTCACGGAACATATTTTCATCTAGATACCCCTGAGCAGTTGGCCCTGATAGGTAAACTGTTGCTCCTAAGATCTGGAGTAACTGAATTAATCTTTCAGTTTTCTTGCCAGAAATAATATAATCATGAGACATTACTATAGGAGTGCTAATTTGCAAGTAGGAGCAGATAAGTTTAATTAGCCGGATATTAAGTTGGCTAATTGTGATATCTTCTGCGGCAATTCCTGCTTCCCAAATCTGGATCATATCCATAAAAAAAGGCGCAGATCCTAAAGACTCGTGGAGCAAACGATAGTGAGTATCTTGCCAATGTTTATCTGTTGCGATTAAAACTTGATCGATTGTCAGCCCCATCTTGGTTATTACTGGAACTGTTAACCACTTAAGACTTGTCTTAGTCTTAACTTGATTGCGATTGCGCCAACTCCCCTTAGAGTATTGAACATCATCGTAGATCACAAATAAATCTACACTGTCAATAAAATCAAAATACCCTCTCCAAGGAATGTAACTGGATTGAATTATGCCTACACGCTTTGCTATAGTAGGGTTTTTATTGGCGTTTAAAGTTTGTTTTGTCATTGCCGTTTCAGCTCCGTATTGTCTCGTAATCTTTTTCAAAAATCAAAGTGGAAGCCTTTTCCATAGGTGAGTATTATGGCTATGTTATGATAGGTTGGATTTAAATAAATTAGACTTCTCATTTTTTTGACCTGAATAGTTACAAACTATTAATGTAAAAATAATTAAGTTTTAATGACTTAGTATTCTATACACTATGTCAATGATTTCGGATACTTGATTCAATCCAACCCACAGTGGTAGCCTGACTAAGCGATCACTAAATAAATTAGTGATAGTCATAGAGCCATAAGTACAACCATACTTTATGCCAGCTGGGGAACTATGCAAAGGAACATAATGGAAGACAGAATTTATACCAAAAATCTGCAATTTTTCAATCAAAGTATTACGGCTTTCGAGGTTTGGTAAGAGTAAATAATACATGTGAGCATTATGCCGACATTCTATAGGGATAATGGGACGACGCACCTTACCTTGAGTTTCTAAATCGGCAAAAGCTTGATGGTATTGCTGCCAGATATCCATTCTTTTCTGGGTGATAGTCTCTATTGCTTCCATTTGTGCCCACAGAAAAGCTGCATTTATCTCACTAGGTAAGTAGGATGAACCAATATCTACCCAAGTGTATTTGTCTACCAATTCTCGGAAAAACTGGTTGCGGTTAGTGCCTTTTTCCCAGACAATCTCACTGCGTTCAATTAATTCTGGATGGTTAACTAACAAGGCACCGCCTTCACCACAAATCAGATTCTTCGTTTCATGGAAGCTGACAGCTGCCAAATGTCCAATACTTCCTAGCGATCGCCCTTTGTAAGTTGCATCTACCCCTTGTGCTGCATCCTCAATAATTAATAACTGGTAATGTTGGGCAATTTTGATAATTTCGTCCATTTCACAGCCTACTCCAGCATAATGTACTGGTACTATCGCTTTTGTTTTGCAAGTGATTGCCGCCTCAATTTTAGATTCATCAATATTTAGTGTATCTGGACGAATATCGACAAATGCTGGGACACCACCACGTAAAACGAAGGCATTAGCAGTAGATACAAAAGTATAGGACGGCATAATTACCTCATCTCCAGGCTGGATATCTGCAAGGATAGCTGCCATCTCTAATGCTGCTGTGCAAGAATGAGTTAATAGTGCCTTACAGCAACCAATTTTTGATTCTAACCAAGCATGACTTTTTTTGGTAAAATCACCGTTTCCAGAAAGATGACCCTTAGTAATTGCTTGCTGAATATAGTCAATTTCTTTAGATGTAGCGAATGGCTTATTAAAAGGTATGTTCATTAGGTGAATTACAGGAATTATCTTATAATTTCTTAGTTAGATCGAGTACCGATAATTAAAGCTGCAATAATTAATCCCAGACTTATAGTTTTTGATATTGTGATCGCTTCTTTGAAAAGGATAGAACTCATAAAAGTTACCAAAATAAATGTCAAACTCATAAATGGGTATGCATAACTAAGGGTAAATTTAGTTAAAGCAGCCATCCATGAAAGAGAAGCTAAAAAAGCAGCAAAAAAAGCACTCAATATCCAAGGGTTGATTATAAAACCCAAAAAAAAGTATATTTTTTCAATCATCTCACTTGGAATTGCTGCCAACAAATTGATCTGCCATTTAATAACAATTTGTCCATAAACCGTAAAAAAAATTGTAATAAATATATAGAAATGATACATCATAATTATTTAATTTGCCTATTTTAAATAATCTAAAAGTGGAAAGTAACTGAAGTATTTTTGGATTTAAATCCTATTCTTGAATATAAATTTAGAACAGAAGTGTTGTTAACTGAAATTAATGTTGTTGCTATTGATGCACCTTGTAAATATGAGCGATTAAACAACTATTTATTCAAGTATTGCACTCAGAACAATCAGATATCTAAATTACTATTAATTTCTGTACTATTCACATAATCATATGATGTTGATAGTCCGTATGTAAAATTTCTAATTAAGTAAAGAGGTCTTCTTTTAGTCTCATTAAAAGTTTTATTCAAATAAACACCGATGATTCCTAAAAGAGCGATAATAATTCCACAGAGAAAATACAAAGAAATAATCAGGCTACTCCAACCTGTAACCGTCGAACCGTAAAATAATGCGTTAATAAAAATATAAATACCGTATGTAAAAGCCAGAAAAGATATTAGAAAACCAAGCTTTATTGATAATCTGAGAGGTTTATCAGAATAAGCAATTACAACTTCGCTTGCCAGTTTCCACAGCTTACCAAAAGTGTATGTACTTTTTCCTGTCAGACGACTATCATGTTGAACGTCAATACTAGCAGTAGCAAAACCCATCCAGTTTATCAGAACACTAAAAGCTCTTAGTTGTTCACGTAGGAGACAAAAACTGTGTACAACTTTCCTAGAAAGAATACGAAGGTTTCCAACTTGCCCATCGTAATTAATATCTGCTAGATAGTTGAAAATTTTATAGAATAGCCAGGAAGTAAAGCGCTTAAGAATAAGGTCTTTTCGCTTACCTCTCCTAGTCAATACTATATCGTAGCCTTCTTGTGCTTTAGCATATAAACGAGGAATTTCTTCAGGACGCTCCTGCAAGTCACAGTCCATAACTACAACCCACTCTGCATTACAGTGATCTAAGCCAGCTGTAATACCATAGTGTTGCCCAAAGTTGCGACTCAATTGAATCCCTTTAACTCGCGGATCTTTTTTAGCTAATTCTACTATGATTTCCCAGGAGCGATCGCCTCCACAATCCTCAACTAAAATTATCTCAAAGTCTTCAGAAATAATTTCAATAGAGGCTTTTAATCTTTGATAAAGCTCATGTAAACAACCTTCAGCTTTATAGACAGGAATGACAACAGAAATATAAGCCAATGTTAAGTCCTCTGTAATTTTTCATTTTTGCAGACAGTATCTAAAGGATGTATTTGTTGTCATACTGTTCCCGAAGTGTAGTGAAGCATCTGTATATATGGGCTGGCAGATAAGCTAAATTTCATCTTTTTCTGGAACACTAATGTGTAGTCTATCCGAACCGTTCTCACCTAACCAACTGCGATTACCTAACCATTGCACATCACCAGATAACCAAGTCTTACTAAAAATAACTTTGTAGCCAGGTAGGTGAAGATCTTTCTCTGAAAGTATGACTGCCTTTTTTGTATTAATTATTTGGTGAATTTTTTTTGTTTCTTCAGGGTATGCTTGTTCGATTAAGGGCGTATAATATGATGAGATTTGAACTTTTGGTAAATTATTAATTACCATAGCAACAGAGTCTTGCGTATAATTTACTATGTAATGTGAATTTTGATATTTTGATATTTTTTGATATATTTCTCGATAAAATTCATAGTATTTTGGGCTTAAAATCTTTCCTCTAAAAATACTAATTTCTGTCGAAATAACTCCTTTACCCATCAACATATCTAATCTCCAAGGAATATAAGCAGCGCTTGTTGCTGAGGCTGAAAATATAAGACTACTTGCCCAAATAAAACAAATAGAAATTAATGGCAAAAGTATAATTATTTTAATCTTGCGACCAAGCCGTTGAGATATTTGAATAACGGAATAAATAATGACTCCAACGCCGAGGGATGAACTACCAGCGATTAATCTCAGAAAATCATATGAGCTAATTCCACTTAAGTATCCAAAAAGAGTAATTACACAAAGTTGCATTACAATAGCTTCATCTTGAGCTAATTTTTTCTTAAAAAGCAATTTATTTAAAAAATAAAATAGTGTGATCAAATTCCAACAAAAGATGATTGTAAAGAAAATTATTCTAGAGTCATGTATATCGTCTCCAAATGTAATAAACATCGATTGGAATAGGTCTTGCAGAAGATTTAAAATTGTTGCTTTTCCTACAATTTCTGACTTTGCGATTTGATTCTGAATCCAAAAGTCATCCAGAAGACTATTAGAGAATAAAAATAAGAAAAATAACAAGATTGGAAATATAAACCCCAAACTAAAAAATAAAACTCTTGAGGCAGTAGTTTTCTTAGTATTTTTTTGAAAAATAATTTCGGAACTAAAAAATAATACAAAGGGAGGCAATATAGCTTGAATTAATGAGTATCTACATAGCAAAGAAAATCCTAATAAGAGTCCAGATAAAAACACATTTTTCTTGTTATTTTTACTAAAAAGCATTAATATAGATAATATAAAAAATGTATGAGAGTAGTAATTTGACCAGGGAAATGTAATATATCCACTTAAAAGAAATATTAAAAAAGTCGAAAAAAAGGCTGCATATTTAGGCAAAAACTTTAAAAATATTTGAAATGATAAAAAAAGATTGAATGAATAAAATATACCAGTCGCTAGACCTATAGATATGAGCCTTTCTCCCAATAGAGTTAAAGAAAAGCTCTGAATCAAACTTGTCATAATTCCATAATCAGTTAATGTTTCTTTATAAGGAATTAAACCTCTTTTTAGATCGAGAGCTTGTACATACATTACTCCCCAATGCACACTATCAGAACTAAGAATTGATTCAATCCAGCTAAATCCCAAACTTAAGCAGCAAATTAGCAATACTGACAAATCAAAAACTATACCATTTCTAAAATTGATCAATTCAAACTTTTGTTTGTATTGGTTAGAAATTACGTCAGTAGTCGTCATGTTTATATATTCCTTAATTTTCACTAACTACGCATTCTTGCCACGAAAATTCAGTGACTGCTAAAGTAGACTCTGTGTTGGCAGAATTAAATGTTCAATATTGACTAAAACATTGAGAAAATTCTAAATAAGCGAAGCGATCGCACTCCAGGGATGAAGTATAGTTTCATCCTTAAATTCAGGCTGAATTCAAATTATTACGAATGATGGCAAGGTTTTTACTATCTTTTAATGCTTGTCTACTTAAGCATAAATAATTAAAGGCTTGTAGTAAGCGCTTACTACCAGCGATTTTTGTAATTTGGTTTATTCTCACTTATGCGCTTAACAATAATGCAAATCTATATAATTTAGCAAGCCAAAATTAATAGAGAATACTTATCAATAATTTTAGCAGCTATCAATTTTAAGTACTTTAAACTATTTATTACTTTTGATAGATGTTTAAATTATAATTTAATGTTTCAAATTGAAAAAATGGACAAATAAAGTATAAAGTATCACAATCATGAACCAAGGTTATTATTCTCCACAGTTGTTAATTTAATACAGTTGACTCGTCTGCGGAGTCCATCCATCAGTAAATGCAGCCCAGCAAGCATATCTTTACTTAGTTTGGTTTTTTTGCGCCAACTTACTTAACCCTCTTTTATTACTCTCTCCAGAGAGATTCGGAAAACCTTGCAGTGAATGTGATCTATCTAAATATAGAACTTATATAATCTTATCTTATAATTTATATCGTCTTGATAGTAAATTACTATGGACAAGCTATTGTTAAAGCCACTTATTCTTGATAATCTAATTGAATTTAAATGAAAATAAGTTGCAATAATCTAGCAAAATTTTCACAGCAGGCTATGATATTGTGTCAAAATCCTTCTAATACTCTGTTGCTAAATGTGGCAAGTATTTGGTAAATGCAAATTAAACTCCAATTAGTTGACGCTCCCACAGTTTTAATCTGTGGGATTCTCTAATTCATTCAGCCAAAGCCAACTTGTCAGGAGAGTTTCCCACCTAGATAGAGATTGTTCTGTCCAGCAGCGAAGAATTATGTACGCCTCTAGCCGTTTGCAATTGAGTTAACGATAATCATTCAGGCAAACTTTTAGAGGTTGTTTGAAAAGTTTTTCGCTGTGATTTTAGGTACTTTTAGATTCCCCCTAACCCCCCTTTATAAGCAGGGCTGTTTCATTCCCCAACGAGCTTTAAAAATCAAGGGTTCTAGCAATTAAAAATTGGTTATTTTGTTACCAGCGTGCCGATAAAATGAACTATTTTACTGTTGTTTAAGTGCTTAAAAGTTCATCTCATCGTCACCCTTCCTTACAATTTTCTCGCTAACCATCTTGACAAATCCGGTTTGAAATGGAATGAAACAGCCCTGCCCTTTTTAAGGGGGGAACCGGAATCAAAGTCTCCCTTTGTAAAGGAGATTTAGAAGGATCTAAAACTTTTGATACCGAGAAGAGGACTTTTCAAACATCCTCTTAAACTCGATTTACCTTTCTGCTAAACCCACTTGTCCTCCAATTAGCCTCAGAAACCCAGTTCCAAAGTGCTGAATCTCCAAAAAACTTGCTTGCTCAGCCGAGGTTTTGTAAATCCGAAATGTCTTCATAATTCCCAAGGTGGCAGCACTTTCTAAAGGCCCAACAAAGCTAATATCCCGATCAATAAAATAAGTTTGATTAGCCCAGTGAGCCATCTGATTTGCATTCAAAAAGTAGCAGCCTGCATGAGGGTTAAGGGCACGAATAAAGGTAATTGGTATATTCAGAATTGTACCCTTTAGTTCCTGTTGCTCCTGGATATTTTGAAAGGGAGCAGTTACTCGTAAAGCCAAATCACCATCAATATAAGCTTTGTGAACCAAACCGTGGAGAGAGACTTCATAACGATGTGGCTGGAGCAAGTTTAAGTCACCGGCTTGTTGGGTAAACCAGTTTAATTTTATAAAAAACCAAGGGTCATGGATAATTAAGTCATCTTCAAGAAAGCAGTAATAATCATACTGACCGAGACAACTTTGCAGAACAGCTTGGCACTCAAACCCCAAAAGTAGAGGTTCTGCATTGCTAGAATGATGTCTATATAAATGGGATGGTAAAGGAAGCTGATTCAGAAGATGATTATCTTTAGTTGTACAAATAACAATATCTAGTTCGTGAGACTGCGGCTGATTAACAGGAAAAGCTAGTCGTTGAGCAATGTTGATAATACTTTGAGATTTGCCAAATAATTGGTGTAAAGCGGTAATATTTTTAGTTAACGCCTCCAAGCGGGGTTGCGGGTCTTTGCGTTGGGAAGCATGACGACCTTCATTACTAGGTTTGAAAAAATGAGCAATAGTAAAAATAATTCGCATTTTAAATATCGGTTTTGTATTTATTTGTCATTTATCATTTGTCATTTGTCAATACTAATGATTCCTATAGTTCTTGCAAAAGTCGTTATTTTCAGGCTTTTCTTCACACTTTGGCGTGAAAAAAAATATTTATGGAAGAGGCTGATGACCAATGACCAATGACCAATGTCATCTAATTTCTGCGAAATCCTTTAGAACTTGGACGCTTTTTTAAACTATCAGAATTTTTCCCACCAAACATCCATTGCAAATGCTGTGGTAACAGTTTCGCCAAATCATAACGCTTCAGAATTGTCTCTCGCGCATTCGCACGAATTGCTTTCATTTCTTGAGGATGATTCAGCGCTTCTTCAATCCTATTAGCAATATTCTGGGGAGAAAAGAAATCTACCAGCAGTCCATTCACCCCATCCTGTACGACCTCCAAGACTGGCGAAGTCTTAGAAGCTATTAGTAAACATCCTGCTGCCATTACTTCTAACATTGACCAAGATAATACAAAAGGACGGGTTAAATAAACATGGGCAGAAGAAGCTTGCAAAACCTGAAGGTACTCATTGTAAGGAAGCCTATCTGTAAAATGCAGCCTCGATAAATCCAAAGATAATTTTTCTAGCATTAATTGTTTATAAGTCTGACCATCGGGGAGATTTTTACCATAAGCAACCCGATCTTCTCCCACGACTACTACATGGCACTTAGGTCGTCGCTGCTGAATTAGCGCTACCGTTTCCATAAACTGCGGAAAACCTCTATAAGGTTCCATTCCTCGTCCTACATAAGTTACCAACTCTTCCACATGAGAAAGATCCAGATTTATTCTTGGTAAAACTAACTTTGCGCCTGGTTTGGGAACAAAATATTTGGTATCAATACCATCATGAATTACAGTGAGTTTGCTATGATATTCTTTAGGAAATTGCTGACGCTGCCAATTTGTCGGAGAAAGACCGCGATCGCAGCTATATAAATCAGTTAAAATCGGTGCATTTTTCACGCGGATGCGGCATTCATCATCAGCAGTCAGTGGATCGTTGGGATCAAAATCTGCATCCGAACCATGAGCATGGTAAAACCACTCGAAATAACACAATAATTCTGCTTTGGGGAAAACATCTTTCATAAATAAAGTTGGCCCCCAACCAGAATGACCATAAACTATATTTGGAACGAAACCCTCAGCCTTTAATTTTTCTGCCACGCGATAGAGAGCCTGTGCGGTGAGAACAGCATTTTCCAGGTTGCGAACGTAGTGGTGAGTTTGAGGCGCCGCTTCACGAGAAGGAGTATAAATAGCTTTAAAAACGCCAGGTATTTCCCCTTCCTGACGATTTGTCCCAAAGACGACTTGGCAATTAGGATCTTTACCTAAAACTGTCGCTAGGTTGCGAAATTGTGAGGGAAAATTGGGATGTAAAAATAAAATTTTCATTGGAATAATCTTGATTAACTTATTGCGACGATAAAATAAATTAAGACAAGCTGCTTAAGATTATAAGATTATTTCTCACAACTTTTAGCAAGTAAATTTAGATAAATGGTTGCCCGAAAATGCGAAAATAATCGCAAATTCGTGTTATGACCATGAAATTTCTTGGCATTGATTTAGGCTGGCGATCGCAACCAAGTGGACTATGCTGTTTAGAATGGATAGATGAACAACTGCAACTACTTGATTTAGATCGCAAAGAAGCCATTGCAGACATTCTCACCTGGATTGATCAGAGCGTACAACCAAACGAACCAGCCGTCATTGCCGTAGATGCACCTACCCTGATACCCAACGCTAACGGGAGTCGCCTCCCCGACAAACTCAGCCACAAATACTTTGGCAAATATCATGCGGGATGCTACCCAGCTAATCAAAACCTACCCTTTGCAGATCGCACCATCAACTTTGGCTTAGAATTAGAATCACGCGGTTTTGCACACGCCCCCACCATCGAACCGCAAAAACTCAGCAGATATCAAATAGAAGTCTTCCCCCACCCAGCAATCGTTAACCTATTCAACTTAGAACGCATCCTCAAATACAAAAAAGGACGCCTCAGTGAGCGCCGCCTAGAACTAATTAAACTCCAAAATTATCTTCTCGATATCCTCCCCTCCTTCTCTCCTCCTCTGCGCCTTGGTGGTAGCCTACGGGAAGCGGCTGGTGCGTCTACGTTTCTTCTTGAAATCCCCACCACAGGCGCAACCCTCAAAGCAGTTGAAGATAAACTAGATAGCTTAATTTGCGCTTATATTGCAGCTTATTGGTGGTATTGGGGAGAAGAACGTAACTTAGTATTAGGCGATCATACTACTGGCTACATTATCGTCCCCCAAAGAGTGTTATAAGGAAAGGAAAAGGAATAGGTTTTAGCGTTAGGACTGATACAGTTGACAAGTCATTTAGCTAAAATCAGGTTTCATATTTTTGTAATCTGGTAAGATTGAAATCGAGGAGGTTTTATGCAAGGAGTTAGTTCTAACTTAAGTTTAAAAGAGCTTTATGAAATTGACGATCATCTTTGGTTAGAGGAAACAATCAAGCTATTAAAAGCTAACCATTTAGAAGAATTAGATTTAGAAAACTTAATTGAGGAGCTAGAAAATTTGGGTCGTAGAGACAAAGCCAAGGTTGCTAGTTTATTAGAACAAATTATTAGACATTTTTTATTACTGCAATATTGGACAGAAGAATTTCAATATAATTATGGACATAGGAAAGCAGAAATTAGAAGTTTCAGGAATCAATTAAAACGTAATTTGACAACGAATTTATATCAATACTTAGAAAAGGAATTAGCATCAATTTATGATGATGCTTTAGGATATGTAATTGAGAAAACTGAGGGAAAATTAGATAACTTGCCTCAATATTGTACTTATACCTTAGAACAGCTACTAGATATTAATTATCTACCTGAAAATATTTAATATAAAAGGCGTTGCTAAACTTAAATCAGCAACGCCTAATCTTGAGTATTCAATAACTACTCAGCACTCTTATTCTGCCCAAGCAATTAACCTTGGTTCATAGGGATTAGCCAGATTTTGATTTTTCGGCAATACACGCAAGGACAAGCCTTGTAAACCAGAAGCGGTATAGATGATATTACCAGTGTAAATACTCAATTGCTGTCCATCTTCGCCTTGGTAATCCATCACCACTGGCACAGCATTGACAATCTCACCATTGGCATCGATCGCACCTTGATATAACTCCACCTGCACATCATCATTGGTCAAAGTTGCCAAGTCAACCTTAGCTTTGACAGCAACGGTTTGGTTAACCTCAATGTCTGAAGCTGCCGATACGTTAACATCTTTGATTCTGATATTGAACCAGTGTTCGCTCAGTTTTTCTTTCCAAGCGGCTAGTTCTTTCGCTGGGGCATAGTTATCAACAGTCAGGGTATGATAGCGATCGCTAGCTGGGAAATAAGCCCTTTGGGCATATTCTCCTACCATCCGCGCTGTATTAAAGAATGGACAATTCAACCGAATTGCATCCTTCATTTTGGCAACCCACGGACGCGGCAAACCATCAGTATCCCGATGTTCATAAAATAGCGGTACAACTTCCTTCTCTAACAACTCGTAGAGAGCATTTGCTTCTACTTCATCTTGGTAGTTAGGATCGTCGTAATTCTCTCCATGTCCAATCGCCCAGCCTGTGCGGACGTAATCAGCTTCATCCCACCAGCCATCTAGCACACTTAAATTTGGCAATCCATTCATTGCGGCTTTCATGCCACTAGTACCAGAGGCTTCCCGTGGACGACGCGGTGTATTTAACCAGATATCGCAACCCGCAACCATCAACCGGGAGATGTGAATGTCGTAGTTGGGAACAAACACTACCTGTTTTTCTAAATGCTGTTCGCGGATAAAGTGATTGATCTCGCGGATCAGTTCTTTACCGGGGATATCCTTGGGATGTGCCTTACCAGCAATCACAAATTGCACTTTCCGGTCTTTGTTAGCCAGCAGAAGCCGCTTAATGCGATCCAAATCGCGCATCCAGAGGGTAGCGCGTTTGTAGGTGGCAAAGCGACGGGCAAAGCCAATGGTGAAAGCGTAAGGATCTAAAACTTCTTGAGCTTGGACAATTTCGGAGGCGGAAGCGCCGCGATCGGTCAAATGCTTGACCAAATGCTCCCGCACATACAAAATCATATCTAAGCGGCAGCGTTCGTGATTGCGCCACAATTCTTCATCGGGTATGGCGTCCATTCGCTCCCACAATGGGCTATCTGGTGGTGCTGATGACCAATTTGGGCCGAGGTAGCGATCGTACAATTCTTGAGTCGATTTGGCCACACAACTCCGAGCATGGACACCATTAGTAATTGCTGCGATCGGCACTTCCTCCACTGGCACATTCTTCCATAAGCCCTGGAACATTTGACGCGACACCACACCATGCAATTGTGCGACACCGTTAGAAAATGTTGCCATTTTCAGCGCCAGCACCGCCATACTGAAAGGCCCAGATAAATCGCCTGTATTCTCGCGCCCCAGCCCTAAAAATTGCTCTTTGGGCAGCCCAAATATCTCTGCATAATATCCCAGGTAGTGCAGCATTTTGTCGGGAGCGAACAAGTCAATTCCTGCCGGTACTGGCGTGTGGGTGGTAAAGATATTGCTGGAAGCTACCACTTGTTTAGCTTGGACATAATTCAGTCCCTCTTCTTGAATCAGCAAGCGGATGCGTTCTAAGGCAGAGAAGGCAGCGTGGCCTTCATTCATGTGGTAAGCAGTAACTTTCAGCCCCAAAGCTTTGAGCATTTGCACACCACCGATCCCCAGCATAATTTCCTGGTGGATACGCATATCGATATCGCCACCATACAGCTGATCTGTGATGTCGTGGTCGTAAGTGTTGTTCGGTTCAATGTTGGTATCCATCAGATACAAGGGAACCGTTCCTACCTGTACGCGCCAAACTCTGGCATATACCTTGCGTCCTGGATAATCTACTGCAATCCGCAGTTCAGAACCATCGGCATTGCGCTCTAGATGCAAGGGCATATTATAGAAATCGTTGAGCAGGTAGCGTTCTTGCTGCCAACCATCGGCATTGAGATACTGGGCAAAGTAGCCTTGCTGATAGAGCAAACCTACACCTACAAGCGGTAAACCCAAGTCACTGGCAGATTTGAGGTGATCCCCCGCCAGAACACCCAAGCCTCCAGAATAGACGGGCAAACAATCTACAAGTCCAAATTCCGCCGAAAAATAGGCGTAGCATTCTTTGGGTTTTTGCTCCCGTTGTTTCTGATACCAGGTGCGCTCTTGCAAATAATCGTCTAACTGACGGTCAGCTCGATCCATTTGCGCTAAAAAGCCTTCATCTTCGACAACTTCCAGAAGTCGCGATTGAGAGATTGTACCCAACATTAACACTGGGTTATGATGACTAGACTCCCACAGGTCAGAGTCTAAGCGACGGAATAAATCTTTGGTATCAACGTTCCAATCCCAGTGCAAGTTATATGCCAGCCGCCGTAGTGGTTCGAGTCGCGGCGGTAGTGAAGGGGATACGTTAAATGTGCGAATTGGCTGCATAGGTTGGCAAAACTCCAAGTTTAGCTATGGTTATTGTTTATTCTCTTTACCAATGTTGCCAATTCTTTATACTGTAGTTTGTGAAAAAGCGATGACTTTGTTAAGCATTGAGAATTATTTTTAACCTCGTTGCTAAAGTTTACACCAAGGTGTTTCTAATTCTATGCCTTACTCTGAGCCATGTACTTGGTATATTAAGATTTAATCATTTACTGGCATGTATCATTAAAAAAAATCTAGTTTTGAATAAATAATTTATATTTATTTTAGTATTGCTTCCGGGGATCAATCGAGAGTTTGGGCTGAGGGTAAAAATTCCCCATAGCTGTGTCCAGTAAAGTGAAATTTTTTAATTATTTTTTAATAAAATTGCGCTGTCAAAGAAGGCAGTCCCAATGAAACGAGTTTCAAAAGCCTTGCATGAAAATCTTCTAAAGACTGGGATTTTTACTCAGCACTGGCTCAACGCCCCGCTACCGCTAACAGCACTTTCAAGCCAGGAGGCAGAAGGGAAACCCCATAAAGAATCGGATGAAAGCGCTACCAAGCAGTTAATCAAGATAAAGCGATGCCTGCGGTGGTCACTGACTTGTACTGAGCGCAGTCGAAGTAGCTTTGCCGTTCGCGTGGTCACTGAGCGTAGTCAAAGCGCAGCGTCTCGTAGAGAAGTGGGGGCTACGCCTACGCTAACTACTTGGTATGAAATATTTGCACTAAATCAGGAAAATAACTTTTAAAGGTGTTATTTTATGCACCTAGTGAAGGCTGATCTTTAGTATTTTTTGTCATTGTCAGAGCTATAGCTGCTGCATAAGCGAGTTCCGCTGCCATTTGATAAGCAAGTTTGATACTTGATGAAGTGTCCTTAGCTTTAGGAGAGGGGGAAGCTTTTTTTCGGCGCGACTCTTGTTTGACATCACCTGCTGCAATAGCTCGTTGTAAAATGATCCAGGCATCTAGGTCTTCTGAATCATAATTACTTTGAAGTTGCGATCGCAGTTGATCTTCGGCTACAACACTCAGATAGCCGATAGTTAGAGCTTCTTGTACAATTTCTTTAATTAAAGCCATAATTTGAACCAAGTGTGTGAGTTAAAACCGATACCTCAATTTGGGAAATTAGATGTTTTTTTGTAGATTTATCCTCGAAACTAAGCTACTTTTAGCTTTCTTTAAATAAAATTTATAACGAGTAGTACCAAGCACGCATCACCCGCTTGGCTCACCCGAATGGGTGATTTATAAATTTTTAGATACAAGTAATAGGGAAGAGAAAAATTTTCAGCTACTTTGGCTTTTTAACGAAGAGGGTGTCACAACTATAGTAGATATCATTCTGAGTTTAACGCCCAATTAGAAACCAATTATAAAATAGTAAGGATAGGAATATAGACCAAAATGCCAATACCTACTTACAACATTTTTAAATCTCCCTCATTAATGGATGCTATCTAAGTGTATAAAAACATTTTAGAGTAGCATGGGCTTTGCCCACCCTAGGCATCGCTCTAGTAAAAAAGTTAACTTATTTCCACCATTATCATCAACAATAAACCTGGAAATAAACTTATTTCATGAGAGTGTTCCACTAAAAATAAAATATGTTATCGTTAAAAACAATTGTTATTAAAAACCATTCATGTCATTACAAACGTGAATTGGCTAGTCTGTAAATCATCCGTGTGCAACATGATTGGAGCAGCATACTCTAGAAATTCGTTGCAAGAAAGCCGTCATAGCAGTCGGGGAAGCGCTTACTTGTTTGCACCGATGGTTAACTTCAATGTGATGGCTGATGTGGGAGATAATCCACCCTAATTGGATTTTATTTGGGCAAAAACACCCAGAAAAAATCCAACAATAATTACATTGTTATGCTAGGCAAAAATTTTATCTAAACTTTGAATATAGTCTAGTTAAATGTATTTTTTGTTGCAAAATAGCTTGTGAAACTGAATTGTTTCAAAAAACTAAAACCGCTTGAGAGGAAATAGCCTCAAGACAAACAACACTATCCGTATTTGCTTTAGGAGTGCTGTTAGCGGTAGCAAGCGAGCTTTTCAAATTTGCCAGAGAACCAAAACAGTAGCTTATCTAAACCAGCAAATTTTCCATCAGACAATTTAAGAGTCTAACTTTTGACCCAGCAATGCACTGAAATTGTTTTGTTAATTGATTTTGTGAAAAAGAAGCCAAAGTTTTACGTACATATAGTACAAAAGCTGCTAGCGACTTAACACAACTGTGCATATTACTTGAGCAATTCTACACACCCAGCCTCAAGAATTGCTTGCATAGTCAAAGCCAGACTTTGGTTTTTCAAATGTTGGAAAACCATCTAAAAATCTTGGGGAATTTTGGTTGATACTGCTACCTTAGCTCATGTATTAATACACACAGAGCCTATTGGTATTGGCAGAAGATTAGGATACAGCCAAAACAACTTGAAACACTGTCAACAACAATTGATTAAAGAGATATGTAGCCATGCAGAACGAGCAATATTTTTCCAAATTGCAGCGCGTGCAAGAACTTTTAGTAACTACAGTGTTAGGAGATATTCCAACACTTCTTCTTGGCCCAAAGTTGCGTAATTTAGGATATCGTAGTATTTTTGCCCAGATAGATAGCCCCGTGTATATTCAAAATGGTGTTGAATTTAACGGTACTTCTTGTATTGAGATCAGCGCAGGAGTCTATATTTTTAAGGGTGTGCGAATGGATGCGAGAGGACACAAAAATAATAGAATTCATGTAGGAAATAGAGTGGCAATTGAGCGTAACGTTGATATCGGGTCTTTGGAAGATACGTGTATACATATTGATGAAGACACCTTCATTGCTCCCAATGTGTCTATTGAGGGGCCAGGAGACATTAAAATTGGTAAACACTGCTTGATTGCTGCCCATTCAGGGATATATGCCAATAATCATAATTTTGCCGATCCGATGGAGCTGATTAAATACCAAGGTGTTACTCGCAAGGGAATTGTGATTGAGGATGATTGTTGGCTAGGACATGGAGTAACAGTATTAGATGGCGTTACTATCGGCAAAGGCAGTGTTATTGGTGCGGGAGCAGTTGTTAATAGAGATATTCCTCCTTTTTCCGTTGCTGTCGGCATACCTGCACAAGTAATCAAAAACCGAATTGGCAAAGATATAGCAAAGCTTCAAGTTGAGAAATAGGGTATTAGGGATTGGGGATTGGGTATGGGGCATGGGGAATAGTAACTATCCCCTGTAACCTGTTGCTTTTTTTGGGAAATCTTTGCCATCAGTCAACGTCACAAGGGTAAACGTCTCTGAGTTACTTTCTTAAGGGCATCTACAAGTCAGACAACTGACATCTTGTACGTTATCAATAACCGTAGGGTAGACATTATCACCAAGAAGTATAGGACGGATCTTGGAAGCTCAAACTTAATAGAAGGAATTATCAAGCAAGTATCATTCTATGTCACTGTTTACCGGGAAACTGCGGACAAGAGGCGCAATATCTATACGTTCTCTGCCCATCCCTGGATTAGCCAGAAGTTCGTCAAATTTCCCGGTGATTTTGCTAATCAGGACATCTGCTGCGCTTTCATTGTTTTGGGAGACGTATAACCAAATCTCAATCAGGTCGGCTTTGGCTTCATTCGTAACTCGTAACTGCTTCATTTTTTAGTGCTTATCTTGTGTATAATTCTGCCGCAGCCGTCCCGTCGCCTTAATTTCATCCGCAAGTTCATCTGAAGAAGCGTAAGTAGTAAATTCTCCCTGCGATATTTGATTTATTCCTCGTTGAACCTCACGGCACAACTCCTGTAGTCTAAGTTTGCGTATGTCTTCACGTTCCTTCAGAAGCC
The DNA here is from genome assembly GCF_017114995.1 of Nostoc sp. NMS9. GTDB lineage: Bacteria > Cyanobacteriota > Cyanobacteriia > Cyanobacteriales > Nostocaceae > Nostoc. The sequence continues at coordinate 95 of NZ_JABXKL010000060.1, read as the reverse complement.
TTAATCCGTCACGGATGACCTCACTTTGCGATTGATATATCCCTCTTCTGTCACTTTCCGGTTATTCTGAATAAAAGAATAAAAAAAGAAAACCC
>NZ_JABXKL010000093.1 GCF_017114995.1 Nostoc sp. NMS9 | reverse complement strand
GATTCACACGGCAAAATCCATCATCTTACCATAAAATAATTTTGCAAGAGGTCTACTAATTTGTCGGTTTCAGAACTTATTTTTACAATTACTATGGATTCAGTAGATTCGATATTGTTAGAAGTCATACTTAAAACATCCTTAATTGCAAAGTTTATTCTCCAATAATAATTGCACCCTATCTTAATAGTCATTAGTCATTTGTTTATTTCACAAAGGACAAATAACTAATGACTAGTGACAAATTAATAAGTTTTTGTTGGCAGTTGTTGCTCTAATTTTAGTAATGCAGCAACTCGCATTTCTGTCGCCGGATGACTGGAGAATAAGTTACCCAGAAACTGTCCAGAGATGGAATTGATAATTAATAACGGCTCATAAGCTGGATTGGCATTTAAAGGCATCTGCTTTGCTGAAGCTTCTAAGCGTTGCAATGCTCTAGCTAAGGCGCGGGGATTACCAGTTAATCTAGCAGAACCTGCATCAGCGGAAAATTCTCGTGTGCGCGAAATTACTAGCTGAATGATTGTCGCAGCCACAGGCGCAAGCATGACTGTTAATAAAACTCCTATTGGATTTCCACCTCTGTTATCATCTCGTGAACCACCGCCAAACCATAGGCTGTAACTAACCATTTGGGCTAGGAATGAGATCGCACCAGCCACAGTAGCAGCAACAGCTTGGGTGAGAGTGTCACGATTAATAATATGGGTTAGCTCGTGGGCGATAACACCTTCGAGTTCATCATCTGGCAATATATTTAGAATACCTTCAGTGACAGCCACAGCAGCGTGTTCTGGATCGCGCCCTGTAGCGAAGGCGTTAGCACCTTGGCTTGGAACGATATAAACTTTAGGCATGGGAATGTTAGCGCGATCGCTCAATCTCTGCACCATCCGATAAAGTCCTGGTGCTTCGCTTGCACTCACAGGTTGCGCCTGGTATACTGCTAGGGCAATTTTATCTGATTGATACCAGGAAAACAGGTTGGTTGCTGCTGCCAAGCCAATCCCGATAATCAAGCCACTATAACCACCAATTACCCAGTAACTAATTGCAATCAAAAGACCACTTAGTGCAGCTAGCAAAGCAGCCGTTTTCAATTGATTTGTCATATTTTTGCTCTCCTGCTAATGCTGTATAAATTTTTTAGAAAACAGCATTACTTCAGCTACATTTTGATTTTATCCAGCTAAACTTAGATATATGGTACAGAAAACCTATCAGATAAGTACGGTTTTCCTACTTAAGTTTTAGTAATACTAATTTAGTAATAGAATTAATACTTATAGATACTAAAAACGCATCTATCTATAGGAATAAATTGTTTATCTAGGCTGAAATTACAAGGGTAATGCTTAGATTGGGTTATGCCTACACCATTAGTTAAGATCCATTTACTTATGAAGGTTCTGAGTCTATTCCTTGTGCTTGATATATCTGTTGGGAAAATAGCTGAAAATCTAATTCGCACGCCTTCAAAGCTTCACTGGCTTGTGAGTATTTTTGGGCATCAAACAAATCGCGATCGCGGATTTTCGGCAACCAAGAACGCAGTTTCGTTAGTTCCACTTCATTCTCTTCCAGTTCTGCAAAAGTGAGATTACTTATTTTCTGTTCCTCGCTCAATTCGCTATGGAAATCTCGACATTGCCCCAAAAACTCTTGATATTCTTGGTCTGCCTGCTGTTGGAAACGCTCTACCAACATAACATTTTGCTCAGGTTCATCAATGCAAATGGTGAATAAATCTGCTTCACCGCCACCTGCTGTAATGTCTGCTTTCAATTCTTTTAAATGGCTCTGCAAGTCTTCTCGCTGTGGTAGCAAGCACACCGACTGCTGTAGATAAAGTGCGCCCAATCCCTTGAGTTTACGCCACACATACACCCGCTGTGTCGAAGGTTGTGCGGGTACTTTATACACCAATAGATTCCAAGATTTTCTATCCATAGAGGTATTGTAACAAGTGTTGTATTTGATTTAATTTGTTGCTAGGTTGGTTTATGAAACATCTGTTGCATTGAGAAAAGTTATGAATCTGAACTGGCACTGCTTTTGGATTCCTCAACTTGGCTGTGGGATTAGCGCTTTTATCTGCTAGTTTGTTAGCTGGTGGGTTGTGGCAAACATTGGGAGCAGAGGCAACATTTATAACTGGAAGCTTGTTTGCGTAAGCGAAGCTCGTCGTAGACATCGCTGCTGTTTTATTGCTAGTAATTAATAGGAAAAAATATTCGCCAATATAAGGGAATACAGTTCAGTTAAGCATTTCTTTCTTATCTCCGTTACAAAACTGAATTACGAATTATTTTAATCTGTATCCTCAAAAAATGATTTCAATCGGGCTGTAACTCTTAATTTACTAAGCCTTCGCACCAGTAACAAAGCTTGTTGTTTATATAATGTTACTGGTAACAGTCCAGGCAAATTATGCATCAAATCTCTAGCTGTACCGATGCTACATCCTGATATTATACTTATTTCATTTGCACCATCAAAAATAGCATCTTGGGCTAAAACTTTCTCCACCTGTACTTGCCAAGTTCGAGGAAACATTTCACCTCGCTCAATCCGCTGGAGGCTATTGCTATTTGCCAAAACAATCAGGCGATCACCAATAGTAAGTTGTGTATGATCGCCAGGCATTAACTTAACAGGCGATCGCTTGAGGCTTTGATATAAAATTGGTACAACTCCATAACCATAAGCAACCTCAGCCAATAGTAATCCATTCAGTGTATCTCCAGCCTCAATCATATACTCTACTACCAAAATAGCTTGAGTATCGAAGTTAAACAAGCTGAGAATATTTTCTCCAAAAGCCGCAGCAGCAAACACTTCTGCTGAAATAGCAGATGTGCAAATAACTTGAGCATAAGGAAACAACCGTGCTACGTTATCACGAAAGTATTGGTCGTAAGTCCGAATAATCACACGAGTTGTAGGACTCTGAGCGTATGCCATCAAAGCTATTTCCAAATTTTCCATGTCATCGTCCGTAACAACAACGACACTTTTACTATTAGCGAGATTTACCTTGACTAGAGCATCAGCAATATTATCAATAATCAGTGGTATTTTGTTGAAAAAATCGGCGTTTAGTGCTGTGCTGCTAATACCTACCAAAGGTTGCTTGAATTCTTGTAACAAAGTTGCGACTCGCTGACCAACTCGATTTAATCCAATAAGTACAACATGGTCTTTTTCAGGGATTGATGGCTGAAAACTATTGAAGAACTTAAACCTTGAACTTAACAAAGCATCAGTTAGCAATGCATATAAAACCCCAACAAAACCGATACCCGTTAAAGTTAGTGCGAGGCTAAACAATCGCAACCACCCTGGCATATTTTGCGCTGGCTCTGGTGGGGTTTTAAAATTCACACCGCCAAATATATCTCCGTATCCTCCCAAAAGCAAGACAACAGTAGCATAAAATGCTTCTATTATGTTACTTCCAGGATAATTTAAGATATAAATAATTGTTCCAAAACACCAAAGAAAAAGTACTGTAATTCCACAGATAATTGCCACCCGCAAACTCTGATAACGATAGAATCTTCGCAAGAGATATGCTATTTTCTGTTTGAAATTATTCCAAGCTCTGCCTAATACAATTTCTTGCCATAACTGCTGCCAGTTGTACTTACGCACAGTAGCAAGTTGTTTCAAACTTTTAAGCTGCTCTGTAACTTCGATATAAATAATCGTATCACCTGGGTGTAATGTCGCTTCTGGTTCCCACTGATGAAACTCTTTAGGTAAGGGAGATGAATCATTAGCGTGATTTAATACCCGACGATATAAAGTATTTAGTTCATGTATACGCCATTTATTGCTCCAGTTATCACTCATTTTAATCTGACGCTTTACTACCCGAAATTGGCGTTCCTCTAGTTGGAAATATCCAAGATTATCATCTCCAAGGGCTGCAACAGCAAAGCCAGAAGCAGAAATTTGATTTGGCTCAAAGGCAATAAAATTACCAAGAGTTTGACTTAAAAGTTCATTGAGATTTTGTTTGTCAGAACGTACAACCAGGCGAACTTGAGGATTTAAAAGCCTTGCAGCAAAGGCAGCTTCTATATTTACCCGCTCATTACCAGTGACTAAAAGTACAGTTCGGCATTGAGAAATATTTGCCTGTTCTAAAACACTAGACTGACGGCAATCTCCGATTAATAACTGTTCTAATAAACTTGATAAATTTGATACCTGCAAATTTTGAGGTTGTTCTTGATCGATAGCATTGACAATAGCACCATACTCTTTTAGGACTGCAACACAATGCTGACCCAAACTTCCTAGCCCACAAACTAAAAACCGATCTAGTTTTGTCTGAGAATCTTTAACAGGCTGATAATTATTTTTTGATGATGGCAGCATATAATACCGCCAATGATACAGATTATTTATCTATATCGTAGAATACCAAAGATATTGACCCACAGCAAAAATGGTATTATTAATTAAATCATTAACGGCGATGGAGCTCGCCAAAACCGCCTTTCTGGCGCGATAAACTCTCTTCTGGAAGGCTGATGGCTCCTACTTTCCTTGCTAACTGCGGGAGAGTAGGGCTTGGCTAAATGCATTACCTGACTCTCCTGTAGAAAGTATCTGTCTACAAATCGCACCTCAAAGAGTCATGGTATGAAACACTTTCGTCAGTTTGAACCATTTATTGCCTTACCTCATCTAATCAAGTGGTTGCCTATTTCTTTTGTAGTTGGCATTCTTGCTGGAACTGCTTCTGCGGCTCTTTTAGGATCATTGGAATGGGCAACTGATTGGCGAGAATCGCATCGCTGGATTATCGCCTTGCTTCCTCTTGGTGGCTTCTTAAGTGGCTGGATTTATCATCAATTTGGTCGGACTGTAGAAGCTGGAAATAACCTTTTACTCGAAGAAATTCATAATCCTAAAAATATTATTCCCTTCCGTATGGCTCCTCTTGTTTTACTAGGAACAGACCTTACCCATTTTTTTGGTGGTTCAGTCGGTCGTGAAGGTACAGCATTACAAATGGGTGCTTCTCTAGCAGACCAGTTAACTAAAATATTGCATTTTCAAGGGGCTAATCGACGAATTTTGTTAACAGCAGGTATCAGTGGAGGATTTGCTTCAGTTTTCGGTACTCCCTTAGCTGGAACTGTATTTGGTCTAGAAGTTTTAGCGATTGGTAAAATTCATTACGATGCTCTTTTTCCTTCTTTAATTGCTGCGATCGTTGGAAATCAAGTAACCTTACTATTTGGTTTACAACATACACCATACCGACACGCTCCCTCTATACCAACGCTCACAATTTGGGGATTGATTTCTGCCATTATTGCAGGTGCAATTTTTGGAATTGTAGCGAGATTCTTTGCTAAAGTAACTCACCAAATTAGCCACTTCTTTAAAGCAAAAATATCTTATCCTCCACTGCGTCCTTTTATCGGCGGTGCAATAATAGCAGCAATTGTCGGGTTGAGTGGTACAACTAAATATATTGGGCTTGGTATTCCAACTATCGTTGATTCTTTCTACAATCAGCTACCTCCTTGGGATTTTGCAGCAAAATTAGGTCTGACTGCTTTAACTTTAGGAGCAGGTTTTAAAGGAGGAGAAGTGACACCTTTGTTTTTTATTGGTGCAACTTTAGGTAATGCTTTATCGTTGCTTTTAGCATTACCTGCACCACTCTTAGCAGGAATGGGATTTGTGGGTGTGTTTGCGGGTGCAGCAAATACACCTTTGGCATCCACCTTAATGGGAATTGAACTATTTGGTCTGGAAGCGGGGGTATTTATTGGTATTGGCTGTATAGTGAGCTATTTATTTTCAGGTCATTCAGGAATTTATTCTGCACAGCGTATTGGGTTGAGTAAATACTCTGCTGTATATTTAGAAGAAGGGGTGACTTTGGCTAATTATGGACGAGGAAAAATTGATTTACCCAATGATAACGAAGAAAGAGGAAGTAATTCTCAGGAATAATTTATTGATGTAATTAATGGATAATTGGAAAAGTGTGTATTTTCCCGCCGTAGGTATCGCAATTGTCAGACTAGTCATGCATGAGCGATAACCGCTATGCTTAACTTATATATTTGCGATCATTTCACAAATATGGTGTTTAGGATGAAAAGTTACTATGCTCATAGAGTTTAGTATTGGCAATTACCGATCCTTTAAGGATAAAGTCACCTTTAGTATGGTAACTGCTAATATTGTTGCTAAAGAAAAGGAACTTGATGACAACAACGTTTTTGCGGTAGATGATGATCTAAAATTACTCAAAAGTGCTGCAATTTATGGTGCTAATGCCAGTGGCAAAAGTAATCTTGCGAAAGCTTTGAGCTTTATGAAGTGGTTTATGATTAATTCCTCTAAAGATACTCAAAGTACAGAAAAAATAGGAGTTGAGCCGTTTGAGCTAAGTACAGAAACTGAAGTACAACCATCTTTTTTTGAAATTGTGTTTCTATTAAATGGTAAAAAATATAGATATGGGTTTGAAGCTAATCAAAAAAGGATTATTTCTGAGTGGCTATCTTATGTTCCTAAAACAAATAAAACTGCTCTTTTTGAGCGAGTTTCTGAGGGAAATTCACGTAAGCTCAAATATCTATCTAAAAAGTTTAAGGCTGAGGGTATTTACCCAAAAACTAGGAGTAATGCGCTTTTTCTATCAGTAGCTGCTCAATTTAATGTTGAAATAGCTGAGAGAATACTAGATTGGCTAACAAAAAAAGTAAATATAGTTTCAGGTTTAAATGATCAAGTTCATTTGATTCATACAGTAAGTTATTTAGCCAAAAATAATGATAATAGGTCAGAAATTATTCAATTAATAAAACAGCTAGATTTAGGTATCAAACAAATAAGAATAAAGCAAGCAGAAATTATCCCTATAGAACAAAGTTCTTATCATTTCAAAACAGAAAGTTCAATTAAGACAGGGCATCAAAAATTTGATAAAAAAGGTAATTATGTTTCTACAAAATTCTTTGATCTAGAAAATCAAGAGTCGGAAGGAACTAAAAAAATAATTTCTATTGCTGGACTTTTGGTAGATACTCTTAAATATGGCAAAGTTCTGATATTTGATGAATTGGATGCGAGACTTCATCCGCTAATCAGTAAAGCAATTGTTAAATTATTTAACTCCAGAAAGACAAATTATAATAATGCACAACTAATATTTATGACTGATGACACCAATTTGCTCAGTAATAAAATCTTTCGCAGAGATCAGATTTGGTTTACTGAGAAAAATAAATATGGTGCTACAGATTTATATTCATTAGTTGAATATAAAATACGGAATGATGCCTCTTTTGAAAGTGACTATATCAAAGGCAGATATGGTGCTATTCCATTTATTGGTGACTTAAGTCAACTTCTTGGTGAGCCTAATGCCTAGAAACCGTGGCTATGCCGATAGAAAAGTTGCCACAAGAGAGCTTAGGCAAATATTTTTAATTATATGTGAAGGTGAAAAAACCGAACCAAATTACTTCATGAGCTTTCGTGTTTCCACGACTATCAAGCAAATTGATATTAGAGGATTTGGATACAACCCAAGTAAACTAGTACAAGAGGCTAAAGAATTAAAAGCTCAAGGAGATTACGATCAAATTTGGTGTGTATTCGATAGGGATGATTGGCCTAAGGAAGATTTTAATAACGCTATTGCGAATGCTGAAAGAGAAGGGTTTAAAGTTGCTTACTCTAATGAAGCTTTTGAATTATGGTATGTATTGCATTTTGAATTTTTAAATACTGGACTTCCTCGCAAAGATTACATCGATAAGTTAGAGAAAGAGAAATTGCTTGGACACAAATATAAAAAAAATAGTGTGACAATCTATGACGAAATAGAAAATCGGCAATCTACTGCCATCAAACACGCTAAAAGTCTTCTCAAGCAATATAACCCTTCTAATCCAGTAAATGATAATCCTTCAACAACAGTACATCTTTTAGTTGAGGAGCTAAATAAATTTATTCGATAATGCTTATCCTTGAGATGACATCAATTATTTTTATTTACTAAATCATCGCTTCCAATTCTTTCGAAGCTTGAAAACTTCCTACTTGCCAACTACGCTCCACAGCAGCAGGAATAATTTGAGTAATAGCTATATCTTCAAAATTAGGACTGGTGTTAGATTTTATATATTTACCCTCTTTTAGCAAATAAATAGAAAGACTCCCGCTATCGTAAACCCATAGTTCTGGAACTCCAATGGCTTCATAAGCATCAAGGGTAGTTTTTGATGTGATATCAGTTTCAATCGCTAAATCTGGGGGCGGATCATCAGGTTGTAAGCGGCGATGACCAATCATCTGTTGATAATTTTGAATATAAAAGCAAGCGTCAGGTTCAACTCCTGCTACGCCTTGCCGTTTAAAGGTGGTGGAACCAAAAGGTTGATATCTGATATCTTTAGCCTTCAGCAATATTTTGACGATATCAGAAATTAAATCTTTGGGAATTTCATGTTCTGGTAAAGGAGCCATAATTTCTAAAGCACCCTGGCTGTAGGCAATTCGTGTAGTTCTTTTGTCTCCCAATTCTTGTAAAATAGATTCAAATTCTTGCCAGCTAACATCTGGAATTGTCACCGTGCTACCAGGTGCTAACTGCATCTGGCTAACAGCTTTGAAAACGGGGATAGCAGCAGTCATGTCGCTTCGCTCCAATTCAAAATTGAAAATTCAAAATTGAAAATTCAATATCTATTAGGTTGCGGTGGATAATACAGCCCACCGTAACCTTTAGACTAATAGAATGAGTTTAACAAAAGCGATCGCTCTACACTTTAAACTTCTCGGTAATCCGCTTCATCGCCTCTTCGACATTCTCCCGACTGTTAAACGCCGAAATGCGGAAGTAACCTTCACCCGCAGCACCAAAGCCAGAACCGGGTGTTCCTACCACATTGACAGTTTGCAGCAACTTATCAAAGAATTCCCAACTGGATAAACCATTAGGAGTTTTTACCCAAACGTAAGGTGCATTCACGCCACCATAAACTGATAATCCGGCGGCTGTGAGTTTTTCACGGATAATTTTGGCGTTTTCGAGATAGAAACTCACCAATCCTTTGATTTGCGCTTGTCCTTCTTCGGAGTAAACCGCTTCAGCTCCTCGTTGGATGATGTAAGAAACACCGTTGAATTTGGTAGACTGGCGGCGATTCCAGAGTTTCCACAGTTCTATATCGGAACCATCGGCGGCTTTTGCTGTGAGTGTCTTCGGTACTACAGTTAACGCGCAACGGGTTCCTGTAAAACCTGCGTTCTTAGAGAAAGACCGAAATTCGATCGCAACTTCTCTTGCACCTTCAATTTCATAAATTGAGTGCGGAATCGACGGATCGGTAATATAGGCTTCGTAGGCTGCATCAAAGAAAATAATCGAGTTATTAGCTTTGGCATAGTCTACCCATGTCTTTAAATATTCCTTGGTAGCAGTTGCGCCAGTGGGGTTATTGGGAAAGCAGAGATAAATTAAATCGACTTTCTTTGAGGGAATCTCGGCGGTGAAGTTGTTATCAGCTGTAATTGGCAGATAAACTAAGCCCTCAAATTCGCCTTTATCGTTGGCATCCCCAGTATTTCCCACCATAACGTTAGTGTCTACATACACGGGGTAAACTGGGTCAGTAACGGCAATTAGATTGTTATGACCAAAGATTTCCAGAATGTTGCCTGTGTCGCACTTGGAACCATCGGAGATAAAGATTTCCGAGGCATCTATATCGGCTCCCCGTGCTTGAAAATCTTGAGTAGCAATTTTCTCCCGCAACCAAGCGTAGCCTTGCTCAGGGCCGTAGCCTTTGAAGGTATTGCGATCACCCATTTCTTCCACAGCTTTAATCATCGCTGTGCGGCAAGCTTCTGGTAGAGGTTCTGTGACATCGCCAATGCCTAGCCGAATGACTTTAGCATCAGGATTGGCTTCTGCAAAGGCATTCACCCGCCGAGCAATTTCTGGAAACAGATAACCCGCTTTCAGTTTCAGGTAGTTGTTGTTAATAGTTGCCATTATGTAGATTATGAAAAACGCCCTCAAATAGCTTACTGCTAATTTATGAGGGCGGGGAGAAATCAATTCAAAATTCAAAATTCAAAATTCAAAATTGAAGAAAAACACTGGAATAGATGTAGCTTCAGCTTCCCCCAAGGAAAGAAATAACTCCTAACTCCTAACTCCTAACTCTTAACTTAACAATGCCCAATTAGACATTTACTGGTTGTTTATTATCGGCTGATGTGTAACTGTTGCGATCGCCAATTCCGAACTGCGTGATTGATTCCTGGCCTGTAATCAATCTTGCTCCACGATTACGGGTGAAATAGTTCCATGCCCACTGAATCATTACTACTAATTTGTTGTTAAATTCAATTAAAAAGTAGATGTGAATCAACAGCCAAAACAACCATGCAACGAAACCTTTCAGCTTGATAAAGCCCAAATCGACCACAGCAGAATTGTGCCCAATCATTGCCAAACTACCATGATCGGTATAAGAAAAGGGTGGCAAACTGTTACCTGCAAGCCGCTTTTGGACTAGTGCTGCTACATATTCACCTTCTTGCTTCGCTACAGGTGCAACACCAGGTAGGGGTTTACCATTTTGATGAGAAAAATTTGCTAAGTCGCCAACTACAAAAATATTGGGATGTCCCTTAATACTTAAGTCAGGTTCAACGATAATCCGTCCAGCGCGATCGCACTCAGCATCTGTGCGTTCTGCTAGCACTTTTCCCATTGCGGAAGCTTTTACACCTGCTGCCCATAATACCGTTTTTGAGCCAATTTCTTTAACTTCATCGCCTTGTTTAAGGGTAACAACATCATTTTCAATATTTGTTACCAATGTTTTTGTCTGCACAACCACCCCCAAGCGCGTTAAAGATGCTTCCGCTTCTTGTGATAACTCTGGTGCAAAAGGCGGCAAAATCCGATCCAAACCTTCTAATAGCAAAATTTTGGCTTCTGAGGTGTCGATGTTGCGGAAATCTTCTTTGAGAGTTTGATTTGCCAATTCTGCGATCGCACCAGCTAACTCTACACCAGTAGGGCCACCACCTACAATTACAAAAGTTAACCAAGCACGGCGTTTTTCTGGATCGGTTTCTTTTTCTGCGGCTTCAAAGGCCGAAAAAATCCGGCTACGCATTTCTATAGCATCTTCTACTGTTTTCAAGCCTGGGGCGAATTCTTCCCAGTTATCTTTGCCAAAGTAGGAATGCTTCGCACCTGTAGCGACAATTAACGTATCGTAAGCTATTGCTTCGTCGCCCACAATCACTTTTTGCGCTTCTGGATCGATATTATTCACCTCTCCCAGCAGTACTTTCGTATTCTTGCTCTTGCTGAGGACAGAACGCAACGGTGAGGATATATCAGCGGGAGATAGCGCACCTGTGGCGACTTGATATAAAAGGGGTTGAAATAGATGAAAGTTACGTTTATCAATCAGAGTAACCTTTACTGCTGCCTTGGCGAGTGTTTTTGCTGCATAAAGTCCACCAAAACCACCACCAACAATAACAACTTGATGGGGTGGACTATTGTCAAGTGAATTTACCATAAGAAATATTATCGTGTACGACGACTATTGTAACTATTCTTAACAAATTTGTATCAAAATTGTCATCACATATTTTGTATTGCTCTTTACATTTAAAAAAGTATTAAAGTAATCAAGACTACAGGATAAAGAAAATTTTTTAAGAGAAAGGTACAGACAATAGGAGTTTGGAATATTTTAATCCCTCTTTGCTTGTATAGATTTATCAAAAGTAGGTATAGAATTTATGCAAGTTTACTCAGAACTAGTTGACTCTGGTGTTTGTGTCAAACGTGGTGAATTAGTTCGCCGCCAACGCCTAAAGCCATAGACAAGAGCAACAAAAATTAACAAATAGGGACTGTAAACAATCAACCAAATACCCAGTTTGAGTAAGCCAACGGAAAATGCACTCAAAGAATGGGTAGAGTTGTTCCAAGTTTCCTGAACTTGCAAACCCAAGGCAGGTTGGGGACTGGTGCTAGAAACTGCTGCTTCTAGGTTCAGCGTAATGGTGGAATAAGCAACTTGATTTTGTAAGCTTTTTAGTTGGGCATCAATTTGTTCTATTGTTTGTCGGACATTACTCAGTTCTTGGGCAACACTAAGCACATCTCTCACAGAACCTGCCCGATCCATAATTTTTTGCAAATTAGCTTCAGTTTTTTGCAAATTGGTTAATCTGGCTTGAAAATCCACTAGGCGATCGCCTACATCTTCGGCAGTGATATTACGACTATTAACAGTGCCTAATTTAGCTAGTTGTTCTAGGGTAGGCTCTAGCCGATTCTCTGGTATCCGCAATTGGATTGTTGCTGTGTAACGCGGGTTGTCGTTTTTGGGTTGTTGTTGTTTCAACCCGATTAAATCCCCTTGCTGTTGATTGATAATTTGCGAAACGGCATCAATAGTCCGATCTACAGAGTTGACAGTCAAAGAGATTGCTGCTTTTTTGATGAGTTGAGGACGAGAACGCTCTATTGGTGCAGCTTCCGCCTTTTGGGAAAGACTGCTTTCACGAGCAGGTGCAGATCCTGGATTTGCCGCACTATCGGCTGCCATTGGAGGTAAAGCCTGATTTCCTGACTGATGGGAAGAGGCGCAACTGGTGAAAATCACCCCTCCCAATAACCCACTTATAAATAAAGCAGATGTGCGCGGTAATTTAGTCGAAGCGTACATAATCTATCCCCAGATGGATGAAGTTAACCCCAGTATTACTGAAGAAAAACTCAAAATCTGGATTGTTGCGATTTATGTAACAGGGATAAAGTTTTGTCCAAAGTCCAATTATTCTTCAATTGATGTTTGTTGCTGAGAGAAACTTGCTAATTCGGATGCTAAAGTCTCTTCTAATACATCTATAATTGCGTGCGGATCAGTAGGGGACTTCATCATTTCAGCCTCCGGGTCAGAGCGATTTTTGACATTAGGAATATCCAGGCGTAATTCCTCAAGCAAACCGATGAGTTTAGCGATTTTCTGCTCAGAGAGCAGGTTAAGTTGAAGACTAAGCTGCGCCCGTTGCTCTGCTAACTTTTCTTGTCGCTCTTGTTTAATCAATACCCCAGTTGTCACCAATAATGAACCCGCAGTCAGTGAAAATTGTAACCAAGGAAATGGAAGAGGATCAAATCTTGGTATGCCCAAACGTCGTGGTAAGACATTGGGTGTTACCCACAGAATAATCCCAAGCAGAATGCTATACAGGAATGCAGGACGACCAAAAAAGGCAGTTACCGTTTCTACAACCCGCTGGTGTTGTGGTACGTCATTTTCAGAACGTCTGTGCAATGCGATGATAGTCTCGATATTTTTACTAATAGATTCCGGTAATGGGGCAGTGGGCAAAATGTTTTGACGACGTGTTTCGCACGATCCTTGCGGTGAATCTTTTGGATTTGGTTTATCTTGGGAGAGCATTGGTAGTCTGACTTGATAAATGATTACTTCAATTTACTAACTCAATTTAAACCGCAATTCGACTCTTATATGCTTGATTAATCAATCAAGTTTGAACTAAAATTGGAGGTAATAAGGTTATAGTGTCTACTGGAACCGTTAGTGCAGGTAAGTTTCAAGGTGACGCCAACCAGGATCGCACTCTCGCTACGCCGAATGTCTTAGAATGCCTTTCCTCTCAAGGAATCACCATTACTAACCCTATATCAGTGACATTATACTAGGGTAAAACTTTCGATTTCAAATCCTTAATAACGAAGCTTCCCTGATGGGAAACACTATTATAACTGTGGGGGACGGTGCTGATGATTTTGGGTAACTTAAGTAAATTATCTGTGGAACCTGTCAAATTAACTACTAATACCAATTTTATATGAAGATGCGCTAAATCATATTAGGACTGAAGTATAAGAAAGAAAAACGAACCGCAAAGGGCGCAAAGGACACAAAGAAAGAAAGAAAGAAAAGAAAGAAAATTTGGCGCACCCTCACAAAAAAATGGTATAAATTACTGCGTTGCCGTATACGTCCAGTTTTTTGAATATATTCCTAATTTGAGAATTAGCGATCGCATTCGGGATTTCCAAGAAATAAATTATTCAATCTTGTGAAATGGGCAACATGAGCGCCCATAGTCAAAGGGCGGTGTCCACCTGACAAGAAGTAGTTGAGTATTTTTTTATTTGTCAGTCTCTGATTCATAACCTTTACCCAGAGCATCTTTCTGACATTTCTGACGGCTAAAAATTTTCATGCAGTGTGAAACTTATGAATCTAGCTTTTATAACGCTTTGAGCAATATTGTGAGAAATCTGGGTCACAGTTCATCTGTGGTTACTCAATTTGGGGTACAATCGAAAGCCTGCCAATAAATGACGATGCTTGCTGACAGGAGATGCTTCTATGGCCCGGATGTATTATGACGAAGATGCCAATTTAGACCTTTTGGCTGGAAAAACTATCGCTATTATCGGCTATGGTTCCCAAGGTCATGCCCACGCTCTCAATCTCAAAGACAGTGGTTTGAATGTGATTGTGGGATTATATCCGGGTAGCAAGTCAGTCGCAAAAGCTGAAGCAGCTGGGTTAACTGTGAAAAATGTTGCAGATGCTGCCAATGCTGCTGATTTCATCATGATTTTGTTACCTGATGAAGTTCAAAAAACGATTTACAAAAACGAGATTGAACCCAATCTAGAAGAAGGAAACGTGTTAGCCTTTGCCCACGGTTTCAATATTCACTTTGGACAAGTTGTACCACCGGCTAACGTCGATGTGGTGATGGTAGCACCAAAAGGGCCGGGGCATTTGGTACGCCGGACTTATGAAAGTGGTGAAGGCGTACCAGCGCTGTTTGCAGTTTATCAAGATGCTAGTGGTCAGGCACGCGATCGCGCCATGTCTTATGCTAAAGGTATCGGTGGTACTCGCGCTGGTGTCCTCGAAACGACTTTCCGCGAAGAAACTGAAACAGATTTATTTGGCGAACAAGCAGTATTGTGCGGTGGTTTGAGCGCTTTAATCAAAGCCGGATTTGAAACTTTGGTAGAAGCTGGTTATCAACCAGAATTGGCTTATTTTGAATGTCTGCATGAAGTCAAGCTGATTGTTGACTTGGTTGTAGAAGGTGGTTTAGCCAAAATGCGCGACAGTATTTCTAATACAGCTGAATATGGCGATTATACTCGTGGCCCGCGGATTGTCACCGAACAAACCAAAGCTGAAATGCAGAAGATTCTCAGCGAGATTCAATCTGGGCAATTTGCGCGGGAATTTGTTTTGGAAAACCAATCTGGTAAACCAGGATTTACCGCCATGCGTCGTAAAGAAGCTGAACACAAAATTGAAGAAGTTGGTAAAGATTTACGCGCTATGTTTAGCTGGTTGAAAAAGGCTTAAGCACTGAAGTTGTGACTTCACTAGTCTAAACACACAATGGCTTAGACTTCTTGTAAAAGTCAGGAAAAGGTTAAGGGGAAAAGATGAAAAGGATAAAATTTTCCCTTACCCTTTTATTAGGAGTAAACCAAGTCGACCCGAAATTCTTTACTGTATCTTGCTTTGTCCCAATTTTTTTGCTTTCTTAACTTGTTTAGGATTAAGTAAAGGGTTGATGATGTCTTCAACTTAGTCATTTTAGAAGTAGAAACTTTTCAAATGAGAACCCTTCGCGGGTAGCTCCTTTGAGGTTAGCTCCTTTGAGGTTAGCTCCTTCGAGGTTAGCACCGCTGAGGTTGACATCGCTGAGGTTGGCACCACTGAGGTCAGCACCTTTGAAATGGTTTTTCAAATGGTTTATGATTTTTACATCAATCAGAAATTGAATAACGCTTCTTTTTCGCTTTCCATCTTGATTCAACCTTCGCAGCAGCCAAAATGTTTTAGCACACGCTACATTAATCGCTGCATCTAGCTTCTGTTTTTCGGAGTCTGATAGTTTATGTTCTTCGGAGTCTGGTAGTTTTGATGATTCTTGCTTGTAAATCAATACTTGCTTGTTAATCAACACTTTTAATTCTTTATCAATTAGCAGTTCTGACATTTTGTCAAGATAAGCCTCTAGAGCTTGCTCACGTGAGTTGTTATCTGCTCGTCTCTCTTCTGCTCAATCAAAGTAAAACACTGCCAAAGGAATAGCGAACGTGCCACCAAGCTGCAATAAATCCCACAAAGTCTTAGAAGATTGAAAATTTTTAGTTTCTTTTTTTGTTATTTTAATAACTTCGTTGGTTCTGGGATTAATTTCTTGTTCTGTGGTTACTGATTTATTAGAGTCTTTTCCAAAGCCTGTCCACTCAGCAATTCCGTTGAACGGATACAATTTTGCAAAAATTAATATTAATGCAAATATGACAATTAGGATTAATAAGTTATTTTTAATTTCTGAACGATTCATCATTCACGACGCTAACCTTTTTCTAAGTTCTGCCTCTAGCTGTTCTGGTGTAGCCACCACTACGCGCCCCGGTTTTGCTCTCATGATTGATAAATAGTGCTGAAATGCATCTTCATCATCTGGGTGAGTGATAACGTATTGGCGTAAGTCTGCCTCGCTAAGGTTTATGTAGTCAGTCATCCTATAATGTTCTCCCCATTGCTAAGAATTTCTACTTGAATAGATTCACCAATTAAAATCACAATTCTGTTTGTTCTCTGATCGTACCGGACTAGGGCGATATCACGTAGGAGGTTGCTAGCGCGAACGCAGAAGTCGAAAAATGCTTTTAATTGCTCTATTGTTGGCTCCATAGACACCACATTAACGATATAGCAATACTTTCAGTCGTTGATACACCCAAACACCCACCAAGCCCACCTACGCAATAATAAGGTTTTTACCATAGCCTCCACTTCACCCACCACGCGGGCCACCTACACCCACCAAAATGTAGTTTTTGTTACGCTTTTTTGATTTCTCTGGCTTTTAGTGCTTCAGAAGCACTAAACAATTTTATCATCTCAAATAAACACAACTTCACTCTAAGACTTACACGGCGAGTGGCGAGTGTAGACTTTTCAAGGCTAAAATGGGGAAGAAAGCGGCAGCCGTTGGCTGCCGCTTTCTTCCCCCCTCAGAATGATTATCATTATTAATAAAATGCTTAAAAATTAATTTTTTGGGACAATTTATTCTTTGGAAGTCCCTTAAGTGAGGACAAGAACTCCACTCCCAACCCACTAAGAGCAAGCCAAGAGAGGACTATGATGTGCCTTGTATGATTAGGAAACGCTATAATACCATGATTTTTTTAGTAGAATTATGTTTTTTCAGTGTCATTACTCATAGATGGCTTAATAGTTATATACTCGATAAAACTCACAGGAAACATAATTCCCGGCTTCTTAGTAGGAGGATTCAGTGTGTTAAATATTCTGTCCCAGAATCCCTGAATACCATAGTTTCCATTAAAGCAAGTGTGATGAAGATCGTGGAAATCTGATGGAATGAAAAATATTGACAAAGAACTATGACCTTCTAAGTTGTAAGCATTGCCTATAACGCTCCATGCACATAGTTGAGTTATATCATATCCAAATATAAAAATAGGCAAAACATCAGCGATCGCAACAATAATATATTCAATCAAACTCTTGTGTCCAGCAACAAAACTTGATGAGTCACGAAACTCATGATGTTTAAGATGGATTTTCTGCAAGAATCTTGTGTGCAAGAGCCGATGAGCAACATAAAAACAGAAATCAGCAGCAACTATTCTCATCAAAAACCATCCAAGGTTTAGAAGTAAGCTATTTCCTCTATGAACCTCTGGAGCTAGATATAGAATTATGAGTGCTGAGAGAAAAGTTTTAATTTCTCCTGTTATAATGCTTTTGATAGTAAAGGAAGGAAATTCTTGATTTTTGACTTTCTTGACCCTTGCAGTCAGCTTATCTCTTAAAACATCGTTACTTTTGATTCCTTTTTCAATAAGAATGCCAATACTATAAAATGAGATAGAACCAAGGAGCCAATACAACAGGACCTGCGTTATAAAGTCGATCTCGATCTTGTTTAACAGCAAATAAAATACCTGCTGAACAATCGTACAACTAATAGCGATCTTGAGATAGAATTCGATCTCAGAACAGAAATTCAAAATCTTTTGCATCTCTGTAACCTTATAGTATGTGACTGAGGTATATTCTGTTAACTTTTGATATCTTGAACAATCCGAAAACCAGCGTGCTGATAAAAATTTGGACGGAACCAGTTGCGGTAATATTTTAAAGCTTCTGTACCATTAGTTATCCAACATCCTCCTAACATCATTTGATGTTTATCATCAAAAAAGATGGCAGAATTATCTTCATAAAGAAAATGAGGTTGGTATCCTGCAAGAGGGTTTAAGTTATTACTCAACCATTCCCAAACATTCCCACGCAAATCATACAATCCCGAAGAACTTTTGGCTGTTTCTAACATCCCAACTGGGCTAGGTGAGCCAAATTTTAAATTGAGATTATAATTGTTGATATCATCTGATAAACTATTACCATAAGTTGCTAAATGGTATTCTGGTTCACTTATTAAGCGAGTATCTTTCCCTTGCCAACGACAATAAGCCATTGCTTCATAATGATTGACTTCTACAGGCCAATCTAAAGGTAAGTCGATTTCATCAAACATGGCTCGATATTTGTAACTACCATTTTCATGTAACCAAAATTTAGGACATTGAATATTGTATCGATTTTTCCAATTCCAAGATCCTTCATCCCAATAATCTTGATTTTCGTAGCCACCAGCTTTTACAAAATAAATAAAATCGGCATTGGTAATCAGATATTTGCTGGCGAAAAAGGGTGCAACTTCAACAGTGCGATCGCCATAATCAATATCCCATCCATAAGTTGAATCATCTAAGGCTTTACCGAGTTTTACTACCCCACCAGCAACTTCTATCATTTCGTTCTGATGAGTGTAACCATTAAAAGGAGCATATTGCCAATTTTGAGGACGTCTCACTTTCTCAATTGGTAGTTGGCGAATTAACATCGAAGAAGTTTCAATGTGAATACGTTGGTGTTCAATCCCCATCATTAAAGCCCAAAGGGGATGATTGGGATGAATTGGCAGAGTAATTGGGGTTATCTTAATTAGTTCGGAAATCACAGAATATGCTTGTTCTCGATATTCCCAAGTTTGCGCAACTTGCGGCCATTGCAGATGAGCGATCGCTGCATTCAACTCTTCTGCTATTTCTGGATCAACTCCAATTTCAAACAAAATTTCATACTCTGGATTGAGGCGTTTTTCTAATAACCCCACCTGAATTAATTTATTGATGTAGAAAATAGCTGAATGTCCCAGATAAAAAATTAGAGGGTTTCTCAAAGGGTCAGGATTGAGATAAAATATCTCTTCCCCAACTAGACTTTTCAATAATATATCTTCAAGTTGCCAAGCATTCTCAAAGTAATCGAGGATAACTTGGTTATTACAACTATCTAGTTTTGGAGGTTGAGCAGATTGCAAACTATTCATGGTTAAATTGCTATTAGAGAACAATGAAACAAATTAATTATCTATAAATCCGATTTGATTCCTGAATTTACTTGCATAGGTAGGGAACACGGAATAAAAAAATAGATATGTACTGAGTTTTGTGAAAAACCAAATATGAGTCCGATAGAATGTGTTAAACAAAGTAGGATTGAAGCAGGTATCAAATAAGATTCTTAAATATGACAGATTTATTATTTAATAGCAATACTTCTTGTTGAATAATTAGTTTTTCAAATAATACTAAAGCCCTATCGACTTAGTGTAGTACAGCGGGTTTGACTAATTTAATATTTGTGGAATAATTAAACTATCAGCTAACAAGTAATGCAGTGAGAATAAACATAACTATATTATTAAAGTTAAAGACTATTGAAACTCTTACCAATGAAAAATTACAACCCTCTTTAGACAGTTTTATTTGTCTTGACTTATTTAGAGTTAAGTTAAAAAGAATTGTAGGTTGAGTAGCGATCGCAAAACTAAAAATACTTATTTTCTAGTCTCCCATAGAGAACTAAATTGTATTGAATTATGAGTTATTCTGGCTCTCGATCGATGTATTGGAACTAGATTTATCCACCTTTGATACTTATTAACGTAATATCGTTAACTTAATACGGTTGACAAAGTGGTCGGTCAAGGATATTTATTAGTTGACGTAAATGACTACAGCATCAAACCCTAGTAACACACTGCTTCTTAACGACATATTACGGATAGCTTGCTTCTGTGTAGGTGGGTAAAATAATGACTACAACTTTGCAAGATACATCTCCAATTATCATTGCACACCGAGGTGCTAGCGGCTATCGTCCAGAACATACTTTAGCTGCTTATGAGTTAGCCATCGCACTTGGGGCTGATTATATTGAACCTGATTTAGTTTCCACCAAAGATGGTATTTTAATTGCTCGTCACGAAAATGAGATTTCTCAAACCACCAACGTTGCAAGCCATGTAGAATTTGCTCATCTTCAAACCACTAAAATAATTGATGGCGAATCAAAAACTGGCTGGTTTACTGAAGACTTTACCCTAACAGAACTGAAAACACTACGAGCTAAAGAGCGAATTCCCCAACTGCGATCGCAAAATACCGCCTATGATGGACTCTTAGAAATTCCCACGCTGCAAGAAATTATCGATTTAGTCAAGGTTAAAAGTGGCGAAATTAATCGGACGATTGGCATTTACCTAGAAACTAAGCACCCAACTTACTTTCAATCTATTGGGTTAGCCCTAGAAGCACCTCTACTTGCAACTTTAACAGCCAACGGTTATCAGGGAGCTAACGCACCTGTTTTTATTCAGTCTTTTGAAGTAGGTAATTTACAAGATTTATCCACAAAGACTGATTTACCTCTAGTGCAATTGCTGAATAACAGTGGTAAACCTGATGATTTTGTCGTTAGTGGCTGCGAACGCACCTATACAGATTTAGTCACAGCATCAGGTTTAACAGAAATTGCCAAATATGCACAGGCGGTAGGAATTCATAAAAATTTACTGGTTCCTAGAGACAACAATGGTAAATTGCGATCGCCTACATCTTTAGTGATAGATGCTCATGCGGCTGGTTTGCTGGTTCATGTCTGGACTTTCCGCAATGAAGACTGTTTTTTGCCACTAGATTTTCAAGGAAATCCCCAAGGCGAATATAAACTATTTTTCAGCTTAGGTGTTGATGGTGTATTTAGCGACTACCCAGATACAGCAGCTTGCCACCCTACTGTTCAGTGGTAATTTGGTAGGGTAATAGAAAATCACGGCAAAGTAACATGGTTTTATTTAAGTGGAAATCCTGTATAACAGCAATAACCTTCACCGCAATCAGTCTTACTGCATCCAAGTCGGCATTGGCGGTATCTTTATACTCAGTTACTGACTTAGGCAATCTTACAGGAGAAGCTTACAGTTACGCTACAGATATTAATAACTCAGGTGAGATAGCCATTAATACTTTAAGCGGTTCTTTTTTTTACAGCAATGGTTCGCTCCAAAAAATTAGTCCCTTGCCTGGTGATAGTCAACTTGGAGTGACTGGTATCAATAACTTGGGGCAAGTAGTTGGTAATTCCATCGGTAAGACCGACAGTGATAATAACATCTTTATTTACAGTGGTGGAACAACGCAAAATACCGGTCTTAAAGGCATTCCTTATGCTATCAATGACTCAGGTGAGGTGGTTGGCGGTACAAGTGGTGGCGGTATATTCCCAAAACTTGCCTTTCCCTACGGAGCCGCTTTCCTATACAGCAATGGTACGACGACTATTATTAACAATAATTTAAAAGAAAATTATGTTGCCTATGGCATAAATAATCTAAGTCAGGTAGTTGGCATTTTCGGTTCTTCCGGCCGAGCCTTTTTATCCGACAACGGTGTAATCACTAATCTCGGTACCCTCCCTGGTGACAGGTACAGTCAAGCAAATGATATTAATGACTCAGGACAAGTCGTTGGTAGTTCGGGACTCACTGGCGTAAATGATAGTCGCGCTTTTTTATACAATTCTAGCACGGGACTTAAAGACCTTGGTAGGTTACGTCCTACAGATTTGTTTAGTACTGGTTTGGGGATTAATAATTTGGGTCAAGTAGTCGGGTTTTCTGGCACTAACAATAACTTTTTTGCCGCAGATGGTAATGGTTTACGGGCTTTTCTTTATAGTGATAACACTCTGTACGACTTAAATGACCTGATTGCTTCTAGTTCAGAGGCTGGCTTTACCTTGACAGCAGCATCTGCCATTAATAATAATGGACAAATTGTCGGTCGTGGTGCAATTAATGGTGAATTACACGCCTTCCTCTTGACGCCAATCTCATCTGTCTCTGTAGCTGAACCAACTTCAGGCTTTCCTATTTTGTCGTTCGGTGCTGGTGTAATTTTATTAGCAACGTTCAAGCGCAAACTTCACTCTAGCAGTGCAGCCATAGAACAAAGAAGTTAATGCAATAACTTCAAACAGACAAAATGATTAGTTGGGAATATGCATTTATAAAAATGCTTATTGAAAATCTTTGAGATATGTCTCTAGGCAGCACTTCGAGACATATCATACTTTAGGCAAGGGATGAAATCACTGCTAAGTTGTTCTCGATTTTCACAAACTAGTCATCACCTGAGCTAATTGATTAGATAAATCAACCACAGAACCCTGGCATTTTTTAAATAAAACTCCAGCTAAAAAATAATAATCGCCAGAATAAAATGCCATCTGATTTTTTTGGAGTTTTTCGATGTGCCTCTTTACCTTGGGGTCAGAGCTATAGTAGCCGAACTGCAAAGGTAACACCATGAAGTTTTGAACATAATAACCATTTTCTTTTGCTATGTTCAACGTATTTATTGGATTAGAAAAGCTAGATATTAAAACCAATACATTTTCATAACCTAACGATAAAAGCTCGTTGGTAACGGTGGCTCCATCTACACCACCAAATAAGAGTGGCATATAAATATCGTTATCTGGTGCGGGGAGATAGGGCGGATTGGCTACAAGATACTCGGCATCGGGTTGAGAAGAATTAAACAAAGATGAATTATGAATGATGTATTTATTAGTGAGATTGTATTCATCAATGGTTGAATTTGCGACTTTCCATGCAGAAGTATTTAATTCAAATCCCTGGATGACTCCATCAAACTTGTTTCTCAATAATGAATTAATTACAGGGCTGCCATCTCCTGAACCAAACTCCACAATAGATTCGGAATTTTGGCAATTTCTGATCACAAAACTTTCTAAGCAATTTGAGTAGAAATTAGATTCTTCAGGACAAAAAAAGATATCTTTCATTTGACTGCACTTCAAAGTGTATGGTATAATCAATGCAATATGAGGTTTTTTATTACCTTAGTATTAAGGCAATAAAAAACTGTTCCTTTAGTAAAGGGTTACTAAAGAAATGTTTTTCCAAGAGAATTAGCAATAAAATCACTTAGAATGTCAAATTAAAATGCCAAGAACAACCTGCTATTGATAATTTTTGGGATTGCTCATACGAGTAAAGCGGCTTATTCGGCTTGGCGTATTGATCGCATAACAGCACCAGCGGCGCGATCACCCATTCGCTTCTCTTGGTCATAGCCAAGCAGCAGTTCCCACGCATCATTGGGATATAGTTCTGCCAAAGACAGAGCTACATCATCTAACATCCAACGACCGTGGCGTTCATCTTCTTTGATATGCAGTTCCCAATAACCCATCGCCGCCTCTGATAGTTCCAGTCGTTGCGCCGCCGCCAGATAGTTTTTGTAAGTCGCAGGGCCAGCCACCTCAAAATATGTCAACGCGCCACTGTAACGTAAGAAATAGCGTTTGCGATCGGTGGTCAAAAAGTTATGATTATCGCAAGCTAAGACTTCCCAAGGCACTAAATCGAAGTATCCTTCCGGTTCAGTGTTCATCCCAAACTCAGCCAGCATTTGAGCAAAAAATGTCGAGTGCTTGCGGGATAAACGACCGTTGCCGTACTCTTCTAATAGTACTCGCACCAGCGTACACTGCACTTCATTAGCAGCACCACCTAATACGTAACAAAGACGACTACCTTCAACCAAACCATCAAAGGAGCCGATCGCAAGCAAATGACGATAGCCAGCTTCAGTCATTTCCTCACGAATGTAGCGGCTATTCTCCGACAAAGGTGGATTTAAATCGGCAGATGCACGCTCAATTAAAGCTTGTTTTACATCCAATTCTTGCAATGCAGCCACATCGATTTGCGCCAATTCCCACTGTTGCCAAGCAGCTTCAATTTTGTCACGACAGGAGTACAAATACAGCGATCGCTCATTGTTATAATGCCGCAAATCGTCGTACCAAAACAGTTTTAGCCGATTAATTCGATAAAGTATCCGTTGGAGAAAACGGTGAGCCTGTTCATCAGAGCGATCTTTTCCATAAGCAGCGCCAATTGCCATATAGAACGACTGTTCAAACTCACTGGCTATTGAAGGTTTTGCATCCAGTTTACTGTCCAAATCCTCCATTGCTAGCAGTTTTATAAATTGCTCCTCAGCACGGTCGTACTTGGTAATTGTTCTTTCTTTAGTTTGCGTGCTATTTTTCGCAGCCCCAGCCTTAGGAAATATAACTAAATTGCTTTGCATGGAATCTTCGGTAGCTTTGGAAGAAAAGTGAGAAATTACTTTCACCTCTAATACTTAAGTTTTCACACAAGTAGCTTTCTGTACATCTTTCCCTGGTTATAAAGAAAGATTAAGTTTCAAAGGAATGGGGAATGGGCAGAGGGGTAGGGAGCAGGGGAGCAGGGGAGCAAGGGAGAAGTGCAGTAAGTTTTTCCCCTCTGCCTCTTGTGCCCAATGCCCAATGCCCCCTACCCCCTTCCCTACGGCACTCCCTTCTGTTGCTCAATTGCCTTACTGGGCGGAATTTGCTCAAGAGGAATCAGTGCTTCCATCACCGACTTCACAATTGGCGCGGCGACAGTAGAACCATAGGCACTTTCTCCTTTTGGCTCATCCACCAGTGCAAATACTACATAGCGAGGAGATTCCACGGGTAAAATAGCGACGAAACTGGTCATTCTAGCACCCTTGATGTATCCGCCATTGGGACTAGCTTTTTGGGCTGTACCAGTTTTACCAGCAATGCGATATCCCGGAATTTGTGCTGGCTTACCGCTGCCTTGAGTAACAACAGTTTCCATCATTTCCACAACCTTTTGAGTTGTTGCGGTTGAAAAAATTTGGCGGGGGATGGTGTGAGTAGGTGAATCATGCATCTGCCCTTTGCTATCAATCAACCCGCGAACTACATGGGGTGTAACTAACTTACCGCCATTAGCTAAAGCACCGTGCATTTGCACTAGCTGTAACGGTGTCATGGAAAAGCCTTGTCCAAAGGAAGTAGTAGCTGGTTCAATTGGTGAAGCGATAAATTCTTCTTGACTTTTGAGCCTTCCGCCGACTTCAAAAGGTAAATCTGTATCAACTTTTTGTCCTAGCCCTAAACGTTCTAACCAGTTGTAGTAGATTGAAGGCTTTAAACGTTGGATAATTTGCACCATGCCAATATTGCTAGAATATTGCAAAATCTGAGCGATGCTGATTCGCCCATTACCATTATTCATGGCATTTTTGATGGTGTAATTAGCGACTCGAATAGAACCAGAGTCATTAAACATATCATCTGGTTTGATGATGCCATTTTCCAGAGCGATCGCCACATTCAAAGGTTTAAAAGTCGATCCCGGTTCATAAAGATCCGCTACTGTCCAGTTTTTAAATAGCGAGATATCAGATTTAGTATATTCATTCGGATTATAAGTAGGCTGAGAAACGAGGGCGAGTAAAGAACCATCCAATGCATCCATGACAATTACTGCCCCACGTTTAGCGTCAAACTTCTCCATCTGTTGTTTGAGCGCAATCCGAGCAATTCGTTGCAGACGGCTATCGATAGTGAGTTGTAATCGCAAATCGTCAAAATGCAAAAAACCTTCGGGCGCCCGATCTGGCATCAGGGCCCCATTCCCCGACCGACTAAGCCGCACCGTTTGCACAGGACGTTCTAGCAACTTCTCTTGAGAGTATTCCACACCAGCTTGACCACGGCGGTCAACATTCACATAGCCCACCACATCAGCAACCAAATCGTCTGGCGGGTAATATCGGGAGTATTTTTGAATCCACTCCAGGCCATTTAAGCGCAAAGAGATGACGCGATCGATAATTTCTTCTGGTAAGGCTGGCGCAAGTATAATTCCGCTTCTTTTGCTTTGAAAAGTTTTCACCAATTCAGCAGTATCTTTTGCCAAAATTGGAGCAAGTCGCTCTGCCATATCTTCATTAGACTTATCAAACAGCTTGGGATGAGCGTACAAAGTATATACAGGACGGTCAATAGCCAACAGATCGCTATTGCGATCTACCACTGGGCGACGGGGCATAAAAGGTCGCACATTCACCATTTGCTGGTTGCGTGCTTGCTCAGTTAACTTTGGCCCCTTGACAATTTGGAGATTATACAAGTTAATAGCCAACCCCAACCCTGATGCCATTAATACGCCCCAGACGATGAACAGTCGAGACTTAGAGTTGGATATTTGGTCTTGCATATTAGAGGCTAATTGTCCCAAAAGCCCTCGTTTCTCACCCTTGTCTTTGTGTCGCCCTGTAAATTTTGAATTCCGAAACTTTCTGAATTTTGTTTTGCTTGGTGACTTCTGCATTGGGTTCTGACGAATTACGATTAGTATCCCAGTGGCGAGAGTGTTTGCGGTTGGGTTTCAGAATTTGGCGTTGTGTTGGGCGATGCTGGCTTAGGACTCTGAGATGCTGGAGGCAAGAAAATCATTCCTTCAGGAGTTGGCGATACCAGCCCTGCTGTTGGTTGTTCTGCTTCATTAGCCATTTTATTTTTCAGCGTCGCGTTGGTTGTCGTTAGCAGCCGTTCATGACGTTGGAGGCTTTGCAGTCTGCGATATGACTGACCCCAAAGCTCTTGAGAATATACTGTCCAACCATAAACAGCAAGTGTCGATGCTACTAACAAGAACGCTAAAACTGACGAATAACGATGAAAGGTATATAAGCGCAGCAACCACAAAGGTGCGGCTCCAGAATTAGGCATTGTGGGAAGGCCAAGAAAACCTACCCCCAGAGTCTTTTGGTTCGCATTCAACTGCTCATTGAGATTTGGTAATTGTTGTCTACCCAACTGTTTCACCGATTTGGCTATAACTGCCTCATTTGTGGGAGAAACCGCTAAATTTTTTGAGGAACGCTGTTGTTTTTGAGAGGATACTGGTGTAGAAGCGCTCCGTGCTGCTGACTCCATACGCGCAGAGCGTCGCCTCCCTAAAGAAAGGATAGAATCTCGCCGGAACCAATTACCCCTTGTAGAAACAGTAGATTTACGAGCAACTACCATAAATTTTTAAATTTTTTTAGATGGGAAATACTGCACTTTCGATTGATTGTCTTGATTGTCTGTTTTTGCTATGGTTAAAATAACCTTCTGGGCAACAAGCACACATAACAGACTATACCCTTTTAACTTTTCTGATAGGTAGCTGTATAAATGTTTGCATCCCCTAGATATGCAATGTTTGCAATCAGCGATTAGAAACTGGACAGCTTACCTTTTAGGTATCGCACCTAAAGTATGGCAACGTCATGTAGCAAGATGCAATACTCTGTGAAAAAAATAAAATTTTTTGCTATCATAGCTCCATTTGCTAAATAAGTTGGTAATTTTCGCTTCGCTCCTGAGTTAAGAGAAACTAATCAGGATACGTAATTCCCAAAACAATACCCCAAAGGATTGTTTTTTTTAAGTATGTAATCTCGCAGAATTTAAAAAAAGCAATAAATACGGTATCGTATTCAACAGGCGAAAAATTGTTCTAGCCACAATTGGTGAAAGAGGAGTTATGAAAACAAAAATCTTTGGTTTTGCTCTAATGTTAAGTCTGGCTGCAATTCTTGGGGCCTGTGAAGGTGGTGGTGGTGATGGTGCTGGTACTGCTACTCCAGCTGCTACAGGTGAACCAACTGATGCACCTGCTAAGTCTACTCCTGCCACGACTCCCGCAGCGACTCCCGCAACTACTCCCGCAGCGACTCCTAAATAAGGCATCTTAAACTTTAGTTGAAATCGCGCCCAGAACTACTTAGTGACACCATTCCTCACTACATAGCTCGAAACACCGCTCGAATTAATTGGGTTCACGTGGGTTCACGAAAAAACCTCATTTTTATGCTGGTTTATCAGAGCCTAGAGTTTGCTCTTTGCTCAAATATCAACTAAGTAGGGCAGGAAGTAGAGGACACTGGTAAAGAGGGTTATGTCCTCTACCAAGTGTCCTTCTGAAAGTCCCGCCCGCTCAAACCTTGTTATCAGTCCAAGGGGGTTGAGTGAATCTAAGCTATTTTGTAGGCAGATACTTCCCTCATTCATTTGGCATTTTAAATTACTTATACTACTGAGTTTTGAGAGGGTAAAATAATTTATTGCGTCGCTGGCAATTGCTTTTGAGCATTCCTGTAGTCTATTCCGTATCAGGAAAGACCTGGTTATCTGCTTTGATATTGCCAGATTTTTATTGGGAAAATTTGGGCATGAGAAAAACAGATTTTCATCCTGCGTTGTGAACGTAGTTCCGGAGATGAGGAGAGTTAAAACGAGAAAATCTATAAAATTACTGAGCTTAATTGTAATTACTGTAACTTCGATTGTCTTAAGTAGCTATTGGAGATCGGCAGCAATAGCATTACCGCCACCAGAGGATACACCAGAAGAAATATTACGGACAAAGATTATTATAGAAGCGCGATCGCCTATTGATGGAAGATTCCTAACAGCTGCCGAGTATGTCCAATTGCAAGCCCAGCTGCAAGAAGTCCCGCCACCAAAACTAAACCCCAAAATTCGAGAACAGATTTTCTTGCTTCGCTTACGTAAAACATTATTGCAGTTTTTCCCATTTTTAAATTTTTGATAAATTCGTTATTAGTCATTTGTCATCCATCCTCTGCCCCATGTCCCATACCCAATGCCCAATGCCCAATACCCAATGCCCAATACCCCATTCTGATGTAGGATAACGGTGGCGACAAAATTGCAAATAAATGTAAAGAATATATATAGATATTAAAAAAGTAGATTTAGTCAATTACGTTATTTCACTTAGGTAGCTTCATGTCCATGACCACGATCGCCCCTGAACAGGTTAACAGCATCGTTTGGAATCAGCATAACGATCCCTTTGAAATTCTAGGTTCTCATCCCATAGAGCAAGACGGCAAAACTGTCTGGGCTGTGCGGGCCTACTTACCAAATGCAAGTGCAGCATGGGTCGTTCTTCCTGAACAACGCAAGGAATACCCAATGCAAACGGTGCACGATCCTCACTTTTTTGAATGCACCATTGAAACTGCCGAACTGGCAAACTACCAGTTACGGATTAAAGAAGGAGAACATGAGCGTGTCATCTATGACCCTTACGCTTTCCGTTCTCCCCGCTTGACAGATTTTGACTTGCATTTGTTTAGTGAAGGCAACCATCACCGGATATATGAAAAACTGGGAGCGCACCCCACGGAAATAGACGGTGTTAAAGGTGTTTATTTTGCCGTTTGGGCACCTAACGCTCGTAATCTTTCATTGTTGGGAGATTTTAATCTCTGGGATGGACGTAAAAACCAGATGCGTAAAGGCCCCACCGGAGTTTGGGAATTATTTATTCCTGAAATTGGAGTAGGGGAGCATTACAAATATGAAATCAAAAATTTTGAAGGACACATTTACGAAAAATCCGATCCCTACGGTTTCCAGCAGGAACCCCGTCCGAAAACAGCATC
The DNA here is from genome assembly GCF_017114995.1 of Nostoc sp. NMS9. Taxonomy (GTDB): domain Bacteria; phylum Cyanobacteriota; class Cyanobacteriia; order Cyanobacteriales; family Nostocaceae; genus Nostoc. The sequence continues at coordinate 29,961 of NZ_JABXKL010000093.1, read as the reverse complement.
CATTGTCACTGATTTAGATGCTTACAGTTGGAGTGATGAAGACTGGATGGAAAAGCGGCGTCGCACTGAGCCGCTCACTCAGCCAGTTTCAGTTTACGAAGTGCATTTAGGCTCTTGGTTACACGCTTCGAGTGCAGAACCAGCTAAACTCCCCAATGGTGAAACTGAACCTGTAGTTGTTGTTTCGGAACTGAAACCGGGCGCACGCTTCCTTACCTACCGAGAACTGGCAGACCGACTCATTCCTTACGTCAAAGAATTAGGATACACCCACATAGAAATGCTGCCCATTGCGGAGCATCCCTTTGATGGTTCTTGGGGTTATCAAGTAACTGGTTACTATGCCCCTACCTCCCGTTTTGGCAGCCCCGAAGATTTTATGTATTTTGTTGACAAATGTCACAAAAATGATATAGGGGTAATTGTGGATTGGGTTCCTGGTCACTTCCCCAAAGATGGACATGGTTTAGCTTTCTTTGATGGTAGCCACCTGTACGAACACTCTGACCCCCGCAAAGGCGAACACAAAGGATGGGGTACTTTGGTGTTCAATTACGGTCGTCATGAAGTCAGTAATTTCTTAGCAGCAAATGCCCTCTTCTGGTTCGATAAGTACCACATTGACGGGATTCGTGTCGATGCTGTTGCCTCGATGCTCTACAATGATTATTGCCGCGAACCAGGAGAATGGCTGCCCAATCAGTACGGTGGCAGAGAAAACCTAGAAGCAGCAGATTTTCTGCGTCAAGTAAATCACATTATCTTTAGCTATTTCCCTGGCATTCTCTCAATTGCGGAAGAATCTACTTCCTGGCCAATGGTATCTTGGCCCACCTATACAGGCGGACTGGGTTTTAACTTGAAGTGGGATATGGGCTGGATGCACGATATGCTGGATTACTTCAGCATGGATCCTTGGTTCCGTCAGTTCCACCAAAACAATATCACCTTTAGTATGTGGTACAACCACAGCGAGAACTTCATGCTGGCCTTGTCCCACGATGAAGTGGTACATGGCAAGAGCAATATCATCGGTAAAATGCCAGGGGATACATGGCAGAAGTTAGCTAATGTACGTTGTTTATTTAGCTATATGTTTGCTCACCCAGGTAAAAAAACCATGTTTATGAGCATGGAGTTTGGGCAGTGGAGTGAGTGGAATGCTTGGGCTGATTTGGAGTGGCATTTATTGCAACATGAAGCCCACCAACAGTTAAAAACGTTTTTCCGGGAATTGAACCATCTCTACCGTTCTGAACCAGTCTTGTATACCCAGGATTTTGCTGAACCTGGGTTTGAGTGGATTGATTGTAGCGATAACCGCCATAGTGTAGTTTCCTTCATCCGTCGTGACAAGGATTCTGATGATTTTGCGATCGTCGTTTGCAATTTTACACCACAGCCCCATTCTCACTATCGTATCGGTGTACCGCAAAAGGGATTTTATACCGAGTTGTTTAATAGTGATGCGCGTCAGTATGGCGGCAGTAATATGGGCAACTTAGGTGGTAAATGGGCGGATGATTGGTCTTTGCACAGTCGTCCCTATTCCCTGGATTTGTGTTTACCACCTTTGGGTGTGTTGATTCTCAAGTTGGATAAGAAGAAGACTGCTGAGGTAATTGGATAACAATTTGGGGTGGGGTGATGCCCCAACCTACAGATAATCTTGCCTATTCACAGCTACTCAACCCAGTTTTCTAATAGACTCTGGTGAAATTAAATATACGTTATTCATAACCCTTGTAGAGACGTAGCAGTGCTACGTCTCTACATTTTTTTACAGCAGATTGGAACTTCTCTACGAGAGGCTACGCCAAGGTGAGCTACAGATAATCGTAGGAGCACAACATGTTGTACCCCGACTTCATTTACTCGCGATCGCTCTACATTTTTTACCAGTGGAATTATACTTAGTACTCAGGGTAAGGGTACTACTGAAGTTGGCGATGCGATCGCCCTATGCAAGTATTGGTTAGCAGGGGATTTGGTAAAACTTATTTAGCTTTTGATATGGCTGAAAAGCCAAAATTTTGTATAGTACAAATGTATGATTTGTTAGCCCTAATCCGAGATATTTTATAATAATTCTAATGACACAGATTAAGCCGGAAGTAAAGCGTACAGAAGAATTGCGCCAGTTATTGCAACAAGCAAGCTATGCTTATTACGTCTTAGATGCTCCAATCATGGAGGATGCAGTCTATGACCAGCTATATCGAGAATTGCAACAGCTGGAAACTCAATATCCAGAATTGACAGCACCTGATAGTCCGACTCAGCGCGTAGGTGAGAGGCCAGCAACGCAGTTTACCTCGGTGCGGCACAATATTCCCTTGTACAGTCTGGAAAATGCCTTCAACATTGGTGAATTGCAAGCATGGGAGCAGCGTTGGCGGCGACAAGTACCAAAAATAGATTCAGTGGAATATGTCAGTGAACTTAAAATTGATGGTTCTGCTTTAGCTCTTACTTACCAAAATGGCATTCTAGTTAGAGGGACAACTAGGGGTGATGGGGTAACGGGTGAAGAGATCACCCAAAATGTGCGGACAATTCGCTCAATTCCCTTACGTTTGAATTTTGAAGGGTTAGAAATTCTAGAAAGGGTGGAAGTGCGAGGTGAGGCGTTTTTGCCGTTGGAAGTATTTAAACAAATCAATGAGGAAAGACAAAAAGCAAGTGAGCAATTATTTGCCAATCCCCGTAATGCCGCAGCTGGTACACTCAGGCAACTAGACTCCCGCATTGTCGCTAAACGCCGATTAGATTTCTTTGGCTACACTCTGCACATTCCTGGTAGAGATGACACCAGTATTGCTAATACCCAATGGGAAGCTTTGGAGTTGTTGGAAAAGATGGGTTTTCGAGTTAACCCTAACCATAAACTCTGTGCTTCGATCGCAGAAGTGGCAAAATATTACGAATATTGGGACACGGAACGGCTGAATTTACCCTACATGACTGATGGGGTGGTGGTGAAGCTGAATTCTTTTAAACTTCAGGAACAGCTAGGGTTTACGCAGAAATTCCCCCGGTGGGCAGTAGCCTTAAAGTACCCAGCCGAAGAAGCACCTACTCGTGTGGAAAATATTGCTGTAAATGTGGGACGAACGGGCGCGTTAACGCCATTAGCAGAGATGCGCCCAGTGCAACTGGCGGGAACAACGGTTTCTCGCGCCACTTTACATAATAGCGATCGCATTGCTCAATTAGACATCCGCATTGGCGATACTGTCATCGTCCGCAAAGCTGGAGAAATCATTCCAGAAGTGCTGAGGGTAATCAAAGAACTCCGTCCCGCTGACACCGAACCCTTCGTTATGCCTACCCATTGCCCAGTCTGCGGTCAATTAGTGGTGCGAGAATCAGGTGAGGCGGTGACTCGGTGCGTCAATGCTTCCTGCGCGGCGATTCTTAAAGGTTCCATCGAACATTGGGTAAGTCGTGATGCCTTGGATATTAAAGGTATGGGCGAAAAGTTGGTATATCAACTCGTAGATAAAGGTTTGGTGCATTCCGTTGCCGATTTATATGAGTTGACAGCAGAGAAATTATGTGAACTAGAAAGGATGGGGAAAAAGTCGGCAGAGAAATTAATCGATGCGATCGCTCAATCAAAAAATCAACCTTGGTCAAGGGTATTGTATGGTTTAGGCATCCGTCACGTTGGCAGTGTAAATGCTCAATTGTTGACTCAGAAATATTTCACTGTAGACCAGTTAGCGACAGCAAAGCAATCAGATATTGAAGGCATTTACGGTATTGGTGCTGAAATTGCCCAATCAGTGTACCAGTGGTTTCGGATTGATGCCAACCAAAGGTTAATAGAACGCTTACAAGTAGAAGGATTGCAATTAACTGCCACCGAGGAAACAAAAATAATTGGTGATGGTAATCAAAAGTTCGCAGGTAAAACTTTTGTAATTACAGGTACATTGCCAACATTGAAGCGAGATGAAGCGAAGGTTTTGATTCAAAAAGCTGGGGGAAAAGTGACTGATTCAGTTAGTAAAAAAACAGATTATTTAGTATTAGGAGAAGATGCCGGTTCCAAGTTAGAAAAAGCAATTTCCTTGGGAATTACACAGTTAAGCGAGGCGCAATTGTTGGAGATGCTTGAAGATTGAAATAAGGTAAACGCCTGGAAAGCTATATATTTCGTGAACGAACCCAGGCAATTAACCCATACTTATCAATCAGCCCAAAAGCATGACCGCTACAACCTGCATGTCCCCGATTTTTCAAATAAGTCGGCTATATTATTTTTTAGGAACGATTCAGGATTGCTATAGCAAACTAGTTGGTTTTGCAAAATCGGATGATTCTCGTAAGGGCAATTTATGAATTGCCTCTACTCAAACGGGGGCAAGTTATTCGGGTCAATACCCTGAGATTGCAAATAAGCAATCAGTCGTTCTTTCTGCTGGCGTTCTTGTTCAGCACGTTGACGTTCTTGTTCAGCACGTTGACGTTCTTGTTCAATCTGTTCTACAGCCCACGCTAACAAATTACCATCTCGATCCCACCAGCGCAACCAATACCCAGTGCGACCTTCTTTTGTTCCTTGCAAAGTTCCTAAAAATAAGCCCATTACATCAATCCAATGACGACCGTTTTCGTCGGGTTGCTTTAACTCATAGCGCTTATTTTCCAGTTGATAATATTCTAATAAACCGCCATAAGGTTCAAAAATCACGTAGATGGGAATCTGCAAAATTTGCTCGTATAAAAACCATTTTCCTGGTGGATAAGTTCGCTTGACCGAATATTCTCCACCGTCAGTATCGGATAAAAATTCGATAGCGATCGCCGGAATATCTCCTTCTAAATTGGGTGTATAACTTTTGCGATTAGCCACCACTTCATTAACCGACAGCACATAAACCCAGTCTGGTGCTTTGGCAATAAACTGACCGTTGACTGTCGCACAAAGACCAAAGTTTGAAGCTATCAACATCTGAGGTTGAATAAACCCACTGATTTCTAGGCCTTCACGCAAAGCACCAGCCAAAAGTGGCTGACCGGTATTCTCCACTGGTTCATCCTCTAGTTGAAAATCTTTGGGCAAGGCTTCCCAAGAGATTACCAGTTCTGTTGGTGATTTGGCTTGGCTGAGTTGGGTTGCCATAAACACAGCATGAATTTATTCTCGATCTTATCGCTTGGAGGAGGGCTATGGTGGGAATGGGAAATGGGGAAAAATTTGTTGTTTAACCCAATGCCCAATGCCCAGTCCCTTTTATTTACTCTTCAGGTTTATAACACCAGAGTCTTCACTTGCTATTCAGGATGGCGATCGCACTGAAGTAATCAGGGAATATCAAGCTTTAACGACAATTGGGAATAAGTATTTAATTCCCAATGCAATCCATCAGGAGAATAAGCAATTTTTTCAAGTTGATTACCATTTCTCCCGAAAAATGGCGTAAAGGATTCTTGATTTTTCTTGGAGTTTTGCGATCAGAAGGTTGACGAATAGTATTCACATACTCTTTTTGGCATACTAAGTGATAAAGAGCCACAAAATTCTTAGTGCGATCGCCGTATTTTTATTAAATTTCAATATTTCTTTGTTTCCAGTAATTCGGTTTGCGCTTACCATGCGCGATCGCAACTGCTTTGTCAGCACTTAATATAAGTGGTCATAGCAGTCAAGTGTTCGGTAGAAAAAGACGATAAGATTCGCTGTCCATCAAAATTCTGAAACCTAGCCACATCAGCACAAAGGGGAAAATCTTGCCAGCATAACGGCTGAGTACCAAGGCGATACCAGGTTGATGAGTCAAAGTATAAGACATAAATAACCAGCAGCAAACAATGAAATAGCAAACTGGTACGATCACGGCCAGATTTTGAATGCTGCTGCTGGCAAACAGAGGTATATAGATCCCAAGATTGTTACCGCCGTTAGAAATTGTTACCGCAGAGACGCGATAGGTTTGGGGATCGCGGATTATGTCCCAGAGCGATCGCTTTCTAGAATCAAATCCTTTAAATTTAGAGTTTCTTTTCAGATTAGCTGACTTATCTTCGTCTGAATTATCCTTATTCAAGTTAAACAAATTGTTCAAGCCAATGAGTATCGGTAGAATTCCCAATAGACCAATCCAAGTTGACGGAATTGCTAGACCGAGTAAGAAACCAAGGAAACTTACTGTCACTAATGCCGTGAACCCGATAATTTCGCCAACCACAACATGCTGAGGACGAAAAGTCCGATTAACCTCACTGAAGAAGGCAGTTAGATAAATATTGTCGTCAAACGTTGTCGCCACAGCAGTAGCTAGCCCGATCTTAATTGTTGCAATTAACCAATCCATCACCATTCCTCACTCAACACCTAATCTGATAAACGAAACTAGCGATCGCTTAACCTGAGAAATCAGCCCCACAAGATCGAGAAATATTAATATGAAAATGTGAGTTTCGCGCATCAAGTGTGACTCGACTTCTTATTTATTCAACTTAGTTATAATACAAGAATTACGTAGCATAATTACTAATAGTGGCGATGGAACATTATGCTACGCTTCTCTCAAATGCCTCACCCTATACATATAAAACATTTGTGTAAGTCCTAATAATATATAATAGGAATTACGCATTGACAAGAAATACCAAATAGGTGTGATTTCAAAAACCACACTGTAGGAACAATTCATGAATACACCCCTACGCTATGGGTGTATTTATCATCAAAAAATGATGAATAAAAGCCTGAAAAAACCTATTTTGGGAAACGCATACCATGATTAATTTGTACAGTGCGTAAGTCATAATATAATAAATATCCCCAAAAAATTTAACCCTCTGGCTGTATCGTCGTATGTAACGCGCCATTCATTTCCAGCATCAACAAAGGAGTCATTATGATTAGCCGTTTGATTGACCTTGTGCCTAGAAGCAGAGGTCAAAACATCTTACGGTGGTTCAGATCAGCCACTCGTAGATCGGCTACCTACAGGTTCGCAGTTCGGTTTTGCCTCGGATTTGTCTCGATTTTGGTTTTGACTCTAATTTTTGACGGTCATGCTGTTGCCACTTCTGAATCTGGCAATCAGATCTCCACTCTCATGAATCAGTTTAAACTACCCAAAAGCTCCATAATCCAGTTACTGGAGACTGTGGGACTGTTTATGGGGGGGATAATTTTCTGTGTAGTTTTGGATCGCTGGTTTTCTAACCGTCCCGAGCGCTCTAGCAATACGCCCTTAGCAGAGCAAGCGCGGCGGCTCAAGCAACTCAAAATAGGATATCCAGAAGGGATGACAAATCTGGAAGTTCTCCGTGCTCAAGGCTTGCTCGAAAGGCGTCTGCAACCATTTGGGCTGAGTGTCACCTGGACAAGTTTTTTATCAGCCTCTTCTCTGATAGAAGCACTCAGCAACGGGACGATAGACTTCTGCGGCGGTGGTGGCACGGCCAGCATTTTCTCTCAAGCAGCAGATCATGTATTTGTGCGGGTAGCTAAGGAAAAATATACCGCTCCCAAAGGTCAAGCGATTCTAGTACCGGAAGATTCGCTGATTCAGACGCTAGCTGACCTCAAGGGTAAAAAGATCGCTTTTGACAAAGGCTCAAGCGCCCATTATGTGCTAGTGCGATCGCTGGCAAAAGTCGGACTCGATTTTAGTGACATTGAGCCAGTTTATCTGACACAACCGGAGGCGCTACCCCGATTCCGCCGGGGTGAAATCGATGCTTGGGTGATTTGGGTTCCCTACACAGCTACTCTTGCCCGAAGCGCTTATCCAGGGCGATCGATTGCAGATTTAGAGAGCATATTTGGTGACAAAGCCTCCGTGGAAGTTCCGACCTATTACTACGCAATTCCAGAGCTGGTACGCGACTATCCTGACCTGCTCAAGGTGATTTTAGAAGAGGTAAACGAAGCTGGAGCTTGGGCTAAGAAACAGGAATTAGAAGCGGTTCAACGAATGGCAGAACACCATGAAATCGATCCATCTATTGTCGGAACTTTACAGCAACGTAGTGCTGAACGCGCCATCATCCCGATTGATGACCAATCGCTCACTGCTCTACAGCATCAGGCAAATATATTTAGAGATTTAAATCTGATTCCTGAGCGGGTGAATGTGAAAGATGGAACCTATAGCTTGCAGACTAAGCAAAACTGGACTTATTAATCTGACACTGACAATTTAGTACAGCTTTGCTTACAAATCGTTACGTTTTAAACGCAGAGGGACGCTAAGGAAAGCGCAGAGGTACGCAGAGTTTTTTTAAGCGAATTCTATACTTGCTTGTTCGGTGAGAGAGTTTATCTGAGCCGAATGCTTGCTCTATAAACCTAAATCTAAAGTTCTTGACGTGTCGGACGAATGATGATTTCATTCACATCAACATCATCGGGTTGCTCAATGGCGTATGCGATCGCACGAGCAATCGCATCTGCATCAATGGCGATCGCATAAAGTTGATTAATTCCGGCTGCTGTGTCTTTATCGGTAATCGTGTTAGCCAGCTCGGTGGCAACGGCTCCTGGTGAGATATTAGTCGAACGGATTTCACCATTTGACTCTAGTCGCAGCCCTTCAGAGATGGCTCGCACTGCGTATTTGGTAGCACAGTAGACGGCCGATCCTGCAAACACCTTATGTCCAGCCACTGACGATAGGTTAATGACGTGACCAGACTTTTGCTGACGCATAATCGGTAACACGGCAGCAATGCCATAGAGAACGCCCTTAATATTGATATCGATCATCCGATCCCACTCCTCCACCTTTACTTGGTCGAGGGGAGAAAGCGGCATCAACCCGGCATTATTGATTAGCACGTCGATCCGGCTGTATGTACTCAAAGTTTCCTTCGCTAAGGCTTCCACTTGGGCGCGATCTGCTACATCCGTTACTTGATAGGTTGCAGTCCCTCCTGATTTAGCGATCGCTGCAACCAATTCTTTCAGCCGATCTTCGCGTCGAGCAGCCAGCATCAGTTTGGCTCCACTAGCAGCAAGTCGCTTCGCAGTCGCCTCACCTAACCCACTGCTGGCTCCGGTGATGATTATCACTTTGTTTTGAATCTCAGACATATTTATTCCTGCGGGTTATTGAGTATGGATCGTGAAACATCGCGTGCTGTTTCAGATGAACTCAGCATTATTTAACCATATCAACTAGTTTGTATACTCGATCGACGTTTTTGTCTCGGCAACGTCACTAATAATCCGAACCGCTATCATCACGCCGTTTGAGTTCTGTCCCGTTAAAACTTCAGTTGGTGAGTTGAGACCATCTGATAAACTTAATCTTTATCTACATACCAAGAGGTATTGCTTCACCGTTCTTTGCCGCTTTTGCGAGTAGGTCGCGGACTTCTTCATCCGTAGTTTGAGGAAAGCTTTCGTACCAAAGACCAACGCTCTGAAAAGGGCTGGGTCTGGAGATGCAAACGATTTCGTCTACCTCAGCTTCTAACTCTTGGCAAGTTTCAGGTGCAGCTACAGGCACAGCAATCACAATCTGAGCAGGTTGCTGTTTTCGCACAGTTACAACAGCAGCCCACATCGTTGCACCCGTGGCTAAACCATCATCTACCAAGATCACTGTACGTCCTTGTAAATCTTTTAAGGGGCGATTTCCCCGATAAAGCCGTTCCCGCCGCTCTAACTCCCGTTCTTCTTGCACCGCCACTCTGACAATTACTTCATCGGATATCTTCACCAGGCTGATAATATATTTATTGACTATCCGCACACCACCAGAAGCGATCGCTCCCATCGCTAGTTCTTCTTGATCGGGCACACCCAATTTACGTACCACTAAAACATCTAAGGGAGCATTTAACGTTTTGGCAACTTCAAAAGCAACGGGTACACCACCCCTTGGTAGCCCTAATACCAGAACATCTGGGTCGTTAGCATAAGCGGTTAACTCCTTAGCCAAAACTTGACCCGCAAACCTCCGATCTTTAAATAGCATGGTGTGATATTCCTAATTAGTTTCTAAAAAATCAAATAAATATTTACATACGTTTGTTATTGGCTATCAACCTCAAACAATGGAGCAATTGAGCAAATTCCAAACTTGTTGTTATAGTTCAGATGTTCTGAATCGATCTTAGAAAGCTAAATATTCCCTGTCCTCCACTAACGGAGCGACATCTTTTATCTACAGTTCTATCAAACGGATGAGTTAGCTTTAATGCAACAAGATTTCTGCATCTTGCGCTGAGACTATTTTACTACTCCACACTCAATATCCGTCCCCAAATGGCTTGTTGAGGAGACACAGTGACGCGGTGAACTCTCGCTGTAGGGGGTTTACTGCTGTAGGTAACTGGTGTTAGCGTGAAGCAAAGTTATAGTGCGACCACAGGAGAAGGGTGACATGGAAAACCTAATGTTTAAGTAGGGGTGGATTTGAAAACTGCTATAAGTTTTGCCACTTGCTAACATTTACTGTTAGACTTTTACCGAGTATTTTTTTTACTGGAGGTTATTAAAAAATTACTTAATCGCTAGCAGATGCAAAAATCTCTGAAAATCCAGTGATAATTCAATTGTTAATTCTTTGCATATCCCCTGTTACTGACGTTGTGTTGATATTATCTTTACATTATCCCTAAATTGTGAATATGAGATAATGCACCATCTGTTTGTTCGTTATATAATGCTTAATATTACACACAAAAGTCATCAAAGTTACCCAATTAACACTTTTGAATAAAAATTAATAGGGTAGAATCACTGAATATGTTTGAAAATCAAAAGAAGGGTGTTTTTAATGATCGGCTTAACTAATTCAGAAAACGGCACAGTTAGCAGCACAGCAGCCACTAAGAGACTGGCAAGGGCGATGATGGTTTCTGGTGGAGAGTTTTCGCTGTTATTGGCGTGTTGTAACTGTGTTCAAAGGCAGCAGCAAGTGCTGAATTTGTTAACAGAATTTTCATCAGCAGATATCCACGAAATTTTGCTCTCACCTACGGTTGACAAGTTATACACAGCTATTACAAGTGAAATTGGTACTACTCAACCCGAAGCTTTGATGGTAAGGGGCTTAGAATCTGTAGTGGCAATTAACCAACTGATTATTAGTACCAATATCATGCGAGATGAGTTTCGGAAACAGTTTCAGTTCCCCTTGGTGTTGTGGGTCAATGATGAAATTCTGCGTAAGCTAGTCTGGCTAGCACCCGATTTCAAAGACTGGGCGGCTAGTACTATTAGATTTGATGTACCAAATAATCAGTTTGAATCTGAACAACAACCCATCAGCGCCTAATATTGCCTGAAATTACTTTCAAAATCTTATATACGTTAGGTTGAGCCGAGTAAAACCGAAGCTGATGTTCTGTGACATTCTTTTCTAAAATTACTTTTATTGAACCCTCCCTTACCAAAGTGAGATATAAAAACCCTTGGAAGCTATTTTCCAAAATAGAAGATGGTATGGGTGTCGGGTGTGTTATCGCCTTAGTAGACGTCACCCTAAAAAGTGTGGAAATTAAGCTGCGATCGCCAGATTTGTTTGAATCGTATAATTAAAGTCTTGAATTTGTTAAGCTAAAATTTTAATCGTTGCTGACTATTGAAATTGTTGTTATTGAACTTGGGTTTTCCTCAAGGGAGATATCCTATAGGAGTGAAAAAGAATATAGAGACATAGCAGTGCTAGATCTCTCCAAGATTGTGGATAACGCATATTTAATTTCCCCAGATGTCTAATCAATCCTGCGACTAGGTAATTTAGTCCCGCACCTCTGACAAAACCCAGCATTTACATCATGGAAAGCTAAACCACAACCTGAACAAACTATTTCTACCTGATTAGCAGTTTTCACCACTTGCTTAATTAAATCTCCCACTTGCCAAGGAATCAATGCAATTCCGGTAAAAATCATCAATACTGTTAGCAAGCGTCCTAATTCCGAAATTGGAATAACATCGCCAAATCCTACAGTTGTCATTGTGACAACAGAGAAATAGAATGCATCCAAAAATGTACCGTAATTTTCAGGATTAACCGGATGCTCCACTTGATAAATTAAGCCAGAGTAAATAAAAACAATTGCAAATAACGTAAATAATATTCGCGCAAAAATCATTCCATCTTCACTGCTGATACTAGCGAATAAAAACTTTCTATCTATAAATCTAATTAATCGTAAAATCCGAAACCATCGTAATAGGCGGATAAAGCTAATATCCACCATACCTAGAAAAAATGGCAGAATCGCCATTAAGTCAATAATCGAATAAAAGCTAAAAATATACTTAATTTTGTTTTCCGCACTCCACAGGCGAAGTAAATATTCCACAGCGAAGATGATGACGATCGCAGTATCAGCTACATTTAACTTAAACCGCATATAATCAGGAATATTATATGTTTCTGCCACAAAAATTCCTGATGATATTAGCACCAAAGAGGCAAGTGTTAAATTAATCGCTTTACCTATTGGTGTTTCTAGGTCTTCTAAGTAAAACTCTGTTTCTTGTCTGCTTAGTAACATATTCGACCATTAATACATCTTAATTCCCAGTTATAACATTAGAAATACGATATTATTAACCATTATCCTTATGTTAACCTCAGCTTATATGAACCCAGAATCTTTTATGCGTTTAGCATTGGCAGAAGCAAAAGAAGGTGATGCACCCTACGGTGCAGTGATTGTTAAAGATAACGAAGTCGTTACCGTAGCTCATAATACTGTGAGGAGAGACAACGATCCATCAGCCCATGCAGAAATCAATGCTATTCGTAGTTTAACAGCTAAACTGAAAAACCCCTCTTTAGAAGGTTATAGCATATATACAACTGGCGAACCTTGTCCGATGTGTGCAACTGCTTGTGTTTGGAGTGGTTTATCAGAGATTGTATATGGTGCTTCAATTCAAGATTTAATTACTGTAAATCAATCACAAATTAATATATCTTGCGAAGAAGTAATCGATAAGTCATTTAGGAAAATCAAAGTCACAAAAGGCGTTTTAAAAAATGAATGTTTGGAATTATTTAAATAAGCTATCAAAAAAATGATTTCTAGGAGTACTCCTTTCAAAGGAACTCAAAAAATATCGTTTTTTCTATCTGTGCCACGGACACTTTACTCAAGTTGGAAAACCTTGCCAAGCTAGTTTCATCCTCTGTGCTTCTATGGTTTAAAAGTATTTTATATAACCAATATTCATTGACTTCTGTCAATGCCTAAGTCCTAAAATATTTGTATATATTCCATAATTTTCTGGGTCATAGCAGCAAAAAATTATTCTTTGTGGACGGCCATTCTTTTGTAGCTGTTCATTGCATATTTTCACTGCCACATCAGCTGCTAAAGCTTTAGGATATTTATAAATGCCAGTACTAATGCAAGGAAATGCCAAACTATTAAACTCTTTATCTGAGGCAATTTGCATACATTTATAGTAACACTGAGCTAGAAGTTCGGGTTCTCCGTGATTACCTCCTCGCCATACTGGGCCTACGGTATGAATGATAAAGCTTGCAGGCAAGCGATATCCTTTGGTTAGTTTAGCATCGCCAATCTTACATCCTCTAAGTGACCTACACTCATCAACTAGACCCGATCCAGATGCCTTGTGTATCGCTCCATCTACGCCACTACCCCCAAGCAAACTAGTATTTGCAGCATTGACGATGGCATCAACTTCTAACTTTGTGATATCACCTAAAATCACTTCCATAAAACAATTAAGCGTAATCAAGACTAATCCACATACTACAATAGTAGTTTATACTACTATACAGTTTGAGCTTCAAGCTTAATGATCGGTCTGCTTAAGGTGATGAGCGATCGCTTGTTTTTCCTGATTTATTCAATCATTTTTTATGATTTATTCATTAATACAAGTACCTTGGTGAATAATTACGTTAGCAACGTAGGAGCGTCATTACGAATTATTTAACTTAGCTCATTTAAATAGGATAAATATGTATTTGCCCAAATCGCAGCTTGAGTGCGATCGCGCAAATTTAATCTGTTTAAAATATTCGTAACATGATTTTTTACTGTTCCCTCAGAAATGTAGAGTTCCTGAGCAATTTCTCGGTTACTAGCGCCTGTAGCAATTAACCGCAAAACCTCTTTTTCTCTAGGAGTAAGTTCAGCTAAACTAGATGGTACAGGCGGTGAATGAGTTGGTGCAACATGAGAAAATTGAGTCAACAGCTTTTTAACTATACCTGGGCCTAATTGCGTATATCCTTTATGAACGGCACGAATAGCAACAGCTAATTCTTCTGATGGTGTATCTTTTAATAAATAACCCATTGCCCCATTCTTTAAAGCTGCGGACACATATTCATCATCATCAAAAGTCGTTAGTACTAAAATCTTAGTTTTGGCAAAACGTTTTTGAATCTCCTGCGTGGCTGCAACTCCATCCATTATCGGCATTCTGATATCTAGCAATATTACATCTGGCTGAAATTCTGCAACAAAATTAATCGCCTGTTCACCGTTTTCTGCTTCTCCAACTATTTCTAAATCTGGTTCTAGTTCCAATAACGCTCTTAATCCTTGACGAATTAAACTTTGGTCATCTACCAGCAATACTTTAATCATTATGTTAACCTTGTTAATGGAATATTAACTGTAATTTTGCAACCAGAGCTAAGAGCGCTATTAATATTAAACTTACCGCCAAGTGCTAAAGTGCGATCGCGCATACTATGAAGTCCAAAACCAGTAGTATTTTGCCCGACATCAAAACCTTTACCATTATCCTGAATTATCAATCGCAAATTGCCTTTAGTCGTAGTGAGTTCCAATTTAACCTCTGTTGCATACGCATATTTAGATATATTAGTTAAAGATTCTTGAGTAATCCGGTAAATAGCAGTATTTATTTCAGGTGGTAGAGAATATTCCAGATTGATTTGATAAATTGGTAATATCCCATTAAAGCGATGAAAATTTTCTGAAAGACTAGCGATCGCATCTTCTAAAGATTGTTCTTGTAAGGGATTAGAACGCATAGTAGAAACAGATTGACGAACATCTTTTAGCGCCTTTGAACCTAATTCTTTTGCAGTTGCGAGAAATGTTTCAGCCTTACCTGGGTTAGATTGCCATAGTTTTAAAGCAGTTTCTAATTGTAGATTTAAAGCAGTCAGAGAGTGTCCTAATGAATCATGAATTTCACGAGCAATGCGGTTACGTTCTTCTAAGGTAGCTTGATTTTCAATTTGCATAGCATATTGACGGAGTTTTTCGTTAGCAAGAGCTAGCTTTTCTCGACTTTGCCGTTCAGACAAAACTGCATTCATCATCAACAACACAAAAACCAAACTTAAGCCAAATACTAGCGACGAATTCAAAATCAAAAATCGATATCGCTCTTGTGCCTGTGGCGATGCTTGAAAATTGAATAACTGATATTTTAGTTGTGTAGTAACTAAAAATAAGGCAAATGACAAAGCTGTAACGAATAAACGCCCATTTAACTGAAAAATCAGACAACTGCGAGTCACTAAAATTATATAGAGAAAAGGAAAAAGCCGAGCAAATCTTTCCCCAAAAAGTCCAATTATTAAAATTAATAAAATTTCAATGGCTGTATATATTACCTTAGTTGTCTGGTTACTTCTGGGTAATCTTAAGCCCATTAACGCAAAAATAATCAGACTATAAATTGATAGTTCTGGCAATATGCTACAAACTGACAAGTCTGGAAATGCACCACAAATTGATAGTTCTGGAGGCTTGGGACGAAAACGCCGTAACGGAGGTGGTATAACAGCTGTTAATGCGGTGATCGCCAGTAATGTCCACTCCAGATAAAGCAGAGACGGAAAAGGATGTTTCTTAATTTGAATTGGACGACTCATTAGTCGCATTGCTCCAGTTAGAAGTGATGAGTTAGGAATTAGAAGTTAATAATTCTGAAGATTTGAGCAGATGCTTTCACCGCTTAAATTTTTTGCTGAGTGAGAAATCAAAAGTAAATTCAAAGAACAAACCCGTTAGGTAATCAGCTAAATAATGACTTATAAAATCATCATAATCAAAATTTTCATAATTTATAACTCCTAACTTCTAACTTCTAACTCTTAACTATCTATTGTCAATCATGACTAAAGTCATGGGTAGAACCATGACTTTCTCCTCATGTAACTACTGAAGATAAGTTCTTATGATAGTGGCATCCAACCAGGAAAAACCCACCAGACCATGAAACTCAAAGCATTATCGCTAGTTGCTGGAGCGATCGCTCTCACTTTAACTGCAACCTCCTTTGCTGTTCACGCTCAAACAGCCTCTCCTTCACCCCTGTTACTTGCACAAACTCCACAAAAAGAAAGAGGCCCTTGGAAAGATTTGGGTCTAACAGATGCCCAAAAAGACCAAATTCAGACGATTCGCCGCGATAGCCGCACCAAATTTGAAGCAGTTTTGACCCCAGAACAAAAAGCAAAATTAGAGGCAGCGAAACAAGCACGTCGGGCTGAATGGCAAGCGCGTAAGGCTCAGGGGCAAACAGGTCAAGGTCAACGGCAACCCGGTCAACGTCGAGGAAAGGGTGGTTTTGCTGACTTAAATCTAACTGAAGCACAAAAAACCCAAATGCGACAAATCCGCGAGTCTGAGAAACAACAGATTCAAGCAGTCTTAACCTCCGAACAGCGTCAAAAATTAGAGCAATTCCGTCAAAATGCTCCTTCACGCCGTCAACAAGGCAATCCTCAATAATCATCTTTTAAAAAAGAATAATACTGATGTCCAGGTATTGTTTTCCATAGTTAAAAATTAATAGACTTCTTGCAGAAGATGCGGAAAGGGGAAAAACTTCATCCCCTTTCCCTTTCCCTATTTATTCCCCTGCCCAATTTAGTAGACTTTCAAGCTAGTTTTGAGTTATGAGTTAATTCAAAACTCCTAGCTTGATTAAGATGTCTAAAGAATTCACAATTGGTAGTAAAGTCTGTGTTGTGGCGCTACCAGCCTACGTCAAAACTGCTGAACCTATGCCCATGTTGCGCCCTCCCAATGTAATTCACATTGGTGAAGAAGGTATAGTCATTGACCGCAGACCCGGTGGATATTGGGGTATTCGCTTTGCTAGAGGGGTCTTTCTCCTAGATAGTCAATATATCGAAAGCACAGATACCCCTACCGAATCTCACTTAGAATAAGATTTTTTGCAACCAAGAATTGTAAACTTGTGTAAAGTTGTGATTTTGGTTTATACCATGATTTCCCGCCGCACTTTTTTAAGCATATTATTTGCCAGCTGTATTTCTATCATCAGCTGGCTGAATTTTACCCCTGCTGCTAATGCTCTTGGTGGTAAACTTCCGGCAATTAATAAACCCGCACCTGAGTTTACTTTGCCAACCAACACAGGTGATGGCAAAATTTCCCTCTCTGACTTGCGTGGTAAATGGTTAGTTCTGTACTTTTATCCTAAAGACTTCACCTCTGGTTGTACTATCGAGGCTCGTCGTTTTCAGCAAGACTTACCCCAATACCTCGAAAAAAATGCCCAAATTATTGGCATTAGTGCCGATGATATTGATTCTCACGCCAAATTTTGCGATTCAGAGGGACTCAAATTCCCCCTGCTGGCTGACACTGATGGCTCAGTGAGCAAAGCTTACGGTTCGTGGCTCGGCTTTTTATCTATGCGCCACAGTTTCATCATCGATCCTCAAGGCGTCTTGCGCGAGACTTTTGTCAAAGTCAACCCAACTATTCACAGTTCAGAAGTGCTGGCACGACTAGAAAAATTACAGTCCACAGCTTCTTAAACTTCAATTAATCAGATATAGCGCTTCTCGTTTGCGTGAGGTACACCCGTAGGGGCACGGCAGTGCCCATACGTGTCAACCTAAGCCTTGGCGAATGGAATTCGCGGCTACACAGGCAAAGTCCGCCGCCGCGGACTAACGGAAAATCAAAGTTTTGAAACCCACGGAGGTGGGTTTTGTTTGTGTAGACGCGGTTTCTAACCGCCTATTTCACGTTAAGTTGACACCAATGGGCAGTGCCGTGCCCCTACACCCCACGATATAATGTTGTACCGCATCTGAATGGGAACCGCTATAAGGGGCTTAAGCCCCTTGTTTTAACGGCACAATAAACCCATATTTTTTGAGTATAGTTTTGGCTTCACTGCCAGATAGAAACTGGACAAATTCTTTGGCAGCAGAAGTATTTTTACTGCTTTTAATTATTGCTACCGGATAGACAATCGGTGAGTGAAATTTATCATCAGCAGCGACTACGACTTTTACCTTGTTGGAAATTTTGGCATCAGTGGCATAAACTAAACCTGCTTCGGCATTACCACTTTCTACTGCTGCTAAAACTTGACGCACATTGTTAGCAAAGACAAATTTCGACTTGAGGCGATCGTAAAGTTTCAATTTCTTCAAGACTTGCTCGCCATATTGACCAGCGGGTACGCTTCTGGGTTCACCGATCGCAATTTTTTTAATCTTACTATCTGTTAAATTGTAGAAGCTATTGATGCCAACAACATCCTGAGCCACAATCAAGACTAGACGGTTATTTGCCAGGTTAGTACGGCTACCTGGTAGCAATAGTCCTTTTTCTTCCAAGGCATCCACTTGCTTTTTGCCAGCAGAAATAAAGATATCCGCTGGCGCACCTTGCTCAATCTGTTGCTGCAACGCACCAGAAGCCCCAAAGTTATAACTAATATTGATATTTGATTTACTTTGTTGGTACAAAGGCTTAATTTCTTCCAGTGCCTCTTTTAAGCTAGCAGCTGCGGACACGAGTATGCTGGTGTTCGACTGTGCTATTACAGGAGAAGGAGGAACCAACGGTAAACCAATTGCTAGCAGCAAGCCAGCGATCGCTATACCCAGGAAGCCAAAAATTTGTCTTCTTTTCATAGAAAAGGCGTTTGAAGGGTTTCTTCCATAAAATTGATGCTAGGTAAAATAGTACCAAAGATACCAACGTATAACCAACTATATCGGTAAAAATATGCCTAGAAAAGAACAAGGGTGGGTCACATTCCAAACTTCAGAAGAGGAGCGGAAGATTTTGGAAGAGTTTTGTGGCCAGTCTCAGCGAACTAAGACCGAGATTCTCCGAGAACTGGTACGTGGTCTTAATCAACACTCTTCACCATCAAACTTGCTACCAACCATAAATACAGATGAGGAAGATATCTACACTCAAATGCCTGAGATAGAAATTAGTTTTCAAAAGAAACCACTCAAAGTTAGCTCTCGCAATATTCTCAAGGGTGTTGTTAAGCGAGTTGTTACTGGAGCCGTTAATAGTGAAGTCACGCTAGAGATTGTTCACAAAGTTGAGTTAACTTCAATTATCACCAGAGTATCGGTAGAAGAGTTGGATTTATCTGAGGGGAAAGAGGCTTATGCCGTTATTAAGTCCAACGATATAGTTATTGCTAGAGAATAGGCTGTGGTGATGTCTCTGAACCATTGCTTGGGGTAGGTGTAGACATCACTATTACCAAGCATCTGGAATTTCATAACCCGCAACTTGGATTATGTCGATGACGAAGCGATAGCTTATGCCCAAAAAGCTTATGCCCGGATGGATTCAGTTGGACAACAGCGGATGACTCAATTACACCACGGTAATCGTGAGGCATTAGAGATTAGCCCGAATCTGTGGGCAGGAGTCGGTTTGGTGCGGGGTGGTGTGGGAACAGCCTTAGTCGGCGATCCCCAAACCGTAGCAGCTAGGATATTAGAATACGCTTCTTTGGGTGTTGAGTCCTTTATCCTCTCTGGCTATCCCCACTTAGAAGAAGCTTATCGAGTGGCAGAACTTCTATTTCCCCATTTGCCCTTAGATAATTTACTCGCAGTGGAGAAGCAACATGTCTTAAGTCCATTTGGCGAGATTGTGGCAAATGAAGATTTCCCTAAGCAAAAGCCTCAAGAAAGAGCAACGTCCATATCCTAGTAATTATGAACTAGGAGATTAACAGCTATGCTGCACCAACAAATCGACCAAAAAATCTCAGAAAAAGAAGCGTGGGCATTGCGTCGTCAGTTGGGAATACCTAACAATAAACGCTTGTGGGTGCTAGCTTGCATGGATGAACGTTTACCAGTGGAGAAAGCATTAGGAATTGGTGAAGGAGATGCTCATATTTTCCGTAATGCTGGGGGGTTAGTTACAGATGATGCGATTCGGTCAGCGATGTTAACTACACAGTTTTTTGGCACAAAAGAAATCATTGTTATTAATCATACCGAATGTGGCATGATGATAGCATCAGGAGACTTACTCAGTGAGGTATTGCGAAATCAAGGTATTGACGTGGATCAAGTTAGTGTCGATCCTGCTTTGCCAGAATTGAAGCTACCAAAAGGCGTTTTTTCCAAATGGATCAAAACCTTTACCGATGTGGATGAAATCTGCACACAGCAGGTGGAATTACTGCGTAATTCTCCTTTAATTCCCCAAGATGTAGTTATTCATGGCTACATCTGGGAAGTAGAGAGTATGAGTTTGCGCCGTCCCTACAAACTTCTCAGTGAGAAGGTCAACACAGCATCAGCGATGAAGACCAAAACTGCAAAACATACTGAACCCGTTTGAGAAATTGGGAGTTTAATTGAATGACAAATATTTTAGCGATCGCAGGTAGTCCAACCCATCCATCTAGAACCTATGGTGTCGTCGAATATACAGCCAAGCTTTTACAACAAGAAGGCTTGCATGTAGATATTATTTCAGTTCGGGATTTGCCTGCTGAAGATTTAGTTTTTGGACGATACGAGAGCCAAGCATTAGAACAGCCAAAGGCTTTATTAGCAAAGGCAGATGGTGTGATTATTGCCACCCCAATTTACAAAGCTGCTTACACAGGAGTGCTAAAAACATTTCTAGATTTGCTGCCACAAAAATCATTAACAGGTAAACCCGTGTTACCAATTGCTTTGGGTGGAACGATCGCTCATTTATTGGCAATTGAATATGCCCTAAAACCTGTCTTATCTGAATTAGGAGCACGGCATATCCTAGCTACTATTTATGCGGTAGACAAACAAATTCAACGACAAGCTGATAACAGCATCCTGTTAGATGAGGAAATTGAGCAAAGACTCAAAGACGTTCTCAAGGAATTTGTTAAAGCTGTAGAATATGATGCCGCAGCGCCTCAAGAATTGGTTCATGCCAATTAAATAATCAAGTTTATACCTCCGTTTGCTCGTAGCAGACGGGTAATTTCTACCCCTCTGCTACCTTTCTCTAAAAGTTAATCATAGCAACATAAATTTATTTTCAGAAATTACACTTTTATAGCGATATTTAAATGAATAGACTACATTTAGCGTTAAGTAAGCATTTAATAAAATTTTAATAATTTATTAGGTTGTTAATATCGTTAGATTATTAGTCATAAACGTTAGAGTTACAAACTACCGCAGGAACTTTATTGTAAATGAGTAGCGATCGCCTAAAGAACAAACTTTCTTTTATTTGGCGCTAATTACAAGCTGGCGTTGCCGCAGCCCGCTGTAGGCATCGCTTTTTATATTAAAGCCACCGTATATTAATGACAATGCGCTTTTTTGGTCAGGTTAGCCAGTAAATTAGAAGTAGGGCGTAAAAAAATAAACTCAATGAAAGCGATGTCTAACGACAGGCCGCAAGGCGTCTGCGCTTCTGAACTTGCATCTATCGTCGGTGAAGAAAATGCTATTTGTCTTTGGGAAAATATCGAACTCGGTCAGCAAAAACGTATCCAACAGGCTATAGCTTCTGGAAATTCACCTAGTTGTATTGTTTATCCCCGCAGCCAAGAACAGCTAGCCGCAGTCATTACCACGGCTCACACAAATAACTGGCGCGTCCTTCCCTGTGGTAGTGGTAGTAAACTCACCTGGGGCGGTTTAGTTAAAGGCATTGATGTTGTAGTTAGTACAAAACGCATCAACCAACTGATTGAACACGCTGTTGGCGATTTGACTGTCACAGTAGAAGCTGGGATGAAGTTCTCCGATTTGCAAGCACTTTTGGCAAAATCGCGGCAATTTCTTGCCGTCGATCCCACAGCACCAGAGTCAGCAACCATTGGTGGTATCGTTGCCACAGGTGATACAGGTTCTCTGCGGCAACGTTATGGTAGTGTGCGCGACCAGTTACTAGGTATTACCTTTGTCCGTGCTGATGGACAAATCACCAAAGCTGGGGGAAGAGTAGTTAAAAATGTCGCCGGATATGACTTGATGAAGTTGCTTACGGGGTCTTATGGCACATTAGGCTTTATTAGTCAACTAACTTTTCGCCTGTATCCGCTAGCTGAGGCATCGGGGACGGTGGTACTAACTGGTAAAGCTGAGGCTGTATCTGAAGCGGCTGATATCCTTCGAGGTTCGGCGTTAACACCAGTGCAGGCTGATTTACTATCAACTAAATTGGTGTCTAGTTTAGGATTGGGTCAAGGACTGGGATTAATTGCTCGCTTTCAAAGTATTAGTGAGAGTGTTAAGGAACAGTCAAACCGAGTTTTGGAAGTTGGGCAAAAGTTGGGCTTAGATGGGGCAATTTTTGCCGATGGTGATGAAGCTAATCTATGGCAAAGATTGCAAGAACGAATACATACTACTGCTACAGAAACAGTAATTACCTGCAAAATAGGAGTGTTACCTACTACTGCTGTGGAGATTTTGACCCAGGTGGAGTTGGGTTTAATTCATATTAGTAGTGGTTTAGGTTTGTTACAATTAGAAAGTAAAAATCAAGTTTTGAAAATCCGCGATGAGCTAGGCTCTGCTGGAAGCGATGCCTACGGCGGGCTGCACCTACGCACTCAAGCTAATAAAGGTTTTTTAACAATTCTGTCAGCACCAGTTGCGGTTAAAGAACAAATAGATGTTTGGGGTTATACGGGGAATGCTTTGCCGTTGATGCGCCGTATTAAGGAACAGTTTGATAGTAAGAATATTTTAAGTCCTGGTCGGTTTGTGGGTGAAATTTAGTTTTAAGAAAACGTACCGCAGAGACACAGAGGACGCCGAAATAGAGAGGGGAAAGGGAAAAATATGCAAGTTTCAAAAAATTCTGTTAATAATACGGCTAGTTTAAAAAATTTAAAGGGGTTTGATGTTAATCATCCACCTGACCCGAAGTTGATTGATAGTTGTGTCCATTGTGGATTTTGTCTCTCGACTTGTCCCAGTTATCGGGTACTTGGCAAGGAGATGGATTCTCCTAGAGGACGTATCTATTTAATGGATGCAATTAATGAGGGTGAAATTGCTCTCAATACGGCAACAGTAGAACATTTTGATTCTTGTTTAGGGTGTCTTGCTTGTGTGAGTACCTGTCCTTCTGGTGTACAGTATGACAAGTTAATTTCTGCAACTCGTCATCAAGTTGAACGAAATTATCCCCGCAGTTTGCCAGACCAATTTTTTCGTCAACTGATATTTTCTCTGTTTCCCTATCCCAATCTTTTACGGGTTTTATTAGTTCCGTTATTGGTTTATCAAAAATTGGGGTTGGCTAAATTCTTTCGGGCTACAGGTTTACTGAATAAAATATCGCCTCGTTTGGCAGCAATGGAATCAATTCTGCCAGAAATTACTCTCAAATCTTTTCAAGATAATTTGCCTACTGTGATTCCTGCTAAAGGTGAAAAGCGGTATCGCGTTGGGATGATTTTGGGTTGCGTCCAACGGCTGTTTTTCTCACCCGTGAATGAAGCGACAGTTCGCGTTTTAACAGCGAATGGTTGTGAAGTTGTGATTCCCAAATCTCAAGGTTGTTGTGCCGCACTTCCCGAACACCAAGGACAAACAGAACAGGCGAAAGCTTTAGCAAGACAGATGATTGATAGTTTTGCCAAGACAGATGTAGATTTCGTGATTATTAATGCTGCTGGTTGTGGTCATACTTTAAAAGAGTACGGTCATATTTTAGAAGATGACCTAGAATATCGGGAAAAAGCAAAGGATTTTGCAGCTAAGGTTAAAGACGCTCAAGAGTTTTTAGCAACTGTTGGGTTAACAACGAAACTTTCACCGCTGACTGATAAACCATTGAATTTAGTTTATCAAGATGCTTGTCATTTATTGCACGGACAAAAGATTAGCGTCCAACCGCGTCAGGTGTTGCGACAAATTCCAGGGGTGAAGTTGAGAGAACCAATAGATGCAGCTTTGTGTTGTGGCAGTGCCGGGGTTTATAATATGCTGCAACCAGAAGTTTCTGAAGAATTGGGTCAGCAAAAAGTGCAGAATTTGTTGAATACTGGTGCTGAGTTAATTGCTTCTGCTAATCCTGGGTGTACTTTGCAAATTACTAAACATTTGCAGTTGCAAGGTAAGAAGATTTCAGTTATTCACCCGATGGAGTTGTTAGATTATTCGATTCGCGGTGAAAAGTTGAAATTGTAGACATTTTTTGTGGGTTGGACATTTTGTCATTGATTTTAAAGTAAAGAGCCAAAACTACGTTTTTACTCCCCTCCTCGTTCCCAGTCTCAGACTGGGAATGCATTCATTGAGTCAGAGACTCAATGTCTGACTAAAGGCAGCACTCCAAAGGACTAAGTAATGCGGAAATACCCAATTTGTTTTACTTGGTAGGCATAGAGACTTCCCAAATTCCTTGATTTCCGCCATATTCCAGAACATAAATCTTATTGCCAATAATCTCAGCATCAATGGGATTACTAAAACCTGTGACAAGGCGCGTAGCGTTAAGTTTATAGTTAGTATTTCCTACTTTAGTTAACTTTAAATGCAGTAGGTCTTGGCTAGCATCTTTAAAAGGGCCTATTAGTGTTTCGCCAGTGGGGTCGCCTGGTGTCCAACTCAACATAAATCCATCTCTGTTGAATTCTGGACTCATTACTCCTTGTGTATCAAAAACTAGTCCTAAAGGAGAACGGTGTGTTGTAAAAGTGCTAAAAGTTTGCCCAAGAACACTGGCATCTTTGATTTTTCCATCTACAGGATCGCGGTAATTATCTGCGTCCGGCCCAAGATTAGGAATTGGTTCAATCAAATTTTCAGTAGGCCGAATAGGAAAGGTTGGATCGTTACGATAGTAGCCTTTTTGGATGGCGTTAAATTGAGGGCTTAACAATCGGTCAGTGGCAGGATTATAATTGAGAAATTGTTGTGGATTGTCTGTCCCACCAATACGCCAAGGAAAGCCGTAATTACCACCTAAACGTAACCAATTTAATTCTTCTGACATGTCGCGGTCTGAGCCATTTTCTGTGCCAAACAAATCCCCATTAGGCGCAAAAGCCATATCGAAAGTATTGCGTGTTCCTTCTGCAAAAATATAGCCAGCTGTCTTTAAAGTTGCTCGATTGTTTGCCAGAAAGAGATTGTTGCTATTACTAGGAAGACGGAGTATACAGGCGGTTAATCCGACTTCGCGAGTATTGGGATATAGACCATCAACAGACTGAACCTCACCATGATCGGTACGAGAACCGCTATTCACATAGATAAATTTACCATCCAGACTAACAACCACACCGTTGAACCGATGGTCATAAGCTGTTTTGCTTTTGGGATAGCCTGCACTCTGAGCTAAAATAGACCAAATACGCTGTCCTGTACTCGAATTAATTACACCTTTAACAATAATTGCTTTAGTTTGGTTTTTCACAAGGTCTGCATTGCCAACTAAATAAATTGTGCCGTTAGGACCAATGGCCATACCTTGAGTTTCACTTAAATTATGATTACTAGAGTTGTACACAAGTGTACTAGTAGAGTAACCTAAATTGACTTGATAAATGTCACCATTTCGTTTGAGGTAATAGAGAGTATTGTTTCGTGGATCTTTTACAATCCGAACAGAAGGAGAGACTGATAATGTATTAATAATATTGCGAACCTTAATCTCGGGGCGCAGGGTTTGTGGTACAACATTTAATCCAGTAGTGCGATGATTTAATAAAACTATTGTAAATAATAGTGTTATTGTAAATAACAGCATTTTAGTAGCAAACTTACTGATAAACCTGCCTTTCACTTGGTTAGATAATTTAGTGTTATTCATAATTTTCTTGATAAAATAGTCAGTTAATTTTGTAAATAACTCTTCATAAGTTCAATATTGATTAATTACAACCGTAAGTTTAAATACACATGCCTTTGCTAACCTAATCAATACCAATACACTGAAAAAATATTAGTTATTGATTTGGTTAGTTGATTATAGGAATAATAAGTAATTAGGTCAAAATTAATCTATTTTAATTACTTATTTTCCCTAGGCTTTTTGATTTTAAACTTTCCTATAATTATTTATTATCATGAGTGAAAGGTTACGTCAAATTCTTTACCAAATCTTAAAAATGCAAATTCTTTAATTTTTAGTACTGTTAGAAAAATTTGTAACCTTTAATTAAGTTTTGTGAAAATATACTGTTTTTCTTAGTAAAGATTACAAGATTTTTTAGCTGAATACGACATTTTCGTTAAGTTAGGTTTCAATATCAATTTTGGTTTGGAAAAAAATACTTTTTCTATTAAAGAAATACATCTGAAAACACATAAGTTAAATTGATAGATTATCTAAAACATTTTGAACTTAATAACAGTTAAGCTTTACATAAATTTTATATACTTCTTGTGGGAAGAAATGCCCCAAAAAATGAATCTAAACGTCAATTTCTTTTTCTTGTAAACTAATAGTGTGTTGAAGCGTTAGGCATAATTGTTTCTTGAAGATTTACGCCGCTGAGGTTAGCTCCCCGAATGTCGGCTCCTCTAAGGTTAGTTCCTCTGAGATTCGCCCCTGCTAGATTCGCGTCTCTAAGGTTAGTCCAACTCAAGTCAGCTTGACTCAAATCAGCTTCACTTAGGTTAGCCCGCAACAAGTATGCACCACTTAGATGAGCCTTGGTCAGATTAGCTTTGTATAGGTCAGCTTTGTAAAGATAAGCCCCTAAAACTTCTGCTTCGTACAAACTCGCCTCACTGAGATCAGCCGCAATCAAGTTAGTTTCAATAAGGTTGGCAAAAGAGAGGTTAGCCCGCATCAACTTCGCTGCACCTAAATCGGCATCTCTCAAGTTAGCGCCTTTTAAGTCAGTGCCAATTAGATTAGCAGATGCGATCGCAGCACCTCTAAGATCCACCTGACTCAAGTCAGCTCCAATCAAATTGGCATGACTCAAATCTGCCTGCGTAAGTATAGCGCCACTTAAGTTAGCAACACTGAAGTTAGCCGCACTCAGGTTAGCTTCATTCAGGAAGGCTTTATAGAGGTTGGCACTACTGAGGTCAGCACCACTGAGGTTTGCCCGCACAAGTAAAGCATTACCCAAATCGACTCTTCTCAAATTTACCCCTTGGAGGTGTGCGCCTCTGAGGTTATCGCCTTGCAAATTCGCAGCGCTGAGGTCTGGTTCAATCTGGGGATTTTTCTTTCTCCACTCAATCCATTTAACTGCACCTGCTTTGAGTAAAGTTAGATGCTCTCGATTTGCCATTTTCTCTCCTTTACTCCTGACGCCCACCCAGAGAATTTACCCGACCAGCGACACTTTCAATAGCTGTTAATGCTCCCGCTGCTCCTGCTAGAATATCCTGTTCTTGTCCACCTAAGTACAGCCGTCCAAAACTACCTACAGCTTGAACTTCTAGAATGTTAATCCTCGCTGCTTTTTCTGCTTCATTGGCAGCCAGTGCGGCGTAAGCAGCAGGCTCCACTTCTAATACATACAGCGTTTGACCTGCTAGTAGTAGCTGTCCCCGGCGCGTGCGATTAATCAGTTGTGTTTGATAAGCATCGATGTTACGGATAATCTGACTAGAAATAACACGCGGTTTCAGACATTCCTCTCTTCGGACTCCCAGTGCCGCTAAAATAGCTTGACCAGCAGCTCTGGTTTCACCTTGGGAGCTAGAATGAACTTCCAATAGTCCGTATAGTCGTTCAACTACCTGTACTCCCGGACGGACAGAGGCAGATTTCAGGGCTATATCCGTAATTTTATTAATTTCGATACCAGGAGAGATTTCAATCCACAGTGATGTATCTCCTGGTAATGGTAAGAAGCCTTGGGCTACTGTTCCCATATATGCTGCATGTTGAGGTTGCAGGTTGTCGAGAAATACGAAACTGCGTAATTCTATGCCCAAGATTTTGCTCTCCAGTCGTGAGGGTAAAATTTATCTATATGCTGCAAGATATAAGCGCCTAACTTGACAATATAGGGTATAAAGGAGCGCAAAATCCCTTAAACGGATTTACACCCGTGTGTCAAATGGCAATTATAGAAGCTAATGCTTATTTAGAAGACCATCGTCGTCTTGGGATAATATCTACTTTGATCGGACGACATAATTTTTGTTTAACACAGCTGCTTTGTAAACATCTTGACCCTTTTACATTACCCCAGTTTTACCCCAAATATTTCCCCAACATCTCCCAACCGGAACCACAAGGATTAGATACCAATGAATATGGCTCTTTCTAGTAGTATGCCAAGCCAAAATTGTTGGGTAGAGGCAGGCAGAGGAGCAGGGAAGCAGGGAAGCAGGGGAGCAGAGGAGAGGTTTGAAAAGTTCTTTCTCCTGTGCACCTCTGCTCGCTACCGCGCAAAGTTTGTGTGGTGCACTACTAGCTCAAGTTGTTTTTCCTAAAGTATTTTCACAAACGCCCGTAACTTCCTCTCCCTATCCTCCTAATCAGGTAAATAAGCAGATATAAAGCTCTAAAAAACTTTGCCGTGGTTTGAGACGGGCTTGACGGACTTTTTCGGCGCGATCGCCAATATTCACGCGGAAGGGCGATCGCGATTTTTCTGGTTTATCTATCAGGTACTGGGTAAGTCCCCTTCAGGTAAGACATTATCTATGCTGAGTACCCACGGTATACCTTTGTCAATTGGAGAACTGACAGTAATTTTAGCTCTATTGGCAAACTGTTTTAAGCGATCGGCAAATTGAGGAACAGTTTTCATGATATCGCGATAACTTTCCATGTTATTACAAATCAGGATCAAGGTCAAAACGCCACTATTGATTTGGAAATACCAATGACAACTCGATAACAAAATCCGTGTCATGCGATCGCAGGCTAAAAAAAAGCTTTTTTTAGTTGCTTCTTCAAGCTGTCTGAATAGTATTTCACTCAGCTTGATTGTTTGAGGTGAAGGCAAATCATCTGGATGTAGGCATGGTTGATTCATAAGTTTTTAGCAAACTCCAAAAGTAACGAAGCTGCGGTGACGATTGGTACTTTTGATTTTTTGCAGATTGAATATTGCGGAAAAATCAGGTTTACTAGGTTATTGTTCTTGAGTGACAATCCACAGCAAGTCTAACCACAACTGGGGATAAGCTTGCTTGAGATTTGAGAGAGGATCGCGCATCAAGTTATTGGCATTCAAGCAAACAACTTCAACTAGCCCCAAGTATTCTGCTACTTCTTTGAGTAGGTTTTTTTGTTCTATTACACCACTAATTAGTCTATCAGGGCAATAAATACCAATGTATTTTGCAGGGCGGATGCATGTTTTTATATTCACTCTTGTTAAGTGAGGATGAGGATTGATTATCTTCACATAACATTGGCTTAACAGGTTCCATACCCGTGGGTGAGTGTGTTCAATAATTACGTTAAATTGCTGGGCTAAGTCTTCTTCGGTAATCATTACTCTCTCCATTACTTTGTTGCTTGCCATCTGTTGCATAGTTTGGTAAATACCTAATTGATTATGCAAAAATTTAAAACAGCAATTCTTTGCTGATGCTATGTGCATATTCACTTTAGTCAAATAGGTAATTTTTCGTCAGGGCAAAATTTACCCAAAAAGCGAAATTGGTTGTTATGTTTTCTACTGTTTGTATTACTCGCCTATCAAGCATCAAAGCTGAAACTAATCTCTAAAACTGTATTAAATACTACGATTTACCAACTTAATTGGTAAATTTTTGCTGCTAGATAAATGCTCTGTTTCTTGGAATTTGGGGCTTTTAAGCCAAGATAGCAGGTAAAAAGTAACCACCCGCAAAAATAATTTGC
>NZ_JABXKL010000031.1 GCF_017114995.1 Nostoc sp. NMS9 | reverse complement strand
CTGCACCGTCCGCAATTAATAAAACCTGTTTTGCCTGACTAATTCCTAAATTAACCAAGTACATCTCTAATATCTGTAAAAATGCTTGATATCCTGAATACGTCCCATCATTGGTAATCGGAATTTCTCCATTAATAATCTTTTCACCATCGTCATTTACTACATAAATTGTTAATAACTTTGGCTCAATCCATTCTCCTGTAAAGCCTAAACGATTAGTCTTGACCTTACGCCTTCCCTTATTGTTAATCCGAATCCGAGTACGACCGCCATCCACAGCAATGACAACACGTTGGTCTTTCAGAACATTACTTGTAGCTAAACTGCCCAGAGCTAAACTTGTTAATTTAGATTGGCGTAAATTTATGCCAATTTTACCAAAGTAATATGTTAGCCGTTCTATGCGTTTTAGGCTGATATTTATGCCCCAATCAATTAATGTTGTCCGCGCTGCCTCAAACGAGCCAGCAATTGCACCATATTGGGCAATAGTCGATAAAACGTTAGGTGTTAACCCCTCAGACATTCCCAAATATCTTAAAAAGGGACAAAATCCTTCATGTAAAGATTTCTTATTTTTCTTTGATTGAGTTTGACGTTCAACTACATAGGGTAATTTTAAATTTACTTTCACATTTCCAATTGTTAATATTTGTCGTTTTTTAAAACCATGCTTTTGTGTGTTTGTTTGCCACTATCCCCGTGTCTCTTGCTCTGCTTTATCCAAAAAATCTTGAGATTTTGACAGATTATGGAGCAACAAAGCTGTACATTCTCCAGCCATTATTAATGCAAATTCTCTAATTTTTTGCTCACGTTCTCTGAAAACGCGTCCATCCCATTCTGAAATATTCTTTAGTTCTAAAAGTTTCGTAACTTGTTCTTGAAAGTTTTCTAATGATTTGCTTAAATCGAAAGTAGAATATATATGATTTTTCATAAGCGCGTAGGCATTCCCTGTTTTGATGTCAGATATCAAAACCTTTACTCCAAAGGGAATCCTACCTTTTTTTTGCCACAAAAACGAGTCATCTTCAGACCCTACAAGAGAACTGGAAATTTAAAGCAGTGTTAATACTGCTTTAAATGTATAAAGATTCATACTGTGCTTAAATATATTTATTAGCGATCGCACCTTTTTCACCCAACCTCACAAAATCGCGTTGCTCCCTGCGGTACTTGGGTTAAGCATGACAAAAGTAATTAGCGGCAAATTTGCATCCCATCTACGTCCTAGTAAGTAGCGGTACTTTCCAGTGGTATCGATGTCGGCATATCTTTCCATATAATGTGCTTGACTTTGAACTACTGCTGATTTAAGATACCCAGTTTTATTCAAATAAGCACAACTGTTGAGAATTTTCTATTTGTGTATTTTGTAAAGTTTTTGATTTTTTACTCTTATTACTTTTATGGTTAAATTGAGACTCTTGCTCATCAGTTTTATGTAGTTTTGATACATATTCTGGGATTAGAGAGGTTGCTTTTACAATCAAATTTAATTCCAAAGACAATTGCTGATAATTATTCTTATTGTGTTGTTGCAAATTAGGAATATCTAATTGTGGTAATCTTTGTGATAAATTTACTTTAACTTTCTCATTAATACACCATTTAGGCGGATAAAAATAATCAATTGGTTGAGGCGTTGAAGTAAATTTTGATTTTATTTTTTTGCGATTACTTTTCAAATCAGGAAATGCTGATCGGCAATATTTATCAGTTTCACAAAAAAGATTTTGACAGTCTATAGCCTGTAGCGGACGACCCCAAAGTGATTGAAAATTTAACCCTAACCGTTGAAACTCTCTCTCTTGGTTTTCAGTCATCCAGCGAATTATATCAGTATATGTTTTCCCATCTGTATCAATAAAGCACTTATTTATACCACGCTCGGCTCCTGGGCCTGCTATAGTAAAACTGTTTTCGTCAAAGTTGATAATTTCACTATAATTAATATCTGTCGCTAATTGGTAAGCCATAAACTTACCTAGCAATGGATATTCTTGAATTATCTGAAAAACATCTTCAAGTTTTTTGGCTTTGACTATGCGATTGACTACCCTATCTTGGACAACCATTTTATCAATTAATGCCAAATGATTTTGGTGTTTTTTATCACAACCAAACTCTTTGCTGGCACAAGACATATATGCACTAGTGTAAATAACATATCCAAGATTCATAGCCTCTTCTAATATATCTGAATATATATTTGAGTCGAAATTAGACAGTGTAATATAATCTCCTATTTTGTTTTCTAAGTACTCCCATGTTTCTATTTTATTAAAAATTTTAAAGAGTAGAATCCGTAAAATTAGTTCTTCTTCATTCCTGCTCCTATTTTCATCGTAAATTACGTTTTTGATCAAATATTGTGAAACGCGATCGCTTGCTCGATATGCATTACAAAATTTATAAGTATTAATAATCTGGTCATTCGTCCAGGGTGGTGGTACCTTGTTAATTTTGTTGAAAAATACTTCCTGGCGCATCGTAGCAAATCGCCAATAAGTATCAAAAATTTCTTGTCTTACTTGCATACATGGTTCTCCTGGTTTATCGTCATCAGTTTCAAACCTGTTTTTTATCCATAAGCGAAGATTATGCGACAACTGCCGCATAATCTTCGTATCCGATTGCATGTCTGGCAAAACATCCTTAAAGCTAATTGTCAGCAACTCTTCTGAATTTTATCCACTGAATAATATGATTTTCAGGAAACTCCAGGCTCATCAGCAGTTTTGATCTCTTTTAAAATTCGTTCGACTTGGTTAACTTTTTCACCTCTATTCTGTGATTTGAAAATATTTAAAGCTTTTTCTAAAGAAGATAGCGCCTCATCTTTTTTATTTGTTTGCCACATTGCTAGTGCAAAATTAGTCAGCGCTTCGCCATAATTAGGATTAATTTCCAGAGCTTTTTTATATTCAGTAATGGCTTCTTCCCAGCGACTTTGACTTGCGTAAACCATACCGCTCGCATTGTAGGCTAAAGCATATTTTGGCTGGAGGCGAATGGCTTCTCGATAGGCGCTAATTGCTTCTTCTGATTTTTTTTGCTGAAAAAGCACGTTTCCTAATTGAAAGTGCCCAAAAGCATCTTCTGGAAATTTTTTAATAAATTTGCGTAAATTTTCTTCTGCACCTTTAAAGTCTCCTTGATTATACAGAGTATTAGCTTGTTGGATTAGTTGCGATCGCTCTGGTGTATCTGTACCTGAAGCTTGTGCTATTTTTTGTGGTTGTCTCTGTGCAGACTGTTCTAGCGAATGTAAAGAAACTTTTGCAGGAACCGCTAACACTAATGGTGATATCCCCATTACACTGATAATACTCAGCATCATGCAGCCAATAGGTTGAACAAATGCTGATTTGGATTTGCACTTCACCTTCATCGCCCTGAATGCCTCAATAATGTTCTAATCTTTATGATAAATTGGCCTGCGTTAGCGCGTAATGCATCACAAGACAAACGGTAAGGGTCGCATATCTGTGCGCCCCTACTAAGCTCATTTAAAACCTCGTTTCCAGCAAGAGGCTGGAAATGCTGCTCCTGGCGGCTCTGCCGCCAGCAAGGGAGGCGGCAGCCCCTAGGACGGCATTCCCAGTCGGAGACTGGGAACGAGACAATATCTAAAAGCTTGTTCTAGGCTGGTTTTCACGTTAAGTTGACACCAATGCATATCTGTGCTGCCCTAATAAGCTCATTTGGAATTATTTACACGCCTTCTCGTAACTTATCCAACACACTCCGATCTTCCAATGTCGAAGTATCTCCAGATACCTCTTGCCCTGCGGCTAGATTCCGTAGTAAGCGCCGCATAATCTTACCCGATCGCGTTTTGGGTAAAGCGTCTGTAAAGCGAATTTCTCCAGGACGCGCGATCGCACCAATTTCTTTGACGACGTGCAGTTTGAGTTCTTTACTCAGTTCCTCACTTCCTTGATAAGTACCTTCTAAAGTCACAAAAGCAACTACTTCTTCACCCTTAAGTTCATCGGGTTTACCCACTACCGCCGCTTCTGCAACTGCTGGATGCGAAACTAAGGCTGATTCTACTTCCATTGTACCGAGTCGGTGTCCTGATACATTCAATACATCATCTACACGACCCATTACCCAGAAGTAGCCGTCTTCATCAAGTCTAGCGCCATCACCAGCAAAGTAAGTATAGTTACCATTTTGGGGTGGAATGTGTTCCCAGTAGGTGCGGCGGAAGCGTTCTGGATCGCCGTAGACTGTCCGCATCATTCCTGGCCAAGGATGTCGCACCGCCAAATAACCGCCTTCGTTATTGGGTACGGTGTTTCCTTCTAAATCTACGACATCTGCGATAATTCCTGGGAAGGGAAGAGTTGCAGAACCGGGTTTGGTAGGAATCGCCCCTGGTAGCGGTGTAATCATAATACCGCCTGTTTCCGTTTGCCACCAAGTATCAACAATTGGACAGCGTTCCCCACCAATAACTTTGTGATACCACATCCAAGCTTCTGGGTTAATCGGTTCGCCAACGGTTCCCAGCAAACGCAACGAAGACAAGTTTCGCGCGTTGGGATGTTGTTCACCCATCTTAATAAATGCCCGAATTGCCGTAGGTGCTGTATAAAAAATGTTAACACCGTATTTTTCAATTACATCCCAAAAACAGCCAGGATTAGAAGCACGGGGCGCACCTTCATACATTATCGTGGTTGCACCGTTGGAGAGGGGACCGTAGACAATGTAGCTGTGTCCCGTAATCCAACCTACATCTGCGGTACACCAATATACATCTGTGTCTTGCAGGTCGAATATCCACTTGGTGGTGATATGGGTATACAAATTATAACCAGCAGTTGTATGTACTACGCCCTTCGGTTTGCCCGTGCTGCCGGAAGTGTAGAGGACAAACAGCATATCTTCACTGTCCATCGGTTCGGCGGGACAATCTGCTGATGCACCTTTTTGCAAATCATGCCACCAATGATCGCGTCCGCCCAACTGCATATAAGTTTCTTGTCCGGTACGCTTGACAACTAAGACATTTTCTACACTGGGAACAGCACCATCAGCTAAGGCTTTATCTACCTGTTCTTTGAGAGGAACGATCGCATCTTTGCGCCAACCACCATCAGCCGTGATTACTAGTTTAGCTTGAGCATCAATTAAGCGATCGCGCAAAGCTTCGGCACTAAAACCACCAAATACTACGCTGTGGGGTGCGCCAATTCTGGCACAGGCTAACATCGCGATCGCAGCTTCAGGAATCATCGGCATATAAATACCAACGCGATCGCCTTTTTGTACACCCAGTTGCTTCAATACATTGGCGAACTGGCAAACTTCCCGATGCAGTTGGGCATAAGTGAGGGTACGCGAATCACCTGGTTCTCCTTCCCAAATCAATGCTGCTTTATTTTTTCGCCAGGTGGTAAGATGTCTGTCAAGGCAGTTGTAAGAAATATTAATCTTACCGCCAACGAACCACTTAGCAAAAGGTGGTTGCCAGTCTAATACTGTGTCCCATTTTTGGAACCATTCTAATTCTGTTACAGCCAAATCTGCCCAAAATTGCTGCGGATCGGCTTTGGCTTTGTCGTAGAGACGCTGATAGTCTTCCAGGCTTTTGATATGAGCATTTTGCGAGAATTCCGAGCCAGGATGAAAGAGGCGCTTCTCTTGTAGGATTGATTCTATAGTTGGTTGAGACATGGTTAGTTATGAGTGCGATCGCTATTGTTACTAAAAACTATTCTTAGCCCAGTTATGCTATACCGTGTTTAGATTTTCATTAAGCTGGGTAGAAATTGCCGAGTTATTTAGTTTACATTCATTTTCATCTACCACAAGCAAGCGATCAAGAAATGTAAAGACGTTTTGCAACCTATCTACCGGGAATTTGATATGACGACTATTTTTCACTAATGAAGCAAGAAACGTTTATAGCGGTTCCCATTCAGATGCGGTACAACATTACATCACGAGTGTAGGGGCACGGCAGTACCCCTACGTGTCAACTTAACGTGAAAACCTTGTAATGACGTTATATCAAACTTACTCAATTACCAATCAATCCTGAGTTACCCCACCCCGGCTTTGCTGACGCAAAACCGCCCCTCCCCTTACCAAGGAGAGGGGTTGGGGGTGGGGTAAAGCGTATGTGGGATAAGCGTTTGAGCTTAAGTTGACACCACTGGGCAGTGCCGTGCCCCTACGGGTGTACCTCACGTAAACGAGAACCGCCATAGTATTTTGTCGAGTGTGTATACCCAATTACAGTAGATAGCAGCACAATTGTACACAGCCGCAGAAGTAGCACTTCAAAACAATGATTTTGACGATGCTAGTTTGCTTCAGAGTAGAGCGGATAAAATTTATGAAGAGGCTGAAAATCTAGACACCTTGATCATTGAACTGGAGGGCGAATGAAAACTGTTGAACAATTAAAAACTCGCATTCAAGAACTAGGTAGCCAAGCTGCACAGTTTAGTCAACAAGCTGTTGAAATTAGTATTACTAATCGAGAACAAAGTAAAAGTTTGATGAGACAAGCCAAAGAAGCTAGTAAACGTTGCCAATTATTAATGCAAGAATTAAAAAGACAAATTACTTAAAGTTAATTTATAAAGTAAATCAAAAGGTAGGGTGTGTTATGGCTTTAGCCTAACGCACCGTTACAGAATACGGTACGTTAGGCGCTTGACTAAAATTTGTATTTGATGAAGTTCAAAGTGCAAATATTTTTTGCATTGAATCTGATTTATTCATTGGCTCTGAATGCAATTTGCTAGAATTACTATAGTTTTTGTTTCTGAAATCTGGAAGAAATCTAGCATTTTATTATGATTATGCGCCTTCCCACAATTGCTGCGACCTTTCTGGTTGCTAGTCTTAGTATAGGTACACTTTTGAGTATTGCTGCCCCAGCTTCGGCTCAAGAGATAATAACTTGTTCAAGCCAAAATAATCGAAGGAATACTTGTTCGGTAAATACAAGAGGCAGAGTGAGGCTTGTCAGGCAATTGTCTAACACCAGTTGTAGAGGAAATTGGGGCTATCGGAGAAATCGTATTTGGGTGAAAAATGGTTGCCGAGCTGAGTTTTCAGTTGGCGATCGCAGAAACGACAGATATGACAGATATGATAGAAACGATAGATATGACAGATATGACAGAGATAATAGGAACGATAGATATGACAGATATGACAGATAGGAGACTGGGTATTGCATCAAGATAGATAGTTAAGCAGAAATTAAGAAACTTACTTCTGCTAACTTTTATAAATAAAGCCCTTATCAACTCTAAGAGGGTATTGATTTCTATGTATGTTAATCAGACATTGCTTTCAACAGCGTGTCTAGTTGGTATCTATCCAGGGTTTCAAAACCTTTGGATAGATGTTTCGATCCTCTTGAGATTGACGAATAAAAAAATACTCAACTACTTCTTGTGAGGTGGGCTTCTCGCGATTAGGGACTTGCAAGAAAATAAGATCCCAATCAAACTGGAGTAATCGTGATATCCCAT
>NZ_JABXKL010000096.1 GCF_017114995.1 Nostoc sp. NMS9 | reverse complement strand
ATGGGATATCACGATTACTCCAGTTTGATTGGGATCTTATTTTCTTGCAAGTCCCCAACCTTTTGTACTCATAGCTATCAAGATACTTATGTAATTACAAATAAAGGCAGAGGGCAGCAGGAAAGAAGTATTAATAAAAACTTTAGTTCTGGGTCATTTCCCCCTGCCTTCTGAATTGACTCACGATAGTACTTTCTGTAAAGAAAGCAATAATTCGTTGACAGTATAGGGCTTTGACAAAAATGTATTGACACCAATAGCTGCTACTGCACTGAGCTTATTGTCAGACATAAGTCCACTGCTGGCGATAATTTTGACTTGGGGGTTGATTTTTTGCAAGGTACGCATGGCAGTTAAACCATCCAGTGAGGGCAGCATAATATCCATGAGGACGGCACTAATTTTGTCTCTATTTTGAGCATATAGTGCGATCGCCTCAATGCCATCACTGGCAACTAAGATTTTGTAGTTGTGAGCTTCTAATGATGTTATCGTAATCTCTTGAATGGCGGCTTCATCATCCACAACCAAAATTAATTCCCCATGTCCTGTCTGTGGTGGCAAATTTTCGGGGCTGAGTGTTTCTATTCCTCCCACTGCTGGCAAGTAAACCTTAAAGCTAGTGCCACTTTCCGGTTCACTATACACGTTCACAAAACCTCCGTGACTTTTAACGATCCCCAATACTGTGGAAAGTCCTAAACCAGTGCCTTGTCCAACATCTTTTGTAGTAAAGAATGGCTCGAAAATTCTATCTAGCATTTGTTTAGGAATCCCAACTCCAGTATCGGAGACAGTAATCACTATGTAAGGCCCCTCTTTGGCTTCTAGGTTCATGCGGGCATAATTTGCGTCAATCAATATATTTTCGGCAGAGATACTCAAAGTACCGCTATTGGACATAGCATCACGGGCGTTAACGCAGAGGTTCATCAGCACTTGATGCAGTTGAGTACTATCTCCAGAAACCATCCACAAATTCTGCGGTACATCGGTGCTGATTTCTATCGATTTGGGAAATGTCTCTTTAAGTATCTTGGCAATTTCCACAATTATATGTCTGAGTTGCAAACTGATGTGCTTCCCTTCTACACCCCGCGCAAAGGACAGCACCTGTTTGACTAAATCAGCACCGCGTCTAGCGTTAATTTCTAAAATTTCTAGTAGATGGCGAGTCCGCTCATCTGCATCGGGAAATTTCAGCGGTAGCAGTTGCGCTCCTGCCAAAATCGGTGTCAGGATGTTGTTGAGGTCGTGAGCAATACCACTAGCTAAAGTGCCAATACTTTCCAGTCGTTGAGCGCGAAATAATTGGGCTTCTAGATGCTTTTTCTCGGTAATATCTGTGTCAACGGTGAGAATTGATTTGGGTTTTCCTTGTTCATCGCAAACCAGACTCCAGCGACTAGCCACAAGGATTTCTTTGTTCATTTTAGTAAGTTTTGTTAACTCGCCCTGCCATTTACCTTTACTAATAGCTTGCAATAGAGCCGCTTCAATTTCCGGTGAAGGTTCGTCATATAAAAGCTCGCTGGCATTTTTGCCCCAAGCCTCTGTAGCTTGCCAGCCATAAAGTGTTTCTGCGCCTTTGTTCCAGAAAATAATTTGATTGTTTAAATCTCGGACGCAAATGGCATCTGTGGTGACATCTAGTAATGCTGCTTGTTCACGAATTTTTTCTTCTGCCAATTTGCGATCGCGTAGCGCAGCTTGGCGATCGCTAATATCTATACTAGCGCATGTCACCCCGACAACTTCTTGGGTTTCATTCCGTAGTGGCTCGACAGTTAAATCGTAATATCGCGTTGTCTCTTTGATAGTAATTGATACTTCCTCTCGCGTTCCTATGCCTGTAGTCAGCACTCCACGTTTAATTGCGATCAGATGTTGAGCATCTTCAACTGGGATGATATTTAAATCTTGTTTGCCCAATATTTCCTCAACTGTCAATCCAGATGGGGGATTGTAAACCCAGGTGTACCGTAAATCTTTATCCTGGTTGTAGACAAAGATTGGAGAGTTTTTCAGAGCAACCCGAAATCGCTCCTCACTCTGCCGCAGTGCGTTGTCTGCCCGTTGACGTTCGATGGCATAACGCATAGAACGCACCAGCAAGTCACCAGTTACTTGCCCCTTCACTAAATAATCCTGCGCTCCTTGTTGCATTGCGCTAGTTGCCAGGGTTTCATCATTTATACCCGTCAGCACAATGATTGGAGTTGCTTTTGCCTGATTGTGAGCGATGACAAAGGTTTCTAATCCCTGGCTATCTGGCAGCGAGAGGTCTAATAAAATAACATCAAAAATTTCGTTTGTTAGGTAGTTGACTGCTTCATAAAGCCGTTCAACGGGCATCAACTCAACTACAACTGTGGTAACTTCTTTAAATAACTCTTGTAACAATAAGACATCACCAGGGTTGTCTTCTATTAACAAGACTTTAATAGTATTTTCACCTGCCATTTCCATTACTCCGGTGGCAGTTTTACGATCGCAAACCAAAAATTTTCTATTGATTGGACAATTTTAACGAATTGATCGAAATCTACTGGCTTAGTTATATAACAGTTGGCAAAAAGGTTATAGGCTTTGAGGATATCTTCTTCAGCCTGGGAAGTCGTCAAAACTACTACAGGAATTCGTTTGAGGTTTTCATCTCCTTTTATTTCTGCTAATACTTCTCGTCCATCTTTTTTCGGAAGGTTAAAATCGAGTAGTACAATATCTGGATGAGGTAATCTAGCATATTTTCCCTGTTTTCGCAAGAATGCCATTGCCTCTACACCATCTTCGACCACGTTTAAGTGAATCGAAATTTTACTATCTTCTAGGGCGATACGTGTTAGTTGGGCATCGCCAGGATTATCTTCTACTAACAAAACCTGAATAGGCATAATCGCTGTTATGGTGTTCACGATTGCTTAAGAGTTCTATCTGGAATTGTGAAGTAGAAAGTCGAGCCTTGACCCGGTTTCGACTCAACCCAAATACGACCGCCGTGGCGTTCTACAATTTTTTTACAAATTGCCAGACCAATTCCAGTACCGGGATACTTGTCTCTAGCCTGCAAGCGCTGAAAAATTATAAATATACGTTCAGCATATTGGGATTCAAAACCAATTGCATTATCACGCACCCAGAACAGCCATTCATCTGCCGACGGGATAGAATTCAAATCTTCCCCATCTGGATTTGCATCTCTCTTCTCTACTCCGATGTGAATTCGTGGCTGCTGATGACGGCAAAATTTGATCGCGTTGGCGATCAGGTTTTGAAATACTTGTATCAATTGGGTGGCATCAGCTATCACTTGAGGTAGAGTATCATAAGTGACAACTGCTCTACTATCTGCGATCGCAACTTGAAGATTAGCAAGCACCTGTTCTAAGACAAAGCTACAATCAACTGGCACAAAAGGCTGTCCACGGGTGCTGAGGCGGGAATAGTTTAATAAATCGTTGATTAGGGTCTGCATCCGGCTGGCCCCATTTACTGCGTAGGCAATAAACTGATCTGCATTGGCATCCAGTTTGTTTTTGTATCTCCGCTCCAGCAGTTGTAAATAACTAGTTACCATCCGCAATGGCTCTTGTAAATCATGGGAAGCTACGTAGGCAAACTGTTCTAATTCCGCATTAGAACGAGTAAGTTCTTGACTTTGCTGGGTTTCTTTTTCTAATAGTTGTGCCTGAGATAAAGCAATCCCAATTTGGTTCGCTAATTGCTGTAACAAATCCATCTCAAACTGATTCCACTGTCGAGGTGCGCCACACTGATGAGCTAGTAATAAGCCCCAAATATTGTCCCTGACAAGAATCGGCACTACCAGATTAGCCCTGACAGCAAACTGCTGAAGAAATTCTCGATGGCATGGTTGAATATGAGCAGCTTCAATGTCTTCAAGGGCACTTACTCTTCCCTGGCGATATCTTTCTATATATTCTTCTTTAAAGCAGGAGTCCAAAAGATTTTTTCCTAGAATTACCGGCCAACCAGGCAGCACTGCCTCTTGTACCACTGTTCCCGAACCGTCAGGTTCCAGTCGAAAAATTAACACTCGGTCAGCTTGCAGTAATTTTTGTACCTCTGTGACAGTGGTTTGAAGAATTTCATCTATTTGTAAAGATTCTCGAATTTTCAGGGTAATTTCGGCAAATAGTTGCGATCGCAGATTTTGCCGCTTTAATTCTTCATCTGCCCGCTTGCGATCTGTGATATCAGTATAAGAACCAACCATCCGCACTATATCACCTAATGCGTCCCAAAGTGCCTGTCCTCGATCTAGAATCCATTTATAGCTGCCGTCTTGGCACTGGACCCGATATTCACAGACGTAAAACGGTGTTTTCTTGGCAAAGTGGTCTTGGAAAGCCTGAAGTACCCAATCTTGCTCATCGGGATGGATTCGTTTTGTCCATTCATCCCAACGGTTGGAAACTTCGTGGTCTTTATAGCCGAGCATTTCCTTCCATCGAGTTGAGAAGAACACTTCATTAGTCTTGAGGTTCCAATCCCAAATACCATCATTATTACCATGTAATGCTAATTGCCAACGTTCTTCACTTTCTCGTAGTGCTTCTGCTGTTTTCCGTCGTTCAGTAACGTTTTGGAAATAAACAGACAAGCCGTCTTTTGCCGGATAGGCATGGACTTTAAGCCACTGCTGCTGTGGCAAATAGAACTCCTCAAATTCGACACTAACCTGTTCTAAGATTGCCCTGCGATATTCACAATCAAATGTTGTGCCGATAATTTCTGGAAACACCTCCCAGATGTTTTTACCCAAAAGCTGATTGTGAGTTTTTTGCAACAGCCGTTCTGCTTGACCATTAATATAGGTAAATTGCCACTTTTGATCCAGGGCAAAAAAACCATCAGTGATACTTTCGACAAGATTAGTGATGCGGGTTTTGGCGGCTTCAGATTGGGCGCGGGCTGCTTGCTCGTGTGCCACTAGTTTCTCAGTAACTTTAGATACCTCTCTTACATGACGCCTGAGTTCGAGTTGGTCGATTACCAGACGACTCAAACCCACAAACGCCTCCACTTGTTTTTGGCTTAGTTGTCGTGGAACTTGGTCAATTGCACACAGAGTTCCCAACATATCTCCCTTCGGAGTAATTAAGGGTACACCTGCATAAAACCGTATATATGGATAGCCAATTACTAGCGGATTACTTGCCAACTTTTCATCAGCTAGGGTATCAGAAATCACTACAACATGACGCTGCTCTTGGCAAAGATAAGATAATCCAACACTCCGGGGCATTTCTGATACATCTAGACCTATTTTTGCCTTAAACCATTGACGGTTTTCATCAATAAAATTTATCAAGGATATGGGAGTGCCACAAATAAAGGTCGCTAACTGAGCAAGATTGTCATAGGCTTCTTCGGGTTCTGTGTCAAGAATTTGATACTGGCGGAGAGCTTCTAACCTTGTTACTTCTGTATCAATATGTCTAAACTCCATTAATTTTTAACTTATTTTAATAAATCTAAATGTGATATCCAGTCAGCAGCATAATTCTCTGAATAATAGCTTAACCTTTTTTAATAATTCTTAATCTTTTGCTCACCTTTAGCTGTTTGAGAAAGTCTGTTAAAAGCGATTCTTAAAGGATGTTTGAAAAGTATTTTTCGTAACACTAAGCCTTAGAAACCTAACTCTCCCAGCCTTTTTCCCTACAAGATAATGGTCGTTTTAGGGAGAGGTTTGAAGAGGAGTTTTGAATATACTTTACAACTTTTTAAACAAGCTCTTATCAGCCACTGCCTGTCTACGCCACAAATTTATTGCGTAGGCGTAGCCCGTCGTAGACATTGCACTTATCCTAGTGTAGACAAGTTTAGGACTGATATTATTTACTGTGCATGATTAGATTTAGTTATTAGATATAAGAGATTTAGTGAGTTGACCAGAGTAATTTACCAGTTGGACTAAACCATTCTAGGTCGATGCGATCGCTCTACTATTTCCACTACATGGTTCAGAGTATCCTCAATTCGCTCGATCAGTGTACTATATATGTATAAAAAATTATATTGGTAACAGCAGTAGTAATACGGTAGTAGCGTAAGTGTATCAAATTACCAGACGGCAGCGAGTAGTCTGAAGTATATTTTTACTCCATTTTTTTAATTGAA
Organism: Nostoc sp. NMS9; assembly: GCF_017114995.1. Taxonomy (GTDB): domain Bacteria; phylum Cyanobacteriota; class Cyanobacteriia; order Cyanobacteriales; family Nostocaceae; genus Nostoc. The sequence goes on along the minus strand of NZ_JABXKL010000096.1, from coordinate 55,191 downwards.
TAGGTTTAATTACGTATTTATACGGACAAATAATAGCCCAATTTTTGAGTTGTGGTGATTTTGCTGAGGTTGAATTTTTGCTCAAGAATTACACTCTTGTTGCAGTAAATCTGCTTAATCCTATTTTATTTGCAGACAGGATAAGAAATCAAACTTTTTTGATTATCTATATTTACTGAAACACTGTTGAATCCATCGAATCAAATAAATCAATAATAAATTCAAAGACTAATTATTAAATAATGGTTAATTTTCGACATTAGCCAATGCTCAATAGTTGGAATCGCCAAAACTTTTATTCTGAAAACATTGAAAAATTCAAATCGAAAAATCATCAATATCTCCCTAATGAGATTCAATAAAAATGTAAAATTTATTGGAATATGTTTCTTGTTTTCAACAGTTTTATACAAAATTATATTTATTAAATTATCTGCGATCGCTCTCGGCATAAGCAGTCCAAACAATATTGTTTTAATGGCTAATCATAACAGGTCATTAATCAATTCCGGGCAAAAAATAAATAACTTTCAAAGCAAAGAACTGTTAAAACAGACTTTAAGAAAATCTAACTCTAACTTAAAGAAACCAAAACAGTTACGAAAATTCACCATTGCTGACGTTATTCCAATTGAAGAATACAAAGACAAGCCTCCCAAGCTACCTGGAGAAGATCAAGAAAAGCCTCAACCAAATACAATTCAACCATCAAATTTAAATCCGTCAAAACCATACACACCCCAGCAACAAATACTAATAGAAAAATTACGTCGAACAAAAAAGAAACCACAAGCAATCCAAAAGACAATAATTCTTGATGCCCTAACATTTAGTGCCAATAAGTATCCTTGGATTGTTAACCCTACAGATAACCTTACTTTTTCCACAGAATTATTTAAGCCAAATGAAAATGAAAATTATATAGATACGGATATAAGAGTAAGATTTTCTAGAGACAATCAGATTATTGATAAGTTTACTTATGCCAAATTTCCCAAGGCTGACCAGTTTTACTGGGTTCTCGATCGCAATAGAATAGTAGTTGAAACTAAAGGCTCCCAAGTCGGTATCCTCTCTCAAGGAAGACAAACTAATACTTATATTACCCAAAATGTAACCTCACAACAGGCATTTTGGGGATTGCAAACTCTATTCGCTATACCTACAGATTTTCAGAATTTATTTGGAACTGTTGATACTGATAATTTTTCCATAACCTCAATAGCCGGACAATTGGTAAATACTGAAGGGGTACCTGCTGGCAGAGTTACTATTAATAGTGGAATTGACTCAAGCAATCCTAATGTCACAGTTCTAAGAAATCCTATTCCAGCTATTGGTAGTGGCTCTACTTTGAGTATTGATGGTGGGCAAGCTTTATTTCAAGCTTTAGATGCTGCCAATGCTCCCAAAATTTTGCAAGGCTTTCCAACGACGAATATACAGCCTTTACTAGATGATGGAAATGTCAAACTTAAGATAGGCGAAATTATTCCTAATAGTGCCCTAGAAGCTACTGGTATCTCCTGGGGAAATATATTGACGGGAGAGGGTTTTGGTTTTAATGCTCCTATCTCTTCCTTACCAGGTATTAAGGTTGCTCAACTTGGCAAATTTGATAACTATGATTTGTTAAATGTAGCAGTCAATCCTTTTCTTTCTCAATCAGAGAAAGACTACCATTATTTGAACTCTTTAATGTGGTTATCTTTAGGAAGAAGAGAACCAGTATTTGAGACACTATCTCAAGCTCAAGAAAGTTCTGACTGGCACAGACTGTATGTTAGCCATCCTCATAATCGCAGCTTAATTCAATACGATCCAGTTGCAATTAAAGCTACTTATTCTAATATTTTTTCTGCTCCAGGATTATCTCTAACAGCTAAATTTAGCGATACTAGTATTGATGCTATCCAATCGGTGAATTCTACATTAGGTTTGCTATTAGGTGAAGTTTTTGAAGCTATTAAAATTGATAATATTCAACAAGGTCTACAAGAAGCTAGACAAAAATTTAAGAATGGAGAAGGCTTGACTTCTTTAAGTACAACTGCTACATCTGAACAAAGAAGACAAATCAATAACAGGCTGAATCGCACTTTATCTTATGCCAATGCATCTAGTGGGTTAGAGCAGGTATCTGGAACTTACACATTTCCCAGTCAAGTCACTCCTAATCACTCTAACATTTTACAAATAAGAACAGGAAACTACAAACGAGCAGTTCAGTTTATTGAAAGAAATATTTCTATTTTAGATGAAGGCAATACATTTTTTTCCGATCTCAGGCTCTCTAATGAAAAATTTGGGCCTTTAACCTATATTGGTATTCCAATCCCTTTAAATGATACTTCTATCGATCCTATCAACGAAGCCTCTGCTGTAGAAGTTATTTTAACAAACCCCCAAGGGCAAAGATTTGTACAAAAATTTAATTCAGCAGATTCAACGCTAGTACCGCTCCAAGTACGAGCAGCAGATTTAGCATTCGATTATATGGAACTTACTAGAGTTGACAAAATAGGTGTTAGTTTTAATAGCTTTAACGGTTATCTGTCTTTGCCAACAGTTGAATTGCTAGCAGCAGGTTCTTCTGGAAATTTTAACTATAGTGCTAATTTAGGAACGTGGTTTAATATAGATGCTAACTCAGCACCAGGCGTTTCTAACAATAATTTAGGGACGGAAGAACCAACATTAGGTTTATATACTAATATACTTCTCAACTATATTAAAACTGATATCCGGTTAAATTCAGCCAAAAGACCTGTAGCTATCAACACTCACGTACCATACTTGAGAGTTGATTGGAATAGTGCCTCTAATAAAAATAATCCTTTTTCTACTTATTTAAGTTATTTATATCAGCATCAAGAAAGAAATTTTGGGTTTTCTTTAGCTCCTGGTATTGCTTTTATTGAAAATAATAGTAATGGGGAGTTTTTAGGTCTTTTCAATGGAGAATTTAGTACTAGTCATGGTTTGAATCTCAAGACAAATTTAGAGATGGGTAAAGAGTTTTTCTTTGAATTTCAGGGTTTACACAGAGTCAGTAAAAATATTTCTGCTGGTGTTTATCTAAAAAATTATAGTATTAATAATTTGGGCTTAAGCAGCCGAGTTTCTGGCTTCAACTATGGAGTTATTATGAGACATACTTTTCCAGTTAACAGTGTGTTTATAGAAACTCAAATTGGTACAGGCGAGAATGGATTTGATCTAAAGCTTCAAGGTGGTTATAGATTTTGAAGAAAGCGCAAAAAATACCTGAATTTTTAAATAATTCAGGCATCTAAAATTTTTAATTTGTCAATTATATTTAATCTAAACTACCCAAGCCATTATTACCAGCCCCTGCTCGGATTATAGCTGTTAAATCTTCAACAGAAGTACTATTATTTAATAAGTTAGTTATTGTATTAATAGATGGGTTTGGGGTATAGAGTGCATTAGTTTGAATTCCTTCTGGGGTTATAGTTAGACTAGTTATGGTTTCGTCATTTCCACCTGCGATGCCTCCATAGGTAGGAGAAATTGTTACACCTCCATTAAAGTAAGAGCCAGAAGGTAAAGTTACCTCGCCAGTGACACTGAGAAAACTACCAGAAGGTCTAATAAGAGTAACAGCACCAATAGCAGTAGCTTGTTGTGCATTTACTGGTGCTGCTAAAAAATTTCCTACACTCACTAAACCTAACAAGCAAATACTTCCCCGAAGAATTATAGACAATTTGTTGGATAAGCTATTCATGTTTTATAAACTCCTCATGTTTCTCGCCTTAGGCTCGTTTCCAGATTTTGCTTGGAAATGCAGAATATGCATCGGCCAGCAGAAGTCGAGGCAGAACCTTTTGTTATCTGGCTTTTATTCTTTCAGTGTATAAAAATATAAAACCTTTGTTGGGAGCGTTTTGTGAAAAATGGACATTTTGAGGCTTCGTATTTTTACGCAAGCTCTCTATTCAATATTTAGTGAGAGTTTCAGGGTTTATATTGATATCACTAAAGCTATGTAAAAAGATGATGAGGAGTTGCATAGCAAATCATTAGGGAACTCCAAGAAATAAATTATCCAATATTGTGGGGTGGGCAACATGAGCGCCCAATAAACAAAGGCTCTCGTGTCGCCATTGGTGTCAACTTAACGTGAAACCCGTTTTGTGACAACGTTTTGCCCTCACCCCCAGCCCCTCTCCCTCAGGGAGAGGGGAGCTAGAAATTAAATTCCCCTTCTCCCTGAGGGAGAAGGGGTTAGGGGATGAGGGCGTGGGGATTCGTACAACCCTTGCTCGATATAGCTTTTAGCTTAAGTTGACACCAATGCTGGGAACGAGGCAACGAGGGACAAGATGAACAACAAGATTCCCGGCTTCTTGAAGAAGTCGGGAATCTGAGCCACAAAATAAATATAGGGAACAGATATAGCATTGCTATTTCTTTTCCCTATGAACTATTGATTTATTCAACTGTTCTGTCAGTTGTCAAAAATTTTGTAAGTAATTACAAGGCAAAAATTACAATCTACTCTAGACCGCCACCAACACCAGCTGCTCTGACAAGGGTTGCTAAATCTTCAACAGCTGTAACAGGAGTGGCAGCAATCTGTGCTGCAATAGCTGCTGCAATTGTGGTGGGAGGTGTGCTTGAAGCTGTTCCAACTGTTGGGGTTAATGTGAGGCCTGTGACAACTTCTTGGTTTGTACCTGGACCAGTATTACCAACAACAACAACATCTAGTGCAGTAAAGTCCGTACCCGTAGCTCCAACCAACTCACCACTGACGCTGAGAGAAGAACCTGATGGTCTAACTACTGTAACCGCACCCCGAGCAGAAGCTTGCCCTGCACTTGCTGGTGCAGCCAGGATATTACTAACGCCAACCAAACCTAACAAGCAGATGCTTCCTTTAACGATCGCAGAAATTTTCATGATTAACAAACTCCCCGTGTTGTTTCTCTTTACGTTCTCAATATAACCATTGCCTCCCAAAAATATCCTAGTAATAATACTGAAATTTAAAAAAATTCCGGCGGTCATAAATTAAAAAAACTAATAGATGGGATTGTTGGTGTGGATCTGAAAAAAAGCTTCATAAACCTCATAAAAATAGAGTTGCAGCAAGAATTGTATCTACTCAGTGTCTGTATAAAAGTTGTGGCAATGATTACCAAATTTCAGATTTTGGAAAACTAAATTCAGAAAGTACTGGAGGTAAGGCTTTAGACTGCTTCCAACACCCCAATCCTCTGTAAACACTGCTTAATAATTCGTTAAAACTTGTCAGATATGGCTATGTCATATCTTTGCTAAATCTTAAGTGCATCTTTATGGTTAATATGCTGTGGGCAACGATTTGAATCCCCAGGCTCATCGCAGTTATTGTATGGATGCAATATTTTGAAAGGGCACATAAATAGACGCCAATACCATATTCCACAAAATTGAAAACGGCTATAAAATCTAGTTATAGGTTGAGTGGGTAGGGTGATTATCTGGAAGATACCCAAGGCGATCGCGCAAACCCAAAAATTTCTTAGTCATATTGGCTTTCGTGCCTACACAAGTAAATTTTTCGGTCTTTGACTAAAGTTATTTAAATACAAATAGATTTTTGATTTAAGTATGATGTCTGTCCTTTACCAGTAGCGAGGTAGAGAATAAGCACAGCCAAAAATTGCCTTAGCGTTTTGCTCAAGCACCATTTAACTTACTATATTTATTGTCCCCCAGTTCAATGGGCTACATCTGCCTGCCTTTAGGTCATTATGGCAAAATCTAAGAAAAGCGCTACCCCCATCAATCTCAGCGATCCACAATATTATCTTAACCGAGAGTTAAGCTGGTTAGAATTTAATGCCAGGGTTTTACATGAAGCCTGTGACGATCGCACGCCTCTTCTGGAACGCCTCAAGTTTTTGGCAATATTTAACTCTAATTTGGATGAGTTTTTCATGGTGCGCGTTGCTGGCTTAAAGCAACAAGTAGAGGCAAAAGTTAGCCTGTTAACTCCCGATGGTCGCACACCACAACAACAACTAGACGATATTAGGTCTACCCTTACTCCCCACTTTCAGAAACAGCACCAACATTTTGAGGAAGTACTTCGTCCTCTACTAGTAAATCATGGCATTCATATTCTGAATTACATAGATTTAAATCAAAAGCAGCGGACTCATCTCAACAGCTATTTTGAGGAACAAGTTTTTCCAGTTTTGACACCTCTGGCTGTTGATCCTAGTCATCCCTTTCCTTTTATTTCTAATCTCAGTCTGAATCTGGCTGTTGTGGTCAAGAACCCAGACACCGAAGAAGAATTCTTTGCCAGAATCAAAGTCCCTAGTGTTCTACCACGATTTTTACCGATACCGCCTGAGTTGGGAGATCAGAACAGCGAAAAACCTGCCCATTGGACTGGAGTACCTTTAGAACAGGCGATCGCTCATAACTTGGAATCACTATTTCCAGGGATGAACATTCAAGAATATCATCCGTTCCGCATTACCCGTGATGCCGATTTGGTCTTAGAAGAAGATGAAGCAGATGATTTGTTGTTAGCGATCGAACAGGAATTGCGAAAACGGCGCCTAGGTGGTAGTCCAGTCCGGCTAGAAATTCAATCCCAGACTCCGGAAATAGTGCGATCGCGATTATTACATGATTTGGAATTAACAGAAAGTGATGTTTACGAGGTAGATGGTCTTTTGGGACTGCGGGATTTAATGTACTTTATGTCCTTACCATTGCCGGAACTCAAAGATCCACCACGCCAATCTGTTGTACCGTTACGCCTGCAAAGGCTGAGAGAACCGAGTTTAGACCCAGATGCGCTGGAGACGGATGAAGGAAAAGACTTTTTTGCTGTAATTCGGGAAAAGGATTTACTAGTACACCATCCCTATCAATCCTTTTCGGCTACAGTGGTGCGCTTTATTACCCATGCTGCCTACGATCCGAATGTGTTAGCCATCAAGATGACCCTTTACCGGACTTCTGGTGACTCGCCCATCGTCAACGCCTTAATTGCTGCTGCCGAAAATGGCAAGCAGGTATCTGTGCTGGTGGAATTAAAGGCGCGATTTGATGAGGAGAATAATATTTACTGGGCAAAACGACTAGAAAGAGTTGGAGTTCATGTCGTCTATGGTTTAGTCGGGCTAAAAACCCATAGTAAAACCGTCATGGTGGTACGGCGCGAAAAAGACCGGATACGTCGCTACGTGCATATTGGCACTGGTAACTATAACCAGAAAACGGCACGACTGTATACAGATTTGGGATTGTTTAGTTGCCGTGAAGAATTGGGTGCTGACATTACAGATTTATTTAATTTCTTAACAGGATATTCCCTACAAAAATCTTATCGACAGTTGCTGGTTGCGCCTGTGAATATGCGCGATCGCTTTTTAGCACTAATTCGCCGCGAAATTGAAAATGTTCAAAATGGATTTTCTGGACGCATTGTTGCCAAAATGAATGCCCTAGTCGATCCAGAAATTATTGCCACTTTATACGAAGCTTCCCGCGCCGGAGTAGAAATCGATTTAATTGTCAGGGGTGTTTGTTGTTTACGCCCAGGAATCAAAGACATTAGTGAAAACATTCGCATTATCAGTATTGTCGGTCGCTTTTTAGAACACTCTCGGATTTATTATTTTCATAACAATACAGAGGAGGAGATATATATCGGCAGTGCTGACTGGATGCGCCGCAACCTGGATCGCCGAGTCGAAGTAATTACTCCAGTAAAAGACCCAGATATTGCTAAAGATTTGCAAGAAATTATGGGAATTATGCTCGCAGATAATCGCCAAGCTTGGGAATTACAAGCTGATGGTACTTACATTCAACGGCGTCCTTATGATGATTCTCCAGAAGCTAATTCACAAAAAATTCTCATGAACATGGCATTACGCTCAACTGGTGTAGTCCCAACCTGATTGATTAAAAAATAAGTTCTTATACCTTGACAACTAGCTCAACTTAGTTTTTTTAGAAAAATTGAATTTTTTGAGTAGTTGTCTAAGTTGTTTGTCATAGGTTCATACAAGTTATTCAACCATAGGATAGAGTCAGTGCTGGCACTTGTTCTCATAAACTGGAGAGGTTATTCTAAATAAATTTGTCTTTCCCCTCAATGTTAATGTTATCCTGCGAGCTTTCTACCTTGCGTGTTTTAGTAGTTGATGACCACGAACTGACTCGCTTAACCTTACAATTGGTTTTTTCTTGCCAGGAAAATATTCAAGTAGTAGGTTTAGCCAGTAATGGTGAAGAAGCTATAGAAATGGTTAAACGTTGCCATCCTGACGTAATTGTTCTAGATTTACAGATGCCAGTCATGGATGGGTGGAGTGCGTCTAGTCACATTAAAGCTATATCTCCGAACACCCAGATACTTGCTTACTCATCAGTGGAAGACGTAAATTTTCACGGTACAAAGGCAATGTCTAGCTTTGATGACGTTTGCAAGAAAGATGTCCCTACAAGCGAACTTATTGCTTTAGTTAGGCAGTTAGGTCAGCGTGCAGGAGATGGTTCAGTGGCAGGATAAATGATGCAGTGATTATTGCTTCGCCAACTCAGGCTTAGTTCAATTCTGGGGATTTGAAGACATGATACTACTGAATAACGTCGGTCTAGCCTGAAGTTGAGGTTAAACCGACGTAATTTTTGATTATTTCTACTCTACCGGAATGGTGCGTGTAAATTCATCAATTAGTTCATCCAGTTCTTCCAAAGCCTGATTTACATCAATTCTCAAAGTTCCCAGGTTTGGTTGCTCCAGTAAGCTTAATAGATAATCGCGTTTACTTTGAACTGCGACAATTCGTTCTTTTATAGTCTGTAGATCCATTATTTTTTTCCTATCTTTAACTACCTTTAAATTTAAAGTTAACTCAAAATCTAATATTCTGGGACACTCTACGCCCTTAGTAGTCAACTTAGAGCCACTTGCCTTCCCTACGAGATGCTGCGCGAATGTAGACTAAGGAAAAATTTAGTGTTTGAAAACCACAAAGACAAAGGTGGCTAAAGTCTCGTTTAAACGAAGCCAGTGGTTTGGGCAAAAATGCCTGACTTGTTCGCTCTTGGTGTGTTCCCTTCCGTCTCTTTAGCAACTGGCGTGCGGTTTCTAACCGCCTGAATATGGCAATTTAGGGTTAGTTGAATTACTAGCCCTTGGGGACGATGTTCTTTCCTAATTTGTTGCTCATAGCCGATGATAATAAAACTAAGGTATTCAGACTTTATACTAATTTAAGCTCATGCTACGCCAAATCTCTTTGGGAACACTCGGTCTAACTATCGGCGGCATATTAACCATCATTGGCTTCGTCGCCTATGCTGATAATAATGCCACACTCAATCTTGTCGGATTTTTTTACGGGATTCCTCTATTATTGGGAGGACTGGCGCTAAAAGCTAATGAACTTAAGCCAGTACCATTTACCCAAACTACGTCACCATCAGCATTGATACTGCGCCAGCAGCAAGCAACTGATACGCAAAATAAAATTCGCAAAGACATCACCCGATATTGCTACGGTCAAGATTCTCATCTAGATACAACACTTTCTTTTCTGGGTTTGAGTCCCACTGACCAGGAACGGCCAACAGTCACAGGGTTACGAGAAACAGAAGTTAATGGGAGCTATGCTCTAATTTTAGAATTTGATTCACCGCTAATACCAATTGATGTATGGCAAAAAAAGCATGAAAAAATGACCAATTATTTTGGACCTGGATTGGAAATTCAAATAACGCAGCCATCTGAAAATACAATTGAGCTAGCGCTAATCAATACTCAAAAAGAATCACTAGTCAGTAGTCAATAGTCAAGAGCAAAAATTATCGTTACCCAAACTTCATTCCTTTATGACTTGTTGTTACCCATATTTCTGCAACAGTCAACATAATTAATAATTCATAATTACAATTAGTGGTAGCTCTTGTACTCTCTATTCTCTTCTTGACCACTAAATTTTTGATGATTGTGTGGCCTACTGTACAGTGTCTTTAACTATGAATTATGAATTAGTAATTATTCTTTTTGGAATTCCCTTAACCACGATTTACATCCCCGACTTCTTCAAAAAGTCGGAAATCTGGGTAGCAACTTTTACTTAAAATCTTAAAATTTTTGGGCTTCTCTTATGCACTTAAGCAAAAACTTACTTTTCTAAACGAACTGCGTACCACTGTAAATATTGCCCAGGGCTAATATCTAATTTGCAGCTAGTGTCAAGTAAATATTGTGCTTGAGCTTCCACAGTATCAAATTTTTGCAAGTCAGGCGGCAAATCTTGAATTACGAGTTGTTGAAGAGTTGTTTTGAGCTTTTCTAATAACTCTGATGGTGTCATAAATTGTTCTGGTTGGTTTGTTTCGAGAACAACAAAATTATCCTGCTGATACATTAATGAGTCTGGCATTTTAAAAAATTAGCGAATGTCAATAGGTTTAGATTATTTTTGTAATAACTTTTCCTTGTTTGTGTATTCAAAAAGATAGCAGTTTTATGTGCTGTCTGTAAAGCAGTTAGAGGATTAGTTGTTCAAAATTTTAATCTTAATTTAGTATATAGTAGTAACATATAATATTAGCTACTAAATTGCTATCTTTCCAAAAGAACAGTCTATTTTTTAGATAAATAGATATACTGAACTTAATTAAATAAAATTTAACTTCATTTATTAGCCCAGAACGACTTACAGCGCGATTTCATTTTAATCTGCCTCAGAATTTATTCTGAGTTTAATAGCACTCATTCGTCTAAAAACGACTGACAAAAGGTTATAAACCCCGTCCATTTTGAAACCTGGAGTTTTTAAGGAGAGTGTATTATTCGGTTGTGGCTTGAGTTCTGAGCTTTAACCTAATTCCAAAAAACTACGGTTTTCAAGGTAGACGCGGTTTAGTCCGTTAAAACAGAATTGAGTATGATCTGCAAAACTGTAGTTCTGGGCGGTTAATGGCTAGAACGAAATAGTTATGGAGTCACTTGAAAATAAAGCTTTAAAGTAAGTTGAATCTCAATCTTATGTAATTATACTAAACCTCAGCAAGCCTTGTCGAATAGACTAAATAAATTTCAGTCAGGTGATATTAGTATTTAGTATTAACTATCTTCTGAGGGTACTTTGGCAATTGCCTTGCTCTGGATCGCTAGGTTTCTCAACTAACTACACAACTAAAGAATTAAGGTGTGTATTTGTAATTCTCAAAAAAATTGTAATTTGACTTTAACAATAGGGAAATATAAAAGTAACATTTCCTCCCATAACCATCGCTGAACAAAAAGGTAGCAATTGCCTTCGTGTTCCAATTACAGATTGTCTATGCAACTTATTTATCTACCGCTTGCTTGGCCCAACAACATTGGGCTGTCCATTGTTAAAAAACAGTTGACTGTGAAGCCAGATACACCTTTGCCGCAAATCCTGGCATTGATGAAAATAGCGATCGCCCCCATGCGATTGAGTTGCACAGCCTTTTTCAGGATAGTCCCGCAAGTGGAAGGCAACTCATGTCAGGTATAAGCCCATTTTCTGTTTCTAAACAACCACCACTGATTCTAGTGGCTGATGATGACAAGACCATCCGGGTATTGTTGCGTAAAGCAATGGAACAAGAAGGTTATCGAGTGGTCGAGGTCAATGACGGTAAGCAATGTTTAGATGCCTACGAGACTATCAAACCGGATATAGTTTTGCTAGATGCTGTAATGCCTGTGATGGATGGCTTTACTTGCTGTAAACACTTGCTCCAGATTGCCAGGAATAATTTAATCTCAGCCCTTGCCACCTTTGATACTGACTCGACCCTTAACAATACGGTCATCTCTAAGATATGGGAGCGCACTCCCATCTTGATGATCACATGCTTGGACGATGAGGAATCTGTAAACCGTGCTTTTGAAGCGGGAGCGAGTGATTATGTCACTAAGCCAATTCACTGGCCTGTATTACGCCAGCGGTTGCGCCGACTGCTACAGCAAGCACAAGTATACAAACAGTTAGAGGCGGCAAACGAAGCTTTGCATCACCTTGCCAATGTAGATGGCTTAACTGAGTTGGCTAATCGTCGCCGCTTTGACGATTATCTCAATACTCAATGGATTAATCTCGTACAAGAGGGATTTCCCTTGTCAATGATTTTGTGTGATATCGACTTTTTTAAATTTTATAATGATAAATATGGCCATCCGGCAGGGGATGTATGTTTACAAAAGGTGGGTGCTGTCTTAAGCCTTAAGGCACAAAAACATCAGGATTTAGTAGCGCGTTATGGTGGCGAAGAATTTGCTGTAATTATGCCATATACTCCTGCATCTGGCGCACTTCACGTTGCCGCCGCGATCCAAGCGGGAATCAAAGATTTGCAAATTGTTCATGACGGTTCTGCGGTGAGTCAGCACGTCACTCTCAGCATGGGCGTGGCAACTGTTGTCCCAACTTGGGAATCTTCACCTTCAGAGTTGATCGTGCTGGCAGATAAAGCACTCTACCAAGCAAAGGCCGGGGGACGCGATCGCTTTGTCTCAAGTTCTTAATTGTCATTTGTCATTTGTCATTAAGTGTTGCCAGTTTTTTTTACCAATGCCCCATGCCCAATGCCCCATGCCCAATACCTAAGAAGGATAAACTGGCAAAGTGAAGTGAAACCATGCTCCGTTATTAGGGGCAGAATCCACCCAAATTTGGCCATAATGTGCCAGAACGATGCGTTGGCATAAACAAAGGCCAATGCCGTAACCTTCTGTACCTTCATCCCGTTGCAGGCGGAAGTGGTTTTCAAAGATGCGATCGCGATTCTCTACAGGAATACCAGGCCCAGTATCGCCAATACTAAACTGAACTTTTTGGGTAGTGCGGTGCAATCCGGCAATGCTAATCTTGCCACCTTCTGGAGTGTATTTGATGGCATTATCCAACAGATTTACTAGCACTTGGCGGATGCGTTCTGGGTCAGCATATACATAAGGTAAGTCATTGGGAATATCTGTTTCCACCTCTTGAGATTTGGCGGTGTAGCGATCGCACAATTCTTCTAGTACATCTAAGCACAGTTTACCTAGCTGTACCTTTTGTGGTAATATAGGAAACTCTGTATCTTTGCCACGACCTACCTGCAAAAGGTCGGCAATCATCCGATCGATGATCTTAGTTTGATTACGGGCTTGTTTTAATAGATGCGCCGTCAAGGATGGTTTGAGGCGCTGAAATTGGCCTGTTTCTAAATTGTAGTTAGATTGGAGAGTTTCTATGGCGATCGCGGCGGCAGTTAGGGGATTGCGGAGATCGTGTGCCAGCATCGCAATCACCCGATCTTTAAACTGTAGCTGCTCTTGGAGGTTATCTTTTTCCTGCTTTAAGCGAAAAATTTCGTCTGAAAGTCGGATAAGTTCGGCAGAAACAGCAACTGAACGGATGGTGGATTTGGGTGATGTCACCCTAGCATTATCGTCTATCCGTTCTTGTAAGTCTTCCTGTAATTTCAAATAGGCGTCTATAGCTGCTTGCCAGCGAGGCCACCAGTTTTTCAATTGCGCTATGATATTACTCCCAGCCAAAACCTGTCGTGGTTCCGGGTGAATTTTGATTAAAGCTGGCGTTGCTATCAATTTAAAGTGTTCTGCTAAGTAAGGTTGTTGACCAACATCAATAGTTTGAAGTTCAAAACTATACTCAGCCTGCAATTCTTTTAAGTAAGCACGTATTCGCTGCACCTGTTGACGGGACTTGGGGCGTCCATCGACAAACAGTAACAGCTGGAGTGGAGCCTCAGAATAAATAGGCTGATCCTGGGAAACTTGCATGTAATCGTGTTTCAGCACTGGTAACAACCCGGTGACGCTTTACAGAAAGTAAAAAGGACTGACGGTTGTCGATGGTCGTTGTTTTTTCTTCTTAATATCTATTTTAGATTTTCATACTCCTATCCGATCTGCGTTTTTGACATCAGATATATCTTTTTCAGCCTTTTGCTCACTTTTGGTTAACTTCATCTCCAAGAAACACCCAAGCCCCTTGAATATAAGTCTTAATTTGCCCTGAATCAAAAATTTTCGCCAGAGCCAGCAGGTGAAAGTTTTAATACTATGTCAAATCGGCTAGTCCAGCACCATGTTAATTTGAGTACTCGCTTTGAGCAAGCGACCGCCCAAGAAAACACAGATGCTGATTGTATCTAATCTATCAGGAAGCTGTTAACTGTTCAGACCAAGTTTGTAGAGGGTTTTCTCAACCGCCAGTGCATTTGATGAAGTGTCTTTTTCGCTTCTAGCCAATCATTAACTAGGCATTGGGACAAACAGCCAAAGCCAACTCTGTACTACCTCTATAACTTGCGAAGCGCACCTTCCAGCTTTCCTAAAAGAACCACAGCCCTATCCAAGAATAACAGGGGATGGGTTGATTGAGGGAAAGTTTTGGATAACATAGAGGCGATGCCTACGGCGGTAAACTACGCACTTTTAGAGGAAGTACTCACTGTTTTCGAGGCTGTTAATAAACTCTTGACGACAGCACAAGTAGCACTTTCTCCAGAAAATCAATTTAGAGATAGGGAAACTGCTGCAACACTTGAGTGCTTTACCTATTACCCCAGTCGCCAAGAATAACCAACTTACGCTAAGTTCCTGCAATTGTATAACACTGGCATTTTTCAGCTATTGCCTGACTCACATTACCATCGTCAGATGAATAATTTTCAGAATCGATTGTCAGCCAGTGTTAGTTAACTCGGTCTATTCCCCTCTTTGGGTGAGGCTAAGGGGAGCTTTATTCCTAGTTTATCACTTCAGTTGCTTGGCGATCGCGTTACAACTAGTACATCTGGAAGTAGATTCAAGCTTTTGCTAGCTAAACTGTTTTTTGACCAGTTATCAATCAGTTACCTGCTTTACAACTTGAATGTTTAGATAACTCTCTGAAAAATTGGTTCACAATCTAGTATCGATCGGTTTGTAGTCGGTGGCTCTAGTCCTCATCTAAATCCTAAAGTCCTTACTACGAACTCCCAACTCATAAAACTCTTATCTAGCAAGGATTTCAAGTTTATTTATGTTTTTTTTCCAAAAATGTTAGTTTTCCAGAATTTTAGGGAACTCTATAAATAAGCATAGGAATTATCAAAACCTAATGGCTGTAAAACGAAGACAATACGGTAGCTTTTGCTACCGTTTACTCATTTTTGGAGATATCATCACCAACATAGACATTTAGGAAGAAGACGTAGTGAGTCGGTAGTGTTTTTTGGTGATGTATAGAGTCAGAGGAAAGCAGGAGACACGAGGGGATAACGGAGAATTATTGAACAAGTCTTTCCCTTGTCTACCTTGTCTATTCTCCATGCCCCATACCCCATTTCCATTTAATGGACAGTCTGCGCTAGGGTAGGAATTGAAACTCAATTTGTGATTTCCTGTGCTTCCCTGTAAACGTCCAGCTGTATTTCTAATTTGGGCTGTTATACTCACTTCGTTAACAGCCTGTGCTAATAGTCCGGTCGCCAAAAACCTTGAGCAATCTTTGGCGGCAGATCCGAAACTGCAAAGCGATGGAGTTGTCTTTGGAGAATCTCAAGGTAATCAACCGCAAGCACAGCAAAATGAATCAGCAGTTCAGTTACCAGCTGATTTTCCTAAAGATATCCCCTTATATTCCAATGCCAAACTACAGGAAGTTACACCTGCTAGCGGCTCAGAAAACAAAATCTCAACTCGTTGGTTAAGTTCTGACCCCAGTAATTTTATTGCTAGCTTTTATCGCAGCCAGTTTCAAACAAATAACTGGCAGATTCTACAACAACCTACAGATGATGCCGGAGGGGCTTTTGAGGCACGTCGCAACGATTTGCTGTTGAAGGTTTCCATTCAGCCCAAATCAGTTACTAACGCCACACCTAATCAACCCCAAACAGCCACTGAATTACTGATTGATTACGTACCGAATAGTACTGCAACGCCACAACCTACCCCAAATACAAATACTAACGAAACTACTAACGCCGTTCCTCAACCAGGAAATCCACAGTTCATTGGCCCAATACCACCCACAAACTCGGCAGCACAACCACCAAGCACAGCTAATAACCAAACAATCCCTATAGCCACCCCTAAATCTCAGGTATTCAACGATCTGAATAAGGTACCACAAGAATGGCAGCAACATATCCAAGACTTGGCTACATTAGGTGTTTTATCTATAGAAACAAAGACAACTAAGAGCAACTCTACTACCACAACTAATCAGTTTGAACCCAGTAAAATCGTTACACATCGGGAATATGCCCGTTGGCTAATTGCTGCTAACAATGCTGTATATACCAACAATCCAGCTAAACAGATTCGCTTGGCATCGGAAAGTACTCAACCAGCTTTTAGTGATGTGTCAGCAAAAGACCCTGATTTCCCAGCAATTCAGGGATTAGCCGAAGCTGGGTTAATTCCTAGTCCTTTGTCTGGAGATTCTACAGTAGTTTTGTTTCGTCCTGATGCACCTCTAACACGGGAACAGTTGCTGCTGTGGAAATTACCCCTAGATACTCGCCAAGCTTTACCCTCTGCTAACTTAGATGCAGTCAAACAAACCTGGGGTTTCCAAGACGCAGCGCGAATTGACTCTAAGGCTTTAAGAGCAGTGCTGGTTGATTACCAGAATGGCGAACAATCGAATATTCGGCGGGTGTTTGGTTATACGACTCTGTTTCAACCCAAAAAATCAGTAACTCGTGCTGAAGCTGCTACGGCTTTGTGGTATTTCGGTACTCAGGGTGAGGGTGTTTCGGCTACTGAGGCTTTGAAATTAAAGCAAAGTTAAAGCTGTATCTACAACTGTCTACCTGATTTAGTTGCGGTTAGTCCAGCATTAGCATAAAAGTGGGCAATTCCGCCCTTTAGTAGACAAATTTTGCTATTTCTTTGTAATATACCTATTTTTCATCAAGAAAATGTAAATCTCAGTGTTTTAAGCGTTTTTACCTGTGTTTGATGAATTTTTGAGGCATAGTTAAGTAAAACAACGTAAATTAACTCAATAGACGTACTTAGTTTGGAAGTATCTCAAAAGAGTAAGTTGTTAGACTATCGCCGTTTCATTGCTTTTAAACAAATTAAAAAGACCATAGGTAAAACAAATATGAAAAAACAAGCTGTAGCAGCAGGATTTGTTCTATTCTCTTTCATGTTGCCGACCAAAGCTTCGGCAGGGAGTTTTGATCGACTTTATGTATTTGGCGATAGTCTTTCTGATACAGGCAATATATATAATGCTACTGGGCAAACATTTCCTCAAAGCCCACCTTATTTTGAAGGACGTTTTTCCAATGGGCCGCTTTGGGTAGATTATCTCGGAGAGCAGCTAGGTTTAAAGCCTACTTTATTAACTACTATTCCTTCCATACCTCCTACCCAAGGAATAAACTTCGCTTTCGGTGGTGCTAGCTCTGGTTCAGGTAATGCTGTTGTTCCTAATCCAAATTTACCTGGAGTACTCCAACAAGTTCTTGGTTTTGCTGGAACTCTGCAAGCAAATAATCAAACTGCTGACCCAAATGCACTTTATACATTGTGGGGAGGTGGGAATGATTTCCTTTTTCTTAACCCCGAAGACTCTACCACGCCAATCAGTAATATATCCTTGGCGTTGAATACTCTGGTAGGAGTCGGCGCGAAAAATATTTTGGTGTTTAACTTGTCAGATTTGGGAAAGATCCCAGCAGCTACAATTGACGATCGCAACCCTGCAACCCTTAGTAAATCGACTAGTGAGTTTAACTTGGGTTTAGCACAAACTGTGAGCGCTTTGAGTCAAAACCCAAATCTCAACATCATCCCTATTGATACTTTTTCTTTATTTAATCAGACAAGTGCATTAGGTTTTACGAATGTAACTGAGTCTTGTCTATCTAGGCTAGATATATGCGATCCAGCTAACAACAAGTTTCTCTTCTGGGACGATTTCCACCCAACCACCGCTGCTCATAAATTAGTAGCAGACACTGCATTGGCAGCGATTGAGGCTAAGTCTGTTCCTGAACCTGCGATAAACTTGGGGATTTTAGCCCTTGGTGCTTTTGGTGCGGTAGGAGTGCTGAAGCGTCAACAAAAAAGAGCAGCAATTGTATTAGCAGACCGGGTTTTTGATGCACAATTGTCTCATATAACAGTTGAAAACTAAACTAATTGATGTGGGATTACGATCGCTTATTTGAAATTATTGAAGAATTGGTCATGCACCATTCCCCTAGTGGTGCAGAAACTGAGATTAACCAGTTGTTGATGCAACGATTTGCGGCGCTGGGTGTGGAAGTCTGGTGCGATCGCGCCGATAATATTATTGCCAAGATTCCAGGAAAAAATCCAGACCGAGCGATGGCGATTACAGCACATAAAGACGAAATTGGTGCAATTGTCAAGAGTATTGGTGATCAAGGTCGTGTCAAAGTAAGCAAACTTGGCGGTTCTTTCCCGTGGGTTTATGGCGAAGGCGTTGTCGATTTACTGGGAGATAACGAAACTATCAACGGTATTCTCAGCTTTGGTTCCCGCCACGTTTCCCACGAATCACCCCAAAAAGTGCAGCAGGAAGATACTACTGTGAAGTGGGAAAATGCCTGGATTGAAACGAAGCTGACATCTGCTCAATTAGAAGCAGCTGGTATTCGACCTGGAACTAGAATGGTAATTGGCAAACATCGCAAGCGTCCAATTCGGTTAAAGGATCATATTGCTGGTTACACTTTGGATAACAAAGCCTCTGTGGCGATTTTGCTAGCTTTGGCTGAAAATCTCAAACAGCCAGTAGTCGATGTTTATTTAGTAGCATCAGCTAAAGAAGAAGTGGGAGCAATTGGGGCGCTATTTTTCACCCAAAATCAGCGTTTAGATGCGTTGATTGCTTTAGAAATTTGTCCATTATCTGAGGAATATCCGCTTAAAGATGGCGAAAGTCCTGTACTTTTATCTCAAGATGCTTATGGAATATATGATGAGGGGCTAAATGGACAACTGCGCCAATCTGCCAAGCAACTTGATATATCAGTGCAGCTAACGATACTAAGTCAGTTTGGTAGTGATGCTTCGATTGCAATGAAATTTGGTCATGTTGGGCGTGCTGCGTGTTTGGCCTTTCCTACACAAAATACCCACGGTTATGAAATTACTCATTTAGGAGCGATCGCTAACTGTATTGATTTGTTAAAAGCTTTTTGCGAAACTGAATTTGAGGAATAATTCGAGGTTCTGGTTCAAAAGAGCGATCGCATATCAACCCAAAATTGCGTGAATTTTTCTGGTTGTCAAAAATGTGCGATCGCACAGTAAAGTTATTCCTACTGTTGATTTTATGTGAGCGCGTAGGCGTAGCCCGTCGTAGACATCGCCACAATTTGCGTTTACTTTCCAAATGTCTTAAGTGTGGGGCTAGGTTTAAAATCCCTGCCTTATGGGAGCAGGAGCGTTGCGATCGCTGCCGCTTTCCGTTTGAGGAGATAGTAACTGCTCAAAAGTTGTTTATCTAGGGTATCTGAAGAAATTTAAATTAGCTTTCATTTACAGAAAACGCATAGTTACCATCTGGAAATCGGATAACTGGAATCCAGAAAGGTACTCCATACCAACCCTTATCCCGGCTACCAATATTTCGAGTCATTAGTAATGCTGGATAATTAGGGTTAATGTTGTATGGAGCATTCCTATTATGAGGAGGTAACACAGCGCCTACTTGATCGTCTCTATCTTGGCTTCTTCCAATATCGGCTTTGCGATTCACAATAATTAATGAACCAGTGTTTTGATATCTAGATTGATCTTGCAGGGTAGAAACGGCTTGCCTAATCAAATCATCATTCCAAGTACGACTTGATCCAGGTGTTTGGTACTGAAAAGACAAAATCTCTAAAATATCATCAATTGTTACTCCATATGGTTGTTGCAAATTAGAATATTTAGCGGTAGACAGCAAATTATCAAGCTCTTGGGTTTGATTACGCAAAATATTAGGATCTGATATTGGCAATGAAGGGAAATACTGCCTTCCTCCTTGATAAGTTAATAGAGTAACCGTATTTTCATTTAATACATTGCGGCGAGTCGGTCTGATTCCTCTTCCCATCAAAGGAATAAGCTGAATAGGTAAATGAGTTGCTTGGCACTGTTCTCTAACTAAATTATCACTGACATGAATATCAACAAATCTTTGAGCTAAATGAGTTGGCAAGTAAATACGAATAGCTGGTAATTCATTTTGACGATATCCATACATTCTTGCGTGTTGCAAAACTGTATCCATCTGTGGTTGTTGAGCATCCCTACCATAGTAAGTAACTAGAAGATTCTTGACAGTGACACCCCGACCTAGTTTTGTACCACCTATATAAAGGGTATGTTTTCGTGTTAGAGAGCCAATTCCTTCATCGGTATCAGAGTTAATTTTTATGACTTCTGTAGAGGTAATTCGCCTTGCTGTTTCTGCTAAAACATCATTAAATAATGGAATTGTAACATTTACAAAAGTTTGTTGTAAATTATCATAAGCATTTTGTAATTGTGTTAGGAGATTAGGAGACACACCAGTTATTGGAGCATTAGGATTTTGTCTAAGCTGGTTCATCAATTCATTCTTAAAGTTCTCAACTAATACTGATGCTAAATGATGATCTCCCTGTCTAAAACTAGTATGGAGTAAATAGGTGTATTTTTTAGAATTTCCCTGTATTCTTAAAATTGCTGCCCCTAGAAAAAATAGCAACATTGACTGTATAACAGTATCAGGAATACGGTTGCTAGTACGCAACCTATCAAGATCAATGTCAGGTACTAGACGGATATGAGCGGAATTACTAAAGTTATTGTTATCAAAAAAATAGTTTCCACCAACATAACCTGTACCAGGTTCAGTGACAACGACAAAATCAGGTCTGAAAGCACTTTGACTATCTTGTAATAGTAATGCTTGAGGAGTAGCGGTAGTTTGCAAGTATGTATGAGAATTCAGATGATTTCTTAAATCAACAATTGCTCTATTTACTGCACTTGTAGGTCTAGTTTGGTCATTTATATTCGTATCTAAACTAGCTTGATCTGCCTCATCATCAATGATAATAACTGGTTGGTTTTGCCAATTTGATAGCTGGACGATATTTAAAGCATCTCGCAAACGACGTGGAGATTTAGGACAAACTAGAGCAAGTGGTAAACCATGAGTAGCTCTTGAAGTTTGTCTAATTTCTGTCTTACCAAAAACTTGAAAACTATCTAATGCCCCTTTGATTCTTTCAAGCGTTTGCTCATAGATGTCATTTAGATTGGATGTCATCACTACAAAGTTATTGAAACCATTATCTGCCGCTAAAGCCATCGTTGTCAGAATAATAGATGTTTTTCCACTTTGGATGTGACCATAAATTAATCCCTTAACATAGCCAATTTGTGTAGGTTCCAAACATCTTTCTAATACTTCAGACGCAGTTTGAAGTATTTGCTCAAAATCATCGTATGAGATATTCTCTTCATCATGCAAATACTCTCTAAGATTAGTAATGTTATCTCCATTCAGGGTATTTATTTGTGCCATATTTTTTATCTCCTCAAGCTCTTAAAAATATCAAAAACAAAAATTATAGTTTTAGTATATATTGTGCTATCGCTAGTGTTAAAAGAAAACTGACAGTATTAGCTAACTGCTGTTGCTTGTGCATTATGCCTAAGGCTTTAGAATTATCTGTATTACCACAAAAAGTAAACCAATCAGGAAGAGACTGTAAACGGCTAGCTTCTCGCAATGATAATCCTCTATTTTGCTCTGGATGAATTATCATACTTTTGCGATAATTGCCAATTGTAATTGAAGGTTCATCCCACTTTAATCGCCTGTAGATATTACTGTGCGTATTTTCTATATCAGAATAGTTAGTCATCATGTGTCGAATATTTTGCCAGTTGCCACCAGTCGGAATATGTCTATACCTATCAATTACATAATCCGCTTGTTTTGAAACAATGTGACCTTCAATAATACCTGGAGTCGCCATTTGGCGCATTTGACGCAAAAACAGATTCGAGATTAATCGTTCCTGTGTAGGTTCGTCATACTCCTGAATAACTCGGACTTCGCCATTGTCAATCACAGGTAGATCGAAAATTGCTTCTTTTACCGTTGCATAGTTATATTTACCCATTGCTCCATGTGTAGGTAACGGAAATGCTCCCCATTCCCCAAAGTGATCAACTGTATAACCTAAATCTTGATGTAATGCCAATAAGAAAAATCTATTCCGGTGTTGTGGAACTCCATACCAAGCAGCATCTAGAACTGCGGGAAAAAGAACATACCCAGCATCCGTAAATTTTCTTGCAATATAATCAACTACTGTTAATTTACGCTTATTCTTACTTTTATTAGAACGAGGTGTCCATAGAATACCTTGCACATTTTCCAAAAGAATTGCTTTCGGTGCTAATTCTAAAGAACATTCAATAAAGTATTCAACGAGTTGATTATACGTATTCTTTGCACCCCAATTACTTCGATTAGATTGTGAAAACCCTTGACAGGGAGTTCCTCCAATAACAAGATCCACACCATCTGCTTTTTTTACAGCTTCGTCTACAATTTGAAAATCTTGTTTTTTAGTTAAATCTATAGGAGTAAAATCTGAAGGGATACAGTCTTCAATACGGTTGGTTGAGTTATTGTAAAATGTTTGATAATTAGTTTCGAGGCTTTTTAAATATATTGGGTTAATTTCAGCAGAATTAATAATTCTAAATCCTTTTTTTTGCTCCCCAGCCATCAGAAATCCAACACCCATTCCGCCGGCTCCAGCAAAAAGCTCCACGACACGCACATCATTTCTTGATGCTGTAAGCGCACCATGTAAAGAAGTAGTTTCAGACACAAGTGATGAAGAAATATTAAGTTCTTCATCTTGCTCTTTAGATAATTTGATGTTTGCTCTGTAACGAACCCTTGAACCTGGATTGCAAGCTGGCTTGATCATGAAATATTTTATGTCAAAGAATTCAATTATAAGATGGTCTTTGTTTAGGTTGAATATACGTACCAGAATTGACATTAGTATTAAATATTATAGCATCACTACTTATTTACGATAATTTTTAAGATTGTCCCTTAATTTTTGATGCACGCGATCACACCAGAAATGAATCACAGTTTGTCCCTGACAAAGTACCTCTAATGCCGCTTGCTTGTCAAACTCTAACAGTTGCAAAGGTTGTTCAGGCGATCGCCCAGTGGCAGTTTCAGGTAAAACAAGGGTGCGATGCCTGGGTTGGGCTACGCCAACGCAATTGTGATTTAGGCGATCACTATATCTCCCAATCCTCAATCAACAAGTTATTAATGCGTTGGAATTCTCTAGTGTTATGGGTGATAAGGGTTAAGTTATTTGTCAGGGTGATGGCGGCAATTTGTAAGTCATACGCGCCAATGGGAGTACCTAATGCTTCTAGTTGAGAGCGAATTGTTCCAAACGTCGTTGCTGCTAAATCGTCAAAGGGTAGTGATGTAAATTGGGCTAAAAATTGTTGTTGTAAAGTAAGATTACGTTGTGGGTTGGCACTTTTCATTGCACCATAAAATAGTTCAGCTTTGACGATTGAGCAAACGGCAATATCTTTAGTAGCAGTGGATTCTAGTTTCTGTTTTAAAGTGGAATTTTTACCTCGCATATAGATAATGCAGGTGTTAGTATCGAGCAGGAATTTCACAGGATTGGTTCGCGTTCTGGTTGTTGTCCTTGGGGATGACGGAAGAAGGTTTCATCTTGGATACATCCATAAAATTGAGGCAGGGGATATTCTGTTATTTCGGTTGGAGTTGCTGGTTGTAGGGACTCAATGAGGGTTTTTAGTAATCGAGTAAGGTCAAATTCTTCGGGTAATTTAGCCACGGGGGATTGACGGAATAATTCTGATATTTTGCTTGTTTGCACAGATTGGGTGTTGTTATTGTGTGTAGTCAGGCTTTGTGCCAGGAGTTGGATAATATACAATTTATCGTCAGGTGAAAGCTGAAGGAGTTGTTGTTCGAGTTCTGGGACAACCATCATGGGGCTTACGTAGAGGATAAGTTCATTTTACTTTCATAATCAAAAGTTAATCTAGCGATGCCTGGGTTGGGCTACGCCAACACATTTATCGATTTTGTGACTGCAATTGCGATTTTAGCGATCGCCCCGTAGCAGTTTCAATTTATCGTTTGTGATTTTGGCGATGCCTGGGTTGGGCTACTCCAACGCATTTATCGATTTGGAGAATGCAATTGTAATTTTAGCGATGCCTGGGTTGGGCTACGTCAAGGCATTTATAGATTTGGCGATCGCATTTGTTATTTCGGGGTACGCAATTGTTATTTCGGAGTACGCAATTGTTATTTCGGAGTACGCAATTGTTATTTCGGGGTACGCATTTGTTATTTCGGCGTTCGCAATTATTGATTTTGTGATTACTGTTGCTGATTGTACTTATTCTAAAACAACAAATCGATATGAAAAATGAGTAAAAACACACGCAAACTCGTAATTATTTCGTTGAAATTTTAATGAAATAAATCCACAAAACTACCCATCTCAGGCAAAAGGATACTCCACTATAGGAATCCTACTTGAATCTTGCTCAGTATACTGAGAAGTCAAGCTTTGTATGTCAAGCTTCTAGGCAGCTTGATTGTTCAAAAATCAAATAGGAGTCCTATATGTTGAAAAAGGAATTATTAAAAAAGGATGTGTTATGTCTTTAAAAACTCGTGGTTCTGCTGCTATTGACAAAGCCCAACTTCGTCTCGCCTTGCTTAAATCTATTGATGAAAATCTGGATTTAGGACATGGGTTAACCATTGAAGCTTACAACCACCTAATCAACACTACCCGTGCTGTGCTAGAAGCTAATAATACGCTGGTTTCCAATCTAGAAGAATCGCGTAAAACAGTAACCCAGATGGATAAAGCTCTCTCTGAAATGTCTGAACGAATGCTAAGTGGAGTTGCAACTGTCTACGGCAGAAACAGTATAGAATTAAAGATGGGAAAATATGGATTCAACATGATGGTACCGAAGTTGGAATTGCCAATCGATTAATTGAAATGGGAGTACCCAAGCAAGATATTATTTTGGCGTTTCACGAACCATATATACGTCAGTTTACCGGGTTTGGAACTTGAAAAATATTTCTGTTATGGCAAGCGCCGAATAAATACCAGTTGTGTTTGTTCCCGTTGTTCTTCTCATGTTTACTTGTAAACGTCAGTGACGCTGGAATCCCCCGCATTTATGCGTCGCAAGTGTCAAAAGAGGATGCGTTGGCGTAGCCCAACCCAGGCATCGCTACTTACTTTACAGCAGTCTGGTTTTGCTGTTCTAATACCACATTGAAAATCAGTGTAAAATTCACATTTGGGATGAGTCGGCGTAAAACTTGTAAATGAGCTTCGGCATCACTGCGGCGACGAAAACGAGCTACAATCTGGTTCTGCATATTAGGTAAAAGCCTGACTATACACCAAGGACTGAGCTTTTCAAGATAAGTCATGGTCGCTTTGCTCCAAGTCAAAAGTTAAAAGTCAAAAGAAAAAGCATAAAAGCCAGCCTACTGTGATGGTGGCTGGCAAGAAATATCATTTTGATATTGCAATTAGATGCAGTTTCTACTCACTCTTGTCTGGAAAACAAAGCTTTTGCAACAGTTCTTCGGGGATATCCTCAAAGTGTTCTAGCAAAAAGTTCATCAGCGCCAGGTGGCATAAATCGGCTGGCATAGGACGACGATAGTTTTTACCTCTAGCAAACCAGCGTCGAACTGTGGACAGGGAACGAGAGCAAATCTGAGCCATTTGTTCGTAGTTTACCTGCCATTTGGAGTAAAACTGCTTGGGAGTCATACCCAATTGACAATAACTGTAGAATTGCATCAAATCTTGCTCTCGCTGCTTGAGTGGATGAGGATTCATAAATGTGTCTCCTCGCTGATTGGTTCTAAATCTTCTTCCCAAGCAATATCGGCAGATGTCCAAGCAGCACTAGGGCTATCTTTGGTTAACCAAATCAGGTAGCACCAACTCCAGCAGCAGCGATCGCAAGCAAAGCTATAAAATCGACCAATGACAACACCCCAGTCAGTATCGCTTTGGGCAGAGAGCCAACGCAAGCGATCGCCATATAAAAATCTGGGTGTCTTTGCTACATCAGGAAAGTTGTCTGGAAGCTCAATAGATGCGTCTGGGTATTTCAGGTTAATCAAACCTGGGACTATATCTTGGTGACTGTGCCGGATGAGATTGAGATAATTGGCAATCAACTTACCATTGATGCTGTGAGTTAACCCAGATACCAGAATTGCAGCTAGACTTTCTATTTCTTGCTGCTGGGGTTGTATCCAGGTGCTATCAAAGTCAGCGTCAGAGTAGTTGTTGAGCTTTGCTAGTAATTCTGTGATGCCGAAATCATCTAAAGCTTGTTGATAAGCTCTGTGTTTATCCGTTTTGTAGCTAACAGGCTTTAACATTGTATATGTCTCCTGTGATAGGGGGGCCAAAAGCCAGCATCCGCCCGAGAAAGTTGATGGCTGGCTTTTGACTTATCTGTAAGTATACATAAAAACAAACTATCTTTATGTTATTTAATGTGTTATTATGTGATAAATATATAAACAAACAAAATCGCTTATGATGGTGATATGGGAAAAGTTACAGTAACTATTTACATGGAAGAAGAAGACAAAGAAGCCCTGCAACAATTGGCTGATGCAGAGGAGCGTTCTTTGTCTCAGATGGCGGTGTTAATTGTGAAACGAGCGATTAAACAAGCTCAGAATGACGGGAAAATTCCACCAAAATAATTCGTAATTCGTCTGGGAAGCGATACCTTCTCTACGAGAGGCTGCGCGTAGCAAGATCCTGAAGGGTACGCCAACGCGCTGTACGCAATGGGTTTTGAAGATGCGAGTAACTGCTGTGTAATTTCTGGCAGTTGGTTAGGACAATGCTTATCTAGTTATAAGTTTGCCTTGATTTTTAGCTGCGGCGATCGCTCCTGGATTAGCAGTAAATACCTGAATTCCTGGCACTGTCACATAATCGCCATCATCAGTAATAATTTTGTTGACTGATTCTTGTTTCATTGATTCCAGAATGAACAAATCATAACCATCCAAGCATTGATTACTGAACTGAGTTAAAGCATTATCTACAGTGTTTTCATCGAGTTGGACACTAATTTGAAGAGCATAAATGTTCTTGACTTGATTCCATGCAGCTTTTACTTGAGAAACAACTTTAGCTCTTTGTGAGGGGTAGTTATGGCGGTATTCTTTATTGTTAATTCTGCTAGAACTGTAAGATGATAGCTTTTTTTCTTCTCTTTCAATAATATGAGCTAATTCTGCTAGAGATAGGCCAGAACAACAAAGGGTAGCACCTGCTGTAAAAGTATCTGTGATGTAGTTTGAATAGATGCTTTGATACGCATTGAGAGACGAACTTGCTTGAGGATATGTTAGCCAGTACCAGACATTTGTATCAACTAAAATCAAATATCCCCTTTTTGGGGGGAATCAGTTGTGATGTCAATGACATCTGCTTGTACAGTGTAGTTAACTGTCATCACTAACAAACAGATTGTTCAAGAATCATTTCATTTACAGCTTGACGATACTGCTGATCTGAGTAATAACGCTTTGCATTCTCAAACACATTATCGTAGGTCTCTTGACCAACAGGATTGAGATTAGATACAACTAGAAGCCGATCTAAGTCTTCGGCTTTGATATCACGTAATAATTGACTAATGGCAAAATTGAAAAACACAGACAAGAATCTTCTTACGCCAGCAAAGTCTAGCTCTACTGGTTTTCCTGCTTGCAGTTGAGGATAAATTAAATCATAGATTTGCTGCCCAGCTTTCTGGCTCATGCAGTTTTCGCCAATCAGTTCATAGACTTTGTATTTCATGGCTCTAAAACCTTTACTAGAACCTTTGTACTCAAATCATAATTCACATTGCGGTCAGTAGAGGCGGGTTCACCTAAATCATCATCTTTTCTTCGGGAAGAGACTCATCAAATAACCAAGGTTCCCGTTCGCATGGAAGCGAATTTCTAGGTTTGATGACAATAATTTGTCACAACGACATTAATCTGTCACCGACAACAAATAATTAGTCACTGTACATTAACTTATGTCAAACTTGACTATTGAGCAATACTTTCATCAAAGCCGATGATGGGATTTGAACCCACGGCCTGCTGATTACGAATCAGCTGCTCTACCACTGAGCCACATCGGCGTACACAATCTAAGAGCATAACATGATTTAATCATGGTAGATCAAAATCAGAAAAATCGCCTTAATCCTGAACAGTATGCCAGCCTCAAAGCAGAAATAGCCGCTCCTTATCGCGGCTTACGACAATTTTTTTACATTGCTTTCGGTGCTTCTGGTTCACTCGGTGCATTTGTCTTTTTCTTCCAAGTGCTTGCTGGACGAGATGTTGAGAGTGCTTTGCCTAGTTTAGCTCTCCAAGTAGGAATCGTTGCCCTAATGGTCTTCCTCTGGCGCTGGGAACAACGTCGGCAACAACGTCCCAATTCGGGTAAAAATCCTAATTCCTGAAGGGAGAAATTTTAGCTAGTTAATTTTCGACTACTTTCTTTTGATATATCTTTTCTTCAAATTTACTCATGCTTTTATGAAGATTAAAATATCAAGAGAGAAAAAATAAAAAAATTATTAGGAAATTCCAAAAAGCAAAAAGTTCTGAGAAAATAGAAATTATTGAAACGGGGTTAGCTATATAAAGACCCTGACCATAAATCCAATCACATTCAAATGGGGTCGGCTATATTTAAAGACCCCAAATTTTATGTTTAAAAAACCTTAAAATTAATAAAACTCACATTATTTGGAAGCGCCAGACTGATAATTTGTTAGTCTGGCGCTTCCAATTTGCTAACTAGACATTTACTGAACTGTTACCAAATAGGATGAAGGAATTGGTTGGGCACGTCCAGCATTGACAAGTGCCTGGTAAACAAAGGCAGCAACTTCGGCTCTAGTCGCCTGACGATTAGGATTGAGTTGCTTGGCTGTGGGATAGTTGATCACTAGTTGCTTGGCAGTTGCCGCCGCAACAGGAGCGATCGCATAA
Organism: Nostoc sp. NMS9; assembly: GCF_017114995.1. Classification (GTDB taxonomy): domain Bacteria; phylum Cyanobacteriota; class Cyanobacteriia; order Cyanobacteriales; family Nostocaceae; genus Nostoc. The sequence continues at coordinate 26,026 of NZ_JABXKL010000096.1, read as the reverse complement.
TTAGGAATCTGGGCAGCATCGGTGTAAAAAGAAAGGACATTCTGATTATTCGCAGTTAAGCCCAAACCATTAGCTAAAGCGACTAGCGCTTGCACTCTAGGAATTTGCTGCTGTGGCTTAAAGGTGCCATCAGGATAACCAGAAACAAATTGACTCTGGTAAGCAGATTGAATAGCAGCATAAGCCCAGAAATTGCTTGCTACATCCTTAAACTGAATGGCTGCACGTTTGGTTGGTGGCGTTAGGGCTTTAGTGATAATAGTGGCAAATTGAGCGCGGGTTACAGGTTCATTGGGTTTAAAGCTGCCATCAGGAAAACCAGCAATAATATTTTGGGAGGCTAAAGCTTCGATGTAAGTTTTTGCCCAGTAATTTGCTGGTACATCTTTAAAGGCAACAGGCCCTCCAGGCGGTACATCAACAGTTGCAGCAACAAAATCTACTGAGCCGAAAATCTTTTTCTGATCGATATCGTTGCCAACAGCGACGATTTTACCGGTTTTGGTGGCGTTGTTCACATCATAACGAGTGTTATTGCGGATAAGATTGCCACCAGGATTTTGGTTGGTGCCAAGGTCGGGTAAAGCATTAACAGTTGCTACTACTCCATCCCGCTTATTGTTCTGAATGACATTCTTACGCAACACGGGTTTGGCAGTCTCTGAGATAAAGAGACCATCTTGGTTTTCGATAATTTGGTTTTCTATAACTAGAGGTGTAGAAGTCCCACCGATCGCAAGACCAAAACCAGTATCCTGAAATAAGTTACTCCGAATTTCTCCTTGAGCAGTCTTAGCAATTGAAATTCCGTTGCCTTTGTTTTGCACAAAGAGGTTACTTTCAATTTTGGGATTGCCTGTACCTGTGACAAAAACACCCTCTCTGACACTGTTAGTAAAAGTACTGTTTTTGATAATCGGATTAGTTGACTCCACCCACACACCCGTACCCCGGCTATTTGGGTTGGTGACGGTGACACCAGCGATCGTGGTATCTTGCTCGGCAAGGATGGTAATATCCTGTCTAGCAAAGGTGCGACTAGTGTAGAAACCTCCACCTGTAATCAATATCCCCTGACCTTTAGTAGCTTCATCACCCCGCAGTGTCACCCCTGGTTTAAGTAAAAGCGGGAAGGTTTCACCACTTTCCTGGTTATAATTACCAGGTGCTAATTGAATAACTGCACCTGCTTGGGCTTGACTGAGAGCGAAACTGATGCTTTTGTAGGGTGCAGCTGAGGTTGCACCAGCACCAGCCCTATCTGCACCAGTTGCTGGATTAACGTAAATCGCTGCGGCAGTTGCAGGGGCTTGTGCTGTAAGAGTTGGGGCGATATTTTCTAGATGAGTAGCACCAGCATTAACCTCATTAGGTAGTAGTATTGACCCACTAGAAACAACAAGTATTGCCGTTAGTCCGGCTCCCAGGCGCAAAGTGTATCTGAGATGACTGCTAGAAAGAAGGCGAAAATTTTTCGCCAGACAAATGTGAGAACCCCGATATTTCATTTTTTCCGTCTGTGATGTGCTGAATTACCGTATATCAAACAAGGTTAAAGATAACAGCGTTGTAGCTGCTCTAAAACCCATGCAAAACTATACTGGATGATTAGCACTGATTCAGCTAAATTCCCTAGATAGGTCACAGAACTTATACATTAGTTATATTGTGTTATTCAGAAAATTTTCTTAGGGGCACTATGGAGATGAGGCGATTTTTAGTATTCCCTAAAGCTAGATACCACAACTAATTCTGCTGAAATATCATCACAGAAAAAGCAAACCTATTGGAAATCGGGAGAAATGCATTTTTATTTTTTAGGGCTGCGTCGCGTCTTAGTTTTAGTAGGCATTATCTGTCTTCTGTTTTTGTCCACTCCTGCCTTTGCAGCAGAACGAGTAGTGCTGAAGTATAGTATCTTCCGTGAATCACTTTCTGTAGAGGAACTATCCACCTTTGCCCAAACAGGTGAACTCTCAGGTTCACTAAAAGTTAATTTAGCTTTGGCACGACAAGACCCCAAAACCATTCGTCAGTATTTAACAAAGCCTGTGAAGGTAAACCCTGTATTTTTAGATAAAGTGCTGAATAGCCAGATTGGTAATATTATTTTGGATCGAATTAGTCAAGTTACCTATACACCGTCTCAAAGAGCAAATCGGCAAGCTTTACGAGCCGCTTTGGTACTTTCTGCGAATCAAGACGGGCAAGTGTCGCTGATTAAAATTATTAAGAATTATCCCACTAATGAAGTGGAAGTTGATGGCGATCGCTTGAAGGGTGCATACCGTCAACTCCGCCGCTTGCAAACAAGCCTACAAGATTTATTTGGTGTTTAGTAAGCTAAAGTTTCTAAAGTTTCCCTTAAATACCTTTGTACCTGATGTTCCAAGCGAATTCCTTCTAATTGAGCATCGCGTTCTAGTTGCCAGCGTTGAAAACCGGAACTAGTGGAGATCGCACATTTGAGGCTATACCAAATTTCAGTATTAACAGAAAATTGGCGATCGCTAGAAGCTGGAATTTGAGCCATAGTTCCTTATTCCTTTATTTTAAACTTCAACGGTAACTGGATATTAGGCATTGAGCATTGGTTATTTATTCTCCTCTACTCCTCTGCCCCCCTGCTCTTTTCTCTAGCCCTTGAAAGTGAAATAATATACTTTACGGGCTACTACGAATCTGTATTTATCCTAAACAATGATTGCAATAATCGGGGCACGATTTGATTAACCCGCACTCCTAAAATGGTGAAATCTTGCTTAATCTTTTCTAAAGATAATGGCTCGATGCCAGCGAATTCTGTCTCATTAATCACCAAAACTCGCATTACACTCACAGGTATTTGTAAAAATAGATTGCTGCCCAAAAAGGCTAATCCCGCAAGCACTAGTGCAAGGCTGCGCCATTGTGGGAGGAATTTAGCTGAATTTGCTACTAATGGGGCAATTTGGTAAAGATTCCACAGTATCCAAACCGACAATACTGCTGCCGCTAATGCCAGGATACGATTTAACTTTGTATTAATTAAACAGAGAATTTTCCGCTGCCGTTCAGTCAGATTTTCTGGCTTTAGGGCTATTCCTAAAAGAGCAAATATATAAAAGGGGCGACGCAACTGCATCCATAACAGAGGGAGAACACCAATGGCGGCAACTAAGAATAGCTCCATCCAGACCGGCAAAAACGGCTCGCCTACAGACAAGAACAATAAGCAGAGTACTAAAAAAACAGGCAACGTCGCCAATCCAGCAACGTGAATCCACAAAATAGGTTCAGAGCGAAATGAATGCATATTATAAAAAGTTGTGAGTTAAGAGTTAGGAGTTAAGAATTAGCAGCCTTTAACTCCTAACTCCTAATTTATTACTCCTAACTTCTAACCATTTTACCCTCAACACTATCTCGTTAAGGTGAGAGTGCGGCGTTTTGTAACCATCTGATAGGATTCGATGATGTCACCTTCAACCCAATCATTGAATTTATCCATGCCGACACCGCATTCATAACCGGCGTTGACCTCACGAGCATCTTCTTTCATCCGTTTTAAGGAGTCAAGGACGCCTTCAAAGATCACCTTACCACCACGTCGCACCCTGACTTTGCAGTTGCGAACTAGCTTGCCAGATTGAACGTAGCAACCGGCAACCGCACCACGACCGACTGGGAAGACGGCACGGACTTCGGTTTGACCCAAGGGTTCTTCCACCAACTCTGGTTCCAAGAGACCTTCCAAGGCATCTTGGATATCTTCTAGGAGTTTGTAGATGACGTTATATTCCCGGACATCGACACCTGCTTCATCAGCGGCTTGTCTAGCGCCACTGGCAAAAGTGGTGTTGAAGCCGATAATTACAGCGTTACTGGCAGCTGCTAAATCGATATCTGTCTCGGTGATTTCCCCAGCCGTAGCCAACAGCATCCGAATTTGGACTTCGTTTTGCGGGATTTGCTTGAGCGCTCCCACAATGGCTTCCACCGAACCTTGTACGTCTCCCTTCAAGATCAAGTTGAGTTCTTTCAACTCACCTTCTTGTGCTTGAGCCGACAGGGTTGTGAGGGTAACACGTCCTTGTAATAGGCGGGATAGGCGTTGTCTGTCTGCGCGATCGCTAGCGAGAGATCTGGCTTCTTTTTCGTTCTGGAAGACCTCGAACTCGTCGCCAGCTGCTGGCACATCACTTAAACCTAGTACCTCGACAGCAAAGGAAGGAGAAGCAATTTCTACTCTCTTACTTCTGTCATCCACCATCGCCCGGACTTTACCGAAGGCCGAGCCAGCTACTAAGATATCTCCCACATGCAGGGTGCCATTCTGAATTAGTAGGGTAGCAACTGCTCCCTTAGCTTTATCCAGATGTGCTTCAATGACAGTTCCTTTGGCGTTACGATCTGGGTTGGCAGATAGTTCTGCAACCTCTGCTACTAAGAGAATCATCTCTAAGAGCGTATCCAGATTTTCACCTCTGATGGCGCTCACGGGAACCATGATTGTCTCACCGCCCCAGTCTTCTGATGTCAGACCATACTGGGTCAGTTCTTGTTTAACCCGCTCTGGCTGTGCCCCTTCTTTGTCAATTTTGTTGATTGCAACAACAATTGGTACTCCTGCGGCTTGGGCGTGGCTAATGGCTTCAATGGTTTGGGGACGGACACCATCATCAGCAGCCACTACTAAGACGGCAATGTCTGTTACCCGCGCTCCTCGTGCCCGCATAGCTGTAAAGGCTTCGTGACCAGGAGTATCCAGGAAGACTATCTGCTGTGGTTTGCCCTCGTGTACTATATCCACATGGTATGCACCAATGTGCTGAGTGATACCGCCAGCTTCACCAGCAGCCACTTTGGTTTTGCGGATTGAGTCGAGCAGGGTTGTTTTACCGTGGTCTACGTGACCCATAATTGTCACGACAGGCGGACGGCGGTGGAGATATTCTTGGTCTTCTGCACCAACCATTTCCGTAATTTTCCGAGCTTCTGCTTCTCGTTCGGCGGTTTCAACTTCTATTTCTAGTTCTTTTCCTACCAAGGTAATTGTGGGAATATCTAAATTTTGAGTGATACTCACCGCCATACCTTTAAGGAACAGGATTTTGACAATCTCTGTATCAGGAACGGCTAAAACGTCAGAAAGTTCTTGCACAGTCAACGGCCCTGTGATCGTCACTTTTTCGGGGCGATCGCGCTTTGTCTCGGCTTCTTGGCGACGGTTTTGGTGATGGTCGCGCCCAGAACCAGATTTGGAACCAGACCTAGAACCAGACTTTCTGGCTCTTGCAGTTGGGGCGCTAGCAAGGGTTGCACCTGGCATCTGTACAGGTCGAGTCGCTTTCGGTTTGGGAGGACGAGCGATAGAAAGGCTGACTTGGACTGTGGCTGGTGAATCTATATCGTCATCATCCAGCAAATCTTCTTCAAACTCATCATCAAGTATGGGTTTGATTCGCTTGCCTTTGACGCCAGCTTTTGCCTTCTCTTTAACCTCGTCAATTATTTCCTCTTCTACCCACTTTTTACCGCCTTTGGTCGGTCGAGGCGGACTTGGGCGTTTCAAATCGAGGAGATCCGGTGTGACTGGCTCATCACCCAATCCTTGAGATTTGCCCGCTATGCCTGACATCTGTCTGGGTGGAGTAGCGATCGGCATTGCGGCTGCTACTGCTTCACCTGGACGTGCCGGTCTGGGTCTTTGTCCTTCTCCCAATTGTGATGGTGCAGATGGTCTATTGCCTCTCTGCTCTGGTCTGCTGGGTGCAGGGGTAGGACGACTAGTCCTTTGTGGCGCACCTGGTGCAGACTGGTCTGTTGGCAGTTTAGCGACTCTTGGCTTAATTTGCTCGCGATCGCCTTCCGCGGGTCGTAGCCGTTGGTCGCGTTTGAGGATCGGTTTATCTGCCTGAGATACTGGCGGCTCATCTTCCACCTGGGCAACTTCTGCCTCAGGTCTGGCTGGAGGAGCAACTAGTTGCGGTTTGATCGGTTTTTCCGATTTCGGTCTGGGTGTAACTGTTTTTTCCGGTTTTTGGGATGCTATTTTTTCCGGCGCTGGATTTGGATTAGGCGTTTGTTCCAAGTCAGCGATCGGAGGTTGCTCTTGAGTCTCAGATTGAGTCCGGGGCACAGGTCGAGTTGGTGCTGCCGGTTTCAGGGGTGAGACTGGTGTAGCGAAAGGCCGTGGAGGAGAGGGAGGATTAGCTTCAGACAAGGCAGCTTGGGTATTGTTAGCAAGTGACGCCTCTGGGGCGTTGGAGGTAGTATTTCTCAATATTTTGGGTTTGCGTATTTCCAAAATTTGCTGTTTGTGGGGTGCAGCAGGTCGGTTACGTCCACCGTTCGGTGGTGAATTCGGCTTATGGCTGGTTGTACCTAGTTCCTTTTTGGCTGACACATTCGTAGCTGCAAGCTTTTCTGCTGCCGCCCGGATGTTTTCTGCCTCGGATTCTGAAATCGTGCTGCTATGGCTTTTGACCGCAATATCGAGCTGGTCGCAAATTGCTAGTAGCTCTTTGTTATCCAAATTCAATTCCTTTGATAATTCATAAATTCTAACTTTGCCGTTGTTCATCCACTCTTCCCCTTTAATTTACAGTTTTAGCGGATGGTTGCCTGGGAGTGCGACATCTCCATCCTTGGATTACTGTTTTTAGACTGCCGTTCAGTTTTTGCCGGTGCCTCCAATCAGGAAAGAGAGATGTTTCGGTTTAATAATGGCATCCCCACCAGGAATGATGGTTGAGGGATACCCATAAAAATTTCTTAAATAAAAGATTTTTATAGGAACCCTTGACGCCGAACTGCGCCTGAGCGCTACCAGGTTGCCATTTTGTAGTTTCTTGTTTTGTTGATTCTGAGTCTTCCACAACACAATCGATTACATCTTGTTCTGGGAATGGTGCCTCGCCCCTCGTTATTGGAGAGCCGAATGCCTTTTACACCCATTTACTATTTTGGCACTAACCTTAACGCTCAACAGGGAGTGTGATGAAAGCGCGATTTCGGCTTTCGACACAATTCCTCTAATGATTACGTCACAAAGTTGTTCCAACTAAATTTGGTTTTGGGTATTACTGCGGGCTAGACGTTGCGACAAGCTTTGGTACAGTGCTTCTGGCACTGATGCATGTAGCGATCGCCCTAGTCGATTTTTTTTTTGAGCCGCTTGTAAGCAACTCGTTTCTGGACAAATATAGGCAGAACGCCCCATGCCCTGATCCAATTGTACCTTTCCCGATGGAAAGACGCGGACAATCCGCCAAAACTCATCTTTTGAGCCTACTTTACGGCAACTAATACAGCGCCGATAATTTGGTTGCATCGGTTCTTTGCGATCTCAGTCCAGGATTTGGGATGTAAAAAGAAGTTTATTATTACTATTTTTTACTTATACCAAGTAGCTTTTGAGAAAATAATCCTTGAGACTGAGACTACAATCTTACAGTATCAAAACTTTACAAAATTAATCAATTATTCATCATCGTTATTGTCAAAACTATCTTCCTCTTCTAATTCATTCTGATTTTCATCCTCGAATTCTTCTTTATATTCAAGCTCGTCTTCTTCTGATTCCTCTGATTGATATTTTGTTCTAACGGCTGCAAATTTGGTATCCTCTGCTGCATAGTCATACTTAGCTTTGTCTTTAATGTCTATTTTCCAACCAGTTAGACGGGCTGCCAAACGGACGTTTTGTCCTTCTTTCCCAATAGCCAAACTCAATTGATCTTCAGCTACAAGTACGTGAGTTTGCCGCGATTCTGGGTCCATCAGGCGTACTTCATCTACTCGTGCTGGACTTAAGGCATTAGCAATGTATGTTGCTGGGTCTGGCGACCAGCGAATTACATCTATTTTTTCACCGCGTAATTCGTTGACTACCACTTGAATTCGCGATCCCCTAGCTCCAATACAAGCGCCTACTGGGTCTACATCGCGATCGAGAGTATCTACTGCTATTTTAGTCCGGGGGCCGACATAACGGGAAGGGGGGTTTGCCTCCCTAGCTACGGCAACAATACGTACCACCTCATCTTCGATTTCTGGGACTTCGTTGGCAAAAAGATAAACCACCAAACCAGCATCAGCACGAGACACAAGCAACTGTGGTCCTCGTTGTTGACCTTGGGAGACTTTTTTCAAATATACCTTGAAGGTGGCATTTGCCCGATAATTATCGTTGGGCAGCTGTTCCCGCTTCGGTAATTCGGCTTCTACTTCTGGCTGACCAAAGCCACTGCTAACTGCTAGAACCACTGATTGCCGCTCAAACCGCAGGACTCTTGCTTGGAGAACAGTTCCTTCTAAATCTTGGAACTCTTCTTGCACCATTTGGCGCTGTTGATCCCGTAACTTTTGCGCCAATACCTGCTTAGTTTGCATCGCTGCCATCCGACCAAATTCTCCCTGGTCGGGGGTAACATCCAGCACCACAGAGTCCCCTAACTGCGCTTCGGGAGCGACTTGTTGAACTTCGTCTAAGGAAATTTGGTGGTCTGTGTTATCTACTTCTTCAACAATGGTTTTGGTGGAAAGAACGCGAAATCCTTCTCCTTCGATATCGAGTTCAACTTCAAAATTTTCAAAATAATCTTCGTCAAACTGTTTGCGCTCTAAATTTTGGGCGCGGCGATAACGTTCATAGCCTTTGAGTAATGCTTCTCTAATAGCTGATTGAACTGCAAGCCGGGGTAAATTCCGTTCGCGACTTATACTTTCAATTAATTCTTTTAATCCGGGTAAAGTAACCATTGACATAAGCAATCTCCTTTAAAAATTAGGGAGTGGGGAGAGATGCGATTAATCGCGTCTCTACTGAGTAGGGACTGGGGACTGAAAACTACGCACTAGAGCCAGGGATTAGAGAATAGCTTTAAACTAATCTCTAACCTCTAGCCCCTAGCCTCTAACCTTTAGCCCTTAGTTCCTAATCTTTAGCCTTGAGCTAAGGTGCTCTAGTCTCTAACTCTTGAGCCATAGCCCTTTGTTTATCGGCGCTCCTCTAACTGCACCTTAGTAATTAGGGAGCGGGGAATTTCGACTACACGACCTTTTTGATTTAAGTAAAGTGCTGTCTCATCCCGACGAATCAACTGACCAATCCACTCTTGTTGTCCGTCGTAGGGTGGCGAAGTGGAGATAATGACAGGAAATCCTTTAAAGGAAATAAACTCCCTCTCTGTTACCAGCTGCCGCGAAATACCAGGACTAGACACTTCCAAGACGTATGTATCTGGAACGATTTCCGCAGTATCTAAGGAGGCTTCTAAAGCACGGCTCATCCTCTCACAATCGTTCAACCCAGTGTCTTGCTCAGGATTGCGAATGTCTACCCGCAACACTGGTGGACTTTGGTTGGTGTGAAAAACCACGCCAACCACTTCCAATCCCAGTTCTTCTGCCACTGGTGTCGCCAAATCAATAATTTGTGGAACTAAAGGATGAACCATGAGAGAATTCAATAAAAAAAGTGGGCATCGACCCACTTCCTGCGATAGGTATATCTTCCAAGAAGTCTTGTGACGAACCAAATTATGATTCGCCTAATTCGAGTTTAGCGCATTTCTTTTATAGTCGTGCATTGGGGATTGGGCATTGGGGATTGGGGATTGGGCATTAGGAGTGCTGAGTTAAGAGTTAAGAGTTAGGAGTTAGGAGTTAGGAGTTTTGTTTACCCCCTTGTCACCTTGTCACCCTTGCTCCTCATCTCCCCTGTTCCCTTGCCCCTCTGCTCTCCCTACCCTTCGCGTATTTTTGGGAGAGTAGCGCCTTTATCCACTACTACGGGAACTGATACTTGTGTTCTTAACTGCCGGGTTTGCTCGATAATTTGGTCTATGTCTTCTTGGGATAAACGCTGGACGTAGTTGAGTTTGATTTCTTCTAAGAAGTCAAAAAGTAAACTCTGAATTTCTGAGAGTACATGTTTTTCCTTGATTTGAGATCCCAAGACCTTGGTGAAGCTTTCTATTAGTTGACTGGTGAGTTTTGCTCCTACAGGGTCTTCAACAGCCCTAACTAAAGTTTTGTAAAGATTAGTTGTGATTTGAGTCGCCAGTTGTTCGCTTAACTGGGTTTGAGCGTGTCCCACGCCAGGGAGATTCTGGAGGTTGCGGTAGACGGGAACTTGATGGAAGACGGTTTCGATGTTGTGGCGCAGAATGGCAACGATCGCAGGTTGGATATCAGGTAGCACTTGGTAGACAATTGTTTTTACCAAAAGACCTGCGATCGCTTCCATTTCATTCACATTATTAATATCTATGTAGGGACGTAAATTTTCTTGTTGCGAGAGCCAGCTTGTTAATTCACCCCGCTGAATTGAACCCTGAACCTGATTAATTACCCTCACCACGACAATTTCTGTCAGTTCTTCGGCAAAATTGGCGACAATCCCCTGATTAATTTGCTTTCGCACTGGATGCAGATTCAATAACCGCGCTTGATCGAGGCGAATTAATACAGGTATGATTCGCAACCCTCGCCAAAATGGCAGTAGTAAAAATAAATCGTACCAACGCCACAATACTGCTTCTAACCAGCTAAAACCGGGATGTTGGCGTCTGAGCAAGAAGGTACGCCCCAGCAATTCTACACCAAATAAAATCACAAAGGGTAAGTCAATAATCCAGAATTTATCAACAAAATCCCCATTTTCCCCGATTTGGCGGTAGTAGTTACTGGCGATCAAAGGGCGGATGCTCTTGTTAAAAAAATTAATTTCTTCAAGCCAGCCATTTTGTGATAAGTATGACTGACTCCAAAAAGTAGCGAAGGACTGTTTTGCAGATTCTTTGCGGATGTGCGATCGCATCCTTTGTTTGATTTTTTCCAAAGTCCCACTCTTATTCGCTCCCGCAAACGGGTTACTGTCAATCATCTCGCTGCTAAGACGACTTATTTGTATTAGCCTGCTATTTACCTGAGGCGACTGTAAACCTGTTTGCCTAACTTGTTCTTCTAATGCGTCTACTGTGTCTAGATAACTTTTTGTGTCTCGATGGCTTTCAATACCTTTGATTTGGTCATAAATATTAGTAATTTGGGGAAGTTTTCGCAAGTAGAAATCTCGCCAAGGTACGTAACTTAAATCAAACAACACTAAACTTAAATTTACTGCAGCAGCAATTGCCATAAATCTTTCAAACCAAAGATTACGCTGCTTAGAAGATTTTATCTTTTTCATTTTATGTAATATATGATACTTGTTTAGGTGTTTAAAACATAAATTCTTTCATTTATTAATTTTCGGCCCTTTCTAACCAATTACAGCAATTTCCAGTCGAGTAGACCCCAGTAGAAGTACTTCAGCCAAAACAAAAGTCCTTTAAAACCTCTTTTCCAACCATAGGCTGAAAATACTCCTCATTGCAGCACAGCCACAGGTAAAGAGACTGCCTTTCACCTTAAGTTGACGCCAATGCACAGATGTGATTTCCTACCGCAGTTTAGTGTTAAAAGGGTATATTCGCTTCAAATGATAACCGCTGTATCTTTGCTAATACAAGATACTTCTTTTGATAGATGACACAAATTGTTTTTTACAGATTTAGCTAAATTTAACAAAAAAAAATCATAATTTGTTCAAAATTCATTAAATAATCGTGAAAAAAGTTATTAAACAAACTTAAAATGCAGCTGTTAACGTTTATAATCCTGCTGATTTAACCCAAAGGAGTTTTTAAGTATGTGGTGTGGGTTTGGAAAATCAAGCGCAACCTTTGCTGTTACTTGCCTGATGACTGCTAGTTTGGTAATTGCAGACACAGGTTTTGCAGCCCCTCAAAAAAGTTATACGCCCCAGCAATTCCGTGAGGTATTGCGGGGATTAGGCTATAACGTCAAGGTAACAAATACTGCTTTGACAGACGAGGAAACTAAAAAGGCAATTCGAGAATTTCAGACTGGTTATAAACTAAAACCAGTTGATGGCATCGCAGGGCCAAAAACCCAAGATTTTGCTGCTAACATCGTTCAAATTCTGCACAGAAATTTGAATGTAGTGGTGAAGCCAAATCCTCCCCTGCCGCGGGATCATTTTTATGGTTCCCGCACGGAAGAAGTGGTGAAGGAGTATCAGAAAAAATATCAGTTGCAAGAAACTGGAATTGCTAACTTAGCACTCCGCCAAAAGCTGAATGAAGAAGCAAAGACACTCTTCAGCCAGCCGACAACTAAACCAACAACTAAACCAACAACTAAACCAACAGCTAAACCAACAGCTAAACCAACAGCAACACCAACAGCGACACCAACAGCAACACCAACAGCGACACCAACAGTGACAGCGACACCGACAGCGACACCGACAGCTACACCCTAGTCGCCACAAAAAACTCCTACCCCAAAGCCCCTCAAGTCATCTGATTTGGTTCTTCCAAGGGTCTGCCCTTGGGTGTAGGTAGAATTGGACGGCGGTCATTGTAAGGCATAGGAATGTACTGCACGCTGGGTCGTCCTCCTTGTGGCTGTGGGTACAGATCCATAAGATCATAAATAGAATGGGGCAGTCCGACGGTTACGGGCAGCCCCATTTCTGTTGCTTCTTCAATAGTGATGGGATAGTCGTGGGTGACGCGCCCAGTTGTCAAGGCTTCGATAATCGGTTCGATATTTTCTGGCAGAACTTTTTGTTTAGGTATGCTGTCTTTTAGCAAAGTTCGTACAAACCTCTGTACCTGCTGAATTGCTTTGCGTGAGAGGTCGGCCATAATTAGGGTTTGGTCATCAATCTCACTGATGGGTTTATCTTCAACCACTTTCAGGATACTGGCTGCGGGGTAATTACCCAGTTGGGGATCAACTGGCCCCAAGACAGCGTTAGCATCCATAATAATTTCATCAGAGGCGATCGCAAGCATTGTACCGCCACTCATAGCATAGTGGGGTACAAAGACTGTGACTTTTGCTTGGTGGCGAATTAACGCTCTGGCGATTTGTTCCGTAGCTAATACCAAACCACCAGGAGTGTGCAAAATTAAGTCAATCGGCACATCTGGGGGTGTGAGGCGAATTGCTCGCAATATTTGTTCTGAGTCTTCGATAGTAATGTAGCGAGATATGGGAATTCCCAAAAAGCTAATGGACTCTTGGCGGTGAATCAGTAAAATCACCCGACTTTTGCGTTCCTGCTGGAATTCTTGTAAAGCACGCAAGCGCCGATATTCTATTTGACGTTTTTGCCAAAGGGGTTGCAAAGAAGTCAGAAGGAGGAAAATCCAGAATAAATCACCAATACCAAAGCCCATATAATTTTTTATTGTTCAAAAATAACGGCTGCCGTCATTATTGTCACAAATTTGGGGCGATCGCAGTTCTATCTGTAGATTTATAGAAAGATTACGAATTATTTACTACCCTCTTCGCCAAATTTTAATCGTGTCATCATCACTACCGCTAACTAGGGTTTGGCCATCGGGACTAAAGGCAACGCATCTAACATAGTTGGAATGCCCTGTAAGTGTGCTGATTTCTCTACCACTGTGTATGTGCCACAGTTTGATAGTGTTGTCCCAACTGCCACTAGCGAGAAATTGTCCATCCTGGCTAAAGGCGACTGACCAAACAGAATCGGAATGACCAATGAGAGTACGAATTTCTCTGCCTGTATTTACATGCCAGAGTTTAATCGTGTTGTCACCACTGCCACTGGCGATAATTTCCCCATCCTTGCTGAAGGCGATACAGTTGACGAAGAAGGAATGACCTGTGAATGTGTAGATGTTTCTGCCTGTGTATACTTGCCACAGTTTAATAGTGTAATCATTACTGCCACTAGCTACTAGCTGTCTATCCTGGCTAGTGGTCGCAGGCGTTCTTGGAAAGTAAGCGACTGACGAAACTGGGTCGGAATGACCTGTGAGAGTTTGGATTTCTATACCTGTGTGTACCTGCCAAAGTTTGATTGTGCAGTCATTACTGCCACTAGCCACAAACTTGCCATCTGGGCTAAAAGCAACAGAATTCACCCAATTAGCATGACCAGTCAGAGTACGAATTTCTTTACCCGTGTTGACATCCCACAATTTGATTGTATTATCCCAACTGCCGCTAGCTAAGATTCCCCGGTTCAGGTCTGCAACTCCCGCAGATTTGCCGGACTCGCCTTGATAAGAAAGGTTTGAAGAGATTGGGCTAAAGGCGACGGAATGAACCATACTGGAATGACTAGAAGACCAACGACCCAGTTGACGCACTAGCTTGCCAGTTCCCACTTGCCAAAGTTTGATGGTGTTGTCATTACTGCCACTAGCAATAAATTGCCCGTCTGGGCTAATGGCGATCGCATGAACCATACTAGAATGACCTTTGAGGGTCTGTACACACTGCCAGTTCTGCCGATCTAATACAACAGGTACTGGTAGTTGCAGTCTAGATTTGATCACTAAAGTAGATGATATTTTGGTTACATTTTCCCCTGTATCAGGACCCAATAAATCCAACCACTCCTGCACAGACTGGGGACGATAAGTTGACTCCAGATCCATGCCGCACATAATAGCCTGATTTACCCTGTTGCTGATGTTGGGATTAAAATATTGTGGTGGTTCTAAATTAATATTGTGACGTCTATCATCTGCACTAGTTGGTACAACTGCGGTAAGCAAATTATACAAAGTAGCGGCTAGGGCGTAAATGTCAATGTATTCTCCTCGCGGCGCTTCTGATTCATACTGTTCAGGTGGGGCAAAACCAGGAGTACGATACACTGTATGCCTTTGGATCATATTAGGAACAAATTCTCTAGCAATGCCAAAGTCTATCAGCACTGCTTCTAATTTATCAATGCGGATCATGATGTTGCGTGGTTTGAGATCCCGATGCAACAGTCCTTTAGAATGGATTAGGGTCAAAGCATCGCCAATTTGCCGGATGTACAGTAATGCTTCTGCCTCTGATAGCACCCCTATTCGCCTCAAGCGCTGTGCTAAGTCTTCCCCTTCGATGTAATCCATCACCATGCAGGGCAAATTCCCCTCATCAAAGATGGTTTCTATCTGTACTATATGAGGATGGTGGCACACAGCCAACCGAACTGCTTCATCACGAAAGTCTTGCCTTAACTTGTTTCGGTGGAGTATCCAGGCGGGGTGATTCAGGATTTCTTCTTTGAGGGTTTTAATCACTCGCTGTTGATTTCGTTGATTTCTGGCAAGATAAGTAATGCCAATTCCGCCTTCACCTAGTTGGCTTTCAATAATGTAGCGTCCCCCGAATAAAGACTTTCCTGCATTCCACACCATTAGTAATATTTGACAATTGCTGGTATTTATTTTGGCACGGTATTCAGTTCAGCCAACACGAATTTTTAGGAATTCCATTTGAATTGCTGTTGTAGCTTTTTGGCATTTAGTTACTTAGAGAACATTTTAATTAACCTCAATAATTACTAATAGTATAAAGTTTGAATATACCCTCATAGTTTTGGCTAAACTATACCTTTACACGAAAATATGAAAGTTGATTGCTCATGCTAGAGTAAACAGTAACTTTAGATATATTTTTTCATAATAATTTGACTTGTAGGTAATCTAAAATTATGCTAAAGAATCTCAATTTGAAACAAAAATTTACAATTCTGCTACTGGTAATTTTGACATTTGGTCTGAGTTTGAGTGGATTTACTCTTTCTTCTCTGCTGAGGGAGAATGCTAAACAAGATATTAGCTCAACTGGTCTCATGCTCATCCAAACAATGAGTTCTGTTCGTAAATATACCAGTACTCAAGTGAATCCAGAGCTAGTTGATAAATTGGCTACTGAATTTTTGCCGCAAACCGTGCCTGGATACTCAGCACGAGAGGTGTTTGAAATTTTACGGAAAACAACAGACTACCGTGATTTCTTTTATAAAGAAGCAACTCTCAATCCCACAAATCTTCGGGATAAGGCTGACGGTTTTGAGACGGAAATTGTAGAACAGTTCAGAAATAAATCAGACCTTAAAGAAGTTAGTGGATTTCGCTCAATTCCTGGTGGGGATATCTTTTATATTGCTCGTCCCTTAGCAGTTTCTGAAGAAAGCTGTCTGGTCTGTCATAGTGTACCTGAAGCTGCACCTCAAAGTATGATTAGTCTCTATGGTGCTGCTAATGGATTTGGGTGGAAGCTTAATGAAATTGTTGGCGCTCAGATTATATCAGTACCTGCAAAGAATGTCATCAGCAAGGCAAATCAGTCTTCCTTACTAATTATCTTGATTGTATCAGCTATATTTATAGCGACTATCCTGTTAGTCAACTTGTTCTTGAATCGACAAGTTGTGAGGCCTCTCAAACGTATGACTCGCATAGCCGAAGAAGTTAGTACGGGACACATGGAAGTAGAATTTGAGCAGATGTCTAATGATGAAATCGGTAATTTAGCTAAAGCCTTTAAACGGATGCAGTTAAGTTTAGAAATGGCGATGAAAAGAATCAAACGTACTCAAGGAGGTACAGGCGATTACAATAATTCGTAATGAGGCTCTTTCAAGACGGCTCTCTTGAGTTAAACCCACACAATTAGTTAAGAGATTAAAAATTCTTCCTCAATTCATGATGTCTAAATCTCTATGAAAATAAGCTTTTTTTGAATTCAAAAGCTGCTTGAAGGTTAGGAATTTCCTTAGTTACAAGTTCAATAAATTGGTCAGCTGAAATATAAGGATTGTGAGCTAGTATTTCTTCTATAATCAGATTTGCCATTGGGCCAATATGGTAGGCTAATTCTTGCTGACAATGTTTGATAAATGCTGGTTGGAGTGAAGATTGTTGTTGTTCAATTCTTTGCCCAGTTTGGGGACTAGTAGGTGAATTAAAAATTGTTTCTTCAGGTTGGTTATATGACTGTGATATGGCCGACATTGCCTGAAATTCCGGGTTAAATACTGTGGCTGGCAAATCATCAACCATGATTGCAGAAGACATTGCCACTTCTGGTTCTCCAATACGCTCTAAATCTCGAAGAACTTCGCTGGCTGTTTGGTATCGCTTGTTAGGTCTATCTTCCAACATGCAATCAAGCACTTGAGCAAACCCATCAGTAACATAGGTATAATCACGCCAGTTCCATTCAAGTGAGTATTGATCCATTAGTAAAGATGGATCTCTAGCTGTGAGTAATACAATAGCAGTTACACCCAAAGCATAAAGGTCACTAGAGGGTGAACATAAACCCAAACTAATCTGTTCGCGGGGAGCATATCCCACTTTGCCAACAAGGGACATTTTACCAACAAACGTTACCTGTTGGTTGGAATTTCTCCCCTCGTTCATGTCAGCAATTTGCTTGCCTACCCCGAAATCAATCAGCACTGGCAGATCCTTGCCATCGGGTAACATGATGTTGTCAGGAGAAATATCTCGATGGATGATGTTGTGCTGATGGACATATTCTAAAACAGGCAGCAGATTCTTTAGCCACTGTATAACTTCGTCTTCAGAAAAATTTCTTCCTTGACGTTGAAGTTCTCCTAGCAGTCTTGAATATGTTTTACCATCAACATACTCTTGTACTAGGAATAGCCGACCATCTCCTTCAAAGCAAGCCAAAAACTTGGGAATTTGAGGATGTTGCAATTGATGAAGAATTTTTGCCTCTCTTTTAAATAAGTTACGATATTGTTCCAGTCCACTTTCGCCTGTGCCAATGGGTGCAAATTCTTTGAGAACACAGGCTTCATTAAACCGACGAGTGTCAAATGCTAAGTAAGTTCGTCCCAATCCTCCCTGTCCTAGAAGTTTTTGGATAATATAGCGGTTATCGATTAGAGTTCCAGCAGCTATTTCTGGTCTTGTCATAGGGGACTGTGACATCATCATCGCACTCCTAGCGATTTTGTTATTGATAAATTATCTAATTTGCTGAAAGTCAGAAACTCTAGCAGATAAAGGCTGATAACATCCTTTAAATTGAGGTTAACACCACTATCGAGCCAAGGAAATACACTTTTCTACAATTTTCTGATGGTCTTGTGTTACCAAATAGACAATTTTAACCTGAGTAGTTTGATCATACTACTCATACTTAAGTATTTTAGCCGCCGCAACATAATCAGTGTCTGCGGTAATATCTGCAAATGTTCAGGGCATCGCCTTTTAGATTTGCTGCTGAACCTGATCTTAGCCTTAGCAACCCAATTGAAACTTGGATTGAGGAACAGTAAGGATATAGCATGACATCATGGTTTTTCATAAAAACTGAGGTTGCTATAGACTTGCTGAAAGGAATATTATATGTATTTCAAGTGCTAAATATGCGATCGCTCTCAAAAATTAATCTTTCTGGGAGCCAATATCGTTATCAGATAGCTGCTTCGGCATCGGCTATCAAAATTTTTAGTGGAGGTAATTCCTCAAAAGCAGAAAATTATGCTGCGTATCAGAAAAGACTCCTGAAGCTACAATAATTCATCTAGTTCATCAGGATTCACGCCTAACTGACGCAAACGTTCTGCTAATTGTTCTGCTTTTCGTTTGGCTTGAGCAGCTTCTTGTTCTGCAATTATAGCTCGTTCAGTTGCAGCAGCAGCTTCCTCTGTAGGTGCGGGAATTAATTCTCCCGTCAAGGTAAACCACCTTAACCACAACCTTTCAATATCTCGAAATGAACCTTGCCATAAGCCTAAACTTAAATCTATCTCTGGCATTAGTAGGTATCCATCGGTCAAATTCATCGGTTCATAGTGACCGCCGACTAACTGAAAAGCCCTAAGTTCATTAGTATAGCGACTAAATACAACATAGTAGGGAATCCGTAAAATTCGTTCATAAACTTCCCATTTGCTAGGAGGTTTATCTACTGGACTTTCTCTTCTTGTGCCTAAATCTTCGTCTTCCGTACCTGGAGATAATAACTCAACAACTACAAAGGGATTTGCTGGTTCTTGCCAAGTTACATAACTTAACCGCAAGTCTTGCCCTTTATATAATTTTCCTACACCTACTACACCAAACCAATCTGGGCGTTTATACCACAAAGGATGCTGTAAATCATAGTAGAGATTAAGGTCAGCCGCACTGTAAACTAGTTCGGGATTCCAGTTAATGGGCTGAAAAGTTAAGTATAAAAGTAAGGGTTGTAAAAAGTGGAAATCGTCTGGCAAACCTGGTTCCTCTGGGTTGTCACTTGGTAAATCGTACATCGTTGGTAGGGTTTCCCAAGGAGGAAGCGGCGGGTCAGATTGAGGGATGTAATGGGGAGAAGAAGTCATAATAAAAATTTGGTTGGATATTTTTCGGCTATTACTTTTATGGCTCTACCGTACTTATTATGCTAAATTCACAGCTTCCAAAAGGGAATAGGGAATAGGTAACAGAAGCGAATAGATGTGTACTGAGTTTTTTCACGCAATCAAATAGGATTCCTATAGAAGTAATAATGTTATTCCACAACTAGCTGCGAAGTGCTAGCGCACCGCTCTGCTAACGCCAAATTTTGAGATTACCTCTGCTACTATTATCTCTAAATGTTTGGCTTCCTTAGGTCAAATGCCAGTGGACTCTAATCGTGAAACTTGCTCAAGGTTGCTAATTAGCGAGATATCACTTGTTTAAAGGTATAAAAAATTTTCTTAATTGCTTATAAATAACTATTACTTTCTAAATTACTTGGGGAATACTGAAATTTAGTACCATTAAAGGTGTATGAAAAATGGCAGATAATAAAGTCAGTGCAAAACTTTCCTCCGCAGACAGGGAAGCCGTGATGCAAGCTATTACTACTATCCGCGAAAAGTTACCGTTCTTGATTGATTTGACAACCGAGGAGCGTAAAGCTTTACCCAAGCTGGGGGATAAGAGTCGGGCGTTTGTGAGTAAGGCATTGGAAATCGGCACACAAAACCCTGACTTCTTACCTCGTTCTTTTGACTTGAATGAAATGCGCCAAGATATCGAATTATTTGAAGCCCTGTATCCCATTTTGCTGTCGTTGACGCAACTGCAAGAACTGGTGGATGATACTTCTGTAGCTGTTGGTAGCGAAGCTTATGCGGCGGGTTTGATGATATATAACTATGCTAAAGCCAGTGGTAAAGGCTCTGGTTTAGATTCAATGGTTGATGATTTAGGACGCAGATTTGCCCGGAAAGCTAAAAAAGTACAACCACAAGCGTCGTAATTTGAGAAATTAACTCGACGCTGTTATCTAAAAACATAAAACTTTTTGCTCTGAGCTTGGGTGTTTTTGTTTAAAGTGAGACACTCCGAGTTCAGAGCATTAATATTTTAGTTTCAAGTAAGAACGTTTTCGTTTGCAGTGAGAACATTCCGGTTTCAAGTGAGAACGTTGTGGTTTGAAGTCAGAACATTTTAGTTTCAAGTGAGAATGTTTTCGTTTGAAGTGAGAATGTTCCGGTTTGAAGTCAGAACGTTTTCGTTTCAAATTAAAAATTTGTGTTTACTCAACAGCTTTGATGCCTATCTTAGGTATTCTTGAATGATAAAAACTTGTCGGCTGGATTTGGGTTGGTTCTGCTTTTTGACGCGAATCAGGCGATTTTGCAGTGTCATCGCCCAAGCAAGACTTTGTGACTTAATATCTTGCAAGTAGGCGTGGAGAGTTTGAGTTTGCCCTAAATAGTCTCTATCAGTTTTGCAGATAATGATGCCGTTGTGAGCAATGCCGCTATTATGTAAGGCAATGAAGTCGTCACGGTTAAGAGTGATGACGATTCGCTGGTTTTGTGTCGCAAAAATTAGAACTTCCTCATCAGGGATACCTTAATTTGCTTGTCCTGCTTCGTAGGAAGTTAGGACATCGTAGCCTAACTGGCGCAGTTCTCTGACTATATCCATAGGAAAATTCTTATTAGAGTAAAGCTTAACCATCATCATCCTCAGTCAACCTGATGATTGCTCGGTCTAATTGTTCTTGGTGCTGTTCATAATAAGTCCAGGCAGCTTTTAGATCGTCATGGGTTAGGGTAGAGTAGTTTCGCAGCAACTCTTCCTCATCTGCTCCCTGTTGGCGAAAAGCCACCAGCGTCCACACAGGGATGCGCGTGTTGCGAATGCGTGGCTGTCCCCCGCAGACACCGACTGTCACTTGAATTGGCTGGCTGCTTAGTCGCTGTTGTAAAAAGATGCGCTCTTCTGGAGTGAGAGATTCAATAATTTGTACCAGCGAATCGACTAATCGCGTGTTCATCATTATTTTTATTGATTACTTTCATCTTTTTGAGCTATCAGCATTGCATTGATATGGGTGAAAATTCTATCTAGTTCTCCAATTTATTCAAGTTCGATAACTTCTTCTGGAGTTAGTAAATCAGCTTTTTTTCGTTCTAAAAGTTTTTCCATCCGTGCTTGCAGTTCATCGTTCTTGAAAGACGATTGGTTCAATCCGAGCTTGCACATCTTCTGGTAAATCTGCTAATTCTTTTAAAAATTTTTTAACCAGTCTTCTTCCTCTTGAACAGCTATTGCCTCAATTTTTTTAGTAGTATAAAACTTGCCATTCCATTCAGCATTGAAGGGAAAGTTACACCTAAATCCAGTTCTACCAAATTGAGCGGGAAAGGTAACACCTTTTTCGACTGTGGCAATAACTTCTACTTCTGTTGCCTTTCCTGCCCTGGAGGAGGAACCTTCTGCTAACTGTTATAATTTTTAGGTGTCTGCTGCTCTTGGGGTTAGAGTCTCATATATGGCGGAGATAATCGAGATACCCGTTGAACTAGCGAAATTTCAACTCCCTCGTGCTGTCCAAGAACGTTTGCAATTTTTACTGGACAGACAAGATACGGGTGAGGAGTTAACTCAAACAGAAAGATTGGAAGCGGAAGGACTCGTTGAGTTAGCTGAATTTTTATCTCTACTCAAATTGCGATCGCAGTGTGTTATCAAGCACACTGAGACATAAGTTGGGTAATCAATGTCCACAATTGGGGCTTCTTTACGTCAATTAGTTATTCAAAGAGCAAGCGATCGCTGCGAGTATTGCTGTTTGTCGCAAGCAGGACAAGAAGCAACATTTCACATAGATCATGTTACTCCTGTTGTCGCAGGTGGAAAAACAACAGCAGATAATTTAGCATTAGCGTGCGTGTCATGTTCGCTACACAAGTCTCACCGTGAAATCCAACATGGATTTACTTCTAAAATAGCGATCGCACTCTATTATCAAACATTTTATATCCACAATTCTCAGTCATTCTCAAAGTGAGCGATCACCGTGAGTATTGCTATTTAAGATAATAAAAATATTTGCTGATACTTTCTTTACTGTTATAGTACCACTAGCTGCGATCGCCAAATTTTGATATTTCCGCTCCTACCTCCAGCAGCAAGCCAACATCCATCGGGGGTAAAAGCGACGGAATCAACCCGGTCAAAATGACTGAGGGTGCAAATTTCTTTCCCTGTTGTCACTGACCACAGTTTGATAGTCTTGTCCCTACTACCACTAGCGAGAATTTGCCCATCACTACTGAAGGCGACGGAATCAACCAAGTTGGAATGACCAGTTAGGGTGCAAATTTCTCTGCCAGTTTGCACATTCCACAGTTTGATACTCCTGTCACCACTACCACTAACCAATGTTTGCCCATCGCTACTGATGGCGACGGAATTAACCCAGTTGGAATGACCAGTGAGGGTGCGAATTTCTCTACCTGTTGTCATTGACCACAGTTTGATAGTGCCGTCCCCATTACCACTAGCTAAAATTTGCCCATCACTACTGATGGCGACGGAATAAACCGACTTGGAATGACCAGTGAGAGTGCGAATTTCTTGCCCTGTTGTCACCGACCACAGTTTGATAGTGCCGTCCCCATCACCACTAGCCAGGATTTGTCCATCACTACTGATGGCGACGGAATAAACCCAGCTGGAATGACCAGTGAGGGTGCGAATTTCCCTTCCTGTTGTCACTGACCGCAGTTTGATAGTTTGGTTCCAACCACCACTAGCCAGGATTTGCCCATCGCTACTGATGGCGACGGAACTAACCCATTTGTGATGACCACTCATCAGGATGCGAATTTCTTTACCTGTTGCCACTTCCCACAGTTTGATAGTGTTGTCATTACTACCGCTAGCTAAAATTTGCCCATCACTACTAATGGCGACGGAATAAACCGACTTGGAATGACCAGTGAGAGTGCGAATTTCTTGCCCTGTTGCCACTTCCCACAGTTTGATAGTGTTGTCATTACTACCGCTAGCGAGAATTTGCCCATCAGGACTAAAAGCGAGGGTAAATACCAATTGAGAATGACCAGTGAGGGTGCAAATTTCTCTAACTGTTTGCACTTCCCACAGTTTGATAGTGTTGTCATCACTACCGCTAGCCAGAATTTGTCCATCAGGACTTAAAGCGACAGAATGACTATGAGTTAGGGTGCAAATTTCCCTACCTGTTGCTATTGAATAAAGTTTGGTAGTCTTATTTGAGTTACTGGCGAGTATTTGTCCATCACGACTCATGGCTAGGTCGCTAAAATGATTATGGGAATGACCAGTGAGTGTGTAAATTTCCCTGCCTGTTTGCACATCCCACAGTGTGATAGTCTCATTACCAACGCTAGCCAGAATTTGACCATCAGTACTTATGGCGACAGTTCCAACGTAGGTAAAATAGGTGAAGGTGCGAATTTCTCTACCTGTTTGCACATCCCACAGTTTGATATTCTTGTCAACATAACCATTAGTTATTATTTCTCTATCACTACTAAACATGAGACAATGAATAGTTTCAGGATGATCGGTAGTGATAGTGTGGAGAAGTTGACCTGTAGTTGATGAAAAGAAGTGAATAAGCCAACCTGCTGCAATTGCTAAAATATCTCCCTTGGGGTTGAGGGCTATTTCATTACAAGTACCGGGGATGATGTGGACGCATTCCCAAGATGAGGGTGTATTGGGACGAGATATTACTGGTTGTGTTGGCGGTATAGGACTCGCACCCAATAAATCCAACAACTCCTCCACCGACTGGGGACGAAACTTGTAATTTAACGCCATCCCCTTCATAATTGCCTCATTCACCCTATCGCTAACACTGCCATTCAACTCCTTGGGTGCTTGTAGCGTAAAATTTTGCAGTCTAGCTGGTGCTGGCATGGGCAATTGTCCAGTCACTAAAGAATATAATGTAGCGGCTAAGGCATAAACATCTATATATTCTCCCCGTTGTTCGATGGGTACATATTGTTCTGGTGGGGCATAACCAGGGGTATGATTCTCTGTATGCTTTAAAACTCCACCAGAAATAAATTGTCTAGCAAGACCAAAGTCAATTAGCACCGCTTCTGGTTTACCCGCCCGCATCATAATATTACTCGGCTTCAAATCCCGATGCAGCAAGCCTTTCTCATGAACCAATATCAAAGCTTCGCCAATTTGCCTAATATATAGTAGTGCTTCTGCTTCTGGTAACGCCCCTTTTTCGGTTATCAGCTTCCCCAAATCTTCGCCTTCGATGTACTCCATCGCCATACATGGCAAATTACCTTCATCAAAGACATTTTCTACCTGCACAACATGAGGATGGCGACACAAAGCCAGTCGCAAAGCTTCATCTCGAAAGTCATGCCGTAATTTATCTTGATGTGGTATCCATTTGGGATCATTGAGGATTTGTTCTCTGAGGGTTTTGATGACTCGCAATTCACCGCGTCGATTTTTAGCGAGATAGGTAATCCCAACTCCACCTTCGCCTAATTTTCTCTCAATTATGTAGCGATCGCCAAATAACTGCTGCCCCGAATTCCACACCATTGGTCAAGACTGTAATTTCACTGATATTTTATTTTGGCACATCGTAAAACTCAGTCTTGTGTCCACAAAGATTTAAGGTGCTGTTGATTGAGTCTACAAATTGAGATTAATAGCTATGCCTCTTTTGATGCAGGTACAGACTGTACACCTGCTTGGGATGATGTTTGTTGAATCAATCTTATTAATAGGCGCAGCCCTTCATTAACTGCCGCAGAATCAGGAAAAATTGCTGCTACATCGGGATCTAACTGAACAGTTAGGGTGGATCGTTTGCGCCCTTGACCCCGCGCTATAACTGGGAGTTGAGTAAAGTCGTATTCAGGACGTAAGTCATCATCCATTTCAAAGGTCTGACTCATAAGCTTTGCGTTCCTTACGGGTAGCTGGACGGGCACTGATTAAGCGCGTGGTGCCTGCACGGTCAGTATAAGCGACAACTAGTAATCGCCCTTTGGCTGATTCTCCCATGATAATGAAGCGTTGCTCTTGAAGGGAGTGTTCTGGATCGGCAAAGGTTAAAAACAGCGGATCGTCAAATACAGAAGTAGCTTCATCAAAAGAAACATTATGCTTGGCAAGATTGCTTTTGGCTTTTTCTTCGTCCCAATCAAATACCATATTCCTAATTTGCAACGACTTCTTTTCCCAAGCCTAAACTTTAAGCAATGTTCAGATCCCCGACTTTTTTGAAAAGTCGGGGATCTAAGTTAGATAGGGGTTATTGCCTTAAAATTTGACGGCTTAAAATACTCATTACTTCACCTGGGTTGGCGGTTGGTAGCAGTGGACTCCAATCTCCTACACTGGCATAGCCAATTACCTGCAAGTAGTGAATTGTACTGCTAACGGCTTTGGGAGAACCAATCAGTAGATGCTTAATCGGTTCTCTGTTGGGAAATGGCTGTGCAGTTGATTCCTTGCGGGTGGGTGTATCTAAATTTTCACCCAGGTATTGCTTTAACTGTGATTGGGCAGACTTTTGTAATTGTGCCATCATTGTATTTGTCTCCTGATAAAGGGGTGACATAAAGGCGATCGCATTCTTCTTCGCGGGATTAGGCGATCGCCTTTATCATGTCTTTATATTAAAGTATAAAATTATACTTTTAATCTATAAACTTGAAAATTATTATTAATAATTTTCAAGTTTTAACGGGAATAAATTAGCCTTAGCTTTGATAGTATTAGCAATAATAATTAACAAAAATACTCTCAACTTTTGGCTGTAATTGGTATTATTTAAAACTTCTTCTTTCTAAAAAAAATGCTAGATTAACCTGAGTTCGGGATAAGGAAAGGGACAGGTAGTAAGCTGAAAATAGCGTTAA
>NZ_JABXKL010000084.1 GCF_017114995.1 Nostoc sp. NMS9 | reverse complement strand
CGCAGAATCGATCCCATACGTTGGCGCTTTCGCGACGTTGTAAGGTTGTTGTCATTGTTTTATAAATGCGATTATTTGCAGATGAATTTAGGTAGGTTTAACTACCTGTTACACATCTTAAAGAATTTATTGCGTTTTGTAAAGTACTTTCAGAAAAAACTTTCTCTTGGGATTTACGCACCCACAGAAAATCCCCAAACCTTTGAAAAAGGGGGGACTTTGGGTAATACCACTTGGGATTTTAGATTTTGGATTGTGAAAAATGCACTTTATTCTTCAATTCGTTGCTGGCTGCTTGGATATGGACTCTATACCCACTTCTTGTAAAGGTGGACGCACAGATAAATAAACCAATGGACCGAATAGCGGTATCAAGGCTATTAACCAGAAAAACTGGGGATTTTTCCAACCGCGACGCGCCATATCATCCCCTAGCAATGTGGGAAATAATAGGGAGAGTAGACAGAAATCTATGCTCATCACGTTGATAAAGCGATTAGTTTGCCAATCTTGCACAAAACTGCCCCAATCTCCTCCTCTTAAACCGTAGGCAACTAGAATAACTGTGGCTACCGTTAACACAAAACCAGTTACATGAGAATCTAGCAGCTTGAGCAAGGTATTCTTTTGACCGAGAAACTGATTATTTGGTTCTCTAAGAGCTAAGTACGGTAACAAGGCAAAAGCACCAACTGCGAAAGAAGCAGTAGAAAACAGCCAAGCAGGTATTTTTTGTCCTCTACCATCAATAAAAACTACTGCGCTGTAAATAAGAGGCCAGATGCCCATGAGGTTGAATAGTGCTATGACTAACGGGTTAACGCCTTGCCACTGGCCGATAGAAAGGTTTTTAATTAACTCGAATGTACCGGGTTGCTCAGGAGGGGCGAGGAAAAAAGCATAGACAACAAATCCCAGCCACAGTAGACCAAAGGCAATTTTTCTAACCATGAAAGATTTTGGTAGTATTAATTATTGATTTTGCCGCTATAAATTGGGCTATCTGCCTGCTATTATATTGTCCATTCGCTTACACCCGTAGTAGTTTATCCCTAAATACCACCTGATACGATTTAAGGATTGAAATAACTGAAAGCTTCTGAGAGGTAATCAGCAGCAGATGCTACTACTGCGATCGCACTTTCATAATCTAGGCGCGTTGGCCCCAAAACTCCCACACTTCCTACAGGTATCGAACCTCGGCGATAGTTAGAAGAAATCAAGGTGCAGGTGCGTATCGGTTCTAATGGGTTTTCTGCACCAATGCGAACCGTTACCTTTGGTTTTCCACCATCCTCTGGTTCTGGTTCTTCAAATATTAATCGCCACAGTTGGTCTTGTTCTTCTTCCAACAGGTGGATAATCGTTTGTACCTGCTGTAACTGGGAAAATTCTGGCTGGCGCAAAACTTCTGACACACCCCGAACCATAATTTGGGTTGCAGTCGGTGCAAGAGTGCGACGAGTCAATTCAGCAACTGAGTTTTTCAAGAATTCCCCGTAGCGTTGGAACTCTTGATCTAGTTCGCTCCAGTTGAGGTAGCCTAATTCCAACAGACTTCGCCCCCGCAGGTGACTATTCAAAAAGTTAGAAACAATCTGTAACTCGCGATCGATTACCTCTGAATCTCTTTGTGTTTCTTCTGGTGTTGGCGATAAATCCATCAATTTGGAATGTGTCTCATAACCATCAGTCACCACAATCAGCATGATCCGCCCGGCTTCAATTTGCACTAATTGCAGATGTCGCAATAGCGCTGTGGTCGTTTGCGGCATCGTGATCAAGCTAATGCAACCACTTAAGGTTGCTAAAATCTGTGTGGCTCCTTGAAGTAGGGTTTCTAAACTGCGATCTTCCCACTGTAGCTGCTTTTGCAATGCCACCTCTACTTCTCGCCCTAAAGTTTCTGTACCACTTCCCTGCGGGACGCTGCGCGAACGTGGAAGCAAGCTACGCGTAGCGTCTGTCTGCGACACGCTGCGTGAACGCAGAGAAGGTGTAATTAGCTGGTCAACATAAATGCGATAGCCTGAGTCTGAAGGTACACGTCCAGCAGAGGCATGTGGTTGGTAGAGCAATCCAGACTTTTCTAAAACGCCCATCACATTGCGAATTGTCGCCGAGCTTACGCCCAGATCGTACTCCTCAACTAAAGCCTTTGAACCAACAGGCTCTGCCGTAGCAATGTAGTGACGTACCGTTGCCCAAAGTATATGCTGTTGTCGATTTGTTAACTGAACTTCCATTATGGTATGTTTTGCTGAAGGCAAATTTTAATCAAACTCTGAAAAAGTTTGTGGATTTAATCGAAAACAGAGAATATTAATAATTCATTAAGATAGCAAATTATATAACTATATTTTGATAAGTATTTTTAAAGTTTATATACATACAGCATTTTTTAAGAGTAGGGTTGAAATAGTAGCTCAACTTTTTTTTGCAAAAGCTGCTGATTATAATGTACCCTTATGATGCTTCTTTCTAACCGTACTTTTGCACAAATTTGCGCTTGCAACAGTATTATTAGATACGTATTTGTTTGCAATGGCTAGTGCTGAAGTGTAATTTGGGTCAGTCGAAAAGTTTCGTGCAGATGTACTTGATGCCCAAATTACAAGCTTTCCGGCAAGCCTTTAAAGTAATGTACTTCTGCCTTTAGCATAGCAAAAGTCAGATGGAAGAGTTAAGTCCCATCTGAATGATGTATTCGAGCAGAAGCTAATACTGGGGAATTGAAGGGTCTACTAGTTGGGAATAGGCATCAATACCACCCGAAATATTTTGCACATTTGTAAAACCTTGAGCAATCAACCACTGGCACATTTGGGCAGAGCGGATGCCGTGGTGGCATAACACCAAGGTTTCGGCTTCGGGATTGAAGAGGGTAGGTACTTGATCTCCCCATTCGGCAAATTTACTTAAAGGTAGGTTGACAAAGCCTTCAATGCTAGCGATCGCCAATTCTTCTGGTTCACGCACATCTACTAGCTGAATACTTGCATCACTAGAAGAAAGACGTTGCGCCAGTTCTTCTACACTAATTTGGTTCATGGGTTGACTAAAAGAATTCCCTATAAACAGTCATAATCCTATTTTATGGTGACAGAAAATCTCTGCCTTTGCATGAGTATCCATTCTCAAGAGGGTTGATTAATTCTGCTAGGCTTTCTGCTTAAATGGCTGTAAACCGTCTTTTTTAATAGGTTTAATGTGAATAGGCAACGTTCATTTATCAGTTTTATCGTAGCTGGGGCGATCGTACTGCTAGTAATTGCGATCGCAGGCTTTTACTGGTTTTTCGCTAAAAGTCCGGCTAACCTCATTGCTTCTAGCTCTGGGCCTGGTGCAGCTATATTCGTGTCGAAACTTTCTCCTGCAATGGTTTCATTATTGACGAATCCTGACCGTTTGCAGGCGTTGGAGCGCGAAGAGGAACTATCTAAACTCAAAACCAGTTTATTCGCCAAGAGTGGCATAGATTACAAACAAGACATTCAACCCTGGTTAGGGAATGAAATTACATTAGCGATCGCTACCTTAGATATCGATCACGACCCAGAAAACGGACAACAGCCAGGGTATTTGTTGGCATTAGCAACCAAGCAACCGCAGAAAAGCCGCGAGTTTGTCGAATTGTTGTTTTCTAAACGAGCGTTATCTGGTGCAAACTTAGCTGTTGAACAATATAAAGGTGTAAAACTGATTTCTGACAATTCTCAACCAGAACAAGACTTGCTTGCTGGTGCTGTTGTCGGTGAAGGGTTTGTCTTATTTGCCAATGATCCGAAAGTACTACGAGATGCTATCAATAACGTCCAAGCGCCCGATCTGAATTTGACTAGCTCCCCAGAATACCAAAAAGCCATCAAAGAGCAGATCAAAGGAGGTTTAGCTGTAGCGTTCTTGAATCTTCCCATCGTGGCAAAATGGCAAGGGTTAGAGTTACCAGAACAACTTTATAACAGCCAAATCATATCCTTAGTATTGAATCCCAAAGGATTACTGGCAGAAACCACCTTTTTGACTTCATCGGAAATTGTCCCTCCATCTGCACCGTTATCTAAACCTGTGGGAGCATTACAGTATGTTCCAGCATCCGCAGGTTTAGCAATTTCCGGCTCGAATTTGAGTAATTTGGGTGACAGTGATTTAGCCAAGCTCTGGAGACAAGCAACAGCAACTATATATGGTTCTGGGGAAGATGTGGTTTCTCGGTTAGCAAAACCTTTGGCGGATGTTCAAAAACGCTGGGGTATAAATTTACCAAAGGATATTTTCAGTTGGGTACAAGGAGAATATGCCATAGCATTGTTACCTGATAAAGAGCAAACAACCCCACATTGGATTTTTGTGGTGGAAAAATCCGAAGGTGTAGAACAAGGCGTTGCTCGATTAGATGCGATCACTTCATCTAACGGACTCAGCATCAATACCCTGAATATAGACAAGCAAAAAATCTCCGCTTGGACAGAGTTAACCACAGCTACAAAAAAAAGTGATGTCAAAGAAGGAGCATCTTTCAGCATTGAAACAAAAGTGCGGGGATTGCATACAACTTTAGGAAATTACGAAATTTTCGCGTCTGACTTGGAGACGATGGATGAAATTCTCACAACCAAAGATAATTCCATAATTGACAATCCCAATTTCAAAGATAGTATCGCTGCAATTCCCCTACCAAACCAAGGTTATATATATCTTGACTGGACAAAAAGCCAGAATTTGTTAAAGCGTCAAGTACCGATTCTCAAACTAGTAGAAGTCTTAGGTAAACCATTTTTTAACAACCTGCGATCGCTCACAGTTAGTAGTTATGGGACTGACACGCGATCGCTTAAAGGTGGCGTTTTCTTCCAACTCAATAATTCCTGAGATTTTCACAAAAGCTCAAGTGCAGAAGGTAAAATAATTTTTAACCTTCTGCCTTTTTTTGCCCCATGATATTTACGTAGATTTCCTGTAGCATTTGCTATTTTTATTTGTAATCTTTGCATAGGTACTGGCTGCTGGCTTAGAAATTTAGGTTCGATGTAGCAGTGAGTTTCAAATACATCAGAAATAATTTACACAATACCCAGGTAGCGATCAGTAATGGGCAAGGCAATTGGCATTGATCTAGGAACGACGAATTCTGTCGCTGCTTTTAAGTTAGCAGAAGTGGAAGTGGTGACAGCTAATGATAATACGCCTCCAGATAGGAAACTGACGCGATCGGTCGTTGCTTGTGAGCAAAATAAATTTTTGGTAGGAGATCAAGCTTATAACCAACTCAGGGCTAATCCTGAAAACGTGGTTGTTTCCATCAAGCGCCTAATAGGAAGAGGTTTTGGCGATCCAGCCGTACAGAAACAAAAGTCAGAATTTGGTTACAAAATTGCTCAACCGAGTCAGGGTACAGACAACAGTATTGCAGTGTGGCTAGGAGGCAAAGAATACCAGCCAGAGGATATTTCTGCTGAAATTCTCAAAAAAGTTGTGCAAAATGCCCAAGCTTATCGCCAAGGAATTGGTAAAACAGGCGAAGTCATAGACCAAGCAGTTATTACCATCCCCGCTTACTTCAACGACAAACAACGTCATGCTACCCGTACAGCTGCACTCAAAGCTGGAATCACTCCCTTAGAATTGCTCCCGCGATAAAGTAGTAGTGCATCCTCGCCCGATGTATGCGGTGGCTGAGGGTGCAGCAATTGTCGCGGCTGGACAAACAGACAAAGTAA
Source organism: Nostoc sp. NMS9 (assembly GCF_017114995.1). Taxonomy (GTDB): domain Bacteria; phylum Cyanobacteriota; class Cyanobacteriia; order Cyanobacteriales; family Nostocaceae; genus Nostoc. The sequence continues at coordinate 2,426 of NZ_JABXKL010000084.1, read as the reverse complement.
CTACAGTATCGCGCGATTATTTTATCAAGCTGGTGGATGGCAGAGAGCAAGTAATTAAGCGGGGTGATATTTTACCAGTGAAGACATCCCACACTTTTAAAACTGCTGCTGATGGACAACGGTTGATTCATTTTCAATTTTTTAATCCCGATCAAGTAAGAGAAGATTTGGATGGGGTGGGCGGAAATGAAAGTATTGGCGATATCTGGTTGGGGTTAAATCATGCTTATCCAAGAGGGACAGAAGTTTTAGTCAACTTGGAATTAGATGAGAAATCCGGCGTTCTAGGGATGACTGCCACATTAGAAAATGACCCTTCAGAGAGAGTGAGTTTCACCTTTTCGCGGGGGCGATCAGATGAGAAAATATATAAGGAATTAGAGGAAACGATCGCAGAACTCAACGACCAAAACCTAACTCATATCGGCGTAGAAGAAGTGCTGAAGTTAGCCCTGCCAGTGGTGCAGTTAAGTAACCAAATCATCGATCCGAAGACTGGAGAGGAACGCAGGGATTTACGCGATCGCGCTGGTGCAAACTTGAAAAAATTCTAGGTATCCATGTCTAAGGAAAGCCTAAAAGCCGAGTACCTAATGAATGAATGCGATCGCGTAGTTAAATACTGTGGATCGATAATTCCTCAACCACAGCAGGAACGATTGCAAAAACTGAGTCAAGAATTGCAAGATGCCATCAACACCAATAACCTCTCCAAGATGGAATCTCAGAGTGAAGATGCAAGACGAGAACTTGACAATCTACCTGATGAGGTCAAGCTTATTCAAGCTTGTCTTTTAGCAATCCGTCAAGCTTGTGCAGTTGCACCGACCGAAGCAAATGCCATGTCTGACAAACTTTTTCGGATGCTTGGGGCTATGGAAAGTGATGATGGAAACGAAGCCAATCGCTTGTGGAGTGAATTGCAACCAGACATCCAGCGTTGGCTAAATAAGGAGTTACCTAGCAACAGCATTGTCACAGGAATAACGCGATGAAGATGAAACTGAACTGTCCTGTGTGTGATTACCAAGAAATTGAAGGTGACACTTGTCCTAACTGCGACACTGACCTTTCTGTAATTCGGATGCTTAAAGAATTACCGCAGGTGGAAAATCCTGTGCGACAAGTGAAAATTACCAAATGGCAACTAGGAGTTGCTTTAGTGCTGCTGATTATCGGCATTGGGTTGGGAGCAATGGGCAGTTTTATATTCCTACAACCACAGTTACACACATTAACTGTCTCTTCTCCCAATCCAGTTATTAGCGATCGCCTAAAACTACCAGTTAATCATGCCCCTGTGACAGCTAAGGAACCCCCAAAACTAATTACTTATACTGTTAAATCGGGAGATTACCTCAGCGCGATCACCCAAAAATTTTGTGGTCAGGGAACCTCTTGGCAAGTAATGGTTAAAGCCAACCCCCAACTCAAAGGACGGGAAGATGATATAGACGTAGGGGATGTGTTAAAAATCCCCAACTGCAAGGAGGGCGCTTAATGAGCATCCTTGATGATTTGAATGCCTTAACTAAAACTTTACTGGGAGTGGGCATTGTTGATGCCTGAAAACAAGCGCCACTGACTAAAGAAGCCAGCCAAAAAGCAGCACAATTAGCCCAAAACAAGCACTTGCGAGAAGCGGTAATGATTGCAGAAAAAGCTCTCGCTGTCTGGTCAAGAAAACCAGGTTTTTGGGAGCGTTTGATTTGTCAATTGCTACTAGGTAGGCTGTTAGACAATCTTACTCAGCAACTAAAGCAGTGGCGCTATCAAGTAGCAGAAGTCGATAAACTAGCTGCTAACGCCAAAACCCTTCTCAAGCAAGATACGGGCGACCCTTTAGAAACGCAAGCACTTGCAAGTGCGATCGCCATTTATCAGCGCTGTACCAAAATTCTCCACGATGATCGTATATCACGGGTAATCAAGCAGTACCAAGAAGAACTGCAACGGCGACAGCAGTTTTTAAATTTAGTGACACAAGCACAGTCTCAGGCAGCAAATCGGTTTTATAAAAATGCGATCGCAGTTTATCGAGAGGCTGAAAAGCTTTATTCTACTGAATCTCTACAACAGGCGATCGCAGTAAGTGTTGCTCAAGTCCAACAAGAAGAAATTTATGATGCAGCTTTTCAAAAGGTGCAACAAGCTGAAAGTGAAGGAAGATTACAGGCAGCGATCGCACTTTTAAAAAATGCTTTGACTAATACCATTTCTTTGTGAGGCTGCGGCAAACCCTCTTAACTTCTTCTTTCTTTCTTTGTGTCCTTTGCGTCCTTTGCGGTTCGTTTTTCTTTCTTGTACTTAAATATGGTTTAGCGCATCTTCATACAGAATTGGTATGAGATATCAACTTGGTGCCAAGCTAAAAGTTCCACGTCCTCAAAGCACCAAACAACATCCAGACAGTCTATCTCACTTTA
>NZ_JABXKL010000034.1 GCF_017114995.1 Nostoc sp. NMS9 | reverse complement strand
TGCTCCTCTGCTCCCCTGCGGTCTCAATGTGTAAATTAAGTACTTAACAGCTTATCTCTGCAAGAATAGCTATCGCTTAACAAAATGGCTTGCATTCAATAATCGAATGCGAGACGCTAAAAATAGCACCTCGCAAACCCTACCACTTGGCGATCAAAGAGCGCTAATTCCGATCAAACAACCACAAAATTGTTTACGCTGACTGACAATCCAGTAGATAGTTGTGCAAATTTTACCTGAGTAAACCCAGACGCACTGCCATCAAGGTCAAAGAACAGTCCACCTGTAACATTGTCATAGATAAATCGTTGATTGCTTGTTGTTGCAGATGTTCCGAGGGTAAACTGACTTGTCTTAAGTGAACCTGATGATAACCCGCCGCCAAAGCCAGCAGCCGATACCTGAATTAGTTCATTAGTCGCGTTGAAGTCATAAATACTGTCAACACCTTGACTGTAACTATTGAAAACAAAGGTATCAGTACCAGTTCCTCCATAGAGGGTGTCATTACCAAAACCACCTATAAGAATATCATTCCCACTCCCACCATAGATTGTGTTTTTACCAAAGGCGCTAGAGGCGGAGATATAATCATTGCCAGCACCACCATCCAGTAAGTTATTACCTTTTGAATTACTAGCATTCAAGTTATCGTCCCCAGTGCCACCGTTAAGGGTGTTATTACTTATGGACCGAGACTCGTATGTGATAGAGACGTCGCGGGGTGAGTACGGGTCGCTGGGAGTATAGCTGTAGTAGCCAGAGATGGAGAGATAATCATTGCCATCACCCCCAGAGAGCAAATTATCGCCTGTTGAACCGCCAGCACTCAAAGTATCCTTACCTGCACCGCCGTTGAGCGTGTTCTTACCAGACGAGCGAGAGTCGTAGTCTTGGTAGTTACCTCCTTCGTAGTAACCAGAGATGGAGAGATTATCATTGCCATCGTCCCCAGAGAGCAAATTATTGCCTGTTGAACCGCTAGCACTCAAGTTATCGTCACCAGCGCCACCGTTGAGGGTGTTTTTACCAGACGAGCGAGAGTTGTATTCGTAGTCTGGGTAGCTAAAGCTCTCGTAGCCAGAGATGGAGAGATTATCATTGCCATAGCCTCCAGAAAGCAGATTATTGCCAACAAGGGAGTCATTTCCCGTACCACCAATGAGGGTATCATCACCCGTACCACCAATGAGCGTATCATCACCCGCACCACCTCGCAGCAAATCGTTTCCACTCAAGCCATCGATTTTGTCATTACCGCCTTGACCATTAACTACATCATTTGAGTCCTCTAAACCCGTAATATTATTGTTGAGGTCATTGAGAAAAGTTACTGTGTTCTTGATGCCCAGGCTAGTATCAGTAGAGTTGGAATCGAAGACATTAAAGCTGTCAGTGATACTATTTTGCCCGTCAAACAGGATATTACCAAGAGCTGGTTTTGCTCCAGAAGCTTTCAGATTCTCCAAGTTTTCTAGTTTGAAGTTTTGCAAGATAACTATGGTATTAGCATTCCCTTCAAAGGTGATTTCTAGATCGTTGTCATTCTGGGTCAGCAGTAAATTTTGAGCAGTTAATCCTGTACCCTGGAATTTGATGGTATCCACTTCAGCAATAACCGCTGCTGTCGGGTTAGTTCCTTTACCTATGCCACCGAAATCAGTGATTGTATCAGTGCCGTCGCCTAAGTTGTAAACAAATTTATCCTTGCCACCGCCACCAGTTAAAGAATCATTCCCAATACCACCAATGAGAGTATCATTCCCAGTACCACCCTGTAGTAAGTCGTAGCCGCTGGTTCCAATGATATTTGCCATAATTTTTACCTACCTGATTTCATTTTTTCAGTAATTTCAGTTCTCAACCTTGAATTTAGTGCTGTTTTCGGGCACAAAATACTTACCGAAATTGACGTTTTCGGCATACTTTATACATTAACAATTAGGAACAGTAATATTTATCAAAGATTCACCCTATGAAAAGCCTAAAAGGGAAGGGGAGTAAGATTCAAAGCCTCTCTCCTTTTAGGCTACGGTATACACACAAGTCGAATTACCCCCCTTAATCCCCCCTTATTAAGGGGGGAAACAAGAAATCTAGTTCCCTCCCCTTTATAAGGGGAGGGTTAGGGTGGGGTAAAACCTTGGTTAGTCAGCTATCTCAAGCTTGTGTGTACACCGTAGCCTTGACAAGGGGAGGGTTAGGGTGGGGTAAAACCTTAGTTAGTCAGCTATTTCAAGCTTGTGTGTACACCGTAGCCTCAAAGGAGAGAGGAATTGAAGTGAGGTTAGAGTGTATTGCATCCAAACGAGAAGCGCTATAAAAGCAAGTTTGCTAAGTTCTTATATTAAATTTGGACAGTTGTTTACTGAATTCGGGTAGTTGTTTACTGAATTCGGGTAGTCGTTTACTGAATTCGGGTAGTCGTTTACTGAATTCGGGTAGTCGTTTATTGAATTCGGGTAGTCGTTTACTGAATTCGGGCAGTCGTTGATTGAATTCGGGTAACCTCAGATAATTTACATAAAGCCATTCAATATATTTGTAATAAATAAATTAATTTATACTGAATAATGCGGGTGTCAAGTAACCCGAATTCTGTCTATCCTAGTGCTGTATAGTTCAGGGTAGAAGTCAGTTTTTATCCTGGCGCATTATTAATAATAGGAAAGTGATTTATGTCACGTCCAAAACGCGGGTCTAAAGTAATTGATAAAGCACAGCGTCGGATTGCGGCTTTGAAATCGATCAGTCCCACCTTAGACTTAGGCAATGGGGTAACAATTGACTCCTTTGCAGCTGTCATCAAAACAACGCAAGACAAGTTGGAAGCTTATAACTCAAGCCTCTCCACCGTGGATCTGACTCAGGGAGCCTTAGAAGTTGCCGAAAAGTCGCTGATGGAACTAATAGAACACATGTTACTCAGTGTAGCTGCAAAGTATGGCAAGAATAGCGATGAGTACAAAATGGCAGGGGGCGTTCGTCGAAGCGATCGCAAGCGTCCGGTACGTCAGCCTAAACAAGGGGCTGTTGCTTGATAAAGACGCTGTTCGATGTTTGTAAATGGCTACAGTGTACACACAAGTCGGAAGTAGCTGATAAATCTGGGTTTTACCCCACCCTAACCCTCCCCGATATATTGGGGAGGGAACCGGATTTTCTTATTTCCCCCCAATATATCGGGGGGATTAAGGTCCGATCAAAACTTGCGAGTCCGATCTTGCTTGGGTTAGTAAAAATCGACTTCTTGGGATTGTGGGGAAAAGTTTCTTCTTCAACATTTCCCTTTTCCCTTTTTTAGTAATTACCCTGACTTGAATTTCCCCAATTAATTATTAAAATCTAATACTATATTCAATTTAGTATTTGTTCGGATATGAGTATAATTTCATTTAGACCTTTGATTTTGATTATAGGCACAAGTATTGGTTTAGTACCTCTGTTGTCCAACTGGTGCGTCCAAGCACAAAATCAATCACAAAACATTGAGCTAAAAGTTTATAGTGAAAACGAGCAAAAACAAAGCTGTCCAGACAAGGTGATTGTCACTGAAAAACCCCATCCTTATCAAGAAGGCAGTTTTGCAACAGATGGCTCTATTAACCTGAGTGCCTATGCCAGTAACATCTCTGTTCAAGCCAGTAATAGTTTTAGTGTTACATGGGTTGGGACACTCAAGCCAAAATATGCTAAATGCTTTGCTTCTGCTGGAATGACTAAGGTTGATGGACAAGACTACTCTGGAAAGATTAATTATTTACGGATGCATTTTGTTAAAGGTAAAGTTTACTTCATCTTAGATTTGGCTGGCGGTTCTGATGCTAATAATTATCCCCTAGTAGTGCTAAAAAATCGTTTAAAGAATGGCAATCCTACTTGGACTTGGGGTGGAACTGACTAGAGGTAATACTGGAGTTTGGCGATCATTGTTGAGCAAAAGCCAAGTCACTTTCAATTAATTTGGCATTTGTTAGGTTAGCCCCACTCAAATTACACAAGTGAAAATTTGCTCCTCTTAGGTCTGCTAGTGACAGATTAGCTCCTGTTAAATCTGCACCAGTGAGGTTGACTTCACTTAAGTTAGCACTACTTAGGTTAGCCCCCTGAAGTGAGGCTTGTTGCAGGTCTGCCTTGCTTAGGTTTGCCCTCATCAAGTATGCTTTACTCAAGTCGGCTCCACTTAAATTAGCTTGACTGAGGTCTGCTGCTGTTAAATCAGCTTTACTTAAATTGGCTTGACTTAAGTCCGCCCAACTCAAGGAGGCATAACTTAGATTAATTTCACTCAGCTTCACTGATGCAAGTACTGCACACCTCAAATTAGCATTAACAAAATTTCTTTCTCCGATTGCATAACGGCGTAAAATTTCATTCGTTGTTACTCTGTCTAAAACAGCTTTTGATGCGCCTTGATAACACCATGTCGCTTGTAATAGTTTGGCAGCAGTGTCAACAGCTACCTCATCACTAGAAGCCACAATTACACCATTGCAGCCATCCCATTGACCGTTAAGCATTAGGGCAATCTCATTAGCGGCAGCAATTGAGTCAAATAGTAAAACAGATTCTTTATGCCGTTTTAACCAGTTATTCCAAGCAATCGAGATAATATTTTTCATTTCTATAAATTTTGGTCTTCTCAGACGATTACGGCTCTAACTATCTATTCTGGCTAATAACAATCAGACTGGTGTGTGTAACAACCGACCATTATTGTGCGTGCTTAACGAACGCTTGCTAAAAGTTCTCTCTTGACCGACGCTGGGCGGGTATGTAATCACACTTAAATATGTTCTTGTTGGGTGCGTAAGCTGTTAATCGTAGCGGTTAAAACTAGGACAATTGCCAAAACCAATACGGTATTTCTGAGCATTGAGTTATCAAAATGCTTGAGTGCGATCGCCACCAATGCCCAGAGTGTTACTCCTGTATAGGCGATGTCTCGAAGCTGGATGACAATAACTGCTGCAACTGCTGTTGCTATCAATACCAGGATCAGAGTCCAGATTACAGCAGAAATCCCCCAACCGTTCCACCTGTGAAAATACAAGGCACACGCTACATTGACAATAGTCGCCACGCTAATCCAGCCTAGATAAATGCTAATTGGAAAGTGAATACACCATTTTTTCAGCCGAGGTACACGCGATTTGCCAATTTCTAACTGCACATAGACAGCAATCAGGGGCAACAGAATCAAGAGCATTGCAATGACAGAAAGAGCAAAAAACCGAGACAAAAACAGATACACCCAGATACTTTGAGCAACACAGGCAATCACCAACAGATAACCTGTCTTACGTAAATCAGGCTCATGTCGTTGGTTAGGTAGAGCTTGGTATACCCCAAAAGCAAACAACCCAAGGTAAATTAGTCCCCAGATAGCAAAGGCGTAATTGGCAGGGATAATCAGGACATTTTTAAACAAAGTATTGGAAATTTCCCCGATGCTAAGTCCATTGAGCGGAAAAATGTTCGATACTACATTGATAACAAAAGCACCAAAGATTGCAGCCAAAGTAACAAGCTGCCGCCAAAGATCCTGGTAATTGCCTCTTGTGGACTGCTGCATAGGATGTTAACTGATAATCGAATGGCACTAAGAAAAGCCCAAAGACTTATTGTATCCTCGTTCCCAGCCTGGAGGCTGGGAACGAGTTCCGAGAGGCTCTGCCTCTTGTCCAGAAAGAGGAGGCGGAGCCTCCGAGAATGGTTTCCCAGCCTGGAGGCTGGGAAGCAGTTGGGGCAAGGGCTGTATCTTAACTTAGTGCCATTCAACTCATAATCTTTTGTGCTTTTAGCTTACATCTGAAAAAGAGTGATGGATATAAGCCACAGTCATATCTAGCAAGTTAATCAGGAGTTAAACTGATTATTGACCTCACTGCTTTTAAGGTACTGTCCATGCAGCTACTTCAAACTACCGACAAAGATTTTTCTGTCAAATTCCAAACTCTTGTAAGCGATCGCCGGGAAGTTACAGTTGATGTTAGTGGGACAGTACGCGAGATTCTAGCTGATGTGAAAGTGCGTGGTGATGCCGCAGTCAAGGACTATACTAGCCGCTTCGATCGCAACAATCTCCAGTCTTTGCATCTAAGCGAAACCTTTATTGCCGAACACGCGGCACAATGTCCTGCCGATGTCTTGGCTGCGCTGGAATTTGCTGCTCTTAGGATTGTGGCTTTCCATGAAAAACAACTACCACAAGATATTGGCTACACCGATACAGTCGGGGTAAAACTGGGATTGAATTGGGTAGCGCTGTCGCAAGTGGGAATTTATGTACCAGGGGGACGGGCTAGCTATCCGAGTTCTTTGTTGATGAATGCCTTACCAGCTAAAATTGCTGGTGTTGAAAGAATTGTCATGACAGTACCGATGCCTGGTGGTGAGATTAATTCCGCCGTATTGGCTGCTGCTCAAGTTGCTGGTGTTACAGAAATATATGGCATTGGTGGGGCACAAGCGATCGCAGCATTAGCTTATGGTACAGAAAGCATTGCCCCAGTAGATAAAATTGTTGGCCCTGGTAATGCTTATGTTGCTGAAGCCAAGCGTCAAGTCTTTGGCACTGTTGGCATTGATAGCATCGCTGGCCCTTCAGAAATTTTAGTGGTAGCCGACAGCCAGAACAACCCAGATTGGATTGCCTGGGATTTACTATCGCAAGCAGAACACGATCCTAGTGCCCAGTCAATCTTAATTACTGATTCCGAAATCTTCGCACAACAAGTAATAAAGGCTGTTGAGAAAATTCTTGCCGATTTACCCACCAGAGAAGTTGCCAGTGCAAGTTGGCAAAATTATGCAGCCGTGATTCTGGTCAACGATTTAGCCGAGAGTATACCACTGCTCAATCAACTAGCTCCTGAACATGTGGAATTGTGTGTGGATAACCCGCAACTGCTTGCCGATCAAATTAAGTGTGCCGGAAGCGTGTTTTTAGGACGCTATACTCCAGAAGCGATTGGCGATTATTTAGGAGGCCCCAACCATGTACTGCCAACTGCCCGTTCTGCCCGCTTTGCCTCTGGTTTGAGTGTCTACGATTTTCTCAAACGAATTACTTTTTTAGAATGTGACAAACAAGCATTACAGACAATAGGCAAAGCAGCTGTCACCTTAGCAGAGGCAGAAGGTTTGCCAGCCCATGCAGGTAGTGTATCTGTACGCTTGCAATAAAAAGCTGAGATAATTTGTGAATGAGATGATGGTTATTCAAAATTAATTCGTGTACTGATTGCTTGATTGATACAAACTTTTGTGCTTCTTAGATGTTAATGTCCGTCTCAGAATACCTAGACTATCAAGGATGAACTTGGTCATGGGTTTGAGGAATGCGATCGCAGTGGGTAAAATTTCCATTTTGGGAAAATTCACGAGAGATTTTGTGTAACCACTCGATAACGCTGTTCAATCCAAGGTGCGAACACTGTTCCAAATGAATAGCCTTGAGCTTCCAAATCTTCGAGATTTCCGGCTATTTTAATGAGAGCGATCGCAGTAGGGTTTCGTCTTTATAGGGTAATATCAGTCTAACTCCCAAGCAGTATAGAAGATTGAAAATAGGAGAAGTAAGCTTGTTCTTTAAAGCAACCGATAGCGATTTTGATATCACCACAGTACAGCTTGCGGTCTGAGTCTAAATCCGAATGACGGCGATCGCTTCATTCTAAATAGAACAAGTCAGATTTCTTTGCACCCACCATTTCGTCATTTTCAATATGAACCAGAAGTGAAGGTATTAACTTGACGAACACTAATTGTGGTTAACTCAAAAAAGAGTTCATCTGTTACAAAGCTTAGGGGGTGGGATGTTTGGGATGACTATTCGTTGGTGTTTGGGGATTGGGATGGGAGGTGCGATCGCTTTGGGTGCAAATTGTGCTTCTGCCCAAATCACTACCGATGGCACTCTGCCTAATAATTCCATCATCACATCAGATGGTAACACCACCAAGATCACAGGGGGTACACAAGCTGGTGGTAACTTGTTTCACAGCTTTAGGGAGTTTTCTGTCAGTACTGGTAGCACAGTTTACTTTAACAATGCTGTGGATATTCAGAATATCATTAGTCGGGTGACAGGCAATTCTGTTTCTAATATAGATGGCGTTCTCAAAGCTAACCGCACAGCCAATATATTTCTGATTAATCCTAACGGCATTGTTTTTGGGTCCAATGCTTCTTTAAATATCGGCGGTTCATTTGTGGCTAGCACGGCGAGTAGTTTGAACTTTGCTGATGGTACAAACTTTAGTGCTACATCTGGTC
>NZ_JABXKL010000055.1 GCF_017114995.1 Nostoc sp. NMS9 | reverse complement strand
CTCCTCAATGTGATTCAGTATGTCACTCATATTTTCGTGTTAAAAAACTTCTCATGATGTTCTTTTATCACAAAATATACTATTTTGGAGATGTCTATTGAAGCGGGAAATAGCTCAGACTGGCGGCGATCGTTTGACCTCAACGTATTAGGACTCCTATATGCTACTCATGCCGTTTTGCCTTTGTTGAAAGCACAAAAATCGGGGCATATAGTTAATATCTCCTCAGTGGCCGGCCGGACAGCGCGGGCGGGCATTGGTGTTTACAATGCTACCAAATGGGGTGTTAATGCCCTCTCGGAAGCATTGCGCCAAGAAGTCCACAAAGACAACATCCGCGTCACCATTATTGAACCTGGTTTGGTGGATACAGAAATTGACAACCAAATTACCGATCCCGTGGCCAAACAACGGATTCAAGAACGACGCAATTCAATTCAACCTCTGCAAAGCGAAGATATTGCTGCTGCGATCGTTTACGCTCTTACGCAACCGCCGCGCGTTAATGTCAACGAAATCCTCATCCGACCAACGGGACAAGAACACTAAAGCTAAAGGGCACGCCTGTTAAGCGTGCCCTTTTTTATACAGGTAGTATAAAATCTTTAACTCAATTGCAAATAAGTGATGAATATTCAAAACTATGGATGCTGTATTATTTGATATGGATGGTACTTTGCTGGATAGTGAACCGCTAAGTGATATTTTTCTAATCAAGTTTTGTAGGGAAATTGGCTTTGAGTTAACAGAAAATATCCTAGACAAATTTAGGGGTTCTGATGGTCGGACATTCTGGACATATCTCAGCAGAGAATTTAATTTATCTCTATCAATAGAAGAGTATGTATTGAGAGCAACATCAGATTTTGTTGAAGAGTTAAAAAATAACTGCAATCTTGCACCTATTGAGGGAGTTAAAGAACTGATTGATGAACTTTTTGATTTTGGAGTGCCTTTAGCTCTGGTATCTTCAGCTTCTAGAATCAGAGTTAACACAGTTTTAGAGTGCTTTAATATGCAAAATAAATTCAGTGTGAAAATATCTGGTCAAGATGTTGAATGAGGTAAACCTGAACCAGATATCTTTTTATTAGCATCTGAAAGGATGAATGTTAATCCTAATAAATGCGTTGTTATTGAAGACTCAGAAAATGGGATAAAAGCTGCTAAAAAAGCAGGTATGAAATGCGTTGGCTTTGCTGGATTGAAACATAATAAGCAGAATTTATCAAGCGCAGATTTAATTGTGAGTGCCTACTCAGATGTGAATTTTTACAGCTTACAGCAATTATTCGACTGAGAAAGTTAGCTCTTACTTGAATCTTGCTAAGTAGGGCTTGCTGAATAAACATAAAACCTTGATAAATCAATGCCTTGAGTGGGATAAAAGGTGAATAAGGTGCAAGGAAAAAGACTTGATATCACAAAAAATCAATCACTTTTTCGGAAGAAAGAGATTTAGGGGTAGTTTGTAACTCCCCTCCTGCCTCCTGCCTCCTGCCTCCTGCCTCTTAGCCCTCACGAAAAGACTTTTTCAGCAAACCCTAAGTATACTAAGAAAGAAACCTATATATGGAAAGCTTTCAGTTACTTTTGGTTTTCACAAATCAAAGATAAATTCACCATTCAACATTTAGCATAATTATCTCACTTAGTATTTACTAAATCTTAGAAAGAATCGCTTGGACCGCAGCTTCATCGGTAATCAATCCTGTAATTAACTTGCCATGCAGAGCAGCCAAAATCGCCTCTACCTTTTTCACACCGCCTGCTACACCAATAATCAGTCGATGAGCCGGTTGTTCGAGTGCTACACTGGCAACCCGACTATTTGTCCCCTCTTGCAGCAATACTCCACGATCGCTATAAGCCCAACCTGCAATTTCTCCTACTGCTCCCAGTTCAATCAATTCAGCTACCTCATCGTCATTGATGAAGCCGTCTTGATGTAACGGAGCATTCCAGGCAATGTGACTAATTCCGACAAAGGTTACTTTGGCTTGCTCTGCAAGAGTTTTGACGGCGATAAATGATCGCTGAGTCTGCAAGAGTTCTCGTTCTTCAATGCTAGTTGCGACAACGGGAGTCGGCACTGGGTAAGCTTGGGAACCGACGCGATCGGATAAATGCATGACTACTTCGTGGCGACCTGCACGCCCAGAATGGGACATATTGCCAATAATTGACACAATCTTATGTTGGGGTTGGCTCATTGAGGGTATCTGCTCCACCATTGTTCGCAATGTGCGACCTGATGACAACGCTAGTATGGTTGGGGTTTTAGCCATCAGGTAAGCCTCTAGGTGGGTGGCAGCACATACACCAATTCCGTATAGTGTATCACCACTGCCTGCGTCAGTTGGTACTACTTCACAAAGTGACAGAGCAAAGCGATCGCGTAACGACTCAGCTAGAGCAATGCATTCACTCAGGGGATGATCGAGTCGAAATTTAATCAATTTTTCACTGACTGCCAGTGCCACTAAGCGTTGTGCAGCTTGCCGGGACACATTGAGCTTGGCAGCAATTTCTTCTTGCGTATTGCCGGCGATGTAATAGAGCCAAGCAGCATGAGCAGCCAAGTCTAATTTGCGATCGCGCCGCTCCAAAAAAGATTGTCCCATATACTACCTGCAAAAGCTATGTATCTGTCAAAGGTATGATTACATTGTTTAGACTATATGCCCAAAGAAATAATCTTTGCTCAATTATTTTTAAATTTCTATTATCCCCCAGTAACCTCCAAGTTAAAGCCAGTAATGTAGCTTGCCTCTTCGCTCATCAAAAACGCTACCCCATTCGCCACCTCTGACAAACTCCCCAAACGCCGCATTGGCACGGAATTGATCATCTGTTGCTCAACTACCTTGGGATCGGCATCAAAGTATTGCGATCCTACTGCTGCTTGCAATTCGGTTTGCCGCGTCCACATAAAACCAGGGCCGATCAACGCAGGCGAGAGCGCATTTACCCGAATGCCGTAAGCAGCCAAGTCTTTCGCTGCCGTTTGAGTAATACCAATGACAGCAAACTTAGAAGCGGCATAAGCCAACATATTTGGCGGCCCAACCACGCCTGCATAACTCGCCATGTTCACGATCGCGCCTCCACCTGCATCGCGTAATTGCTGTGCAGCTGCCTTGAGAATGTGGAAAACGCCGACAACGTTAATGTCGATCACCTTTTGAAAATCGTCTTCAGGATATTCCTCAGTCTTGGCAAACACTCCTTGATAACCTGCATTATTAAATACATAGTCGATCCGCCCAAACTGTTTTACAGCGCCAGTAAAAGCTTTAGCAACATTATCACTAGCTGTAACATCACAGCAAAACGTGCCAACTGGAACGTTGTACTCTTTTAGTTCCTCAGCCACATCTGCCATCTTCGGTTCATTCAAATCTAGCAGGGCTATTCCTGCCCCATTAGCAGCAAAACGGTGTGCAGTTGCCTTGCCAATATCTCCTGCACCGCCAGTAATTAGGATCGTCTTACCTGCAAACTGATAAGTTGCTTTTGCTGTCATAGTTTCAACCTCTTATTAAAGAATTGTTGCAAATGGCCGTGATGGAAATCAGATTGGTATGATTTATATTATTGAGCTTTTGCCCAAAATTAGAGCATAAAATCAAAAATTTATTTCGGTTCGGTTTTTTACTTTAAAGGAGTTATGCGATGCGTATCCGCCGCTTCGCTAAAGTACTAGCAGCATTTCTCGCTGGAGTAATGCTGGTGCATCTGCTATATGCTTACTCACCGCGCTCCCAAGCCGCAGAGAAAACTAAACTAACGATCGCCACAGTTAATAATGGCGATATGGTGATGATGCAAGGGCTTTCTCGGAAATTTAAGTCAGCTAATCCTGATATTCAACTTAGGTGGGTTGTGCTGGAAGAAAATGTGTTACGCCAACGCACAACTACAGATGTTGCTAGCTTTGCGTAAAATCGTGGCGAATTGAGGGTTGAAATTTAAACGCAAAGGGGAGGCAGCGCGTTGCGGGGGTTCCCCGTTGTAGCGACTGCCGTCGCGCAAAGGTACGCAGAGAATTTGCTACGAATTAATGAAATGTTGTACTCTTCTCTGCGTCAGAAAAAACTTAAACCCATTAATGCAAACATTTTATGTCAAACAATATCAGCACAGGATCAGCAATCAAGCTGAATGAAACATCTCTGTCTCATTTAGGCAATAACGTTCGCGTACCCAATTACGATCGCCATCAAATCACAAACGGTATTGTCCATATCGGTGTGGGTGGGTTTCATCGAGCACATCAGGCTTTATACCTGGATAATTACTTTCATCAAAATCCCAATAGTGAATGGGGAATCTGTGGGGTTGGACTACTGGAATTCGACAAACGAATGCGGGATGCACTTAATTTGCAAGATTGTTTGTATACCTTAGTTGAAAAGTCACCAGCAGGCGTTGGCGCAGCCTCTCCCCAGGAGAATCGCGCTCGTGTGATTGGAGCAATTACAAAATATCTCTTTGCCCCAGATAACCGCCAAGCAGTGATTGACACCTTAGCAGATCCCAAATGCCGCATCGTCACCCTCACCATTACCGAAGGAGGCTACTACTATATTGAAGGTAGCGGTGAATTTGATGCCAATCACCCCACAATCCAATACGATTTGCAGCATCCTGATGAACCAATTGGAGTATATGGCTTTTTGACAGCAGCCCTTGTTCGTCGCCGTCAACAAGGAATAGCACCGTTTACCGTATTGTCCTGCGACAATCTCCAAGGTAACGGCAACATTGCCCGCAAAATGTTAACCGCATTTGCCAAAATGCAGAACCCGGAATTGGGGCATTGGGTTGCCGAACAGGTAGCCTTTCCTAACTGCATGGTCGATCGCATTACCCCCGCCACCACCCCAGCAGATATCAAAATGGTGGCTGAACAGTTTAACATCGATGATGCCTTTCCAGTCGTTGCCGAACCGTTCCTTCAGTGGGTAGTCGAAGACAATTTCAGCGCAGGTAGACCTGATTGGGAATCAGTTGGCGTTCAGATGACTAGTGATGTTCATCCCTACGAGATGATGAAAATCCGGCTGCTCAACGCCAGTCACTTGTTAATAGGCTATCTCGGCTCCTTGGCAGGTTACACCTACGTTCATGAAGTCATGGCAGATCCATTGATTCGACAAGCTGTCGATCGTTTGATGACAGAAGTTACACCTACACTCCAACCTGTACCTGGGATTGATTTAGATAATTACAAAAAGACCTTAATTGAACGCTTTGCCAATCCCAAGATTCGAGATCAACTCCCGCGTCTTTGCCTGAATAGCTCCGCCAAAATGCCAAAATTTGTTCTCGGCTCAGTCTGTGACGCGCTGCATCAAGGAGGAGCTATTGACTACATGAGCCTAACGGTTGCTGCTTGGTTCCGTTACCTCAACGGACAGGATGACCAAGGTAACACCATTCCCATTGATGACCCAATAGCAGGTACTCTGACTCAACTAGCTCATTCCAGCGGCTCTGATGCCAAACCATTGCTTAACCTAACTGAGATTTTTGGCGATTTATCGCAGTCATCACATTTTGTCGATGCAGTTACGAACCATTTACACAGATTGTATGAGTTTGGAGCTAAAGAAACATTAGTCAAAATTTAACCAGTTTAATGCCATACCATAAAACCAACGCAAGAGCCAGATTTGTTTATTCAATTTTTAATTAATAATTTTTAATTTTTAATTGGAGCGAAGCGACTTGACTGACATCGTAATTGGCTTAGATTTGGGTACAGGAGGAGTACGAGCGATCGCAGTTGATCTGCAAGGGCAAATTATCGCTCAGTCAACTAGAAGCTATCCTCTGTTAACTCCACAACCCGGTTGGACGGAACAGAACTCATCGGATTGGGTCGAAGCCAATTTGGATGCTCTCTTCGATGTTACTCAACAGTTAAACGGATATCAGCCGATTGCCCTCGGTTTATCTGGACAAATGCATGGTATGGTTCCTCTCGACGCCCAAGGCAAAGCGATTAGACCGGCAATTTTGTGGAATGACCAGCGCACAGGTAAAGCTGTTGTTGAGATTGAAGCCGCTATTCCCCGGCAGGAGTTGATTAAGCGGACTGGAAATCCGGCAATTACAGGATTTCAACTGCCGAAGCTTTTATGGTTGCGGACTGAAGAACCACAAGCATACACTCGGTTGTGGCAGATTCTTTTGCCCAAAGATTATCTGGGATATGTGCTAACAGGCGAAGCAGTAACGGAACCATCTGATGCCTCTGGTGTCGGCTGTTTAAATCTGGCGAATCGGCAATGGGATACAGATATTCTCCATACTCTGGATATCAATCCAGCGTTGTTCCCTCCAGTCATCGAATCTACTGCGATCGCTGGACGGCTAAAATCAGAAATAGCCGCCCGTGTGGGATTACCTGTGGGATTACCTGTGGTCGCAGGTGGAGGTGATAATGCCGCAGCAGCCATCGGTTTGGGCATCTCATCCAGCAACCTGAGCCGGGGTAGTTTGAGTATTGGCACATCAGGAGTGATCTTTGCACCGTGCGCTCGCCCAATTCCCGATCCCGAAGGTCGGATACATTTGTTCTGTCATGTAGATGGTGGCTATCATCTGCTGGGAGTGACGCTGGCGGCAGGTGGTTCTCTACGTTGGTATCGAGATACATTTGCACCGCATATATCCTACACCGATTTGATGGATATGGCAGAGCGATCGCAGCCCGGAGCGCGTGGTGTTCTATTTCTACCCCACCTCGCAGGAGAACGCAGTCCCCACCTCGATCCAGATACTCGTGGTGCTTTCGTGAATTTGTCATTAGCTCATACACAAGCAGATATAACTCGTGCTGTGCTGGAGGGAGTTGCATTTAGCTTGCGGTCAGCATTGGAGGTAATTAGTGCGATCGCTCCCCTCAATCAACTCTTAGCAACGGGTGGAGGCGCACGTTCTCACATCTGGTTACAAATTCTGGCAGATGTTTTGCAAACAAAACTCATTGCTCTCAAAGCCGAAGAAGGAGCGGCTTACGGAGCAGCTATTTTGGCAATGGTGGGGATTGGTGTTTACCCCAATTTAGAAACTGCACTCAAGATTTTACCGCAGGATAGTAATGTAGTACAGCCGCAGGCAAATCCTTTGTATGAAGCAGGGTTTAACCGCTACAAGCTACTTTACAATACCTTGAAAGCTGTTCGTTGATAATTAAAGTATCTTAAAGTTAGAGTGAATTAGTGAAGATTTACAGAAAAAGAAATAATCTGCATTATGTCACTCAGTCGTAGCGACCTCGAAGCCGGAAACGTACAGACGAGACTATTAGAAGCATCACACTCTGGAATCAAGTTAACTACCCTGAGTGAAGATGAGTTACAGCGATCGCTTGATACAACACTACAACAACAGCCACCAAATTCTGATATCTGGATATTTGCCTACGGTTCACTGATTTGGAATCCCTTAATCACATACGTCGAGCGCCGTGCTGGGATCGTTTATGGTTGGCATCGGCGCTTCTGTACATGGATGATCCTTGGTCGCGGTACTCCAGATAATCCGGGATTACTCTTAGGACTCGATCGGGGTGGTAGCTGTCGTGGCGTTATTTATCGGATTGTTGCTGCTGATGTCTCATCTGAATTACTGCTGATTTGGCGACGAGAGATGTTAGCTGGTGTCTACATTGCTCGTTGGGTGAAGGTATTTGACGGTACGCAGGAATTCCCAGCGATCGCTTTTGTTGCTAATCGCCAACATCCCAGGTACGCTCATCAGATACCATTAACAACTACTATTAATAGCATTGCTACCGCATCGGGAAAATTGGGTTCCTGCGCTGATTATCTGATGAAAACAGTTGAGGGATTAATCGCAGAAGGCATTAAAGATAGACAATTACTCTTGTTACGCAAACAAGTACTGGCAAAACAACAAGCGCTTTTAGTTAGTGGCGATCGCTCTACTTTAGCGCCTATTTACGGGCAACAGCCATGATGTGAGCGCTCATCCCCAATATAGAGGGTTCGGTTTCTAACCAACGAATCGCTTCTAAAAGGCGATCGCGGCGGCCTACATCATTCCAGTGTTCCTGAAAGTTTTGTAATAACCAGCCTGGCCCTTCAATCGCTAAAATCTTTTCAGAATGTAAACCCGCTTCTTCAACCTCTGCTCTGAGTTCTTCTGGATGATGAAAGAAGGTTTTTGTAAAAGACATCTCCAAAATAGTATATTTTGTGATAAAAGAACATCATGAGAAGTTTTTTAACACGAAAATATGAGTGACATACTGAATCACATTGAGGAG
>NZ_JABXKL010000046.1 GCF_017114995.1 Nostoc sp. NMS9 | reverse complement strand
CTCCCCCAAGAGTCCACATCGACGGGGAGGTTTGGCACCTCGATGTCGGCTCATCGCAACCTGGGGCGGAAGTACGTCCCAAGGGTTGGGCTGTTCGCCCATTAAAGCGGTACGTGAGCTGGGTTCAGAACGTCGTGAGACAGTTCGGTCCATATCCGGTGCAGGCGTAAGAGCATTGAGAGGAGTCCTCCTTAGTACGAGAGGACCGGGAGGAACGCACCGCTGGTGTACCAGTTATCGTGCCAACGGTAAACGCTGGGTAGCCAAGTGCGGAGCGGATAACCGCTGAAAGCATCTAAGTGGGAAGCCCACCTCAAGATGAGTGCTCTCACCACTATAAGTGGGTAAGGTCACCTGAAGAACACAGGTTAATAGGCGGTAGGTGGAAGTACAGTAATGTATGTAGCCGAGCCGTGCTAACAGACCGAGGGCTTGACCTCACAATAACTTTGGTCAACTAAATTAATTCGCGTTACTTGCAGTCTTCAGGGTTTTGTGAATTTGAGATTTTGGATTGATATATCCAATCTCAAATCCAAAATCCAAAATCCAAAATCGACAGGTTTTCCTGGTGTCTATTGCGCGGTGGAACCACACTGAACCCTTCCCGAACTCAGAGGTGAAACGCTGCTGCGGCCACGATAGTTTAGGGGTTGCCCTACGCAAAAATAGCTCGATGCCAGGTTTTATAATTCAAAATAAAAGCCCCTAGCTCACATCATAGCTTGGGGCTTTTTGTTTATTAGACTTGTTGTAATAAGCTCAAAAACCGCTTAAAAATCCTTGAAACCTTCCTTCTTGTGGTAAGGCTTTTAGTGAGTTATCCCTCTTCTGTCACTTTCCGGGTATTCTGAATAAAAGAATCAAAAGAAAAAACTCTGGAAGGTAAGCAGGGCAATGGATGTAGAATTACAAATCCTAAAACATTTGGCGAGAGATGCTCACCCAACAGTTGCGATCGTAGATGAATATTGTGCAGAGTATAAAGACTTATTTAAAGAAGTAAGGAATTATGAGTGCTTCAAATATTTACACATGGGGATAATATCAACGATAAAACGAAAATCGTTACCAGAGATAGCAAAGGTAGTGAGCATAAATTCGGCACAGTTACTACACCATTTTTTAGCTTTCTTCAGATTGGTCAGTAAATAAATTAAAACAACGAAGATTAAATAAGTTAAAGAAACAATTAGATGGTCGGGCAATTACATTAGTAATAGATGAAACAGGAGATAGGAAAAAAGGTAAAAAGACTGATTATGTAGCTAGACAATATTTAGGAAGCGTAGGAAAAATAGATAATGGAATAGTTTCAGTCAATGCTTATGGAGTTTGTGCTAATATAACTTTTCCATTAATCGTCAAAGTATTTAAACCAAAAGGAACATTAAAGGAGTCAGATAAATATAAAACTAAAATAGAGTTAGCATCAGAGATCATTACAGAATTAAGAGAATCAGGGTTCAAGATTGAATTAGTATTGGCTGATAGTTTATATGGTGAAAGTAGCCAATTTATTAGAAAAGTTGCTGAATATAACTTAGGTTATGTGGTATCAATTAGAAGTAATCATGGAGTCTGGCTACCAGTAGGAGAAAGGGTTAGGGCAAATAATTGATGTAAAGAAAGAGAGAACATTTAGCAATCAAAAATCAGAGATAAGATATATTAGGGAAATAATTTATGGTAAAAAAAGAGTCGTAACTTACTGGGAAATAACTACTGCTCCAGAAACCATGCCGGAAAATTCTACCTCCTTCGTGATGACGAATCTGCAAGGTAATCTCAAGAAAATTTTAGGTGACTTATATGGATTAAGAACCTGGGTAGAATATGGGTTTCGACAGTGTAAACAGGAACTAGGCTGGACAGATTACCGTTTCACTGATTTCCAACATATTGAGAGATGGTGGGAAATTATTTTTTGTGTTTATACGATGATTAGTTTAAATTCTCCAGTCTTCTTAAGCTTCAATCAGTCTCGTCAACTTGAGACTGAAGCACAAGAAAATAGTGATGTTGATTTTTCTCATCATCCGCAATGGAATCATGAATCCGGATGGAAGAATACTTTAAATAATCTGCGTCTCATTATCCAACCACTTTTACTATTTTGGTTAATTTATCCCTGGTTAAGTATTTTCCCTAATTCACAGTTGTGACTGGGATTCAATCATTTAATTGCTGCAATGAATCAATTTAAACCCTCTTATGCTTCTGGATGATTTCGCTCCTGAACTACTTGCTTATCTCGGAAAGTGACAGAAGAGGGATATAACTAATACCAATTCACGAAAAAAATGCATAGACATAATTAAGGAATAAATATGAACGAGCGAAAATGGCTGGAGTCACCAAAGTAGAAATATTTGAGTCAGCAGAGAAATTGCATGATCTGCTGAGAAAACAAAAAACAGCATTAGGAAAAGAAGGTATTCAAGCCTTGTATTTACTGAAGATAGGGCGAGTAAAAACAATACAGGATTTGGCTGTTGTGTTGGCAAGAGGAACAGCGTATATCAGATTTTTGAGAATCCAGCTGGGCAATCAATTGAAACTTTTCGCCGTGTTCGAGATGAAGTTAAGGAACGAGTTGTAAAGTTAATTAAGTCTCTAAATTAACAATTGCTACAACTATAAATTAGGTTAGCGATCGCTCGAAGTAATTTAGCTGGCTCCACTGGTTTGGTGATATGCTGCCCAAATCCGGCGGCAATTGCCTGTTGATAATTAACCTCACCAGCATAAGCTGTAAGGGCGATCGCAGGAATTTTTCCTCCAAGTTCTGGTGACATAGCTCTAATTTGACGTATCAGCATATAGCCGTCTACTTCTGGCATTCCAATGTCGCTTAACAGCAGATTTGGCTGAAGCTGAGGCATAATTCGTAGTGCTTCGATCGCAGATGCAGCCTGGGTTACTACCGCACCAGATTGCTTCAAAATGAAAGCAATTAACTCTCGCGTATCCCGCTCATCATCTACAAGCAGAACTTTCAACCCATTGAAATCGGGCAAATCATCAGCTTGAGAGGTAATCTGATGGCTATTTAGATCGACCTGGATTAGCGGTAGCATGACTGTAAAGGTCGCTCCCTGTTCTTCACCCAAACTTTCTGCTTTAACTGTGCCACCATGTAGCTCGACAATGTGACGAACAATAGCTAATCCTAAGCCCAGTCCGCCGAATTTTCTAGTAGTTGCGCCATCAGCTTGTCGAAAGTAGTCAAAGACGAATGGTAAAAAGTCAGGGCTAATTCCCTTACCTGTATCACTGACTCGCAACTGAACCTGAGAACCAACATACTCTAAACTGATTTCTATCTCTCCACCTTGGGGTGTAAACTTAATAGCATTGGAAAGTAGATTCCAGATAACTTGCTGCAAGCGACTGGAATCACCTGTGACTAAAAATTTAGAATTTGAAGTTTGGCATTTTAAATTGTTAGATTGCTTATGAAAATCGATAGATTCTAAATTTATTTGAGAATTGTCTAATCCAAAATCGTTCGATGGTTCCTGAGCCTTGTCGTTCACGTAGTGTCCCGCAGAAAAGCCTAAAATCGTAAATTGCAAATTGATCGATTTGGCTTCAGTGGCTAGACGTACAGTTTCTATTGCTGCGGCGATCGCAGTTTCTAGATTCACAGGAGCAATATTCAGACTCAGTTTACCTTGGAGAATGCGAGAGACATCCAGTAAATCTTCGATTAATTGGGTTTGAAGCTTGGCATTGCGCTCAATGGTTTCGAGAGCGCGAGTAGTGGTTGCTTCATCATACTTTTTCGTTTGCAGCAACTTTGACCATCCCAAGATCGGGTTTAGCGGCGTGCGAAGTTCGTGGGAAAGCACCGCCAAAAACTCATCTTTGATCCGGTTAGCTTGGATTAATTCTTCTTTCCGTCGCTGTAACGAAGCCATTAACTGAGCGCGTTCCAGAGCAACCGCCACCTGATCGGAGGTTGCTTGTAATAGAGCTATTTCCCCAGAAGTGAAATTGGTACGGGTGCGACTGGCAAAGCAGAGGACACCAAGCAGCTTTCCTTGAGCAATTAACGGTTGACCTGCATAGGCTGTGATTCCTAAAGTTTGGAGAATGTGGGCATTTGGATGGGTAGAGTGTGGCACATTATTGACGACGATTTGACAGCGTTCTTGTACCACTAGTCCGCATATGCCTTGATTAAATTCCAGGTATTCAATTGCTTGAAATACTTCATCAGTAATGCCGTTCCAAGCTACTAACCGAAGTTTCTGCTTATTTTCGTGTGTATCGATTAAATAGTGAAAGTAACAATGCAAATCCATTTGCGCCGAGAGTTTGCTAAACAAGCTGTTCATTAGATCCAAAGGGCGCTCGGTTGAAAGCAAATCACTGGTAGTTTCCAAGAGCAGTTTAAGTCTTTCACTGCGCTCTTGTAAGGCTTGTTCTGCAAGCTGGCGTTCACGAAGGGCGCGTTCGCGTTCGGTAATGTCAATTGCAACCCCCCCTACCAGGCGTTGTCCAGACGCATCGGCAATGGGAAACTTATAGACCAAAAATTCGCCAAGGGTGCCATCTGTGCGTGGAGCAGATTCAATTGTTTGAACAACCTGATTCGTCTCGGCAACTATTCTAATGTTATCTAGGAGAGGTTGAGCAATTTGGACTGGGTATAGGTCAAAAATGTTTTTATTGATCGCTTTATTTATTGACACATTGAATGTGCTGAAATAAGTTGGACTGAGGTAAAGTACACGTCCGTCTGCATTTGTAATCCATGCGGCGGCGGGAATATTGTCCATAAAAGCTTGAAATTGCTCTTGACTCTGACTCAGCGCTTTTTTAGCTTGTTTGAGATCGCTAATATCCAGAATGAATGCAACTGATTTGTGCCGAGATTCTCCTAAAAGGGAGTAGCCAACTACAACTGGTACGCTGGAACCATCTTTGCGAATAAATTCCTTCTCGTAAGGAGTACAGGTTCCCTTTGCTGTTGCCTCGGCAATAGCCAATTCGTCTAAATAGTGGTATTCAGATGGGGTGATATCAGCCCACCGTAATCTACCTGCTTGGATATCCTCTTGGGTATAGCCGACAATTCGCAAAAACTCGTCATTGGCTTCAGTGATGCTACCATTCACATCACCAAAGAGAATGCCAACTATATTCGCTTTTACAAAACTCCTGAGCCGTTCCTCACTTGCTTGGATTGCTGCTTCTGCCTGTTTGCGTTTGCTAATATCTGTAGTGCTGCCAACTAAGCGTACTGGGTTTCCATCAGCATTTCGCTGTACCACTATCCCCTGATCCAAAACATAGATGTACTGGTTGTTTTTGTTACGAATTCGGTACTCGGCAGCATAGCGATCGCTATTTGCCAAAGCACCTCCCGCCTCTTCTTGTACATATTGCAAATCCTCTGGATGGACAAGCTCACGCCACCAATTAGCAGTTGATTCAGATTCTGCGAGGGAATAGCCCAAAATTCGGGTTAACCCATCAGTTCTTTCAACGGTATCCTGTTCTATATTCCAGTCATAAATCAGACAGTTTACCGCAGATGCTGCTAACTCAAACCGCTCGTTAGCTAATCTCAGACGCTCCTCTTTCTCCCGCAAAATTTGTTCTATTTGTTTGCGTTCGCATAGCGCAGCTTGCTGTTCGCTCAAATCAACAACAAAGGCAATGACCGTTTCTTGAGTGTCTCCCAGCATTACAGAACCGAGCAGAACAGGAATGCGATCGCCATCTTTACGAATGTATTCTTTCTCAAAAGGCTTACATACTCCAGTAGTTTTCACTTTTTCCACTGAACGTTCGCTCAAAAGAAGATACTCAGGCGGGGTAATCTCGCGCCAGTTGATTTGGTTAGCAGACAAATCTTCTCGCGTATAGCCGATCATCTTCAGAAAAGCATCATTGGCTTCGATGATCAAGTCGTTGTTGAAATCAGTTACGATTACCCCAATGATGTTGGATTCTGCCAGTTGCCTAAACCGCATTTCGCTATTTTGCAACAACTTCAGGCTTGTCTCTGCCTTGCGTCTAGCAGTTCGCAACTCTGAAGAGAGCGCAGTAATTAAGAAGGATATTAGTGAGAACGTGGTTAATCGTACCAGGACTTTTAGGTTGAAGAAATCGAAGGAGTAGACTGGATCGATCAAAAAACAGAGCGCAGTTGTCACAGATAAAGCGATCGCTAGCACTCCAAGTCTCATACCGCCATACCAGGCGCTGACTGCCACAGCAGCATAAAATAATGTAAATACGCTCGGATCAAAAACTGGCAGTAACACTTTTGTCAACAGCAGTGCCGCCATGACTGCCAAAATCATCACACTAAAAGCTATGAACCGAGAACGCATCATCAAAATTTTTTCAGGTACTTTCACCATCATCTTAAGAGTCCTCCCGTTGCTCTGATTTTGGGAGATACTCGTTCACTAATCTTTTGCCTGCTTCGCCCATCTTCTCTAACATTTCTTCAATCAGCTTTAGTGCCATCTGTGAAGGCACTGTATATCCGTTCTCCCAGCGATTGATTGTTCGTAGGGAAACTCCTAACTTGGCTGCAAACTTTTCTTGAGAAAGATTGAGTTGCTGCCGAAGTTCACGGATTAAATCTGAAATTTTGAGTGGCTTTCTTAGTTCCATAGTAGGAAGAGTAGGACAGATGTCTCGCCATTCGTCTCCAGCTTGAGGAAGAAGTTAAATAATCATTAGTCGTTATCAATTTCATCTTTTGGTGCAACATCAATATTCAGTTATCAGTGTTTGCGGCTTACTGAACGCTTAGGAAGGTATATCTAAAATAAACATTAAATTTTGTCCTATCTGCAATCCCACAATAGTATTATCTAAGGCAATTTAATTAATTATTATCAGCGATCGCACACAGCTAAACAATTGGTAGTGCATCATACTTTTATGATTCATATCGAAATTGATTTTTTATATATAAAGTATCTATATAGAAGTTCATTTTGTATTTGATAAAAGCTTTTAAATCATCGCTATTTTAGCAACTAAATCTAAAATAGATTCCAAAATATGTAGTTACTTTTACTTCTATGGTAAGATGCCAGTCACAAAACTAGCAAGTTAAAAATAAAGACGGGAGCAGAAGGCAGTGTTTCAACTACGCTCAACAACCAGATAGAAGTAAAAACTTTAGTTCTGGGTCATTGCCCAGTCAAAAAAATAATTGTATCGAGCGGAAAGTGCTGCGAGATACAAAGCCTCTTTGCTACAATCCCATGTTTAAAAACATCGGTTACTCCTGCCTCCTGAAGATCCACTATTGATAAAATTTTTGCCTAATCCTAATCTTTAACTGTTTTGATTAATCAACACTCCGAAAACTTATTAAACAGTCAACAAGAAAATACACCAGGTGAAGGCTATATATTTAACTGGTTTGATTGGTTTTGTCTTTGGTATCCTCCAGGCTGGCTAATTTTATTCAACCGCCATTGGCAGCACTATCACACAGATCCAGATGGTTGGAATTGGCTAGAATATGGATTATTTTTAATTCCTGGCGGATTTTATCTAGCGTTGCTGAGTCGCTGGTTGCGTCTGGGTTTTCATTCACCTCGAAAAGAAGTTGGTGAATTTGATCCCAAATATCAACAAGCTTTTGGCAAAGAAGTTCTTGGCCCCATCGTTAAATATTATTTTCGAGGAGAGTTGCAACAAGTTGAAAACTTGCCGTCAACTGGGCCATTGATTGTGGCAATGAATCATGCCGGGATGTGTTTTCCTTGGGACTTTTTAAGCTTGGGTTATTTATTAAGTGAAGCCAAAGGATGGGTATTACAACCCATAGCA
Source organism: Nostoc sp. NMS9 (assembly GCF_017114995.1). Taxonomy (GTDB): domain Bacteria; phylum Cyanobacteriota; class Cyanobacteriia; order Cyanobacteriales; family Nostocaceae; genus Nostoc. Next base: position 969 of record NZ_JABXKL010000046.1, on the reverse strand, counting down.
AATCCAGTATTATTTGAGCATCCTTGGGTGATTTGGTGGCTACCACCTCAATGGTTGCAGGTTTTAGGTGGTGTGCGAGCCGAATTAAATGATTTTGAAGGCGCCATCGCTCAAGGTAAAATTCTTTTATATGCACCCGAAGGTATTCGCGGGCCTTTGAAAGGTTGGAGAAGGCGGTATCAACTAGAAAAGTTTGATGTGAGTTTTATTCAGTTGAGCGATCGCTATCATATTCCCATTCTGCCAGTAGTTTGCATCGGCAGTGAATTTCTACATCCTTGGGCTGTTAATTTCACCAAATTGCAACGACTAGTCAAACTACCATTCTTACCTTTGTCGCCCTTGATGTTTGCCTTACTTCTGTTTCCCTCAATGGGAGTTTGGGCAATGAGAACTCGTTTGCGTTACTTTATTAGTCCTTTGCAACCAGCAGGATTAGATAACCACTCAAAGAAAGGACGTGCAGCAGCTTATCAACAGGCGCAACAATTAAGACAAAAACTGCAACTTCAAATTAATCAATTTTTGGGTAAATCTTAATACTACAAGCTTAAATTTGCTGATTCTAACAGGTTTACCATGTGGTTCAATTAAATGAAAACTGCTGTAAGTTTGTAGTGAATTTATGGAACCTGTGACGCTGACGGCTGTTGTGAGTGCGATCGCCACTATACTGTTGATTAAGCCAATAATAGAGAAAATCGTTGAAAACATTGGTAATGCTGTATGGACGTGTTGTTAGGAATGAAGTTATTAGACCTCTTGCATAAATCAAAAATAAAGAACCCCACCCCTGTTCAAGCCCCCGCTTTTAGGCGTGGGGTAATAATTGCGTTAGCGCAGCGTTAGCGAGTCCGCGAGCGTCATTGCGAATTGAAAATTGCGAATTGGTGTGACGATTCTTGAATGCCGCCAATCAATAGCTGTGGCACAACTGAGTGGAGATGATTGAAGGAATTGAGTTTGAGC
>NZ_JABXKL010000080.1 GCF_017114995.1 Nostoc sp. NMS9 | reverse complement strand
TGTTTATTAAACTGGACTTAATTTATTACTTTAGCATAACAAGTAATGAAGAACCAAAATAAAAAACTAAGTGAGTAAGTTAGCAATAGATACAGGCTGATATTGAGTTTAGTTTCTCAGATCGAGGTTGCTGACCGAAACAGATTCATGATACAGAGCAACTAAATTTATTTATCGGGATTATTAATTTTGAATTTTGAGTTTTGAATTTTGAATTCGGAGCAAAGCGACGTGACTTGCGCCTGTAATTTTCCTTCTACTTGAAATGGTGGTTGATAATAGTTATTAGGTTCATATTCTGGTGTCACTTTCCAATCATATCGTTGCAGCAATATTGCCAAAAAAATCTTCATTTCCATCTTGGCAAATTCTATGCCAATGCATATATGTTCGCCACCACCAAAACCAATTAAAGCAAAGGAGTCTTTTTTATCTTCTTCGCGGGGAGGGGCAAAGCGTTCTGGATCAAAACTTTCTGGGTTAGTATAAATCTCGCTCATGCGATGCGTTAATCCTTGAGCAACAATCACCACCCAACCGGGAGGAATGCGATAACCTGCGTATTCAATTTCTTTTACAACTCCCCGAAACAGCACTACACCTGCGGGGTTGTAAAGTCGTTCTATTTCTTTGAAAAAATAAGTCATTTGATTAAGTTGCTTGAGGTGTCCCAAATTCAAAGGTTCATCTCCGACAACTTCTGTCAGTTCTTGGCGGAGTTTCTCACGCCATTGTGGACGCGCTACCAATTCAACCATTGCCCACGTTAAGGATGTAGCAGTAGTGAAATGCGCTGCATTTAATAAGTGTATCAGTTCGTCTACGATCTGCGACTGGGCTAAAGCATTTCCCTCTTGATCTACTGCTGCCAAAAACAATCCTAATACATCACAAGACTCCTCTAAGTTCCCTTGAAGTTTGCGTTCGCTGATAATTTTTTGTAAGAAAGCTTTCAACTGACGACGAGCATTTTGGGAACGACCATATTTTGTGAACGGTATATCTAACCGCAATAGTGCCAATGCTCCCTGCGTCAAAGTATTATACAACTGTTCGACTTGCTCAACTTCGCTTTGTATTTGAACACCTAATAATAGCCGAATCCCAATTCGCAATGCTAACTGATTAAATTCATTTTTGATGGAAATTGGACTGCCTTGCACCCAGTTTTCTAGGCACTTGTTAACTTCAGTTTGCATAACATCAAAATAGTTAGCAATCGCTTTACTATGAAATGCTGGAGCCATTAAGCGACGAGTCCGACGATGTTCTTCGCCATCCTGAAGCATCATTGGCTGTCCGAAAATATGCTCCATAGCCACTTTCCATCCTAAGTAGGAAGATACATGATCGGCTTTTTCTTGCAAAATTAGTCGATTTGCTTCCACCCCTACCAAAACTGCATATTTCTTTCCTAAAATGCTGGTTTTAAAAACGGGCCCGTAGCGTTGGTAGTTTTTTGTCAGCCCCCATCCTTGGGTAGCAAATAATCGGAGAGTTTCACCTAAAATGGGTAGCCCAAAGCTACCGGGCATTTCCTCGGCTGGTTTTAATTGTGTCATTTTTTTGACTATGGACTGAAAGTGTGGTGATAACTATTGAGTCTAGCTTTAACAAGATTGTGCTGTCTCACGCAATCTTCCGAAAACTAGCGTTATCTTCCGAAAAATTTAGTGTAGCTTCTTAAATGCTTGAGGAGTGATGCCGATATATTTGCGAAAAACCTTGGTGAAATGACTTTGACTTTGAAATCCTACTAGTTGGGAGACTTGTATAACTGATAATTCTCGCTTGGCAAGTAAATATTTTGCTCTTTCAATTCGGCATTTAGTGATATATTGATGAGGCGCTATTCCCATTGATTGCTTAAACAAGCTAGCAAAATAATGCGGACTTATCTGTGCGATCGCAGCAATTTCTGCAAGTGACAAATTTTGCTCTAAGTTATCGTTGATATAAGCGATCGCTTCTTTTAATTTATGTTTTGGTAATCCACCTGTGTATTCTCGAATGATAAATTTATGCGTGGAGTAGCGTTTCAATAAATGCACCGCCAGCAGATTTGCTGCTGACTCTATATACAGGGAACTATCAAATCCACTAGTTTCTATTTCTTGCTTGAGTGTCAGTCCAATTTGTTGAATCAATGGATCGTGAGTTTGCAGTTGTTGTACAATTTCAACGGCATCAGTATTTACTGACTCGTAGGCAACACGAGTAATCATCGCTGGTTCAAAACCAAAGTGAATAAACCCTAATTCCTGTTCAAATTGCACTGCTGGAGAAATTTGATGAGCAGGAAAAATCCCCACATCAGTTGCTGCATAGGATTTACTTTGCCAGTGTCCGTTAATTTTTAATTTTGCCTCAAACTCTCTACTGTAAATGGTAATAATGTGCTGAAAAGGCGATGTCTCAGGAAGTTGATAGTTTGACTGGCGATGATAGGCAAAATAAAAACCATTCCAACCTGCAACTGGGCTGGAAATAATTAAAGGTTTGGGAAGGAATTGTTTGAGTTTGTCTGGTTGGGCAGCATTAATTCTAAAAGGCTGGTCTATTTGCATGACGACTCACACGCTTTTTTTAATATAAATTAAGAGGTGTTAATTGCCATTTTCTATTTTCCAACTTGTTGTGCTAAAGATGAGGAATCCTGGGCGCAACCAGTTAAAATACGGTAAGCCTTCCAGATTACAGTTGATTCATCCAAAACAAGGCTCAATTATTATTACATGTTTGTATAATTGGAAACTCAAATAACTGCTTATGTCAGAACAATATCGTTTTGAAACCCTGCAAGTTCATGCTGGACAAGAGCCGGCTCCTGGAACTAATGCTCGTGCTGTACCGATTTACCAAACTACTTCCTACGTTTTTGACGACGCCGACCACGGAGCGCGGTTATTTGCTCTCCAGGAATTTGGCAACGTCTACACCCGCATCATGAACCCAACGACGGATGTATTTGAAAAGCGGATTGCTGCTTTAGAAGGAGGTGTAGCAGCATTAGCAACTGCTAGTGGGCAAGCGGCGCAATTCTTGGCAATCAGTACTATTGCTCAGGCTGGGGATAATATTGTTTCCACTAGTTTTCTGTATGGGGGAACATATAACCAGTTTAAAGTATCTTTACCACGTTTAGGTATTAACGTCAAGTTTGTTGAGGGAGATGACCCAGAAAGTTTTCGTCAAGCGATCGACGATCGCACGAAAGCGTTATACGTTGAAACCATTGGCAATCCCCAATTTAACATTCCCGACTTTGCGGCTTTAGCTCACATTGCCCACGAAAACGGCATTCCTTTAATTGTAGATAATACCTTCGGTGCTGGTGGGTATTTAGCTCGGCCCATTGAACATGGTGCAGATATCGTAGTGGAATCTGCAACTAAATGGATTGGTGGACATGGTACTTCCATTGGTGGCGTAATTGTCGATTCGGGTAAATTTGACTGGGGTAATGGCAAATTTCCTCTATTTACTGAGCCAGCACCCGGTTATCATGGGCTAAATTTCCAAGAAGTGTTTGGCCCTAGCGGTTCCTTTGGCAACATTGCCTTTATTATTCGCGCCAGAGTAGAGGGGTTACGAGATTTTGGCCCGTCCTTGAGTCCATTTAATGCCTTTCTTTTACTGCAAGGATTAGAAACTCTCTCTTTACGTGTAGATCGTCATGTGAGCAATGCACTAGAATTAGCTCGGTGGTTAGAGCAGCAAGAGCAAGTATTATGGGTTAATTATCCGGGGCTTCCTAATCACCCATATCATGAACGAGCGAAAAAATATCTTCGGCATGGCTTTGGGGGAGTTTTAAACTTTGGCATTAAAGGTGGATTGGAGGCAGGTAAAGCTTTTATTAATCATGTGAAATTAGCAAGTCATTTAGCAAATGTTGGTGATGCTAAAACCCTCGTTATTCATCCCGCTTCCACAACCCATCAACAACTAAGTGATGACGAACAGCTTTCAGCAGGTGTGACACCCGACTTAGTGCGAGTATCGGTGGGAATTGAACATATCGACGATATCAAAGAGGATTTCCAGCAGGCATTCCAGCAAGTTAGGATTTAGTTCTCAATAAATTGGGAATGGGGCATTGGGCATTGGGCACAAGAAGCAGAGGTGCAGAGGGGCAGAGGGGAAAAACTTACTGCAACTTCTCCTCTGCTCCTCTGCTCCCTCATCCCCCTCATCTCCCCACTCCCCACTCCCCACTCCTAGATATGATCTACTCAGACTTTATCTCACCACAAACCCAGTTTTACCAACTGACGATGCCATTTCAACTAGAAGGCGGCGAAACATTAACTGGGGTTCAGGTTGCCTATCGCACGTGGGGACAGTTAAATGCTCAACGCGATAATGGGGTACTGATTTGTCATGCCTTAACTGGTTCCGCTGACGCTGATGATTGGTGGGAGCCTTTGTTTGGTTCAGGGAAAGCCTTCAATCCAGAAGGCGACTTTATTGTATGCAGCAACATTTTGGGAAGTTGTTACGGCACAAGTGGGCCAACTACTATCAACCCAACAACGGGAAACCCTTATGGTGTATCCTTCCCTAAGATTACAATCCGAGATATGGTTCACCTGCAAGCTGTACTACTAGAATACCTGGGTGTTCAATCTCTGCGGTTAGTAATTGGTGGCTCACTCGGTGGGATGCAAGCACTGGAGTGGGCGTTGTTATATCCAGAAAAGGTGGAAGGAATTGCACCCATTGCTGTTTCTGGCAGACATTCAGCTTGGTGTATTGGATTAAGTGAAGCCCAAAGACAGGCAATTTATGCCGATCCAAACTGGCAAGGAGGGAACTACACTCTGGATGCGCCGCCAAACCAAGGACTAGCAGTAGCGCGGATGATGGCGATGTCTACTTACCGTTCTTGGGATAGTTTTACAAGCCGCTTTGGACGCGAGTATGATGCATCTGAGCAGTTTACTATAGCCAGTTACTTACAGCATCAGGGTCAAAAGCTAACAGAACGATTTGATGCTAACACTTACATCACCCTTACCCACGCAATGGATCGCCACGATATTGCACGCGATCGCACCAGTTCTGATTTGTCAGATTATGAATCTATTTTGCAAAGCATCCAGCAACCAACTTTAGTTGTTGCAATTGATTCTGACATCCTCTATCCTCCAGTAGAACAACAAGAATTGGCAAATTTAATCCCTAATGCTCAACTGGCGTGGCTGAAGTCAACCCACGGACATGATGCATTTTTAATTGACATGGCTGCATTAAATGAAATACTAATCTCTTTTCGGCAAAGTTTAGATTTCTCAGTTTCCTAACTCGATGTATTGAGAAAAAAGCTTGGTGTTTCGAGTTTTGAGATGAAATTATGATAGTTAAAAAGGCGATCGCATCTTGCGCTATCGAGCATCACAGTCAGTCGTAGACATCGCTACAGGTGGGTAAATTTTATATATGGAAACAATTTATAGCGTGGCGACAGTCGCGGGAGTTGAGATTTTGCGACAGCGCCAACGAAAAGATAGTATACCAGATTGCGATCGCTGGTAAAAATTCTTTTAATCAGCACCAGCCAACAGAAGTGGCAAAATGTGGGTAGTAACATTAAAAAATTATCGGTAAGCATCACCCAATCTACAGGTTTTTTAGATGATAAAACAGAGATGGGCAAGCATATACAAATGCACTCAGCTACTTTGGAGTGTTTTGTTACTGTTGGTAATTTGGAATCTACCCCAATACGCTTTGGCAGATGTCAACCCACAGGAGATAAATGCAATTATTCGCACACGGGATATTGCCCTGCAAGCCCTAAACACTCGCGATTTTGCCAAAATACAGCCTTACTTGCACCCAAATTTCACAATTACAACAGTTGATAATCAGACTTTTAACAAAGTTCCTGAGTTTGAAAAGTACTGGAATCAGCAGTTTTCCAGTTCCATTAAAGATATCAAAATGCAACTCAAGGGAGATCCTCTCAGAACATTTCTCACTCCAGAAATAGATGTTGCCTCTGGAGAAGCGATCGCATCTTTCTCTTTCAAAGATGGCAAAGCCACTGATATGGCATTGCGATGGACAGCAGTGCTGCAAAAACTCCAAGATAAATGGACGATTCAATCGCTGCATTTCTCCTCCAATCTGCTGAATAACCCAGTGTTGAATGCTGCTCAACAATTGGGGCGGATTCTAGCAGTTGCAGCAGGGGTGGGCGGTTTCCTTCTGGGAGCAGTGACGATGCTATTATTACGTCGCAGAACCAAGCCACGAACCGAAAGGATATAGCAAATAAAGTGGGAAGAAGCACCTATCAGCCCAGTAAAAATATTAGCTTTCATCGCCGTCTGAAAGCAACCATAGTAGTTTTATTAGTCTGGGGTGGCGTGAGTTTGCTGCACTGGCTACCAGAAACACAATGGTTGATCCTGGGATTAACATCAATCCTGACTGTGCAAACGTTACGGATGCTGTTAGCAAAACCAGCGGCGGCGGTAATGGAGAGTGAGATTTATTTACCGCCAGTCTCGATTTTAGTTCCGGCTAAAAATGAAAGTCCAGTCTTGGCTAATCTAGTTTACAGCTTATGCCACTTGAATTATCCCAGCGATTCCCTAGATATCTGGGTCGTTGATGACGGCAGTACCGATGAAACCCCCCAGGTTTTGAAAGAATTACAAACTCAATTTCCAGCTTTACAAGTTTATCGACGGGAATCAAAAGGTGGTAAATCAGGCGCATTGAATGCAGTGTTTCCCTTTACCCAAGGGGAGATTATTCTAGTCTGTGATGCGGATGCTCAGTTAAGAGCCAATTTTCTCCGGCAAACAGTACCTCTGTTTCAGAAGCAAGCTATCGGTGCAGTGCAAGTGCGAAAAGCGATTTCTAATGCTAATACCAATTTCTTAACCCATTGCCAGCAGATGGAAATGTGCTGTGATAGTTTTCTGCAAACCCATCGCATTGCTATTGGTGGCATGTCTGAACTGCGGGGTAATGGGATGTTAGTTCGTCGGGAATTGTTAGAAAAGTGTCAAGGTTGGAATGAGAACACTGTCACCGATGATTTGGATCTTTGTTTCAAACTCTATTTAGCAGGTGCAGAAATTGACTTTGTTACAGTTCCATCAATTCAGGAAGAAGGTGTAACTACTTGGGAAAAACTTTGGCATCAACGCTGTCGTTGGGCTGAAGGTGGCTATCAGCGTTACCTAGATTATTTTCCGCAAATCCTTACTTTAGGTTGGGCAAAAGGAATTGATTTATTATTGTTTTTTCTATTGCAATTTCTTCTACCAATTGGACTAATCACCGATTTACTTTGGACTATATTTTATAGCCATCATCCAGTTCTATTTCCACTGCAAACACTACTCAGCATCATTTTGATAATTGCTTTTATTGCTGGAATTTACCAATTTCAAAATTTACGAGGATGGTCTTTGGTTTGGGCAACAATTCAAGGGTCATTCTACATGATTCATTGGATTCCTGTGATGATTCTAACAACTTTAAAAATGTGTGTGCAAAAGGAGCGATCGCGCTGGGTTAAAACTGAGCATCTTGGTCAAAATCCTGACAGTGATTCTGGCAACCAATAAAATAACATTTAATATGCCTGCAAAAGATATCTATCACGATACTGTTAAAAATTCCTTAATTAAAGAAGGTTGGATAATTACAGATGACCCCCTACATTTAAAATGGGGTCAAAAAGATATGTATGTAGATTTAGGAGCAAAACAACTTTTAGCCGCAGAAAAAGGAACTAAAAAAATAGCTGTAGAAATTAAAAGTTTTGTCAGTCCTTCAGAAATGGCAGACCTCAAAAATGCCATCGGCGGATTTATTCTGCATCGTGCTGTTATCAGTCGTCTATAACCTGATAGAATATTATATTTAGCAGTGCGTAACAGCGTATTCACAGCTTTATTCGAGGAACCAATTGGTACACTTTTAATAGAAAGTGAAAATTTAAATTTACTTGTTTTCAATCCTGAAACTGAGAGGATTATCCAATGGATACCTTAGATAACTATCGACGCATCATCAAAGAGGTATTAGTACCTTATACACAAATTCCTTATTCCTATGCAGCTATTGAGTGTAAAACAGTCTTTGATAGTGAAAATGACAGCTATCTACTGATAACTCTTGGTTGGGACGGTGCTAAAAGAATTCACAGTTGCTTAGTTCATATTGACATTATTGATGGCAAAATATGGGTACAACGGGATGATACAGAAGATGGTGTTACCTACGAATTAGAAGCTGCCGGAATTCCTAAAGATAAAATTGTCTTAGGATTTCACCCGCAAAATGTCAGGCAATATACGGGATATGGTGTTGCATAAGTTTAACCGAGAAAATCGGAAGAATGAGCGATGCCTACGGCGGTAAACTACGCACTGGGTTAAAACTGAGCATCGTGGTGGAATGGCATAAATAAAATCAAATATAGTGTTAAATTTATCGAATTGTCAGATAATTGGAGCAAATCGTAGGATTACTTTTAGTTGACCAAAGGGGCTTAAATGTCTAAAGTAGAAGGCTTTAGGGTAAGAAATTACAGAGTTCTTCGTGATATCACCTTGGGAAAGTTGTGGAACACACAGAATGCCAAGCCATTAACGTCAATGACAGCCGTCATCGGTAAAAATGGTGTGGGAAAAAGCACCATTTTCGACACTTTTGGCTTTCTTGCAGACTGCTTGAAAAATGGAGTAGAGGAAGCGTGCGATTCTCGTGGCCGTGGGGGCTTTGAGAGAATTCGTTCCCAAGGACAAGAGGGAAGTATTGAGTTTGATATTTATTATAAAGAAGATCGTAATGCCCGGCCAATTACCTATGAGTTGGCAATAGATATTGACTCCTCTGGAAGACCTTATGTAAAGAGGGAAAGACTCAGACAACGAATAAAAGGACAAAGCAAGGGACAACCTTTTTCTTTTCTAATACTCAATGAAGGTAGAGGAATTGCATGGAAAGGTGAACAAGAAGGCAAACAAGTTGAGGAAGAAAAAGGTGATTTTGATTTGTCAAAATTAATAGAAAAAATACAGAGAGGTGAAGGGGAAGAGGAAAGTAAGGAAACTGAGGTAGTTGAACTTGACGATAAGCGAAAACTGGGAATTGCAACTTTGGGTTCACTCAAACAACACCCAAGAATTTCTGTATTTCGTAGATTTATTGAAGGATGGTATTTAAGCTATTTTACTCCAGATGCTGCACGAAGTTTGCCTCTGGCTGGGCCACAAAAGCATCTGAATATTCATGGCGATAATCTGGGTAATGTAGTTCAGTTTATGGAGAGAGAACATCCTAAAAAGTTTCAATCCATACTTGAAAAGATATCTAGTAAAATTCCAGGTATAAATAAAATTAGTACCGAAAGAAGTCCAGATGGAAGACTCCTACTGCGTTTCAATGACAAGGGTTTTCAAGACCCATTTTATGCTCAACAAATGTCAGACGGAACACTTAAGGTATTTGCCTATCTTCTCCTGTTAGAAGAACCCTCGCCACCACCATTTTTGTGCATAGAAGAGCCAGAAAATGGACTTTACCATAAACTTTTAGAAACCCTAGCGCGAGAATTTAGAGAACACGCTACAGGTCAGAAAGGTGGATCACAAATATTTGTGACAACACATCAACCATATTTTGTAGATGCCCTTGAACCTGACGAGGTTTGGGTCTTGGAAAAGGGCGAGGATGGATTTGCTAAAATTAAGCGAGCTAGTGAAGATCCTCTGATCAATAACCTTGTTTCTGAAGGTTTGCCCCTTGGTGGACTTTGGTATAGCGATTACTTGGATGCAAGGTGAGTATATGCACTTTGAAATACTCGTTGAGGATATTTCCGGCAAAACTGCTCTTGACATTCTTGTCCCAAAAATTATTAACACTGAACAACACACATTTAATATCCATGCTTACAAAGGAATAGGGCATATTCCTCAAGGTTTAAAATCTACTTCTGATGCCAACAAACGAATTTTGCTCGATCAATTGCCGCGACTTATTCAAGGCTATGGTAAAACATTTGCTAGTTATCCTCCTGATTATCACGCTGTCCTCATCATCATTTGCGATCTTGATGACCGATGCCTGAGTGCTTTTCGCAAAGAACTACTTGAACTCGTAAATTATTGTAATCCTAAGCCAAAAACACAATTTTGCGTCGCTATTGAGGAAGGAGAAGCATGGTACTTAGGTGATTTAGCAGCAGTGAAGGCAGCTTATCCGAGTGCAAAACAAGCAGTTCTAAATTCATACACCAACGATGAGATTTGTGGCACATGGGAGAAGTTAGCTGACGCAGTATATTCTGGTGGTCGCCAAAAGTTGTCTAAACTTGCTTATCAGGCAATTGGTAAAGAGAAAGCAACTTTGGCTGAAAAGATATCTCCCCTTATGGACATTGACAATAATCAATCACCAAGCTTCTGCTATTTTCGAGATCAGCTTCGACGTTTAAGTGGGCAGTAGAGCAAACAAGGGCAACAAACAATCATGTTAGATTTGCTGATTCAAAACGGGTTAATTTTCGATGGCTTAGGCTCTCCACCTGTTCGCAGAGATATCGGCATTCAAAACGGCCGCATTGTCACCCTTGCACCCTCCTTAAATATGCCAGCGCGTGAAGTGGTTGATGCTTCTGGGTTATGGGTGACACCTGGATTTATAGATATTCATACCCATTACGATTTAGAGTTAGAAATTGCACCAGGATTGAGCGAATCAGTTCGTCATGGTGTTACCAGCGTGGTTATTGGTAACTGTAGCTTGTCTGTTGCGATCGCACAACCCCAAATCTTGGCTGATATTTTTCAGAGGGTAGAGACACTTTCCCATCGGCTGATCGCAAAATGGTTGAAAAAGTCGGTTTCCTGGCAGACACCAGCAGAATATTTACAGCATTTGCAACAGTTACCCCTTGGCCCCAATGTTGCCGCAATGTTTGGACACAGTGCCTTACGCGCTCATGTGATGGGATTAGAACGCAGTTTAACCGTTCAGCCGACAAAATTTGAACTAAAACTTATGCAGCGCATAACCAGAGATGCTTTAGACGCTGGCTTTATTGGCATTTCTATTGATATGTTTCCCTGGCATCGGATGAGTGGAGAATGGCAAGGCTGCACAATTCCTTCTCAACATGCCAAATTTAAAGAATATGCAATGTTAGCTAATCTCTGTCGGCGTAGCCAACGCGTTTTTCAAGTCACACCCAATTTACAACGACTTGCTTCCTTTGTAGATATTCTGCGTATGGGTTCAGGGATTGGACAAAAACCCCTCCGGCTAACTGTCCTCTCAGCTTTAGATGCCGTACACGATCGCAACCTATGGCGAATATTTTCCCCCCTACTTTTTATTTGGAATCGGCTTCTAAATGGTAATGTCCGCTTTCAAACCCTAACCGAACCCTTCACCATTTACTCTGATGGATCTGTGACTCCCTTATTTGAAGAATTCTCCACAGGCGCACAACTCAATGGCTGTCAGTCACGAGAAGAAAGGCAACAACTATGGGCATCGGAAATTTTTCGTCGTCAGTTTCGCCAAGAATGGCTGAGTAAATGGCGTAAATCATTCCATCGTCAGTTAGATTTGATGGAAGTTATTCACTGTCCCGAAGCAAGTTGGCAAGGGTTAAGTTTTGCAGAAATTGCGCGTCAAAAGCAACAAGAACCAGTAGATTTATTTATCCACGCATTACAAAAATACGATACAGATTTACGTTGGGTGGCGACAGGAGCAAACGATCGCCTAAAACCTCGTTTAGCGATGATGCAGCATCCCCATATTTTGCCTGGTTTTACCGATGCTGGCGCTCACGTCCGCAACCTGGGCTACTATGATGGAGCTTTGTCTTTGCTCAAACAAGCAGTTGCAACGAAGTTTCTTTCACCTGAAGCTGCAATTTGCCGCGTTACCGGAGAACCTGCTGGTTGGTTTCGTCTTGATACGGGAGTTCTCAAAGTTGGTGCGAAAGCGGATATAGTTTTACTCGATCCCAATGCTTTAAATCAGCCAATTAGCCCGCAGGTGCAGATATCAGATCCCGTTTTAGATGGTGAACCTCGGATGGTTAAGCGTGGTTCAGATGAGATTGTGCAAGCTGTTTATATTAATGCGGTTCGGGTTGTTTGTCGGGGTAAAGTGAGCGATCGCTTGGGGCGTGAAAAGTTGGGGACTGTTTTGTTTCCTTGTTGAAGTATCTCACGCAGAGGTGCAAAGAGAAGTTTGAGAATTTAGTATTGAATTGCTTTTACCCCACACCAGCAATTACCTGCCCAATATCTTGAGGAGTTGCACCTGTTGCTAACATTGCCCGAATCAGCAATTCAATTGATACTGAAGCATCGCCATTTTCAGCTTTAGCAATCCGAGGTTGGCTGGAACTAATCTTAGCAGCGAGTTCACTTTGAGTCATCAGTTTTTGCCGACGCTCCTTTAAGTTTTGGCTGAGAGCTAGCTTAATTTCAACCAAGATAGTTTCTTCGGGTGTTAACTCCAAAAAATCTGAAACTGTGCCAATTTTCCAGCCTTTAGATTCCAAACGTTCTCTCTTAGCTTGATCCATCACATTACTCCTGTTGATCGGTATCATATTTGCTCAGACGCTTTTTGCAAACCTCAATTATCTTCTTGGATGTTGTTCTCGTTGTTTTATTAAAGACTTCAACAATCAAAATTGCATCGTCATCAATTCGATAAATGATTCTCCAGTTTTTATCTGCATCTCGAATACGTAATTCATGACAGTGAATTCCTATACTTGGCATAGGGCGTGAATGTGGCAACCCAAGGGATTCACCTTCCTGTAATTGTCTGAGGATAACACCCGCTTCTATGCGTGCTTCTTGAGTGAAAGGTGGGGTTTTAACTTCACCATGTAACCAAACTAAAGGCTTACTTTGATCTCCCAGACTGTATTTATATCATATCTGATATATCGATATAATATACCGATTAAAGGGAACTTATATTAATGGGATTCAGGTTGTTTGTGTGGGTAAGGTGAGCGATCGCTTGGGGCGTGAAAAGTTGAGAACTGTTTTGTTTCCTTATTAGTTCTACTTCAGGTATTGCTACTCCTACCTATTTATCATCCTAGATAGTAGTTGAGTTAAGATTATGAGAAAATTTATAACACTGTGATGACCAAGTTACCAAAACGTACAAAGTCTCAGAGAATCGGCCAAAGTGCGGCGGACTTCCTCAAATCAATTTTTACTAAATTTTGCATTGTTATTCCTGTTCCTCAAGAACTGGATCTTGGCATTGATTTTATCTGTGAAATTATGCAGGGAGTAGTACCCAACTGGAAAGTTATTTAACATTCAATGTAAAGGGACAGAAGAAGCTGAAGTAAAAGGCACTTCAATTACAGTTCCTATTGCAGTTACGACTCTTAATTATTGGTTACTTCAGAAAAATCCCACATTCTTAATTATTGTTGACTGCCAAAATTACATTTTTTATTGGTCTTTTCCAAAAGATTTTCTTAGTTCACTTGAGAAAAACTGGCAAAAACAAAAAAAGGTATCGCTCCCGGTTTCTATTCAAAACCGTTTTGAGCAAGATATAAACTCTTTACCATCTCAATTAGTTTCAATAGTTAATTCACAGGCTTCTGTTACTCCTCAGCATGGCAATTATCTTGGAACGTTGACTCTCGCAGATGCTATAGAGAGAGCTATTAATTCTGGATTAGATATAGTGATTGCACCCTTCCATCGTCCTTTCCAGTATATTGGAATGTCTATCACAGAAGCTGCAAAAGCGGTTGGGGGGAAGCCTAATGAAGTGGGTAACATTATCATTGACTCTGAGCAATCGCACATGGTACTAGAGGCAGAAGGAAACTTTATCAGCTATGTGGATGTTGAAATCAAAAAGACTGCGCCCTGGAGTCAAAGCTGCCCGTTCGATTCTGAGCAAATCTTGGGTGTACTTAGTATTAATCCATCCGAGTTAGAACTAGTCCGCAAACAGACGCACTTTCACACCTATTATGACCACAAGAGGAAGTTAAAGGTCAGCATATCCTGCCAGTATGAGGGCGCACCTCTGTCAGTAGGATTCAGTAGTAAGTATTATGGAATGTAAGGTGTGGAATATGGTCAAGTGCGATCGCTGATTAGGAACGTTAGACTTAATTCGGGATAAAATTTAGCATTTCTTCAAGTGACTCTATATAAATAGAGGTTGATGTATGGAATTACGTCCAATTAGAACCCAAGCTGACTATCAGGAAGCTCTTCGAGAAATTGAGTTGCTGTTTGATGCCGTCCCTAATACACCTGAATGCGATCGATTAGATGTGCTGAGTACCTTAGTAGAAGCTTACGAAAAGGCACATTTTCCTATTGAAAAACCCGATCCTATCGAAGCAATTCAATACTACATGGATACCCGTGGCTGGTCTCGTCGTGATTTGGAGTCATGTCTTGGCAGTCGAGCGAGGGTATCTGAGATACTATCTCGTAAACGCTCCTTGACCTTGGAGATGATTCGGAAGTTAAATCAAGAGTTAGGTATTCCGGCTGAGATTCTAATCCAGCCTTATGATTCAGTGCAAACCTCTGCTTAAATAATGACCAGAAAAAAGCGACGAAATATTAAACCGTGAAAAATTCCTCTATTTTTATGAATGTAAAACTTCAGACCGACGAAGACAAGCTACAGGAAAGCACTAGTATAAAAATAAATGAAGAAATAGAAAACGAAAAAGTTCTATGTCCTCATTGCCAGCGTACTGCTACGAACGGTATTAAATGTAAAGGTATTTGTGTGGCTGACAATGACTATTAAGGTATAAATTATATCGCTCTTTGTTCTTGTAGGCTATGTTAACGAAATATAAAGCACTATTTTTATGAAAGCGATGCCTACCGTGGATAAAGTGCGATCGCTGAGTTTCAAACAGGGTATAGCAACGAAATCTGATGCACTACACAACCCGACGATTTTGGCAATGCTATGATGCTGTTAACCTGAAATCAGTAAATAAACAAATCTAGTTATGCTCTACAAAATTCCACTACTACTTACACCTCAGCCAGAGGGTGGGTTTACGGTAACTTCTCCGCTTTTGCCAGAACTGATAACTGAGGGGAACTCTGTGGACGAAGTTTTAGTGAATGCTAGAGATGCATTTGAAGCGGTTCTTGAAGTCTATGAAGATTTAGGTAAAGAGCTTCCTCACAACCTACAATCTGTAGACCAAAACTCACCAGCCTTGATAGAAACAATTATCTCTACCAAATGAACTATAGAGAAGTTGCCAAGAAATTATCTAGGCTTGGATGTGAAGAAATTCCCAGACGTGGTGGAGGCTCGCATAGGAAGTGGTTTAATCCAATTACGCAGAAAGCAACTGTACTTCCTGACTGGAGTGGCCGCGATCTAAAACTAGGAACATTACGAGCAGCTATAAAACAACTAGGAATTGAGTGGTCTGACTTTGAAGAGACATAACCAATCATTGTACCTGCTGTGAGTAGGGGATTGTATAATTGCCCTCATTACAAAAAATCGATAGCATGAGGGTATAACTAATGTTATACCAATCTATGAAAACAGCGATTTCCATTCCTGATCCTCTCTTTGAAGCTGCTGAAGAATTTGCAAAACTTATGGGGTTATCCCGTAGTCAGCTTTATGCTGTAGCACTTAAAGAATACTTGCGATCGCATAAACCGGAGCAAATTACTAAACAGTTAGATACCGTATATGCCGATGAAGACAGCAGCCTTAATCCATTGTTTGTAAGGCTACAAGCCTATACGATATCTGAAGAAAATTGGTGATGCAGCGAGGTGAAATTTGGTCAGGTTTTGAGATGAATTCTAATCCTCAACAAAGTTTGATAAATCGGATTAATAATCAAATTCTGGATCATCCTTTTACAGACTATTGGGATATTTTTATTCTTAAACATCAGCATCCAATTAATATTACTCTACACATTTTGGGGATATTCTTTTTTTACGGTTTACTCTTTTATACTTGGAAATTGCAAAGCTTTTGGTTGCTCTTGGGCTTACCGTTAACTCAATTGGTCGGATTAACTGGACATTTTTTATTTGAGCGTAGCCATATTGATTTACAAGATGCTGTATTTTCTTGGCGGGCTTCTTATTGTTTAGGTAAAATGTTATTTAGAATTTTGACAGGTAAATATCGAGATGATATTTGCCAACGACAAGAAATATTAAATAATTATCTATCAAACAATTATGCAAATATTCAATAATTGGAATGTAATTGCTAAGGGTTGGTATATTGCCTGTCCTACTCATGAAATACCTAAAAAAACAGCTAAGTCTGTAGAAGTGTGCAGTCAGAAAATTGCCATTTTTAGAGGTGAAGATGGGCAAGTACGCGCTTTAGATGCTTACTGCCCTCATTTGGGGACAGATTTAGGCATTGGGAAGGTTGATGGTAATTGGATTCGTTGTACATTTCATCATTGGGCATTTGATGAAACAGGGCTTTGTCAAAATATTCCTTGTCAATCAGAAATTCCTACTCAAGCTAAATTACAAGCTTATGCAACAGAGGAAAAATATGGATTTATCTGGATTTATCCAGATGCTAAAGCACCAGAGGGAGTGGCTGATTTTGATGAATTGAAGGGAAAAGAAATTGTTGCACAAGCTGATATTGCATTTGCAAGAAGTTGCCATCACCATATCTGTATGATGAATGGGATTGATGCTCAACATTTAAAAACAATTCATCATTTAGATATCAAAATGGATCTGTCGCTACATCGCAGTGAATTGGGGACGCAAATTGACTTTACAATGCGGGGACAATTCCCTCAAACTACTTGGAGAGAAAAGTTAGGTCAAAGATTTCTTGGTTCTACATATCAGTATTCAATGCGTTATGCTCATGGTTGCATTGGTTTGTTGACAATGATGAAGGATGTTAGGCTTTTCCCCCCACTATATATGATATATGCTTATACTCCAATTGCACCTGGAAGAACGATAATTCAACCGATTTATGTAACTGAAAAACGTCAAGGTATTGTGGGATATCTGCTAAGTCAGTTTTTGCTATTTTGTACTCGCTTGGCTTACTATATGCTCAGAGATGAGGATGGCAAAATTTACAACAATATTCGCTTTAATCCGAAATTGCTCCTTAGTATCGATCGGCCATTAGCTGAATATATGGAGTATGTAAATCAGCTAAAACCGTCTCGATGGTCAAAAAATAGAGGTGTAGAATAGTAGGTTAGATTAGCGATCGCGTAACCCAACAAAAGCTTTGGTAATGTTGCATTTTGTTTCTCAATCTAAATACATCTTAATTATTTTGTAGAGTGGGGGATTTCCATCAACTCTATATTGAGAAGGTGCAAGATGTGAATACAGAATTGTAGCATAGATAACCATTCTGGAATCTGTCACATTACACCGTAAATTTACCAAAATGGTCGATAAAGTTTTAATTAAATATAATACAAATCGAGTCTAGGTAATTTACGAATAATGAAGAGTTTGCTGATTCCTGTTCAAAATTTGCAGCCAAGCGATCGCACCGCCATGTATGCGCTGCTGCAAAATCACTTTAAAGGTATAACCTGGGATGGGTTTGAAATTGATCTAGAGCGCAAAAACTGGGTTTTGTTGTTGAGAGATGAGACATCCAATGCAGTCAAAGGATTTTCAACTCTGATATTATGCCAAAAGACTTTTTTGGGAGAAAAAATCAGTGTGGTATATTCCGGCGACACTATTGTTGATCCTAGTGCTTGGTCGAGTACAACACTACCACGTAGTTGGATTGCTGCCGTTAATTTTCTGCGTCAACACTATGCAGAAAATAAACTTTACTGGCTGCTAATTTGCTCTGGCTTTCGCACTTATCGTTTTCTTCCTACTTTTTGGCAAGATTTCTATCCGCGTTATGATGTCACAATACCTCCCGATGTTAAGCATCTAATGGGGAATTTAGCACAGGAATATTATGGTAGCTTATATCAAGAAGCAACTGGTATTGTTCGGTTTCCGCATCCTCAAATTTTACGCGAAGGGCTGATTGAAATTCCATCAGGACGACAAACTAATCCTCATATCCAGTTTTTCGAGGAAAAAAACCCTGGCTATCGGTTAGGTGATGAATTGGTTTGTTTAACTGAAATTAATTATGACAATCTCACTCGTTCTGGACAACGGATGTGGAAGTCAGAATCATCGTTAAAATTTGTGCAAGATTGTGTTCTTATTTAATTTTTATGCCATCTACTGACCCATACTTAAACTTTAACAACTCAACACAATTTATAGAGGGATGGTACTGGACATTACCATCAAAAAAATTAAAGCTTGGCAAGGTTAAAGCAATAACTTTACTAGGTAGAAATCTGGCAATTTATCGGGGAGTTAGTGGTCAGGTAGTAGCGATAGATGCTTATTGTCCACACATGGGCGCACATTTAGCACAGGGTAAGGTAGAAGATGACAATATTCGCTGTTTTTTTCATAATTGGAAATACAATGAGCGCGGAATTTGTGTAGATGTTCCTTCTCTTGGAAAACCGTTACCTGTGTGTATTAAAACTTGGCACACGGCAGAAAAATACGGCATAATTTGGGTTTGGACGGGAGAAGAAAAGCCAAGTTCGCTGCCTTTTGTACCAGAATTAGAACAGGCAGATTGCGATTATATATTGGGGACTCGATTTGTCAAAAACTGCCATCCCAATGTGTTACTAATTAATGCGATTGATGCTCACCATTTCAATACAGTACACAATCTGCCCTTGGAGATTGTATTTGATTCCCAAGACCTCAACCCCAACGCTATTACCTTCAGCAATACTACACGGGGAGGGGATAATTCTTGGTTAATCCGCCTGATTCGTCCTCTATATCGCAATGAAGTTACTTATAGTATGTGTTACTGGTATGGCAGCACTGGCACTGTGACGCTAGGCCCAGATTTTCTGCACTTCTACATTATATTTACACTGCGAATGATAGAAGGTGGTAAAACTGAAGGGCAAACAATTCTTGTCACTCCCAAGCGTCCGGGATTTTGGGGATGGGTTTTAAATCGTGGTTTGTTATGGTTAACCCAACAGGTTGGTAATTACTTCGCCAAAGGGGATACACAGGTATTTCAAAGAATTCAGTTTGATTTAAAGACTCCCACTAAAGCAGATCAATCTATTCTGGAATTTATTCAGCATGTTAATCACCAGAAAGCTTTAACTTGGGGAACTTGGGACACTGTTAATTATCAAAATATTCAAACCCTATCAACACCTAGCTCTGAACATGGATTCAAAATATAACATTGTCGGTTTTGACTTACCGCATACAGATTCTGATGACCGTTTGCGACGTATATTAACAGCAGCATTACCTAATCATAATAATTATGCTAATTACCCAGAATTAAATTATTGGGATGCTGATTTTTTTAAATTATATAAAGTTAAAATTTTCCAACAATCTAATATTACTGAACAATCTGCTATTCTGGAACTTGCCAACCGCAGCCTGTTAGAAGAATCATATTTTATCGAGAAAGCAGGGGTTGGCTACATGGCAAAAATGGTACTGTTAGCAGAAACAGTTGAAGAACGAATGCTTTATGCATTGTTTACGGCTGATGAAGCTACCCACCTTCACCAAGTTAGCCATTTTTTACCAGAAATGGAAGTAACTAGCACGGATGATCCGTTTTTGCACTTACTATCAGAAGTGGTTGAAAGTGCAGATAAAACAGTTTTGTTGTTTGTGCTGCAAGTCGTTTTAGAAGGATGGGGTTTAAGTCATTATCGGCGTTTAGCAAAGGAATGTTGCTATCCAGTTTTAGCAGAACTTTTTTCCAGTTTTTTACAATCTGAATCCCGTCATCACGCCACGGGAACCACCTTGTTTAATCAAATTACTGTTTCAGCATTGAGTCAAACAACAATTCTCGATGTATTGGCACAGTTTTTGTTTATGGTGCAGGTGGGGCCACAAAGCCTACTAACAGCAGTCGAACAAGTGAAAGGACATCTGACGCGATCGCAAAAAATCCAAATCTTAGAAGAACTAGATACAGAGACTCATAGCGGAACGCGATTACAAATATTGCGATCGCTCATGGGGATAAAATCAGCCCAGTCTATCCTGCAAAATTTAGAAGAACGTGGAGCCTTTGAACCCCTCCCCGCCCATCAATGTGTGTAATAAATATTAATCTTATCTCTGCGTTAAAGCAAAACGGATATGGAAAAAACTATTCATCGCAAATTACAAATTAACCACACCCGCAACAAACAGCAAGATCATACTTCTTTAATGGATGAAGCAGTTACCAATTTTCGCTATGAGGATTGCCAAAACGAGTATTGGAACCCAGAGGAATTTTCCCTGCTATACGGTACACCTTTATGGGAACAGTCTAGCCAACATCAGCGTATAATTTTGAACCAACTTTACTGGGTAGCTTACTACTCACAAATTGTTTCTGCTGAAATTGCAACTATCTTTTTCAATCAAACCAGTGCAGCTGGACTTTACGCTCAAGAAGATTTTCGCTTAATCTGCGATACCTTAGATTTGGAATCCTGCCAAGAGCGATCGCACATTAACGCCTTCCGCACAATTGCCAAACAGGTTGAACAAGCGTTGTTTGGGGAACTTATCTTTACCTACCCTATGCGCGGCCCCTTTACAGAAACGATGGTTTATGCTGACACCAATGCCCTAAAAACTTGGTGGAAAAAAATTCAACTTCAATACTTTGGGCTAATTTCTGCGAATAATACTTTTTTGGCTTGTCAGTATTTCACAGTACGGGGAGTGCGGACACTAAACGGCAAGTTAGTACAGCACAAACTCAGCAATTATTATCAAAAATATCCCCATTCTGAAGCTGCTCCAATTCCTGCGAAAGTCTCCTATTATCACTTCATGGATGAAAGTTTTCACTTCAATAGTTCGACAATTATATCGCACGATGTTGTCACTTGCCTTAAGCCACCGACTGCTTTTGAGCGACTGGTTGCTAATTTAGGATTGCTAGGATGTCAACGCGATCATTTTCATTTTTCGGCTGCGATTAACGGGATTTTTTGGTACGATCCGGCGCTGTATGGCAAGATTTATCGGGTGTTGCGATCGCCGATTTTTGAGATGAGTCACAAGGATGCTAAAGAAATGATGCGGCGTTGTTTTACGGAGGAGTCTGAAGGATTGCAGCGCAGTTTTTCAACTCATCAGGAGGCGATGAAATCTTATCAGGTGTATGTTGAAAAAATCGATTATCTTTGGCAACGTAATCGGGATATGTCACTGATAGGTACTAATTCAATTTCTCGATATTTGGCGACTCAAAAAAGGGCTTTTCAAAGTTTTGAGCATCAAGAGGATTTGATTTTATCTCATGCAGATACGCAGAGCCACAGAGAGGAATGGAAGAGTGTTGTTTAGGTAATATTGTTGCGTATTATGGCTGACTTCTGTAAGATATCGTTTCCGGGAAGTGATTTTGTTCCTATCACTTTGGAATGTGATCAAAATTTATCTGAACATCTCACAATTCAGAATTCACCTGTTTTGTTTGGTTGTCGGACTGGTATTTGTGGCACTTGTTTGGTTGAGGTTATTGGTGATATTCCTCCACCTCAACCTGATGAACAGGAAATGTTGGAAACTTTAGTGGCTAATCATCCTCATGCGCGGTTAGCTTGTCAGCTTGATGTTACAGGTAATGTTGAAATTCGTAAGATTTAGATGGTGATTTAAAAACAACTAAAAGAGCAAGTATGGATTTGTCAACTCGCAATTTACCCGAACCACTTCAGCTTATTTTTAACGATAATCAGCTTTCGCCATGTTCAGATTTGGAAATCATTCAATTTGAACAACAACAAGGTATTAGTTTACCCAGTAATTACAAAGACTTTCTCAAGATTATGGGGCATGGTGCTGGGAAGTTTTTGCGTGGTTCAGATTGTTTTTACCAACATCTACCGCAAATTCAAGAATGGGCTAAACAACTTTTGGTAGAAAATGATTTTCCTGAAGCTTTGCCAGAGGATACTTTTGTATTTTTCATGCACGAGGGTTATCAGTTTAGCTTTTTCAGGCTGTCAGAAGGTGATAATCCACCAACTTACTCATATTGCGAGGGGCAGCAAGAGCCTTATTTTGTTAAAATCCATGATACATTTAGTGATTTTATAGCAGTGGAAATCGAGCTTTATTTAAAATATTCAATGACTCTAGCAAGTTAGATATTTGCCATATCAAATTGAAAATCAGTTTTCCTCTTAACCAAGAAGGTTGTATTTGTACCCAGTAAAAGCGAATTAAAAAAGCTTATTTCGCCGTAATGTTGAAATTTGCAGACTGGAAGGATGAATTGGTTAAACTTAATTTAGAGACTTAGATAAAATCATGGAAACTGTAAATATCCATCAAGCTGAAACGAATCTCTCACAGCTTTTATTGCGGGTAGAGCATGGAGAAGAAATCATTATTTCTGATCGAGGTATTCCCATTGCCAAGTTGGTTCCGTTTCGCACCTCATCAAATCGCCGCGATAGTTTAGGACAGGATAAAGGGCGTTTTGTAGTGCCAGAGGACTTTAACGCCCCTTTACCAGATGAGATGTTAGCAGCATTTGAAGGTGGTGAGGAGTGAAACTTTTGCTAGATACGCAGTGCTGGTTATGGTGGTTTGCCCAACCAGAGCGTTTGAATGAGGAGGCGATCGCATTCAGGATCGCTTCATTTACTGACTACTAATATTTTCTAACTCTCCTGGTGCGATTACTAAAATTCCCGCGCTGACAAATCCAGACGCATCACGAGTTACGATCGCATCAACCCCATGTGTTATTCCACAAGCACACTGCACCGCATCCTCAAAATCTTGAAAATTAAGTGCGAGCGCTCGTTCCAAAATTCCTCTATCGACTGCACAAATATGTAAATCTGTCAGAATTTGTACAATTGCATCTTGAGCAGCGATCGCACCCGCTGCTTTGCGGACAATGTAATAGATGTTAGTAATTGTTGTTGCTGCAATAAATCCCTCGATTTCACCAGCATCAATTTTTGCAAACAGTTTTGCCGCATCCTCTACAAAAGGTTCTCGCTCTTGTAAAAAATCAAGCACAACGTTTGTATCAATTAAAATTCGCATTATTGATATTTTTCAGTCAGATAGTTAACATAATCTACTTCAACATCTTCACTTAATATTTCTGTACTTTTTGCGATCCCTCGCAGTCGAGACAAGTTACCCTTTTTCAATTTAGAACTAGTTTCTTGCTGTAGCGACTCCAAAAGGATCTGCACTAATGTCCACCGATCGCTAATTGGTAACTCTAATACCTGCTTTTGCAATTGTTGTAATGTCACGATCATTTTCCCATCTCAGCCTATCTCACCTTTAATTGTAAATTAGCTCTTTTGGAATTCGATAGATCCAGGAATGCAGTTCTAGCCAAGACATTGCCATAATTTAAATACGATCGCTCCCACCCACCATGCAATTTGCAGATTTCTGGTACATTGTCGCACTCAGCGAACAGTTAGAACCTAACAAGGTATTACCACGAACCATTTTAGGAGAATGGTTAGCGATATTTCGCGGTGAAGATGGACAACCCGTAGCTTTGCGCGATCGCTGTTTACACCGCAATAGCCGTCTATCATCAGGTAAAATCTGTAACGGTGCTTTACAATGTCCCTATCATGGTTGGGTATACGACGGAGTTGGGAACGTTATTGCTGTTCCAGCCGAAGGAGATGATTTCAAACCTTCCCCACAGCGTCGAGCCAAGGGTTACGCTACCAAAGAACAAGATGGCTATGTTTATGTGCGGTTAGCCGATACCCCAAGCGTTGATTTTGAACCCTTTTCTATGCCTCACTACGGACAAACGGGATGGGAAACGGTGCGGGTAATTAACCATTTTGCTAACAATGTTACTAATTGTGCGGAGAACTTTATTGATATTCCCCATACGGCTTTTGTTCATCCTGGTGTTTTCCGTACTTCCCGCCAACAAAAGTTAGAGATGACTGTTGAACGGTGGAATGGTTCGGTTTTGGTGGAGTATCGCAACGAAAACAGTAATTTGGGATGGTATAGCCGTTTTCTGAATTTGCAGGGTGCAGAGATTAAACATAGCGATCGCTTTTATATGCCAAATATTACCTCTGTAGAGTATAAGATGGCACATAATCGCCATTTGTTCATTACCAGTCAATCTATTCCAGAAACCGATAATTCAACTCTGGTTTACACCGATGTCACCTATAACTATGGTATTTGGAATAAGTTAGCACGTCCCTTTGTGCGGTGGACTGCTCAACACATTATCCGCCAAGACGTGGAAATTTTGGGTATTCAAGGGGAAGCGATCGCTAAATACGGCACACAATTTTATAATACGCCTGCGGACACAATTCATATATTTGTAGAGTCAATTATGGCAGCTATATCTCGTGGAGAAGATCCGCGTTTATTGCCAAATCAATCAGTAAAAGTTACATTTTGGGTTTAAGAATAATTCGTAATTAATCAATATCATTGTGAGCAATCATAAGTGGGAATACAAAACTTTGCACAAATAATAATTTTTGGATCTTTTATCGGATTAGTTGGTTGGACTATTAACAATCAGGTTGGGAAAAGTCAACTTCAAGTGAAAACTCGTGAAGATTGGCTAATAGATGGTATAGGATTAACGATTCAAGGAATTTTAATTCCTTTACTACAAGCGACTTTAGTTTATTGGCTTTATCAACATTTATTACCTACTCAGCAAGGATGTTTAAAAGTATCATTAATTCCGGCTTTTATTATCAGTTTTGTTGGAGTTGATTATTTATATTATTGGAATCACCGTTTATTACATACTATTTTTTTTTGGAAGGTTCATCAAGTCCATCATACTGTTACTCAAATGGATGTATTGGGAACTTCTCGCAACACACTTTGGACAAGTTTACTAATTATTTATTTATGGATACACACTTTGTTTTTGTATTTGTTAGCCGATCCAACAGGTTATTTACTTGGAGTAAGTCTAACTTCTGCCTTAGATTTATGGCGGCATAGCTGCTTAATAATTCCTGCAAATACCAGGCTTTATCAATTTTTATCTTCTTGGTTAATCTTACCACAGGATCATGCTTGGCATCATTGCCGTGAAGTCCACAATTATAACTATGGAGCTAATCTGAAAATTTGGGATAAGTTACATGGAACATACTATGAAAGCAAAAAGCTGCCATCTATAATCGGAATTTCTAGCTCATTAAACTTGTTCCAAAAACTTTTCTTCCCATTTATATGATAGTTATAAGTAAAATTATTTTATTTTTTCCCACCTTTATATTATTGCTAACAGGGGCAGCAATAGTCTACCTCGCCTATTCACCCAACATCTTCAGCATTCTGGCGGTGTTTGTTTCTATTT
The DNA here is from genome assembly GCF_017114995.1 of Nostoc sp. NMS9. Taxonomy (GTDB): domain Bacteria; phylum Cyanobacteriota; class Cyanobacteriia; order Cyanobacteriales; family Nostocaceae; genus Nostoc. The sequence continues at coordinate 266,078 of NZ_JABXKL010000080.1, read as the reverse complement.
ATGGGCTACCAGTGTTAGTTTACCGCTTGCATGAATGGGTTTATCCTGTGCGGGAAGGTATTAGTTATTTACAAAATAAAGAATATAGTCCCTGGTGGGGTAGTCATCAAATTCAGGCAATTTATATTGCCATTCCAGCTTTAGAAGCAGTGTTGCGATTAATTCCGGGGGTATTTTCCTGTTGGTTGCGATTGTGGGGTGCTAAAGTGGGGCGAGATGTTTACTGGACACCAGGTTTAGAAATTGCCGATCGCAGTTTATTAGAAATTGGCGATCGCGTCGTTATCGGGCATGGTGTCGGTATCTATTCCCACATCATTAAACCCCGCAAGCAAAATTTAATGTTGTATGTAAAAAAAGTCAAGATTGGCAGCAATGTTTTTGTGGGAGCCGGATCTAATCTTGCTCCCGGTGTAGTCATTGGTGATGGTTCTTACTTACCAGCAGCCAGTAACCTTTATCCTAATCAAAAGGTGCAATAATGCGTCCAATTATTCAGCTTTTTGGGCAAATCCTCGCACCAACGGCGAGGCGATTTCATCAAGCTTTGGATAACCCAGAGTTAATGCAGACATCTGTACAGAAGGAAATTTGCGATCGCCTAATCAAGAGTGAGTATGGTAAAACTTTAGGGATTCATTCTGTAGACGATTGGCAGCGTGTACCAATTGTAGATTATGATGCACTCGAACCCTACTTAAATCAAAAACATCAACAAATTTCTCTCACTCCCGAACCCATTTTATTCTATGAAAAAACCTCTGGTAGTAGTGGGGCGGTGAAATGGATTCCTTATACTCAATCTTTGCGGCGATCGTTTAATCAAATGTTCTGCGTATGGGCGCATGATTTGATTGTACACGGGCCGAAATTTTCCAAAGGCAATATTTATGCTTGTATCTCGCCACAATTAAATGTAGCTGATAGCCAAACTTTACAAGATGATTTAGATTATTTAGATGGCTGGTTGCGTTGGTTTTTGCGTCCTTGGTTGGTGATGCCAAATAAACTTAATCGGCTGCATGACGCGAACTTGTTTAAACATCAACTGGCTTTGGCATTATTAGAGGCTGAAAAACTAGAAATTATTTCTATTTGGAGTCCTAGTTTTCTGCAAGTACATTTAAAATATATCCAAGAAAATCAAGATTTATTGCGAGAAGAATTACAAAACAGAATTTCATATCATCGCCTGCAACTCCTGTGCGAAAGTAATATTCCCTGGATACAACTCTGGCCACATTTGAAGCTGATTTCTTGCTGGGATAGTGCCAATGCAGCAGATCAAGCTCAGGGATTAAGATCGCAATTCCCAGGTGTATTAGTTCAAGGAAAAGGACTACTAGCAACCGAAGCCCCAATAACGATTCACTTGATTATCGCTGGGGGATGTGTGCCAGTTCTCGATGAAGTATTTTTCGAGTTCGAGGATGAGACTGGTTCCCTGTATGGTTTACATGAACTCAACATTGGCAAGGAATACACGATTATTTTATCGCAGAAAGGAGGATTGTATCGTTATCGAATTGGCGATCGCATCCGGGTAACTCATTACTATCGCCACACTCCCTGTTTAGAGTTTCTCGGACGACATCAAGCCGTTAGCGATTTAGTAGGCGAAAAGTTGCAAGAAACCTTTGTCAATAATGCTCTGACTCAATTGAACTTGCAAGAAACTAATTTTAAAAGTTTGATACCGATTGCCGATCCTCCACACTATATTCTATTACTCGCTTCGGCAAAAGAAACTCCAGAAATTATCGCTCAACAACTGGATCTGGCTCTATCAGAATCATATCATTACAAGAAAGCGCGATCGCTCGGTCAACTTGCACCACCACAAGTTTTAATTTCTAGTCAAATTCCTGAAATATTAGTTTCCCATCGTATCCGTACTGGAAGTATTTGGGGAGGTATTAAGCATCCAATTCTGGCAACATCACCCATTAGCATTGACCTTTTACAAGAATTGAAGTTGAAAATTGCCCAAAAATAGCTCAATACGGTTCGTTAAGGTTTTTTGATGAAAATTCTAGATTACAAAGATGCGATAAATCGCCGTCAAGACGAAAGACTGATTATTGTAGAGACGGCGATTCATCGCGTCTCTTGCCTTAATGTGTTCATTTTTAATTTTTAATTTTTAATTCCGCCTTGCGTACTAGCCTTTTGAAATTTGATTAAATATTTAGCGTGATTCTAATTTAGCAACTCGCTCCTCTAATTTATTAACTTGTTGCTTCAATTCAATCACCAAAGTTGCAAGCCGATCAAACATCGGATCTTGCTGTGATAAGTTCCCTCTGGAACCAGTTGACTGTCGTGGGGTAAGTGTTGTTCTTGAGGATGGAGACTGACGGGTTTTACCTAGCTGAGACTCTAGCTGATTTAACCGCGACTCAACACGATTCAAGTCCGCTTCCAAATTATTGATGCGGGACTCTACTTGCTGTGATGAGGCAGTTTTGGAAAAAAAACTGCCCCAGATAATTGTTACTAAAATCCCGGCGATTACTAGCACCTTGATTTTTTTCATACCAATAGCTGACTTGTTAGAACAGTCTATCTAACCAGACCTGATTGGGATAGCTACAGACTAAAAATCTGTAGATATTTCATCTCTTATCTGGTTGTAAATTAGAAAATAAACTCTGCCAATCGATAGACTTGACAGTATTTTCTCCCTGTTTAACCTCAAATGTGATGTTAGACGCTTTTTCTAGTTTTAGCGCTTGCACACAAAGTTCTGCCACATCCTCACGGCTGATTTTGCCTCTAATATTGTCACCTTGCTCAAATATTAATTCCTTACCACCGATGTCTTCAGTTAAAGCACAAGGTCTAATAATTGTATAAGGAATTCCGCTTTCTCTTAAACTATCTTCTCCCTTCAACTTCCAAGTTAAAATTCCTCCCAATTGGTCATTTAATTTCACTGCTGGCGGTTCTTCATCTAAATTAATCCCAGGGCGGCCGGGACGAGTTACACCTGCCGAACTGACGAGGATAAATTGTGGTAAAGCTGTTCCCCCATAAGCTTTAATTGATTCCAACTGGAAAGCAAAACCACCTGGGGAAAATTTGGGATTTAAAGCGCCATCGTATTCAAATTTGCTCAACATCAGTTGGAATGAACAAATTCTACTTTGCTCAATTGGCGGCGCATCTTTGACAACTTTTGCCCGAAATACAGGAGTCAAATCTGCAAAGGGAATGTGAATATCTATCCAGGTATTAGCTACGGTATCGAAAGAATAGCTGTAGCCAATACCATCCCATTTTGTATCTGTCCGTAGAAAGATTTTATAACGTTGACCATCACCTTTGACACGCAATTTCACACCTTCGTAATCAGATAGGTTGAAGGGTGGATCAAAATTCTTCGTTCTGACAGAAGCAAATCCGCCAGAGTTAGCGGTGGAGACATTACCAGCAAATAAAGCTGTATTTTCTACTAATTGGATATTACTGGCACTCACGCCACCCATGACGACATCATCCAACGCTCCCCAGTTATCCTTTAATTCTGCTGATGGCTTGGTGAAATCAAATATTAGTTTTTCCTTTGCTTGGGGCAAATATTTTACTGCGGCTTCGACTAAGTTTTTGACTCCTTGATATTCTACATTTTCAGGAGTGTCACCAACAATTTCTGGTTGGTAAAATTTAACACCTTGATAATACTTGGCTCTATCTGCTGTATCTCCCTCAACTGGTTGTACGCGTACTGCTGTGCAACAAATTACAGCTTGGATATCAGCCATAACTAAAGGAGTTAAAGTTTCTGGTTGCGTGATATCCGCAACTACTAAATCTATATCATTACCAAGAATTGACCGCGCTTTGTCAATATCTCGAACTAGGGCGCGAACTTTATAACCTTGTTGGAGCGATCGCTCCACTACTCGTTTACCGACACCACCTGTTGCACCTGCCACTAATATTACACCCACGTTTATTCCTCCATTGGGTCTATATTGATTATCCTTAGGACGGCCTTGGATTAACTGCTGTACCCAGTTAAAGAAAGGAATTACCTCAAAGTAAGTCAGGGTTTCGATAAACCTGCCTAAGTCCCATTGAGAACGATTTTTGTCAGTCATATTTGCGTCCTCATAACTTTATTCAGGGTAACTGAAACTTTTTGGAGAATGGGCAATAGGGAATTCCTAAAAGTTGGGGGATGAGTATCCCTACTCATCCCCCTCGGTTTTAAATGCTGAATTATTGCGTTGGGTACATAGTATCATCTGGGGATTCAGGGTAACTGAAACTTTTTGGGGAATGGGCAATAGGGAATTCCCAAAAGTTGGGGGATGAGTATCCCTACTCATCCCCCTCGGTTTTAAATGCTGAATTATTGCGTTGGGTACATAGTATCATCTGGGGATTCATGACAGTCTTTCAACTCAACACCACAATCTTGGTTTTCAGCCAGCAACAGAGCAGGTTGACTTGGTGCATAATCCAAGAGCGCCTGCGTTGTACAGTCCATTGCCGTAGGTAAGTCGCTCAGTGACCACCTGCCCCCTGCCCCCTGCCTCCTACCTCCTGCCCCCTGCCTCCTTCACGACTTTGTTTTTAATTAAAAAGTATTGAATGCAGTTGACAAATTCTTCTAATTCTAAAATTAAATTAGTAGTACCTTTAAGGTCTCGATCGCTAGCTAGTTGTTCTAGTTTGTCAGTTGCTAAGTACATAGCTGTGGCTCCAATGTTGGCACTAGCACCTTTAAGGTGATGAGTTTCTCGCACTATTTGCCCAAAGTCATCAGCTGCGATCGCTGCTTTAATTATCTCTAAACGGGGTTTAATATCTTCAACGGATATTTGCAATAGATTTAATTCAAATTCTTGATCATTTCCTGATATCTGATGCAAGTGTTCCCAATCAATTGGTAAGTCAGTGGAAACTGTCTGTTCATAGACAACTCCTTCTTGTTGGGAAACGATTACACCTGTCCAATGCTCTAAAGTCTCAGCCAATTTTTCTTTAAATACTGGCTTACTCAAATAGTCGTCCATTCCGGCATTTAGACACGTTTCTTCATCTTCTTTCATCACATTAGCTGTCATCGCAATCACCACAGGACGATGACCCAATGCAAAAGCATCCTCTTGCCAACGATGAATTTCTTTTGTGGTTTCCAAACCGTCGAGAATTGGCATTTGGCAATCCATTAAAATCAAATCGTAAGGAATTTTTTCTAATAGCTGCAAAACTTCCTTTCCATTGGCAACGACATCGGCTTTATAGCCCAAACTCTGGAGTTGCTTTAGTGCTACTTTTTGATTCACCAAATTATCTTCGGCTAAGAGAATTCTTAACTTGGATTTAGTAGAGGAGTTAGGGGAAGAAGTCAGAATACCTGAAGTTTCTGTACTCGGAATTTCTTCTGTAGCCTCTAGCCTCCTGTCTCTAAACCCTTGTTCTGATTCCGGCTGAGTTTCTAAAATATTTATGATGGCATCAAGGAGTCGTGATGGCTTAATGGGTTTGACTAAATAAGCAGCAAATCCGATTTTGAGCGCCTGTTGCACTTCATCGCGTTGATTAGTAGAGGAGAGCATAATCAAAGGGATCTTAGCAATTGCAGAATTGGTTGGAATTTGTTCTTTTATTGTTATGCTATTTGTTTGGGGTATTTGCATATCAACCAAGGCAACATGATATGATTTCCCCTGTTCGCTAGCTTGCTGAATCATTTTAAGGGCGGCAGCAATACTGTCAGCTCGATCTACCTCCATTCCCCAATGAGTAGCTTGATGGGAGATGATTTTATAATTAGTAGTGTTGTTATCCACCACCAATAAGCGGCGATTTTGCAAAAGTCCGCGTTCGCATTTTGGCTCAACAGGCTCAACTTGTTTGGTAAAAAGCACCTCAAACCAAAACTTAGATCCTTTGTCCATCTGACTTTCTACCCCAATCACTCCTCCCATCAAGGTTACAAGTTGTTTACAGATGGCTAATCCCAAACCGGTACCACCATACTTGCGAGTGGTTGAAGCATCCACTTGGGTAAATGGCGTAAAGAGTTTGCGTTGGTCTTCAGGGCTAATGCCAAGCCCTGTATCTGTAATGGCAAAATGGATAGTGGCTGTAGTTGAAGAAAGCGTACGCAATTCGGCTTGCACTAATACTTCGCCAGTGCTGGTAAATTTGATCGCGTTGCTGATTAAGTTCATCAAAATTTGCCGCAGCCTACCAGTATCTCCTTTGAGTTGAGTGGGGACGTTGCGATCAATCAGTGCGGCAATTTCTAATCCCTTATTATGGGCTGAGGGAGCCAATAATTCCACCACTTCTTCCACACAAGTGGATAGGTCAAAATCGAGAGTTTCGAGAGCCATCTCTCCAGCCTCAAGTTTGGAAAGATCCAAAATCTCGTTGATTAAACTTAAAAGGGCGTCTCCACTACTCCGAATTGTTTCAATAAAATCTCGCTGTTCTGGGTCTAACGGAGTATCTAACACCAAGCTGGTCATCCCCAATACAGCGTTCATCGGCGTGCGAATTTCATGACTGATATTTGCCAAAAAGGCACTTTTCGTCTGAGAAGCTAATTCGGCTTGGCGACGGGCAATTTCAAGTTCTTGTCGCTGACGAGTTTCTGCTGCTAATAGTTGGGCTTGGGTTAAAGCAATACCTACTTGGTCGGCTATTTGCCGCAAAAGATCAGTTTCAAAGCTAGACCAGTGGTGGGAATCATCATACTGATGAACTATGAGCAAACCGCAAAGTTCTTCTTTGACAAGAATGGGCACAACTAAATTGACTTTGACCCCAAACTGTTGCATTAATTCCAGATGGCTTTGTTCAACTTCCAGGAGATCCAAGTTATCCAGTCCGAAAATCTTTCCTTGACGGTACTGCTGTAGATAGTACTGTTGGAGATATTCTGCTTGAAAGTAGGGGGCGGTGTTGTTTTGCTCTTTGATTGCTGGTAAGCCAGAAACTACTGCTTCAATAACGGTGTTTGCAGACTGATCTGGCAAAAGCTGATAGATTAAAACTCGGTCAGTCTGGAGAATCTTTTGTACCTCTTCGACAGTGATTTGAAGAATTTCTTCGATGTCCAAAGACTGACGAATCTTCAGGGTGATTTCGGTAAATAGTTGCGATCGCAAATTTTGGCGTTGTATTTCTTCTTCGGCCTGTTTACGCTGGATAAATTGCCCCACTTGCTCACCGATAGAATTCATTGTTTTTACTAAATCTTCGTCAAGCGGCTGGATTTCCCGGTTGAAGCAGGTAATGACACCGAGGATTTTATTACCACTGCGGATCGGAAAACCAAAAGCTGCGTGTAATCCTACTTGAGCCGCTATTTTGAAGTTAGGGAAATTAATATCTTTAGCGAGATCAGCGATCCAAACAGATTCAGAACTAGCCCAAACCCGTCCAGGTAGTCCAATTCCGGGTGCAAAGGTGGTTTGCCGCTTCAGTATTTCAAACTCTTGCATTTCAATGGATGCTTTATGCCATATATCGAGAAAATGCAGCACATTTGCTTGCTCATCTACCATCCAAATTTCACCCAAATCCCATGCCAAACTCTCACAGATTCCTTGCAATATTTGGCGAGTAGCTTCGCTAATTGTGGCGGACTCTGCTAAGACGCGGGTTGCAGCATATTGTGCAGTCAGATGCTGTTGTGCGCGTTTGGCATCAGTGATGTCAATGCCAGTACCAACGATGTATTCAACACAGCCCTCATAGTCTTTTAAGGTGGTATTTGACCAGGCAATCAGCCGCCGACTGCCATCTTTCATTACCCAATAATTTTCGTACTCATTGAGGAATTGACCAGATTGCATCTGCTCGAAAACTGCTTTGACCGGCTCCACCTCTTCAGGAATCAGGAACAAGTTCCAGCAATACCTGCCCCTCACCTCATCAAAGGAGTAACCCGTTATTTGCTCACAGGCTTGATTGAAACGAACAATTTGTCCTTGAGAATCGAGAACTATTACCAACGCACCGACTGTATCAAGGACTGCTGAGATAAAGTTGCGTTCTTGATTTAAGGTTTCTTCTGTCCTCTTCCGCTCAATAACCTCACGATAGATCAAGTAGTAGACTATAACAAGAACAATAAAACTTAGGCTTATAGCGATCGCAAGTGTCAGAATTGTGTTCCGAGTCCGACTCTTTGCTGCTTGTGACTGCTGTCGGATTCGTCCCCTGTCCTCGTTTTCCATCTCATTGATCGCCTTGCGGATATCATCCATGAGATTTTGTCGAGCGTTTCTCAGCAGTACCTGCAACGCCGCCTCTAATCCCTTGTTCTGGCGCAAATCGATAGTCTGTTTTAGTTCAGTAAGTTTAGCCGTTATCAGAAATTCAAGCCTTGCAATCTGCTTTTGTTGATTCGGTTGAGCTGCCGTTAAATTGTTCAGCTTGGCAATTTCTCGATCGACGTTATCAAGTGCTGTTTGATACGATTTTAAATAAAGTTTTTCTCCAGTGAAGATGTAACTACGTTGTCCAATCTCAGCATCCTTTACCTGGGACAGTATTTCCTCTAGGCTGTTAAGTTTTTTATAAGTATTTTTTACTATACTGCGATTAAAATTACTAAATACTCTTGTATTTTGATAAGAAACCACCCCAATCAGAACTAAAATTATTGACGACAAACCAAAACTTGCTGCAATCTTTTTGAAAAATTGCTTGCGTACCATCTGTGCCTGTTTGCCTTTCTTGGTAACAAGTACCAAACTTGCTAAATTTCGGCGCAATTCCAGTTGCTTAATGACTTGACGACCTAAAGTTCGTAATGCCTCTATTTGTTCTGGATTAAGTTCTCGTGGTACGTAGTCAATTACACATAGGGTTCCGAGGGCGTATCCTTCAGGGTTCGTTAGAGGTACACCAGCATAAAACCGAATATTTGGATCAGATGTCACGAGTGGATTTGTAGCGAACCGTTCGTCATCTCTTGCATCAGGCACGACCAGAATATCAGGCTGGAGAATGGCATGGGCACAGAATGCGAAATCTCGGTGCGTTTCTGAGGCATCCAAACCGACTTTTGATTTGAACCATTGGCGATTTGTATCAATTAAGCTAATTAAGGCAATAGGAGTCTGACAAATATACGAGGCTAAACGAGTCAGATCGTCAAAGGTGGCTTCCGATGGCGTATCAAGAATCTTATACTGCAAAATTGCCTCGATTCTCTGGGCTTCGTTATCAGGTAATGGTGCTTTCATCCTTGAGCCTTATCTACATTCTGGGGAGTGGGGAATAGGGAATGGGGAAGAAGCAAGGGAGCAGGGGAGCAGGGGAGCAGAGGAGAGTTCTTGTATAAGTTCTTTCCCCTCTGCACCTTTTTATTACCGTGACGCACAGCCCAATAACGAGAAGTTTTTTCCCCTCTGCACCTCTGCACCCCTGCCCCTCTGCCTCTTGTGCTCCATGCCCAATTGGTCAATAAACTTACCTTAATTAATGACAATAGTTTACTTAAAAGCGTTAGCGTAATTTTACTGAGTTATATGTTATTAAATAATCGGTCAAATGATTAAGTCCCTGCTGTATTTTTTGTGGGCTGGTTTACTGGAAATTGGGGGCGGCTACTTGATCTGGTTGTGGTTGCGCGAAGGTAAGCCGTCCTGGTTGGGCATATTGGGGGGAATTGCTTTAGCTTTCTATGGGGTTATTGCAACTTTACAACCAACAAATTTTGGCAGAGTGTATGCGGCTTATGGCGGCGTGTTTATCGCAATGGCAATGCTTTGGGGTTGGAAGGTAGACGGGGTAACTCCAGACCGATACGACTTAATCGGAGTATGTTTAGCTTTAATGAGTGTTTTAATTATCATGTTTGCTCCCAGAACTTAAGTAAAATTTCTATATTATTTTGAACTTTTATAGTGTTCCCTTTTAAACAGATAATAATCTCACGCAAAATTGCAAAAGTTTTTTAGCAACTAACCTGTTAAAAGCAGGCATCTGAATATCTACGCGTTTATGTCGAAGATATAAAGAGAATTCATGATGCAGTATTTTGCAACTACATGAGGTATACTTCTTCCCAACCCTGACGCCACTCGCTTCTCCCTTTTCTAGGAGACGCTTTGCGATCGCACAAGTAGGGTATTTCTGTACCTCACATTGGCGTAGCCTCTGTCTTTGACAGGCTGTTCGCGTTTGTAGAGAAGTTTAAATCTGCTGCATATTTGTGTAAATTCTTGGAAAATACTGGCGATAATTTACAATACTTGTCAAATATCACAATTATTTTGGTTTGTAACAGTAGGTAAATAAAAATTTGGAATTTTGTCAGGCTTGAATAAGATACTATTCTTCTATTCTTCAAAAAATAAAGATGCAATGTAATGATTGCGTGTTTATACGCTAATTTAAATCTTGGCAACTACAATCCGGTTTATATTTTTGTTAACATTTCAAGAAAATTCAGGTTAAGTAACTTTCAAGACAAAAATGTGTCAATAAAAGTAATCAAATGTAGTTAAGTATACAAATCGTTGGTGCTTAGGAAGAAAAAAAAGTGTTGAAGAAAGTTGTGATGATTGGAGCTATCACCCTACTGTTTTTAGGAGGGCCGTTGATGGGCAATGCTTTTGCCCAAACCCCAACTGCTGCCCCACCTACTGCTGATACTGGAGATACAGCATTTATGCTGATTTCAGCAGCACTTGTGCTGCTAATGACACCAGGATTGGCGTTTTTCTATGGTGGATTTGTGCGATCGCGCAACATCCTAAACACATTGATGATGAGTTTTGTGTTAATGGCGATCGTCGGAGTTACCTGGATTCTGTGGGGCTATAGTCTTGCCTTTGCGCCAGGTTTACCGTTCATCGGTGGATTGCAATGGTTCGGGTTAAATGGTGTCGGGTTAGAGATAACCGATTATCTCAAAGGGTCAAACCCGCCGGAAGTCGTCTCTTATGCCGGAACAATACCCCATCAGGCATTCATGATCTACCAAGCCATGTTTGCCATTATCACCCCAGCCTTAATTTCTGGAGCGATCGTAGAGCGGATGAGTTTCCGCGCCTATTCGCTGTTTGTCCTACTGTGGTCAACCTTTGTTTACGCTCCCCTGGCCCACATGGTCTGGGCAAAAGGTGGATTCTTGGGTTTGTATGGTGGATTAGGTGCCCTCGACTTTGCAGGCGGCACAGTAGTGCATATTAGTTCTGGGGTTTCAGCCCTAGTAGCAGCGCTCGTCCTTGGGCCTCGGAAAACCCATCCCGATCGTCTTAGTCCGCCGCACAATGTTCCGTTTATTTTACTGGGTGCTGGCTTGCTATGGTTTGGCTGGTTCGGTTTCAACGCTGGGAGTGCCTTATCTGCTGCCAGTGGAACTTCTGGTAATTTAATAACAAATTTAGCAACAACAGCCTTTGTTGCTACTAATACAGCGGCAGCGGCGGCGGCTTTAATGTGGCTAATTTTGGAAAGCGTTTTACGAGGTAAACCAACCGCCGTGGGAGCAGCTACAGGAGCCGTAGCGGGTTTGGTGGGTATCACCCCTGCCGCCGGATTTGTCACACCGCTATCAGCGATTTTAATTGGTTTCATCACCGCTTTTGTTTGCTTCTATGCTGTGAGTTTCAAGCACAAGTTAGAAATTGACGATGCTTTAGATACCTTTCCTGTGCATGGGGTTGGTGGTACAGTAGGGGCAATTTTAACGGCCATCTTTGCTACGACTCAAGTCAACGGAGGAGGTAAAGACGGTGTGCTGCGTGGTAATTTTGGTGAATTGGGAGTTGAACTAGTAGCAATTGCCGTTGCTTATGCGATCGCAGGTGTTGGTACATGGATTATTCTCAAAGTTATTGATGTTACAGTCGGACTGCGAGTCAAAGAGGAATCAGAATTGCAAGGCTTAGATATCAACGAACACGGCGAAGAAGGTTACAACTCGGAGTTTGGCGATCGTCCTACTTAGTAATGAGTGCTGAGTTAGGAGTTAGGAGTTAGGAGTTAGGAGTTAGGAGTTAGGAGTTAGGAGTTTGGAGTTAGGAGTTTGGAGTTAGGAGTTTGGAGGAAAGAACTTTCTGTTTGCTTCTCCAATGCCCAATGCCCAATGCCCAATGCCCAATTTAAGATTGTGTAATTTGCGATCGCTAGCGTTAAAATTTGATTCAAATAATTGGTAAATTTCGCTAGTCGTGTCTACATCTCTTAAAACCTTTCCTATCTGGGCATTTTTCTCGCTGTTAACCAACGGCATCCTAATGTTGGCGGTCATCCTGCTAATTTGGCAACAGCAGAGATTGGCCGCTTTTTTTGGGATAATCGCATCCCCAGAGCCAATCAACCTGAATAATTCACCGCAAATTGCTACACCTGATTTAGGTCGCCGTCACCAACTCACTTATCAAGAGTGGGTAGATATCCTCAACCAAGAAGCCAAGGTCGCTGCTGACCAACATCCTCCGCATTTAACCATCCTGGCGGGAGATTCCCTGAGTTTGTGGTTTCCCCCTGAGTTATTACCCGAAGGTAAAAATTGGCTCAATCAAGGAATTTCTGGCGAAACCAGCAATGGACTCTTGAAAAGATTAAAAATATTTGACCGTACCCAGCCAGAGGTGATTTTTGTGATGATTGGCATTAATGACCTAATTCGGGGGATGAGCAATGGGGAAATTTTAGATAATCAGCGGCAAATTATCAATTACCTACAAAAGACGCATCCTACAGCGCAAATTGTTGTCCAATCGATTTTGCCACATGGGGCAGAAGAAGCAACTTGGAAAGGACGAGATAAACTATTGGCTGTTGCCAATAGTCGCATTCGCAAGTTGAATCAGCAACTGCAAAGCATATCTACCAAAAAAGGTGTCAAATATCTCGATTTACATCCCCTGTTTACCAACAAGCAAGGAAATCTCCGCCGTGAATTTACTACTGATGGCTTACACTTAAGTCCTGAAGGCTATATGGTTTGGCGTTCTGCATTGCAGATTTATAGCGAGATTGAATTAAAACCTCAGCGTCAACCTCCTGCCGGAGAAAAAGGCTAAAGCCCAAAAAGAAGTAATATCTTTGAAGACAACTCTGTATCAATCGCGTCTAGGCGCGAGAAAATAAGAAATAGTGATTTAAGTAGACAAATCCAATGGATACAAAAGCTTTTAAGCGCAGCCTCCAACATTCAGAAAATTACAATCGCAAGGGCTTTGGTCATCAAGCAGAAGTTGCCACTCAGTTGCAATCTGAGTATCAGAGTAACTTGATTCAGGAAATTCGCGATCGCAATTACACCCTACAACGGGGTGATGTGACAATCCGACTAGCACAAGCCTTTGGCTTTTGCTGGGGTGTAGAACGGGCTGTAGCAATGGCCTACGAAACCCGTCAGCACTTCCCCACAGAACACATCTGGATTACTAACGAGATTATCCACAACCCTTCTGTAAATCAGCGGATGCAGGAGATGGAAGTAGAATTTATCCCCATTGAAGGAATTAAAAAAGACTTTTCTGTTGTTGGCACTGGTGATGTAGTTATCTTACCTGCTTTTGGGGCTAGCGTTCAAGAAATGCAGATACTTCACGATAAAGGCTGCAAAATTGTTGATACAACTTGTCCTTGGGTCTCTAAAGTTTGGAATACAGTAGAAAAGCATAAAAAAGTCGATTATACATCAATAATTCACGGTAAATATAAGCACGAAGAAACAGTTGCGACTAGTTCCTTCGCTGGCAAGTATTTAATTGTGTTGAATTTGCAAGAAGCAGCTTATGTTGCTGACTATATTATCAATGGTGGCAATCGTGAAGAATTTCTGACAAAATTTCCGAAAGCTTGTTCAGCAGGATTTGATCCCGATCGCGATTTAGAAAGAGTTGGCATTGCTAACCAAACTACAATGCTTAAAGGCGAAACTGAGCAAATCGGCAAGCTTTTTGAGCGGACTATGTTACAGAAGTATGGCCCCACTGAGTTAAATCAGCATTTCCAAAGCTTCAACACCATTTGTGATGCCACTCAAGAACGGCAAGATGCCATGCTGGAATTAGTGGAACATAATTTAGATTTGATGGTAGTAATTGGTGGGTTTAATTCCTCCAATACTACTCAGTTGCAACAAATTGCCTTTGAGCGAGGAATTCCTTCTTATCATATTGATACTGTTGAACGCCTTAAATCAGGATATTCTATTGAACATCGGCAATTAAATGGACAGTTAATAACTACAGAAAACTGGTTGCCTGATGGAGAAATTGTTGTGGGAATTACTTCTGGTGCTTCTACGCCAGATAAGGTGGTAGAAGATGTAATTGAGAAGATTTTTACATTAAAAGCAACAGCAGCGCTGGTTTAACTGTTCTCAGAGGACTTCAAAATAAAAAATATCCAATCAGTTCTTGTGGGGTGGGCATCTGTCTGCCTTACAAGATTGGATAATTTATTTGTTATAAATTCCTCAGTTATCGATTTCATTTTTGGCGAAACACCACACCAATATCAGTTATCGGTAACTAGTGTTCGCTGTTTGAATAATTTGTAAAAAACCAAAACAAATCCCTATTTATGAGCAAATTGGCAAAAGGTATGATTTGCTCGTCGCGCTGACCCTGATATTGCTGCTCGATTAGCTGTTCACCTGCAACTTAAACTCTCTTGCCAAGCAAGGAAGGGACTATGATGTACCTTACGATGATCAGGAAAAGCTATATTTATTTACACATCCCGCGCTTTGAAAAAATTATAGATAGCAAGACCAATGGCTAAAAGCAACACTGCATGAATTAGATTTCCGGCAATATGAAGTGCCAGTCCTAATGCCCAAAAAGCAACCAGTATAACAACAATACCCCAAAGTATACTCAACATATATTTGCTCTGAATTAAATCAGTTTTAATTTGTTCAAATATTTTACTCCCTAGTTTCACTTTTATTCTATTTGCCCTAAGAAAGATTATTTTGCACCATTACTCAAGTGACTTGGTATGCTTAATATATCGTTACTATTTAATTAGATAAAGGTAGCGGCTGTGGGCTGTCAGTTAACTGCCTCCATCATTACCTCAAACGACAGGATTGCTCTATAGTCTGAGTCTCTTCGAGTCAACCGCAACCGTATAATTGCGTTGTTCCCATTTACTGCTTTCAATCCAGAAAAAGGTAAAGCTAATTGGCTGTTGCTGGTTATCAGAAACAGAAATATCTACAAAATCCACTCCTAACTTTGTGGAAGTAGAAAGCATATTTTGTGTGGTTTGCCAATTATCATCTGACCAGTGCAATTGAAAAGATGCTAAAGTGTGAATTCGCAATGTCTGATCTTTTTTGACTTGGCTGATTTGTCGGTTAAACTTCCAAATTTCCAATGATTTACACTGCTTTCTTTCGCCTAGATAGCGATTTGCCACCTCTGGAATAAAATCAAACACCTGTCCGTCATGAGTTGACCGTAGCAGCTTGATATACTCTGCATGGGCCCACATTAAAGGCATCGCTGAACCTGTTGGTTTTCCTAAATACATATAGATATCAGGGATATCTGCCTGATCCCAAACCTGTTCTGGTAGCAGACAAGTGTCTGAAGCAAATCCTTCCATCACCTTGATATATGTTTTGACATCGCCGCCAGCAGCTAGTTCATAATGTCCTCGCTCTCCTGCTAAGAGAGGCCAAGCGCGTCCCTTACCCCAGCCAGTATAAGGACTTCCGTCTTCTTGCTGACCGTAACCGTCGTGGTTGTAACGATGCCAACAAGGCCCAACGGGTGTATCTACTTTTAAAACTGCATCAATTACTTTGACAGAATCAACAATAATCTGGTCATTTGGTTTACGAATTCCATAGCGCACCAATTGTAGAAACCCACCATCAACAATTTCCTTGGCTGGAAATTCTGCTGGTTCACCAGGAGGTTGACTGCTGATCAAAAGAGTTCCTTGGTTAGGATTTTCGTTGGGTTGAGGATTATTAATATCTGAAGGAGTAATTCGGATATAATGCCGTTTGATCCCAGGAACCAAAGTTCCTTCAGTAGTTACTGTCCAGTCTTCAATGTGAGATTCTAAAAAATCGGCATATTCTTCGATGAATTCTGCTGTTGCTTCATCCCCACGTTCACGAGCAAATTGAGCAGCACAGATTAAGGCGGCAATAGTGGATGCTATTGTTGAGGGTGAATAACCACTGTTTTCTTCCCAGCGTTCTTGTTGGGTAGCCGGGCCGTGACGAATTAAATAACCCGCCGCCCGGAGAACCATCGGATAAATATCGAACTTTAAGCAAGTATTCTGCTGATGCAGTAGCCATGCTAAAAGAATCGGAAATGCCACCTCATCTAGTTGGATACCTTTCCAGTATGGTTCACCATCAACCCAGAAATTTTGGGCAAAACCGCCATCTTCCTGCTGACTAGTTGCGAGATAAATTAGCGATCGCACTGCTGTTTCTGTTTGACCAGCAGCTACTAAACCTGATACACTGCTTACCATATCCCGCGTCCAAACAAGGTGATATCCTCCTTGTTCTTGGTCGTCTTTGGCTTCACCCCAAGGAATCGCCAGGGATGCAATCAACGCACCGGGATAAGTTTTGTCTTCATGTGCTAACAACAAACTAATGCTGTTGTGATACAACTTCCCATCATTGTATGAAACACATTCTAGCGGTCGGATATTGCGGCGCGATCGCTTCCACTGTTCGTTGTATTGCTGCTTCTGCTGTTCAAAAGGAATATTAAGCGACTGAAATAGCGTGGAAATTGCATTATGCAAGTTTGTACCAAACGCCAGTCCTAAAGTAAACTCTTTACTACTATCTAGATTTAGTTTTCCAGTCAAAGCAAGATTGCCATCTACAGCACTATCAAACTCCCAATCCATCTGGAAATTATCAGCTAAATCTGTCCAGCCATCACTTTCACCGACGTAACCACACGAAAGGCGGGTAAAGGGAACTGTTGCACCCAGTGCTAGCCATGTTCCTTCTTTCTGGGCTATCAGAACACGATGCCCAGCAACCTCTACAGCGTAACCATTATTACCCATTCCTTCAACTTCCAGATGCGGTGCACACAAAGCATATAACTGAAGTTGGGAGATAAAATCGCTCTCTCCTGTTAATTTTGTGTGCTGTAAGATACAGGGGAAATGCGGGTCAGCAATCACTTCTTTGATGACGGCATAACGTCCTTGTGGATCGGAATTAGTGATGCGGTATCCTAAACTATGAGTCCACATTGGTTCCACTTTTGATTCGAGATCGCGTTTCTCGTCGTGGAAAAAGCTTTTCCCATCAGAAATTAGATACTGCAAATCCCGAATTTGGGGTTTGTCTACTGTGGGATGGTAGATTTCAGTGACAATACCGTTCCAAAGAGTAAACCAAATGTTACTAGAGGTAGAGTAAGCTGTTCCGACTCCATCTTTATTAGCATGAGTCCATCGAGGCTCAATACCCGGTGAGCCAAAAGCTTCTGATTGACCAATAATCTTTACCATAATTTATTGTAGTGATAAGCTTTGAGTGCATTTTGAAAATGCTGTGTTTGATATTTGTGTGACTAAAAATTTATTCAGAAGTTGGCGAAAATTTGCGAGCGGCAGTTAAGGATTTTGCTTCAATAAAAATTTGTTTGATTTCAGGATGCTTTTGGCGAATTTTTACTTCTAAACTTTCTACAGTTAAGGCTATTTCCTCACCTGTCAGATTTTTAGAAAATTGAATTTCTAAGTTAAGCAATACTTCCTGTGGAGCAAGCTGCATTGTTAGTACACGTACAACTTCTTGCACTCCTGGTTCTGTTTTTGACAGAGAGCGGATATTGGTTATAGTTTGAGGATTAGCACTTTCACCAAGTAACAATCCTTTACTTTCTCTCGCTAGTACCACTGCTACTATAGCCAAGATAATGCCAATAATAATCGAGGCAATGCCATCAAAATAAACATTATTAAATAAATGTCCTAAGAAGATTCCGATTAAGGCAACGAATAAACCTAAAATTGCAGCAGTATCCTCAAATAATATTGTAAATACTGTGGGATCTTTACTGTTTTTGATTGCTTGCCAGAAATTTTGTTTACCCTTGGTCGGCAAAAACTCTTTTAAAGCTACAGTCCAAGAAAAACCCTCCAATAATATTGCCATACCTAACACAATATAATTCCACATTGGGTTTTCTAAAGGGCTAGGTTTAATTAAATGAGTGATTCCTTCATAAATTGACATCCCGCCGCCAAGGGCAAAGATTAGGATAGCAACGATGAAAGTCCAGAAATAAAGTTCTTGACCGTAACCAAAGGGATGGCTATCATCTGCTGGCTTTTGGCTTCTACGAATTCCCAGCAAAAGTACTAGTTGATCGCCAGTATCTACTACCGAATGAATTCCTTCAGATATCATGGCGGAACTGCCAGTAATGGAGGCAGCGATAAATTTAGTAATAGCGATCGCTAAGTTAGCGCCCATCGCTGCAAATATAGTTTTATGAGATGAATCAGATGCCATGAGAGTAAATAATAATTATGCAGAAACTTCTAATTCACCATCCAGATGGGTAACTTCCCATTGGGTTGGTTCGACATTGTGCCAAAACTTCTCCTACAGCCAAATTTAATCGTTGATTGTTATCAAACCAGGATTAACATTGTATTCGTTGTGAATATCTAAAGATTTGCAAGACCTTCATGATATTTTTGCTTTTTGGCCATAGTATTATCCTGATGATTTAAATTGTCAAATCAGTAAAATATCTGATTAAAAAATTTTTGCTTTTTTATTATTTTAAAAATCTTTAGTATTTTTCTAATCTATCTAGAGAAAGATAAATAGCATATTTTTTACTAAAAAATATTTAAATTATTTGTCATTTATGTGACAATAATATGTTTTTCTGTTTAAGATTTGTAAAAATGTAATTTTAAAGCTTATATCAATCTCCAGAAAAATTTATGGTATATTCAAAGCAAGTTGGGTTATTGGTTAAAGTAAATTTTTTAGTTAATCAATCCAAAATCTAAGATGACCTAAATAAGAGAACCATATAAGAGAAGACGTTAAAGACTTTTTAGCCGCCTCTAAAGCGTCTGATTAGATTGGCTATTATCAATCCCATCTAATAAAAATAACCATTTTTTAGTTCTTTTAAATGCCAAACAATATATGATATTAAGCAGAAATATAGTTATTTTAGTGGGGTTTGACATTTGGAAAAAATAATTAATGAAAAATAGTAAATATGTATTTTTCTATTTCAAAAGCTACTTGAAAAATTTCAGTGCATCGTAAATTATCAACGTTTTTTAATTGGTTGATCTGTGACGTTAACACAGTATTCTTGAAAATATGAATGATACGTTAAACGGATGGCAATTCTATACACGCATCTACATATTTAGACCCATGAAGGAGAAAACGATGCCTGCTCTGTCTCTGAATAACCAAAATTTACCATACCCTGACCCTCTGCACCCCATCATTGTCCATTTCGTAATTGCGATGGTGCTTTTTTCTTTTGTGTGCGATGTGCTGGGCTATTTCACCAGCAACGTGCGGTTATTTGAGGTGAGTTTCTGGAATATGTTTGTGGCCTCAGCAGCTATCTTTTTAGCGGTGATTCTTGGTCAGTTTGAAGCAGGTCTGGCGAACATCTACCCAGCAGTCCAACCAACACTAAATTTTCATACGGTGATGGGTTGGTCGCTGGCGGCTATTGTTGTTGGCATTACAGCTTGGCGTTTCGTGATTCGCAAACGCACTCCACGGAAAGTACCACCTGCTTACCTTGGTGCTGCAACCTTTTTAGTCTGCTTAGTGTGCTTGCAAATCTATTTAGGGAGCAAGCTAGTTTGGGTGTATGGGTTACACATTGAGCCAGTTGTGCAAGCAATGAAGCAGGGAGTTTCGCCATGAACTGGCAACTCATTGACCAGTTGAGATTGAGGCTGAATGCTAACGGATTACCTTATGAGATTCCAATACATCCGCAACTGGTGCATCTAACATTGGGTTTGTTCATTCTTGCTATTATTTTTGATATCGCAGGAGCGCTTTTTGCTTTAGAAAAACCAATCTTCAAATTTTTGGGTTTGCCTGCCCTTCGTTCTGGTTTTTTTGATGTCGGCTGGTATAACCTCATTGGAGCAGCTTTGATCACCTTTTTCACCGTTGCAGCTGGTTTTTTCGAGCTACTGCTAGCAAATCCACCAATCGATCAAAAGAGCGCTTGGGGGTTAACTGCTGGTTGGACAATGCTTTTGCATGGTTTGGGTG
This sequence comes from Nostoc sp. NMS9, assembly GCF_017114995.1. Lineage (GTDB taxonomy): Bacteria > Cyanobacteriota > Cyanobacteriia > Cyanobacteriales > Nostocaceae > Nostoc. The sequence continues at coordinate 245,848 of NZ_JABXKL010000080.1, read as the reverse complement.
GCGTTTTGCTGTTGGGAGCGATCGCAGCTATGACAGTATGGAGAGGTTTGCAACGCTATCGCTGGCGCAAGGATGCTTCTAGGCAGGTGCAGTGGAGTTACTTGTTAGCAGGTATTGCAATATTGGGCATCTTGTTTGTCCACGGAACTTTGGGAGCGCAATTGGGAGAAGAGTTTGGAATTCACGTTACTGCTGCGAAGTTACTCCAAGAAGGTAAAAACCCAAATTTACTACCCAAATAATCAAGCAAGAAGCACTCTTACATGAGATTATTATGTTTAGTTTTTTTGAATATGTACTAATAGCGTTTTATGTCGCAGGGCTGCTAATTGTCAGTCGATGGATTGGACAACAGGCGTTTTCTTGGATGCCTCCCCAGGCGACAGCAGAAGCACAACGGGTAGATGATTTATTTAGCTTTTTAGTCTCAATTGGAGCATTTATCTTGCTGGGGCTGGTTGGTGTTATTGTGTATGCGATCGCCTTCCATCGCGCCCGCCCAGAAGACTACAGCGAAGGACACCCTTCTAGAGGTGATGCGAGGCTGGAAATATTATGGACAGCTACCCCAACTCTGTTAGTAATATGGATTGCCTTCCAAAGCTTCAATATTTATCAGCAATTAAATATTCTCGGTCTAAACCAAATTGTGCATTTGCACGCGCCCTTAGAATCTGCACCCGCCTACGCTGCAACCGTTAGCGATGTCCCCAAACCTGCATCTGAAACAATTGATGTTTTCGTTAAGCAATGGGATTGGTCTTTCCACTATCCAAATAATATTACCAGTAAGGAATTACACTTACCGAACAATCGCAGTACTCGCTTAAATATGCAAGCACAAGATGTAATCCACGGTTTCTATGTTCCTGAGTTTCGCTTAAAACAGGATATTGTTCCAGGGCGGAAGATTGACATTGTACTAACACCCATTCGCCCAGGTAAATATCGACTGAAAGATTCTCAATTCAGTGGTACTTACTTTGCCTTGATGGAGGCAGATGTATACGTTGAATCCCTTGATAAGTATAATCAATGGCTCGCGCAAACGGTATCTAGCGATCGCAGTTTCGCTCAAAATCAGGCAGTTGCCGAAAATATCCAACCACCAAAGACATTATTCAGAAGCGGCTGGCACAACGTCACACCTGCTCAACCTGCTGTAGCCAATCAAAGGAAAATAAATAATGACACATGATTTGAGTGAAGCTATAGCCAGGGATAGAGAACCTCAGAATGGCTGGCGGCAATATTTCAGCTTCAGCACCGACCATAAGGTAATCGGTGTTCAGTACATGGTGATGACCTTCATTTTCTTTCTTCTCGGCGGGCTGTTGGCGATGATCATCCGTGCGGAGTTGCTCACCCCGGAAGCAAATTTAGTTGACCGCCCCCTCTACAATGGTTTATTCACCATGCACGGGACAATCATGATTTTCCTGTGGGTTATTCCCTTCAATGCAGGTCTTTCTAACTACTTAGTACCCCTGATGATTGGAGCGCGGGATATGTCTTTTCCCCTGCTCAATGCCATCTCTTTTTGGATTTTACCACCAGCCGGTCTGCTACTACTGTCTAGCTTTTTGCTACCTAACGGGACTGCACAAGCTGGTTGGTGGTCTTATCCACCAGTTAGTCTGCAAGTTCCAGGCGATCAGTTGATTAACGGTCAATTTATTTGGATAGTTAGCCTAGTACTAATCGGCATCTCTTCAATTATGGGGGCTGTCAACTTTGTTACCACTATCTTTTGGATGCGATCGCCAGGGATGACATTTTTCCGAATGCCCGTGTTTGTGTGGTCAGTTCTCAGTGCCCAGTTGTTGCAGCTAATTAACTTACCAGCCTTGACGGGTGCATTGATACTGCTGTTACTTGACCTCTCCTTCGGTACACAATTTTTTAAACCTGAAGGAAACGGCGACCCGATAATTTACCAACATTTATTCTGGTTCTACTCTCATCCCGCAGTGTATATCATGGCGCTACCAGCCTTCGGTATTATTGCGGAAGTTCTGCCAGCCTTTTCTCGCAATCCCCTATTTGGTTATCGGTCAGTTGCTCTTGCTTCTTTGGGTATTGCTGTAGTGAGCATTTTCGTTTGGGTGCATCACATGTTCACCAGTGCGACCCCCGGCTGGATGCGGATGACTTTCATGGCCACCTCGATGTTAGTTGCCATACCTACTGGTGTTAAAGCATTTGCTTGGACTGCCACAATCTGGAGGAGCAAGTTGCACTTAGAGACACCAATGTTATTTGCGATGGGAGGTGCAGTGATGTTTATTTTTGGCGGTGTCACAGGTGTGATGCTTGCCGCCACGCCATTTGATATCCACGTCAATAATACTTACTTTGTCGTGGGTCACTTCCACTACATTGTTTTTAATACTATTACAATGGCAATCTTTGCCGGAATTTACTTCTGGTTTCCCAAAATAACTGGCAGGATGTACGCCGAGGGTTGGGGGAAGCTGCATTTCTGGTTGACCTTTATTCCTGCCAATATCACCTTTTTCTCCATGCACCCATTAGGTTTACAAGGGATGCTACGCCGAATTTCCTCCTACGATCCCCAGTATCAGGGATGGAACGTCATCGCTAGCCTGGGATCGTTCTTACTGGGAGCATCTACGCTGCCCTTTATTGCTAACATTGTCGGTTCTTGGCTATATGGAGCCAGAGCAGTTGATAATCCCTGGCACGCTACAGGATTGGAATGGACAACTTCCTCACCACCTCCGCGAGATAACTTTGAAGAGATTCCTGTTGTCAACAGACCTCCTTACGACTATGGCGATCCAAAATATTCATTTGTGGAAAATTCTGATAATGGTGAGTCAAATCGGTAGGGACTGGGGACTGGGAAGGAGATATAGTTATAAATTCTTCAATGCCCAATGCCCAATGCCCAATCCCCAATTCCCAATTCTTAATTCCCAATTTCCAAAATCATGCAACGTGGCAACATTCATATAGATGAAAGTCCGATCCGTTTTGATCGGTGGCGGCGACGCTTACCGAATTGGTTACAGCGCTTTCTGCCAAGTGGTGGCGGAAGTCATGAAGATCATCATGGCAAAGGAATGTTCGGATTTACTGTGTTTCTGTTGTCGGAAAGTATCATTTTTTTGAGTTTTATCTTTACTTATGTTGCTCTACGACTGAATACTACTAACTGGCTACCACCCGGTATTTCTGGCCCAGAATTATCTAAACTCGTGATTATTAATACGGTAGTTTTGCTTTCTAGCAGCTTTGTGATTCAACCAGCAGAAAATGCCCTCAAACGAAATCAACTCAGAAAATTTCGCTGGCTCTGGCTGATAACGATCGCAATGGGAACCTACTTTTTAATTGGTCTATTAATTGAGTGGAAAAATCTTGATTTCAAGATTACTACAGGATTAGTTGGTTCTACATTCTATTTGCTGACAGGTTTCCACGGTCTACACGTTCTGGCTGGTGTTGTGCTTCAGATAATTATGCTGATTCGCTCATTCATTCCAGGCAATTATAATAAAACTCACTTCGGTACAAGTGCGACTACTCTATTTTGGCACTTTGTTGATGTAGTTTGGGTCTTCCTTTTCTCGCTTATCTACCTTTGGCGGGCATAAAAATCTTTCAGTTAACCAAGTATTTTCAGGAGTAATTTGATGAACTTATTATTGCAAGAACTACCAGCATCAGAACTCGCCCCAAAAGCAGTTCAAGAAACTCCCGCACCAGGTAAAGATCCACTCATTGCACAAGGTTTACAAAAAGAGCAATATATTGGCATTATTGGGCTAGCGATCGCTCTAATTGCTGCTGTGGGATTTTTTAGTCGCAGAGTCGAATACGCTATTGGTTTCGCTTTGTTTCTTAGTGTCATTTTAATTGCGTTATTTTTATTTATATAGCAGATTTGTCATTGGTCATTTGTATTTTTGTAAAAGTCTTAATTTTGACTCTTTTCTTGCACCTCTATGTGAGGCAAAAAATCTGATTTAAATGCTTAACATCCTGGCAAAATCATGATTTGACAATACTTTGGAGATATTTTATGAACAGCCCAGTTTACCAAACTGTGATTGTCGGTGGTGGCTTCACCGGCTTATTTACAGCCTTACACCTAGCTCACGAACATTATCCTCGCTCTGTAATTTTGATCGATCGAAATGAAAGCTTTTGCTTTAAGCCATTACTCTACGAATATTTCAGTGGCGAGATGGATGCTTTTCAAGTAGTACCGCGTTTTGCAGAATTGCTTAAAGGCAGTGGTGTCATCTTTGTTCAAGATGCAGTGGAATCGATAGACTTACATCAACAACAAGTCAAATTAGCTTCGGGAAACTCATACAACTACAGTAACTTAGTATTAGCTTTGGGTAGTGTTACTGGTTATCATCATCTTGAAGGTGCTAAAGAATACGCTTTTCCTTTTTGGACAGAAGCAGATGCGATCGCTCTCGATCGGCATTTAGGCGACTGTTTACAAAAAGCAATCAAAACTGAAGATCCAGAACAACGTCGTCAACTGCTAACAGTAGTTGTAGTTGGTGGTGGTGCAAGTGGTGTTGAAATGGCAGCCACTTTAGCTGATTTACTCCCACATTGGTATACCGCTATGGGAGGAAATTCTGATGAAATCCGGGTGGTATTGCTCAATCACGGTAAAGAAATCCTTAATGGTGATATTAACGATCCTCTGCGCCCAATTGCTGAGAAAGAATTACAAAAACGCACGATCCCAATTGAAATACTTACGGGAGCAGAAGCCACTACTATTCATGTTAACGCCATTGAATATAAGCGCAATGAGCAAATTGAGACATTGCCAACATACACCACAATCTGGACAGCTGGTACTTCTATTCACCCACTAATTAAAGATTTACCAATTTCCCAAGAACATCGGGATCGTCATAACCGCCTCCTAGTTACTCCGACAATGCAACTACTCGACTTTCCAGAAGTATTTGCAGGCGGAGATTGTGTAGCAGTTGAGGATAAATCACTACCGCCAACAGCCCAAGTTGCTTATCAGCAAGGAGCTAATATTGCCCAAAATTTGAAAGCATTAGCTTTAGGTGAAGACCTCAAACCAGCAAAGGTAAATCTACGCGGAACTCTCTTAAAATTGGGGTTAAATGATGCTGCCGCTAACCTTTTCAATATTTTTGAAGTTGCAGGGGAATCCGGGCATTTAATTCGTCAAGGCACTTATTTAACGCTATTGCCAACACCAATTCATGACTTTAAAGCAACAACTGAATGGGTGGATGAAGAGATTTTTCATCACCACCTTGACCCTCATGATGTAGGCAAAAAAGTTGTCCAAGCAGTGGAAGTAGTTGGTGCAGGAGTTATGGGCGTTTTAGCTGCCAGAAAATTATTGAAAATGTTGGGTTCGGAAGATAAAAGAGACTAGGGATTAGTAATCTAGACTTCTTGCATAAATCAAAAGCCCTCATCCTAAATCCCTCTCCCAAAGGAGAGAGACTTTGAAATGGACTTTAAAATTGGCTCCCCTTCTCCCACACTTGGGAGATGAGGGCTAGTTTTACATTCGTGCAAGAGGTCTATTTAGTCATGCTTTTGTCACAATTTCGCAATAGCTTTGTCAATACGATGTGTGATGCTATAGCTCTGGCTTCGGAAATAGTCTCAGACTAAACCCACACACCAGAATCTACAGAGGAGAATCACTTAAGCACAGTCCCTTATGAAGATGACTCTTCAAATAGAAATTGCAAAATCTCATACAGTTGGAAGGAACAAGAAGATGAATTGGAAAGTACTTGCTTTGCTCCCTGCTTTGACTTTAGCTACTGCTGTGCCTGCTTACTCTTTAACTAATAATAAAAGCCAAAATCCGGCTACTGCTACCCACATTGCCCAAAGTACTCAGCAAGGCAACACCATGAAAAAAGCTAATGCTGTACCAAAGCTTAATGCCAAGCACAAGTCTAATCATTTGGCAAAGCGTAGTACTGGTAGTGTACTGACAGTAGGCAGCAGAGGAGAGACAGTGAAAACTGCTCAGAATTCTTTAAAACAGCAAGGATTCTATACAGCAAGTGTGAATGGTGTGTTTGATAATAAGACTCGTGCAGCGGTGATCAAATTTCAGAAGTCTAAAGGATTAAGAGCAGACGGAATAATTGGACGCCGGACTTTAGCAGCTCTTAAATAAAATAGTTTACTAATATCCTCATTGCTGAAATGCTTTAAAGACAAAAGGCTAGAAAATAAATTCTAGTCTTAAAATACTAAACCAACTTTTTCTATCTGCGTAGGTCGGGGAGCCATTGCGTCTTTGCGGTTTCCCGATTTATTCGCTTTTAACGTTCCCTGCCGATAGCAAGTAGCGTTTGAGGAACGAAACCCAACATTTCTGGGGCTTTGTTGGGTTGTACTTTGCTTAACTCAAGCGTATTAATAAATAATGTATATTTGTTTCAGCGTCAAAAATTTAACAATTTGGTAGTCAACCTTCCTAGTGGTGGGTCTGTAGCCATACGTGTCAACTTAAGCCGAAAACTATATCAGACAGGCGTTTTGCAAATCTCTCACCCCCTCATCCCCTAACTCCTTCTCCCAAGGGAGAAGGGGAATTGAATGTCTAGCTCCCCTCTCTTGGGCTACGGTTTACACACAAGTCTGAAATAGTTGATTAACCAAGGTTTTACCCCACCCTAACCCTCCCCTTATAAAGGGGAGGGAACCAAATTTCCTATTTCCCCCCAATATATCGGGGGGATTAAGGGGGGTAATTCGACTTGTGTGTACACCGTAGCTCTCTTGGGAGAGGGGCTGAGGGTGAGGGCAAAACGTTTTCACCAAGCGGGTTTAGCGTTAAGTTGACACCAATGGTCTGTAGCTTGCTTCCTGCACCTATACCCGACTAATTGATTCTGAATTCTGTATCTTCTTCAAGATACGCCAGAAATTCCTCTAGTAATTGATAGCAATTGTTCGTAATCCTTTGGTGTATCAATATCCATATCCCCTAGTGGAAACGGAATAGAAAAAACTTCATTGAGGTTATTATTAATAACTTTTTTTGCTCCTGAAGTTTCTTTTAAAGCAGCAAGTTCTGAAAAAAATGTCTGATTAAATAGAGCAGGTACACCTAATGTATTCCCATATTCACAAGCAATAATCGATTTTTTTGTCGAATAATATGCATCAACAAGTTGATTAATAATTTGGGGAGAAACAAATGGCTGGTCGCCAAGTGTAATAACTACTGCTTCTATTTTTTGCGGAAGATTATTTAACAATTCAATACCACTCTTGATTGAAGTACTCATTCCACAAGCCCAATCCAAATTCTTAACTACTTTAACAGGAAGTTGTTTAATTTGGGGATGAATCTGTTCTGCATTGGCTCCAAGTACTACTACCACAGGTTGACAAACTGAAGCGAGCGCTATTTCTGTAATATATTTTAAAAAACTACGCCCTTGGTAAAGCAATAGTTGTTTCGGTGTACCCATCCTAGTAGATGCACCAGCAGCAAGAATCATAATGGCTATGGTTGATTTCTCGTTGTCTATAGCAGTCATAAAAACTATGTGGTAAGTAGCAAGTTTGAGTTGCTTTCATAACGTTGGTGAATCGGTTGATTGCGATTTCTTAAAAAATTACCATTGCAGTTTGTTAGCACTGCTTGAATTTCCGCAATAATCGCGATCGCTATTTCTTCAGGTGTATCTGCTCCAATGTCAATCCCAATTGGGCCATGCAATCTTTTTAATTGTTCAGTAGTATAATCTATTCCTTGCAGATGTAAATCTTCAAGCAATCTTTCAGTACGCAGCTTTGGGCCTAAAACCCCTATGTAGGGTGTAGGAGATGGCAGCAACATTTTCAAAATTTCTAGGTCGTCAAGGTAATTATGCGTCATCACTACAGCAACTGTGTGGGCATTTATAAATATCTGTTTATGTACAATTTCTCGCAGACTAAGAATAACATTACAAGGCATAGGAAATCGTGCTCTAGTTGCCTCATTAGCTCGACAATCGACTATAGTAACGTCCCAACCTAATGCTTGAGCAAACTGGGCTACGGGTACAGCATCATAACCTGCACCAAATATTATTAAAGATCTGGGTGGTTGGATGACTTCGATGAAAACTTCAGCACTGCCTAAACGTAACTGATAGTTGTTTACCCTTGACTTTTGATTAGCAAAGGCTGCTTGACTATCTGCAAGCAGAGATTGAATTAAATTTGGATCTTTGATGTCAGTGATAATTTTACCATCAGGATACAGCAGGAGGCGCGACCCAAGTTTGACCTTGACTGTGCCTTCAAAGGCAAAGACTGTAGCAATAATACCCAAATGTTTTTTATGAAAACACTCCTGTATAAAAGCGATCGCATTTGGTGTGCTTTCTCCCTCAAGACGTTCGATGAGAACTTGCACTATCCCATTGCACCCCAAACCAAAGCCCCAAAGAATATCTTCGGAGGCGGTACTATCGTAAGTAACAACAATTGGTTCACCGTCTGACATTCGTTGTTGAGTATGCTCAAATACATCGTTCTCCAAGCAACCGGCACTGATTGTTCCGATAGTCCGACCTGTATTTGTCATCAGCATTTTAGCACCCGATCGGCGATAGGTTGAACCTTGAGTCTTAACTACAGTCGCAATAAAAGTCATTTCACCACTTTTTTGACTTGACTCGAAGCCTTCTAAAATTGCTTGTAATTCGTTCATTTGATTGTTTATTTTTCTGTTTCTAGCAGTTTGTCAGCTTGAGCAAGCAGTCCCAATGAAAACAATGTGATGACTGTGCCATCCTGTGCGATTGTGCATCGCTGCTAGTGTCAAACACAAGTCTCTTTGCCGCCCATTAATGATTGCAGTATATGCATTAAACTGATACCATTTCACTTTTAGGTTGATACAAATAGGCAGCAGGGGAGCAGCACTTCTCTACGAGACGCTGCGCGTAGCTTGCTTCCCCGTAGGGGTACGGCTATGCTCAGTGACCGAGGAGCAGGGGGAAAGAGTTAGAAACAAATTATTTGTATCAAGTATTTCGTGAAATGGTATGAGGTGCATTGTTAACCACCGCAGGCATCGCAGTGTTGTACTACTCAAGATAAGCGAAAATACCGCTGAAATCATGCCCCACGGGATAGTTGTCAACTTGAGTCATTTATCTATCATTAGAATTAGCACGGAATACTGATTTTTCGTAACTACAGTGAATACTCTCAACCACCCGCAAAACTAGATAATTTTCTGTTGTGTGGTGGATGAAACATTATGTGTTTTTTTAGACAATGAATAAATCACCATCTAGATGAACACTGAGACGCCGCTGCTTGGGCAAATTAACTCAGGTTCATCTTTTTTTAGTATCTTGTGGTTCATGCAACCCCCAATGTTGGAAACAATTGAGGCAATTGAGCGATCGCAAAACAAAGATTTACGGAGCGGACTCTAAGTAGAGGTTGTCATAACTGCGGTATGCATGTATCACTTCAGCATTCGAGGAGCAGGGCCACGAGTGACATCCAATCCTGATGACACACGAGGTAGAGCGATCGTTTTGCCTGTTTGTGCGGCTTCGTAAATCACGGTTATTAGTCTTTGGTCTTGCAAACCTTCTTCACCAGGGGTATGAGGTTGCTTGTTTTGAATCACACAATCTGCCATGTGATCGATTTCTAAGGCAAACTGATTTTTCTCACCTATCCGCACTTCGCTGATGTTTTCTGCCATGCTATTGGTGGGCGATTTGCGCGAAATCATCATCCGCAAACCGTTATAGGAAAACCCCGGATCGAGTTGCGCCCAAGCATCAGAGCCGAAAACGCGGAATCGACGCGCTTCGTGGAAGCCGTAGCTAGTGGAGCAAATCCCTAGTATCCCACTGGGAAACCGCAGCTGGAAGGTGACACTTTCTTCAACTTCTTTGAAGCGAGGATCGCCAGGAGTGCTGAAGATTTGGGCGCTAATTGCGATCGGTTCCTCTCCTGTTAAATAACGAGTTGCATTCAAGCAATAAATTCCCACATCCGGTAAAGAGCCACCTCCAGCTAAGGCGCGTTTCAATCGCCATTGATTTAAGTCACCTCCCTGGTTTTGTCCGTTATCTGCCTGAATCACCTTCACAGTTCCCAATTCTTTGCTACGGATCATCTGAATCATGGCACGATGGTGTGGCTCATATTGGCAGCGATAAGCAATCATCAGCTTGCGATCGGCTTGTTTGCACGCGTCGATCATCTGTTGAGCATCTTCGACTGTGGTTGCCATTGGCTTTTCACACAGAATGTGCTTCCCAGCTTTCGCACCACGCACCGTATATTCCCGGTGCATACTGTTAGGCAGTACAATATAAATCACATCAACGTCTGGATTGTTGCGGAGATTGTCGTAATTCTGATAGTTGTAGACGTTTTGCGGTTTAATGCCATACTGCTGTGCAACTTGATTGGCTTTAGCAGCATCACCACTAACTAATGCAGTTGGCTTTGCTAGTTTACATTCTGCAAACGCAGGCATGATTTCTTCTAATGTCAGTCTGCCAAGTCCAACGATCGCAAATCCTAAGCGTCGCTCTGGAGGTAATGCAGTTGGTGGCCCCCCTGTCTCAACCTCAGTTTTTTCTGAGATGGGTGGAAACTCAATCTGAGGCGGTAACGGGCCTCCGCGTGGGGTTGCTTGCCCAGTTGGTTGTTGAGCAGTAACCTCTTCGCCCATACTACCAATTGCGGCGGCTGAAATGGCTCCTAACCCACCTGTAGTCAGAATCTGACGGCGAGAAATTTTTCCTTTAAACAATTCAGGCATCGTGGTTTCTTAATTCTTAATGATGAAATTTTGGATTGAGTACAGCAATTTGTAGCAAATTCAATTTAGGAATACCCTGCAATGCCATTGTGTTGCCTAACAATGCCATTGTGTCGCCTGACAATGCCATTGTGTCGCCTAACAATGCTAATACCTTTCTTTGCAATTAAAAACACTACGCTTTTACGCAAAACTTTACTTAGAGGACTCCAAGAAATAAATTATCTAATTCCTTCATGCAACGCTGATATTAGACTCCTTTTCCCCAACCTCCCCAGATCCAGGGCAGCATAACTTCGGGGAAAACCCCAAGCCATACTGCCGAAGCTTTTATGGACGCTCATGATGCGTTGTCATCTCATTCCCAGATGCTCTGCCTCTGGTCAACCCTCAAGAGCCAAAGCTACACTTTGTAACTAATTACCCGGACATGATATTAGGGAGTACTAGTTGGAGTGGAGGTGCTAGTTGGAGTGGAGGTGCTAGTTGGAGTGGAGGTGCTAGTTGAACTTCCAGAATTAACAAGGGAACGAACCTGTTGCAGGTGTTCTTGGAGGATTGGTAGACTTTGAGCCGCAAATGCTTTCACTTCTGGATCTTGTCCCTGTTCAGCTTCAGTTTGAAATGCAGAGACATCCTTTTCATGATCTTGAAGCATATGATTCAAATATTGGCGATCAAATTTAGCACCAGAAAGTTTGGATAAGCTTTGCTGGATTTGCTTATTTTTTCTGTCGAGACGAGTTGGCAGGGTTACACCTTTTTGAGTCGCCAACTGTTTGAGTTGATTGTTTACCAGGGTATGATCTTGAACCATACGCTGTCCATACTGTTTTACCGCATTGCTAGCTCCACGTTGTGATGCTAGTTGTCCTAGTTGGACTTCTGCTAAACCACCTTGAGCAGCTTCATTGATAAACTGTCTGTCTGAATAACTGAGGCTATTTTGCCCTGGTGTAGTTGGTGATGCAGTTGGAGATGGACTCTCTGTCGTTTGCACAGATTGAGCAGGTGGAGCTTCAGATATATTGTCGTCATGGGGCGTAGTTGGTGTGCAACCAGTTGCCAGAGACAAGGCGATCGCTACTATACCAGTAGAATATATTTTGAAGTTGGACATAATTGTTCTCCTTGGATAAAGCTATATTTTGAAACGTTGAATGAAAAATAAGCGCGATCGCCATGTCTACAAAAGTTTGTCTAAGGTAATTGGCAAATCGCGGACACGCTTACCCGTGGCATGATAGACAGCGTTAGCGATCGCCGCCGCAGTTGCGGTAATCCCAATTTCACCAATTCCCTTGACACCCAAGCGGGTTGATATGTGGATCGTGTTCATCCACAAACAATACCTCAATATCAGGAACGTCTGCATTCACTGGTACATTCTTTTGTTCGTCTCCAGGCTTGGCATCTGCACGCGCTTCGATAAATTCATCGAAAGTTGAAGTCTGTGAAGTCCCGGCGTGTCGCAGAGCAGTCAATTTGCCATCATGGGTTGCACCTAGAGAAACCTGTTGAATAAACCATACTTTCTTACAAGCATTTTCTCTAAAAAGACATTGTTAATAGAATACAATTTCATCTTGTTATGTCTCTCTATCAGAAGATTTATGCCATAAGTCTTATCTATAATTCTCAAAATAGAATTAAGGCGTCAGTCATCAGAATATAAACAGTGAAACACCACACTAAATATGCTTTATTTAGTGATTTGAACTTCTTTATGAGAGCTGCACCAACAGCAAACAAGATGCGTAGCTTGCTTCTCTGTAACAATAGTTTGGCAATGGTGGATCCAAGCTAATAATTTTGGCAAGAGTATTTCTCGCTTCGCAGCAATAGCTGTCTAATTTTGACTTCAAAGAATTCGCCAACAAAGCCCCAATATTCGCGAACTACTTTGTCTTTTCCATATCCCGTGAAAAGTCAAATTCCTATTTCTTACCCCACCCAATGTGTTTCTTGAAAGTTACTTGCTGTGAAACGCGAAGAGTGGCTTTAATTAAATCGGCTGCTTTTTCGCCGATCATAATTGTCGGCGCGTTCGTATGTCCCGTGATTAAAGTTGGCATAATTGAGGCATCGACGACACGCAACCCTTTAACCCCATGTACCCGTAGTTCGGGGTCTACAACCGCCATTGGGTCAGTTCCCATTTTGCAGGTGCCGATAGGATGATACACAGTACCGCAAACTTCTCGGATGTAAGCAACGAGTGCTTCATCGCTAGTCACATCGGCACCAGGCGCAACTTCTCTGCCTCGAAACTCATCAAAGGCACTAGTATGAAACAATTTGCGTATTAATTTAATCCCGTCAACTAGCTTTTGCACATCGGATTGACTTTGCAGATAGTTCAGCCAAATCATTGGTGTATCTTTGGGATCAGATGAGCGCAAACTGATACTGCCAACGTTTTGGGGATGAGTCAAAACGATTATACCCGTGAAACCTAAACCAGAGTTGGGATAGCTAGGAGGTACCCTCAAAATGGGAGCGAAGATCAGCTCTAAATCTGGCGCAGCGTCTAGATGACCCTCGCTATGCAAAAACAATCCAGTTTCAGCGATGCCATTACTGTGTAAATCCTGAGTCGCCTCGTATGGCACAGGAACGCAAACGTGGTCTTGGAGGTTTTGTCCGACACCTGGTAAATCAACAACGACCGGAATTCCCATTGCTTGCAGGTACTCTGCATTGCCAATGCCGGAAAGCATCAGCAGTTTGGGCGAATCGAACGCGCCAGCACTTAAAATCACCTCTTTGTTGACCCTGACCTGGTGCAGTATGCTCTCGTGCAGATATTCCACCCCAACAGTGCAAGTTCCCTCAAAAAGCAACCGAGTCACTAACGCTCCAGTCATTGTTGTCAAATTGGGACGCTTGAGAATTGGCACCAGGAATGCAGCAGCAGTACTGTGTCGTTTACCATCCTTGATAGTCACCTGAAAAGGTCCCGCACCTGACTGCTGCATTCCGTTGAAATCAGGATTTTCGTCATAACCCATTGTCACACATGCATCTACAAATCGTTGGGATATTGCAGATGGGGAAATGACATCGGTCACGCTCAACTCGCCATCTACACCGTGGTATTCGGAAACACCTCGTTGCTGGTTCTCAGATTTTTTGAAATAGGGCAATATATCCTGGTAACTCCAACCGGGATTCCCCAATTCCCTCCAGTGGTTATAATCGTGATAATTGCCTCGAATATAAGTCATGAAATTAATCGAACTGCTGCCGCCCAAGACTTTGCCACGGGGACAAAAGATTTTGCGGTTATTGAGGTAGGGTTCTGGTTCAGAGAAATAGCCCCAGTCCACCTCGGAGCCTGGTAGGTTTGTACATTCCGACGGGATTTGAATCTCCGGTTTTGTATCCTCTTTACCTGCTTCGAGTAACAACACAGTGGTTTCAGGTTCTTCTGTCAGACGGTTGGCGACAACGCAGCCTGCCGAACCTGCACCAATCACAATGTAGTCATATTGGTTTTTAATTACCATTCCCCTGAACCAAGAACGTTTTGCTGTGTAATATCATTTACCCAATACCACAATTATTCTTGACTTTCAAGAGCAGCTTTGAGAGCGTGTATTGCTCAACCTCTGATGTAACACCAATTCAAAGTCATGGCAATCGCCAGCACTGGTGTGTTCGTCGTTCGCGCAGCGTCTCGAAGAGAAGATGTTGCCGTTGGCGAAGCCTCTCGTTCGCGCAGCGTCTCCGACAGGAGAAGAGAAGGCATCGCCTGAATCATGCCATTACTACGGAAGAGGGAATTAAAGCTGTAGTCCTTATTCCGCAAACCTTATAGCTTTTCTTAGTGCCATTCCGCTTTATAGTCTATGTTATTGAAAGTGGCTATAAGTTTTTAGCGATCGCCAAATTTCAAATAATTGCAAATCAGTTTTCATCTCGCCCGTGAACTTGAGCGGGTGGACTGGTTGCTTCAACAGCAGTAAATGATTCTAGAATTTTATAAGTGTGGCTGGCTCCTTTTGGTACTATCCAAGAACTCCCAGGTTCTAGTAAAATCGTTTGCCCTTCAATATGTAATTCTGCACGACCATTGATTACATAACCAACAGTTTCATATTCTCGTGCTGTTGGCTCTTTAGATTCGTTCGGTTGTTCATTTTCCCACAGACGCATGGAAATACTTTTGCCAGATGCAAGATATTTTTGACCAAGTTGGCCTTTTGGAGAATGACTAGAGTCTACTTTGTTAACGGTTGTATCAGACATATTTTTTGCCTCTTTATAGTTTTAACTTTGGAAATTGGGCATTGGGCATTGGGCATAGGTTATTTTCCTAGTCTCCCTCATCTCCCTCATCTCCCTCATCTCCCTCATCTTCACTCCCCATTAAGGTTTGAGTACAACTTTGATGCAGTTATCTTTCTTCTCCTTAAAAATTTCGTAGCCGTGGGGCGCTTGTTCTAGAGGTAAGCTGTGAGTAATGATAAATGTTGGATCGATATCACCGTTTTGGATGTGTTCTAGCAAAGGTTTTAGATACTTGTGGACGTGTGTTTGTCCCATTTTCAAGGTTAGGCCCTTGTTCATCGCAGCACCCATCGGCACTTTATCTACGAAGCCACCATATACACCCGGAATTGATACGTGACCACCTTTCCGACAAGACACAATTACTTGTCGTAATGCCGTTGGACGGTCTGTTTCTAGACGTACTGCTTGCTTTACCTGATCGTACATCGCCATAAAATCTGTGCCATGTGCTTCCATTCCCACTGCATCAATGCAAGCATCGGGGCCACGACCACCAGTCATTTCTTTGAGTGCTTCGCCTACATCTACTTCTTCGTAGTTGAGAACTTCAGCTTTGCCGTATTCTTTAGCCATTTGCAGACGTTCGGGAATGCGGTCAAAGGCGATTACACGTTCTGCACCTAGCATATATGCGCTTCTGATAGCAAATTGTCCGACAGGACCACAACCCCAAACGGCGACAATATCACCGGGTTGGATGTTGCAGTTCTCAGCTGCCATATAGCCTGTGGGGAAAATGTCTGTTAAAAATAGTACTTGCTCATCCGTTAAACCATCGGGGATTTTGAACAAGCCGACATCGGCAAAGGGCACTCGTGCATACTCTGCTTGACCACCAGCATAACCGCCGAATAAATGAGAGTAGCCAAATAGACCTGATGGCGAATAGCCCATTTGCTTTTCTACTAACCAACCATTGGGGTTAGAGTTATCGCACAACGACCATAAATCCCGATTGCAGAAAAAGCAGTTACCGCAGGAGATGGTGAAGGGAACAACCACGCGATCGCCTATATTCACATTTTTAACTGCACTTCCAAGTTCTACAACTTCCCCCATGAATTCATGGCCAAGGATGTCACCCTTTTCCATTGAAGGGATGTAGCCATTGTAAATATGCAAATCAGATCCACAAATTGCTGTGGAAGTAATTTTAATAATCGCATCACGCGGGTTAAGAATTTTGGGGTCAGGAACCGTTTCTACCCGCACATCATTTGCTCCATGCCAGCAAACTGCTTTCATAATTATTTAGTCCTTAGTTATAATTTCTGGAGCATTCATATCAAGATAAATACTAAATTTAACTTGATTTTGAGACGCGATAACTATCGCGTCTCAGTAACCGCTAAAAAGTTATTCAACAATATATGAGTCAACAATCTCGACCCAAAATTTGTTAACTGTCTAGCTGCTACCTATCAGTTAGTTGCTAGAAGGAGTCCGATAATAACCTTCTCTACTTTTAGTAAATGATGAAGTTTCATCTCCGGTTCTGTTTGTAGTAGGATCAAAAAACTCTTTTGTTGCTTCAGGAGGTTTTTCATCCAAGTTTAACTTTTCGCGGATATTATCAACAGTGCTTTTGATTGGGTTTTGTGATTTTTGGGTATTATTGATTTGGGTATCGTTTCTAATTTCACCTTGCTCATTTGGTGTTCCTTTGTAATAAGTACCCTCTGGAGTTTTAACGTCAGCCAGTGCTATGTTAGTGTAGCTAAAAGCCTGACCCAGTAAGAACATAAATCCTACGAGGAAAACTACAACGATTTGAGAAATGCGAATATTTCGTAGCCATGAAATTACTCGATTCATAAAAAACCTCAATTGCATTATGTTGGGTGTACAATTCAAAACCTTAAATGACTGTTCACCATTCAGGTTTAAGAATAACTTTGATAGAGTTATCCTTTTTTTGTTGAAAAATGTGATGGACTTCTATACCAACAGCATCGATGCCATAGCCACCAGTTATCTGTTTCAACGCTTCGCCAGCATTAACTTCTTCGTAAGTTAATCACTTCTGCTTTGGCAAACTTTTTCGCCATTTTCAGGCGTTTGGGAAAGCGATCGCGATCAATCCCTTTTTTGGCGCTAATCATGGAAACTACTTGCGTCCACTTGATTGACCTTCGGTGGTGGCAATTTCGCCTGCTTCCATTAGCATCTTGAAGCGGCGCAATTCATCACCAATTTGCTGTTCTGGTTCTTCACCGAAAAGTTTAGCTACGGTAGCAGCCAATGCTCCACCTGGTGGGTTATACTCCAAGACAATCTTTACTTCTGTGCCGCGATCGCCTGGTGCTTTTTTGAAGCGGACAAAACCAGAATTATCAACATCTGCACCTTCGACAGAAGCCCAAGAAATAAACTCATTTTCCCGATCTTCGAGAATATCTGCATCCCATTCCACACTGTTACCCAAGGGTGCATTGGCAATCCAATGAGAACGTTTTTCGTTATACACTTTGACAGACTTGAGATGCTTCATAAAGGTGGGCAAATTCTCAAAGTTATGCCAAAAACGATACAATTCTTCTGCCGATTTATTAATTGTTACCGTCTTTTCAACTTTGATCGGTTGATTTATCCCTATTGCTTCCTGTGCTTGCTGGATTGTACTTTGTTTAGTTGCGCCTTGATAAATCAAACCACCACCAGCCAAAGCCGTCAGCGCTCCCCGCAAAGAACCTCGCTTTAAACCCATCAGCACCATAGCACCGCCACCGATAAGAGATGCCCAACGCTCTACTTCACTAGCTTCACCCTGACTGGTACTTAGTTTATCGTCTGATGTCGAAGCCACTTTTTTATTTCTCCATTACAGTAGATAACTCCAGAAATTAAATATGCGTTATCCAGAACTTTTGTAGAGACGTAGGACTGCTACATCTCTACACATTCTTTTTAACCAGATGTTTAAATCAGTTTGTTACAGTTTGTTACATTGATATAGCTGCCCCAGTCGTCGGCTTAGGAGGCTGAACCTGAGCGGTTGTCCGCCCTTTATACAACTCTACTAATTGCTGTTCAGATTTCAATAAATCCTGGTAAATTTGTTTGAAAATAGCAGTTGCTACTGGGTCAGTAAACGTGGCAGACAAATTACCTATATCGCCAATACCCGTTTGCACATCCCCCAAAGCGGAACGTAACTGATATATGTCATCACTTCCTGTTAAGGCAGTCTTCACCTTGGCATACTGATTAGCAATATTTGCGCCTAAAGAGGGTTTCTCGCCTAATCGCTGAAGATAGGTTTCCAGTTTTTCAATGTGGCGTTGTTTATTACTAATTATTTGTTGAAAAAGCGATTTAACTTCGCTATCAGATTCCTTTTCCAAGTACTTCTCAAAAGCTTCTAGCGAATAACGTTCACCAGTAAGGGCAACATTTAAACCTTTGCTGATATCACCTTTAGTTGAGCCACCCCAAGCATCAGCCAGTTTCCACCATTCAGCGCCTGTGTCTTTCTCATTTGGTAATGCAGCATCTTTGCCACCATAACCCAAACGGCTCAAAATAGCTGTGGTGAAAATTGCCAAGTCTCCGGGTTCACGAGATGTAATCAAATTTCCGTCAACCACCAACGGCTCATCTAAATAATTTGCGCCAGCGTTAGTTATATCCTTGGCAATAGCGCTAAACCCAGTAACTTGTTTGCCTTTGAGCAAGTCGCCTTCAATCAAAACTTGTGGGCCGTGGCAAACCGCAGCGACTAATTTTCCTTGTTGGATAGCCTCTTGTACGAAACGTACTGTATTAAGATTCCGCCGCATTTTGTCAGGAGCCATACCGCCAGGAATGATTACTGCATCAAATTCGGCTGCGATCGCTTCCGTTGTGGTACCGTCGGCTTGTATACTAAGTTTGCCGCGTTTACCCTGATATTTTTCATTCATTCGGGAACCAAGGACTACTACCTCCATTCCTGCTTGTTTGAATCCATTATATGGAACTGTAAATTCTGCATCCTCTACTGCTTGTTCAATAAGGATAGCGACTTTTTTATTGCCGGAGTGATTGTTATGTTCAGTCATAAATGGTGTTACGTTTTTATTTCTCTAGTTTTTAACTAGTTACAACAATATTTATCGATGAAGACAGTTAAACAGCCAAACTTTTTACTGAATAAATAATTTTGAATTACTTATCCTCATTGTCTGCCTCCGTTACTCAGATAATTCTTGAATATTCCATTGTTTAGCATTTAAATAATTAGAAATATGAATACTAAGTTTAAATGCTAAACTTAAAAATTTATTTTTGTTAACCTATTTTTGTCGAACAAAAAACAGTTATGAGTTAGAAGTTCGCTAATGAATAATTTCGGGTTGATAACTTCTAACTCATAACTTCAACTACAAGTTCCTTGACCATGAATTCATAGCTACAATCTTATGGCGTAATCGCTAGTTTAGCGTCGTACCCAGGGGATAGATTATTTTATAAGTTATACACCTCTAGTTAGACAAATTGCTGACAAGAAAACGTTATTGTGAGAATGCAGAAAAGGGCTAGTATCATGGCAGAAAAAAATCATAATGACAAAATTAAAAGTAATGATTTGCCACAAGAGATTACCGAATCCTACGGTACTGGTGTAAAAGACTTGCCGGGATACAATATTGGCGGACGCTCCATGCAGGATGAAAGAGACGAGTACACAGAAACTAGTCCGAAACTGACTGGTGGGGATGTTGATGCTTATTGGCAAGATGCAGATGCAGTTGGAGATGAAGCAGTTGGTGGTAGTACTTCCACTCCCGATCAAAATGTAACTGAGGATTTAGAAGCAGCAGTGGGGCTAGAAATGGCTGATTCTGAGTTTCTGCATACCAACGATATTTTAGAGGATCGTGATGGCGATCGCTGGGAGTTAGATCCAAAGTCTTCTGAAGATTATCAAGACCGATGAGAATAATTACCAATTACAGCCAGCAACCAAATTAGCCACTATCTCCACTAGTTCTTCTGGAGCGATCGGTTTAGATATATGAGTGTCAAAGCCAGCTTCCAAGGCACGGATACGAGCCTCACTATCAGCAAAGGCTGTTAAAGCAATAGCCGGGACTCGTCCAACATTATTTGGTTTAAGCGCACGGAATTTGGAGATGAAAGTGTAGCCATCCTCCCCAGGCAACCCGATATCACTAATTAAAACATCGGGTTGCAATTCGGACAATACATTGCGTGCATCTGCTGCTGATATCACTGCTATAACTGTTGCTCCATCCATTTCCAAGACAGTAGTGATAAAAAAGCGAGTATCATCATCATCCTCAACTACCAAGATATCTAAACCAGTAAGAGTTCCAGAAGTTTGCATAATAAATGACATTTGATTTATCCTTACTTGCTATATTCGTAATTCGTAATTAAGAGAGTACAGAGCAAGCAGTGATTACAACTACGAATTACGTTAGCGAGCCCGCAAGCGTCATTATCAATTACGAATTATTATGACTTTTACACCCATTAGAGCTTTTTTTAGAGCAGATTTTGGATTTACAAAAGTAGATTGATGTGCTCGGAGTGTTGATGAGATACCGAAGCAGGCTCTTTTAACAAGAAATTATTTAACAACATAATTTCAAACATATAGCTTGATGGTTACTACTGCTTCATCTATTTTCCTACTGGAAGACCACTTCGCACAAATCAAATTCAAGCGTCGTTAGAAAGTCCTCACTTACAGCAGATTGCAACTTCTCTACGAGAGGCTATGCCAAGGTGAGGTACAGATAATCGTAGGGGCACAATATGTTGTGCCCCTAGCCGTGTACTTTATTTACCTGAAATACGCTGTATCTCGATTTTCAGCAGAATTCCGGAGTCAGAATTCATTCTCAATTCTGTACACACTTCAACAGGCTCAGTGCATCACTGACGGATAGCGTAGCGGTAGCGAGTCTGCGTAGCATTCAGAGAAGCTAGTACCGCAAGGCGGAAGTCAAAAGTCAAAAGTCAAAAGTCAAAAGTATTATGGAATGGGCTTTTTAAAGATTTTAAATGGTTGCTCTATTTCCGCCGTCGCGTACTAGTGAGTTGAGGTAAAGCTATCCGTTTCGATCAAGGATAAAAATGATAGGGGCTGACTCATATTAGCAGCAAAGCCCAGAATTCCCGGATCTCGATGTTCGTAAAGTAACTGGCCTTTGGTATCAAACAGAAAAGTTCCACCACGCTGAGTTAAGTAGGCAGAATTAGGTACATAAGTATGCCAATTGCTGAGAACTTCCACCATATTCCGTAGCCGTAGAGTAGCTAATTCAAAGGGACGTTGAAACCCACTTCCGCCAGCTAGTTGGAAAAACGACCCTTGAAAAGCAGGTAGAGGAGTACCTTGAATAATTTCATCATCTTCAATGAGTTGAGGGGCTTGACGATCTCCTGTGTATCCCCGAAAAACTTCTCTTAGCGTTCCAGGACTTCCCAACCCTGCACACATTAACACTAGATTTAGCCAAGCTTTCTGAGCAGGGGAAAGTCCAGCTAGAGGAAGATTCAGACCTGAATAAAGTTTGAGTTGGTGATGTAGTTCTCCATTAGGTTCAACAAATAAATTTTCAGGTGGAAATCCTGTATATTCACAGAATCTTATTCCAGAGGCGCGATTACCAATTCCCACTGCACGAATAGCGAGTTTTTCATCTGACAATTTTTTAGCTTCGCGCTGTAACCACCACGCATATTCAAGACTATCAAAATCCCCAAGTTGTGGCCAGACTAAAATAAGGATATATGAGGCAGTCTCGCAATTTTCTAGTAGGGGTCGGGTCATGCCATCACTAACACGCTGAAGTCCGGTCTGATTAAGGATAGTGTAAGGATTCATTACAAATGATTACTCGGATATTTGGGGTATCAGTGACACAGGATGTACTAAAGCATCAATATGCCATCATCTCAGTTTTGTAAATATTTTGTTATACTAGTTAACAGAAGTTCATATTTAGGTTTGACACCGCTAAGTAAGGGAATACCCAGTAGGTCGCTTGATGAGTGTATTACTGCTAACGGCAGCTAGATATGAAGGCTTCTTCTCAAGATTGCCAACACTGACCCTTTAGTTTTCGCCTAGTTGGGCGATTTACCCTGCGATGAATCAACCCATTACATTATCTTTAGAACAAGAATTTAGCCTTAGAACTTTTGCTGACCAAGTGCAGCAGATGTCTCGTGAACAAGCTCAAGAGTTTTTGCTTATGCTCTATAAGCAGATGATAATTCGGGAAACAACCTACCAAGAATTGCTCAAACATCAGTGGGAACTTGATTCAGACTCAATATTGGGCTAAAGCATACAAGCAAATAAATGTTTTGAATTTAGCAGCGACAAAGAAATATTGGTAGAAACGGTATGTCGCTGGAAGCTTGTGAAAGTGCTGGAATATACCAGTAATTGATTAGCGATCGCTGAACGAAGTTGCCGTAGGCATCGCTACTCATTCGAGTTAAACAATCCCCTATTGTCCAAAATTAAGGGACTTCAAGCACCCAAAAATTTGAATCTAAGTTAAATTTACTACAACTTATGGGTGGGAGGAGGAGTAGCCATCGACTGCTCCTCCCATGTTTTTAATTGATTATTATTCTATTTATTGCTGATTTTATTTTTTGGAAGTCTCTTCGCACTCCAATTGAACTGATGTCTGCGAAATAGTGACTTTAATTGATGGGTTAGTATTGGCACGCTCGGCGTTTCACCACTTAATAAATGATGTATAACTGAACATGACTATAAGTGAATAGACGATACACTTACGCGTTGAGATGACAAACCTATACTGCTAAAACTCTTAGTTAAATACTTTTTAATTAGCCGACCAAGAATCTTAATTCCATGTTCAATATCCTCTGGTGTTTGGCAAAAGTTCAAGCGCATCGCTGGATACCCTTGTCCTAGAAAAAATGCAGCACCACTAGCAACAAGGACATTGTGAGATAAGGCTTCAGAGCAAATTGCTTGAATAGGTAAATAGTGTGGCAGATGAGTCCACAAAAATAAACCACCTTTAGGAATTGTCCAGGTGATAGCTTCGGGAAAGTAATTTTCCAGAGCTTGCAACATCACATTCCGACTTTGCAAGTTATTAATACGTAAACGATTCAAGTGACGGCGGTAATGTCCCGATGCTAAAAATTCACTTACAATTACCTGAGATACTGTAGAAACATGCAAGTCATTGAGTAATTTATGCTTTACCAGAGATTGATGATGCTCACCTGTCACCACCATGTAACCAACTCGTAGTCCAGGCATTAAGGTTTTTGAAAATGTACTGATATAAGTGACCAAATCATGACGATCGAGTGCCTTGATAGGAGGAGGAACAGGTTGAAACTTTAACTCTTCGTAGGCATTATCTTCCAAAATAAAACACTCGTATTGTTGTGCCAATTTTAATAAATCTTGCCGATGAGTTTGGGAAGTTGTAATACCTGTTGGATTATGTAAAGTACTGATGGTGTAAATTAATTTTGGTCGGTGACTTTTGAGATACTGCTCCAACAATTCTAGATTCATTCCCTCCGCAGTCATGGGAATTCCTATGACTTTGGCTTGTAAATTTTCGAGAATTCCCAATGCTCCATGATAGGTTGGTGTTTCTACAATCACCCAGTCATCTTTTTGCAGGTAATATTGCATAGCTAAAGATAAAGCTTGCTGTGAGCCAGTGGTAATAATTATTTCTTCAGAGGAAATCTCTAATCCTTGTTGAACTAACATCTGAGCAATCAGTTGCCGCAGCATAAGTTGTCCTTGAGGAAAGTCTTCTCTGAAAAGGATATCTCCTGCTTTAGCCAGTGCTCGTTTTGCAACCCGTTGCAGATTATTTGAGATAGAACTAGAAGGAAAACCGGAACTAAACTCAATAATGTTTTGCTGCCGTCGAGCCTGAATTGAAGCTGTATATTGCTCGAAAAATGACCCTCTACCTTGTGAAATTATCACCTCTTGAGACGGGGCAAAGGTTGAACGCAAAGTCAGACTAGATAATACTGTTATTGTACGGTTGACAAAATAGCCTGAACCCTGACGAGCATGGATGAGACCATCAGCTTCTAAGAGACTGTAAGCCTCAATTACAGTCAATTTGTTAACTTGAATACTCGTAGACATCACCCGAATAGAGGGAAGTTTTTGTCCATCTGGTATTTTGCCAGATTGAATCAGACGACTGAGATAATTGCGGATCTGGAGATATATCGGGGTTGGTGAGTGCCGATCTAAAGGAATATTCACTGTGAAACCCTTCCTTCGGGATGATAGTAGGGATTATAGGCAATATAAGGGATTTTTTTGTATTTGAACTGGTACAGTTGAGTGCAGTTTGACTAGAACAGTTGTAAATACTGTGACTGTACCAGTCAAAATTGGACAAATCTGTACCTTCTCATTGGTATTTTTCCAAGCGAATCTAGAAAGTATCTGATGCTCGATTGAGCCAAGGGGACTTTTCTATGAAAATAGTTGATAAATGGTTGCTACTAAAATCAAAACTTCAAGAATCTTGGCATAGCTTAATTACAGTAATGACAAACAGTTCTCAGTTGCAAGTTTGGCAAAATCACCTTGCCAATGGGGATTGTTCTTGGCACGCCTATGATCCGATGACAGGACGTTGTGCTTGTTTTGGCTCTGAAGCTGAAATGCGAATATGGATTGAAACCCAGTATTATACCAAGTAAGTCAGCATGATCCGAAATTCAAATATTTACCGCATTAATCCAGAAACACTAGGACTCGGTTGTGGCTTTTTGGGTGTGCTGGGATTTAGCCTTACCTTACCAGCAACTCGTGCTGCTGTTGCTGACTTCGATCCGACTTTTGTCGGGCTGGGACGTGCAGTAGTTGCTGGTGTTCTGGCAATGATTGTTTTGTGGGTAACTCGTCAGCCTTTACCACTAAGCAAACACTGGGGGAGCTTACTAATTATTACAGCCGGAGTGGTTTTGGGGTTTCCATTACTATCAGCTTGGGCAATGCAGCAACTACCAGCGACACATGGTGCAGTAATTATAGGGCTTGTTCCTTTGGCAACTGCCATTGCTGCCACACTCAAAGGTAGAGAGCGTCCTTCCCGAAAGTTTTGGTTCGCTAGTATTTTCGGTAGTACGACCGTTGTTTTATTTGCTTTTACCTCTAGCGCGGGACAAATTCAGGGAGCAGATTTGCTTTTGTTGGGCGCAGTGGGCGCAGCTGCTATTGGCTATGCAGAAGGAGGATGTTTAGCTCAGATTTTGGGAGGATGGCAAGTTATTTGTTGGGCTTTAGTCATAGCATTTCCGATTTTGCTTATACCCGTAATATACACAGTGTTTCAGCACGGATTAGTTGCTTCACCAACTGCTTGGTTAGGTTTTAGTTATGTCAGTATTTTCAGTCAGTTCCTGGCTTTCTTTGCTTGGTATCACGGGATGAGTATCGGTGGTGTTGCAAGGGTCAGTCAGATACAGTTACTACAACCGTTTTTGACGATTATATTTTCTGGGCTATTACTAGGTGAACAAATTACGCCATTGATGCTGGTAGTCTCTGGTATCGTGATTGCTAGCATAGCAGTGGGAAAACAGGCATTAATTGAACGCAAGATTTAACTAAGTTATCAAAACAGAATTCAGGGGTCAGGAGTCAGAATACAAGATTTTCTAATTGTCGCTCCTCCTACTCCAGCATTGCTCGTCACCTTTAACACCCGATTTCAATTACTGTACCGTATATGTTGTGCTTTATATAGAATCCTTTGTGAGTCACCTTTTGGAGACTTAGCGGGAAAAGTCAGGCATAATTTAGGTTTAATTATATGTATAGTCAATAGACTTGTTTGAAAACTTTACAGACCCGGATATGCCTATAGTCTGAGACTTGCCGCAATTGTTCGATTAATTTCATACTTGTTAGGTATCCATTTTTCTTCACCCTCTACAAATCATTGTTATTTTTCTCTCGTTATATGAAACTACCCTGCCTAAGAGCTTGTGGGGAGGGGTTGGGGGTGGGGTTCTTTTATTATGGGTAATTTGGCGGATACGATCTCAATGAAGGTGATATTTGACCTTCTGACCGAACAAGCGCCGGGAAATAGCCAATCAATCGGCGCATTTAGTGATTAGGTGCGTCAAAGCATCAATCAGGCGATCGCTTTCCATTGGTATAATGTCCTTTCCATGCATCACATTTTGAGTAATATGAAAATGCACCAATGCTCCTAAGAGAATTCTCGCCGTTGCCTCTGGGTCAGGTATGTTTAATTCAGGAGCTGCTAAGTAATGAGTGAGAGTTTCCGCTACTGGCTTAATCATCGCCCGTACACAAATTTGAGCTAACTCAGGAAAACGCCCAGATTCCCCGATTAGTACTCGCATAAATGCACTATGTTCTTTGTCGTTAAGCATTTGCTCTAATGCTTTGGTTGCTATCTGGTGCAGTATGGCGACTGGTTCTGCCTCAATAGGTTCTGTACCAAAAATAGAGCTGTTCTTTTTGCTTGTCAGTTGCTCTAACAGTACTTTAAAAAGTCCTTCTTTATCTTGAAAGTGGCTGTAGACTGTCGCTTTAGAAACACCTGCTGCTACCGCTACCCGATCCATGCTTGTACCAGCATAGCCATGTTGAAGGAATTCTTGCATTGCGCCTTGCAGAATTTGCTCCACTTTATCAACGGAATTGTCTCGATCAACTTCGTCAGCTTTGATACGTACCATTTATTAATCATCCTTTCTTATAAACAATATTAATAGATGCTGCAAAATACCTCAGTACAAAATGGCGAAAAAAAATATACCCTTCGTTGAAGGAGGCAGGGGGCAGGAATAGAATTCCGCTGCATAGTGCCGAGCAAATTGATTGACAAGTTTAGTTGTATATATTGACTAAACTAGTCCGTTTAGTTTAGCATAAATTGAACTGGACAGTTTAGTACAAGTTGCTACTGGTGTAAGGGGAAAATAGTATGGAGCAAAACAGGAATTCAGAGGGTTTAAGGTCTTCTCAGAATTTTTTGCGATCGCCTGTTCTACTTGCAATAATTGCATCTCTAGCAATAGGTGGAACCAGTGTTTATACTGTGATGAAGCTTCAGGCTACAGCTAATGAAAAACAAAAAACACCAGTAGCAGTCCAGCCCGTGGTAAAAACAGTAACAGCATTAGGGCGGTTGGAACCAAAGGGAGAGGTAATAAAACTGTCAGCGCCTTCTTCAATGGGTGAAGGAAATCGGGTAGAGCAACTATTGGTGAAAGAAAGCGATCGCGTCAAAGCTGGGCAGGTAGTTGCGATTATGGACAACCGCGATAAGCTACAAGCTAGTTTGGTGGAAGCACAAAAACAAGTTCAAGTTGTCAAATCTCGCCTTAACCAGGTAAAAGCTGGAGCCAAACAGGGAGAAATTGGAGCGCGCCAAGCTACCGTGAATCGTTTGCAAGTAGAACTAGAAGGAAACATTAAAACTCAGCAAGCCACAATTAATCGTATAGAAGCAGAACTCTTTGGGCAACAACGGAGCTTGCAAGCAACAGTGGCTCGTGTAGCAGCCGAGAAGCGTAATGCTCAAGCTGACGTGCAGCGCTACGAGGCTTTATACAAAGCAGGAGCAATTTCTAACCAGGAAGTTGATAACAGACGCTTAAGCGCCGAAACTTCCACTCAAGCGTTAATTGAAAGCCAAGCCACCCAGACAAGGACTGTAGCTACCCTACGACAGCAGCTTAACGAAGCAAAAGCCAACCAAAATCAAACCCTCGCCAGCTTACAACAGCAGATTAACGAAGCAAAAGCTAACCTGAATCAAACTGCTGAAGTCCGTCCAACAGATATAGCAAACGCACAAGCAGAGGTAGACAGCGCTCTAGCCACCGTGGAGAAAATTAGAACAGAACTCGCACAGGCATACGTTGTGGCTCCTAAAGCCGGTCGGATTTTGGAGATTAATACACGAGCCGGAGAAACTGTTGGCAATGAAGGAATTGTGGCTCTAGGTCAAACCGACCAGATGTATGCAGTAGTAGAAGTCTACCAAAGTGATATCAAGAAAGTGCGTCCAGGACAGGAAGTGCGGGTAAGCAGTGATTCCCTCCGCAATGAATTAGAGGGAAGAGTGGATTGGATTGGTATGCAGGTAAAGCGGCAAAATCTGATCAACGCTGATCCCTCTAGCAATATTGATGGCAGAGTAGTGGAAGTGCATGTGCAACTGAATAAACTATCTAGCCAAAATGCTTCTAGCTTAACTAATTTGCAAGTCAAGGCGGTAATTGAACTTTAAAGGGCATTGAGAATTGGGCAATTTAATTTTAGATTTTGGATTGAGGATTTTAGATTGAAATTTAATCCAAAATCCAAAATCTAAAATCTAAAATTCTTACTCCCCACTCCCCCCACTCCCCACTCCCCACTCCCCACTCCCTATTATGAAATTAATCGAACAACTGCGGCGGCGAACGCCTTTAGGATGGCTGCAACTGAGTCATGAAAAAGGCCGTCTTTTGGTAGCATTGTCAGGCATTGCCTTTGCCGATGTTCTGATGTTCATGCAGCTAGGGTTTCAGACTGCCCTGTTTGAAAGTAACACAATCCTGCATCGCAGTATGCAGGCTGATATGTTTGTCATCAGTCCCCAAGCACGTAACCTAGCAAATATGTCTAGCTTTACGCGGCGACGGCTGTATCAAGCAATGGATGTACCAGGTGTAAAGTCGGCAGAAGGAATGTATATCAACATTGTTGATTGGAAAAATCCCCAAACACATCAGAAAACGACAATATTAGTTATGGGGTTCAATCCCGATCGGCAAGTGTTTAACTTAGCGGACGTGAATCGCCAGATAGATGCTGTTAAGCTACCAGATACCGTTTTGTTTGATCGCGCCTCTAGAGGAGATTACAATGATGCGATCGCCAAAATTGACCAAGGTAAAACTGTCACAACCGAAATAGAACGCCGGACAATTACCATTAGTGGCTTATTTTCAGTCGGGGCTTCCTTCATAGCCGATGGTACTTTAATCACCAACGACCAGAACTTTCTGCGACTATTTCCTAGACGAGAAGCTAGCGGTGTCAGTCTAGGTTTAGTTCAACTACAACCAGGCTATGACCCAAAACAGATGAAAATAGCTTTAGAATCTCATTTAGATGATGATGTTAAAGTTTTAACCAAAGCAGAATTTATCGAATTTGAAATAAATTACTGGAAAACAAATACAGCCATCGGCTTTATCTTCAGCCTGGGTGTAGCAATGGGGTTTATGGTAGGCGTGATTATCGTCTATCAAGTTCTTTCTACAGATGTGAATTCCCATATTAAAGAATACGCCACTTTCAAAGCAATGGGGTATAACAATCTCTACTTATTAGGTGTGGTGTTTGAAGAGGCGATAATTTTGGCAGTCTTGGGCTTTATCCCAGGAGCGATCGCACCTTTAGGACTTTATACTTTAACTCGCAATGCCACCAATTTACCACTTTACATGACCGTAGCACGCGCCTTGACGGTACTAACACTGACTATGATTATGTGCATAATTTCTGGTGCGATCGCTACTCGGAAATTACAGTCTGCTGACCCCGCAGATATGTTTTAAAAAATGGGCATCCGGTATGGGGATAATTACCCAATCGAAAATCTGAAATTTAAAATCTAAAATTATTATGCCTCCTGTCATCTCTATTAAAAATCTTGACCACTATTTTGGTCATGGTCAACTCCGCAAACAAGTTCTTTTTGATATCAATCTGGATATTAACGCCGGTGAAATTATTATTATGACTGGCCCTTCTGGTTCTGGTAAAACTACACTTCTCACCTTATCAGGCGGTTTGCGTTCTGCCCAATCTGGCAGTTTACAGATATTGGAACAAGAACTGTGTGGCGCTAACAAAGCACAACTTACCCAGGTGCGACGCAATAACGGTTATATTTTCCAAGCGCACAACTTGCACGGTAGCCTGACAGTACTCCAGAACGTCAGAATGGGCTTGGAAGTGCATAATAATATTTCACCGGCAGAAATGAAAACCCGGTCAGCCCAAATGTTAGAGGAGGTAGGATTAGGGCATCGCCTCAATTACTATCCTGATGATTTATCTGGGGGACAAAAACAAAGAGTTGCGATCGCTCGTGCTTTAGTTGGTCGTCCTAAAATTGTTTTAGCGGATGAACCTACTGCCGCCCTTGACAGTAAATCGGGACGAGATGTAGTCAATCTCATGCAAAAATTAGCTAAGGAACAAGATTGTACTATTCTCTTGGTTACTCATGACAACCGCATTCTAGATATTGCCGATCGCATCGTCTACATGGAAGATGGCAAGTTACTAAATGACCGTGCTGTTGTTGCAGCATCTTAAGCAGATCACAAATTAAATAGGATTGCTATAGGACGTTTGTCGGGGCATTTATTTGTACGACCCTACGAAAATCTACTGATTTATTGCCCATAAAAAATGCTTGCCAATCCCGTTTTGAAGCGGCAAATCAGACTTTTGAATTAGGGTCAATAATAATTTCTAGTGTTCTTCTAGTGTTCCTAGAATTTGCTCTGTTTCTAGTTGCATAGTGTAATAGGTATAATTTAATTTTTTATTGGCGGATATGTTACTATTTGCAGCTAGTCTCTATATTAAGAGGATGACTGATTTAGGAAGATGTTTGTAGCAAAGTAGATTGAAATGGTTGCAACAGAATACCGATAATTTTATCAATATCATTGATGTAGTATTCAACTATATCAATGTATGCTGTTAGTCCTTCCAACATTAAAAATCGCCAGTTGGTTCCACTAGTGACAACTCCATAGATTGTCTTAACTTCTTGTTGAGTATTTTGATTGAATAATTGGGCAGCTATCATAGTGGTAATACATTGTCCTAAACCACCTTTGATATTTTCATTTTTCGCCTCAATAATTGTAATTACAGGCGATTTTATGTAAAACTGTTCTTCAGAACCACAGAGAATGAAATCACAAAATCCATTCAATCCTTTACTACTATCTACATCAAAATCTGTTCCAGAAAACAGTGAAATTTGATAATTTAACTGTCGTCTAACTTCCGTAAGAACTGGCATAATTAGTAATTCTGAACGGGCTTTTTCCGTGTTGATGGCAGTTGCTAGTTGAGTATATTCTTCTAAGAGCGTTGTTAAGGTAGCGGAAGGTTGAATAGGCGACACATCTTTGAATAGATTCCGCTTTTCATCAATTACAAGTTGAAACGTTTCTCGAACTTTGGCAAGTGTGAAATCACTGTATGCCATCTGCAACATCCTCAATTATTCCCAACTAAACTCTAGCGGCTGCGCGGACAATCCGGTTGCTATTTTCAGCAAGTTGCTGGCTTAATTCGCTAGGAGTCCCAGAATTATCAGCAACCGCGTAGCGTTCCAGCCAGGATGCAGACTGCGCTCCTTGAGTCAAGACTTCATGGGGAGTTATATCATGTCCGACTAATTAGTTATAATTCCCTTTCTCTATGCAGAAAGCCCAAAAACCCATCCCCTCTGCCCCTCTGCGGTCTTAATGATAAGTCTTTAACCGGACATGATATTAGCGGGTGGAGGAGTGTCACTAAGCGCACAAAGGCATTTTCTGAACTCGCGTATTCTGCAAGTATGCTGACTAAATCATCAGTGCTGGGGTTGTAGAGACGGTTGAGTCCGCGCAACGTGGGACTAGTTTGGCGGGTAGTGGGTTGCACAACTAAATCTAATAGTACGTTTATACTATAAAAAGTATACGTCAAAACTATTGTGAAAGTTTTGTATCGCTATCTTTATAATTCCCAATAGCAAACAGACTTAATACAGCAATCCTATTTGATTTGTGAGAATTGCAAGCTACAGGTGTCTCAATCCGGTTTGGTTAACGTTTTATCTTTGAATGTGATTATAGCGGTTCTCAGCCTTTGTGAGGTACAAGAACCCCACCCCGCAAGCGAGGAGGGGAATATGATGTACCTAATATGATTAGGAAAAGCTATAATTCATCAAAATTTGATACAAATTTCCACCGCTCGTAATCACACCAAATATTTTTTGTTATTTACTTAATTTGATTATGATTGTTGGCGCTGTTACAACCCGGAATTTTAAAACCGTTTACTATACCTGAGTACTTTCATAAAACAAAAGTAGTTTGCTAAAAACATAAACCTTATAATTCGGTAGAGATATTCATTGTTATCCTAACCAGCTAAATCACTTTATCTAAGTAAAATCTCAACAATTTCCAAATTATTTTATGGACTTGGAAGTGATAAATCAACAATAACTGACTCAAGAAGTAGGAATTAGCAAACAAGTACGGAGAAAAGCCTAATCTGTTCTTTTTTCTGCGCCACTAGTTAAGAGGTAATCTATGGTGCGAAACTCAAAGCTAGGGTACAGAACGTTCCCTAAGTCTATTCTGCGTCCATCCGTTGCTATAGGTATAACTATATCTTTATTGGTTGGCGGAATAAGTTTTTATATAGTAAAACGCGGGCAAAATTATGCCAATCAAGAGGCACAAGTACCAACAACACAATTGCCACAGTTAAAAACGGTAACAGCTTTAGGGCGACTCGAACCACAGGGAAAGGTCATTAAACTCTCTGCTGCGGTGTCTGCGGAAGGAAGTCGGGTAGAAAAGTTGTTGGTGAACGAAGGGGATAGGGTAAAAGCAGGACAAGCGATCGCAATTTTGAACAGCCGCGATCGCCTCCAAGCAGCATTCAAAGAGGCACAGGAACAAGTGAAAGTAGCCCAGGCAAACCTAAACCGCACCCAAGCAGGTGCTAAACGCGGTGAAATTGCCGCCCAAAAAGCTGCGATCGCCCGCCTAGAAGCAGAACGCCAAGGTAATATTAATGCCCAAGCAGCGACAATTGAGCGATTTCAAGCCGAAGTGCGTAACGCCCAAGCAGAAGATGAACGCTATCAGCAACTATATCAACAAGGCGCAATTTCCGCTTCCCAACGGGATAGTAAGCATTTAAACTTGGAAACCTCCCAAAAAAGCTTACAAGAAGTTCAGGCACAGTTAAATCGTACCCAATCAACTAGTCAGCAACAAGTTAAACAAGCTACAGCAACACTTGATGAAATCGCTGAAGTGCGCGGAGTGGATGTAGAAGCTG
Source organism: Nostoc sp. NMS9 (assembly GCF_017114995.1). GTDB lineage: Bacteria > Cyanobacteriota > Cyanobacteriia > Cyanobacteriales > Nostocaceae > Nostoc. The sequence continues at coordinate 212,621 of NZ_JABXKL010000080.1, read as the reverse complement.
CCCAAGCAGAAGTCAATCGTGCCATAGCAGCCATGAATCTGGCAAAAGTTAATCTCGAACAAGCCCAAGTGCGATCGCCCCAAAATGGACAGGTATTTGAGATCCATACCCATCCTGGGGAATTAATATCAAATGATGGCATTGCAGATATTGGACAAACCAGCCAGATGTATGTCATCGCCGAAGTCTACGAAAGCGATATCGGCAAAGTGCATTCAGGGCAGCAAGTGCGAGTACTTGGTGATTACCTCCCAATTGAATTGCAGGGAATCGTAGATCGTAAAGGCTTGCAAGTGCGACGACAGAATGTCATTAATACAGATCCCGTCAGCAATATCGACAACAGAGTAGTGGAAGTTCACATACGACTAGATGAAGCTTCCAGCCGAAAAGCCGCCACCTTAACCAATATGCAAGTTAAGGCAGTAATTGAATTGTGAAAAGGGCATTGGGCATTGGGCATTGGGAATTGGGAATTGGTTATTTTCCTTGTCCCCCTTGTCTCCCTTGTCTTCCTTGTCTCCCCACTCCCCAACCCCCAGCACCTAATCATGGGATTGATCAAACAACTGCAACGGCGAACTCCTCTAGGATGGCTGCAACTGAATCATGAAAAAAGCCGTCTTTTAGTGGCATTATCAGGCATTGCCTTTGCGGATCTTTTGATGTTCATGCAGCTAGGTTTTCAGACTGCACTGTATGACAGTAACACCAGACTACATCGCAGTTTGCAAGCAGACATTGTTTTAACCAGTCCTCAAGCGCGTAACTTGCCAAGCTTGTCTACATTTTCTCGTCGGCGACTTTACCAAGCAATGGATATACCAGGGGTGAAGTCGGCGGAACCAATGTATTTTAACAATACAATCTGGAAGAATCCCCAAACACACCGTGAGACAGGGGTGTTAGTTATCGGCTTTAACCCAGACAAGCCAGCCTTTGACTTACCCGATGTTAACCAGCAATTGCAAGCGATCAAAATGCCGGATACCGTCTTGTTCGATCGTGGTGCAAGAGGAGATTATCAAAAAGCGATCGCTCAAATTGACCAAGGTAAAACCCTGACTACCGAAATAGAACGGCGCACAATTACCATTAGTGGCTTATTCCAAGTCGGGGCTTCCTTTGGCTTTGATGGCAACCTGATTACCAGCGATCAAAATTTTTTGCGGCTATTTTCTGGGCGACAGTCCAGCAGTGTCAGTCTAGGTTTGATTCTTCTGAAACCAGGTTATGAACCGAAAAAAGTAGCAGCAATGCTCAAAGCCTACCTCAGAGATGATGTCAGAGTATTAACCCACGCCGAATTTATTGAATTTGAAAATAACTTCTGGAGAACAAATTCCCCAATTGGGTTTATTTTCAGTCTGGGTGTATCAATGGGGTTTGTGGTAGGCGTGATTATCGTCTATCAAGTCCTCTCTAATGATGTTAATGCCCACGTTCGAGAATACGCCACCTTTAAAGCAATGGGATATCGCAATTACTACCTGCTAGGTGTGGTGCTTGAAGAATCATTGATATTAGCAGCACTGGGCTTCTTCCCCGGATTAGGAGTTTCCTTAGCGCTTTATCAACTGACTCGCAGTGCTACAAATTTACCTATGTACATGACTGCGATTCGGGCATTGCAGGTGTTAGTACTGACCATCATTATGTGTACAATTTCCGGTGCGATCGCCACCCGCAAACTTCAAGCCACCGACCCCGCTGATATGTTCTAAAAAATGGGCATGGGACATAGGGCATGGGGCATGGAAATACTTACCAATCCCCAATCCCCAATCCTCAATCCCCAATCCCCAATCCCGAATTAAAATATGTTTCCCATCATCTCCATCCAGAATCTCGACCACCACTTTGGTCACGGCTCACTCCGAAAGCAAGTTTTATGTAATATCAACTTAGAGATTAACGCTGGTGAAATTATTATCATGACTGGGCCCTCTGGTTCTGGAAAGACTACCTTGTTGACCTTGGTGGGTGGATTGCGTTCTGCCCAATCTGGTAGTTTGCAGGTGTTGGGACGAGAACTTTGTGGTGCTAGTGCTGAAGAACTGGTGCAGGCGCGACGCCATAACGGTTATATTTTCCAAGCACATAACTTGCATGGTAGTTTAACAGCACTCCAAAACGTCAAAATGGCTTTAGAATTGCACAAACATCTTGGTTTAAAAAAGATGCGAGCTAGGTCAGCCCAAATGTTAGAGCAAGTAGGATTGGGAAATCATTTGCATTACTATCCCGGTCAACTGTCTGGGGGACAAAAACAACGAGTAGCGATCGCTCGTGCTTTAGTCAGTCATCCTCAAATAATCCTCGCAGATGAACCCACTGCCGCCCTTGACAGTCAATCAGGACGAGATGTAGTCAATCTCATGCAAAAACTAGCAAAAGAACAAGGCTGTACCATCTTGATGGTTACTCATGACAACCGCATTCTAGACATTGCCGATCGCATCGTTCACATGGAAGATGGCAAACTCAAGTCGAAAGTAATACTATCAGCCTAAAGTTAATTAGCGTATTCGATTATTCAGAGTTGATTTATGAAGTAAATCTTAAGTGTAGCGTAGCAGACTCGCATTTCTGCTTTAATATCACAGGTTTTTGGCAACTAAAGTCTATTATCCACGAATTTTAAAATATTTATGACTAGTATATATAGTTTAATTTATCTTCACCAACTTACTTAATCTAGTTTAAGTAATTTCCCTATACCAATTTCAACCTAACAATGTGATATTAGTGTCCAGTTGAAAAAGTGTCCAGTTGATTCCAAGATTTCCTTCAAGTATTATTTATGTAATCACAGTTAAATTTTATGCTCATTGCCAATGTCATATACCTTGGTTATTAGAGTCAAGACCAATTTCCTAAAATTACAGATAAAATGATTTGCCCTTGCAATCCATAAGTACCTGGAGAATTTCCGAAAATTTATGGTTGTCAACAACATTGGCTTCAAACAGGAAACACTAGCGATAATAAGCTAATCTATTTTCCAATACAAGCAAGGGATTTTTTGTAGTTCTATGATTATTGAGAATAGCGGTAGTAATTCAAGCAAAAAGTTGCTCGGTTTTGATGTCAAAGTTTTGACAGCCAATCGCCGTGCAATAAATGTGTTAAAGGGAATATTTGCTGTTCTCCCGATCGCCTTGGCATTGCCTGTAGATGCTTTGCAAGTAAAGGTGATTCCAACTAATCCTAAATTAGGGGATACACTCTCGGTGGAGATTAATCTAGATAATCCAGAGAATGGTACAAATCCAACAATAGCCATTGGTAAGAATACATACCCAGCCTTTAAAATTGCACCCAATGAGTATCGGGCTTTTGTTCCCACAACTCCATTAGAAAAAGCTGGAACTAGAACACTTCGGGTTGCAGGGGATGGTCAAGTTAAAAACTTGGCAGTGAATGTGCTTAATCGCAAATTCCCCGTACAACGTATTACTTTGCCACCTGGCAAAGCCGGAGTGGATGCCACAGAGTATGAACTGAAGCGTGTGGCAGCTTTTAAGGCGCTACAAACACCAGAAAAGTATTGGAATGGAGTATTTCTGAAGCCAAATGCAGGGCGGATGAGTACAAACTATGGTGTACGTCGCTACTATAATGGTACATTTGCAAAAGACTACTATCATCGTGGTCTTGACTACGCTGGTGCTGCCGGTTCACCGGTCATTGCCCCAGCCGCTGGGCGAGTTGCTTTGGTAGGTAGGGTATCCCAAGGGTTTCGGATACACGGTAACGTAGTTGGCATTGACCACGGTCAAGGAGTAACCAGTATTTTCATGCACCTGAGTCGTATTAACGTTAAAGAAGGTGATTTTGTGAAAGCTGGTCAACTAATTGGTGCAGTAGGTTCAACAGGTGCAGCCACGGGACCACATTTACACTGGGGTCTGTATGTCAACGGACAATCTGTTGATCCAACACCTTGGCGAACTAAGGTTGTTAACTAGTAGAGGCAGAATTGATCTTGTCTTTGCATAATTTGTGTATTTTTTGCTGAGAATTAGGCAAAATAAATTGGATTGATACCGTCCCTACCTTGCTTGGCCAACATAAATGATGATAAGCGTTATGAGTATCGAAAAAATTGTAGAACAAGCTCTCCAGGATGGTTATTTGACACCAGCAATGGAAGCAGAAGTCGGTAGAATATGTGATAACGCCTCGGAACTCTCAATTGAAGAGTATATGGCGTTGGATCGGCTAATGGGTGCGCTATTGACTGGTGAGGTAGTGGCGGTACCTCGCAAACAATTCATTAACGTTATGGAAGAATTGGTACTGACGGAAGCGATCGCACGAGTCGCAGAAATTGAAGCCACTAGCGAAAGTTCTTTAGATGTCGGAGATATTGCCGCTTACGCTCTCAATCGACTACCACCTTTGTATGCTACTACAGAAGAGGGTGCTAACTTCCAGCGCCAAACGGCTCAGGCACAACTGCAAGACTTAATTTCTCAGCAAATAAGTGAGGCGATTAACCGTTACCTTGATCGACCCAATTTCTTCCCAGAACGTCAAGCCTTGGGTAAAAATACTGGTAATGAGGTTGTACGCCAAGTTAGTGCTTTACTCCAAACATATGCACCTAACTTTGAGCAAAAATTATAATTTTAAGAGTCATTAGTCATTAGTCATTGGTCATTTGTTTTAGACAAAGGACAAAGGACTAATGACTCTTAACTAATTAATCACGTACTAACACTGTTGTCCCTAAACTCACTTGCTCATATAACAATCGGACATCAGAATTACGCATTCTTAAGCAGCCGTGGGATACAGCCGTTCCTACCAGGTCAATATCCGGCGTGCCATGAAAGCCAATTTCATTGCGTCCATCTGACCAAAAACCAATCCATCTATCTCCCAAAGGACTATCCGTACCAGCCTCAAATACTTTGCCAGTAATTGGGTGACGCCAGATTGGATAGTGTCGCATGTGGATCACCTGGAAAGAACCTGTAGGCGTTTCCCAACCTTTCTTGCCTACAGCAATCGGGTAGCTAGCTATCACCTCATCTCCTGCGTATACATAAGTACGGCGATCGCTTAAATCAACCACCACTTGTGTCTTGACATTTGCCAGCCTACTAGATGGTATTTGTTGGGCTGAAGCCTGAGACCACAGACCTTTTGGCCAACTATCCGCAACTGGATTTTGTCTTTCTACTTGCGCCACCAGCCGCGTCTGAGTTGGTAAGTCGCTTGCTTTAGCTACATTATTCTTAATAATTTGGGGCTTAGTTTGAGGCTTAATGGTAGAAGGCTTGAGTTTAAAAGCCCTACGAATAGTTGTTTTAGCTAGATTCTTCTTAATTATTTTTGATTTAGTTTTAGGTTTAATAGCAAAGGACTTTGGTGTAAACGTCCTCTGGGCAGTCGAGCCTTGGGTCACTTCATCAAGTGGCACAGATCCACCCAGCGCAATTTCGCCCAAACTCACTTGGGAAAAATTCTTGTAGACTCCTTCTGGTTGGCTTCCCTTAAGATTGGTTCGGGTAGAATCTCGCCGCATCGAAGTAGATGCAGACTTCTCATACTGCCGTTCCGCCGTACTAATGCGCCAATGGACAGCTAAGGATAAAAATGCTGTGCCAAAACAAAGCAGCATTACCATACGCCCTACAGATTCGTTTCTTACCATTGCCATCGCCTATTGTTTATCCCTGACATATCCAGCCGAGCAATTGGATGAGTTCATCATCCGATTATCAAAAATTTATCAATACTTATCATTTCTGCTGTAAATCTGCCAACACCTCTGGGCAAACTAAGACTATGCAAATTGTCCCAGCGGCAAAATTCCAAGTGAGCAACCTCATTCCTCAAAAGTTCTGAGGATCGTAAGCCTCTCCTCGGACTTTTTGGTAGAACTCTTGAAATGTAGCAATCAATCATTAATGGTGTGGGTGGATGAAAAATCATGTTTGAAAAACTATTGCTAGCGGTAACAATTACATTTTCCCTCAATTTATTTTTTCAAGTTCGCGTACCAGAGCAACATAACTCTAGTGCTGCCTTTGGGCCACAACCAGAACAATCAGCAACTATTCTGGTAACGAAATCAAAAAATTAAATCACCATCTTAGCAACCACAGCAACCTAACTTCCAGAAATTATTACCCGAATTTTAAAGGTATCAAGAAGTTAGAATTAGAAATTTTATCTTCATTTTTATAGCCAAATTTCATTATTTTGATCAAGCGTATATACCCAGTTGCTAAAAATACTAAAATGTGCATCGTGTCGCGCCTTTGTTCGTTGATGGGTCTTAGGCAACTATGGGAGCAGTATAAGGAAAAGTGGCTCTGCTTATTGCTATAAATGTATCCAAAATTGTCTGCTTCAGTGTTCCAGTCATAAATCCGTCACCTGAGCATGGAACTTCTGTCCCATTAGCAGGTCTAATAGATAGGGATGATTTAGAGCCAGTACGATCTATGAGTCAATCGATTACTGTATCCTGGTCAACGGTTGATGCAAAGTATCCAGAAGCATCAGTGCAAGTTGACAAACTCCCTAACCACGATTTAATTTTGCGCTGTCAAGCCGGACTGCGACCAGATCGTGCTGCTTTTGCGGAACTATTACGCCGCTATCAAAGTCAAGTCGATCGAGTTCTATACCACCTGGCTCCAGATTGGCCTGATAGAGCCGATTTGGCTCAAGAAGTTTGGATTCGAGTGTATCGGAATATTAACCGATTACAAGAGCCTGCTAAATTTCGGGGCTGGTTAAGCCGCATTGCCACCAACTTGTTTTATGACGAGTTACGGAAACGCAAGCGGGTTATGAGTCCTTTGTCACTGGATGCTCCCCGTTCCTTAGAGGACGGCGAGATGGATTGGGAAATCGCTGGCGATACCCCAGGCCCTGAGGAAGAACTGACAACTAGAGAATTTTACGAGCAATTGCGGGAAGCGATCGCGGATTTACCAGAAGTTTTTCGTACTACCATTGTCCTCAGAGAAATCGAAGGCATGGCTTATGAAGAAATTGCCGAAATCACTGGAGTTTCTCTAGGAACTGTAAAGTCAAGAATAGCCAGAGCTAGATCGAGGTTGCAAGCCCACTTGCAAAATTATCTAGACTCCTAATTTACAGTATCTTGCCTCTGCCCAATGGCAGAATTTAAGCATAGATTAAAAATTACTAGAAAGACATAGATTGTTTCTGCCTTTAGGAGGAAAATTGGCTAATTTTCCCGAAATTCCCGCCCAGTTTACCCGTGTATGAATTGGTAATAATGTTAAGATGACTACTGATTCTCAGTTTTACGACCGTTCTACTTTGCAACTTTCTCAAGATTTGTCAGATGGAATGGCCAAGCATAGCAATGAATCAACGGGTCTTACGGATATGGTGAAGCGCGATCGCTTCGAGTTATTGAGTGCTTATCTCGATGGTGAAGTCACAGCCACCGAACGCAAGCAAGTAGAAGAATGGCTGGCAAATGATGCCTCAGTTCAATGTCTCTATGCTCGACTGTTAAAGCTGCGCCAAGGCTTGCGGACGCTCCCAGTGCCAGCAGCCCAACAGTCGCCAGAAGAAACAGTTCAGCAAGTATTGTCACGTTTGCGCCGTCGCTCCCGTTTCAACTGGATGGTGGGAGCAGCGACCGTTGCCGCTTGCGCGATCGGTGCAGTATCTGGCTTAGTAGGTGGTGGTTCGATGGTGCCGCAACTGGCACAACGACCACAAAAAGAACCTATACAAACCTCCTCAGCGTCTATAGTTCCCCCTTCGCCGCTGATGGTGGGACTAAATAACCCGGTAATTGAAATTCCGAAAGCAGCAGTAGCCTCTCCAGAAAATTCAATTTATCAGGTACAGCCGCAACCACACGACCCCAAACAGGACATAAACTAATCGCAAAGTTAACAGTTTACAGATCATAACTGTACTTTGGGGTTAAACCACAGCCGCTCCACCAGCCCCCAGGTTGGAGGAAGCCTCCTAATCGATCAACTTTCTCTAAAGTCATTAAATAAACCCAAGCCCAACCCAGAGAGAGCGACTGTGGCTCATAAACCTCGATGATTTGTCGATTATAGAGGTTTTCTGGCGTTTGTCTATTGTGTTGGTAATCTTCCAGCACATCTAGCTCATTTAAAATCTTTGGGTTGGAAAAAGAGAGTAAATATCCGTAAACTTGGCTATCCCCTAGCGTCATCGCTGGGTAGCCCATTGGCAGAGCAAATAATTTGCCTTGTACAAAAGCTATTTTGACATTAACTACTTTGCCAGTACAATATGTTTTATAGTTAGCTTCACCTGGTTTGAGTGTGCCGTAGACAAAAACCCGCACCAAATCAGGAAATTTTATATTTGATTCACAACCATCGCCTATTTTAACCATCTGAATTTCTTTGCCTACTATCTACAACATAGAGGCAGATACGATAACAGATCCAGTAGGAGGATTTTTGGTGGATTCTCCATAGAATTGGTCAGCAATAAAAACCTATCATAGTAGATACCTGTAGAACTGATATCTGGAGGTATTTTTATTTACTCTGATTAGTAGCTCGACAATTAAGTACTACTTTCCTTTTTTCTCATTTAGTGCTTTCTGAATTGCTTCTCTACAAAATTCTGGAGGGTCTTCCTGTGCCTTCACCTCTTCCTTCATTTCCTTGGTGACACGAAAATTTAATTGTTCGGTTAACTTAATCTCTCTATCTGACGGTGCAGGTTCTAAATTCTGAGGATTACCTTTAGGATTAGGCATTATTGCGAAAAGTAAATATAGCTTGATTGGAAGGTTAACATTTAAATAGAGTTTTAAATCGGTGGTGTTTTCATCCTGGTAAATGGTTCACCACCGATACCACTTTTATAAATGGGTAACTCTATTTTATGTTCACAAGGTCAGAACTCGAAATCAAAACCACTGCTGAGTTGAGAGACTTGTGTAGGCGTTACGGATTAAAGCCTACTGGGAATGGAGGCTACAAGACTAGTTGGATTGTCACCTTAATGGCATTCTCACAGATAGCACTCACTCAACTAAGCCAGGGAAGAGGATTGAAGCCACCAGGCTTTAGCGTTATTCAATTCCTTGAAGAGGTGGTAGATGAGATGAATTCACCCACTGATGAGTAAGTAGCGCTGATCAAGCTGAAGATGGAGGGCAAAGCGATGAGCTATCCTGACAGATTATGATCAAGAGAATTTGCTTAACTTCCACAAGGCTAAGATGCACCTTGAAATGGCGATCGGACTGCTAACCTAGTAAATCAGTTTAAAACCATAACACATCTAGTCCCCAACATCCTAAGCTTAGGGACTTTTTTATGTCCTATATACCCAAAGTTGTTGGACTTTAGGGATATAAGATAGATAGAAATAGAGGGTAGAAAGAAATAGTAAATTGATTTTATAAATTAAATTAGAAAATTACTAGACAGATAATTCCCTCAACATAGTAGTTCAAATGTCCTAGTAAAGATCAAATACTAGAAAATTAGTAGAAGTAAAGTGTAACAGGCATGAAACCATTGGAAATACGTGATTCTGTTGATTCCCGATATAACCCAGCAGCAATTGAGGAAAAATGGCAAAAAACATGGGTAGAACTTGGCTTAGATAAGACACCTACAGCTAGCAACAAGCCAAAATTTTACGCTTTATCCATGTTCCCTTATCCATCGGGCAGCCTACACATGGGTCACGTCCGTAATTATACGATTACCGATGTGATTGCCCGCCTCAAGCGAATGCAAGGGTATCGGGTAATACACCCAATGGGTTGGGATGCCTTTGGCTTGCCAGCAGAAAACGCTGCCATTGACCGTGGTGTACCACCAGCAAAGTGGACTTATCAGAATATGGCTCAGATGAGGCAACAATTGCAGCGTCTTGGTTTATCCATTGATTGGGAATGCGAACTTGCTACCTGTTCACCAGATTATTACAAGTGGACACAATGGATTTTCTTGCAGTTTTTGCAAGCAGGGTTAGCTTATCAAAAAGAAGCAGCTGTAAACTGGGACCCGATTGATCAAACTGTACTAGCAAATGAGCAAGTTGATAACGAAGGACGTTCTTGGCGCAGTGGGGCAATAGTTGAGCGCAAATTATTACGCCAGTGGTTTTTCAAGATTACCGACTATGCCGAAGAATTACTCAATGACTTGCATCAATTGACAGGTTGGCCGGAACGCGTCAAGTCGATGCAGGCAAACTGGATTGGCAAATCCACAGGCGCTTACTTAGAATTTCCCATTATTGGGATAGATGAAAAAATTGGAGTGTACACCACACGTTCAGATACCATTTATGGTGTCAGCTACCTAGTGTTAGCACCAGAACATCCCTTAACAAAGCGCGTCACTACCAAAGAACAACAAACAGCGGTAGAAGCCTTTATTAAAGAAGTCTCCCATCAAAGTGAGTTGGAACGTACCGCTGAAGACAAACCTAAGCGGGGTATCCCTACAGGTGGTAAGGCAATTAACCCATTTACAGGGGAAGAAGTGCCGATTTGGATTGCTGACTATGTACTGTATGAGTATGGTACTGGAGCAGTTATGGGTGTACCAGCACACGATGTCCGGGATTTTAAGTTTGCCAAAAATTACGATTTGCCAGTTGATTTTGTCATCGTTTCCCCAGATGATGTTGAAGGTTTTGACTTAACCCCAACATCAGAGATTGACGAAGTCACACAACTCATTCAAATTGAATACAACCAGGCATACACTGAACCAGGAATTTTAATTAATTCTGGGGCTTTTACTGGTATGACTTCCACAGATGCTAAACAAGCAATAATTGAATACGCCCAACAACAAGGTTTTGGTAAAGTGCGGGTGCAATATCGCTTGCGGGATTGGTTGATTTCACGGCAGCGTTACTGGGGCGCACCGATACCTGTAATTCACTGTCCCAACTGTGGGATAGTTCCTGTACCTGCCAAAGATTTACCGGTACAGTTACCGGAAGAAGTGGAATTTACTGGACGTGGCGGTTCACCTTTGGCTCAGTTGGAAAGCTGGGTAAATGTGCCTTGTCCAACTTGCGGCACTCCGGCAAAGCGTGAAACCGACACGATGGATACTTTTATTGATTCCTCGTGGTATTTCTTGCGCTTCCCTGACGCTAAGAATGAACAACAGGTTTTCGATTCTGGTAAAATCAATGACTGGATGCCAGTCGATCAGTATGTGGGTGGGATTGAACACGCGATTTTACATTTGTTGTATTCGCGGTTCTTTACTAAGGTTCTGCGGGACAGAGGCTTGTTAAACTTTGACGAACCTTTCCAACGCCTGTTAACTCAAGGTATGGTGCAGGGTTTAACTTACCTAAATCCTAATAAGGGTGGTAAAGATAAATGGATTCCTTCTAATCTGGTAAATTCAGCCGACCCGCGCGACCCCCAGACCGGTGAACCGTTGCAACGTCTCTACGCCACCATGTCTAAATCAAAGGGTAACGGTGTAGCGCCAGAAGATGTAATTTCCAAATACGGTGTAGACACAGCGCGGATGTTTATCTTGTTCAAAGCGCCGCCAGAAAAAGATTTGGAATGGGATGAAGCTGATGTGGAAGGACAATTCCGCTTTTTAAATCGGGTTTGGCGTTTGGTGACAGATTATATTGCGGCTGGGGTATCCCGTAAAAAAGCTCAACTCTCTGATTTAACTAAGGTAGAAAAGGAGTTGCGGCGGGCAATTCACACGGCTATTCAAGCGGTGACAGAAGATGTAGAAGACGAATATCAATTCAACACAGCTATTTCAGAATTGATGAAGTTGAGTAATGCTTTAACTGATGCTGACGGCAAAAGTTCACCAATTTACGCAGAAGGTATTCGGACTTTGGTGGTATTGCTAGCACCCTTTGCACCACACATTGCTGATGAATTGTGGCATTTATTGGGTGAAAATAATTCAGTTCACACTCAAACTTGGCCATCATTTGACCCAGCTGCTTTAGTAGCTGATGAAATCACTTTAGTGATTCAAGTTATGGGTAAAACTCGCGGCTCGATTCAAGTACCAGCACAAGCAGATAAAGCAGCGTTGGAGAAATATGCCCGTGAATCAGAAATTGCCCAGCGTTACATCGAAGGTAAAGAGATTAAAAAGGTAATTGTAGTGCCTGGAAAGTTGGTGAATTTTGTAGTTAACTAAGTACAGTTTTGCATAAAATTGTGGCGAATTGAGGGTTTAAATTTAAACGCAGATGCGCTTCGCTTTTTTGCAGGGTAGGGGCGCAGATAATTCGCCACGAATTAATAAAATGTTGTACTTAGAATCGATAAAATTGTAAATGTAGCCTGACAAAACATCAGAGGATTTACATCCGTGACACTCAAAGAGTTAGAACAACAACTTCTTGCGCTCAGTCCTGATGAAAAATTGCAGGCTATACAGTTACTTGCTCAAAGTCTTGGCAATAATTGGCAAGGAATTGAAAAAACTCCTAGAGGCTGTGGCAGCAGAAGAACCGTTGCAAGGAAAACTAATTCGTGTGGTACGTCCAGTCACGTCGCTTCGCTCCGAATTCAAAATTCAAAATTCAAAATTCAAAATTCTTGCATTATTGATCCCCATAAATAAATTTAGGGGCTTGTATCCTTTTCGTTTTCGGTCACTTAAAAAGGTTTTGATGGAACGCGCAAATGCTAAAGTCGTCAAGTATATGTTGCAACAACTCTTTTATCGGTAGTTGACTTCTCTGGTGTATGTGTATTTAAAAACATCTATCTGATCGTCCAGAAAGTTGGACTGTTTTATTTATACACAAAAAAGCGCTTGAGAGTTTTGCTCACTCAAGCGCTTTTCCGTAAAAGCTTATACCAACTCACTCGTTTGATGCAACATTTGAAATCTGCAACACTCCCTGAGGAGGGAGTATTACGGGGATAACTTGTGACAAACATGTGGTGAAATGGTATCACTCCTTGCACTAACTAAGAATATCTCTTTTGCAAGAATACCGGGGATCTAGTGAGTGACAGTTTATGAACTGAACACTAGTTAAAAACGACTCACCGTGAATAGTAACTAAGGAGACTAAGCACGATTGTAGCAATTTTGTAAGTATAGTATAAAAACTTATAGTTTATTAGTACCCGCCGTCGCATCGCTTACCACTAAGTGCAGTATCAAAAAGTGCAGCAATTAGTAGCATAGATATCTCAACTTCTGCGTCAAATTAGTCGCTATCAAATAAGCCACAAAAGGCTTGGATATTGGTATCGAAGCGATTTTGACTCAAATAAACCATAGATGAAGGTATTTTTTAGAAAATGGCAACCCAAGAACAAATCTTTGACCCAAATAGATTGAAAAGTTTGGGTTGGGTATCTTCTATCTTTTAGCAAACGGTAACATCCAAGTCTTCTGTATAGTGTAGAGGGTTACTTCTTTCGTGGAAGCAAAACACAACTTTTTCACCGACAATTACCGCGATGTTCAAAACGATTTCGCGTTTTTCTATAACAGGATTTACGCAAAATTATGAAAAAACGAACCGCATTCGCGCAGCGTCTCGTTAGAGAAGGACGCAAAGGACACAAAAAAATAAGCTTTCAGATAGTTATTGCGTAAGTCCTATATAAAAACAACTGAGGTGGATTATAGGTAGATTTAAGAATTTATTGTACCTATGCCTCATCTAGATAGATGTTTCATCCTTGGCTAAAATAGCCGTTCGCCTACGAGCAGACACCTTAACCTGGCGTCTAGGTGTGTGCTAAGATTGCCTGGAACAAAGGTTTTATCTGAGTTGGAGTCTGGTATAAATTGCAAAGGTCAAGCTGACCGATCATTAACTCCCACGATACTTTTCCTATGAATTTGGAAAATATACAACAATGCTGGTGACGATCTGAGTGGAATTTGTAGATGAATATCTAGGATTTGCTATCAGACTTAACCAACTTCCCACAATTTTGACTTTTATTTGACTTTTAGGATAGACACATGAACGATAAGCTGATGCTGATGATTCCAGGCCCTACACCGGTGCCAGAAGCTGCCTTACTGGCATTAGCCAAGCATCCGATTGGGCACCGTACTAGTGAATTTAGCAACATATTGGCAGAGGTGACAGAAAACCTCAAATGGCTGCACCAAACTCAAAGTGATGTGCTGATGCTGAATGTCAGTGGTACGGGTGCTGTAGAAGCGGGAATAATTAATTTTCTCTCTCCAGGCGATCGCATTTTAGTTGGTTCTAATGGTAAATTTGGCGAACGCTGGGTAGAAATCGGTCAAGCCTACGGTTTGAATGTAGAAGAAGTTAAGGTGGAATGGGGAAAACCCTTAGACCCCGCAGTATTTGCCGAAAAACTCCAAGCTGATACTCAAAAGCAAATCAAAGCCGTAATCATTACCCACAGTGAAACCTCGACAGGTGTGTTGAATGACCTAGAAACCATCAACCGCCATGTTAAAGAACACGGTGAAGCTTTAATTATCGTTGATGCCGTCACTAGCTTGGGTGCATTCAATTTACCCGTGGATGCTTGGGGTTTGGATATAGTTGCCTCCGGTTCCCAAAAAGGTTATATGATTCCGCCGGGATTGGGTTTTGTCTCTGTCAGTCCCAAAGCTTGGGAAGCCTACAAAACTGCGAAGCTACCGAAATATTATTTGGATTTAGGCAAATATCGCAAAGCCACAGCCAAAAATACAACTCCATTTACTCCGCCTGTGAACTTGATCGTAGCGTTACACACCACGTTGCGAATCATGAAAGAAGAAGGCTTGGAATCAATATTTGCTCGACATGAACGGCTCAAAAATGCTACTCGCGCCGCCATTAAAGGGTTAAATTTACCCCTGCTTGCAGCAGATAATTCCGCTAGTCCGGCGATTACGGCTGTAGCACCACAGGGAATTGAACCGGATAAGATTCGGTCATTGATGAAAAAACGCTTTGATATTGCCCTCGCTGGTGGTCAAGATCATTTGAGCAATAAAATTTTCCGTATTGGTCATTTGGGTTTTGTGAGCGATCGCGATATCCTTAGCTGTATAGCATCCTTAGAAGTTACCCTAACAGAACTTGGCTACGAAGATTTCAACCCTGGTTCTGGCGTAGCAGCAGCAGTTAAAGTGTTTAGTCATTCCTGAGTAATAAATCAAAAGAGCGAGTTAAATTATCAACTCGCTCTTTTAATTTGTATATAGAGTAGAAACCGTCAGAGTCAAGAGAGCTATATATCAATCTTTGCATAAGGTAGAGTTGATGTGACATACCTCAATTCTCCTAAATGACACCAAGTTGCCCTAGATAGTATTATTTGCTTTGAAGAAAGTCGTACTGTATCTTTGACACCAAACAAGACTAACTTTGGCAACTTAGTATCATACAAAATTGGCATCAATAGTATTGTTTGAGATTCTGCTAATAGGCATTTGGTAAGAATTTTTAAGCCAAAGTCTAAAATCTACAATCCAAAATTGGTGTAACCTACGCTGTCTCCAGCCAATCATAAATTTTTTCTAATTGCTCTAGAGTAATCAACCCATATTGCCAAAGAATCATTGCCAAAGGGCCTGGGTCTTGCTCCCGATGCCGAAGTGCCACCGCTAGTGATGCTGTGGAAATTGCCAAATCTTCTTGCAAAAAATGAATCAGTCGAGAATATTTTGATGGTGACATTTGTATCTCACCTCCTTGTGCAGAATGTATTGTCATATATCAGTTCACTATTACTCGGTAGACAGTAGCCAGTATTTCATCTGTCACTGTGCCGTTATCGGCCATACACCCAGCACAGTTTTTGTTAATCTGCCTTTAACAGAGGCTTTCCTAGAGGGTATGAGAAATAAAAATTCTCATACAAATCATCTGCTAGCTTATTAAGCAGTATTTTTACCTAATTAAATTGGCTTCATCTTATTTACCTTTGTGTTTTATTTAATTACACAGGTAGTAATAAAGATTCCATAGCCTATACTCTCTTATTGGCGACTATTTACACTTACGCCCAAGGGAATATTTTTGAGACCAAACCTGAAGACTGCGATTTCAGGTTTGAGACAGTAGAATTTTACATTATTACTACAGTTTTTAAATAGTAGCGTTACAAGTGCTGTTTGACCACATAAAGTGACATTTTTTACAAAAACAACATATATTTCGACCGTATAGGCTCTCAACCGATTAATTACCCAAATTTTTATCCCCGCAAAGCACCGGAGTTTCAAAACTCAATTTTGAGAATATCGCCCACTTTCAACTTCAATTCGGCAGCTCTTCCAGAACGAAGTTCAATCACCTTATCAATTGGTGTATTGGGACCATAGGTAGGACAAGGCTCACTTGCACAAGGAGGTGCAGCAACCTGAATATATTTAACTACACCTTTATGTAGAAATACCATGTCCAGGGGTACAGGTACATTCTTCATCCAGAAACTGACTGGTTGTGCTGAAGGGAACCCAAACAGCATCCCTCGGTCATCTGGCAAAGCTGGCCGATACATCAACCCCATCGCTTGCTGTTGTGGCGTCTGCGCTACCTCTAATTGAATCGTTGTACCATTAGGCACAATGGCTTTAGCAGAAATTGGTAGTTTTTGACCTAAACTCTCTGGTGCTGGTGCTTCAGAACCAGAGGTGAGGCTAGGAGATTTAGCTGTTGTTGGCACAGAACAACCCATCAGAAAAATACTCAGCACTATCGAGAGCAAACTTAGCCGACGAGTCATATAGCTTTTTGATTATTGTAATTTAGACTTCAATTTTACAGTGTTGTAGGCAGAAAAACCCTTTGGGTGGGAGGCAGCAGCACCCAAAGAAAGCATTCCAATCTGAAACTGGGAATGATAGGCAAACTCCCGCTACAGTATACTAGGATTCTCTTAAAACGTACCCTACGCCTCGCACTGTTTGAATGAGGCGCTTTTGACCTTCATCTTCGATTTTTAACCGCAAGTAACGGATGTACACTTCAATTACATTCGACTCACCCAGAAAGTCGTAACCCCAAACATTTTCTAAAATTTGTTCGCGGGTTAACACTTCACGGGGATGTTCCATTAAGAATTTTAATAGTTCAAATTCCTTCATTGTCAAGTCAATTGGTCGCCCGTTGTGTATCGCACGGCGAGTTGCTATGTCTAAAATTAAATCCCCAAAGCGTAATTGCTCCGTGGTATCCACATCGGGTTTTAAGTAGAGGCGAATCAACTTCAAAAAATCTTCTGAGCGGTAAGGTTTGAGGATGTAATCATCCGCTCCAGCTTCTAGACAAGCTACACGATCATCAACTGTATCCCTTGCCATTAAAATCAATACAGGCGATCGCATACCAGTGCTTCTCATATTTTTGCACAATGAGAGTCCTGATTCTCCTGCCAACATCCGGTCTAAAACAATTAAAGCAGGTTGGCGATCGCGACAGTGTTGTAAACCACTCGTCGCATCATGAGCCAAAATTGATTCATAGCCGGCTTCTTGCAAATCGCAAGAAAGCTGATTTGCAAGGCTCTCATCGGTTTCAATCACCAAAACACAGGGACTTTGAGCAACTGTCATAACAATTTGGGATATTGGATTTGGGATTGTAAAGATATTCCAGAGAAAATCTTTACATCAGTTATAAAGTGCAATTACGAGCTTTTAGTGATGTAGCAATCCTGATTTGACGCGCTGCTAAGGATGTTTTAGCACGTTCAGGTGTCAGCTATCGAATTCTCGGATGCAATCTTAATAACTAGGGCATTGGGCATGGGGCATGGGTAAAGAACAATCACCAATTCCCAATAGACATATCCGCGAATCAATCTCTAAGCCTTATAAATCAGAGGGTTAAAACTAATTTACGGATAGGTCCAATGCCCAATGCCCAATGCCCAATGCCCAATACTTAAGGCAATTCTACCGAAGTTGGTTTAGCGATATGTGGTAAACCCCAACCTAATTTTTCTCGCAAAATTCGGAAAAACTCAGGCGGTTGCAGGCGAATAAATCTGGCACTATATTGCGATCGCTCCATATATACTCGATCTTCTGGTAATATATAGCACCCCCCATTCCCATCTACTACCATCACCAGCCGAGGAATATTGACTGGGTAGATATTGACCGATTCAGTATCTGGAAATACCAATGCTCTAGAAGCTAGGGAATGGGGACAAATAGGTACTAGCTGTAAAACAGGTACGCCAGGAGTTACGACTGGGCCACCAGCACTCAATGAGTAAGCTGTAGAACCAGTAGGCGTAGAAACAATTACACCATCTGCGGCAATATCTACTGGCGCATGATGCCCTATGGCAATTTCAAAATGGCACATAGAGGTCAAAGGTTCTCGGTGTAGCACCATTTCATTCAGGCATAGGGCTTCCCATAACACTGAATCATCCCGAAACACTTTGACAGTGAGCATAGCTCGTTCTTCAATTTCATACTCACCTGCCATCGCCTGTTCTAGTGCTTGGGGCAATTGATTCAGGAAAGTTTCCGTCAAAAATCCCATGTGGCCGGTATTCACTGTTAGCAGTGGAATCCCACAAGGGGCTACTTGACGAGACGCTGCCAGAACAGTGCCGTCTCCCCCTAATACCACTGCAAACTCCATATCTGAGTCAAAACCAGGGGGTGTCAGACCGTCAATGGGGGTGTGGCACACAGGACTCTCCGGGTTAGGGTAGCCCAGTATCCCACCAATACTTGATGTGATACATACATTCCAACCGGCTGCGGTTAGCTTGTCTTTCAACTCGATAGCGACACGGCCCGCTATCGGTTTAACGTCATTGTAGATAATGCCTGCTTTCGGCACACTCAAATATCCAATTTTAGGCGATGCTCTGTATTATGTAATCGTTACACATTTTTGGTCATGTAGTCATTAATCTAGAGTCAAATATCCAGAGTCTAGAGTTTTACGACTCATGTCTGTTTTGTAATGACTACTGACTGTTGGCTTTTGAAGATTGTTTAAAAGGAGTTTTTTTAGGTTTCTGCTTTTTATTTTTATTTTTTTGGTAGTCTACTTCTTTGAGTTTCTTCATGATTCGGCTGAAGTACTCTTGTAGATAGCTTTCTAGGGTTGTGGTTTGTTGCGGATCTAAACCAAACACTGTGTATACTTCATCCATTGAAGCATTTAACTGTTTACCACTAGCCAATACTTCTGTAAATGCCAGCCTGTCTGCGATGTTCCATCCCCACTGAAAGAATCGCATAATACCCCGCACAGCACGCAGTAAGTTTATTGGCATTCGCGTTACTCTGGCGTCTTTTCCAGATAAGCGTTCGCACAGGTTGATAATTTCTTCTGCACTCCATGCACGAGTACCGACTATAGGAAAAGCTTGGTTTTCCGTTTCTGGTACACTCAATGCTCGGATTGCAAACTTAGCAATGTCCTGAGTGTCCATATAGGCAATGGGAGAAGAATTACCTGTTACCCAAACTGGCTGTCCTTCCAAAATGGGAATCCCATACTGACCGATTAAACCTTGCATAAACCCAGCTAGTCGCAAGATAGTATAATTCAAGCCTGACTCAGCCAAGAATAGTTCTGTACACCGCTTAATTTCCATTAGCGGCACTTCTGGGTATTTATCAGCATCTAAAATTGAAAAGAAGATAAAACGCTCCACACCCGCTGCAATTGCTGCTTGAATCAATGCTACTTTGCCTTCCCAGTCCACTTGTTTGATACTCAGTGAATCTGTAGGACGAGATGTTGAGGCATCAATAACTTGGGTTACGCCTTCTAATGCTTCCGCTAGGGTATCGGGGTAACGTAAATTTCCGGGGACGAGTTCTGCACCCCATTCTTTAAGAAAAGCTGCTTTTTTACTGCTGCGGACAAGACAGCGTACTTTATATCCCTCATCGATAGCACGACGAGCCACTTGTCTTCCTAAGGTGCCAGTGGCACCGACGATTAATAATGTCATGAGTGTTGTAATAAATTTTAATGTTTTATGAAAAGAATGTTATCAGAATAACCTATGCAAACAAAAGTTTACATCTTTTCTCAGAAAATCAATTTATTTGGATAGACTCATGGAAAAAGAGCTGTCCGATTAACGGACAAGCTTTTTTCTCATGTTAATGAAAAGGGAGTAGGGAATGGGGAAGGTGGGGCCCCCTCTGGGGATAAGGGGCAATGGGGAGAATAATAACTCCTAACTCAGCACTAATTATTCTTCTGTGCCCTGAATTTTCAGTAATAATGCGCCTAAGGCCCAGCCTACGAAGATTAAACCGAAAGACAATAGAGCTGCATTCAAAATTTCGCCGCCCATTGGTATGATTCTCCTTATGCAAAGTGGTGTGTAAACTAGGTCTACTAGAAGCTTTTCAATAGTTGCTAGGATTAGACCTGTGTAAATAATTTTAAACTAGTTTAGCAGGTAATCCCTACTGGCTTGGGGGGCAATCCCTACTGTTGGGAGAAGGTAGATGGTTAGATTGAGAAAATTTAATGATAATAATTATGAAGAGATTTTATGTATCAAAATAATCAAGGTAATTTAATAAGTTTTGTGAAAGAAAATCGTCCGCGTTTGGCGCTGACGCTGGGAGATCCTGCAGGGATTGGGCCGGAGGTGATTTTGAAAGCTTTAGCTGATCCAGAAATTCGTAAAAAATATGACGTTACAGTAGTGGGTAACGGAGATTTACTGGCACAGATTTATCACAAACTGAATTTAACTGAGAATTTAGTAGCTTTGGCAAATCCAGATGAGTTGTCAGTCAACGATGTGCAGTTGGATGGAAAAATTAAAGATCAAATTACTTCAGGAATAGGTAATGCAGCCAGTGGTGCGGCTAGTTTTGCATATATGGAATATGCGATCGCTCAAACACTGGCTGGTAAATTTGATGGTATTGTCACAGGGCCGATCGCTAAATCTGCTTGGAAAGCCGCAGGGTACAATTATCCAGGGCAAACAGAACTTTTGGCACAAAAATCAGGTGTTGACCGTTTTGGAATGTTATTCGTAGCACGATCACCTCATACTAATTGGACACTCCGTGCTTTACTTGCAACCACACATATTCCCCTACGTCAAGTAGCCGATGTGTTGACACCGCAGTTGTTGACACAGAAATTGGATTTGCTGGTGGAGTGTTTGGAGAAAGATTTTAGTATATATAAAGGGAGAATTGCGATCGCAGGGTTAAATCCCCACAGTGGGGAACAGGGACAACTTGGACATGAAGAACAAGATTGGTTAATTCCCTGGTTGGAGCAAGAGCGGCAAAAGCGACCACAATTGCAACTAGATGGGCCAATACCGCCAGATACGATGTGGGTTAAACCTGGTCAAGCTTGGTATGGAAATTCTTTAGTAGAAAATCCTGCTGATGGCTACTTAGCACTTTACCACGACCAAGGCTTAATTCCTGTGAAGCTGATGGCGTTTGATCGGGCAGTTAATACTTCTATTGGTCTTCCTTTCGTTCGGACTTCACCCGATCACGGAACAGCGTTTGATATTGCGGGTAAGGGAATTGCTGATGCTACGAGTATGAAAGCAGCAATACATTTAGCGGCTGAGTTGGTTAGTCGAAGTCAGAGATGATGCCTAAAAGTGTAAATTAACCTATTTATTTTTATAACTCGAAGATATTTCCTAATTTCAAGTGAAGGTAATCTGCATTTCCCAGTTATTCACTCATTGAGTTGCTGGGATTTTTTCTTTTGGCTCTAGGAAGGTTTATAGGCTAACGCCTAACAATTGTGAAGTGCTGATGTTCATTTATTTATCCACTCGCTGGGTGGACTATATGGTGAGCAGCTTCGCTGAGGAAATTAGTAAAGAAAACAAAGATAACTAAACAACGCCCCAGGAATTTACCTGTTGCTTCTTGTTTGTTCATGTCTGAAGAGGCGCTAACGTGCATAGCTTCGTGAATACTATTTGGTACATTCAAATGTCACAAAAACTAAAAGAATTGGGTTTTGTTATTAGTACCACTTTATTGCTTGGTGGTTCTTTCGGTTTGGCTGTTGTTGATAAAGACTATCGTCCAGTATTTGCTGATCTTGTTAAGGTCGGCTTTGGTGGCTATGTCGGTTGGGTTACTTCTACCCGACACGAGCAGGACAAAGGTAAGGATTAAAATTCCTTTCTACATTGTCTAGTAACCTGAAACAACTGTACCATCCTGATTATGAGTATTTTAGCTAGTCTTAGTTATCACTCAATTTTCCAGCAACTCGGAACACATTTTCATACGCCAAGCATATTGCTGAAAATAATCTTCCCCTGCTTTAGCGTAATAATGCAAGACTTTATCGGTATTAGCTTTGTGCTTGTCCCAAATTTTACCTATAGGTGAAACCTCGGTTAAGCTCTGTACATTTTGCTTTTGTTGGAACTGATTTTGAGTCGATAGATTAAAAGCAATAAAGTTACTCTCTGAGGCTTGAGCAGACACGAAGTCACCGAATCAGTTTGTATCAACGTCCCAAATTAACGCAACTTATACGGTAAAGCCTCAGTAAAAGTATTTAAATAAGCGATAAGACTAATGCTGAATCATCTGAGTCGCTCTTTTTATGAAGTACTCCTGAAATTGGAAAGCTCAGGAATTAGTATTTTCGTCAGGTGCTTCAAACTTGTAACCATAGCCTCGCACAGTTTTAATAAACTCCGGTATGCTGGGATCGACTTCCATCTTTTTGCGAAGCTGACCAATATGCACATCAACCACCCGGCCATCTCCTATGTAGTCGCAACCCCAGATTTTTTGGATTAGCTGTGGACGACTCCAGGCCTGATTAGGATGACTTGCCAAAAAATGTAAGATATTAAATTCCAGCGCTGTTAAGGCCAGAGTTTTATCGTTAAGTGTTACCTCCCGACCCTCTGGATTAATTACTAGCTGCTTGAAAACGATACGTTGTGTTGGGGAAGGATTAATGTAGCGTATCCGCCTCAAAAGAGCTTCTACTCTAACTTCAACTTCTGCAAGACTAAATGGTTTAGTCATGAAATCATCAGCACCTGCGCTTAAGATTTTAATTTTATCAGCCTCGTCAGTCCTACTAGTTAGTATTAGTACTAAAACATTAGTACGACTCTGCATTTCTTGGCAAAGGTTATAACCAGTAACATCCGGCAAATTCCAATCCAGAATTACTAAAGCTGGGTTAAATTGCTCAAACAACGATAAGGCAGTCCTACCATCTGCTGCCGACTCTATTTGATATTTCCGACTTAAAAAACGATAAACGAGATTTCGGACGCCGAAGTCGTCATCAACGATCAGAATTTTGGGAGTAGTAGCAGTAACCATAACCATAATGCTATCTATTGTAGATCGGGCGATTTGCTGTTGCGCCAGTTTTACTTTACGTGTTTTTATTGAGAGTTTATTTACGCGCTTGTCTGCTGAGTACCATCGCTACTGTAGTACTTGTATACATTTAATTTCCATGAAGCTTATGACAACCTCAGCCATTGTCATGCCGATAAAATTTATAATTATTGCATGATTCTTGCATAATTTTAAATTTTTATTGTATAATATTAAATTTTTACATTTTGGATAAGTGTAATTAAAACCCATCTGCGTAACCGCAAATAGTCAAAAGACACATCCAGAAGCGACGGCAATTGCTACAACTTTAAAAGAGTAACGCACTCCCTGATTAATTAGGTCTCTAAAAAGGCTCACAAACTAACTTATCAGCCAATCTAGATTCTCAACTCCTACTTACTAGACTGTACTATAACCAATAAATTTGTTCTCTTGAAGAAGGTCTACGAAAATCTACCCTGGTGCATTTACATGTAGCTACCCTCTTAAGCATATACTATACTACAAGTTTCAGCCTGAGACTATGACAAGCCAAGGACCCAAAGCATCCTCAGAAGGTATATAGGGCAGCAAAACCAGCTTTAACAGACAAAAGCAACAGCAAAAAGAATTGCTAAAGCAATATATATGATGTCAATAAATTGCTAGTAGCTTGCCTCAATAGTGCTGCTGACAGCAGAATTCAGAATGGGCTACGCTCCGCTGCGCTAACAGAAGTAAAACACTCTTTATTATCTGGTTAACAGATTTAGCTTGTGTACCTGACAAACTTCTAATCTGCTGTATATAACTCTACAAGCGTGGCAGGAGATTGAGGAGACATTATTATTAGCGATCGCTGATATTAAAAAGGTATCAATTACTATATTCATCGCTAAATATTCTTCATTTTAAACTAATGTTTTTCTCGATTTATGAGGAATTTAGTAAAATGAAAAATATCTAAATGACTAAAATATCAAAAATATAAACTTTAAATATATTGAATTAGATTTTTACAAAAAATATTGTCTATACTCTCAAATGGCGTTATTTGCAATTGATTAATTGGTAGAATTTCTGGAAATTACTCAGTCTATCTGAGGAGAGAGTTTGAGAATATTCATACCAGAGAAAGATCAATTAAATATCTTCAGTTCGCTAAATTGCTATTATTATCGTCAGTAAGGAAAAATTATGGTTAATAATTTAGTCGGCGGCATCATTCCCCCACAACCACCAATAGAAGCACAAACTGATGCTCATGTCCTAAAGACTCGTCTGGAATGGGGTGAACCAGCTTTTACAATTCTGGATGTGCGCGATCGAGCGACCTTCAACGAAGGTCACATTATGGGAGCAATGCCAATGCCAGCAGATGAATTGGTAGAGCGTGCAGTAGCTTCTTTAGATAAGAGCCGTGACATTTACCTTTACGGTGCCAACGATCAAGAAACTGCCCAAGCTGCACAACAACTGCGCTCTAATGGATTTGAGCATATCTCCCAACTTAAAGGTGGTCTTGGCGCATGGAAGGCGATCGGTGGCCCAACAGAAGGGATTGTTGAATCAAAAACTCCCCCAGGTGCAGATGACTATAATGTTGTAGACCGGCTAAAAAACCACCAAGAAAATCTGCAAAAGGGCGGTACTAGCGCGACAGAATCCGTTAAGAAGGGAGCAAGTGACCTCAAGGAAGGCATTCAAGAGGGAGTCAGTAATCTCAAGGAAAACATTCAAGAGGGAGCTAGTAACCTCAAAGAAGGCATTCAAGAGGGAGCCAGTAATATCAAAGAAAACGTTCAAGAGGGAGCCAGTAATGTCAAAGAAGGCATTCAAGAGGGAGCCAGTAATGTCAAAGAAGGCATTAGTGAATCTAAAACTCCTAAAGATAATGAATGATTCCAATGTTGGATCTTAGGCAAAAAATAACTTAGAAAATTAGCGAATAGACCTCTTGCATAAATCAAGAATAAGAACCCCACTCTACCTTTGACTAACGTTAAAGTCTCCCTTGTTTGCTTGCCGGGCAGAGTTTAAGAGTGGGCTGTTAAAAAATTTTCCAAGAGGTCTAATCTCGATTTATCACGATCAGATAAGTCACAATTCACAAATGGAGCCGGAGACTGCGAAACTCCGGTCAGAAGACAGAATATTTTGTCTAGTGATGCTTGCCCTCCAGATAAATAATTTTTGCAAGAGGTTTACTGTTTGATCAATGTTCAAACAAATCTTTAAATTGCAATAAATCTAAAGAAACTATCGTTGGTAGAAATTCAAAACATTCTTGAGCAATTTGCCAACGTTCTTCTCGTTTAAGCATTTGTATTAACTTCTGCTGCACACTAAGTAAGTAGCGCACATCATTGGCAGCATAACTTAGTTGAGCTTCAGATAAGCTAACGGCGTTACCCCAATCAGAACTTTGAGAGCTTTTATCTAGTTCCACTTGTTCTAACTCTTGTACCACGTCTTTGAGTCCGTGGCGATTTGTGTAAGTGCGGGCTAATTTACTGGCAATTTTGGTGCAAAAAATCGGTCCTACCTGAATACCCAGATTGGCTCGCAAAGTGGCCAAGTCAAATCGAGCAAAGTGAAACACTTTCACAACATTGACTGCTTCCAAGAGTTTTTTTAAGTTGGGAGCGTCAGCTTGTCCCTTGGCTATGCGGATTGCAGTCACTTTCCCTTCAAGATTGCACAGCTGGACGAGACACAAGCGATCGCGCAACGGCAACAATCCCATCGTTTCTGTATCAACTGCGATCGCTGTAGATTCTAAATACTGGCTAAGGGCTGCGTCACTGAGGTCGCGATCGCTCACCTGAAAATCTGGTAATGTCATCAATTGTTCAAAAATAATAGCAGTGTCCAGCAGAAAAAAGTCTTGTCAGACACTACATTATTATTGTGCAAAAAAATCAGAAATTAAATCTACCTAGTGCGAAAAAACATCTGTGTCAGGTAGACTTCGCCTTGGTTATTAGTAGCAACGCCAATTCCAGTCAGGTTATAATTTCCTTTAAGATTCTTTAGGTGTCCGGGACTTTTGATCCAACCAGTAACAGCTTCCTCTACGGGATTGCTATATCCCCGGTTAAAAGCAACATTTTCCGCCGCACTGTTGTAGCGAATAGGGATAGCTTTGACTCGCCCTTCAAATCCCTGATGGCTAAATGGGGTTTTACCTTTAGCCATATTTTGACTATGAATTCTTGCCTGTCGAGTTAAATTTGCATTTAAAGTCAACTTTGGCAGCCCTTTAGAAACCCGATATCGATTAATTTGGTCAAATACTGATTTTTCTAACTCAGTAGTTTTAAAAGTAGGAGTCGATATTGCAACCTGACTAGAAAAAAGCGACAACAGCTTATTACGGGTGGATGTATTCGTAGAAGTATGATTTGGTATCGGAGCAGTCGTTAATCCACTAGCAAGGACAAGCGCACTTAAAGCGATGCCAAAAGCAGTTTGTCGGAACATGGAGAATTGCGTAATGTGTAGAGATATAAGACTTCTACTCTACCCTATTGTTCCGAAGATATATACCACAATACTGTTAAGTAATGATGAATTTCGGCAATTTGGCTACATCCTTTACAAGTAACACAAGCAATCATTACCAATTGTCAGTACTTCAATAGGGCAGCTTCATGAAAATCACGGTTAATTTTGCGAATAATTTCAGATTTTCAGGAATTATCTAGCAAAAGCTTTACTAACAGGTTAAAGTTTGGGGAATTTGAGAAAAAACCTAAACTTTACCAAATCTAACGCTGTGTGCAATTTTTACTCAAACCTAATCTCCTTGCCTAATAATAAGGAATAGGTAAAATTCAAAGCCTCTCTCTTTGCAGGCTACGGTGTACACACATCTTGGTAATGAAGCCCAAATCCCTGGATTTACCCCCCTTGCCAAGGCTACGGTGTATACACAAGTCGAATGTAAAGTAGATGCAGAGGTTTTTTGAGAAGCAAAAACATGGATAATCCCATCTTAATTGACGCTTCGACGACACCAGGAACTGCATTTGGAGATCCAAGGCTGATAAAAAGGGGGCAGCATTATATGAAGCTATTCGCAAGCACCAATCGATAAATATCCGGCAAATAAGTCGAAATTGGGCAGAACAGATGGGTTATTATCGGTTTTTGGAAAATGAAAAGGTCACACTATCAGAGCTAGTAAGTAGCCTTTCGGATGATTGCCAGGTTCAGGTGGCGGAACGGCATGTATCATGTTGAATGTAATTTGTTACTTTTACTCCCTCTAGATTGACTAGCTCTGTTAAAATTTTTGAGTGGGATTTTGATGACATAGTGTGATCCAGACTTATTTAATTAATTTTGATAACTGTAATTAACAGCAACTTTACTTTCTAAGTCAAGTCTGGTAACGATTATAGTTTTAAATTAATATGATAATCTCCGCTTTATATCGGATTTTTGCTAAATTTTTGGCATACTAGGTACTGAAGAACCAGATAAATTAGTAATAGTAACTTTTGTAAGCTACATTTTATGAGTATCTCCTAGTACAAGCTAGATCGAGAAAAATCAATAATTTACGCTTGAAAGTATCTTAACCGAAACGCCCGGAAATGTAGTCGCGGGTGCGGGGGTCTAGTGGGTTGTTAAAGATTTGCTCTGTAGCGCCAAACTCAACCATTTGACCAATCCGACTTTCATCGGTGCTAAAGAAAGCCGTAAAATCAGAAACGCGAGCGGCTTGCTGCATATTGTGGGTAACGATCGCAATTGTCAACTCAGACTGTAAACTGTGGAGTAGTTCCTCAACTTTCATGGTGGCAATGGGGTCAAGAGCCGAGCAAGGTTCATCCATCAGCAGAACTTTTGGCTTGACTGCTAAAGCACGGGCAATACATAATCTTTGTTGCTGACCACCAGAAAGCCCTAAAGCTGATTTATCGAGCTTATCTTTGACTTCATCCCAAAGAGCAGCGCTGTGAAGTGCAGATTCGACAATTTCATCTAATTCTAATTTTGAATACCTACCTGCTATTCTCATCCCGTAGGCAACATTTTCGTAAATGCTGATCCCAAAAGGATTCGGTTTTTGAAACACCATACCAATTTGGCGGCGTAACCGATTGATGTTGACACGAGGATCGTAAATATTCTGACCAAAAAATTCTACATCTCCTTCAATTTTTACGGGCCCTTCCAATTCGCTAATGCGATTAAGAATTTTGATGAAGGTAGATTTCCCACAACCACTAGGGCCAATAATTGCCGTTACTTGGTTCTGATAAATATTTATTGACACCTTTTCAATAGCTTTTGTTGTGCCATAGTAAAAGCTGATATTTTTAACTTTGATAGCTGGAATTAGGTTACTCATGCAATTCGTAATTCGTAATGACCCTCGTTCGCCCTTGGCGTCTCCCCTTGGGAGAAGACTCGCTACCGCTACGCTAACGTAATTCGTAATTAAGGCATATAAAACAAGCCTTGATACTGGCGGCTTACCATTTTAATATCATACTTTCCCAAGATATAAAATAATACAAAAAATTATTTATTTTACTTTAGTCTTCTCTGTCTAATAACTAAGCGAGAAATAATACTGACACATAAAATTAAGCCGAGTAGAACTATAGAAGTAGTCCATACTAATTGACTTTTTTGTGGGTCGGGGTCGTTGTATAGGTTAAAAATCAATACTGGTAAAGAAGCTGTTGGACTTAACAATCCTTCTGACCAATCTAGACTAAATAAAGCAGTAAAAATTAAGGGTGCTGTTTCACCAGCCGCACGAGCTACAGCTAATAAAATGCCTGTAGTAATTCCGGGGATTGCAGTAGTTACAACAATGCGAAAAGTAGTTTGGAAGCGAGTTCCGCCTAAAGCAGCAGAGGCGAGGCGTTGAGATGTGGGAATCAGTTTTAAGGATTCTTCTGTTGTCAGTATAATTACAGGGAGCATAATCACGGCTAAAGCAAAACCACCTGCGATCGCACTAAATCCTTTAGTTACCAAAACTATCACACCATAAGCAAACACGCCGACAACAATTGAAGGCACACCTGTAAGAATACTAGTGACAAAACGAACAATACTAGCAACTGGATTAGTTTGACTAAATTCTGCTAAGAAAATTCCTGTCACGATCCCTGTGGGAATGCTTAAAATAGCACCAATAACTACCATGATTATGGTTCCCAGGATGGCATTGCCAAAGCCATTATCAATAACTGCTTTGACAAACATTTCTGATTTGAGTCCAGATATTCCCCGGACGAAAATTTCCCACAAAATTGATAATAAAGGAATGAGTACTAGACCTGTCAAACCAAAGGCGATCGCATTCATTGCGTATGTAAATATTACTCGTTCTGTTGGCAGAGGACTGCATAATTCTGCCGCTAAAGATTCATCCGTTTCTGACTGGATGTAACCACTCATAAGTTTGACAAATTTTGGTTAATAAACGTCTTGCTACACTGATTTATTTGTGGTAATTTCAAAGTGATATAGTGTTATTTATTTTTCCTGCCAACCCACTTCACCAATAGTACAGCGCCAATATTTACAGCTAGAGTCAACCCAAACAAAATCAATGCCAAATAGCTTAAAGCACCTATATGTAACCCTGGTTCAGCTTCGGCAAATTCATTAGCCAATACAGAAGGAATTGTATAAGCTGGATCGAGTAAAGAAGCGCTGATTTGAGCAGAGTTACCAATCACCATCGTGACAGCCATTGTTTCACCCAAAGCACGTCCTAAAGCAAGCATTGCTGCACTCACTATTCCAGAAAATCCAGATGGTAGCAAGACTCGAAAAATTGTTTCCCAACGGGTTCCACCTAAAGCCATAGATGCACTACGTAATTCTTTAGGGATAGCCATTAAGACATCACGACTAATTGCTGCCATTGTGGGCAAAATCATGATGGCGAGAATAACTCCAGCAGTCAACATATTAGTCCCAGAAGGATCTTCTGTATTAAACAGTGGTATCCATTTAAAAGTGCTGGCTAGCCACTTTTGTAGAGGTTCTAGAATTGGAATAAAGACAAAAATCGCCCATAAACCAATAATTACACTGGGAATTGCGGCAATTAATTCAACAACAAATGCTAGGGTGGTTCGCAATGATGTAGGTAAAAAATTTTCACTGGTCACTAAGGCTACTGCCATTCCCACTGGGACAGCAAATAAAATAGCGATCGCACTACTTACCAAAGTTCCATAAATATAGGGTAATGCACCAAAAATCTGATTACCTGTATCCCAATCTTGTCCCCACAAAAACCCCATTCCAAACTGCTTGATGGCTGGTAGAGCTTCGTGTAAAATTACCCAACTCATCAAAAATAGTACTGCAACGGTAATCACAGCAAAAAAGTATACTAGCCGTGTAAAACCTTGGTCAAACCAGAAATTTGTGCCGCTGGTAGCAGTTATATTGAAATTTTCATCGCCTAGATTTGAATCATCTGATAAATTTGCCATTACAAATCAATGAAAATAGATTTTTACTTACTAGTAGAGCAACTTATTAACTCAATTTATTAGGGGAGGAAAGTAGTAAAATAATCCCCCTAAACCTCTTAAAAGGGGGATATATTCAAAGCACCCTTCCCTTTTTAAGGGGATAGAGGGATCTCTTGTGCGTAAGTTCTAAAAATTGCAAATTAAGGCTTGACAGAGCTATTCACTGTCTGAAGCACTCGATTTGCTACATCAGATGGAATTTTGGTGTAGTTAAGGTCATCGTTATACTGTTGACCGTCTTTTAATACCCAATTAATCCATTTCTTAATTGCATCAGCTTTAGCAGCATTAGCATACTGTTTGTAAACCATCATCCAAGTAAGACCGACAATGGGATAACCTTGTCCTGGATCTCCTACAAAAACGCGGTAGTTGTCTGGGAAAGTGACAGTTGATAAAGCTGCATTTGCAGATTCTAAAGAAGGAGCAACAAATTCTCCGTTCTTATTTTGTACGAGTGCTGATTTCAGATTGTTTTTGACAGCGTAGCTATATTCAACATAACCTATAGAACCAGGAGTCCGAGCTACTATAGCAGCTACGCCTGGATTCCCTTTGCCTTTGAGGACATTTGGCAGATTCCATTTTGGAGCAGTGTTAGTTCCAACTCTGCCTTTAAAATAACCGCTGATGGCACTCAAGTGATTAGTAAAAATGAAAGTTGTACCGCTACCATCGGCACGAACAGCAAATTTAATTGTTTGATTTGGTAGATTAGCATTTGGATTATCAGCTTTAATTTTCGCGTCATTCCATTTGGTAATTTGACCTGAATAAATTGCTGGTAGTGTAGCGCGGGATAATTTGAGATCGTTAACGCCTGGAAGATTGTAAACAACAGAAACAGCACCGCCTGCTGTAGGTACTAAGATTGCACCATTCTTGACTTTAGCGATTTCATCATCTTTCATTGCAGCATCACTACCACCAAAGTCAACAGTTCCAGCGATGACTTGACGAATACCGCCACCACTACCAATTGCTTGGTAGTTAATTTTCAAGTCTGGATATTTCTTCTTCACTTCACGAGCATAGCGTTCGTAAAGCGGAGCCGGGAAAGTTGCTCCTGCACCATTGAGAGTTTCAGCTTGTGCGATCGCACCAAAAAATGGACTAACTGCAACAGAAGTTGTCACCATTGAAGTAGCAACGACACGATTCAATATGGCGGTCGAAAAAATCATATTACCTCTGATTAAAGGAATATTTTATTGGTGTAATTCCAGTCTTCAATAAGGTACATTTTTTATATTTAAACTTTGTTTAACAAATGATAAATAAAACATTAATATCTGTTTAAATCTTACTTTTAAAGATTTTTAGCTTGTTGATATTTGATGTATTAAATTAGTATAGATAAGAAGCATTGCCTTTTGTTCATCAGATAGTTCGGTGATGATGCTTTGACAACAGAATTTATTGTGGGGCAGAGTTCTCCTTGAGGCATAGGTTTGGGAATGATTTTGCCGTCGATGTACTCAGAATAAGGTTTAGTTTCTGGTAGTGCAAGAAACTCTTCTAGAGTCAATATTTTATTTGGTGTTTTTACCATAATTATCCTAGCTTCAACTTACGATGATTTTTTTACATACTTAAGCCATAACGAGTGAAGTCTTAACTGAAAAATATTTACCTTATTCTAAAACGTTTTTTAAATTTCCCAATCATCTGCCATCCAAATTATTTTATTTTTGCTTGCGGCTACAATACATTACAAAAAGTATAAATAATCCTATTCCTGCCAGATATTTAATCGGCTCAGGTATGCTTGGATTAGGTGAAAAAAAGCCTTCGATCGCACCAGCAAGAATCAACATTGGTACAATCCCAAATACTAGCTGCACCGCCTGATAACCATAAAATTTCAGTGCATCCCCACGGCGATATTTACCAGGAAACAAAATTGCTCTTGCTAATAAAAATCCCGCACCTCCAGCAAAAAAGATCGCCGGTAATTCCAAAGAACCATGCGGAAACACAAAGGCCCAAAAAGGATAAGCCAGATTATTTTGACCAACTAAAGTACCAACAGCACCAATTAATAAACCATTAAATACCATCAAATAGGCTGTGTATGCTCCAGCCGTCATACCACCGGCGACAGCCCCAAAAGATACCGACAAATTATTGATCGCGATCCCGCTGGATGCCAGAGGTTCAACACCGACAATTGAACCCATCCATAATTTATGCTCATCTCGCACCTTGGTAATCAAGCTTTCAGGTACAATCAAAGGCATAAAGCTGGGGTTTTGCCAGGAATACCACCAAGCCACTAGTGCGCCTAGTAAAAATAGCGCCGTTGCCACAGCAATATATACAAATGTTTTCTGGACTACAGATGGTAATCCCCAACGATAAAATTCTAGGATTGCCTGCCATTCTTGTCGCCGCGAGCCTTGATAAATCTGCGTGTAGGCACGAGTTGTTAAAGATTGTAAACTTTGGATCAAAGTATTACCGATTTGCTGAGTGCGGGCACGTGCCAAATCTGCCGCTACAGAACGATACAAACTTGCTAACTCTCTAATTTCTGCTGCCCGTAAGGACTTTAAACCTTTTTTTTCTATCTGCCTTAATAGGGCATCCAAACGCTGCCAATTCGGTTCTCGTCGCGCAATCCAACGTTGAATATTCATGAATTTTGGGAACACTGAGTTTAACTTAGCTTAAGATAGCCTCAAATTCATCTCCGTAATTTCAAGGCAAATTTACCATTATGTCTGAAAACTTTGGATCTTCTGGCCAGATACAACCACTGAGTATCGGTAACGTTGTCAGTGCTGCGGTACGCTTGTATCGTTCTCATTTGAAGACTTATCTTAATCTAGCTGCGATCGCTCACTTGTGGATTCTCGTTCCTGTGTATGGTTGGGCAAAATATGCAGCCATCTCTGGACTAATTTCACGCTTGGCTTTTGGAGAATTGATTTACCAGCCTGAAGGTGTTCAAACTGCCAGAAGCCATATTAATCCACGTCTTTGGTCATTTTTAAGAGTTGGTTTCCAAGTAAGTATATCCTTGCTGGTAATTTATTTTGGAATGGCGATCGTGGGCACTCTGCTAGGTGGGTTGCTCGGAGGAGTATTAGGAGGGATATTAGGTGTTAGTGCAGGTATTACAGCCACCATTATGGGATTAATTGTAACGGGAGTTCTTGTGCTGTTAGGACTAACCTGGTTCTACTCCCGTTGGATAGTAGCTGAAGTGCCCTTAGCAGTTGAGGAAAATATCAATGGTGGCGAAAGTGTTGCCAGAAGTTGGGAGTTAACTAAAGCCTCAGTATTTCGCATTCAAGGCATTGTTTTAGTTGCTTTTATCGTTACATTGCCGTTGGTGTTTGTATTAAACTATATACCTAACTTATTCCTAATCAGGCTTGAGCCTGGTACTGCTATTTACTCGATTGTCTATCTTATTTCTGTGATTGGAAGCTTGATCGGTGGAGTTTTAGTCATGCCATTCTGGCAAGCACTAAAAGCTGTTTTATACTTGGACTTGCGTAGTCGGCGTGAAGGTCTAGGTTTACAATTACGAGAACCTCCCTCACAAGATTTTCGTTAACCCAACACCTTAATCCAACTCTATTAATTTTAAATTATTTAAAATATGCGCTTTTTTAATCGCATCACATTCCAGACTCCAGAAAGTGTAGAGTTGGAATTCACTCTAGCAGGAATCGGTAATCGAGCTTTGGCACTCCTGATTGACTATACAGTGTTGGGTGTAACTTTGCTTCTGTTTGTCCTTACTTGGAGTGTCTTCTCGACACAAGTATTAAATTTTTTTGAATACTTTTTTACAAAATTACCAAGTTTAGACATTTGGTTGTTAGCAATTTTCTTCATTATCGCCTTTGCAATTTACATCGGCTATTTTGTATTTTTTGAAACCTTATGGTTTGGGCAAACTCCTGGTAAACGGGTTGCTAAAATTCGCGTAGTTCGAGATGATGGTAGACTGATCGGGCTACAACAAGCAACGCTACGTGCTTTACTGCGGCCCTTTGATGAAACTTTGTTTATTGGTGCTTTTTTAATTATGTTGGGTAGCCGTGAAAAGCGTTTAGGTGATTTAGCTGCTGGCACAATTGTCATTCAAGCCCAAACACCCACTGCATCTGCAAGATTGACAATTTCAGAACAGGCAAAAGGACTTCATGAACAGTTAATCGAAATTGCTGATTTCTCGCAATTGATGCCAGATGATTTTGCTGTGATTCGTGAGTATTTACAGCGACGTGCTGCAATGTCGTTAAAGGCAAGAGCCTCACTATCTCTAAAGCTAGCTGAACAAGTTCAAGCTATTATTAATTTAGAAAAATTGCCAGAAGCTGTTACACCTGATGTTTTTTTAGAAGCAATTTACCTCGGTTATCAACAACCGAAATTTTAAGCTAATTAATAATGAGTAGTCAGTAGTCAGTGAGTGAGTGGAAACTACTGACTACTAACTGATTACTTAAAAATCCAAAATCGGCCAGTCTGGTTCACGATAATAGCGTGTCATGTTGTCAAACTTTCGTAATTCAACACGATCGATCAAAAATTCTGGCAAATTCAACAGCCATTGTTCATTCAATTGAGAAAGCATAGTGCTGAAGCTTATGCGGTCTAGGTCAGATGGAACCTCCCCAAAATAGGCTAATGTAATATGGGCCGTGAAGTGATAATGCTGCTCAATACCCAAGGCAATTAACTTGGGATTTTGATAAATTGTTCGGCGAAATTTAATAATTTCCTCGTAACAGCGTTCATCTTGGGGGACTAAACAAATGGCTACAGCTCTTGGCATCACTATTAGTCCCAGCATTTGCCATTTAATTGGATGACTCCTGTTTGTCATCAATTGTTGATATTTTTGAAATATTTCAGCTAAACAAGAGTGTAACTCCTCGTCAAATTGAGGATTTTTTTCGTAGGCATCAAGGTAAGCATTGTCCCAAATTAAATCCGCTAAAGTCAGGTGGAAGCTAGCAGGAGGTACAGGTACAATCAAATTACGGTTTACAGGCAACTGCAAAAGTTCCTGTTGATAAGTCTGTAATTTGGCATAGAAAGCAGAGTTGTGTGATTCTTCTTCTGCCGGCGGGGTAATTAGCGTATAGCCAGGAAAGGATGCTGCTTGTCTCAACCCAGAATGTGGCTGAAACTTAGAAGATTCCTGAATATGCTGGGCTTGGGATCTGTAGGCTTCTGGCAGCGTCAGTCGTGCTAACCGATTTAAGTAAGTTTGATAGTTGTCGTCCAATCTTCATAGCCTCGCGCTCTCACTTGATAGATTTTAGGGAAAATTACCTTGATTAACAGAATGATTTCAAAAGTATTTAATTTTTGGGAGTGGGGAGATGAAGAAGCAGGGGAGCAGAGGAGACGAGGAGACAAGGGGGACAAAGGGGAATTATTGAACAAGTCTCTCCCTTATCTCCCCCTCTTCCTTGTCTACCTTGTCTCTTCTCAATGCCCAATGCCCAATGCCCAATGCCCCATTCCCAATCTACTACAAGGTTTATCTATGCCAATTTATGTTTACTGGGGTGAAGATGATTTTGCGATGGAAAAGGCGATCGCACTTTTGCGCGATCGCGTCCTCGATCCCCAATGGACAAGTTTTAATTACACTGCATTCTCCCCAGATCAAGCTGATGCTGCTATCCAGGGGTTAAATCAGGTGATGACGCCTACTTTTGGCGCTGGTGGGCGCTTGGTATGGCTGATAAATACTACTCTGTGTCAGCACTGTTCAGAGAATGTGTTGGCAGAATTGGGGCGATCGCTAAGAGTCATTCCCGAAAACTCATTTTTATTGCTCACCAGCCGCAATAAGCCAGATGAACGCCTCAAATCCACGAAATTGTTAAAACAGTTTGCTACTGAATTCCGAGAATTTCCCCTCATTCCTCCTTGGAAAACAGAATTACTGGTGCAATCTGTTAATCAAGCAGCCCAGACTGTGGGCGTGAAACTGACTGCCAATACTTCCCATCTGTTGGCAGAATCTGTAGGCAATGATACACGCCTTCTTTACAATGAGTTAGAGAAATTACGGTTATATGTCCAAGGTAGCAATAAACCTTTAGACATAGATACTGTTACGAAGTTAGTAAGAAATACTACTCAAAATAGCTTACAATTAGCAGCAGCAATCAGAACAGGAGATATAGCTAAAGCTTTGACAACCTTGGCAGATTTGAGCAATGCTTCCGAGCCAGGATTACGGATCGTTGCGACGCTGATTGGACAATTTCGCACCTGGCTATGGGTAAAGATTATGATAGAAAGTGGGGAACGGAATCAACAAGCGATCGCTATTGCTGCTGATATCGGTAATCCCAAACGGATCTACTTCTTACAGCAAGAAATCAAGCTGCTTTCTGTGCAACAGTTAATCTCTTGCTTACCCCTACTACTGGAATTAGAGGTTAGCCTAAAGCAAGGAGCATCAGAAATGTCAACACTCCAGACAAAAGTAATCGAACTTTGCCAAGTATGCCGAGGAAATTGACAATCAAATATAAAAGCTTGATGTATTGAGCAGTTCCTGGAACTTCCAACTCCGAAAATAATTCAAAGTTCTTATAATATCCCTGATGTAGTTTTGTGTCACACACTATATGAAGAAAATTTCTGATTTATTTTCTCGAACTAGCCGAAAGCGAACCCTTTCGCAATCGTTATTTTTCGGCGCGATCGCTACTGTGAGTGTGATTTCCAACGCTTTTTCATTGAGTTCCAAAGCTGACGCTCAAACTCCACCACCAATAGTTAACAACACTGAAATCAACAGTTACGCTCAAGCCGTGCTAGCAATGGAGCCAGCCCGTCAAAATGCCTTTGAAGAAATTAAAAAACTTATTGGCAATGGAGAAATTCCCAATATTGTCTGCAACGATTCTAATAGCATAAATGGTCTTCCAAAGAAGGCTCAAGATATTGCAGTGAACTACTGTAACCACGCTCAAAAAATTGTCGAAGATAATGGTTTGAAATTTGAACAATTCAACAAAATTACTATAGAACTACAAAATAATACTATCTTAAAAACGCAGGTTTACAATACCCTATTACGCTTGCAACAACCTCCTGAGTCTCGGTAAGTAGAAGGGCTACTTCAATCAAAGCACGTAGTAAGAAAGTGGCTAATTACTATGGTAATCATAACTCAATTATTCTGACATTACAGCAGTCCTATCTAATTCATGAAAAATATAGAAAAGGAAACGAACCGCCTTCTCTACAAGACACTATGTGTGGCTTGCTTTCCCGTAAAGGTACCGCAGCATGTTGTAGAGAAGGGCGCAAAGGTAAGAAATAGATATATAATTCAATACAGTTCAGATCTGCCCAAAACCATGATGTAGAGACGCGATTTATTGCGTCTTAAAACACCAAGTATCTACACCAATAATTATTAACTGAACCGGATTGATATATATTTTCATAAATGATTTAAGACTGCTATTTATAAATTTTGATATTAGAAAAAAGCGATTTAATTCATATTCCCCAATGCTCCATTTTTAAGTCCGTCCAACAAGTCTGGCCACTACTGTAGCTAACTCAGCTGCTTCAATAGGTTTAGGTAAATGCAGTTGATAACCCTCTTGTATAGCTCGCATCCGATCCTCTGCCCTAGTATCAGCTATCAAAGCTGCGGCTGGAATATTTCCCCCTAGTTCAGGTGGTTGCGATCGCACTTTACGGATCAAAGAGTAACCATCTTCCTGGAGCATACTGATGTCGCTGACTAAAGCATCTGGTTTCCACTGTATAATTAACTGCAATGCTTCTAGAACTGATGCTACAGCTGTAACTTCGGCTTGGCACTGTTCGAGGACTGTGGTGATAAATTCACGGGTATCGGCTTGCTCATCTACAACCAGCACGCGCACACCAAGCAGGGAGAGGGGCAGAGGGGCAGAGGGGGGTAGAGGGGCAAAAGGATGGAGTTGGGCACTTTTGAGAAGTGGTAGTTTGACTGTAAACGTCGCTCCTTGTTCTTTACCTGGGCTATCTGCATGGACAGTACCGCCATGTAATTCTACTAAATGACGGACGATCGCTAATCCTAGTCCTAATCCACCATAGATTCTAGTGCTAGAACTATCAGCTTGACGAAAGCGATCGAAGACGTAAGCAAGAAAATCAGGACTGATACCAATGCCTGTATCAATCACCTGAATTTGGGCATATTTATCCGTTGTCTGTTGTTTTTCTTGTCCATTGACTACTGACAATTGCACCTCTACCCTTCCTCCAACGGGTGTGAATTTGATGGCATTGGATAGCAGATTCCAGATAATTTGTTGCAAGCGCTCGAAATCCCCGGAAACTAAATATTGAGAATTTTCACCCAGCTTGCTGTCCTCTAAGTGTTGATTGGTTTGGGATTGTGCTTTTGGAAATTCGGGATTTTCGTGATTAACTCCTAATCCCCAATCTGAATTTGGCGCGAAAGTGACCACGGGGAGTATCCCCGGTGGCACATTTCGCGTTTCTTTTGAGGGAATCAGAGAAAATCTCAAATCGATTTCCTTGGATTGGGCGGCTAAATTAACAGTCTTGATGGCTGACTCAATTATGGGAACCAAATTACAAGTACGGACATCGAGGCGTAACTTGCCTCTAATCATCCGCGATATATCCAGCAGGTCTTCAATTAGCTGGGTTTGCGCTTTGGCGTTGCGCTCAATTGTCTCCGTTGCTCTAGCCATTTGGGTATCACTGAGCTTGCTTCGTTGCAGTAATTGCGCCCAGCCAAGGATGGCATTGAGAGGCGATCGCAATTCGTGGGATAATATTCCTAGAAACTCATCCTTCATCCGGTTGGCTTCTTGCAACTGCTCAGTTTGTTGTTGCAAAGAAACAATTAAACTAGTCCGTTCCATTGCGATCGCTATTTGGTCGCATACTGCTTGCATCATCCCTTTTTGATTGTCGGTGAAGCTTAACCGAGTGCGGCTGCCAAAAGAAAGAGTACCCAAGAGCCGTCCTTGGGCGATCAACGGGTATGCATAATAAGCTGTAATTCCTAAAGAACGAATCAATTCTGTTTTCGGGTCAATTGATTGCTGCACATTCTTTAAAGCGGTTGCACAACGCTCCTGGGCGACAGTCCCACAAACCGCTTCACCAAATCCCAAAGACTCGATTTGCTTTGCCAGTTCTGGGGAAATGCCACTGTAAGACTCTAGCCGCATTACCTGAGAATTATCCTCAACCAAATAGTTAAAGTAAACATCTAAACCAATTTGGTCTGAGAGTTTTTGGT
The DNA here is from genome assembly GCF_017114995.1 of Nostoc sp. NMS9. Classification (GTDB taxonomy): domain Bacteria; phylum Cyanobacteriota; class Cyanobacteriia; order Cyanobacteriales; family Nostocaceae; genus Nostoc. The sequence goes on along the minus strand of NZ_JABXKL010000080.1, from coordinate 172,569 downwards.
AGACGCTATCGATTAGTAGTACTGGTTCCTGGCTTGATAGTAAATCGTTGGCTGTGTCAAATAGTAGCTTTAGCCTTTTGTAACCTAACGAGAGTGCTTTTTGTGCATCCTTCAGGTTGCTGATTTCTTGGAACACTAAGATACAGGTAGCCGGATGACCGTGCATTGCTGGCAAGGTATCAGCAAATACTAGTAGAGAGCGCACACCAGCGGGAGTGTGCCAGTCCACCTCCAATCCATTCAGGCGTTCGCCACGGGCAACCCGCACTCCTGGCATAAGTTCATTGGGGATGCGATCGCCAGCTGCATCTGTATAGTAGTAAACTGTGTGATAATCTTCAACAGGTATACCTTTAGGAAATTCGCCCCCAGCTAATTCGTTAGCAGAGCGATTGGCAAAAGTTACCCGCGCCGTTCCTGGTTCAATAAACAGCAACGGTCTTGGCATCAGATTTAACACATCCTCTAGCCATTTTTGCTGATTTAGCAGTACTTCTTCTGCCTGTTTGCGCTCCGTAATATCTAAAAATGCACCAACGCTTCCTCTGGTTTTACCCTCTTCGTCAAACAGGGGTGCAACGTACTCCAACAGCTTGACGATTTTTCCATTTTCATGGACAACATCAAGTTCAGAATTCAGAACCTCCACACCATGAGCAGCAGAATACTGCATTGGGAGTTCCTCTGTTGAAAGTTCCCTTCCCTCTCGGTAGATTTTAAAGCTTGTCGATTTTTCATCCAAGGGAGCGTTGAGGGAGGCATTTGTATCTGACGATATCCCCAACTGCTTGCCAAAAGAAGGGTTGACCTTGATATTTTGGCATTTTGGATCTTCAGCAATGCCAATTCCAATAGGAATTACCTCCAACAAAGTTTGTAATTCAGTAATGCGGCGCTGTAGATCCCTGTTTAGTTGTAATATTTGTTCCTGGGTCTGCTTTTGCTCGCTGATGTTGCGAGTCACAGTTGCTAAGGCAATTGGCTGACCTGTGTTGTTATCTGTAACAGTGAAAATGTTGTAATCAACTGGTATCGGTTGACCTGTTTGGAGATGCCGGAAGCAGAATTCTCCCTGCCACCGCCCTTCTGATAGCACAGTCGGCAGTATATATTTTTTAAAATAGGCTTTGTCTTTGGGCATGAAGTAATCTAATACTGCTTTTTGCCTCACTTCATCAAGGCTGGCAAGACCTACCAGCTTTTGACCTGCATCATTTATGTAGAGTAATTGACCTTCAAGGGTAGCGATGCCGATAAAATCAGAGCTATTTTCTACTACCGACACTAATTTTTGTTGCTCTGCCTCTGCTTGTTTGCGTTCGCTCAAATCGAGGATAAAGGCTACTGACTCTTCGCGGTTTTCTCCTAGCAGCACGTAACCAACTAAAACCGGGATGCGGCTACCATCCTTGCGAATATATTCTTTCTCGTAGGGTGTACAAGTAGCGTTGCTATTTCCTTGTGCTTCAGCGATACCTCGCTCATCTAAGTATAAATACTCTGGTGCTGTGATATTACTCCAACTTAACTTACCTGCTAACAAATCCTCCCGCGTGTAACCAATCATCCTCAGAAATTCGTCGTTTGCCTGCTGGATACCGCCATACACGTTGCCAAACAGAATGCCGATGACGTTAGAATCTACAAAACTCCCTAGTTTAGCTTCGTAGGTTCTCAGTGCTTCTTGGGCAAGGTCGCGTTGATAGCTGAGGTGTTCAATAACCCTGGCACTTTGCCAAATCAAAATAGTAAAAATTATAATCAGGACGATCGCAAACACCGATACTGCAAATGCCGGATCGTATTGTCCTGCCCGTAGCCCTTTGACAATTACCCATCCCAATATAAAAGGTACTGCGATCGCTGCAATTAATAAACGACGTGCAAGTAAGCCGCCGTAACTATCACTTGTAACTACCCTCATTAACCCATATTCTGCCCGCGCCCACAGAATACCCATACTTAGTAGGAGGAACAACACCGCTGTGTGTAGCGCCATTGATGTTGTATAAGGGGCAAGTCCGTAGAGAACTTTCACTTTGTAGGCATAGCCCATCAGCGCTTGAAAGGAAATTAAAGTAGCAATCAGAGCAATAATCTGGGCATACCAATAACTGCGGTGGGTTTTTGGATGAATCAGAATCTCTAGAGCGACACTAACCAGTATAAAGTTCAGTGCTGTGTTCACCCCCATTCGCCCCGGATGCGATGTCGCTATACTAGTTCGCAAATCACGCAACACCAACTCATCAATACCGAGATTCCAGCCGAACAGATATTGACAGAGGGTAAGCGCTGCAATTGTGATGACAGCTATTGCACAGACCTGAGAGATTAGAAGAGTAGGGAAATGGGTAAATAATTTTGAATTTTGAATTTTGAATTTTGAATTGTTTCCCCCTGCTCCCCTGCTCCCCTGCTCCCCTTTTAAAAATAGCCAAAGTGACAGACCACACAACACAAAACAAAGCGCTGTGTTGACTTTCATTGTGGCAGAACTACCAGGGAAGCCGCGCTTAAGAACTTCAATGCCAAGACACCAGCCAACTAATACCAAGCTACCAACAAAAACAGCGATCGCACTTGCAACTCTTGCCACAAGTGAATTTGTAGAGATTTTAAATCTATCTTGCAGCCGCAAGCGGTTAATATTTAACATTGAGTGTTCTCTAACCGCATCTATCTAGCGTAGTAAACTTACGTATTTCTTACGGTTTAACCATTTATGTCTTTTGTATTGTATGTTACCCCTTGACTTGGTTTTCATCTACCTCTATGCATATTTTTTCTTGCATAATTTAAAGTAGGAAATAATGGTGGCTCAAAAACCACCTTTGCGAGTATTTCAGAATTGCAGAGTATGTCGCTTACCATCATCTTGAAACCGTTGCTCTCCAACACCTACAAGTTCTACAATCACTTCTCGCAGTGGAGGTGTCCACTCTCCAACTCTTGCTTCAATTTCCACTACTGTTTGATTTGCCTGGGTAAATACACTGATATTTGTGATTGAAAAATTTTTATCTTGATACTCGTTTGTATGTCCATCATCTTCAAATAGCTGATATTTTTTATTACCAGGCCAAATCCGTAATCGGATCTCATCGAGTGGGGCTTGATCAACGTATTGGCTGACAGCTTGCATAGGAACGATCGCACCGCTACGAACATACAGTGGCATTTTTTCCAGTGGTGCATGAGCAAGGATGTGAATCGGGCCTTCATAGCGATCGCCACTCCACCAATCATACCAAGTGCCAGCGGGTAAATAGACAGCTCTATGCTCAACTCCAGGGCGGTAAATTGGTGCAGCCATCAGCGATGCACCTAGCAATACTTGATCGTAGAGGCTATAGGTTTTCGGATCGTTGGGGAAGTGGTACAATAATGGTCTTAAAATTGGTGCGCCCGTTGTTGCCGCTTCCCAGAAAAGACTATAAATGTAGGGAAGTAGTTGGTAACGTAGATTAATGTATTCTCGACAGATACTTTCAACGCGATCGCCAAATACCCAAGGTTCATGACGAGCAGTAGACATTGCCGAGTGACCGCGCATCAATGGGTAAAGCATTCCTACCTGCATCCACCGAGCGAATAATTCAGCGGTGGCGTTACCAGCAAACCCGCCAATATCGCAACCCACAAACCCCACACCCGAAAGTCCCATGTTACAAAGCATCGGCAGAGACATTTCTAAATGCTCCCACAACGATTGGTTATCTCCCATCCACACCGAAGACCAGCGTTGCACACCAGCATAACCCGATCGCGTTAACACAAACGATCGCTCTGAACTTCGATGCCGTCGTAACCCTTCATAGCAAGCTTTAGCCATCATCAACCCATACAAGTTATGCACTTCCGTATGAGTCACATCAATTCCTAATTTTGAATTTTGAATTTTGAATTTTGAATTCTCTCGCTCACCCCCCTGCGGTGCATCTAGAGGAAACCAAATCTTTTCCCCATCATCGCCGAAAGGGCGATCGTTTATGGCAGGTTCATTCATATCATTCCAAATTCCTGCCACACCAATATCAGTTAGGCTTTTGTGTAAATCAGCCCACCAGTTACTCACATCAGGACGTAAAAAGTCAGGAAAAACAGCTTTCTCAGGCCAAACGTAGCCGTGGAACAACGTACCATCAGCTTTACGCACAAAATAGTCGTTTTCTATGCCTTGGTCAAAAACATGATAATTACCTTCTGGTTCATACTTCACACCAGGATCAATAATTGTGACTGTGTTGAAACCATCTTCTGCTAAATCACTAATGAGTTTTGCCACGTTGGCAAAGCGTTGAGAACTCCAAGTAAACACTCGATAGCCCCGCATATAATCAATATCCAAGTGAATAACATCGCAAGGAATGCGGCGTTGACGAAATTCTCGCGCCAGTTCCCGCACAACGCTTTCTGATTCGTAACTCCAGCGACATTGATGATAACCTAGCGCCCATTTCGGCGGTAATGGCATTCTCCCAGTTAGCTGAGTGTAAGTATCCAGGATTTGGGCAGGTTCCGGGCCGTAGATAATGTAATAATCCAATTCACCGCCACGAGTCTCCATCTTCCAAATCCCTGGTTGTTCAGCACCGATATCGAACTGACTCCAAAAGGTAGTATTAAAAAAGATGCCATAGCTTACCTGTGGGCGCAAAGCCATAAAAAATGGAATTGCCTGGTACATTTCATCAGTGAGTGAATCATAATCTAAGGCATCCGTTGTCCAGTTAGTTTTCACTTCGCTGAGTTTATCCAGAAAGCCTGTGCGTTCACCAAAGCCATAGAAATGTTCGTCGGCTGCAATTTCTTTCCACCCTGCAACTGCACCCATCCGCCAACCCATTCCCATCTCTGCATCTTGGGCAAAGGGACGATTAGCTTTGTCAAAACAGGCGATGCGACATTTTTCCCGCTGAACACACACACGAATCTGTTCTGTTTCAATTTCTATCGTTGCTTCAGTTTCCCGCACTGCAAAAGGTGTTATTGCCCATTCTGCATCATCCAGCGTCACTGCCCAAGAACGGCGGGGCATAAATTCCCCAGTTGGTGCCAAACGCACGCGGATTAAATTGGGAGCAAGTACGCTGATGGTCAGGCGTGAGTCGCCACAGTCAAAATTAATAATATTATTGTCCCAGGTTACAGCTTTTACATTGCTAACAGTCGTCCAAGCTTGGTTCGTAGTGGGTAGTTTTCCGAAATATTGCGGCATATCAGTAATTCAGCAGGTTAATACTTGTCCGCATTTCATGATTACAGAGATACTTAGTCTCAAACTCTTTCTTGCGCTAGAGGTTGGGTGAAAGATTAGCAGATATTTTTTTTAGCAAGAGTAGTTCTCATAATGCACGAAATAATGCACGAAATATTGTCTTTACAAAGATTTACATTGCGAGCGGGAGCAATGCGATTTTGTAAGGTCGGCCAAAAAATGAGCAATTGCTCACTAATGCTGGTTTAAAAATACTGGTAAGGACAGGTTTTAGCAATTAAGATTGCAGACCGCCACATTTATTTTTATGCCGTTGAATTACGATAAAAAATCAATGATAATTTTTGTAATTTCAGCAACATGGCTATAACCAAACCCATGTCCAGCTTCTTTAATAATTTTCAGTTCTGACCCAGAAATTTTGTTATTCAAAATATTACTATTGACAGCAGGAATGACCAAATCGCTATCTCCAGTCATGATTAAGGTAGGCGCTTTAATGCCTTGCAATAAATTACATGTATCGTGAGCATGGTGCGCCTGTAATTGCCTTATATAACCATCTGGTGGGCTGTGATAGGGTGAGGTTTTTAGGAAAAAATCTTCTGCTTTTTTCCGGTTATTAGAGATAGCTAAGTATGATGCTGGAAAAAGAAGATCCATTAAATCTCCTTGATTATTTGGGTTGAAATCGCTACAATCCCCGCCAGCCATTGTACACGCTAATATCAATTTATTTAGTTTGGTAGGATGTCTCAAGGCAAACTGTTGAGCAATCATGCCACCCATGCTAAATCCCAAAACATGAGCTTGTGCTATTCCTAAAGCATTAAGCAATCCTGCTGCATCATTTGCCATATCAGCAGTTGTATAGTTGTCTGTTGACTGGCTTTTTGTCCGTCCAGAATCGCGGTTATCAAACAAAATGACTTGGTAATGTTTTGCCAGCTCATCAGGGAACACATCTCCCCAGTCCAAAAGGCTGAAGCTGAAACCCATAACCATGAGTAGCGGATAACCACTGCCTTTTATCTCGTAGTAGATGCTAATATCTCCAACTTGAATTTCTGGCATTTGAAGATTAAAAAAGATAAAGAACAGGAAAATATAATAATTTAGCTTTTAAAGGATTTCTGAAAGCTTTATAGAGAAGTTTAGCCAAATTGACATCATGCTGAGTGCCAATTTATTAATAATATAAAAAATTTAATATTACTAAATTTAATTGAAAGAGAGTGTAGGCGACCAAAAATATTTAACATTTACAGCATTTTACAACTCGGTGAGATTATACTTCTGCCTCCTGCAAACCAAGTTACTCTGTATCCTGCGGCTGCTCGTCTAATGATTTTAATGCATCTAGACTGCAACGCAAACGCGGCTTGTCAGGGTCAGTCAAATCTAGCTTGTCCCAAGGTACTGTATAACCACCGTAGATTTTGTGCGCCCCTAGTAGATGCAAAATTTTTAACCCAATTGTCCAAGCAGATAGCCGTTCTAACACCGCAGCATAACCGATAAGATATTCTTTAACAATCCATTCTTCGCCTTGTTGTTCGGCACGTACTTCCTGAATGCGTCCTACAGCCTTACCAGTTGAGTCTAGTACTGGTTTACTCAGCAGTAATTCTAGATGAATTTCACGAGTTGTCATTATCCCCCTCCTGGAATTCGGGCGATGATGCGATCGCGTAGCCATTTTTCATACCCTAAAGCTGGTGTTGCTTCAGCTTCAACATCGACTTCGACATCTATGCCGATATCCCGCACTTTTGACCACGGAATCCGAAATGGTTCACTTTGTTTAGCGCCCCATTTACTTACAATTGCTGCTATCAAAGGTGCCAAGCGGGGATTTAGCCGTTTGGCAAGGGTTGTCACACCTACTTCAATATAAGCAAGTCGTGGTGGTTCGCGATCGCGCAACTCCATCACAATGCCATCAACTTTACCCATTTTGCGTTGATTACGGTCAACTAATTGATTATCAAGAACATCTCTGATAACATCCATTTCCTACCCTCCAATAATTTCTAGTGGAATAGCAACGATTGCTAGCACAAATGTCAGTGCAATTGTAAAAATGACAACACTGTTACTAATCCAGCCGTTACGATACTTGCCAACATATAATTCATCGTTCATCAAAACCAAAAAAGGTATAATTACAGGCGGCAAAATCACTGCTGTAATTGCCATTGAGAACAAAGTCAATTGCAATGGATCGATACCAAATACCATTAGTAATGAAGCGAGAAAGACAAACACGGTGTAGACCAAACTAAAACGTGCGGCATCTTTTGGTTTAAGATTTTCGCCCCAATTCCAACCAAAAGCTTGAGCCACAATATACGCTGTATCGAGACTAACCTCCAGTGCTGCACCAAAGCAAGCAATCCCTAAAGATGCTGCAAATAGCACAAATCCCCAGTAACCAAAAGGTTCTGTCAACATCAGCGCCGCCTGTTCATAGCTATCAACCTGGATACCTTTGGGATTCAGTACCAGTGCTGCCACAATCAACACTCCCAGCGATACGATACTACCAAAACCCATCCCCAAACCAGCAACAGCACGATTCACACCGATATACCCTTCATCCCACTTATCTTCTACTGCACCAGATGAGTAGAAATAAAATAAGTACGGGCTAATCAATGCACCTAGAATGCCAACAGCAAGGTATAAGTAATGTGCAATGTCTTGTTGTGGCAAGGTTGGCAATAAACCAGCACCAATTTTTGTCAGTGATGGATGCAGCTTAAAAGTAGCGACGACAAATGCTAGTGTAATTAATCCGAATAAAGAAATACCGTTTTCAATTAATCCAAATGTCCCTTTCCAAAGTAGCAACCAAATTGCAAAAGCAACGGGTAAAGCAAACCACTGGAAACTAACGCCTGTTACTAATTGTAAGGCAATACAAACACCACCAATTTCGGCTGCCAAAACCAGAAAATCAACGATAATTTCTGCTACTAGTGGAATAATATAAAAGTTGAACCCAAATCGTTCTCGTACCGCCGCAGCTAATGTATGTTTGCTAACGGCTGCTAAACGTCCAGACATTTCTACCAGAAAGATTACACAAATTGTTCCTAAGACAACTGCCCAAATTAGTTGAAAACTGTAAATAGATCCAGCTTCCGCAGCAGTAGCGATCGCACCTACATCTAAAAAGCCGCCGATACTGGTAACAATCCCAAGAGCAATTTCCAAAATTTTATTCATTGGTTTGCCCTGCTACTTTTATTAGCTTATTTAATGCTTGCTTTTCTACTGCTAACTCTCCAAGTTTTTGTTGTACCTCTGAATTATTTTTTTTTGCCACAGCCCTCGACATTTCCTCTATTTTATTTGCTAACTGTAAAACCTCAGCTAATAGCAGTGATCTGTTATGTTCGCTTACATCTTTAGATAACTTTATTTTGTCTATTTTATTTTTTTCTTTTTGCAGTTCTTCTGTGGCTCTTTCCAATGTTTGTTCAGCATATTTATTGGGCACAGCACCGCGTATCCAAGCATCACCAACCATATTTGCTGTTGCTACCCAAGAAGATACACTTTGTGTTTCTTTATCCATATCTTCTGCGGAGTTTTTACTACTGCAAGAGGCTAACAATGTCAGTATTAACAAACAATTAATTACAGATCCTAATTTACTAGGCTCTGGCATTTTCACACTCTCCATAGCCAACATAAATATATTTTTCTCATTATTTTGGTAACAGTGTATATCTCTCTAACGGAAGATTTTATAAGATATCACTTCAAACTTAATATTTATTTTTCAAAATGCAGCGTGTTAACGGAAATCAACTATAAAAAGATCCTTGACTTATTGAATAAGTCGGGGATCATAGCCTATCGGTGTTTATAAATTAAATAGAATTGGTATAGACGTAATTAAATTTAAGATAAAATTTTTGTTGGTAGTAAGTAATTTATCCATATACATAAGGTTTTTAAGAGCTAAAGCTGCTTACTACGACCCTTTGATTTAATCAAGCCCTTTTATTTATTACTGCGTGAAATTTTATGAGTGATTTAATCTACTTTATTTAAAAAACTTTTTACTGCAAAAATAAGAAATTCAGTTTTGGTTGTAAAACATTAGTTTAAATACTTTTATCAAATACCCAAAAGTATCTAATTGCACATATTAGCTATAATCAATAATTTTATCAAATAGAAACCTTGAAGTGTGTAACTTATGACTATCAACGGTTCTAATAAAAATATTCTATTAAATAGAAAATTAATTTGAGATTCGGCAAATTAATTAGTGAGATGTATGTTATGGTTTTTATAGGAATCAAACAAGTAAAAACACAAAAAGACTTCAAGACAAGTTTGAGGCAAGCTCAAGAAAGTTTTTTTGCTCTGGTAAGTCCCCTTCAATTAGCTACATCTTTTTTTAACGAAAATCTAAAACTAGATTGAGTAGGATAGTAGCCTTTGTAACAACTTGAAGTCAATCAAAATTTATCTGGGTATGAGCCAATAAGAGTTGGCTAACCTAGCTAGAGGATTAACCGCCAAAGGCAATTACTCTTGGAGTCTGGGAAGAAAGACTCTTAGTACAGCCTGACAATTCAATAGAAATACAGAATATTTACTAACTTCGTCTTGCGGGAGTAAACATTTTCAACCGCAAACTAAGTTGAAGCAGTTGCTGACTTTTGGAACGAAAACTTCAAGCAGAATGGTGTCGTTCCATAATTTCGAGGAATTTAACCATACTGTCAAAAGTCACCAAGATATTATCTAAGGCAGAGTATCAGATGTTGCCTGTACAAGTACTATATTACTGCACTGGTAGCTACCACTTTTAGCCTAGAATTTATCCTGCTGCATCAATCACGAAACGAGAAGCGCTATAGATTTTCTTGGTTACTTGACATCAGCAAAATCAGAAAAGTTGTAGCGACCATTTAAGAGTGGATTGCAATTTGGTTGGTTGTGTGGTTCAAGGAACAAATCTGCGTTCATTTGAATTCCTGCTGCAACCACTCTTGAGGCTTGAGCAACCATTTGGGATTGGTTACAACAGCTGATAATGCTGAAGTCATAGTTTCAAAGGCTTCGTTAGTAGGAGATTAGATTTTTCTATCTCTTAAGCTATCGCTTCGTGGGTAAATATGTTCTGATTTTAGCTGTTTTTGCCAGGGTGCGATCGCCAATAGGCTCTACTTCCCTACAGCACCAAGGGTGAATATCTCACATCAAGCTTCCGACTCATCAACTAAATCATTGTAGGAAACACAACCATGACTGAGCAAAAGATTAGACAAATAGCTTTCTATGGTAAAGGCGGTATTGGTAAATCTACCACTTCCCAAAATACCTTAGCAGCAATGGCTGAAACGGGTCAGCGCATCATGATTGTCGGTTGCGACCCTAAAGCTGACTCTACCCGTTTGATGCTACACAGCAAGGCTCAAACAACCGTTCTTCACCTCGCTGCTGAACGTGGCGCAGTAGAAGATATAGAACTCCATGAAGTGATGCTCAAGGGTTTCCGTGACGTTCTTTGCGTAGAATCTGGTGGTCCAGAACCTGGTGTAGGTTGCGCCGGTCGTGGTATTATCACTGCCATCAACTTCTTGGAAGAAAACGGTGCTTACCAAGACCTAGACTTTGTATCTTACGACGTATTAGGTGACGTTGTGTGTGGTGGTTTTGCTATGCCTATCCGCGAAGGTAAGGCACAAGAAATCTACATCGTTACATCAGGTGAAATGATGGCGATGTACGCTGCTAACAACATTGCTCGTGGTGTTCTTAAGTATGCTCACACTGGTGGCGTGCGCTTGGGTGGTTTGATTTGTAACAGCCGTAACACTGACCGGGAAATCGACCTAATCGAAACCCTGGCAAAACGTTTGAACACCCAAATGATTCACTACGTACCTCGTGACAATATTGTACAACACGCAGAATTGCGCCGGATGACTGTTAACGAGTACGCACCTGACAGCAATCAAGCTAACGAATATCGGACATTGGCTCAAAAGATCGTCGATAACAAAAACCTCACTATCCCCACCCCCATTGAGATGGAAGAGTTAGAAGAGTTGTTGATTGAATTCGGTATCTTGGAAAGCGACGAAAATACTGCAATGCTAGTTGGTAAAACTGCTACTGAAGCACCTGTTTAAAGTATTGCTAAGTAAATAATGGTTTAGGGTGGGCAGCTGCCCGCCTTTTTCCCAATTTTTGCATTTCTTTGTTTGAATCCTTAATAGAAATATATAGCGATCGCTCGTACTCTGCAAGAAGCCGCTACGCATCTATGTAGAAGAGATGTTTCAAGATTTTAAAAGTGGCGGTTACAAATTAGAAGATACAAATGTTTCTGGTAATCGCTTGATATCATCATTTTAAACCAGAAGCTTATACAGGGTTTTTTAATAACAATGACAGCTATACATCCCTACTCCCAAGTGGAAACATCTCGCAGCAAATTAGGAATTTCTCCTTGAGATAAGGGAAACTCTAGTAAAGTTTCTCTAATACCCAAATATCCAGATTCAGCAAATGATAAAAGCATTCGTGAAAGCGCTAGCCAAACCTCCGGTTCGTATTCCCAATCACGATAACGTGAAGCTTGACCAGCTATTGAACGTAGTGCCCAAAAATAAGAGTTTCTCACCACCGAACCACCCTTCTTAAACTCTGGCAAATCTTCGTGGTGGATAAAAAGTATTTTATTTTCAATTCTGGCTCTCATAGCAATTTTAGATTTTAGATTTTAGATTAAAAGTAAATTTTAAATAGGGTCATTATGGCTTTAGCTTAACGCACTATGTTGTACGGAAGTGCGTCGCCTTTACAAAAAAAATGTTGTGAAACCTAACATTCTACATTTATAAGAAAGTGAGGTTTTCCAAATCATCTGCAAAGACATAAGAATGTAGAGACTTTGCAATGATAAAATCTCTACATTGAATACCTAAAAATTGGCGCTTAAACCAACACGAAAAGTAAATCCAGGGCTATATATGCGATTAACTCGCTCATATTGTTCACCGAGTAGATTTTCTAAGTAAACTGTCAGTCCTAAATTGCTAGTTAGAGGTATACGCCCGCTCAAATCTAAATTCACAAAAGACGGTGCAAAATCTGTGGGCTTGTCAGTAGGGTTAGCGAAGATGGATCTGCGAGCGCCACTATTGTAGGTAACATACAAGTTAGCTTGCCAACCTGAATTTTGATAACCCACACCAGTTTGAAGTACAGAATAAGGAATCAAACCTAATTGTAAACCTTTCTCTGTTCCTGTTTTTATTTGGGAATCTGTATAAGTATAGTTGAGAAAAGTTGACCAGCCAGCCGCAATTTTTAATTGCAATGCAGCCTCTAAACCATTGGTATCTACTAATCCAATGTTTGTCCATTTTCCGGCGATGACTCCCAAGCGATCGCCTATACTACTACCAAAGTAAGTAAACTGTCCAATCAGATTTTGAGAAAAATTAACATCCACTCCCGCAGTCCAAGTTGAACCAATTTCTGGGCTTAAATCAGGATTAGGTTCCCAACCATGAACTGTATCATAAACATACAACTGATCTAACCCAGGATTGCGTTGTCCTCCTGCCCAACTTCCACGCACTGCTACTATTGGTGTGACGGCATAACGTAAACCAACACTAGGGTTGAGATAATTTCCAAATTGGCTGTCAAAGCTTTGTCTTAGTCCTAAATCTATCAGAAAATTATCGCTAATATTCCAAGTATTGACAGCGAATAAAGCTGCATTGAACAAACTCCTGTTTTCAGTTTCGTTATTGGCAATACTAATAGGATTTGTACTCAAAATATCACCGGTTAAATCGGTGTTTTTCAAATCTAATCCCCAGCGCAATTTATTATTGCCAGTAATTTTCCACTCATGATCTACCCTGGCTGTGAGTTGTTGTGTATCTAAAGCTCCTGTACGGTAAAATGCTCCTGTAGGCCCATAAGTGCTGAAATAATCTTGGTTATAACCAATTGAGGTTGTCAGGTTAGAGCTTTCGCCATTACCTAGCCGAGTTTTCCAAGATAAGCCAATATTTAAACCATCGTGGTCTAATCTATCTCTTTGGAGAGGAAATCCAAAATAAATTAAGCCGCGACGACTGCTAAGTTTAGTAACATCTAAATTCAATGAATTTTTTTGATCTAAATCTAGTCCAATGCTACCAAAGTATGTACTTGTAGCTGTATCTGCATTTGATAAAAATCCCTTCTCATCACGATTTGCTGCACCTACAGGAACTGGGTAACGGTTATCTGTAAAGAATCTTTCAAAACTAAAGTTGTACTTGACCTGATCAGATGAACCACCATAAGTCACTTGTTGATTATTTAAATTCAATGAGCCAAATTCTGCACTACCACTCAATTTAGGTTTGCCATAACCTTCTTTGGTAATAATATTGACAACTCCTCCAAATGCTGATGAACCATATAAAGCGGAGGCTGTGCCGCTATATAATTCTACTCGTTCAATCGCCTCTACAGGAATGCTATTTAAATCAGTGCCACCATGATAAGTGTTGACATTGTTATTAATCGGTCTGCCATTAATCAAAAATACAGATTGATTAATTGAGGCTCCCCGATAGTATGTACCTGTGTGAGTATCTGCACCATGACCTACATCATTGATTGCAAAACCAGGCATTCTTTTCAAAATATCGGCTAAACTTGCAGCACCCTGCTTTTTAATTTCTTCTTGATCAATTACGTAAGTTGGAGTAGATTGAGGTAGATTGTCTGGTTCTGCGATCGTTTCTATAGTAATGTCTGCATCATCGCTCAGAGTTTGCTCTGTTTCTGGCTGAGTTTTTTCTGGATTAACTTCAATCGGTACAGATTGTTGAGATAATAAGTCGGCATTAGTGGCGGGTAGCTCAATTTCACTCAAACTCGGAATATCTGAAATAACTTCGGTTGATTTATTAGTATTTCTCTGCTCAATTTCACTCTCAACAGCATAACTAGGAGACGCTATCAGTAAACTCGGTAAAGCAACTGTTAGCAACAAAAAATCCTTTTTCACGTTCTCTTTCACACCAAGTAAAAACAGTCACCACGTAGCATTGTGGCTGTAATAGTAAAATCGTGTCAAAAGACACGCTGTCATATTTCTACAGTTCAGATGAGACTGTTGGTCAATTCACTAGGTGTTAAACCCTAGAGCGGCCACATTTGAACAAGACTAAGAGGCAGGAGAAAATTCGACCCCGGATGATTTAAAGCCATGTAAAGAGCCTTACCCTGTGGGAAGCTGAGGCAACAGTGAGGGTTTTAAACCCTTGCTTTTTAGGGTTAGTGCATCCTGCTATAGGTATCGTTGCCCTCTGCGTTAATTTTTCAAACTAAAGGAATAGAGATTTCTATTACTAATGATAGAGCAGATAATATGATTTAGAAGTTAAATTATAATGTTGATGATTTTAATGAATTATTAGTAACTTCAAATTTTAACTAATTATTCAAAAAAATCAAACTCAATTATTTCCCGAAAAACTAATTATTCAAGATTTACTTATGTATGTAGCTTTATGGCCGGGGAATGTATATCCTTTAGGTGCAACTTGGGATGGGAAAGGAACAAACTTTGCTTTATTTTCGGAAAATGCAACAGGGGTAGAGCTTTGTTTATTTGATAACGATGACGAAGAAATTCGCATACCTTTGACAGAAAAAAACAATTTTGTTTGGCATGGTTACTTACCAGGAGTTGCCCCAGGTCAAAAATATGGGTTTAGAGTGCATGGGATGTGGGCACCGGAGGTAGGTCATCGATTTAATCCAAACAAACTATTAATTGACCCCTACGCTAAGGCAATTGACGGTGAATTTAGTAACGATCCATCTGTCTTTGGCTACTCTCTAGACGCTGAGGAAAAAGACTTAGTTTTTTCTGAACTAGATGATGCCAAAATAATGCCCAAGTGTGTTGTGGTCGATCAATCTTTTGATTGGGAAGGCGATAAACTGCTTGCTACACCTTGGTATACGACTGTTATTTATGAAACTCACGTCAAAGGTTTTACTAAACTACATCCAGGTATTCCAGAAGAGTTGCGCGGCACTTATGCCGGGTTGGCGCATCCTGCTGCAATTCAACACTTACTGCAATTAGGAATTACAGCAGTTGAGTTGATGCCAGTACATCACTTTCTATCTCATCCGGGACATTTAGAAGGAAAAGGATTAAGCAATTACTGGGGCTACGATTCCATCAACTATTTTGCGCCTTATTCTAGTTACAGTGCTAGTGGCACTGCGGGACAACAAGTCACCGAATTCAAGCAAATGGTCAAGGCACTACATTTTGCTGGAATTGAAGTGATCTTAGATGTAGTCTACAACCACACTGGCGAAGGAAATCATTTCGGGCCAACGTTATCTTTGCGAGGTATTGATAATTCTGTATATTACCGTTTGGTAAAGGACGATCCTCGCTACTACATGGATTTTACAGGCTGCGGTAACTCTCTGAATGTGCGTCATGCTCAAGTTCTGAAGTTAATCATGGATAGTCTGCGCTATTGGGTAACAGAAATGCATGTAGATGGCTTCCGCTTTGATTTGGCCTCGGCGCTAGCGCGGGAATTATATGAAGTAGATAACCTATCAGCTTTCTTTGATATTATTCATCAAGACCCAATCTTGGCAGATGTAAAGCTGATTGCTGAACCTTGGGACTTAGGAGAAGGCGGCTATCAAGTCGGGAACTTTCCATTGCGTTGGTCTGAGTGGAATGGTAGATATCGGGATACAGTCAGAGATTTTTGGCGTGGTGTAGATGATAGTTTAGGACAATTTGCTTACTGTTTTACCGGTAGTCCTGACCTCTATCAAACAAACGGGCGCAACCCAAATGCAAGTGTTAATTTCATAACTGCTCATGATGGTTTTACATTAAATGATTTGGTCAGCTACAACGAAAAGCATAACGAGGCAAACGGGGAAGACAGTAGAGATGGTGAAAGCCATAATAGATCCTGGAATTGTGGAGTAGAAGGCGAAACCAATGATCCAGAAGTAATGCGTTTGCGCGAACGGCAACGACGAAACTTTTTAGCAACCCTAATGCTATCTCAAGGTGTTCCAATGCTATTAGAGGGGGATGAAATTGGCTGTAGTCAAAAGGGAAATAATAATGTCTATTGCCAAGACAATGAGATTTCCTGGCGGCATTGGGATTTGCATAAAGCGAACGCGGATTTACTAGACTTTACACGTGAACTCATTAATTTTCGCCATCAACATCCAGTATTCCGACGACGTAAGTGGTTTCAAGGTCGCCCCATTCACGGTTTAGGCATTAATGATATTGCTTGGTTTAATTCTGATGGCAGTGAAATGACTGAGAAGCAGTGGCTAGTTAGTTATGCCAAAGTAATGGAGATTTTTTTGAATGGGCAGGGAATTGCTACTCCAGGGGATCGTGGTGAGCGGATTATTGATGAAAGTTTTCTGTTATTTTTTAACGCTCACTACGAGTTAATTGACTTTGCTTTGCCCCATGAATTTAAAGAAAAGGTATGGGAGATAGTAATTGACACTAATGAACCTCGCTTTTTAGATCGGGGAAAATTAGTTTCAGGCTCTCAAACTTTACCAGTCACAGATCGCTCTCTGATGGTGTTACGCCTTATTAGTTAGCAGTACGAGCAAGAAAAGATAATCAACTTTTTCCGCACCTACAAAGATGCGGTTAATTTATATTAATCCTACATTTTCCAGCTACACCAATACCTAGTACAAACAAACTAGATTACTGTCGAGCAAGTTGGTTTGGAACACCAGGGGTCGATGTTAAGTTATATTTCGCCAACGGTATCCTTCCGTAACTGTACCCTAAATAGATGCCACACAGGCGCAAAATATGCGCTTAAAAACATTTAATTTACGTAATTTTTTGTGGTATATCTGTATTCAGAGAATTAATCCTGTTGCCGGATCTGTTGCATTCGCCGGAGCCGTCGTTGGGGTCAAATATTTTGGCACAAGGTTTTACCTTTTCTTTAGGCATACAAAATGCCTTGGATTGCCATTGATTTTTATAAAAAATTATCATCCACATTTGCAAAGATTTTTTATTTGATAAGGAGGTTTTCGTGTTCCGACAAAAATTAGCATTCAAAGTGCTGGTTCCGCTTGTTTTAGTGTTAGGAGGATGTGGTAGAAATGCAGATATAGAAGCGGCTAAAAGTCTATCCAGAGTAGGGCAAGAAGCAGATGTAGTCTTTGAAAAAATTGCTGATGATTTCTATCAATCCTGCCTTCGTGCTGCTGATTATACTCCCTTAAAATCTTCAAATAGTGAGGGAATTAACCAAGATAGGATAACGGCAGAAAAAGAATGTGATGGAAATCCACAAGTAGAGCAAAATTCACTTGATTCTGTTAATCATAAACCGACTCCAAAAGACGCTAGTCAGGCGCTGACTAATGGCAATTTAGTAATTATCAACTATTTAATAGCTTTAGGTAAGTTAGCCTCTGATGATTTAATTAACTACGACCCACAACTAAATTCTATTGAAGACTCACTGAACCAAATACCAGAAATTCAAACTGATGTAGTTGGTGCGGGAACAGCAATTGCCCAATTCCTTTTTAGAGTGTTTTCTGAGCAAGAACGACGCTCCACTTTAAAAGATGCTGTTTTAGCGAACGATCAGAATTTAACATCTTATATTGACGGATTCTCCAATGCAATTAATAAAGGTTATAGTAAGGGCGCCTTAGAGAGTGAGAAACTCGCTGTTGATGATTATTACAGAAGCTATCTAGGAAGTATTATCAACACAGTTAATAGTTCTAATCTGGAAGGAATTGGTGTCGTTCTTAGAGACAAGACAATTGTAGAGCTAGATCGAGAGTGGAAAACAACCAAATCAACACTTGTTGAAAAACAAAAAATTGCAGACTTGTATGTTGAAATTTTAAAAGAGATTTCTCAAGATCATCACACAATTAAGGAAATGTATCAAAAAGATGAAAAGCCTTCATCAACACAAATCAGAAAAATGGTTAAAACTTATGTCAAAAAACTAGATAAATTAGTCGAGCAATCCAACAAAGTCTTTAAGGATAATGTAACCCCAAAGGTGAAGTAAATTTATGAGTCGAGAATTAAGCGCAAATGACTTACATGAGCAAGCTAAACGCTATCGAGAAATTGCTGATGCGATTCTAGATCAACGAGAAATCCTACAAGCAAAAATAAAGAATCTTAAAGAAGAGGGAGCTTCTAGAGAAAAAATTCAAGAGTTGGAAAAGAAGATTGAATTCCTGAATGAACAAAACCCAAAATTAAAGAATGCAGCTAAGAGTTTAGATGCACAAGGAGTTGTCAAAGTAATGACTAATTTAGAAAATGCTAAACAACGAATAGAAGCAATTACTGATAAAGTTTTAGAAGCTGTTAAAAAATTTGATGGCACAAAAGAAGCTCTTAACGTTCTCTCTCTTTTTATTAATTTGGCTACGGCTATTGCAACGGGAGGCACTGTGGCAGCTAAAATTGATTCATTTGTGAGTGAACTTGACAATTTAACTCGCGATCTTTGAAATCACACCAACTCACCGAATTCATATTTCATAGGGAGAATATCAAGTCAGCCAGTTTCGAGGTAGCGATGCCTGCGGCAACCCCTTTGGGGAACGCATTATCTCACCTCTTTTCCCCGAATTAAACTTAACACCGCCGAACAGATTTTTCAAGCTGGTGTATACCCTGCATAGCCCTAACAGTCTTACAAAAGAGCGATTTGCGTTGCAAAGGAAATTTGCTGTCGCAGATTCTTCAGTAAATCTAGAGTTTTTTCGTAAGCAACTCTCTTTCCTTGGTTTTCAAAGTACTCAGATGCTTTTTGTAAATCAGATATAGCTCCTAAATGATATCCTAAGCGATACTGAGCTACTCCCCGATTAACATAAGCCTGGGCATTACTGGGGTTAAGTCTGATAACTTGGGAAAAATCACGCACTGCACCAAAGTTATCTCCGTTTCGTCCGCAAGCACAACCCCGGTTAAAGTAAGCTCTATAATCGTTAGCATTGAGGCGAATTGCTAGATTAAAGTCGAGCATCGCAGCTTGGATATCTTGCAACACAAAATGTGCCAAACCTCGGTCATTATATATATCTGCAAGCAGTAAGCTGCTGAGTCGGGGAATTTGAGTTAGGGCTAAATTAAAGTCAAGAATTGCCTCTAAATCTTTCCCATCCCCAGCACGGGCTAGCCCTCGGTTGTAGTAAGCTCGAAAATCGTAGGGTTTAAGTGCAACGGCTCGATTATGATCGACAATGGCAGCTGAATAATCCCCTTGTCTGTAGTGTACTACTCCCCGGTTCAGATAAGCCTCAAAGTTATCCGGTGCAAAATTTATGGCTTGAGTACAATCTGTAACAGCTTGATGGTAATCTTGTAAGTGGAGATAAGCAAGACAGCGATCGCTATAAGCTAGAGCCAAATCTTTTTCAAGTGCGATCGCCTGGTTGAAATTCTCTATTGCTTCCTGATAATTACCGCGCTGCATCTTATCTACACCCAACTCTAAGAAATCACTCGCTGTAATTTGGGTAATTAAAATGGGTAAAGAATGTGCAGATAAAGTCAGAAAAGTCAGAGGGAAAGCAATAATTATACTGAAAAATAATCGCCAGAAATTACTCATAATACCAAATGAGGATAGGTAGTATTGTTTGATATGCTTGGAACAGTCTTTTTGTAAAAACTCTTACAGCAGAATTCAGGAGTCAGAATTCAGAATGGGCTACGCCCCGCTGTGCTAACAGAAGTAAAACAATTTTTGTACCTGATACCATTTCTTTGTGAGGCTGCGCCAAACCCTTTTAACTTTTTCTTTCTTTGTGTCCTTCTCTTACGAGACGCTGCGCGAATGCGTCCTTCTCCCAAGGGGAGACGCTAACGCGAATGCGGTTCGTTTTTCTTTCTCATCATTAAACATGGTTTAGCGCATCTTCATACAGAATTGGTATGACTTTGAGACTTAGATTGTGTACTTCATCAACTTGAAATCTGCTGTAATCCAAAATTGGTATATGCATCCTGTTTGATAATTTCGGCAGTAACAAAATTAGCGGGACAAAAAGCCCCGCTAATTGTTAATTTTTGAAGTTAGATTTTAGTCTACTTCCACGCCTTATCTGCTTGTGAAAGCACATAAGCCGCTACATCTTCAATTTGTTCAGGCTTCAAACGTTTGCCGAAGGCGGGCATAGCATTTTTACCTTTTGTAACCTGGGCAATAATCGCCTCTGCTGAGTACAAACCATACTTTTCTAAAGCCTCCTTCTTCAGGTTTTTGTCAGCTTGAACCAGATTCTTACCTCCTGCGTGACAAGAGGCACAATTGGCACTAAATACTTTAGCTCCACTAGCAACATCTGCTGCCAAAGCTGGATGGCTGAAGGCAAAGGTGAAGATTGCTATGCCTAACAGCATGACTGTAATCATTTTTTTCATTTCGTGTTCTCTCTGCAATAACGGCTTATTCTGTGCAATATCCTCCATAATTGTGAGTTGAGCCGCTGCCATAGTCAAACGACAAGCTGTCAAACTTTGCTTTATTAAATAAAGTTTTTGGATTTTGAATCTTGGTGATTTTAGATTTAGGTTTGTTAGCACAAAGCGATATGTAACAAAAAGGTGCTTCTCTACAAAATACCCTAACTTGCTTATTTGCAAAAATGTGCATTTATGCTGATGATTAAAATACAAATTTTTGTAATTTTGAATATTTTATAAAAAAATCATTAAAATTTAAGGATGAAATATTAAAGATGAAAATTGTCCTGCTTCATCCTTTATACTTCATCCTTTGTTTTTTATTTAACAGAACCTAATTGAGTAAGCACATCTTCTGTGACGCGACAAATTCGCCAATCATCTAATATAGATGCTCCCATACTACGGTAGAATGCTTGGGCTGACTCGTTCCAATCTAAGACACTCCACTCTAATCGCCCACAATCACGTTCTACAGCTATTTGAGCTACTTTAGTTAGGAGAGCCTTACCAATACCTTGTCTGCGATATTCTGGTAAAACAAATAAATCTTCCAGATAAATTCCTGGCTTAGTCAGAAATGTTGAATAATTATGAAAAAATAGCGCAAAACCAACAGCTTGATTCGCAGATTCTGCTAATATTACCTCTGCATACCTCCGCGAACCAAATAAATGCTCCTGAAGTGCTAGAGCATTGCCAGCGATCGCGTGAGATAATTTTTCATATTCTGCAAGTCCCTCAATTAATTTAAACAGCACGCTGCAATCGGCTGGTTCAGCAAAACGCACAATCAAATTGCTACCCGAAGTCATTAGTCCATAGTCCATAGTTTATAGTCCATAGTCTATAGGCAACTGGGCAATTTTTTTTGAGTATTGACTAAACAAGAGCCGAAAAAAGCTACAAAACGCCCAATTTTTGCGAATTGCAAAGCTAATTAAGTTCAAGATTGCATCTCTATCTGGAGCAATGTAGTTAAATCAACCAACCTTTTAAGCGTTTGGCTATGTGAGGACGACGCAATTTCCGCATGGCTTTGCTTTGAATTTGACGCACTCGCTCACGAGAAAGATTGAACATATTGCCAACCTCTTCTAAGGTACATGGTTCGCTGCTTGTCAAACCATAACGCAGAGAAATCACATCTTTCTCTCGTGGAGTTAACACATCACCCAAGACTTCCCAAATCTCCTGACGCATCATGTTTTCATTCATTTTTGCTTCTGGAGACAAGTTATCTTCATCTTCTAGCAAATCCATCAATTCCGTGTCTTCTTCTTTACCGACGCGGTGGTTGAGAGAAAGTGCTTGTCGCCGTAGCTGTTGTAGCTGGCGTAGTTGTTGCACACTAATCTCTAAATATTCTGCCATTTCACCTTCGGTAGGATTACGACAGAGTTTTTGTTTGAGTTCCCGTTGGGCTTTTTTTAGCTTGTTAAGTTTTTCAACAATATGAATCGGTAGTCGAATTGTTCGCGCATCGTTAGCTATCGCTCTGGTAATTGCTTGTCTAATCCACCAATAGGCGTAAGTAGAAAACTTATATCCTTTATCGGGATCAAACTTTTCTGTAGCGCGATTTAAACCCATTGCTCCTTCCTGAATTAAATCCAGAAAAGGCACTCCCCGATTTAAATATCGCTTGGCAATAGAAACTACCAATCTCAAGTTCGAGCGAATCATTTTGCGTTTCGCTACTCTCCCTTGATACAAGCGATTTTCTAGTTGCTTTTCCGTCATTCCTAGCTCGGAAGCCACTTCTAGTTTACTGGGTTCATGTGCCAGTTTTAACTCTAAAGCCGCTTGTATTTCTCTAAATTCCTCTAGAAACCTGACTCGCCGCGCTAACTCTACTTCTTCATCAGCTTTTAAAAGCGGATAACGCGCCATTTCCTTAAAAAACGCGCCGACAGCATCATCATGTTCGGTTTTGTTGTATCCCGAAGGACGAGCCGCCGCCATGTCATCTCCATCGCGTTCGTCTGATTCTAGATTTTCTACTACAATTGGAGATTCTTCTTCTGCCACTGCATTTAAACTATCAAGTGATGGTTCTTCGATATCAGCAGCATTCTCCAGTATTTCCATTTTTCCCAATTCAACAATATTCATATTTTCCTTTAGGGATTGTTGCTTTGTTTGGTACATAATTTATTTACACCTACTCGTTTGAGGCTTGGTAGTTTTCCCTAATGGACGATGCACCCGTAAAGAATAGCGAAATATAGGCTGATGCAATTTGTCTATAGAAATAAAAATCGGCATCTACCTAGTACCTATAGGTTACAGTTATATACAACCTATAACGAAACTGACCTTAGCACCCAGCAAAACTTTTCTCTTAGATTCCCAACAGATATATTCTTCATTTTTTTCTGAATTATCAAATATGTCAAACCCCCTCAAACATTCTCAACCTTAACAAATATAAAAATTCCAGCTAATCATCCAAATCTCTTAAACTTTCATATATTTTTCTAAATATTTCTAATGTCTTAAGCGCTGAAGGTCGTTGTATAAAAGGAATACCTACTACTGGGTTGGCGCATTCCCGATTTGATTTCAAGTTCCCTACATGATACAAATTACAAGAGTAGCAGCTTAATTTTGGAGGATCTTACTTTGTATAAAAGCATCTCATATACAGAAAGGGTTGAATATCTACCGATAGGCGGAAAAAGTCTACTCCATATTTAGTAGATAGAACAACTGTTGCAGCAATAGCCGACATGCTTTTATTTGTATAGTGGGCACCAAATATTTATTGCATATATAGTTAATACGAATTTGTCTAGTAGATTACATAAGAGGAAAATTATCAAGTATTATGAAGAATAACAGTATTGAGAAATACTATTTAAATTTAAGAAAGCGAAAAACTAAAGTTTAGTTAGCTAGGTTGATTTAGACCAGCTATGTGAAGAAAATATTTAATTATAAAATCAGCAAGTATGTATATTAATGACATAAATTTATCTCCTTTAGTGGTGAATGAACCGAATGAATCATATCAGTCAGGTGAAAGTGTTAATCGGTGGGTTGAAGTATTGGTAGACTGTCCAGGAAGTACAGGACTATTTACTTATCGATTACCAGCCCAGTTAGAAATAAAACCAGGTGATATTTTAAGCGTGCCATTTGGGGCGCAACAATTAGGAGCGATCGCTATTCGATTACTGGCACAACTAAATATCGATTTACCACCAGAAAAAATCCGGGAAGTAGAAGATATAGTCAGCGTTGGGTTTTTCCCAAGTGCTTATTGGGAATTACTCAACCGAGTTGCTGCATATTACTATACGCCGCTGATTCAAGTAATCCGGGTTGCTCTGCCACCAGGGTTACTGGGGCGATCGCAGCGTCGTATCCGCCTGGTTGGAGGCGGGGGGGCAGGGGGGCAGAGGGGCAGAGAGGCAGAGGGGCAGGGGGGCAGGGGGGCAGGGAGAAGTGGTTATTTACTGGGATATGCTGATCCTTTGGCTTTTTTGACTCCGACTGCGCGGCAAGTTTGGGAACTTTTGCAAGGGCAACCAGCGGGGGACTACAGTTTTGTTTACCTTCAACAAAAAGTCAAATCTGCTTATCGGGGAATTCGGGAGTTATTGCGATTTGGTTTAGTAGAAAGCTACTTGGAACCACCGCGACTGACTCGACCAAAGTTGCAAAAAGCAGTTACGCTCACAGGTATAATTGACCAAGAGTTAACTACTCGCCAACGAGAGATTTTAGAAGTGCTGCGGCGACATGGTGGGGAGTTATGGCAAAATGAATTACTGCAAATTTGCAATGCTAGTTCTTCTATCCTCAAGACGCTGGCACAAAAAGGTTACATTGTTGTTGAAGAACGGGAAGTATTGCGAACTGAACAAGGCCCAACTTTAGTAGGTGATGGCGCTAAAGCTTTAACTACTGCTCAAACTAGTGCTTTAGAGACAATCCAGACACTAGATGAATTTGCTCAAGTTTTATTGCATGGGGTGACAGGTTCAGGAAAAACCGAAGTATATTTGCAAGCGATCGCACCTCTCCTCAATCAAGGTAAATCTGCTCTTGTCTTAGTCCCAGAAATTGGACTTACACCCCAGCTAACCGATCGTTTTCGCGCCCGTTTTGGTAATAAAGTCAGCGTTTATCATAGCGCCCTCTCCGACGGTGAACGTTACGATACTTGGCGGCAAATGCTCACAGGAGAACCACAAGTTGTCATTGGTACTCGTAGCGCCGTTTTCGCCCCTTTACCTAACTTGGGTTTAATTATTTTAGATGAAGAACACGATAGCAGCTTTAAACAAGACTCCCCCATACCCACCTACCACGCCCGCACTGTTGCCCAGTGGCGAGCCGAATTAGAACATTGCCCCTTGGTGTTGGGTTCTGCTACGCCTTCGTTGGAAACTTGGGTAAGCGTCGGAACCTCACCCCCTAGCCCCCTCTCCGCAAGCAGAGAGGGGGGACAAGAAAGAAATTTTAATTCATCACTTTTAAATCACGAGGCAGGAGTCAGGAGTTATTATTTAAGTTTGCCTGAACGCATCAACTCCCGCCCTTTACCGCCGGTGGAAATAGTCGATATGCGGCAAGAGTTGCAACAGGGAAATCGTTCTATATTTAGTAGATCGCTGCAAGCAGCTTTAGAAGAGTTGCAAGAAAGAAAACAACAGGGAATTTTATTTATTCATCGCCGGGGACACAGTACTTTTGTATCTTGCCGCAGTTGTGGATATGTGTTGGAATGTCCGCACTGTGATGTGTCGCTGGCGTATCACCACACCGAAGAAAAAGCGCCGGAATTATTGCGGTGTCATTACTGTAACTATGCGCGATCGCACCCCAAATTTTGCCCTGATTGTAGTTCCCCTTACCTGAAATTTTTTGGTAGCGGTACTCAACGAGTCACGCAGGAACTAGCGCGACAGTTTCCAGAGTTGCGCTTGATTCGTTTTGATAGCGATACCACCCGCAACAAAGGCTCACACCGTACCCTACTCACCCAGTTTGCCAATGGCGAAGCAGATTTATTAGTTGGTACGCAAATGCTCACCAAAGGTTTGGATTTACCACAGGTGACACTTGTGGGCGTTGTCGCCGCTGATGGATTGCTAAATTTATCAGACTATCGCGCCAGTGAACGAGCATTTCAAACCTTGACTCAAGTCGCTGGACGTGCGGGTAGAGGTGAAGATCCAGGTAGAGTGATTGTGCAGACTTATACTACAGAGCATCAGGTAATTGCAGCAGTGCGATCGCACGATTATCAATCTTTCTCTCAAGCGGAATTAGAACAACGCCAAGCACTCAATTATCCTCCTTATGGGCGGTTAATTTTGTTGCGTTTAAGTAGTCTTGACCCCATTCAAGTCCAAAATACGGCGCAAGTTATTGCTACAGCTTTGAGTACAGAAGAAGAATTCGAGATATTAGGCCCAGCACCAGCGAGTATTTTACGAGTAGCTAATCGTTATCGCTGGCAGATATTAATTAAGTTTGCCCCCGATGCCTTACCACAGTTGCCAGATTGGGAAGAAGTGCGATCGCTTTGTCCTTCGTCTGTAAGTTTAACTATTGATGTAGACCCGATTAATATTATCTGATCGTTTAAAAAGCAAAAGAAAGAAAAAGAAAATGGTTTTAGAGCAACTAAATTTATTTATGGGGATTATCTTTTTACTTTTTACTTTTAAAAATAAAGCTAATTTGCTTGGTAATTGAGTCAAACTAGGCATAGTCCACTTTAGATAGATGAGTGAATTGCAATGTCTTTTTTCAAGCAAAAAGCTGATCTGATCGCTTAATTCATACAACTCAACCATAAATAAAACGTTTGGAAATACGCGATTTCAAACATCTGATTGTTATGCTGTTTATTATAAAACCAATTAGAGCCAGCCGTAAATCTTGTTGGGAATGTGTTACACAATAATCAAATCAATCCAGGTTTTAAGTGAATACTTTATTAAGCAATTTCATGCTGCGGTCAAGGTATCTAAAACCAGATTGCAGCCAACAGCTTCTTTTCACAACAACAATCAAGCACTTCATGAACAGTAAGCATAGTTGTCCTAGCTGTTCAACTGTTTTACTCCGCCACATAAGCTTGGAAGGTCTTTATTGGCGTTGTAGCTGCTGCCGTCAGGAGATGCCAGTTTTATAAACAAGACTGAAAGAAGCAGAAGTAGATCCTAAGAATTTTTCTTTTCAATTAGGTTACTAAAAAATGTCGCACACGTTAATTAATTTAACATTGCCAATCGTCATTCAAGAAATTGAGAATGTCTTAGATGAGTATCCCGAAGATCCTTATCAATTAGCCTTTTCAATTCATGAATTGAGGCAAAAGCTAATTGCTCACATTTTAAGTCATGTCCCTAACCGCTATGTAGTTGAAGAGGTACAAGAATCATCTAGCCACTCTAAAGTTAACTACTCTTCCCCTTTAAAGGAGCGGCTACATCTAGAAACGGTCGTTCACGGAAGTATTCTGCATATCCTGCGCGAAAACGCTGATTGGCTGAGTCACCATATTGCACATATTTGAAGTCAAGAAGCAGGTGATTAAAAAGTAATTTCATGATTTGCTGCCAAAATTACTTGCATCAGATTGACAGCACAGACAAAAATGAACTCTGCCAGCAGCAATTAAAGAAGAATTCAGAATTCAGAATCACTCTCGTGGGGGACTTAAACCCGTTTATTCAGACGCTCTCTAGGAGACGCTACGAGCAGCGTGTCGCAGATAAGCCTTCTCTTGGGACAAGAGAAGGCTTATCTGCGCTATCCATCAGTCTCACAGAATTCAATTCTGTAGCTTGCTTCCCTGAAGGGGTATTCTGGCTCCTGACTGCTGAATTCTGTATTCTGAGTTCTACTGTAATTTTGAAGATTTATTGCTTTTTACGTAATTATACCGTGCCAAGTTGAGGAATTAGAAAGTTCCTTTATAATTCTCTTAAAAAGAAGTTCAGTATTTATGTATAAAAAGTATTTACTAAATACTTTTTATACATTCTGGAGAAATGGGTTCCCTAAGACTTGCGGTCATTACGTTCGTTTATAGGCAATGAAGGATTGCCAGGAATAATCATTGCAGATACTTGGCCAATGTTAATGGACTAATCACGTATCAACTACGAACACAACGGCAAGGCATACTATGATTTACAAGATCAAACCCAAAATACTGGTATTAGCAATTGTTCAAGGGATTGCTTTTCAACCAAATAACGCTCCTGTACCATCTGGGTATATTAAAGATATCGGTCAAGCCTACAATGATACTAGAGGCTTTGGTTGGGTGCGTGAAGATAGCTTAGGCAATACTACACACACTCCCCTTGATATCCAACTCAATACACGCGATCGCAACCAAAGTGGCATCGATCGGCGACTAAATAGACTGATTCATCTCCAATATCCTCTTAGCAGTGCGGGAACAGCAGTCACGATACCTGCTGCTTGGGAATATGCCCTATCTAATGGTTCCTACAATGTGACTGTTAGTGTCGGTGATGCTAGTAATACTGCCAATAGTAAGCACCAGATTAATATAGAAGGGACGGCTGCTATTTCTGGATTTGTACCGATGGCAACCAAAAAGTTTGCCGCAATTACCCGGATTGTTAATGTTGCCGATGGCAAGCTCACAATTGATGCTAAAGGTGGTAAGAATACCAAGCTCAACTATATTGCGATCGCACCAGGTAATCGTCCCTCAATCAGAACGACCAATCCCAATGATGGTCAGACAAATCTGTCGCCAGATATCTCCATTACAGCAGACCTAAATCTCCCCAATAGTGGGATTGCGGTTAATACTATTTCTGCCTCAACTATCAAGCTGATCGATAGCAGTACTAACACACAAGTCAATGCTACTTACAATACTTCTGGTGGCGGAGATGTGATTGTAGTGTCTCCGATAACTCGTCTCAAGAACAATACCAAATATTTGTTACAAATTACCGACGGGGTTAAAGATAGCAATGGTGCTGCATTCTTACCCTATAGCATCAGTTTCACAACAGGCACTTTTGTAGACACAGGAAGCAATATTACTTTCGAGCAAATCTCACTAGCAAATGTACCTATCAAACCTTACACCACAGTATTGATTGGGCCTGACAATAAACTCTATGCTGCCACCTTACTAGGTGAGATTTTGCGTTTCCCGATCAATGCTGATGGCACTCTGGGTACGCCACAAACGATTTCCTCATTGCAGACTGCAAATGGTGGTAATCGAACGATCATTGGTATGCACTTTGATCCCTCATCAACAAATGCTAGCAACCTAATTCTTTGGGTAACAAATAACTACTACTGGAATGGTACTGTTGATGCACCAGAGTGGACTGGTAAAATTACTCGTTTAAGCGGTACCAATCTAGAGACAGTAAAAGACTATGTGGTTGATTTACCACGATCGAGTCGGGATCATCTAACCAATAGCATTGAGTTTAAGCCCAATGAGCCAAACGTGTTGTATGTGTTGCAGGGTAGTAATAGTAGTACAGGCGCACCAAACACTGCTTGGAGTAATCGTCCTGAGCGGTTGTTAACTGCTGCTGTATTACGAGTTGACCTGTCCAAAATCACCTCACCTCCTTTAAGCGTGAAGACGGAGGATGGAGGTACTTATAACCCCTTTAATCCGGGAGCACCTGTAACTATCTTTGCTAGCGGTATACGTAATGGCTACGATCTGGTTTGGCATACCAATGGTCAGTTGTATGTGCCAACGAATGGTTCGGCAGCTGGTGGCAATACGCCAAATACACCGATCCCTCTACCTCTTGCCTGCCAAAACCGTATTGATAAGGCTACTAATGCGGCTTATACTACTCCATCTGTGCCTGGACTTAGCAGTCTAGGCACACAGCGAGACTTTCTGTTTCGCATTGTTAAAAATGGTTATTATGGTCATCCCAATCCGAAGCGTTGTGAGTGGGTGTTGAGTGGCGGAAATCCCACAGCTAGTACAGACCTAGTTCAGATAAATGAATATCCCATTGGTACTCTACCTGACCGGAATTGGAAGGGTATTGCCTTCGATTTCGGAGAGCATTTTTCACCTAATGGCATCATTGAATATCGTAGTAATGTTTTAGGTGGTCAGCTGCAAGGCAAACTGCTGGTGACACGCTTCAGTTCAGGGAAAGACATCATTGTGCTAACACCAGGTGGCGCAAACTTGGATATTGTAAATTCCCAAACGGGTATTAGTGGTTTCACTGGTTTTAATCCAAGTCCATTGGATTTGGTTGAGAATCCCACCAATGGAAATCTCTACGTGGCACAGCTCAGTCAAGAGACGGGCATGGGCAAAATTACACTTCTGCGTCCACTTCATTAGCGCTCTTCCATCACTCTTGGAGAAAGCAATCACTGCAAGGCTTACGAAACTTCACTTTCCAGGTTTTGGCTACATTTTTGAATTTATATGAGAAAATAAAGCCTCAAACCTTGATTTAGTAATAGTTTCAGTTTTCTGCTTCGATTATTAGACTTCTTGGATAAATTAAAAGCCCTCACCCTAAATCCCTCTCCCAAAGGAGAGGGACTTTGAAATGGACTTTAAAATTGGCTCCCCTTCTCCCACACTTGGGAGAAGGGGTTGGGGGATGAGGGCTAGTTTTACATTCGTGCAAGAGGTTTAGTTAAGAAAATTGTAGGTTGGGTTGAGTTTTAGGCTTAACTGAACTGTATTGCCTTAATATCAACACTGGGCGATCGCTCAATTATCTAACTTCATCGGTAAGGTGAGGGTGAACGCTGTTTGACCAGAAGATGTTAAGTCAAGAGTAAGGTCGCCACGATGTGCCCTAGCAATTTCCCGCGCTAGCTCAATCCTAGTCCGATTCCTTCTACCTTGCGGTTACGTGAGGGATCGCCGCGATAAAATCGGTCAAAAATGCGATTGCGATCGCTAGAAAAAGAGACATCACCAACAACATCACTGTCCCCTGAAACAAAGATAAAGATATAGATATCTGCACCACGGTACATCCAAGTCAGATATAAAGAGTTTTTGCCTCCTACCTCACTTCTCCTGCCGGAGACGCTGCGCGAACGACTACGCTCAGTGACCACCTGCCTTTTGCCTTCTGCCTCCAAAACAAAACTGCTGTTATAGTGTGAGATTATTTGATTTTTTCTTTCACCAGAACTACTACAATTACTATTGATGCTAGATAATGGGAAGGCTTTGACATTTTCTTGCCAATCTAGCCCGGAAACAATAACTAAGACTTATGCGAACTCACTATTGCGGCGAACTCCGAAAAGAACATATTGGAGAAACTGTTACCTTTTACGGATGGGTAGACCGTCGCCGCGATCATGGTGGTGTGATATTTTTAGATTTACGCGATCGCTCTGGAATTGTCCAAATCGTCAGCGATCCGCAACGCACCCCAGATTCTTACGAATATGCGAACGCCCTGCGAAATGAATATGTTGTCGAAATCACTGGTAGGGTAACACAACGTCCCGAAGAATCGTTGAATACCCGCATCCCCACAGGCGAGGTGGAAATTTACGCCGATAAAATTGAGCTACTCAATGCTGTTCGCAAACAGTTACCTTTCCAAGTTTCTGTAGCTGACACCGAAACAGTGCGGGAAGACTTACGGCTGAAATATCGTTATTTGGATTTGCGACGCGAACGTATGGCGCAAAATTTGCAACTGCGTCATCAAATTGTCAAAGCCATGCGTCGTTATCTAGAAGATTTGGAAGGTTTTATCGAAGTCGAAACCCCAATTCTTACCCGTTCTACCCCAGAAGGGGCGCGGGATTATGTTCTACCTAGTCGCGTCAATCCTGGTGAATGGTATGCTTTGCCGCAATCACCCCAGCTATTTAAACAATTGCTGATGGTATCCGGCTTAGACAGATATTATCAGATTGCCCGTTGCTTTCGTGATGAAGATTTACGCGCCGATAGACAACCAGAATTCACCCAGTTAGACATGGAAATGAGCTTCATGTCTCAAGAAGAAATTATCGAACTAAATGAGAATTTAGTTTGCCATATCTACAAAACAGTTAAAGGCATTGAATTACAGCGCCCTTTCCCCCGTCTCACTTATGCTGAGGGGATGGAACGCTACGGTAGTGATAAACCGGATACACGCTATGGTTTGGAATTAGTTGATGTCTCAGATATCGTCAAAGACTCTAGTTTCAAAGTCTTTCGGGACACTGTTACCAATGGTGGTATCGTCAAAATCCTCCCCATTCCCAACGGTAACGATGTAATTTCTAATGTCCGTATTAAACCAGGTGGCGACTTATTTAAAGAAGCCAGCGAAGCCGGTGCTAAAGGTTTAGCTTTTATCCGCGTCAGGGATGATGGCGAAATTGACACCATTGGCGCGATAAAAGACAACTTAAGCGAAGAACAAAAACAAGAAATTTTGCGCCGTACAGATGCCAAAGCTGGACATTTGCTGTTGTTTGGGGCTGGTGATGCTGCTACAGTTAATAAAACATTAGATAGATTACGACAAGCGATCGCTAGAGAATTTGGCTTAATCGATCCAGAAAAAATCAACTTGGTGTGGATTACAGACTTTCCGATGTTTGAGTGGAATGCTGACGAAAAACGTCTAGAAGCACTACACCACCCATTTACAGCACCGCATCCTGATGATTTGAGCGACTTAAAGACAGCACGCGCCCAAGCTTACGACTTGGTACTTAATGGCGTGGAGGTTGGCGGCGGAAGTCTGCGGATTTACCAGCGAGAAATTCAACAGCAAGTGTTTGAAGCGATCGGTTTATCTCCTGAAGAAGCACAAAATAAATTTGGTTTTCTCTTAGAAGCATTTGAATATGGTACACCGCCGCATGGTGGCATCGCCTACGGTTTAGATCGTTTGGTAATGTTGCTAGCTGGAGAAGAATCTATTCGGGATGTCATTGCTTTTCCAAAGACACAACAAGCACGTTGTTTGTTAACAGATGCGCCTTCGAGTGTAGATGCTAAACAGTTGAAAGAATTACACGTTGCTTCGACTTATAAACCAAAGTCTTAGAAGATGTTTGAAAAGTTATGAACAGTAAAATTTTATGCCAATCGTCTCACTATAATCCGAATCGTGGCAAGGTAAATAAACGTTTTGGCAGTTTCAAGAAGTAGCTCGTAGTCTTTGTTTAATTGCCGACACCAAACAAGCCAACGCAAGGTGCGCTCTATCACTCAGTGTTTTGGAAGCAAAACAAACCCTTTGCGCTCTTTGGGTTGGAGTACTATTTGTATAATCCAATGGCAAAGTTTATAAAGCTCCTTGCCGCAGACTATCGGATACTGCAAGCGATCGCAGAAAATCAAGCTTAAGTCAATAAACATGTCGGCATGTTCTTTTAAATCTTTTTCAATTTGAGCAATTGAAGAAGAAATCCGGCTGATACTGCTGACAACTTTGATGCACACTCCAGCTAAAACAGAAGCGCTCACCAATATTCCGAGAAAAATACCTGTACTTTCTAAAGTTACTGTTATTCCGGGACTAGAAGAGGTAACAGCTATGGTCGAATGTGCAGTAGTCATTTCATATACCTAGCGATATTTTTATCGCTTGAACATCATCTTCTAACGTTGTTGTATCTGCTCCCTCATATTGGTAGACAGCAATATTGGCACTGATAAACCATTTAGGAACTTGAATAGATAGAGAATAATTAATATTCAAATCATCAAAAACGACTAAATTAAACTTACCTAAAAACAAACTTTCCGGCTCACCCACGAAGCTTGCACCCAAACCAGTTGTTAAGCTGCGGCGTAAATATCCTGCATATTTCCAAACTTTTCCTACAGGAACAGTAGTGTTGACAGATACAGCAATGATGGGTTTATCAAACACTACAGGAATATTTATTTCAGTTATCCTTTGATAAATTGGCTTTCCTGCTGAATCATTTAAGTAACTTACAGCCGGGAAAGAATCACTGTATTGCAAATGCCAATTACTTTCTATCCCTAGCTGCAAGATTCTGGTCATCTCATTAGCAATTGGATATGGTCTTCGACTTCACCAACAAAGCCAAGCGGGTCAATGCCATAGTGGTCTAACAATTCAAAGTAAGTGTAATCGTCCATTGCACCAGATAACCAACTACTGGCTGCACCATTGATTACGAGCATCCCTTGAACGGTAGAATCATCAGCTTGCCCGTCAACAGACACAGTTAATAAATCGCTAATGTCTGAGGGAACCCACAACAAATTGTTATCAGAGGCGATAGACATTACGCACCTTCTGGAACAAAGCGATAACGACTAGCTAGTGCATTGGCGCTACCAGTAAATAACGCATTAAATGCGGATTCTGCTTTAATGGCTGCAACTACACTATCAAAGGTATCAGCCGCTAGTTTTTTACCAAAGTTAGCGGTAACAGAATCATTTTCGTGTCTGTAATATTTCCTGCCTGTAATTCGAGACGCTTCTTTTTCGGTCGCTGTGGTTACTCGTTGAATAACAGTCAGTTTGGCAAACTTGAACTTCTTAACATTTTCTAGAACGTCAGGAGTCGTTAGCGCTGCAACCTCGGTACTACTAAAAGTATAGTCATCAACTAATCCCTTTATAGTTGTAGCGAGCG
This sequence comes from Nostoc sp. NMS9, assembly GCF_017114995.1. Classification (GTDB taxonomy): domain Bacteria; phylum Cyanobacteriota; class Cyanobacteriia; order Cyanobacteriales; family Nostocaceae; genus Nostoc. Next base: position 138,191 of record NZ_JABXKL010000080.1, on the reverse strand, counting down.
CTGACCCTCTGCCGTTTTGAGTAGCACTAATTAACTTAGCGGGAAGATAAACAAGTCCCGAACCATTTTGGCTAAATGGAATAATATAACCACCAACTCGTTCAGTTTTTACCCGATTAGCAGGGGTTGTAATCGCTGCATAAGCAGTTTGCCGAGCGTTTGTATCTTTCTCTAGCCATGTAATGTAGTTTGCATGATCTTTTGCTAAACTAACTCCTCGACTAATGTCTCTATAAGCCATTTTATTTTTGATTAAAGTATGGTTGTGACTCAACGATAGCAACAGTTTTCGCGTGGTTTAATTTTCGGAGATATATTATATTTCCTTTGATTTTCGCGTGGTTTATTTTCGGTTATTTTAAATCTTGATCAAGGGATTATATCTTCCCGATATGTCTATCAAAAATACTGGTTGTGGTTCGCCGGGAATAAGTGCGTAAGCATACCGAAATCGGATATTTACTACTCTGCGATAAGCTTTTTTCTTACGGGTTTTACCCATAATTACTTGGGTTTCTGTAACCGTTCCCGTAGTACTAGGTTTTTTCGGGTTGCCAACATTTATTTTTAGCTCATCAAATGGTACGTCAATTACGTTGCAAATCTTTTGATAAAGATTTATACCGTCTGTTTCATTGTTAGATAAAATTTTTGAACCATTGGGAAATCCATGTTTTGTGTCTTTATAGCTAATACAAAGGTTCCCTTTGGCGTGAATAATTCCTTGCTTGTTCTGAACAAACTGCGTTTTAATTTCGTTAGCTATTTCTAGTAATTTTTCGCGTAAATTAACAGAAGTATTTTCTAGAGTCATCAATCTAACGCTGTATTCTGCATCAGCTTTATAGTCTTGTGTAGCTGGCACAGATTGAGAATCCTGCGAAAAATAAAAGACTACTTTGGGATGCCCTTCAACAGGCGGCTCCATATTTTCTCTAGAGCCATAGTATAAAGCTAAATTTTTCCTGCTATACCCCAATAAATCAAACAATAAATGATGCCGCAAATTCATCATTAGCTGATTATCAGAATCTAGCATTGTACAAGCAACTCTTAAGCTACTTCTAGCAGTCGCTATATTTGGTTTCCAATCGGGTGCATGATCTGAAAAATATTGCCTGACAAGTGCATTGTGTTGAGGAATGTATACTTCTTGCAAATGCTCAAAAGGTTGAAAATTATCTGGTAATTTATCATCAGGTGGAGCGTTCGGACTAATTGCCGGCGTAAAAGGTGTTTTTGTTGCTCCGGTTGTAATATCTGATGTTGGCGGTAGCTGTCTACCTTGGTCATCTCTAGGTGGAATAAGAATTGGGTCTGTCATTAATCGCTCCCATCAAAGATATCTTCTAATGTTGCTTGGATGATATTTTTACTATCTGCCTTAGCTTGTTCTTGTGCTATTACTGTTTTCGTTGGGTCTGGTACTGTTACCCCAGGTTCCCATTTGAGGGGATTACCTAATTTATCGGTTATTGGATTCCCGTTTGCATCTTTTGGATCTTCTTGATTGAGTTCTTTTTTAATAGTCCCAACACTATTGTTTATTTCAACTGCCGCTGCCGACATTCCTATGGGTATTGCTACCATCATTGCAATAGTATTAGCTTTATCTGTGGCAGTGACGAGCGCCGCGGCGCGATCGCTACTCTATGAATACCAAACTCCTGTTCCTGCAAATTGAGATATTCTTCGAGCGCTTGCAGAAGGGGAAGTACGACCATCCTGTATATTTGGCAATGGCACTGGAGAATCTTGCAAGTCTTGCATGGGATGGAGTTGACCGACTCTACCCAAATTTGGACAAATAAGCCTGGGGGCGAATAAACTCAAACCAAGCTATTCACAGATCGCAAATGCAACAAGTGTGATCGCGGTTCATCAATCAGGCGCGATCGCTTTTCATTGGGTATTGGGCATTGGGGAACAGGGAATAGGGATTGCCCCGTTGATGCATTTTTGCTGCCTATACGCTTAGTATACTTATAGTTAATTAAATATACTTAGTCAGGTTGTTCCACCATGAGCGATCTCATTCGAGCTATTGAGACAACTATATGGTTTGGCAGAATTCCAGTAGATGCTTATAAGCTCCAAAACTACACTTTTGAGAAGTGATTTAGTGCAACAGGAGTGGGACTTGCTTTGGGTTACTCAAAGCAATGGTTTGGCACGTTCACAAAACGAGGGTCAAAACGTTTAGAACTATTGCAGCAAGATGGTTTCACAGGTTCACAAGTGGAGGTGACTGTACCTCGTGAAGGCACTAAAAGTGGAGCATCTATAGCTAAAACTATTAGTGTTAGGGATTTCAACAAGCTGCTTGCTTATGAGGCACTTAAACAGAAAAATGTCAAAGCTATTATCTTATTAATTGCTTTATCTGAAGCAGGTTTAGAGCGAGTAGTTAATGATGCTTTTAATGGAGTGTCCCTGGATTGGTTTGGGGAAAAAATTGTCCATTACAGCAAATGGACGTTTGAGGAACTTGAACAGGTTTTGCAATACAACAGAGAAGAAGTTCAGATTTTGTATCCTTGGAGTGGACGGGAGCTATCTAAGCGTAGACATCCAGGTTAGGTATGGATATCTACAACGCCGGGATGTGGATTTTTAGTGATAACTCCTAATTCGTAACTCCCCATTTCCTGTAATATTGCCTTGTAACACGCAATAGATGCGATAAACATGAGCAAAGGTGGACGGAAATCTACAACTTGGCAGCCTGGATGGAACGGTGGTAAGACAACATTAATACGTGTGCCGATTGTGCTGAAGAATGACATTTTGGCTTACGCTAGAGCTGTTGACTCTAACCTGATATTCAATGAGTCTCAAAAAATCCCCATGCTGATAGGGGATTTCCTTGTGATAATTGACCGCTACATCGCTTGGAGAACCAAGAATTACCGCTCTACCCAGCTTTTTGCAAAACCGGACATTACCGCTCGTACCTGGGATGAGTTGGGAAGCTAAGAGAGCTGCTGCGGCAATCTCCAGAACGGTTGTTGGACTAAAGCTTTTGCGGCATTTTTGACAGTAATGTCTTTGTACCACTGTATTGTCAGATAATTTATAGCTACCGTTTTTAAAAATTAGCGTTCTTCCGTTGCACCTTGGGCGTGGTGGGCGATTCATTCTTCCAGCCTCGGATTAGTTTCTCAATCTCAAATGGTAATTTACCATCTGCGATCGCAATTTCCACATCTGCCTTTTTGCGCTTTACCTGGGCACTGTTCACACTACCCAGGTAAAGCCGATTTTTCTTGCGGCCTACCATCCAGCAGTAGCGGTAGTACCAATATTTATTACCAGACCGCTTGACCCAGTACTTCTCTACCCAGTGGGTATCGTGTTGGGGCGCAGTTTTTTGGGTAACGTGTGATACCTGCGCCCCAACACGTGATTCTCCGGTTGTGCCTAAATTTACTTGCGCCCCAACACGTAATTCCCACTCAGCCCAGGCAAGCGAATAATCATCCAGGTTTAAATAGTCGTCTGGGTCTGGTGGCTCATCGCTGTCATCAAAGAAAATTGTCAGTTGTCCGTTGTCGCTTACTTGATGCGGTACTTCTCCAAAGTCAGCAGGACTCCACCTCTGTTCTGGCTCGTGGTGTTGGGGCGCAGTTTCCCCTTTTTCATCCCAAGCCGGATCGTAAAGGGGAGTGGGGGGAGAGGAAAGCGTAAAAGCTTCTAAATCAAAAAGTGTCGGTTGGTTCATAATCAGACTGGTTATATGGTCGCTGTCTCCAGTGATGGAGGCAGTTTTTTTTATGGAGTATTTGCTAGTAATCCCTTGGCAGATTGGTTGGTAACAAAGATTTTAAGAACATACTGAATTGGTCAACCCGGAAATACTGGTCTTCCCAATAGCAGTTCTGTAAACATCTGATTAACCAACCTTGAGGATTGGGAATCATTGGCTTACCTGATGAATATTTTTCATGATCTCCGCGTTTAACAAAGTGTTTTTTTAATGCTTCTGTGACATCTGCAATATCAAATTCAAACAACTGGTTAGTTGTAGGTTTATTCGGGTCAAAGTAGATTTGATACTCGCCACAAGTCTTAAGTATTTCGTGTCGGATTTCTAACTCTTGAAACTCTTCTGTTGATATATGAGTAGAAGAATTGCTGCTGCTGCCTACCACGGATTCGGCAGATTGGGTATTTGAGGGGTCTTTTTTGTAACTAAAGTTATGGTTATATAACTTTTTTTCTCGCACCTTCTTAGGTGGATTTAACCATGTAATAGGTCTAACAAGTAACTTGGTTATCTTCCAAGAATATTGTTTAATTACTTGTAAAACACGGCATGATACTAGTATGTCAAATATCTTTTTCAGGTAATTGTGAGCATAAGGTTTACCTCTGTTCTTCGCTACCCAAGCATTAAATTCTGATAAATCTGGCTCAATCTCACTGGCTATTTCGCCAAGTCTTATTAGCCACTGCCAGAGAGTTTTTGCGGCGGGTGGAATATGGTGTTGGTAACAGTATGCGTCGTGTGCTTCCGTCCACGAAAGATTGTTTTTAAATGTATTTTCTGGCATAATACTATTAGTTATTTTTCAAGGAGCCACCTAGACCGCTAAATCTTTTGGTGGCTTTTTGGTTTTTTTAAGACTGCTTTTTGTTCAACCAGTGCTCATCCGGGAAACCGGAATCTGCTTCAAAATCAGCATTTTCACAGCTGGTAACACCGAAAAAAGCAAGCCCTTTTTGTTGAGTCAGGGCTGTACCCACATCCCCGGCTCGACTTTTGTCTATGTGCCAGCACATGGCAACAAGCGCGTTGTTGTCAGTACTTAGGGCAAGAGCAATGTAAATTGTTTGTTTCTTCATTGGTCAACAATTGGGTTAAAGACTGTCTAGAATTGCGTCGATACGATTTTCAAAATCAGTTATCGCATCCTCAATTGTGGGTAGGGGATTATCAACTAGAAAACAGATTCTTCCTCTGTAACGAGCGGTGTATCTATAATCCCAAGATTCGCGATCGCCAATCTCCTCTCTTTAATCTTGATTCTGTAGATTCCATTTCTGGTAGAATCAGCGCCCAAAATCCTTTGTAAATATGGTTCATAGTCATTAGTCATTGGTCAGGAGCGCAATCTTTGCTTGATGCTCGCGCCGCTCTCTTGAACGTGCTTGAGTAGGTCTGGACTGCTTTGAAGAACCGTTGGAAGTTGTTCTAGAACCACTGCTGCTAGCAATGTCGCTTCGTGCTGTTCGAGTTCCCTCCCCACATTTGCCTAGTGCCCGTGGAGACTATATGGAGCAAGCACCCACGCCACTGCTTTCACGCCCCGGCGCGGAAACGCCCTCAACCCACTCTTCTAACGTTCGGACTCCATAGGTAATGCTCGGAGTACTGGCTAGATAAGCTCGGACTCCATAGCTAACGCTGGGAGTACTAGCTACATAACACTTAATCACCTGTGAACCGAGCGCAGATCACGAGTTGACTGCGCGGTGATATTTTGATGTCTGCACACTTACAACTAAAAAACCAACATGACAACCACAGTTCAACAACTAATTGAAAAGCTGCAAGGCTTGCCTGCTGAAGCGGTGATAGATTTAAGAAATTTTTATGATGAGCCATTGTTCATCAAGACTTTTCAACAGGAAAGTAACGTGGTGAAGATCCTAATCAGAGATAATTCGTAATTCGTAACGGAGATTTAAACATGACTTCCACAGTCGGAGAATTGATTGAAAACCTGAAGGACTACCCTGCTGAGACGGTGTTAGCTGTTAAAGACGTTGACGATGTTGAGTTTGCGATTACTGATTTCAAGTCTTTTGATGACGGCGTAACCATCATCATCGGCTCAAAAGTAGACGAGGAGCCAGATGAGGAGGAGGAATGATTATTCGAGAACTGATTGAAAAACTGCAAAGCTACCCTACTAGTACAGAGGTATTCATAACAAACGTTGTTGATGGCGATCGGCATTATCCCATCGTTGACATCCAGACTCAAGGCTGCACCCTGAATATCGTAATGAGCAACCAGTCCGAGGAATCAAAGGAGGAATAAGTAATTGACTCATGCGATCGCCTACCGTCCCTGATCCGGTGGAGCGATGCCAAAGGCGAGCTTCGCTAACGCCAACACAACAAATGGATTTTATCAGTAATGAGATTGTACCAATGTCCAAGCCAATAGGGTATTTCATCAACTACACCATAAACGACGCCTCCTTGCTCGAATCCCTCCAGTCGGAGTACGGGGCAACATTTGAGCGTATAACCAAACGCGAAAAGCTGTTTTTAATTTCGGCTCTGGCAATTCAGTTGTGCGACGAAGCCCCTGGACGCTGCCGCGAAGAAATATATGTAGTGGGGCATCAAGCTAATAGCTCCTTACCTGTGGCTGATAGAGAGGGATTAATCGAAGCGTTGATTAATCAAGTCTGTTACGGGCAAAGCTTAACAGTCGTCACGGAGGTATCGCCTATGCAGCAATAAACCCACTAACTACAACACCTCTCATTTATAAGGTTGCACCAGCGTGACTGGTAACATTTGTGCTGGTGTTTTTTTACACAATTAGGATTTGGAATTATGAATTACCGCGACAAGTTAACACCGTGGGCGATTTTCCAACGTCTGCCCACTGGCAAAAATGTCTGCTTTTATCGATTTCGTACCCGAACTGAGGCAGTTGCTTACATGAGCATTCTTAGGCAAGGTGACGGGGAGTTTCAGGTAGTTTACGACCTACCCCAACCGCAACATCGAAGAGCAGCGCCTAGAGGTTGAACTTAAGGCGCTGGTCAATGATGAGCAGTTCAAAACGTATAACCAAATTTTTGACCAGTTTAATTTTGGTAGTCGGATTCGCGCTAGGCTGCTCAGTCGCATCTACCCGTTTGAAGCGTTTTTGACCAATGGCAAACAGCTGATTGAGCGAGAAGTCCGAGAAGTAAAGAAAAAGGAAGTCACGCGGGAAAAGGGTAAGCGCGTGGTTAAATTTCTTCCCGGTGATATTAAGCGGGTTAAGCGTAACCGTTCAAGGGACGCTTTCAAACTCAGACTGGGCATGGGAACGGTTCTCGAACAGTCTGGAGATAGTCTAGTTGAGGTAGGTAGTGGTTCGGCATTATGTCGAATGACGTTTTGGCAATACGTGATCACCAAAATTGAAATTGACGACCGCTTGCCTGACAATCCTATTGGCAACGAAATTACTCTTTACAAGGAAACACTCAAAAGCAAAGTTGATGGTTCTGGCAAGCAGCTACTCAACGGTAAGCACTTGCAGTCGAAGCTGATGTCTAAAGTTGCGAATGTTCTATTTCGGGAGTTATCGAGAGCGATGGCGCAGCCAACGCCAGGGGCGAACGCAAAATGAGCCAACAAGATTATCCAGTTTATGGATCTGACTACGATGACGACGATGACGAGTATGACAATCAAGGGAACTTAGATTTTTACGGTGAGTGCCCTAAGTGTGCTGATGGTCAAATGTTTATAGACCCGGAGAATGTTGAAGAACTAATTGCTTTTTGCACTGAGTGCGGGTACGCGATCGATTTGCAAGAAATTCATTAGACATGGTAAACCCCTACATTACTGTAGGGGTTTGAAAATCCCTCAATAGTTTAGAGTGAAAGAAGGTACTGGTTCCGCCGCGCTCGTGCCAAATTCTGAAAAATGGTCGATGCTGTCGGGTGATGGTTTTCATTACACTACATCAAGGACAATTGCCCGATCTATCCCGACACTTGACATTATGTAAATTTTGTACTACATTTGTAGTATGCAAGAAAAGCCTCCTCAAAAGCATTGCAATAATGCTTTCCTTGGGTCTGTAGCTCTAACGGTAGAGTTCCCAGATGTCACTTGTGCCCTGACAGAAAAAGCTTACATACTTGCTCAATGGTAGAGCGATCGTCTCTAAAACGATAAGTGCAGGTTCAATTCCTGCGGTGTTACCACAGCTTTTTCAACTTGCATGAGGTGTGAGTGTAACTCTCACAGGGAGGGTATCGGTTCAATCCCGATCAGATCCACTAATATCAATTCGTAATTAAAACAAAAGGTGATTATAATGGTTCATATTCGATTTGAAGGACGTTCTGTTGATGTGCCAAAAACACAATTGGGAATTGCAGCAGGGATGAATGATGTGGCAGTGAAAGAGCGCGTCGCTCGGCATTTAGATGTGAATAGCGATCGCTTCTCTGCCTATGTAATCGATCGCCGTCCTAGTGGTGATTTGATCGTCCGCCCTGAAGCTGTCTATGGTTAAATTTCCTAGTCATCCGTGCCCTAACAGAAGAAGCATACATACACATTGAATAACGGCCCTAAGGTAGTAAAGTTCGAGCGATCGAATAAGCGAAGCATGATTTCTAAGTCTCTCGCAGATTTAGCGTGCGTGCCCACTGCCAATATTTGGTAAGAGCGGCCGTAGCTGTAAAAAGCTTCTTGAACTTGCACGTAATGATTTAAGACTTAATTCCGCGCCCTAACTTGTAAAGCCTACACACACTCCGGCAACGGAATGCAGGTTCAAATCCTGTCGCTCCCTTTGATGGGAGCGTAGCCAAATTGGTATAGGCAATTGTGAAAACTGCTTTGCTAACTTGTGCGGAATTTCAATTATTTGAATTGTATTTATCTATAACCTTTACTCAATACAGAGGTGAGTTCAATGATGTTAGCCAACTCATGTTTAATAACAACTCAATTAGTACAACTGCATTTAAACAACGTGAGATATGAGCGAACATCGTTTGAGCGAGATTGTGATTGAGCGTCCTCGCGGTGGGAGGAGAATTAGCCTCAAAAAGGTGACTGGCTTTAAGAAGCAATTATACAAAATCACCGAGGATGCAATTCAGGATGGATTGTTGAATCCCTACCTGATTAAACCAACAAATAAATCTAAGTATCTTTCTGACCATCTCGGCCCCTTGCGTCGGTTTTTGCGCTCAAAAGTCGGACAGCCTTGGAATGACGTTTACAGCCAACTTTGTCAACGATTAGATCCCAACACAATGGCAGGACAGCATGTTATCGATCATGTCTGGGACTACGTTGAACGGTATGTAGAAATAATTGATGGTGGTTTCTATAGCAAGCCTTATCGAGGATATCGAATTCAGCTAGATGCAAACCATCGCGATCGCTTCTATATCCATCCTGAAACCGGAATTCTTTGTGCAGCCGAGAAAATACCTCGAAAGCAGAAGCAAAAGCAGGAACAAACTGATATTGTCATCCTTGATAATTATCATCAATACCAGAAGCTAAACGAGATTTGGTATTTAATTACCTTTGAAGATTTTCCACCACCACCAACTCATTATGTGACAGATGCTGTCAAAGGGATAATTCATCGTTCTGCGGCAATAATGTATAGAGGTCGAATGATTTACGCTGTTAGGAAACAGCAGTGTAACAAGAAAGAAATTCGATTTATTTTAAATCAACTTTCTAAAACCTAAAATTTTCACTTCGTGCCCTAACTGGATAAGCTTACATACTAGCCGAATGGTAAGGCACTTGACTGAAGATCAAGCAATTACAGGTTCAAATCCTGTGTGTGAATCAACAGCTTTTTCGACTTGCATGAGGTGATCTTATTTCATTTGAATATGGAGGTGAGAACGATGAAGAAGATTAATGATTTCAACATCGAGCCTGAAGATTTCGACGATTTCTGCTTTTGAACCATCCAGCAAACGTCGTCGTGGCTACCCATCTGAAAAAGCTGTTAAACGTGGCTATCGCCTTATTCATGGCGACAAGGAACTACAGGAAAAACTTGGTAACAATGACCTTTGCCTTTGTGGTTCTGGTCGCTGCTTTCAAAAAGTGCTGTCGCAATAGCGGCAGATATGATGGCAGCTTACGCAGTTACTACTTTTAGGCAGTAGTACCAACGATTTCGATACTTTACATCAAATTTCTAATTGGCAGTTGTTGCCGCGCCCCGATCGCATAAGCTTACATAACTCTGCATAAGTTATATCCAATGCTTCCACAACTTGCGCGGTGACTTTATCGCCCCGCGTGCAACATCTGCCTCCTGCAATTTTGGATTTTAGGTTGCAATCCAAAATCCAAAATCTAAAATCCAAAATTCTTAGAGGAGGTTCATAATGAACACTGCAGAACGTGACCTGCGTTTGGAAATGCTCAATAGTTTGCTCACAACTCCTCACCGCAAGCTTGAGCAAGTCGCAGAAATTCATCAGTTAATTGTTGAACTCGATCCCATATTCTACGGACACTTGGCAGTCTGGTATCAGCGTCATGGTGATGTCCGCGACCACAAGGAAGTGTTTGTTGCTCATTTGTTAACCAGCAATTTGACTGAACACCGAGATGCTGGATTTGTAATGCTGCAAGAGTTTCCACCCTATCAGGTAGCTCGTGTAGTTGACTTCATGAAGCAGCAGCAGAATAAACTACCTCGTTCCGCTCGCACTGCGGTACGGCGTTATCTAAAGGTGCGGGAGAGCAATCCGGCTCTGTTCGATCGCGCTGCGCTCAGAGGTCGTAAAGCAATGAAGCACTTATATGCTTCGCTGCACATCAAGCCAAATGAGCGGGCAAATGCGATTCTATTTGGCGATACTCCTCCAAAGGGTTCCTTAGCAAATGTGCTGAAGCAGCTTGCTAAGGCAGAAAATGCCGCAGAACAGGCACGGCTGATTGTCGAGTTCAACATTCCCTACACGATCGCAATTGGTGCTATCAAACAACTTACACCAGTTGTATTGGTGGCGTTAATCAACAGCATGACTCCTCAAGAAGCGATTAACAATCTCAAGTCTCTCCAGACTAGAGGTGCAATGGATCACCCACAAGTGAAGAAGCTGATTGACTCTAAGCTGGAAGCAGCGTCTAAGAGTGGGCGTGTCTCAGCATTCAAAGCACAGATTGCCACAGACGCAGGAGATTTTGACGCAGACACCGTTGCCCAACTGGAAAAGGTGACAAACGAACAGGTGAAACGGCGTGGTGCGATCGCTCGTCCAACTGCTTTATTGGTGGATAAGTCTGGTTCAATGGAAAATGCGATCGCGATCGGTAAGCAACTCGCTGCCCTAATCTCTGGTATCACAAAGGCAGAACTGTTTGTCTATGCCTTCGACACCATTCCTTACGCTGTTACGGCAAAAGGCAAGGAGTTGACCGACTGGGAGCGTGCCTTCCAGCACATCAATGCAGGCGGTGGTACTAGCATCGGCTGTGCATTGGAAGCAATGCGGAAGAAGAAGCAGGTAGTTGACCAGATTATCATAGTGACGGATGAGGGCGAAAATGCTGCTCCTTACTTCGGTGAAGTCTACAAGAACTACTGCCGGGAATTGGCGATAATGCCCAATGTGGTGATTGTCCGTGTGGGTACTCATTACAACTGGGTGGAGACTCAACTGAAGCAGCAGCAAGCACCTGTAGATACGTTCACTTTCGCGGGTGACTACTACAGTTTGCCGAACATCGTCCCACTCCTGACGCACCCCTCTCGTCTGGATTTGCTGATGGAGATTTTGGATATGCCCTTGCCTGTGCGAGATGATAAGTAAGTTGCAAACTATGGTAATGTTTATTATTACAAATAGTAAGCATTGCCTACTTTGGAGATTTTAAATTACTTCAGTTAAATATAAATAGGAATTATTTTTGCAAGAAATATATTTACTGTTGACACTAATTTGTCACTGCACATATCCTGGAAATTCAGATAGGATACTCTCATAGACTAAAACAATTAAAAGTAGGCTTGAAAACACTATGTCAGAAAATACTAGCTTTGCTTTTGTAGCTAACCTAGTCAATATCAATTGCGATTTGCCTTTTAAAATTATTGAAGATTGCTACTTCCAAAAAGCTAACCCTATTCAAATTGAGCAGATTAAACAATATTTACAATATTCAGGCTATTTTCCAAATTATTCCAGCTATAATTCATATCCTTATGAATTTGTATATGTTGAAACAATAAACACACTCAATCATAAGAGTTTTCAAGGACAGCCGCTTGAACCACAAGATTGGAAATATTATGTAATAAACTTTTCTGGAAATAATTCTAAAATTTCTGATTTAAGTTTGGCAGCCAATTTAACAGAAGTCGAATTAGAATTTGGTTTACAATTTCTCTACCATGAAGGAATAAAACACTTTGGAATTCAGAAAAAACCTACACATACTTTTCATTATTTTCATGAAATGAATAGTGGTTTACCTTCAACTGAATCTATTTATGGTGTAACTCTGCAAGATATAGGCTCAATATATCAAAATTATCAGCAGTTAGATGAGATTAAGTATCCAGATATAAAAAAAGCTATTAATAAGCTAGAAGAACTCAAGCATCTTCCTCATAATTCTGAATTTAAAATTCTTGGACTCTTTACTATTATTGAGTTTTTAATTACACATAAATCAATTGATACAGGAGATTCAATTACACGACAAGTTATAAATAAAATCAATTTATTATCAAAGCGTTTTAGTAAGAAACTTGACTACTATCAGTTTTTTGGAAATACACCTGAAAGTACACTTTGGAAAAAACTTTACGCTTATAGAAGTAATATAGCCCACGGTGGTCAACCAGATTTTGCAAAAGAGCTATTAGTTTTAAAAGATGATTTCACCGCCAAAAAATTTCTAAAGTTAGTTGTAAAAATGCTTTTACAACATTCTCTAATCGAACCTCAACTATACACTGATTTGAGAGAATGCTAAATGAATGAATATTGTCGGCAAATAAAACTTGAAACCCTTAAACATTAGCTGACTGAGAAGCATTCTAGCTCAATTTCCTTTCTAGCAATGACAACCGCAATCGCTTTTCCATTTATTTTGTAGTATGTTGTATTATATAATATCCTGCGTGCCCCAACTCGTGGAGCTTACATACTAGTACGAGAGGAAAAGTAACACTGCCAAATGCAGTGGGCGTGTGTGAACGGGGAGTGCGAAGAACCTGGGAGGTAGGCTTAAAAGTAGCCATCCTTGAAAGAGTGTGTAACAACTCACCAGCGGAGTCCCTCTAGTAACTGAGAACACGCAATGCTCCACCAACTTGCACGCAGAATTTTATTAATTCGTAATTCGTAATTCGTAATTCGTAATTAAGAAGATCAGATTTTATAGGGTTGCATTGGTAGCCTTATTTTTGAAAATTGGTATTAGTTATGACTAACATATTTAAGCTAATCAACCAAATTGCGATCGCAGAAGCACAGTTACATACCACCCAATTCCTTGCGCCCTGTGTTAAAGGTGGACGAGTTCGCACACGGGTAGCTGGGATGGTCTACACTTTCACGCCAAAGCCTAGTAAATTTGAAGGTTGGGGCATCTTTCAGGCTGTGGATGAAAAAACAGCAAAGGTTGTAGAAGAAGCAGACTTACCCCAAATTGTGGAATACCTGCAACACTTTTCCCAAATACGACTGCGGTTAGCACACCAACTGCGGGGACAAGCTTGGTTAGCATACCCCGTAAATGAAGTAGATATGCGTCAACGGTTGAAGGTAGTTAAGCCGATCGCAGTGCATCTAGTAACCGAAGGTATCGCCTTTGAGCAAATCATTGCCCGATGGAATGGGCAGTCATGCTGGTTCGAGGAAGTAGATCGCCGTACCGAGCCGGTAATTGTTGAAACTCTGCAATCTGCTGTTAAGCAACTCATTCCTGCTGAAAAATTACAGTTTAAGGGCATTACTCCAGAAATCCGCACAGTGTATGAATTAGCAACTCGGCGCATTGAGGGATTTACTCAACCCCAACAGGATGAAAAGCGATTGAGAAAGGCATTGCAAATGGGTGGCGGTACCTTAACTCAATTCCACGATCGCAGCGATTACTGGACAGTCGATTGGATAACTGCTGATGGTGTTCGCCATAGTAGTGCGATCGCTAAAACTGATTTGACTGTTGTCAGTTCTGGCATTTGCCTAAGTGGACGCGATCGCGATTTTGACTTGCAATCCTTAGTGGGTGTTATGGAACAACAAGACTAGTGAGAACAATCGGACTAATTAATTACGAATTATTATGAGTATCTTTTTTCACGAACAGCTTTACCGCAGCAATGCTGTGATGACAAAGTTGAAGAACTATCGTGTAACCATTTGTGGCGCTGGAGCATTAGGAGCTAACATTGCTGAAAACTTAGCTCGGTCTGGTTTTGATAAACTTACAGTGATAGATCGCGATCGCATTGAGGAGCGTAATCTTTCGACTCAGCCTTACTACCGTTCCGATGTGGGAGCGTTCAAGGCGAAGATTTTAGCGAACAATTTATATCGAGCAATTGGTACTAAAGTTGATGCCAAAACAAAGGAGTTGACACCAGCAAATACAACTCAACTACTCCAAGACAGCCAGCTAATTATCGATGTCTTTGACAATAGTGTGGCACGTCAAGCAGTGAAAGATTATGCTGAACAACTAAGCATTCCTTGTCTTCATGCTGGACTATCGGCTGATTATGCAGAAGTGATTTGGAATAACGTTTATCGCGTTCCTTCCGAGGTTAATGATGATGTCTGTGATTATCCGTTGGCACGAAACCTGGTGATGTTAACCGTGGCTGTGGCGTGTGAAGCGATCGTTTCATTTATTGCCACAGCAGAACAGCGTAACTTCAGTATCACCCAGAAGGATCTGACTGTTCAATCTCTGTTTTTGTAGATTGTGTAGACGTTTGTGATTTTAACGATAAATAGACATCAGTCTGTCGAGAGCGTGTCAGAGAATGAAGTTGAGTTACCTGCGGTAACAGACTGCACAACGCTGGTGTTCGTGGATGTTGCACCGAGTCAATCTGCAACTTGTAGAACAAAGTAATGCCGCAACTCTTGGAGACGCTGCGCGAACGTTGATGGTTGAAAATTCAGGTTCAGGTGGAGAGGGGTGCTGGTGAAGTGGAATAAGTAGCGATCGCTCTCAAGTGCTGACATATTGCTGTACTCGTTCCCACTGCTAATACCGCGCTGTTTCTACCAATATTTTTTTGTCCGTATGGCGGTGATTATTTGCGATCCGGTTCATAGACGAGCGCCACAACGCCTGAACTGAACGACTGTGATTCCAGAAGCTTCAAAGTTGCAGTGGTATCCTCTTTAAACAGGCGCTTGCCTTTGCCCACAACCACCGGGTAAACAAGCAGCCGATAGCGATCCACAAGATCGTGCCCAATGAGCGTTTGCACAAGCGTGGCGCTGCCGTACACCAGAATGTCCTGACCGTCCAGCTGCTTGAGTTTGGTGAGTTCTTGGACGATATTGTCTTTGATCGGCGTTGAGTTGTTCCACTCCAACGTGTTCAGGGTCGTTGACACCACGTATTTGCACACGCTGTTCATGTAATCTGCCCCTTCATCCGCACTCTCCGGCCAGGCTGCTGCAAACCCTTGATAGGTCACACGTCCCAAAAGCAAGGCATCGCTGGTGTCTTGCTCATCACCTTTAAACTTCGCGATGTCGTCATTCCAATAGGGTGCAGTCCAGGCCGGTTCTTCTATAACGCCATCCAGTGACATGAATTCAGTAATGACTACTTTCCGCATTATGTTCTCCTTTTGTCATTCGCTGTCTATACCGCAATCATGGTGCAGCAAAAGGAAAGAGTCTTGGAAAAAAACGCAAACTATTCAACTGTGCTTTTGCCAGCAATTTGCGCGGGTGTTTTTCCGATGAAGCGCTTCAGCGAATTGGTTAGATGAGCCTGATCGAAATAGCCTAGCTCGAAGGCAGTGTCTAAAATAGACGTACCTTGCTCAAGGAGCGAGACGGCGCTGTGGGCGCGTTCGATCTGCTGAATCGTCTTGTAGGTTAATCCGGTTGCCTGCAAGAAGCGGTACTGTAAGGAACGTATCGACATATCGGGTATGTGTCCCTGTATCGCCGCCTCGACCACCGGATCGCGCACGAGTATCCCCTGATGGATAAGTCTGTTGACGAACACGTCGGCGTTTTCAAAGGTCGGAAGTTCCCACGCAAAGCCATACAACCAGAAGGAATTGCTCGACGCTTTCGGAAGAGTGGCATCCTGTCTATCCAGAAGGGTTTTTACAGGGAGATGGGGCATGAACGTGCCAAGTTTGAAGGTGATGCCAAAGAACTCAGCGTCAGCGGGGAAATCAGCTTGGGATGCTTTGGTCTCTGGACCTCGTGCGACGATCGTCGTCTTGCCATTGAAGGTCGCTATTGCCATCTCCCAATTGCTGACAGCTTCCGAAGTAAAAGTGCCAGCGTGTTCGCTGTGGGTGTGCCAGATCATTTCGACAAAAGACGAGTTTGCCGACCTCGCGTCAAATACAAATTCCATCGCCCAGTTACAAGCCCAAGTCCAAACTCTGTTACCTCCATCATCTGATTTTATCCCGCCAAGATGGAATGCACAGATGTTACGTGTACCCGGTTGAAATTAACTACGACTGGGAGTGACTTTGGCTGTTCAAATCTTCCAGAGTAAACTTCCGTTATCTCCCCACTCCCTACTCCCCTATATTCAGCAATTTCGACATCGCCAACCGTTGTAGTTTACCGGTAGCACCACGAGGTAGTTGATCTAAAATGTGAATTTGCTTGGGAACTTTGAAGTCTGCCAGCATAGTTGCACAGTGAGCTAAAAGTTCTTTTTCACCAGCTTCTGCTTTCAGAACCACAGCCGCGTGGATATCTTCTCCTAAAGATTTGTGGGGGACGGCAAAGGCTAAGGCTTCGGCGACAGCGGGATGGCGCAGCAAGACATCATCCACTTCTAAAGGAGAAATTTTTTCCCCACCCCGGTTAATCAATTCTTTAATTCGTCCAGTCAAGCGGAGGTAGCCGTCTGCATCAACTGTACCCTGATCCCCTGTACGGAACCAACCGTTCACAAAAGCAGTGGCGTTAGCTTCTGGGTTATTTTCGTAGCCATCTATAACATTGGGTGCTTTTACCACCACCTCGCCCAAGCTTCCCTTAGATAACAGGTTGCCTTCAGAGTCCATAATGCCCACTTCTACCCCGAAGCCATAACCTACAGTACCTGCTTTCCTGACTTTTGGCGGTATGGGATTGGTGGTCATTAAGTGAGATGCTTCAGTCATGCTGTAAGATTCCACCACAGGAGCATTAAGAGTTGCCTCTAACTGTTCAATGATAATCGGCGGCAAAGAAGCACTACTAGAGCGAATGAAACGAAAGCGGTTTGCTTTGACAATTTCTGGGTTGCGGCTAGCACGGACCAAAATTGTCTGGTGCATGGTTGGCGCTGCGGAGTACCAGGTGGGTTTGTAGGTATCTACCAGTTTCCAAAACTCCAAGGCATTAAAACCATTGGGACAAACTAATGTACCACCCGAAGCCAGAGTTGCCAGCAAACAGCCCACCAATCCGTGAACATGGAATAGGGGCATTAGGCATAGTGTAGTATCAGCTGCTGTGAGTGAGTAAGCACTAATCAGGTTGCCGGCTGAAGCGATTAAGTTGCGATGACGAATCGGCACACGCTTGGGACGACTGGTAGTGCCGCTAGTGTGGAGAATCATCGCTATATCATCAGCGTTGGGGGTCGCGGGATTCGCAGATTCTGCTGGTTCTGAGCCTGTTTTGACTAATTCAAAGCTTAATGTGCCGTCAGTATTTACCTTGGCATTAATCAGCATCATATTGGGTGTGACACTAGCAATGGCTGCTTCTGGCCCCTCAGACAACGTAATCAGTGCTTTTGCTTGGGTATCTTGATAGTAAAAGGCAAATTCTTCTTGTTTGTATTTGGGATTTAAGGGTGCAGCAGTGCCACATAAGGCAGCAGCCAAAAAGGTAATCGCCATTGGTGAACCGTTAGTCATAGCAATGGCAATGCGTTCTCCCCGTTTCAATCCAAAGCTGTTGAGTTGAGATACCAGTCCAATAACATTCTCGCGCAATTGCTTATAGGTTAGCGATCGCCCATCAGGCGTAACTAGGGCTGGATGATTGTCTTCTCCTACTAAAAGCTCAAATAAATTCATTAGTTTTTCCGACCTGTAAATATTATGATTTAGCTTAAACAAAAAATTGTGCCGTTCTAGCTGCAAAAAGCAAGGAAATCATAAAGAAGTTACAAGACCCTGTAACTTCTGCTATGGTCAACGCTGTGCAAACATAGGGGTCAACCCCTGCGGGGAATTCAAAATTCAAAATTGAAGACCCCACGGATAAATCCGGGGGCTTGAATTAATGTTGCTTTGCATTTTTTCTTTTCCATAAATAAATTCAGGGGCTTGTATCCTTTTTTTGTTTGGTCAGGAGAATCAAGGGAAGAAGTTTTTTATGTATCCTTGTGTACCCACTTGATAATGGCTACTTTCTGAGTTAAACCCTATCTATTTTGAAACCTGGAGTTTTGAAGAATAGTAGATTATTGGATTTTAGCTTGTGTTTTGAGCTTTACCATCATTCCAAAAACTACGGTTTTCAACGTAGACATCGTTTAAGTTTTATCGGCAGTTTCTCGTAGATTATGTTTGATTTGGACGTGATACATGATATAGTTTACACGGTTCTAAAAGTTCGGATTGTTTCAGTGGATGGTTAAAAAGCTGCAAAAAGTCTACTGTAGACCCTCTCTATCGCTCTTTTATTACTCTCGTCAGATTAAATTTGAAACCCTATTTTGGCGTTAGTCCGCGCAGGCGGACTTTGTTTGTGTAGCCGCGATTTCTAATCTATTGGATTATTCTCTCTCCATAGTCATAGAAGAGGGCTATAAACCTCTCCCACACTCGTGAGGGGCTTTGAAACCGCCATATACTGATATAAAAAGAGGGTTAATTTTATGATATTTTGTTATTAAAAACAATACTTTTCAAACATCCTCATCCTCATAACACTTTCGATGGCAGAATTTTGTTATGTAGGTAATCCTGTAAAATCAGAAAAGTGTACATTGAATAAATTTGTGGCTCTGCGATCGGGCAGATATAGTTAGTAGCATTAACTCCCAAAATGCTATTGGAGTATGCCTTTGGATATAAACTAGAAGAAATTCGTTCTTATAATAGTTTATATAAATAGCCGTGTGTTCAATTTCCAAAACAGATTAATAGCAATTATGAGTCCCATAAAAATTACTATGTTGGGCGAAAGCTTGGAGCGCCAAGGTGGAATAGTTTCTGTGGAAAAGCTCATTCTTGAAGAAACTACCTCTGATATTCAAATTAAACACATTACTACTTTACCGAATGGTTCTGCTGTCCATAAAGTGTTAGTGTTTTTGCAGGCAATAGGTGAGTTGTTTTGGAACTTATTAAACCAAAAGACTGACCTAATTCACATCCATGTTTCAGATAGAGGTAGCGCTTTTCGTCATTCAATTACTACTCTTATTGGTTGGCTATTTCAAAAACCAGTAATAATTCATACTCACAGTGCTGATTTTCATTTGTTTTACTCTAAACTACCCCAATGGCTTAAGCAGTGGCTAAGTTGGTCGTTTTGTAAATGTACCCGTTTCATTGTTTTATCAGATAGCTGGAAAAAATTCTACATTGAGAATCTTGGCTTGAAGTCAGAGCAAGTTATTGTTCTCCCTAACCCAGTAAAAATTCCCGCACAAATTCCACAGCGAATAGATTCCAAACAGATATTTTTCTTATTTTTAGGGCGCATTGGTGAGCGCAAAGGTGCTTTTGATTTAATTAAAGCATTTGCTTCTATGCCTGTTGCTCAACAAAGCCAAGCCAAGTTGGTTATAGCGGGGGATGGAGATGTAGAACAAGCTCGTAGTTTGATCCCAACTCTAAATCTTATTGACTACATCACTATTCTTGATTGGGTAGATAAAGAAAAACGTGACGAGCTTTTAACTAAAGCTGATGTCTTTGTGTTACCTTCCTACAACGAAGGTCTGCCTATGGCACTACTAGAAGCAATGAGTTGGGGTTTGGCAGTTATCACTACCGCAGTGGGAGGAATACCCGAAGTAGTTACTCAAAATCAGAATGGTTTATTAGTTAATCCGGGGAATATTCAACAATTGTCAGAGGCAATGCAATCCTTAATTGCAGACGAAAATCTGAGAATATCTTTGGGAAATAATGCACGAGTCAGAGTTAAGCACTTGGACATAAACAATTATCTTACATCTTTAAGATGCATTTATACAGCAGTTATCAATTGAGAGCCATCCTGATGAAAATAGGTTTAAGTGACTTACACTATGTATTAAATACCGAACTTACAAAGGAGATAATTCATTCTGTATAAGGATAATAGGTGTTGAAAAGGTATGGATTTAATATTATAAAAAGTCAAGTAGCGATAAAGATATTATTCTTTTGTTGTTGGCATTATTCTAAACTTGGTATACTAGCTAATAAGTGAGGGAGGTGCAGAAATGAAAACTTTTCCTGAAGTGAAGTTGTTTGATACAAGATTCCATAAACTTAAAGTACAAGAATTAGTTGATTATTTAATAGAAGCAGCAAAAAACCAAAAAAAGACAGTTGTAGGACATGTGAATATCAGAGCAATGAATCTCGCTTATGAAAAGTCTTGGTATCGAGATTTCTTGAATAAGGCTGATTTAGTATTTTGTGACGGATTTGGTGTAATGGTAGGAGCTAGATTCAATGGTTATTCAATGCAATTTGCACATCGAATGACAGCACCAGATTACATAGAAGATTTAGTATTAAAGTGTGAGAAAGAAAACCTTTCTTTATTTTTGTTAGCTGGAAAACCTGGCGTAGTGGATAAGGCAATTACTAAGTTAGAATCAATTGCACCTAATTTACGCGTACAGGGACATCATGGTTATTTTGACAAATCAGGAAAAGCGAATGATTTGGTAATAGAAAAAATTAATAAATTCCAACCAGATATTTTATATATTGGCTTTGGTATGCCGTTACAGGAACGCTGGATTTTAGATAACTTCAATAAAATTGAAACTACTGTATTTTTACCTTTGGGTGCTTGTCTAGATTTTTATACTGACTCTATATATCGTGGGCCGCGTTGGCTGACCGATAATGGTCTGGAGTGGTTAACACGCTTAATCACTGAACCTACTCGTCTAGCAGACCGTTATATTGTAGGCATTCCATTATTTTTTTATCGTGTAGTTAAACAGCGAATCACTCAAGGAATGATAACAAATCGCTAAATAAATTTTTTCTAAATTTTGTATTTGTTATGACCATGACTGCCCAAAAGTGGCCAATTGTTTCCCTTACCTCTGCTGCCAAGACTAGAATTAGAATTGATGTGACATTCTCCTAGTAGCCAAAGTGCCAGACTCTCTGCCATTAAGCGATCGCTATCTTGCCTTAATCGATGAAATTGTCGAAACCACCCTCAAGGGCAAAATTAGCTCTGTAGAACAGGTGTATCAAATACTGCTTAAAGGAATTACTTCCGGTACAGGGGAAGTCTTTGAGCTAGCTTTGAGCGATCGCCTGAATTCCCTCCAAAGCCAAGTAGATAGCGAAAAAGACGAACTCAAGAAAGCCAAAGCGACTCGCAGTTTGAGAGCCATTAAGACGATTCAAAGTCAATGGCAACGCTCTTCAGAGCAAAACAAAGCCACAGAAGCGATCGCCTCCGCAGTTACAGAAATCACCACAGCCCCTGCTGCCGAGCGTCTAGCGACATTTATCCGAGTTACTGACCCCAATCAGAAGTATCCGCTAAATTTACAACAGTTACAGCAGTTGTCAAAAGCATTGCTGCAATTTGCTCAGGCAGATGCTGATTTACAACAATTTTCCGAAGGGATTACCCGTGGTTTAGCTTCTTGGCAGCGATTGCAAGACAACTTGCTCAGTTGGATGTACGAGCAAAAAGAATCTCTGGGGTTTGGTGGTGTACCGGGAGAACATGGCCCTTGGGCAAGTTGGGCGAAACAACTTAATAGTGAGTTACCACAAGCACTGCTTCGCACCTTGGCTAGGGAAGAATCGGCAATTGAGTTTGCCGAGCGACAAAGGGGTATCACCCTGAGAGATTGGGTGGAAATGGCATTGATTTTACAGTTCTTGCAACGGGGATTAATTAACTGGTTTGACCAACAAGCTTACGATGTGAAAGCGGGGCCAAAGTTGTCCATTTCCACTTTTTTGACCTTTGCAGTGATTTGGAGTCAGTTAGCAAGTGGTTTTGGCAGCATTGGGACAGTGTACGGCGATGCCTGTTCTCAAATCATGCTCCAGATTTTGCGAACCTTTGCCCAGCGTCCGTATTTTCCCTTTTACGGTGGGATTTTTGCCTCTTTTACTGGCACTTATTTACGAGATGCCCTAGATTATTTGGATGAACCGCTACGACGAGGCGAGGGAACTCAAGAAAAAGCAAGAATTTTGACTCTTTTAGGTTATTCTCAGCGTGCTTTGGGACAATACCAGCGCTCAATTGATTTTCATCAGCAGGCGCTAGAGATAGCCAGGAATGCAGGCGATCGCGCCTGTGAAATTGCCAATCTCAATCACCTTAGCCGTACCTACGTGCAACAGCAAAATTATGCTGAGGCAATTAACTACAGTCAACGAGCATTAATACTAAGTCGGCAAGCAGGCGATAGGACAGGAGAAGCAAACGCGCTGGTAAATTTAGGTTACAGCGAAGTCATGCAAGCTCAAGAACTGGAAAACCTAGAACCCGAAACCTATGAAGCCGCAATTAATTATTTGGAACAAGGTTTAAAATTATCAGAAAAATTAGGCGATCTTCAAAGTAAAGCCTTATGTGTTAGCAGCTTAGGAATTGCCTATTTAGTAATCGGAGAACACCAAACTGCAATTAAATATCTTGAAGATGGTTTTAAAACAGCACAAGTTTCCGGTGATTTGTATCTGCAAGGGCGGAACTTAGCTTATTTGGCAGAAGCTTATTACCATCTGCAAAATTCCGAAAAAACTGTTTACACGGGCTGCTTGGGAATGTATCTTTTAGAGCAAATTGCTTCTAATGAGTGGCGTCAAGCAGCAGGTTTACTGACAATTTTACAAGGGCAAATCGGGGCAGAAGCTTTCCAAAAGTTCTTACAGCAACATCGCCCAAAAATTATTGCGGTTATTGGTGTGGATGGGTACGATCATATTCCGCAATTGTTAGAAGAATATAAGCGAGATATGTAAGGCTTTGAAACCCCCATTTCCTATCAGGGAATGGGGGTTAGGTTTGTGAGGCTTTGATGTTACCAAAAATACTTTTAAAACAACTTCTTAAGAGAAAATTGTGCAGATGGACATAGAAGATCGCATTGAGGACTTCCCACATATTGACTTCACGCTTGCGACCACCTCTTTTGAGTTCTGGAATCATTTCACTGAGAAATTCATATTGTGCACGAGTCAGATTGCTGGGGTATGCTTTACTCACGTTGCTCTCTCGGTGCTGTCTATATATCTATTCACAGCGTATACCGAGAGAGCTTTTTTACAAACTTACCGACTTTTCAAACAGCTTCTTAGCAAATTCTTTTAAGTATATGCCTAAAAAAGAATTTTATGCTACTATTTTTGTGAGTAAATCAATAAAAATAGTATCTTTTTTTAGAAAATATGACAATAGAAAAAATTAAAGTATTTATTAGTTATAAATGGGAAACAGATCAAAATTTAAGGGCTGCTCTTACTTCTTACCTAGAAAATATTAAAAATGTTGAAGTTATTATTGATGTAGAAGCTATTAAACCATCTCAAAATATTCATGAAATAATATCAATGAAACTCGATGAAGCTGATTGTTTACTAGTATCAATTAATTCACTTAGTTCCAATGAAGTTGTAAGTGAATTAATTAGAGCACATGAACGCTCAAAGCAAATTTTTATTATGGCAAAGAGAGAGGATGATCAGATAAATATCCCGTCTTATCTGTATTTTTTGGCTGACAGTTTGCGGTTTAAATACTCTACGATAGATGAGCTTAGAATGCAGTTAAGAGAGTATTTTGAAGGGAAATCTAAAAAGGATTTTCAATTAATTCCCCAGGAGCTAAGTTTAATTAAAAATTCAATCAAAGATTTACGTAATTTATTAAAATTTAGAGCTGATTTAATCAGAAGAATTCTTGATGAGGCTTATAAAGAGATAAAAAAAGTAAAAGACCAAGAACAAGAGTATAAAATTGACGTGGGAATCGAGAAAAATTTTCTAGTTAGAGCGCGTTCTATGTTTGAAAATGCAAATGAAGTGTATGCAATCAGCAGTGAATCTGTGTCAACTTTTTGGACAGATTCAAAAAACAAGCTATTAGCAAAAGATTATATTGCTAAACAACCTAAGAACACTATTAGGTTATTCGTTTTCTCTTCTATAAGAACAGCTAGTAAGTATCGATACATACTACAAGCTAGCCACAATAGTTATGGTAAAGATGGTCGAGTTTTTATTTGTTCGCTTCGTTCATATACAAATTTTTTAGAAAAGTTTAGTAATGGTAGCTCAGAGGTAGTTAAAACATATTTAGATCAAGATTTTGGCATTCTTGTTTATGATTTGAATTCTCAGAAAAATTATATTGAAGCATTACTCGATCATTCAGAGTTAAGATTCAAAAAAATCGATATTAATTTATTAGACAAAATCAATTATAAAGAAATAATTTCATATTTAAATGAACTAAAAAAGCTAGAGTTTGAAGATATTTTTGAAGACAAAAATGGTGATAAAAAATTTTATATTAAAAGATGGAATCCAAAATGTTTAGAGTTTGAAGACTTGTTTAAAAGAGATTTGAAGAGACTTTTTCCTGGAGAAATATCTGGTGATGCGTATCATCTTATATTTTTTAAGGATTATGATAATAGCTTAGAACGTAAAATACTTGAAGTCAAAAATAATTTAAATTATTATAAAAGAGATATGGGAATTCAATTTATTTGGGTTGGAAAAAAGACAGACAGAATTGCAGTTAGTGACTTTTCTTATGGTGATCTGAGACTTAACTTTGATTATGACTATCTTTTAATGATGAGATTTGATAGCTATAATGCTCTAAGAATTTATTACTCAGATCAACGCCATTCAGATATTAGAAAAAACTTTTATAGTAGTTTTAATGAAGGAATAGGTATACTGTATCAGTATATCGATGAATTAAAAAAAACAGAACCAAATAAAACAGTTCCCATTTTTGAACAAGTAATTGAAGAGATAGTTTCCAACTATATGGTTCGATACGATTTTGTTGATAAAGAGGATATAGATTCAATTATTAAAGAATCACCTTATCCCTTTTCTTACAACTATGATTATGAGTATGAATAATTCTGCAAACGATTCCATGCAGCTTGCGTCCTACGGGGGCTGAAGATGAGGCAAGTTGTGGCAGAGGTAATGGGGCAATGGCTAAAAGCAAGTTTATTGGGTAAATTTACTTTCATATAGCTTAAGGAGTTAAATATATTATGCCTGTTAGTAAAGAGATCAAGGTTAAAATTAAGCTACCTTTTATAGGCGAAATAGAAAGTTCCTGGCAGCCTGATGAAAACGATGAGAAGGCGGCTTGGGAACTTTATGTAGAATTAATAACACGTATATCTATTGTAGAGCTTAAACCTGATGAAGGTTTGCTGCGAGAAGCCTTGTCTTCTCTTTATTCAGTTTTCGCCACTACTAGAGAAATATTGAAAAAACATGGTGCTTCCATCGCTCGATTTAAAGATGGAAACCAAATATCTTTTGGTTACTTAGCAATAGCAGTTATCAACACAGTTTTACGCCCTGTTTTAGCTAAATGGCATCCTTTACTATTAGATTACGAAAGCAAAAAAACAAAAGATATCTCCCCTGTTGAACATGAAAAATTGTGGGATAGAAATCAACAATTAAGAGCAGAACTAAATCAAGTCAGACACATTTTACTGGAATATGCTGAAATATTAGCTGAAGTTGCTAAAGTACCGCTTTTAATTGTAGATAGATAGCTTTATGTGTAGAAGGCACGAGGTAAGAGTGAAAAGCTTTTAATGTGTTTTTTGGCACGGTGACACCAACAGCAATGCTGAGTTTACCACCACTATTGTTGGTATTGATGCGATCGCTGATTTCAACAGTTCTGAAGGTGAGAAGATTGTACTGGATAAGACTACCTTTGGTGCGATCGCTCCACAACTTAACAAATCGCGACAGTCTCTATACGAGTAAAGAAATAACACTCTCTTCAAGTATATTTTGTAGCAAAACTCCATATTGAACTTGCTTATTTAAATGAACTGTGGTAACTTCATTGTAGATTAAACAACTAAAATTCGATTGACTTACCGTATTTTATTTGATAGTATCACTACTCTAGTTAGAAATTTGTTGTCACTAGGTAGTTGAAAAGCTGATATCAGGTAATTAGTAACGTATTTACGGTTATCAGCCAAAAGTTATTTGTAGCATTGTCCACTGGACATGATTGAACAATACGTATTTGCAGCGATGAAAACTGCGTAGTTTACCGCCGTAGGCATCGCCCACCGAGCCATAATCCTTTATTGTTATCGCTAATTTAATGGTAAAGCAGTGTTTATCGATAAACCTTGAGGCTTTCAGCAGCAGTGAGGCAGCACTCTAGGTCTACCCAATCCATACGTAGGAGTTGAAAATTATGGTGCAAACTTCTCTCATCCGCCCCAGCAATCCCTTTCAACCACCGACCTTCGTTTCCATTGAATCAGAGCGTCGCCATCGTCAAGAACGCTTGGCAGCAGCCTTTCGGGTATTTGCGCGTTTGGGTTTTGCTCAAGGATTGGCAGGACACATCACTGCCCGCGATCCCGAACTTACCGATCATTTTTGGGTAAATCCCTTTGGGATACATTTCAGTCGCATTCGGGTATCAGACCTGATACTAGTAAATAGTGAAGGTCAGGTAGTCCAAGGTGAAGGCAAAGTTAGTCAAGCAGCGTTTGCCATTCACTCTCAAATCCACGAAGCCCGCCCCGATGTCATCGCAGCGGCTCATGCCCATTCCTTCTATGGTAAAACTTGGTCATCTTTAGGTCGGTTGCTCGATCCGATTACCCAAGATGCCTGTGCTTTTTACCAAGATCATGCTCTATTTGATGATTTTACAGGCATTGTCTTAGAGACAAGCGAAGGAAAACGCATTGCTCAGGCACTAGGCGATCGCAAAGCTGCGATTTTACGCAACCACGGAATATTGACCGTGGGACACAGTGTGGATGAAGCCGCTTGGTGGTACATCAGGTTAGAGGATACCGCTAAAGCGCAATTGCTAGCAGAAGCCGTAGGAAAACCCATCCTGATTGACCATGACATAGCCTTAAAGATCCAACAACGCGGTGGTACTCACCAAGCAGGCTGGGGTGGATTCCAATATTTGTGGGATGAAATTACCCACGACCAACCAGACTTGTTTGATTGATTAGGGAATCGGGCATTGGGCATTGGGTATGGGAAAGAGGACTTGGGGACAAGTAGAATTGGGGACAAGGGGAAAGACTTGTTGTGAGTTTTGACTTAAGTAACCTTGTCCCCTTGTCTCCCCTGCTCCCTGCCCCCCACTCCCCAACATTTTCAGGAGAATTTATTATGCCAATTGAATTTATTGGATTGATTCGGACAAAACCGACTTCGGAATTAAATAGTGCATCAGGCGGTCTGGGCGATGACATCATTGATACAGCTTATGTTCGTGAATTTGCCAAAGCCCATGAAGAAGGAGGCTTTGACAAAGTATTGATTGGCTATAGTTCTAGTAGCCCTGATGGTTTGACTGTTGCTAGTTTCGCTGCTTCAGCAACCGAGCGATTGGGCTTTTTAATTGCTCATCGTCCGGGTTTTGTCGCACCAACTTTGGCAGCTCGCAAGGCAGCTACCCTTGACCATTTTACCAACGGTCGGATCGCAATACATATCATTACTGGTGGTAGTGATGCTGACCAGCAGAAAGATGGCGACTGGTTGGATCATGACAGCCGTTAC
Organism: Nostoc sp. NMS9; assembly: GCF_017114995.1. GTDB lineage: Bacteria > Cyanobacteriota > Cyanobacteriia > Cyanobacteriales > Nostocaceae > Nostoc. The sequence goes on along the minus strand of NZ_JABXKL010000080.1, from coordinate 110,293 downwards.
CGTCGCACCGATGAATATTTAGAAATTGTTCGTCGTGTCTGGACAAGCGACACTCCCTTTGATTACGAAGGTGAATTTTATCGCATCAAGGGTGCTTTCTCTGCGATCAAGCCGCTGCAAAAGCCCTACATCCCGCTTTACTTTGGTGGTGCATCTGGGCCAGCAGTACAGGTAGGAGCCAAACATAGTAATGTCTATGCGTTGTGGGGTGAGCCAATTGCCGCAGTTAAAGAACGAATTGCAGAGGTACGTGCTGCCTTACCACCCGGTCGTTCCATTCGCTTCAGCGTCTCCCTGCGACCAATTCTTGGTGCTACAGAACAAGAGGCTTGGGAGAAGGCACATGGCATTTTAGCGCGAATTCAAGAGTTGCGAGGAGGTGCAAAATTAGCTGCCCCAGCTAGACCCCAGGCGGTAGGATCGCAACGTCTGCTGGATTTTGCAGCCAAAAATGAGATTTATGATAAGCGTCTATGGACACCGATCGCAGCAGCTACTGGTGCGGCAGGTAACACTACTGCTCTAGTGGGTACACCAGAACAAGTAGCAGAGGCTTTGGTTGATTATTACGATGCAGGTGTGACTACCTTGTTGATTCGGGGCTTTGATCCTTTAGAGGATGCGATCGCTTATGGGCGTGATGTCATTCCTTTAGTACGTGCGGAAGTCGCGCGACGAGAACGGCAAACAGTGGGAGTCGGGGTTTAGCGATCAATCCAACGCCTTACAAATGGCATTTGTGTATAGAACCATAGTGCACCTAAGATATTTAGACTGCCACAGACAATCAAGGCATTAGTCGCACCAAAATTATCTGCCAAAGTTCCAGCTAACAGATTCCCAAAGGGCATCATACCCACCATTGCTAGGGCATAAAAACTCATCACCCGTCCGCGCTTATCCTCGGCAACTAGGGTTTGGATAATCATATTACTACTGGTAATCAGGAGGATGGAAAAGCAGCCTGTAAACACCAGTATGATTATGGATAATCCAACTTGACGCGATAGTGAGAAGGAAATCAAACTTATCCCAATCAAGACTTGAGCGACTACAATCAAACGCTCTAAGCCCGTAATCCCTCGCCTAACGCTCAGATACAAACAAGCAAACAACGAGCCAATCGGCGCTGAGGTGCTGAGTTGAGCCATCGTAGTTGCATCCCCATTTAAAATCTTAGCGGCGAAGATGGGCATGAGCGCGATATGAGACATTCCGACTAAACCTTGTAACGCCAGTATTAATAAAATTGCTCTAATCGGCTGGAACTTGGAGACATATTCAAAGCCCTCCCGCAATTTCTGCAAAGTATCGCTAAGGCTCGTCAGGGTCTGCGTGGCTCTGACTTTCAGCCGCATTGCTAGCAGAGTAAAGATGGCAGGGATATAGCTGAGAGTATCGTAAAGAAAACAATATTTCACCCCTAGCGTCGCAATCAAAATCCCGCCCATAGCGGGCCCCAATACCAGCGAGGAACTTAACATCACTGAATTCAAGGCGATCGCATTACTCCAATCGGCGCGATCGTCTACGGTTTCGGTGACGATTGTATGACGCACGGGCATATCTAATCCCTTGAGAAAACCATTAAGAACACTCAGTACCAATAGGATGGGAAACGTAATCCAATTCGTAAAGGTAAGAATCGTTAAAGTCAGGGAAACGCTAATTCCCAATATCTGCACCAACATTAACAAGTCACGACGACTCCAGCGATCGGACAATACGCCCGAAAAGGGAATCACTAATAATGTTGGTAAAAATTGCACAAACCCTGCAATTCCCAACAACCAAGCCGATTGAGTCAAATCGTATACCAGCCAAGGAATAGTTAACTGCTGGGTCATAAATGTCCCAGACATTGATAGTAACTGTCCCCCAAAAAACAGCCGAAAATTACGCCAGCGAAAGGCGGGTAAATACTGGTAAATGATATTACTTACACGATCGCCTAATTGTCCGTTCCAAATTTTCATCAGGGGAGTTCTATGATGTTATACTAAATATTAGGTTCACTAATATTTAGTATCACTAATTATAGAATAATTGCGTAGTTTACCGCCGCAGGCATCGCGTCTGGTTTTTTAGCAAGCTTGCTGATTCAAAGGTTAAGCCTTATTCCTAACGGCATCTGGTGTAATTGCTGCATACTGCTGGGCAGTTAAGGTTGCTCCTTTAACATCGACTTGTTTTGGCACAAGTTTCAGTTCATACAGAAGATCCGCAACCTTTTGTTGAGCGCTAATTACTTCCTCAGTAATTGGTCTCATGTCATATTTTCTTCTCGTCAGCGTTAACTCCATAGTATCGACATCAGTCTTGACCTTCGGTGCGAGGATTTCAGCAGCAGCCCGCCTGTTTTTGTTTGCCCACTGCCCAACTTGGTAGTACTCTGACAAAATTGCTTTCAAGAGTTCAGCATTATTAATTGCAAAATCTCGTGAAGCTAGGTAATAACTTCCTGGCGTCTTAATTCCTTGCGCGTTTCGTAAGACCCGAATACTGCCTTCCCGTTGCAGCTTGATCAGACTAGGATCGCCTTCTACAAAGGCATCAACCGTCTTGTTCAAAAACGCTGCTCTTCCATCTGCAATGGGTAGATTCACTGATTCAATATCACTGATTTTTAGCCCTACCTCTTGAAACGCTTTCACCACAAAAAAGGTCTGAGCCGTCCCTCTAGAATAAGCAACTTTTTTACCTTTAAGACCTGCCAATGTTTGGATTGGAGAATCCTTTAGCACAACAATTGCTGAACCTTCTCCAGTACCAGGCGGGGTATTAACTACATAAATCAGATTGGTACCAGCTGCCTGAGCAAAAATGGGTGGCGTTTCGCCAGTAGGCCCAAGGTCAATGCTACCCACATTTAAGGCTTCCAATAGCGGAGGCCCAGACACAAATTGCGACCAAGTAACACCTATTCCTTGAGGAGCCAAGCGTTTTTCGATCGCGCCTTTTTCGTGTGTTAGATCCCCAGAAACTTGGTAGCCAAGTCGAACCAGCTTGGTACTGCCTTTATTGTTACTAGTGGCATTAGTACTCAAGGTTGCGCTGCTGTTATTGCCTGTGTTGCCGTTATTTGTTCCACAACTGACTAAGGCAGTAAAAGACATTAATCCATAAAAAGTATAAAGTAAATCACGCCTGGATATTGAGTGTTTTCCAATTTGCAGTCTGACCATAGCTTTCTATCTCATTTTGATGCTGATACGGTGGGAGCAAAATCTCTGCAAGCTGACCGAATCGATTAGAGGTTCTATCTTTGCCAAGAAGGCTAGAGCAAATCGCATCCGGTGGTGTCAAAACTAGGTTTTCCCCCTCTACTCTCTAAAGTGGAGAAGGAAAGGGGGAGTAAAGTTTTGTATCTGAAAGAATTTACAACTTTTAGCTAGCTGAACTTTAGAAAGGACGGCTTCCTCGAATGCTAACCCGCTTCAAAATCCGGGTTGCGTTGGAATTAAATTCGGGGCGATAGTGAGCCGTTGCCTGGTTGTCCCAATAAAGCAGGTCGCCCTTACTCCAGTGGTGTTGATAAATAAAGTGGGGTTGCTGAATGTGTTCCCGCAACCGCTCAATTAGCTTTGCCCCTTCCACTGGGTCGTAATCAACAATATCTACCTCGCTAGCGGCATTTAAGAAGAGAACTTTCTTGCCAGTATCCGGGTGAGTGCGAACCAAAGGATGGGTAGCAACTTGTTCACCGGGTTCAACGGAACGCCCAGCTGCGTAGCCAGGCTCAGGATACTTATCCCGATACTTGCCATAGAAATTAAAATGGCGTAACTGCAAGCCAGCAATCTGTTTTTTAGTAGCATCATCTAGTTCTTCGTAAGCCTGAATCAAATTCACCCAATAGGTATCAGGGCCATTCTCAGGTAGTTCTACCCCATATAAAAATGAACCACTAGATGGTGTAGGCAACCAGTCATGATCGATATGGGGTAAAAGTTCACGATAGTTGGGTGCAAGATTGACGGAACTTTCTTCAGAGGCAGCATTTGCAAGAGTAAGAACAAGGGGCGGCAGGTACGGCTCGGTTTCTCCTTTACGGACATAGGCAGGCTGTTGGAGAATGTCGCCAAAGTAATTTGCAAAGGCTAATAATTGGTCGTCGGTCAATTGTTGATTTTTGAAGATGAGGATGTGGTGATCGCGCCACGCCTGTTTGAGTTGCAAAATTACTTCTGGTTCTGCTGCAATACTGGCATCAACACCAGTAACAACTGCCCCTAAAGCTGCTCCACTAGGCGTAATCTCAATTCGTGTTGCAGTAAATGTCATAAAAATTTCTCCTTGTACTTTGTAGTTGCTAAGGAAGCGATCGTAGTTGTCAGTATAATACCCTAAACCGATAGATTTACAGTAGTATGCATTGACTATATTTTTAGACTGCTGGAATCAAAGCAGAAATACTCGGTAAAATACATAGCAAGCTTGTCCAGTTAAATTACGGGCTAAGGTGATACCCCTGACAATCTTGAAAAGATATACGAACTACGCCAATGGTTAATGCTTGACCATTTTGACCGCCAAAAAGTAAACCAATACAGCAATATGCGGCTGGAGTATTTCTGTACCTCACGACGTTGAAATCTGCTATATATCCCCAACTATGAAGAACGTTGGCGAAATGGTGAAGCTATTGCAACTGAGTTTGTAGAATCAACGGCTAATCAAGTAATTAGCAAGCGGTTTGTCAAAAAACAGCTGAAGCAGATCGTGTTTGCGATGGCGTTCCGCCCACCATAGGCGATCGCACTGTGCAGAACCTGAGTAATTTTCCTTTCCTTACTCAAAGAAGTCCTGCTGATTCATATAATCGTTTGAGCATTGCTGAAATCTTCGTACCATAATCCAAATCTGCTGACCACCGCCCTGATAGCTGATCGATTAATGGCGCAATCCCGCGTGTGACAAAGCGAAACCTTGGATCTACTACTTCTTGTACCAAAGGTTCTAAACTAGCGTAAGCTTTTAAATGTTGGACGTGTGCCCTGACTCCAATTCTGGCACTTGGAAAAGATGCAGCCTCCGAACCACCACCGATCGCACCTAAGCCTGCAAAGTTATTTTGCTCAGGTTTAATATCACCACCAAACCGTAAAAATCCCGTTTCTACACACATTTGGCAAAAGGCAATATCATAGTTCACTCCCTCTATACCTGCTTCTTCCCGATAAAGCTTTGGGATATCAGGAAACTTTGCTAAAGCATTTTCATTATTATTTCTGAGGAATAATTGTAACTGTACTTCGGAAGTATTACCGTTTGACATTACCCGCGAAAATTGACCAGGGCAAACCACCAAATTTGATCGCAAGCTAACGGTACGCGTTGCCGCATCCCAACTGACTGCAACATTAAAATCTCGCAGTTCGATGGCTTTGACATAAACTATTTTGTGATAAGTAATCCGATTGACATTAGCTGCTTTTGAAAGGTCAATTCGTAGAAGGTCTACTAAATCAATGGGGATGTAAGCATTACCATTAACTAAAACCCCTTGTTCTGTGTAACTTTGTCCATTAATATTAATATTAATTGGTGGATAATTTGCTTCTGTCGGAGTTCCAGGAGTGGGGTCAATTACACGACTCCAAGTCACCAATCCATCGACAATTCCCAAAGCAAAATCGCGGCGACGAGTTTGCAGCAAAGCCCGATCTTCTGGATTGCTAAGAAACCCCACTTGCATCACCAAAGCTGGCAGCGTTGTCTGACGACAGAATCCTAAACTACCCAATCCACTATCTGTATCTGGTTTGACTCCCCGATTCGGTAATTGGGGTACGCGGCGCAACAATCCCACTAGTAACTGTTCAGCATTGCTCTTGCGATCGCTATTATTAGCAATGTAGAAAACGCTAGCTCCACGCACAGAAGGGCTGTTAGCCGCATTAGCTGCAATTTCTAGAGCGACATCAATCCGGCGGCCACGAGAATTGATCCAGGTGATAGTTTGGGCGGCGCTCAAGTCATCAGGAACCGCTAAAACTTCCAAACTCCGCGCTCTGAGTTCCGTGACAATCAAATCCCGCAGCAGAATCATTTCTTTTGCTTCACTTGTACCACCTGCGATCGCGCCTTGATCTATTCCTCCGGCTTCTTTGCCTCCATGAGCCGCTGATATAAAAATACGCCCCATTTTCAGTATTTCCTCTGATAAAATTAAGTCTAAGCAATTCTATACATCATTCTTGGTCTAGCAACAAGAATATAATAGCGATCAGAAGTCTAAAGTCATTTGTCCTTTGGTATTTCTCCAAAGTTCATGACCAATGACCAATGACCAATGACTAATGACAAAGCCATGCAAATCCCCCGCTTGCACCCAGACACAATTGAAGAAGTTAAACTCCGGGCTGATATTGTAGATGTCGTTTCGGAATACGTAGTTTTACGCAAACGAGGAAAGGATTTTGTCGGTTTGTGCCCCTTCCATGATGAGAAATCTCCCAGTTTCACCGTCAGCCAGACCAAGCAAATGTACTATTGCTTCGGCTGTCAAGCCGGGGGAAATGCCATTAAGTTTGTCATGGAGTTGGGGAAGCGTTCTTTTGCTGACGTGGTGTTGGATTTAGCACGGCGTTACCAAGTACCTGTGCAAACTCTCGAACCCGAACAACGCCAAGAATTACAGCGTCAGCTATCTTTGCGTGAGCAGTTATATGAAGTTCTGGCAACGTCCGCCCAGTTTTATCAACACGCCCTCAGACAATCCCAAGGGCAAAAAGCACTTCAATATTTGCAATCTAACCGCCAATTCAAAGAAGAAACTATACAGCAATTTGGTTTAGGTTATGCCCCCGCAGGTTGGGAAACTCTCTATCGTTATTTAGTGGAAGATAAACATTACCCAGTGCAAATACTGGAAAAAGCGGGATTAATTAAACCACGCCGGGAAGGGGGTGGGTATTATGATGCATTTCGCGATCGCTTGATGATTCCCATCCGTGATGTCCAAGGGCGCGTTATTGCCTTTGGTGGGAGAACTCTGACTGATGAGCAGCCTAAATATCTGAATTCACCAGAAACCGAACTTTTTAGTAAAGGTAAAACCTTATTTGCCCTCGATCGAGCCAAAGATGGGATTTCTCGACTCGATCAAGCGGTGGTGGTGGAGGGATATTTTGATGCGATCGCTCTCCACGCTGCTGGTATTAATAATGCCGTTGCCTCACTCGGTACAGCTTTAAGCTTAGAACAAGTGCGGTTAATATTACGCTACACCGAATCGAAACAATTAGTACTCAACTTTGATGCTGATAAAGCCGGAACTAATGCCGCCGAAAGAGCGATCGGTGAAATTGCCGAACTGGCATACAAGGGCGAAGTTCAGCTAAAAATTCTCAATTTACCCGATGGCAAAGATGCTGATGAATATTTACATAGTCACACTCCAGAAGATTATGGAGAACTGCTAAAAAATGCGCCACTTTGGCTAGACTGGCAGATTCAGCAAATTATTCAAGACCGAGACTTAAAACAGGCTACTGATTTTCAGCAAGTAACTCAGCAAATAGTCAAATTACTTAAAAATATAGCTAACAGCGATACACGCAACTATTACGTTTCCTACTGTGCAGAAATACTAAGTTTGGGAGATACCAGACTTATACCTCTACGAGTCGAAAACCTGTTAACTCAAATTGCTCCGGCTGCGGCTACATATTCTAAGCCTGTGTCAGCGAAGAAAGCATGGGGAGGTAGTAAAATTTCCGCACTCCCCATTCCTAACTCCCCACTCCCTACAGAACGCAGCCTTTTAGAACACGCAGAGGCTTTATTATTGCGAATTTACTTGCATTGTCCCGAACAGCGTCAAATGATTGTTGACGAACTAGAGGAGCGAGATTTGCAATTTAGCCTTTCCCACCACCGATTTTTATGGCAACAGATTTTAGAAATTTCATCCTGTGATGGAGAGACGAAAAACTTGGCGTCTCTACCAAATTTAATTTCCCGCCTGCAAGATCAGTTCTTAGAATTTGACAGCGAGAGTGGGTTAATTTCCCATTTATTTCATGTGGATGAAAAAAACCAAAAAGAAATACTTCGGACTCCGCAAGTAGTTCAAGCTGCGATCGCTTGTATGGATTTAGTGATGCTTGAAAAACGCTATCGTCACTTTTTGGAACTATGGCAACAAACCGATCCAGAAGCTGAACCAGAGCGGTATCAATATTATTATCAGGCTTTCTACGCTGAAAAAATCAAGCTTCAACAAATAGACCGACAACGGTTATTTTCCATCACAGAGCTAAGTTGACACAATAGCAATACTTTCAGTCTTCAAAATACTAGTGTATTAGAAGTGCCAACCATCTTAGCTCATGCTTGTGGTGCACTACCCAGTGACTTTGGTCTACAGTATGCGCTCAGGGGACGTGAATACTGTGATTGTTGATGGCAAAATCATTATGGGTGAGCGTCAAATTTTGACAGTTGACAAAGCTGAAGTAATTAGTAACGTTCAGGCAATTGTCAAAAGATTCACTTAAATACCTTAATAATTCTCTTTAAAAGCGCAACATTCCCAAGAATTATTCACTTTAAAATAATTCAAAATATTCTCTTTGCTCCCAGTTAGTCACTTGCTTTAAATAGTCTTCTGCTGGCTGATCGGCGACGGACTGCAAAAAGCGATTAATTTCACTCTGTTTCATCTTAATGATGAAGTTGATGAACTGCTGCCCCATTTTTTGAGAAAAAAGTTCGCTTTGGCTCAAATATGAAATCGCCTCTGGCAAACTTTTGGGTAATGTCGGACTTTCTGTAGCGTAAGGTGACTCTGTTGGGGAGCCAGGGTCAACTTTACGATCTACACCATCTAACCCAGAAATCAATTGCGATGCCATATACAGGTAAGGATTGGCTGCTGGTTCTCCAACTCGGTTTTCAATATGGGTGGTGGGATCATCATAACCGCCTTGTAATCTAATCATTGCCCCTCGGTTTTCCAACCCCCATCCGGCACGGTCAGGAGCTAGGGAATAAGGCCTAAATCTTTTGTAGCCGTTAATTGTCGGGGTTGTGAACACAGAAGCGGCATTGGCGTGTTTAAGAAGACCACCAACGAAATGTTTACCTAAATCTGACATTAGGGTTTTGGTGTTTGCAGACATGAAAGCGTTCTCGCCTGTGGTTCGGTCTACAAGGGATTGGTGCAAATGCCAGCCATTGGAAGAAGAACCTTGCAATCCTGGACGACACATAAATGATGCGATGTAACCTTGTTGACGGCAGATTTGCTTGGTCGCCATTCGGAATATCATCATTGTATCCGCAGCTTGCAATGCCGGAATCGGGTCAAAGGTAAATTCAAATTGACCGGCACCCCCTTCGTTTTCTACACTCCTTAAAGGCAATCCCATTTCAACTAAGTTTTCTGCTAAAACGCGCAGTAAGTCGTGAATCTCTGGATTGTGTGATTCTAAAAGGTATTGGAAACTATGCTCTACAGCGCTAACTTTGGCAGGTTCACCAGGTTTTCCAGAAGTACCAACATTAGCGATCGCTAACATTGGATCTTCTAACTTTGCCAGATACCACTCAACTTCTAAGCCGACAATATGCTCTAATCCTCTTTGATGTAACTCTACCAATGATTGGTGCAAAATACCGCGACTGGAAAAGGGCATTACCTGACCATTTTGAAAGTACTCGTCACAGAGAATAAAGCCAGTACGTTTTGCCCAAGGCACAATTTTGAAGGTATCAGGGTCAGGAACAGCCACAAGATTTGGCGCACCTGTCATCGAAGGCATATCTAAACTACCGCCAGGAACAAACGGGTTAAATACTATTGCACCACCAGTATCAAATAGGAATGTCCCTGTGCTGATTTGCATACCGTTTTCTAAGGCGCTTAAAAATGTCTGCGGTAAGAGCGATTTGCTGCGAACAATGCCATGCTGGTCTGACCAAGCAGTACGAATCAACAGTAGATCCCGTTCTTTAACAACAGCCTTGATCTTTTCAGATGCTTCTTTTTGGATTTCTGTCCACAGGTGATGACGCTCAATAAATCCAGGTCTTTTCATTGCACACGAAAATATTTTAATGTTACTAATTATTCGGCTAGTACGTGATCGCTACCTGACGAAATGGGCAATACTCAATACTATAGTGGCAATAAAAGTAAAACGAGTGAGGTACAACAATATGGCTGAAAACCTTACATGGCAGAGTCTCTGATATACTTCATCTATATCAAAATCTAATTATTAGTTTTCCAATTTTTTGGAGGAAAAAAATGAAGAAGTTCACCTGTTTCATGATTGTCGGGGCAGTATTGTCGATTACTGCGCCAGCCTTTGCTGATGAAAATCGTGCGGTTAATATCAGTATTGGCAGTATTGGTGGTCCCTTAGATAATGCTGCTTTGCAAACAATTCGCCAGGTTATCGGGTTTGCAGTCGGCACTAGCACCGTCGATAAATTCATTGTATATAGTCCCAGGGCAGGATCTCCTATTCCTATCGAAGGAGGTTTATCTGCTTGTGCTGAAGCTGGCTTCGGCACAAGCAATACAACATTTAATGCTTTTATTCAGGAATTGCGTTCAATTAAGCCCAAATCAGGGACTTTCTACAATGTAGAACTTACCGCAAGCTGCAAACAGAGATAAGAATCTCGTTTGCACTCAAGCGCGGTAGGATGGGCTTCGTACCTCAGCCCATCCATCGAGTTATACAACCTTTTTTCATCACTCAAGCCCAAAGATTTATTTTTAATGATATTGACAAAAGGGAATTCCAAAAAATAAATTATCCAATTTCACGCCCATCAAAACGACTTTTTCTCCTCCTGCTAGAAAGCTCCCTGCTCCCCTACCATCAGAGCAATGGGATATTTTTTTATTTGGAAGTCCCAAATTTTACCCTTGTGGCGTTCACAAGCCCTGCTACCTCTAAAGGGGTTGTATCCTTAGCAAAGCTGGTAAATCCAGAGAGGCGAGGTGTTGATAAGCTCGGTCTATGATCCGCTTACCTCTAAGAAAGCCTGTATTAGCTCCTGGACAAATATACTGGAGAGTTTCTGGTGTAAAACGTTCTAACAATAATCGAAGGCTCTGAATTTGCCTTGGCCAGTGAAAGGTTTTAGCTGTCCGTAATGGTACTGCTTGACCATGCTGGTTAGGGAGTAAATGGCGACCAGAAAACAATATACCCCCAAGTTCACTGTAGTAGAGACAAGATGAGCCGGGAGAATGACCTGATGTCCAAATTACTTGTGTTGCGGCATCAAGAGTAAATTCTTCCCTAAAGGTAGTTACGGTTAAGCCTGGTAACAAATAAGCTTCTTGCTCTTGGATCAGCACCTCGCAGCCAAAGGCTTGCTGAAATTCAGCAGTCTTGCCAATGGCGCCGCGATGGGTGAGAAATAACCAACCCACGCCTCCATGCGATCGCAAAAAATCTTGATTTGTTTTTTCTAGTGCAGGGCAATCTATGAGGATATTGCCTTCATTTCTTACAATAAAATAAGAGGTTCCCCCTAATGTGTCCCGATTGGGTGGAAAGGCAAAAATGCTCTCTTGTGCGAAGTCCGATTGCAGAGAACCTCCGCTGAGAACTTCGTCAGGGAAGACAGCCCGTGGCGGCTTAGTTGTATGACTTGGCTGTTGAGGTAAAGGGCACATAATCAAAGAACCGAAACTGATGAGTTGTGGACAATTTGATTACAGTGTGGAAATTCTCAATAATTGAAACTTGAGCGTTCATCAGCACTGTTAACCGTTGTGAAAAAAATTGGGATTTGAGGTCTGCCTTGTAGTTAATGCTATGGTGCTGAAGCTACTGGTGGGGCGTTTTGTCAAAATTACTGAAGAGAATATGGCATTTTGGTTTCTGTTTATCCTCCTGCTGGGGCTAGCTACTTATCTCATGGTGCAGCGCAGCGTCGCTCACATCACCCGAACACCAGTATGGTTGTTGTGGCTGGTTTTAATGATACCAGCATTTCTATTGAGTGGATGGACGCTAATCTACGGGGCGAAACAACCTCCACCGCCAGAGCTGATCCTCTGGTCGGTATTTGTTTGCACAGTCTTGTACTGGGTGTTGTTTCAATGGGGGCGTCAAGTCCCAAGAGATACACAGACCGAAGCCCAAGCCCAAGCCTCAGAATCACAGCCGACTATCCAGCCTACCCCAGAACCAATAGTGCGTCCCATTGAACCAACGGAAGAAACCCAACTACGAAATTGTTTTCCTTGGTCTGTATACTACGTTCAAAATATTGAGTATCGACCACAATCTGTGATTTGCCGGGGTCAGTTGCGAACTAAAGCCAGCAACGCTTACCAGCAGATTAAAACTAATATTGAAGCACAATTTGGCGATCGCTTCTTGCTGATTTTTCAAGAAGGCTTCAATGGCAAACCTTTCTTTGTCCTGGTTCCCAATACTCAAGCTGCGAAACAGACAGATACACCACGACGCAACCAGGAACGGTTAACTCGACCAGGATTAGCGCTGATGCTGCTAGCAGCTACTTTGATCACTACTACCTTGGTGGGAGTGCAAAATGCTGGTGTTACTCTGCCGCCTATCTGGCAAATTGGATCTTTGTTCAAGCTTCTATCTAATCCAGATGTTTTATTCAAGGGATTGCCTTATGCATTAGGACTGATGACTATTTTAGGCATTCACGAACTTGGGCATTATTTGACAGCTAAATTTTACAAGATTCGCTCGACGTTGCCTTACTTTATTCCTGTACCTTTCTTCTTAGGAACTTTTGGCGCATTTATTCAGATGCGTAGTCCCATTCCTAACCGCAAAGCTTTATTTGATATTAGTATTGCTGGGCCAATTGCAGGTTTTGTTGTTACTTTGCCATTACTAATATGGGGCTTGGCTCATTCTGACGTGGTTTCCCTGACTGAAAAAACCCGACTTTTAAATCCTGATGCTCTCAATCCTAAGTATTCCATCTTACTAGCGCTACTCTCGAAGTTAGCTTTGGGAAGTCAGTTAACAGCAAAATCAGCCCTTGACTTGCATCCAGTTGCAGTAGCAGGTTTTCTGGGACTAATTGTCACAGCGTTAAATTTAATGCCTGTGGGACAATTAGATGGAGGTCACATTGTCCATGCGATGTTTGGACAACGAACTGCGATCGTAATTGGTCAAATTGCTCGTGTGTTGTTGCTGTTACTTTCTTTAGTTAGGGAAGAATTTTTGGTGTGGGCGATTATCTTATTATTTATGCCGTTGATTGATGAACCTGCACTGAATGATGTCACTGAATTGGATAACAAACGTGACGTTTGGGGATTACTGGCAATGGCTTTGTTGATTGTAATTATTCTGCCATTACCGCAGGCGATCGCTAACTTTTTGCAAATTTAATAAAGTAAACATATCAGCGATCGCGTTCTCAAGCCTTATCGTTTTGCTAATTCTGGAGTCCGCCCTTTTAAGCCAATCATCAATTTCAGCATAAATACTTTTAATATAGGTACTCGCTGCAAGAACCATAAACCCAAGCGACGAACCACCACCACAGGGAAGAAATTATTAGAAAACATCCGATCTAACAAATCGGTAAAACCTAAAATTGTCAGATTCTCTAGCTGGCGCCAGCGTTCATAACCTTTGAGAATCTGAATGTCACCAATATCTTTACCCGCTTTGTGCGCTGCTTGAATTACTTGCGCCAAAGCTGCTGCATCCCGAATACCCAGATTTAAACCTTGTCCGCCGACGGGATGGCAATTGTGCGCCGCATCACCAATTAATGCTAGTCGGGGGAGAACGTAGCGATTGCTTTGCATGAGTTGCACTTGAAAAACAAAGCGATCGCCTAGTAATTCCAGTTTTCCCATTTGATCGCCATAGCGGCGGCTTAGTTCTGCCAAAAATTGCTCGTCATTTAAGGCACACAAAGCTTTTGCTTCTTCATGGGGCGCTGTCCAGACAATGCGGCAACGGTTTCCCGGTAAAGGTAAAATCGCAAAGGGACCGCTAGACCAAAATCTTTCGTAAGCGGTGTTATTGTGGGATTTTTCTGGTTTGACAATGGCGACAATGCAAGATTGCCAATATTTCCAGCCAGAGGTTTTGATTCCAGCAGCTTGGCGAATTGGCGATCGCGATCCATCTGCGGCTACAACTAATTTGCTCTTGACTGTCTTTAATTGATCGGCAATTTTAATATCAATGGCGACTATATTCTGCTGGTATTGCGTATTTACCACTTCCGCCGGACACAGATAAGTCACATTTGGACAATCTTGGACGAACTCTTGCAACGGCTCCAACAGCGCTTGGTGTTCCGCCACATAACCCAACTCTGCTGTATCTATATCATCTGTGGTAAATTCCACCACATCGGGATAATCGGCATCCGAAAGACGAACTCGGCAATACTTGGCGATTTGCGGCAACATTTTGTCCCAAACACCAATTCCTTGATAAATTAGCGACGAAAGCTGATGAACTGCATAAGCTTGTCCCTTCGCTACCGCCACTGATGCCACTTTCGCCTCAATTAGCAAAATACTCAAACCAGAATCTTTTAAAGCAGAGGCTAGAGTTAACCCAATAATCCCACCGCCGACAATTACCAAATCATATTCATATCCCAGCTCATTTGGCGGTATTGGTTGAGGGGAAAGAGTTTGCTCAAGCTGCGTTATGGTCATTGTTAAGTTAGATTACAGCGTCTTAACTCTTATTTTGACGCGATCGCGCCTTCTTGGGCAAGTTAACAACTCAAAATTAAAGACAGCCCTCATCCCCTAACCCCTTCTCCCAAGACTGGGAGAAGGGGAACTAGAGAATTTGCTCCCCTCTCCCACACTTGGGAGCTACGGTGTATACACAAGTCAAATTACCCCCCTTAATCCCCCCTTGGAAAGGGTGGAAACAGGAATCTATTTCCCTCCCCTTTCCAAGGGGAGGGTTAGGGTGGGGTAAAACTGACGCGAAAAACCAGGTGAGTAAACTATTTCAGACTTGTGTATACACCGTAGCTCAAACTTGGGAGAGGGGCTGGGGGTGAGGGCAAAATATGGCAAGACGCCTACCCTACAAGATTGAATAAATTATTTACTAACTCGATAGATTGGTCTAACCTGACGATAAGTATTAAGTAAGCTGAGAAATTTATGACCATCAAAATTTATCGGGTCAACTTTTTTACCAGAACGGTCTACTAAATGGTGTGTAGTGATGCGATGATCTGGGACTTGACTTTGAGCAATTAACCAAGCAAGAGACTGATATTGAGCTTCCGTATAGCCGCTATGGGTTTGTTCGCTGCTACTGTCATAACTATCTGGCGGTGTTTCCAAAGAAACGTGATAAGCAAAATTATTCACAGACGCGGGCAAATTCGGATTAGTCTGCACAGTTTCCACTCCCTCGGAACTCTCAAATACTGAGTTAGCTGCACCAAAAGCCCGCTTTTCTGGCGGTACTAGATAAACTACTGTTCCGTCTAACTTGACTAAAGCGTGGTAACTTGCTTGCACACTTTCATCGTTATGGGCTACTTGAAAGAAATTAACTGCGCTGGAAGCAGAATAACCAGTTTCATGCAGGACGATAATCGGTTGGTTGTGGAGAGTTACGCCGTTAACATCTTGAACGTACCGTTCTCCATAGTTACTTGGGTCAACCGAAGCAACTTGATAATTAGGTCTGTACTGTGCAAAAGCTTGAGTGGTTACATACCTTGCTACAGGTTTGTTAGTCTTGACTGGGGACTTGATAACATTTTGAAATTTCTTCTCTGGCTCTTTCGCTAATTGGAATTGCGCCTGGGGATATTGACTGAAAGCTGTAACCTGTGGATTGGATGTACGGGATATTGTCGGATTGTTGTGTAATTTTGTTGCTCGTCCAATTAGCAGCACTACAATTAGAGTGGCGAACATCAGCCAGATTAGTAGCACCCTAGTCACCCAGTCTGTAAACTTCATTTTTCTAATACCCGTAAAACCGTAGATATTAATTTATAGCTAAACTGGCGTGTCAGTCGTAGAGGCGCACTTCTGTAAACCCCTACCGCTTATGGTATCCAAATAATAATCGCTATAATACCTTAATTCTAGTCAAATATACGCTATTAGTATATATGGGAATCCTAAGTAATTGTTTTAGATGGTTCCTCTGTCTTGGGAACTATTTAAATGCTTTCAAAATTATTGCTACTGGTTTAGGGAATAGTTGATGAATTGTTTCTCTACAATTCAAGATCGCAATCTCAAATCTAATATGGTTAGCGTTTATACTCTAATGCGTGGTGTTCGCATAGCCACAGGTAATGTCCCTCTGGAGTCAAAACGTTCTTTAATCCACCCCAGTGCTGCTGGGGATCTTTCTCTTCTAAAAATTGACGCAAAGCACGCAAAGCTGCACCATCAGCGCGTTCTGGATCTAAATCTTCACCTCTAGCAATTTTGTCTACTAATTCTAAATCTTCAGATTCTTTGAGTTCAGGTAATTTTGCTGCTAGTTCTTTAAATAGTTCTAAATCGTTTTTAAATAGTGTTTCATATTCTTTGGGATCTACCACACCCAGCCAAGGGCCAATTATCGGTGCGGCATATCTCAAGACTTTGAATAAGTTACCAATATAAGGTGCAGTTACCCTCAGCCATTTGGCAGGTTCATTTATTTCATATAAACCGCCTTCTTGGGTGGGATGCCAACAGCCCGGTGCTTGGCAATAGAGTTGTAAATCTAATTTCTGTCCAGTTAGATTCTTTTGCCAAGCTTTAGAGCCATGAGGACGCAGCACAAAGACATTGGGACAATGAGAATCTATGATTGCTTGTTCGCGGCGGAAGGCTTTGGTAAATTCCCGTTGCGTCAGTTTTAGAAGATTATCTAGTTTATCTTTCATTTCATCATTACTTTTATCAACTTTATTACTTAAATCTTTCAGGCTGTCTAAAATTGCATCTCCTTTTGTCCAATCTAATCCCTGCAAGAGTTCTATTACTGATACATCTTCATCTTCTGTAGCTTTTGGGCATTCAATTGTTAGTTTATTTCTTTGGAATCGCTGTTGTACTTGTTCATAGTCAAACTCGTGGGTACATCGTTGACCATTATGACCAAGACAGGGAATTTTGCGTTGAATGTCTAATCCGGGAAACCTTCGCAGAAGTAGTTCGATACCATCTTTGAGTAATGCAAAGAAATTCTGGGGGTATGCTCCCCGGACTGTTAATTGTAAATATCTATCGCTTTTAACAGCTTCCACTAATGCTAAATGTTCTTGCTCATAAGCAAATAAGACACCGTTACGCCAATGAATGCCAGTTGTGAAGCGGTGTTGACGCGCAATAAACCAAGTGGGAATACCCGCAGGAATGGTATTGAGTTGGAATTTCATCGAAATTTCATGGCACTTACTTGTTTGTTTAATTTGCTGCCATTTCTGTTCATAATTAGGCGCATCGAGGGGCAAACGTTCCACAACTAGACTGGGTTCCCGCTTTTCTTGAGTGCGGTAGGAAAGGTCAAAACGCTCCATGAGGCGCAAAAAGTGGTCGTGCATGGATGGCTCTAAGTCGCGCCAAAGTTGAGCCATTTCTTGACGAGTGAAAATGCCCTTGCGGTTAATTACGTCTTCGCTTTCCAGCACTTTGCTGATATATTCAGTTACCCACTGGGGCTTGAGAATAACGGTATCGTTAAGTTCTTCGTTGTCTTGGAAGTAAAGAATCTCACCTAATTC
Source organism: Nostoc sp. NMS9 (assembly GCF_017114995.1). Taxonomy (GTDB): domain Bacteria; phylum Cyanobacteriota; class Cyanobacteriia; order Cyanobacteriales; family Nostocaceae; genus Nostoc. The sequence goes on along the minus strand of NZ_JABXKL010000080.1, from coordinate 92,590 downwards.
ATGCAGCCATCGCGCCAGCACTTCCTTGCTGATGTCAGCAACTTGGGACTCAGCCATGATCTCCCACAATTGTTGAGGTGTGATTTGTTTTTTTGGCTGGGTGCGGATGGCATTGGCAGCATTTAGCCAGGTGGTAGGCCAGATTTCGCCCATTAGGGGTAACTTAGCGGCTGCTTCAGCAATTGCTTGCCGCAGTTCTTCAACGCCAAGACTGATTTTAGAGCTAATTTTACAGTGTTCAATAATCTGGGGGTACTTGCGGCGTAACTCAGCCAGGGGAAGGTCTGCATCTCGCTCGTCGATGTGGGTGGCGACGAGTAAAATTGGGGATTCTGGGGCTAAGGCTTTGATAGTATCCAGCCAATAGTAGAGTTTACCTTGCTCAAATCCTAGTCGAGCATTCCAGGCGAGTAAGAATAGGGAACGGTTGGTGAGAAAGAATTGATGGGTAGCATGATATATTTCCTGTCCGCCAAAGTCCCAGGTGTTCAGCTGCATGGTGACATTGGTTTCGGTGGGATGGGTTAATTGCAGGGATTTAATTTCAATACCGTGAGTGGTGGATTCCTGGGTGTCGAACTCTTTACCGCGTAATGCTCTTAATAAGCATGTTTTACCCACTCCTCCTTCACCGACGACTAGCAGTTTAGAAATCCACTGCCGTTGGCTACCTTCTAACCGTTTCCGAAGATAGTTTAAAATTGCCTGCGTTCCTTGCTTGACAATCTCAGGCGGTGGCGAGGTTAATTGTGGATTATCAAAGAGGGATAGCGTTGTCAGGCTGGAGAGTTGGCTAATTTCTGGCGGCAGACTGCTGAGTTGATTGTTATCGAGGTTTAGCTCAGTAAAGTTGGAGAGTTGGCTGATTTCTGATGGCAGGCTGCTGAGTTGATTGTTATAGAGGGATAGCGTTGTTAAGTTGGAGAGTTGGCTGATTTCTGGCGGCAGGCTGCTGAGTTGATTGCTAGAAAGGGATAGCGTTGTCAAGTTGGAGAGTTGACTGATTTCTGGCGGCAGGCTGCTAAGTTGATTGCTAGAGAGGGATAGCGTTGTCAAGTTGGAGAGTTGGCTAATTTCTGGCGGCAGGCTGCTGAGTTGATTGCTAGAGAGGGATAGCGTTGTCAAGTTGGAGAGTTGGCTGATTTCTGGCGGCAGGTTGCTGAGTTGATTGCTATCGAGCAGTAGTGTTGTCAAGTTGGAGAGTTGGCTGATTTCTGGCGGCAGGCTGCTGAGTTGATTGCTAGAGAGGGATAGCGTTGTCAAGTTGGAGAGTTGACTGATTTCTGGCGGCAGGCTGCTAAGTTGATTGCTAGAGAGGGATAGCGTTGTCAAGTTGGAGAGTTGGCTGATTTCTGGCGGCAGGCTGCTGAGTTGATTGTTATAGAGAGATAGCGTTGTCAAGTTGGAGAGTTGGCTGATTTCTGACGGCAGGCTACTAAGTTGATTGCTATCGAGGTACAGCCTTGTCAAGTTGGAGAGTTGGCTGATTTCTGGCGGTAGGCTGTTGAGTTGATTGTTATAGAGAGATAGCGTTTTCAAGTTGGAGAGTTGGCTGATTTCTAGCGGCAGGCTGCTGAGTTGATTGTTATTGAGATATAGCTCCGTTGCTTTTTCCCTAGCAGCTTGTTCAATAATTTGCAACACTTCTTCGTTTGTCACCTGCAAACCTCACCAACTTTGTAGTGATATTTACTAAAGTAGTATATCGTAACCAAGTTTTAGAGACTGAATTAGTGTGTTTATCTGCGTAAAAACGGCTGTAATGTTTAAATTAGCAGGGTGCTGCATCTACGCCCGTCGTAGATATCGCAACCCTTGCAATAACATTCACTTATTCACGAGTATAAAAGACTCGTCCACGAGTATCAAAGACTCATTAACGGAGTTCAAATACTCGTTCACGAGTATAAAACACTCATTAACGGAGCTAAAAGACTCGTCAGCGAGTATAAAAGACTCATTAACGGAGTTCAAATACTCGTCCACGAGTATAAAAGACTCATTAACGGAGTTCAAATACTCGTCCACGAGTATAAAAGACTCATTAACGGAGTTCAAATACTCGTCCACGAGTATAAAAGACTCATTAACGGAGTTCAAATACTCGTCCACGAGTATAAAAGACTCATTAACGGAGTTTAAATACTCGTCCACGAGTATAAAACATTAACAGAGCTAAAAGACTCGTTCACGAGTATTAAAGACTCGTTAGCGAATCAACAATCTTGTTCGCATTTGCTCATTCAAAATTCGCTCATGAAGAATGCATTCTCGTGACTTTAGGCATTTTAGCTTACCCCGATTGCTCACACATCCTTTGGCATAATCACAGAAATCAATTGATTACGATTCTGGCGATAAATCCTAAAATCGCTATCAAATGTGAGCAATTCACTTTCAGGATACAGTTGTGCCATCCTCACCAAACACGCATCTGCTAACGACATTGGAACCGACTGATATCGCCGCAATAATTCTTCAATCTCTGCTGCTGACCAAAACAGACTCATGATACAAGCCCCTAAATTAATTTATGGACAAGAAAAAAGATTTATTTCGAGATGCGAAGCACGAGAAATAATGTGTCCTTATTTCAAGCCCCTAAATTTATTTATGGGGATAAGAATTTTGAATTTTGAATTTTGAATTTTGAATTCGGAGCGAAGCGACGTGACTCACTTAAGCGCATTGGAATTAAGATGTTTTCGGCACTGAGCAAAGACATCACCGCTTCTTGACCACCGTAAATATTCCGTAACAAAAAACAAGTCTCGACAATTACAGCTTCACAAGTAAGTAAAGGTTGCCCAATTGTAGCTAAGGTGTTGATTACCCAGGCATGAAAATGCTCTCTGCGATTAATAAATGCTACTAATGGCCCTGTATCGATGATGACTCGCTGCTTCATTCACTTCCTAAACCTTCAAGATATTGTTTGTTCGTAGCCAAATCACCGGGGCCACCGTCAACACAACCAGCAAGTTGTTGAGCAGCTGTCAAAAATGAAATAGGCTCCTGCTGTTCTTGGTTAATATTTTGTTGTGCTAACTTACTTTGTAGAAACTCAATAAAATCTAAAACCTCTTGTTGCTTCTCTGGTGGGAGTGACCGCATTTTTTCGGTGGCAGTTTGTACAATGCTCAAGGCAACCTCCAGATTTTATCCCTTCTCTGAACTATGTTCCATTACTTCAAGTCTAAAATGTTGGATGCTGACTAAATTTTCTTCTCAGGCGAGTGAGACAGCCTGATACACATTGTCCATCTTATAATTGCGATGTCTACAACGGGCTACGCCTACGCACCATTAACGCTACAGGCGATCGTCTTATGACATACATTGAATATAGTTAGCAGTCGGTAATTCCATGAGTATTCGTCAAGAACTTCTAAGTTTGATTGAACAACTGAATGATGAGCAGTTATCAGCATTGCTAGATTTAGCTCTTTCTTTCAAGAATGGGGAAAAATCTGTTAATCCTACTGTTGAATCTCAGGCTTATCAGGATTGGGTAAGTCCTGAGAATGACATTTACGACGAAGTATTTGCTGATGAACTTACAGCGCGGTGATGTTGTGTTTCGTTCCTCAACCCAACCTACGATTCTCCTGAACTTTGGCACTAACACTAATAGCGATCGCTTTATAATTGCGATGTCTACGACGGGCTACGCCTAAGCACCTATAAAACAAATCCATAAGTACTTATCCCAATTCTCTTGATGGAGAGACAGTTTCATTAATTTGAGAAGATGGTTTATTGAAGAAGAAATTCCAGATTCTTTGAATAGCTATTATTAGAAAACCAATCACAATCACTCCTGCTACCACTGGTAAAGCTAGCGCCAGCACAGACAGTGCAATTGCGATGACCAACTCAATGGTTGACACAATTGGATTAGTTAATCCACCTGAAACGCCTGTAGAACTTATCCGCAATGTATTCATTAATCCCTTAGTTAATCCTGCGGTTCCACCACCTGCAATTAAAGCTAACGTCCATTGCACGAGTGGATTCATCTCTGGAGCAACAGATGCTGTTACGATTGTCCCGGCGATAAATGCCGCAGGTGTGGCAACAATATCCAGCAGATGATCCAACCAAGGAATGTAATAACCGGTAATTTCCAGCAAACAAGCGACTGCAAATACAATTACAGCTTGAGGTGTTTCCAGCCAATCAAAGTTAGTCGGCAAATCTAAATGTCCAAAAACTGAAGCCCCACTCAATGCTAGCAGTGGTACAAATACTCGAAAGCCAGCCGCCGCGCTCAAACTAATCCCCAGTAATAATTCAATAAATGTATTTAGATTGAACAAAGAAATTAAATCCATAGTAGGACTCAAGTTATACTCCTGGTGTTTTTTCCATCTTTGAGCTGAACGGAGTGACAACTCTAAGTTGTGATCCTAAGATAGGAAACTTGGCGAAAGTATTTCATCTGACTATGTGTAGAATTCAGTGAAACCCCACCTATGTCAATACTATGTAGGTTTTGCCTAAAAAATAACTCCAATGTAGGTTGCGTTTCGTTCCTCAACCCAACATTTTTATGGCTTTGTTTGTGAGCCAGCGACTCTAGAGTGATATCATACCCGCATAATTTAGTTATGCTAACCACAGTCATTACACCCCACCCCCAACCCCTCCCCGCTTGCGGGGAGGGGAGACAAAGCGTAGCTTTGGCGGGGTGGGGTTCTTCGGGTTTAATAAGCAATCAAGCAGACATGATATGAGGGCGCTTTTGCATAATTCTGTCGTCGCCAACCTTGATAAATCAGGTCAAAATAAGCGAATGGTGAGTTTCAGCAAAACTGACTTTATTAAAAGGTGCCCAAAATATCACAATTTGAGAAAATAATAAAGTAAGTGGAGTATCACAAGACTCACTTGATTTCCTCATTTATTCTAGGAAAATATGACTCATCCTTTCCTTGAACGCCTGCGTAGTCCAGATAGCCCAGTCCTCGTTTTCGACGGGGCGATGGGAACCAACCTCCAAACCCAAAACCTGACTGCTGAAGACTTCGGTGGCCCACAGTATGAAGGTTGTAACGAATACTTAGTCCACACGAACCCCGAAGCTGTCGCTAAGGTTCACCGCGACTTTCTCGCTGCTGGTGCTGATGTGATTGAAACCGATACCTTTGGTAGTACGTCCCTGGTGCTGGCAGAATATGACTTGGCAGACCAAGCCTACTACCTCAGCAAGACAGCCGCCGAATTGGCCAAGCGTGTGGCTGCGGAATTTTCCACGCCAGAAAAACCCCGGTTTGTGGCAGGTTCCATCGGCCCGACAACGAAACTCCCTACCTTGGGACATATTGACTTTGACACCATGAAAGCTACTTTTGCTCAACAAGCAGAGGCGCTGTGGGATGGTGGTGTGGATTTATTTCTGGTGGAGACTTGCCAAGATGTGCTGCAAATTAAGGCGGCGCTGAATGGTATTGAAGAAGTGTTTGCCAAAAAAGGCGATCGCCGGCCGTTGATGGTGTCTGTGACAATGGAAAGCATGGGCACAATGTTGGTTGGTTCAGAAATCAGCGCTGTGCTGACAATTCTGGAACATTACCCAATAGATATTCTCGGTCTAAACTGCGCCACAGGCCCAGACTTGATGAAACCACATATCAAGTATCTGGCAGAACATTCACCTTTCATCGTTTCCTGTATTCCCAACGCGGGTTTACCTGAAAACGTCGGCGGTCAAGCGCACTACCGCTTGACACCGTTGGAATTACGGATGTCATTGATGCATTTTGTTGAAGATTTGGGTGTCCAAGTGATCGGGGGTTGCTGTGGGACGCGTCCAGAACACATTCAACAATTGGCAGAACTTGCTAAAGACCTGAAGCCAAAAATTAGACAACCTAGCTTAGAACCAGCGGCAGCATCAATTTACACCACTCAGCCTTACGACCAAGATAATTCCTTCTTGATTGTTGGCGAACGTCTTAACGCCAGTGGTTCCAAGAAGTGCCGCGATTTGCTAAATGCCGAAGATTGGGATGGACTCGTTTCAATGGCGAGGGCGCAAGTAAAAGAAGGCGCACATATCCTTGATGTCAACGTCGATTATGTGGGACGTGACGGTGTACGGGATATGCACGAATTAGTTTCGCGCATTGTTAATAATGTCACACTGCCTTTAATGCTCGATTCCACAGAATGGGAAAAGATGGAGGCGGGTTTAAAGGTTGCCGGTGGTAAGTGTTTGCTGAATTCCACCAACTACGAAGATGGGGAACCGCGCTTTTTGAAAGTGCTGGAGTTGGCGAAGAAGTACGGTGCTGGTATAGTCATTGGTACTATCGATGAAGATGGAATGGCACGGACAGCAGACAAAAAGTTTGCGATCGCAGAGCGTGCATACCGTCAAGCTGTAGAATTTGGCATACCACCCACAGAAATATTCTTTGATACCCTAGCGTTACCAATTTCTACCGGGATTGAAGAAGACCGAGAAAACGGTAAAGCCACCATTGAATCCATCCGGCGGATTCGTGAAGGATTACCTGGATGTCATGTGATTTTGGGTGTTTCCAATATTTCCTTTGGTTTGAATCCAGCCTCGCGGATGGTTCTAAACTCAGTCTTTTTGCACGAAGCGACGACGGCGGGAATGGATGCAGCCATTGTCAGCGCTAACAAGATTTTACCGCTCTCAAAGATTGACGAACGCCATCAAGAAATCTGTCGTCAGTTGATTTATGATGAACGGAAATTTGATGGTAATGTTTGCGTTTATGATCCCTTGGGAGAGCTTACCACAGCCTTTGCTGGAGTGACAACAAAACGCGATCGCTCCTTAGATGAAAGTCTCCCCATCCCAGAACGTCTCAAACGCCATATCATCGACGGCGAACGCATAGGTTTAGAAGAACATTTGAAAAAAGCCTTAGAAGAACATCCCCCCTTAGAAATTATCAACACCTTCTTGCTAGATGGGATGAAAGTTGTCGGGGAATTATTCGGTTCTGGACAAATGCAGCTACCCTTCGTTCTGCAATCTGCGGAAACCATGAAAGCGGCGGTAGCGTTTCTAGAACCGTTCATGGAAAAATCAGAATCAGGCAACAATGCTAAGGGAACCTTTATCATTGCCACAGTTAAAGGCGATGTCCACGACATTGGTAAAAACTTGGTGGATATCATCTTGTCTAACAACGGCTACAAGGTGATTAACCTGGGAATTAAGCAGCCAGTCGAAAACATCATCAATGCTTACGAACAGAATAAAGCTGATTGTATAGCCATGAGTGGTTTGCTGGTAAAATCCACCGCCTTCATGAAAGAGAACTTGGAGGTATTCAACGAAAAAGGAATTAGTGTCCCTGTAATTTTAGGTGGTGCGGCGCTGACTCCCAAGTTTGTGTATGAAGATTGCCAAAATACCTACAAAGGTAAAGTTGTTTATGGCAAAGATGCCTTTTCTGACTTGCACTTCATGGATAAATTAATGCCAGCAAAGGCAACTAATAACTGGGAAGATTTGCAGGGATTTTTGAACGAAGTCGAAACGGCTGAAGTTTCGACAAATGGTAACAAAGAACCAAAAGCTACAACTGCTGAAGAAACATCTGCTGAACCAAAAGTAGTAGATACGAGACGTTCCGAAGCTGTGGCTGTAGATATTGAACGTCCCACACCGCCTTTTTGGGGAACGAAGTTATTGCAGCCTAGTGATATTCCCATTGAGGAAATATTCTGGCATTTGGATTTACAAGCTTTAATTGCTGGACAGTGGCAATTCCGCAAACCAAAGGAACAATCTAAGGAAGAATATCAGGATTTCTTAGCTGAGAAAGTCTACCCAGTTTTAGAAAGTTGGAAACAGCGAATTATTGAAGAGAATCTGTTACATCCCCAGGTGATTTATGGGTATTTCCCTTGTCAATCTGAGGGGAATTCTCTACATATATATGACTCAGAGAACCAATCACAACAGGTTGCAACTTTCGAGTTTCCCAGACAAAAGTCGTTAAGGCGGCTATGCATAGCAGATTTCTTTGCACCGAAGGAGTCGGGAATTATTGATGTCTTCCCAATGCAAGCGGTGACTGTAGGGGAAATTGCCACAGAGTTCGCTCAAAAGCTGTTTGCTGCCAATCAATACACCGATTATCTGTATTTCCACGGCATGGCGGTGCAGGTGGCGGAAGCTGTAGCTGAATGGACACATGCCAGAATTCGCCGGGAGTTAGGTTTTGCTGCTGAAGAACCTGACAATATTCGGGATATATTAGCACAACGCTATCGTGGCTCGCGGTATAGTTTTGGGTATCCAGCTTGTCCAAATATTCAAGACCAGTACAAGCAACTGGAGTTATTGCAGACTGACAGGATTAACTTGTATATGGATGAAAGCGAACAACTTTATCCAGAACAGTCTACCACTGCGATTATTACCTATCACCCGTTAGCCAAATACTTTAGCGCGTAGAATCCTACTCGTTAACCCAATACGCTTGGTGTTAGTGATATTTTGCCCTCGAAGATCCCCCTTCAAAGCCTCTCTCCTTCTAGGCTACGGTGTGTATACAAACAAGTCCTTCTCACCCCCTCTAACTCCCCCTTGCTAAGGGGGAGAACCGGATGTTTCCCCCTTTAGCAAAGGGGAGAACCGGATATTTCCCCCCTTTACAAGGGGGGATTAAGGCGGGTAAATCCAGGGTTTGGGCTTCATTACCAAGATGTGTGTACACCGTAGCCTTCTAGGAGATGTATTGTATACAAACGAAACAAGGTACTGTTACTTTGATGATTGTTCCGGGAATCCTGTAGTTGTATACCCACCAAATTTATTAATCTCTCAGCTTAGGTAGGCTTATTTATGCAACTCATCAGCTCGTTAGATATTAGAAATTCAGAATATTTATCAAAAAATCGCCTCATCAGTTACCATCACCAGTTGCGTCTAATTTTTTCGCTGGGTAATCAGGTAAAAAACGTTCTGGAAATTGGGATTTTTAATTCTCTGTTAACAGACATTTTGAAGAATAATGGATACAACGTCTCTACTGCTGATGTTGACCCCAGCCTCAAGCCAGAAATAATTTTGGATTTGACTACAAATTTTTCCTTACCAAAAGATAAATTTGATGCAATTGTCCTGTTTCAAGTTCTGGAACACTTCCCCTACGAACAGTCAGAAGAAGCATTGAGAAAACTCGCTATTGCAACCAAGAAATTTTTGGTGATTTCGATTCCCTATTGCACTCAATACCTCTCCTTTCAGGTCAAAACCTCTTTCTCTGGCAGACCAAGGCATTTACTATTCAATGTCCCAAAATTCTGGAGTACAACGCCAGTCTGTGACGAACACTGCTGGGAAATGGGTTTAAAAGGATATCCGAAAACGCGGATTTTAAACTCTGTTGCCAAAGCTGGGTTAACTGTTAAGCAAGAATTTATCGATCCCACTTATCCATACCATTATTTTTTGGTGTTGGAAAAGAATTCTAGTAATACTTAAACAGCAATCTGTGGGGAGTGGGGAGTCGTAAGTAGGGGAATCCGAATCAGAAAATGGCGGCAAACAATGCTCAAAAAACGAGCGCTCGCCTAAGCTATGCTTTTAAAATCCTAATTGGTATCATGCCCTTCTGTGTTCTCCGGGTTTATCCTGGAAAACAGATGGCTAGGTTGTATTACCTACTATCATCGTTTCAGATACTAACATCGAAAACTACCAATTATGCTAGAACAAGGCACTATCAGTATTCATACTGAGAATATTTTCCCGATCATTAAGAAGTCGCTCTATTCAGATCACCAAATCTTCTTGCGGGAACTGGTATCCAACGCTGTAGACGCCATCCAAAAGCTAAAAATGGTATCCCGCGCTGGCGATTATGCTGGAGACATTGGCGAACCAGAAATTGAACTTGCCATTGACAAAGATAAGAAAACCCTATCCATCTCCGATAATGGTATCGGGATGACCGCAGATGAAGTTAAGAAATATATCAATCAGGTTGCCTTCTCTAGTGCTGAAGAATTTATTCATAAGTATGAAGGCAAATCAGATCAACCGATAATCGGCCACTTCGGTCTTGGTTTCTACTCTTCCTTCATGGTGGCGCAAAAGGTAGAAATTGATACCTTATCTTACCAAGAAGGGGCGCAGGCGGTTCACTGGTCTTGTGATGGTTCTCCAGCTTTCACTCTCGAAGAATCTTCCCGAACAACTCGCGGTACTACTATTACTCTCAGCCTGCAAGGGGAAGAAGAGGAATTTCTCGAATCTGCACGAATTAAGAATCTTGTCAAGACATACTGTGACTTTTTGCCAGTCCCGATTAAACTAGATGGCGAAGTAGTAAATAAGCAAAAAGCACCGTGGCGAGAGTCTCCGAGTAATCTTACTCAAGAAGATTATTTAGAGTTTTACCGCTATCTGTATCCTTTTCAGGAAGAACCTTTGTTATGGGTACATCTAAATACTGACTATCCCTTTATCATCAATGGGATTCTGTATTTCCCGAAAATGAAACCGGATGTAGATGTTACGAAAGGACAGATCAAGCTATTTTGCAATCAAGTTTTTGTCAGCGACAACTGCGAAGAAATTATCCCGCAATTTCTGATGCCGATGCGGGGTGTAATTGATAGCACCGATATTCCCCTAAATGTATCGCGCAGTGCCTTGCAAGGCGATCGCACCGTGCGGAGAATTGGTGACTACATTGCCAAAAAAGTAGGCGATCGCCTCAAAGAACTTTTCCGCGATAATCGTGAACAATACATTAGCGCGTGGAAAGACCTTGGTACTTTTGTAAAATTCGGCGTTCTCAACGACGAAAAATTCAAAAAACAAATCGAAGATATCATCGTCTTCCGCACCACCGCCAAGTTGACAGAAAAAGTTGCTGCTGAAACGCCAGTGGTTGAAGTCCAGTCTTCAGACGGGGATGCTTGGCAAGATGTCACTCCTTCACCCAGTTCTGAGAACTCAGCACCCAGCGCTCCCTATACTACGCTGAAAGAGTATCTAGAACGTAACAAAGAACGCCACGAAAACCGGGTTTTCTACAGCACCGATGGAGCAACCCAAGCTACATACATAGAACTGCACAAAAATCAAGGTTTGGAAGTCCTGTTTATGGACTCCTTCATTGACACCCACTTTATCAACTTCCTAGAACGGGAATATCAGGATGTCAAGTTTACGCGAGTAGACTCAGATTTAGATAATACCCTGCTAGAACAAGACAAAGCTACGGAAATTGTTGATCCTAAGACGAACAAAACTCGGAGTGAGACGATTAAAGAGTTATTTGAGAAATCTCTCAACAAACCCAAACTCAACATCCGTACCGAAGCTTTGAAATCAGACGATCCTCAAGGAACGCCACCTGCGATCGTGCTTTTACCAGAGATTCTCCGCCGCCTGCGCGAAATGAACGCCATGATGCAGCAGCAGTCAGCAGAGTTCCCCGAAGACCACATTTTGCTGGTGAATACTGCTCACCCGCTGATTCAAAATCTGGCAAATCTGAACCAAGGTAGTATTATTCAAGGTGATGGTCAATCGCCTACAGATCAATTAGTCAACTTGATTTGCCAACACGTTTACGATTTAGCGCTGATGTCTCAGAAAGGATTTGACGCTGAGGGAATGAAATCCTTCGTCGAGCGATCGAATGAGGTACTCACCAAGCTGACGGAACAAGCAAGTAAATAGTGCTGAGTGGGGCATTGGGCATTGGGCATGGGGAATTGTTTAATAGTTATTCTTCCCATGCTCCCTCATCTCCCCCATCTCCCTCAACTCCCCATTCCCTACTTCTGCTGCCTAAGACCTAAAATGGAAAGGCTGTATTAAAATAACAATCTGGAGATACTTGCTATGTCCCGTCGCTGTGAACTAACTGGTAAGAAGGCAAATAACGCTTTTGCTGTTTCCCACTCCCACCGCCGTACTAAACGCCTTCAGCACGCTAATCTGCAAAACAAGCGGGTTTGGTGGGAAGCTGGAAATCGCTGGGTGAGATTAAAGTTGTCTACCAAAGCAATTAAAACCCTACAAATTAATGGGTTAGAAGCAATGGCAAAAGAAGCTGGCATTAACCTAAATCATTACTAAATAATCTGGATTTCATAACCCGATATCTTTTGTAGGGTGGAATATAGGTGATTCATAGGGGCGCACAGTTAGCTGTGCGCTTCTAATAGTCCAGGTGTTATATCATGTCCGGCTAATTAGTTATAATTCCCTTTCTCTATGCAGAAAGCCCAAAAACCCATCCCCTCTGCACCTCTGCCCCTCTGCCTCTGGAGCGGTCTTAATGATAAGTCTTTAACCGGACATGATATTAGACCAAGTATAAGCGAAGACTTAAAGTGATGATTTTTACCAGTTAACCTGAAAATTATCACTTTTTTACTCAGCATTTATTACTGTTTTGGTCACGGCAGTATTACATAATTGTTTTACCTTTTCAGTTACCCAATCGACACGATCCTTTCCCCAAAATCTTTCACCTTCCACTACCCAGGTTGGTACTCCAGGACAACCAAACTGCTCATATTCTGCCAAAGCTGCCATTGCTGCTTGTTTAGCTGCTTCCCCGTAGATTAACTCAAGAATGCGATCGCCATTCAGCCCAACATCATTTGCAACTTTCTTAATCACAGACTCATCGTTGACATCAAGTAGGTCAATATACGACGCTCGAAAGAAGGCGGCATCAAGCAGATGCTCTTTCCCAGTTCCACAAGCAGCGTAATACGCTCTCGCGGGAAGTTCTTCACGACCAAACTTCATTTTCTCCCAGCGCTTGATCCACCTACCAAATTCTTCAAGTTCCTTGAGCCGAATTTCAATACCGTACTTTTTTGCCCATCGCAGACAATCTTCTTTGTGATACGACGATAATAGGGCGCTTTCACTTCGTCCTTGTAAGTCGGCTACCTTTATCCCGCGTTCCTTCGGTATATAGATTGGTCGTCGTTCAATATCAACAGGTAAACCCTGCAATGCTTTTTCGGCAAGAGCGATACCAATATATGAATTTGACGAGTGGTATATCGAGTATGAGTATACTTTGATTCGCTGCGACATCTTGGCTACCATAGCTACCTAACTGATAATATTACGAACTAGCGATCGCAGCAGTAGCCAATATTCAATCATCAGAGTCCCCAATTCCCACTATAGAAAAGAGGCAGAGGGGCGGGGTGCTGTTCTTGCTGAGGGAAAAACTTACTGCAACTTCTCCTCTGCTCCTCTGCTCCCCTGCTCCCCTGCTTCTTCCCCAATCCCCAATCCGTATCTGGTTGCTACAGTCGCGGTGAAAAATACTAAGCTGGTAGATAGCACGTTAAAACTTTAGCGAAAATTCCAAATCGCATTTATCGGCGGTTTAGAATTCTCCATTGGCGAACTACCTGTAATTACATTATGTTTGATGCATTATCTGACCGTTTAGAATCCGCCTGGAAAAAACTGCGGGGACAGGACAAAATTTCTCAATCCAACATTCAAGATGCATTGCGCGAAGTGCGCCGCGCCCTGTTGGAAGCAGATGTCAATCTCCAGGTAGTCAAAGATTTTATTAGCGAAGTCGAAGCCAAGGCACAGGGAGCCGAGGTGATTTCCGGCGTGCGACCTGACCAACAGTTCATCAAAATTGTTCATGATGAACTGGTGCAGGTGATGGGAGAAGAAAATGTTCCCATCGCAGAAGCCGAGGAACAGCCTACTATTATTCTCATGGCTGGGTTGCAAGGTACTGGTAAAACCACAGCTACAGCGAAGTTAGCCTTACATCTGAGAAAATTAGAGCGTAGCTGCTTGTTGGTGGCGACAGACGTATATCGCCCAGCAGCGATCGACCAACTGGTGACGTTGGGTAAGCAAATTGACGTACCAGTATTTGAACTAGGAAGCGATGCCGATCCCGTAGAAATCGCCCGACAAGGTGTAGAACGCGCTAGGGCAGAAGGTGTCAACACAGTAATTATTGATACTGCTGGACGCCTGCAAATTGACGAAGATATGATGGCGGAATTAGCCCACATCAAAGCAACCGTCCAACCCCATGAAACTCTGTTGGTGGTGGACGCGATGACTGGTCAAGAGGCCGCAAATCTTACCCGCACCTTCCATGAACAGATCGGCATTACTGGCGCGATTCTCACCAAGTTAGATGGTGATAGCCGTGGCGGTGCTGCGCTTTCGGTGCGAAAGATTTCGGGAGCGCCGATCAAGTTTGTGGGCGTGGGTGAGAAAGTCGAGGCACTGCAACCGTTTTATCCCGATCGCATGGCATCGCGGATTCTCGGTATGGGCGATGTGCTAACCCTGGTAGAAAAAGCCCAGGAAGAGTTTGACTTAGCCGATGCTGAGAAAATGCAGGAGAAAATCCTGTCAGCGAAGTTTGATTTTACAGACTTTCTCAAGCAGTTGCGGATGCTGAAGAACATGGGTTCTCTGGGAGGCTTGATCAAGATGATTCCAGGGATGAACAAGCTTTCAGACGATCAACTCAAGCAGGGAGAAACTCAGTTAAAGCGCTGTGAGGCGATGATTAACTCCATGACTCGCCAAGAACGCCACGACCCCGATTTATTAGCTAGTTCTCCCAGTCGGCGGCGGCGGATTGCTTCTGGTTCCGGCTATAGAGAGTCAGATGTGACTAAACTGGTGGGTGATTTCCAAAAAATGCGATCGCTTATGCAGCAAATGGGTCAAGGTGGCTTCCCTGGAATGCCGGGAATGTTTGGCGGTGGGGGTATGGGCAACGCCTTCGCAGGTGCTGGTAATCGTCCCCCAGCCCCCGGATGGCGAGGTTATGATGGTGCCCCAGCTACGAAAAAGAAAAAACCCAAAGATAAAAAGAAAAAAGGCTTTGGCAATCTTTAGTTACTGGGCATTGGGGAGCCAGCGCTGTGGGCGGGTTTCCCGACTTGAGGCGACTGGCGTCATTGGGCATTGGGCATTGGTAATTTGCTAATGACTAATGACTAATAGCAGCAAAGGCTAGACGAGTGCTAAAATTAGCATTTCGGCATACTTACCAATTAGGAGAATGATTCTTCAACCATGATCAAACTGCGCTTGAAACGATTCGGTAAAAAGCGGGAAGCAAGTTACCGCATTGTCGCCATTAACAACCTCGCTCGCCGCGATGGCCGTCCCTTAGAAGAGTTGGGATTTTATAACCCCAGAACTGATGAAGTGCGACTAGACGTTCCCGCCATCGTCAAGCGACTACAACAAGGCGCTCAACCCACTGACACCGTTCGTCGGATTCTAGTAAAAGCTAATGTTTTTGAGCAGGTCAGTGCAACAGCCGCATCATAATTTCGGAACAAAACTCCCAACAGCTAGCCCCAACTATGTTGAGCTGGTTCGGTTTTTGGTGCAGCCGTTTTTGGAATCTCCAGAGACATTAAGTGTCGATTGTGAAATTTCTCAGGCCCTCAACCGGGTTTGGGTTCGCATCGCCTTTGAAAGCACAGATAAAGGAAAAGTGTTTGGTCGAGGGGGACGCAATATTCAGGCGATTCGCACAGTAATTGCCGCAGCCGCAGCCGCAGCTGGACAATCAACATACCTGGATATCTACGGCAGCACCACGCCGGGCCGCGAGGGTATGTCTTTTGATGAAGACACAGAAGAGCGATCGCCACCGCCGACTAAGAGAGAACCGCGTGCAAATGATGGGCCTAAACCCATTGTTAAGCCACGCCTCCGCTAGGTTGAAACTAGAGAGTAAATCTGAGCGGTTGTTGTTACCTCCGCTCAGAATTTTTATAAAGATGGAAAGTAGCAAAAAGATTTAAAAATCTTTTTTTGAACTCTTCACCAGTAAGAGCGTACAGCTTTCCCTCACCCCCAGCCCCTCTTTCAACATGGGAGAGGCAGGGTGGTTTCATACGAAAAAAGAAAAATACATAAGTCTTGATTTCTCGTTTTGTGTCCAGGTTTTTTCCCTCACTTCCATTCCTCTCCGCCACGGGGAGAGAGGCTTTGAAACCCAGTTTTAGTTTTTCTCTGCTTGTATGAAACCACCCTGCTCTTTCAACATGAGAGAGGGGAGTAAATTCTCCAGTTCCCCTTCTCCCTATAGGGAGAAGGGGTTAGGGGATGAGGGCAAACTGTCATTGATGTCAACTTAACGTGAAAGCTAGCCTAGAACAAGCTTTTAGATATTGTCTCGTTCCCCTGCTCCGACTGGGAATGCCGTCCTTGGGGCTGCCGCCTCCCGAACTCGCGGCAGAGCAGCATTTCCAGCAAGAGGCTGGAAACGAGGTTTTAAAGGAGTTTTACCTTAAGTTGACACCAATGGGCAAGCTGTATCCCCCTACAGACGATTAATTTGTCGCAAATATTTTTCAAGATGTAGGTAATAAAAGCATAATTTTGCCGTTAGCGAGAAAAAATTAACCTTTGTCAAATACAGATCCTCACCAATTAAGAAATACTATGGCAGGTGCCTTAACAATTCAGCTGCCGAATATTACCAGTGCGATCGCTCTTGGCGGAGATGGAGAAGAAAATCTCAAAATTTTATCTCGGCAAACAGGAGCTACTTTAGTGCTACGCGGACAGGAATTAGTGATTTCTGGTACTGAAGGGCAAATTGATCTGGCTTCTCGATTAGTGCGATCGCTTGAAGACCTCTGGATTAAAGGCAATACTATTTCCAGTGCCGATATTTTAACAGCCCGTCAAGCCATAGATAGCGATCGGCAAGGGGAACTGCAAGATTTACAGCGAGATGTCCTCGCCAAAAGTCGCCGGGGTGAACAAGTCCGTGCCAAAACCTTCCGCCAGCGCCAATATATCGACGCACTCCGCAGACGCGATCTCACATTTGGAATTGGCCCTGCTGGTACTGGTAAAACTTATCTCGCTGTTGTTGTCGCCGTGCAAGCACTCCTTGCCAACCAAGTTGAAAAGCTAATTTTAACTCGCCCTGCCGTCGAAGCTGGTGAAAAACTTGGTTTTTTGCCTGGAGATTTACAACAGAAAGTTAATCCCTATCTTCGCCCACTTTACGATGCTATTTATGAATTCATCGACCCAGAAAAAGTACCCAGTTTAATGGAACGCGGTGTGATTGAAGTCGCACCACTCGCTTATATGCGGGGACGCACTCTCAATAACGCCTTTATAATTGTCGATGAAGCTCAAAATACTACACCCGCTCAGATGAAAATGGTTTTGACTCGTTTGGGTTTCCGTTCGCGGATGGTGATTACAGGCGACATGACACAAACTGATTTACCACTTCACCAACAATCGGGTTTAGGAGTGGCTTTACAAATTTTAAAACACGTTGAAGGCATTGCCTTTTGCGAATTTTCCCAAAAAGATGTTGTGCGCCATCCTCTAGTTCAGCGTATTGTTGCTGCTTATGAACAATATGAAAAATAGGGAATGGGGCATGGGGCATTGGGCATTGGGCATTAGTTAGGAATCATCGTTTAATCAATGACAAAGGACAAATGACAAATGACCACAACATTGAAAGAATTTTTAACAGCTTGCGAGACTTTGGGAACTTTGCGTTTAATTGTTACTAGCAGCGCTGCTGTATTAGAAGCACGAGGCAAAGTAGAAAAGTTATTTTATGCAGAATTGCCTAAAGGTAAATATGCGAATATGCACACCGAAGGCTTTGAGTTTCACTTGAATATGGATAAAATCACTCAGGTGAAATTTGAAACAGGTGAAGCGAAGAGAGGTAATTTTACAACCTATGCCATCCGGTTTTTAGATGATAAACAGGAGCCTGCTTTAAGCCTCTTTTTACAATGGGGTAAACCGGGAGAATATGAACTAGGACAAGTGGAAGCTTGGGAAACTTTAAAAGAGAAGTATGGTGAAGTTTGGGAACCTTTAGCAGCAGAAATTTAATACAGCTAAACTGATAGGGGTGGAGGAAATCGGATATCTGCACTGAACTGCTCGATATTAACGCTGCGATGAATCGGTAAAATATATTCTAAATTTTCGTGAGGATGGGGAATAATGTGATTAGAAAGTACCTCGCCACCGTCAACTCGCAGCACCGCCTTTAATCCTGCTGTCACTGCTACATTCACCTCGCCTATAACTCCTCGAATTAACACGGTAATTCGTCCCAAATCAGTATTTTCATAACCAACAAGGGTTACACGGGCAGCTTTACACATAGCATCTCCCACTTCCACAGCAGTGGGAACGCCATAAACTTCAATCATGCCTAATGCCAATGTCATGCTGTCACTATAATTCGGGATAGGGCTAATTATCCCACTACAAAGTTTTAATTTTTTACAGAAAATTACTTAATTTTTAATCGATAAATAATAAACGTTAAATACAAAACTGCTAATGCTTGTAATGAAGGTAATTTGGAGTTTTTGCTTGCTGTTCTTTTTCCTATTGTGGGGTGGTGAAGCTTTTGCAGGAGAGTTGTCTCAAAGGTTAGCAAATTTTCCCCAATGGGAAAAACTAACTTCAGTGCAACCGGCTTCGGGTGATTTAGTTTACCCTGAATGGATGGCTGGTAATTGGAAAGTTACAAGTACCTTAGTAGATTTAGCTGCGCCTTTAGCACCAGAGATTGTAACACCAGGGTTTGAAGGTAATCGTCGACAACTAAATCAGCCTGTGAGTTTTGTAGTAAGATTTGTGAAAAAGCAACCATCTATTGCTAGGTTAAAAATACTTTCTCAGATAGATTACAAATCCCCAAACTTAGTAGCGGATAGAGCATTTAATAGTTTGAATTTGGCAAGAGCTTATTTAGGGGATGAAGCAGTGTTATTAGTCAAAGTAGATCCAGATTCACCTAATCGTCAAATTACGTTTTTGCGTAGCAGTCGCCAACTAGTTTCCATTGTGACTGCACGCGCCACAGAAACTACCCCTAATGGCAAGTTCATCACTACAGAAGTGTTTCAACAACTATTTAAAGGCGGTTCACGCCCCTATTTCAACTCTGTAGAATCTACTACGGCTTATCATAAAGTTTCAACATCCAATCCAGTGATTGAGGCAGATCAAGTTACTGCTGTCTATCTTTCACCCCAAGATCCAGATTACTTTAAAGCTAATTCTCGACCAGTTGCTCTCTACCGCTATCGCCTCGAATTTTTCCCTCAAGAACTACCAACTACTCCCAAAGAGTGATTTGTCATCTAGCTCTTGACTACTTTGTAATACGTTTGTAGTATATAAATTCCAAGTTTACGATCGCGCTCTTGGACGGTGTGCATCATGGCCAAATTTCAAGATATTGTCAATTACTTTCGCTCTGAATGGAAGCTGGGTGTTTTTAGTATCGCAGCATCCGGCATTTACGAAATTATTGATTTGGTGGTTCCTTATGCGATCGGGCAGATTTTAAACGTTTTGTCTGGTCAAGCTTTGGATAAACCACTTCAAAGTGCGATCGCAGCTTTTTCGGACATCACTAATTATCCAGTTACTAAAACTCTATCTTTGAGTGTATTACTGGGTTTAGTTTTCGTTGTCACCGTGGTGAGAGCGCCAACACAACCTTGGTTAACCCATTGGTTTCATTGGGGTATAACCTTAAGGTTACGTCGGCAGAAAGCCCAAACAGCCATAGAAAAAATTCTCACTCTCCCACTAGAGTTTTATGATGAAAATAACCCTGGACGCATTGCTGGAAGAATAGCTAGAGGTCTTTCTAACCACACTTTTACATACCCCGAAATTGCTGGACAGTTGATTCCTAAACTAGTTCGGGTGCTGGGAATTTTCGCTTTTATCTTAGTAATTGAGTGGCGAATTGCAATTTTGTATCTGATTTCCTTTGTAGTTATTCTTAGCTTTACCTTGAAGGATTTAAAGCAGCTGATTTGGCACGAAACTATTCTGGATAAATATGGAGAGAATACTGAAAGCCGCAATTCTGAACTGATCACCAACATCAAAACGGTGAAAGCATTTGCCACAGAAGCAAACGAACTGAAGCGACAAAAGCAACGTTTGGATCGCGAACTAACGGTGGTTGAGTATCGTGTCCACAAAGGTTATACGAAACTGGCTACTTGGCAAAGGACTGTAATTCAGTTTTGCGTATTTACTATTCTGGGTATGACTCTAGCAGCAACAGTAGACGGTAGAATTTCTCTCGGTCATTTTGTCATGACTTTAACTCTTTCTAGCATGGCTTATGCCGAATTAGAACCTATTAGCAATTTGGCAGAACTTTTTGCCCGTCGTTATTCTCCGATGCTGCGGTTTCACGAATTTCTCCAAGAGCCAACTGCATCTGATTCAGCTAGTCTTTTAGAAGAGAGCAACCAGACAGAATCACCTTATAAATTTACTGGAAAAGTTGAGTTGTCACACGTCAGTTTTGGATATGATGCCAGCCGTCAAGTTTTGCAAGATATCAGCTTGTTGATTGAGCCATACCAAACAGTCGCATTAGTGGGGCGTTCCGGTTCTGGTAAATCTACTTTAGTGAAATTGCTGTTGCGATATTTTGAACCTCAAGCAGGTCAAATTCTGATTGATGGTCAAGATATTCGCACTTTGAATGTAGGTAAGTATAGACGAAGGCTAGCGATCGTTCACCAAGAAGTAGACGTTTTCAACGGTACTATCTTGGATAACCTGACTTATGGCAGAACGAATGCCAGTTTGGAGCAGGTTAAGGAAGCCTGTAGAATTGCCAGAGTCGATGAAGTAGTGCAGCACTTACCCCAAGGTTATTACACCATTGTGGGAGAACGAGGTGTCAGGTTATCTGGAGGACAAAGACAACGCTTAGGAATTGCTAGGGCGTTGTTAGTGGAACCAGACGTACTGATTTTTGACGAAGCCACCTCTAGTTTAGATTATGAGTCTGAGCGTTCAATTCAGCTAGCGATGCGATCAATTCAGGGCACTTGCACCACCATCGTTATTGCCCACCGTTTAAGCACAGTCAGGGAAGCTGATAAAATTGTCGTTCTAGAGCAAGGAAAGATTGTAGAAGTGGGTAGCCACGATGAACTCTTGCGTCACGAGGGTATTTACCGCCGCTTGCACTCCCTGCAAGAAACAGGAGAACTCCTGAGTTAGGGGATATACACCTTTTAGATTTTAAATTTTAGATTGACCACAGGATGAATCAGCTTGATTCAATCGACTTTATTCACAATAAGGTCGATTTTTTTATAGACATATCCAGAAATTAAATATGTGTTATCCAGAACCCTTTCGCGCCTATTCGGTGGTACAACTAATATTATCAAGCGGGGAATTTGCTCCTATTCCCTAAGAAAAACGTTAGCCATTGAAATTCGTTTTATGCGCTTGGATGAAGCGTGATAAGTAAAGTAAATAATCCATTGCCTACTATTGGAATACTAATCACTAATCGAAGTCTTCCAATCAGAAAAAACTAAGATTTGCTCTTATCGGCTTCTTTCTGTGCCGCCTCACTGTATTTTTTATAAAGTTGAGTACGAATCTTAGCTTCTTGATAACGGCTGTAGGTTTGTGGTACAGTACTCATTAAATCTGAAGCCCGTTGCCACTTAGCAGCAATCTCTAACCACTGAGTTGACGTTGTAGCTGTTTTGCCAGATGCAGAAGCTTGGTTGGCAATTCGCACAGATATTTGAAATGGATCGTCAGATGGCTCAGAAAAGCTATTGTTAGGAGCGCGGTATGGTGTTTGGGCTTTCCTATCGTTAGTATTTTCTGTAGCTAAAGATTTGGAAGTTTCTGGTTGTATTAGGTTTTTCAGTTTATTACCTAGCTGGGCATAAACAACCCAACTAAGCAACAACAGTGAGCATAAACCAGCTGCTGCTAATATCTTTGTTTTAGGTTTATTTTTGTATTTTTCTTTGTTAATGAGTACTAAAGGACGAGAGACTTGAGTTTTAGGATAATTTGGTTTTCCTAGTTCAGCTTGAGCTTCTGTGAAATCTTTAATTAATTGCTTTACAATATTTGGCTGAATTAATGTAATTTCTTGTGACCAAAGCAATTGATTCTCGCGATCGCTATCTATTTCTTTTAACCACAGCAATTGTTGTTCTCGAACAATCCGACTGTTGATCTTGACGCGGCGAATGTGACGCGGGGCGATAGACTCAAGAATTTGCTGGATTTGTTCTACCAGGGGAGATTGCTCTAGTTGCTCTACTTTAGCTGCCTCGCACAGAATTTGTAAGACACCATCAGAAAAAATGGCTCTAGTTCTGACACAAGACTGGGCTAGCTTTTCGTTCAATAGCTGAATAATCGCCGCAACGCTGCCTTGGTGAGCTTGCCAAGCGATATCGTTTATCCGGTCTACCACCTGAAATTTAGTGATAGCTTTTCCACCCTGACTGATTAACGTATTCATTAATTTAGGGACTCTTTTCTACTGACCTTGATCTTGTCTTCGATTTTACGAGTAAAAAGATGAGTTGCCAAATAATATCATAAATATGGAAATATGGAGCCTTCTTTTTTGGTTTGGTAAGGATACTCGCTGACGCTCAGTTAATTTGTATGCTTCCACACCTTGAAAACGTGGAATTCTTCGCCTGAAACTGCGCTTTCAAGGTAACGCCCATGCTGACGGACGAGTTAACTGTTTGACATAATACACCATCGCGTCTTTTTGCGATCGCCTTTAGTCAGATTCAGGTAGGTGAATACACTCTGTTCCCGATGCCAAGTGTTCATAAACTAAACAAAATGGTCATATCGGGATACTTTTGTGAGGAATTATCGTTTTTTTTACCTTTTTGCCAGAATGGCAATACTAAATAGCACAGCGATCGTTACATTAGAAGATATATAAATAAAAATCAACAATGATTTTTTTTCGTTCCCAGTTCACACAAAATCATGAGTGCAAGTACCATTATTTCCGATAATCCCTTACTCCAAGGCACTGGTTTACCTCCCTTTGCAGAGATTAAACCAGAACGAGTAGTACCAGCCTTCCATCAGTTGCTAGCAGAACTTGACCAGCAACTAGCCACCTTAGAGGCTAGCGTACAGCCGACTTGGAGTGGTTTAGTAGAACCCTTAGAAAAGCTGACAGAACGGCTTACCTGGAGTTGGGGGGCGGTAAATCATTTAATGGGTGTTAAAAATAGCCCGGAACTGCGCGAAGCTCATGAAATCGTACAGCCACTAGTTGTACAATTTATCAACAAACTCGGTCAAAGCCAACCCATCTACAATGCTTTTAAGGCACTCCGTAGCAGTGATAGTTGGGCAACTTTAGAATTAGCCCAACAGCGCATTGTAGAAGCCGCCATTCGAGATGCAGAACTTTCTGGTGTTGGCTTAAAAGGAGAGGTAAGAGAGCGTTTTAACGCCATTCAGATGGAGTTGGCAGAACTTTCTACCAAATTCTCTAACCATGTACTTGATGCCACGAAAGCCTTTAGCTTAACCCTGACAACAAAAGCGGAAATTGACGGTTTACCACCAAGTTTGGTGAGTTTAGCTGCCCAAGCTGCACGTGCGGCAAAAGAAGAGAACGCCACACCAGAAAATGGCCCTTGGCGCATTACTTTAGACTTCCCCAGCTACGGTCCTTTCATGCAACACAGCACTCGTCGAGATTTGCGTGAAAAGCTCTACAAAGCTCATATCACTCGCGCTTCTAGTGGCGATTTAGATAATAACCCGTTAATTGTACGTATTTTGGAGTTACGGCAAGAACTCGCAGATATACTTGGCTTTAAGAGTTTTGCCGAGTTGAGCCTTGCAAGTAAAATGGCTCCTAATGTTGAGGCAGTCGAAGCACTATTAGAAGAACTACGCCAGGCCAGTTATGATGCTGCTGTCAAAGACTTAAAAGAACTCCAAGCTTTTGCTGCATCTTATGGAGAAGAATATCAAGATTTAAAACATTGGGACATCAGCTTTTGGGCAGAACGCCAACGAGAAGCCAAATTTGCCTTTACGGCTGAAGAATTACGTCCCTATTTTCCCCTTCCCCAAGTGCTAGATGGCTTGTTTGGACTTGTTAAGCGGCTATTTGGTGTTACAGTAACCCCTGCCGATGGTAAAGCCCCAGTATGGCATGAGGATGTCCGTTATTTCCAAATAGCCGATGAAACTGGTTCTCCCATCGCTTACTTCTACTTAGACCCCTATAGCCGTCCAGCAGAAAAACGCGGTGGTGCTTGGATGGATGTATGCATCAATCGTGCCAAAACTGAAAATGGTGCTGCCATCCAGTTGCCTGTGGCTTATTTGATATGTAACCAAACTCCCCCAGTAGATGGCAAGCCGAGTTTGATGACTTTCTATGAAGTAGAGACTTTGTTCCACGAGTTTGGTCATGGATTGCACCACATGCTTACCAAGGTTGACTATGCTGGAGCCGCAGGTATTAATAATGTAGAATGGGATGCAGTGGAACTACCCAGTCAGTTTATGGAAAACTGGTGTTATGAGCGACCCACTTTGTTTGGCATGGCTAAACATTACGAAACTGGAGAAGCCCTACCAGAGCATTATTATCAAAAACTGCTAGCGGCGCGTAATTATATGAGTGGTACTGGTATGTTACGGCAAATTCACCTTAGCAGTCTTGATTTAGAACTACACTACCGCTATCGTTCCGGTAGCAATGAAACTCCAGCAGATGTGCGTCATCGCATAGCCAAGACTACTACTGTTTTACCACCACTTCCAGAAGATTCAATGTTGTGTTCTTTTGGGCACATTTTCGAGGGTGGTTATGCAGCAGGTTACTACAGTTACAAATGGGCTGAGGTACTTAGTGCTGATGCTTTTGCAGCTTTTGAAGAAGCTGGGCTAGAAAATGAAGAAGCTATAAAAGCTACAGGTCGGCGTTATCGGGATACGGTGCTAGCACTCGGTGGTGGCAAGCATCCAATGGAGGTGTTTAAAACTTTCCGGGGTCGTGAACCAAGTACGATCGCTTTGCTCAGGCACAATGGTTTAGTAAGTGCTGCTGCAAACTAAACAACACATCTGTAGAGATGTTGTATTGTAACCTCTCTACATCAATTTTTGCTTATACCAATTCAATTAATGATTGCAACACATCCTTGTGTAAAGTAAAGACGCGATGAATCGCGTCTCTACAAATGGTCTATTTGTTGCATTCTTTTTCAAATTGGTATTAACTGAAAATTTTTTCCTAGTTTAAGGTGTTCCTGGAAGAATGGGTTCTTCGGCAACATCATCTAAGCGGATGCTGCCTAACAAATTTTGCCACTCTGCTTTCAATGCTGGATCTTGAGGATTTTTTTGACGCAGTTCAGCCAACGTCGTCAGTGCCTCGTACCATATCCCGTTTTGGGCATAGATAGCATAGCGCTTTATAGGTTCTGCGGTTTCTATTTCTTTGACTGTTGCTTGACTCAGATTAACTCGTTTTATTACCCCTTCAACAAAACTTGGAGGCGAGTTCTTTTGCTTGTCACAGTTAATGGTGAAAAACCAACGGTATTGTTTGTCTATTGCTAAACCGGGTGCAGTGGTAGGCAAAGAAACGCGGATGACTCCTGGCTTATCTGGGAGAGCGATCGCTTTTTTGTATACCTCATTAACGTCTGGATCTTGCAGCACAAATTCAACTGTATATGGTGAATCTTTGTTATATGGCACATAGAAAAACCAACTTGGATGTTCTACTGTTGTTTGTCCCCAGACATTAATCACTGAGTTAGCTTCCTGAGTAAAGGGCACTAAAGCAGTCAAGTCAATTTTAGGTGTAGGACATCCAGGTTCCCCACGCTTCGCTCCACCACGAACGCGACCTCCAGGAGGGGAGCCAGCTGGAATTGGAGGTTGATTAAAGGTTTTGGCTTGAGCAAGGACCGTTTTAGCATTAGAGCGATTAGGGGTTGGTTTCGCCAGTACTGGAGTCAGACTAGCTAATAAACTTGTACAGCTAAAAGCTACTACTAAAAACAGTTTTATCGGTTGTGAATTTGAATTCATAGAAACCTGACCTGATAGGATTTTAGATTTTAGATTTTAGATTGGGCACAAGAGGCAGAGGTGCAGAGGGGAAAAAACTTCTCGTGATTGCGCTGTGCGTTACGGCAATAAAAAGGTGCAGAGGGGCAGAGGGGAAAAAACTTACTGCAACTTCTCCCCTGCTCCCCTGCCCTCTGCCCCCTGCCCCCTTGCTTCTTCCCCATTCCCCACCCGCACTTTTGTTTTTGAATTATTATAAATTGACATCAAACTCCCCATAGCTACCAGTGATAAAGCCGACGGTACGAAAGGCACCCAAGCACCCGAAATTAACAGACCAAAGCAAAGTACATACAAAACGCTAGAAGTAACACCGATTGCCAATGCCAACCAGGGTAAGGAAAGCCTGCGCCAAGCTAGGACTCCCCCAATCAAAGACCAGCCCCAAACCCAGGCGACCTCCGCCCACCATGACCAAGCCCGCAGCAAGGGCCGCCCATCCTGAACTGCACCAAGGATCTGGCTGACCATGTGAGCTTGTACCAGTACTCCTGGCATTTGCTCATCTAAAGGAATGCCATAAGGTGTAGGCCAGGTGTCTGGAGAATCCCCCTTTGCAGTCACACCAATCAGAACAATCCGGTCTTTGATGGCGTTGGGGTTAATTGGACTAGATAAAAATTGCGTTAGCTTTACCTGTTCGGCTATTTCTTTTGAAGAACGATAGTTGAGTAAGATTTGACCGCCATTAGCATCAATATTTTGATAGCCACCAGTACGAGACTTCAGATTCGGAAAAATAGTCTTACCCAACTGCAAATTTCCTTCAGGGGTGAACTTTGTTTGAATTCCTAAAGGGTGCAGATAAAAGGATGCTAGTTGGAAACTGAAGGAATATGGAGTAGAACACAATGATGTCGTCTCTTGCTTCATGAACAGAAGATGCCGACGAATAACTCCATCCCGATCGTGAATAAAGTCACTGAATCCCAAATTTGCTGGAGGGATTTCTGGTGGCGCCTTAATGCCTTTAATATTTCCTGAGCTATCACTCCCCTTGCATACGCCAACCAAGTTCTGAGTTTGCTGGAGACGAGTAATTAAATCTGGCTCTTTGGCCTTAAAATCACGGTAGACATCCAAACCAATTGCGCGGGGTTGGTATTGATTCAGTTTTGCTAAGAGTTTATTGAGAGATTTTTCGGAAATAGAAGCTCCGATCAAGGACTCCCCATTTTGTCTTTGAGTCGCCAGATCCTCATCGTCAATTGTGATGATCAACAGTCGGGGATCGAGTCCTTCTGCGGGGCGCGATCGCATCATCAGGTCAAAGGCTTGAATCTCTGGATTTTCTAGCAATTCCAGCAATCTCACGCCAAAAACCAAAGCTGTAACTGCCAAGCTGAATAACAAAATTCTTTTAAATCTGCGTCTGTTAGATAAAGGTAAATTTGCTTGATCTTCATCTTCAGATTTTGTAGACCTTAATTCATTCCAAGTCGGTGGTATCTGCGCCGGATTTTGGCAAATTACTGGTAGCCAAGTTGCACAAGGAAATCTATCCTCAAGTCCTTGCAAGCGTTCCCGCGCTTGGCGTACCGCTTGATATAAAGACTCGCCACCGGCAAAGCCTTGGAGAAAATACTTTAAAAACTCCTTCGCAACCTGGTCTGGGACAGGTTCGCGCATGACAATCATTTGAGGAATTTGCAAATCAGCCAATTCTCGCGCCAATCCCAATCCATCACAGGAGTTGAATATAGCTAATTGCAAGCCATTTTCAATAGCTTTCCTAAGAGCGTACTTTAACTCACCAATGGTAAGACTATCAGTTCTATTCAGGTAAATTCGTCCACTTTCTCCATTTCCCTGACTGGAACTGTGTCCGGCAAAGAAAAGAATATCCCAGTTTTTTCCCCAGAGATGGTCTGTCAAGTCCTTACGTTGTGGTTCTACCAAAAAGCTCACCTCTGCGTTACTACACTGTTGCAGTAAAGCTTGATCAGCTTGGGTATCAATCCCCTTACTATTGCCCACAATTGCCAAAATATTGACTAATTGATTGAGAGTGCGTGGCTTGGGAATGCGATCGTAAGATGGTGAAGAAAGGGCAATTTCCGCTTTGGGATAGCGTTCTAATAAGTCCCACAGATGCCAGGGTAATAGCTGCAATTGGCTATTTTCTGTTTGCAGAATCACCCGTACTTCGTCGCTGGACGATAATCTTTCTAACCATTTTTCCCTCAAAGGGCGAAACTCCTCTGCTCGCAGCCAGGTATTAAAGCGTGCCCGCAAAATATGAGAAGCGTTTTCGCAGTCTTGAACCATCGATACATTCGTCACCTGCATTTGGTCAGCATGGAGGCGATAACGATTGCCTATCTGTCGATAACTAGACTGCCAATGACTATAATAGAGCGGCATTTCCGGGAATGAAGGTAGTCTCCCGGTGATTTCTGTTGCAGCACGCTCGTGTTCTTCACCAATTTGGAGGGTGACAGCAAACCCCTGCTCAAAACTACCCTCTCCAAATTTGATCGCCACTAATTTACCCATAACCGTCGCTATCTCCCCATGCAAGATCGTGTCCTGTTCTAATGTCCGATCGCAAGCTTCACAAGCGTCTACAGATTTTTTTCAAAATCCCCAAAAGCTGGCTTGGATTTTTAATTTTTAATTAATGAATTATCACTTAATAAATTACCGACAAAGAAGGAAGATCGCTACATATTTCAAATTCGGAAATATTCGGTAATACTGGTATTATCCAAGGCTACTCTAACACTAAATTCCTCTGTAGGTTCACCACGAAACTGCAACTGAATGTAGTTGTCTGATTTTCTAGATTGAGCGTCGAGAAATATTGCTCCTGAACTATCTATAACAGTGAGATGAACTCCTGGTGGCAAGTAGATTTGATTTCCAGTGGCGTGCAATTGGAGATGAATACTAGTTTGTTGATCTTTTTTGGGGCTGATTTCCACAATCAACATCACAGGTTGGTTGTGGATTTGGATACCTAAATCAATCACTTTTGCCCGTTTAGTAATTGATTCTGGTTGTTTGAGGGCATCTAATTCCAAAGTTTCAATACTGCGAAAGGCATAAGTTGGCCTGAGTTTCGGCACGTTCCACAGCGATTCAATAGTCTCCCAGCCAGTCTCAAATATACCAGCAAACCACTGACTCAAATTCACTAATGAATTAACTGGGGATTGACGCAACTGCCAGATGTGGTCAATAAACGCTTCCAATGGTTGCAGTTGTGCTAAAGGAACTGTTTCAGTTACCACACTAGTGATAAAACCAAGCAGCCTTGCTTCTTCGAGTGATTCATCAAATTGAACTATTAAATAACCCACCCGTTCTTGCCAAGTTTCTGGAGGAATAGAACATATCTGCTGATGCAGATGGACGGGGCGACACTCCAGACGGCCAATTGAGGGCACTTCTAAATCAGCGACATCCCCACAAAGGCGCATGATGGGGTTCCAACTGTCACTAGCTTGAAGATCGGTAGGAATATCCATCATCTGCAAGTAGTCATTCACCACCCATACAGCTAAAGTATTCAGCCGGACTTGCTCTGCTTTTTCAGGATTTGGTTGCTGGTTAGCAAATTGCTGGGCAGTTATGCGAGCTGTTTGGGAAATCGGCAATATTAAAGCGAAATCATCTAGCTGATAGGTGGAGTTATTCATAAGTCAATTTCTAGGGTTCAATGCTGCTATGTATATATCACCCGCATTCAATAAATTTATGCCACAAAATTGAATACTGGAAAAAGAGAATTGGGGACTGGGGATTAGGTAAAAATATCCCATAAAATTAAAAGATTGTATATTGAAATGATATATGAGATAGAGCTTTTGAGTATTTATACTTTTCTCAAGATAGCTTCAAGCTGCTAAAAGCGGCTTATCAACTAGCAAATAGTTTGCCAAATTTTGAGCGTACAATTTGAGCGATCGATTACGAAGATTAGCTCCCAAATCACAACCAATTACCAATCAATACATAGGCAGACCAAAAGCTTGGCGCTCTGTAGTTGGGATGTTTCAGCAGTTGTAGCTGGGCGCGGTGGACTGCTTCGGCTTTGGTGATTTTGCCACTCTTGAGTTCTCGATAGAAGGCACTAACAAACATCGCTGTTGATTCATCATCAATTTGCCACAGGGAAGCTATGGTACTACGTGCCCCAGCTCGGACAGATGCTCCTGCTAGACCGAGTGCTGCACGGCTGTCTCCTGTTGCTGTCTGGCAAGCACTCAAAACCAATAATTCTACTACGGTTTTACGCTGACTGCGGAAGAGAGTATCAAAATCTTTGACATTGATCTGACCATCGAAATCTAAAATAAAAGTGTCTTCAAGGCGGGAACTAAACTGACCGTGGGTTGCCAAATGTACTATGTTGAATGAAGCAGCATTAATTTCACTTTCCAAATTCTTTTTCTTAAAATCTCCATCCAATAGGCTGGTTGTCGAAACTCCTGCTTTAGCAATACCGTCAAATTCAGATTTGATCGCCAGCAATGGTGCAAACTTGGGAAATCCTGGCGGTGGCTGAGTCAGTCCTGCGGTTAGCGCTCTAAGCTGCTGTTTTACCAGCGGTTTCGGATCGAGAAGTTGTAGACCGACGCTCAGGGCGATCGCATATTTCTCTACCAAGTATTGTTTACCATCGTAGAGAGCTGCCATTGGTAAATTGCGTAATGGGACATCTAGGACGAAGACTAAGGTATCGACGCGACTTTGTTGCAATTGTGACTCAATGGGTTTAAGCAGCCAGCCGTAAACTTTTTGCGATTGGGTTTGGACGATCTTAGTAGCAGTTGGATCGACAAGATTTCTTCGCAGTTCTATTAAAAGTTTCTCTACTTCCCCTTGGGAAATCTTAGTACTGTAACTTTGCAGAGGTTGTTTAGGAATTTTGACAATTACCTGGAGTTCGTCACGAAGAATAATTGGATAAAGGATGGCAGCCTTGGAATTATCTTTGTCTACTACTCGGTCGAGGGCTACTTTCTGACCTTGCAGACAAGCTTCCTGAAAGAAGTCGTCTAATTCTGCTAGTTGGAGTGCTTCAATCCGCTGGCGTGCTTTCTCCAATATTTTTTCATTTGGTTTTCCCTGTTGAGATTGCAGCAGTAACTCTACTGACTGGCGGTAGACGGGTTCTACACTGTCCCGGAAGTCAAATTGCACATCCTGGTTCACTACATCTTTATTGACTACTAAATCTCTGCGGAGAGACTCAAGAGTATCTACAGCAGCATCATAAGCGGCGATCGCACCATTAATATTTTTTTGTGCCCAAAGCAATCTACCTAACTGCCACTCCAAGCTATAGGTAATTTCTGGTGCATTGCTACTCTGTGCCAAAGCTAATCCTTGCCGGGTCAGGTTTTGCGCTTCTGACCACTGTTTGGTTTCTTCGTACAAGCCGCCTAAACTCTTCAGAGCATAAGCCTCTGCCCGCTTGTCACCTAAACTGCGGGATTGCTGGATGGCACTAGCGAGTAATTTTGCTGAGTCTTTTATACTTAATCCTGAGTAAAAACTCTGACTGGACGCTTGTAATACACCACTCTTGACTTTTGCCAAACTTTGCGAAAAGTTAACCTGAGCGTAAATACTCGCACGGCTGAGGGGGACTTGGTCGAGGCGGGACTCAATCGACGGCAAAAGAGTTTGAACCTTTGCCCATTCTTTATCTTTAATCAGTAGTCCCAGGTGATTGAGTTGTGCTTGAACTTTTGTTAGAGGTGAGGGAGATACTGCGACTGTTTGTTGATAATAGGCGATCGCCCGTTCCTTTTGGTTTTGTTTACGGGCATTATTCCCCAAACTGAACAGACTAGCCCCAATATCAGTGCTTGATTGTAGATTTTGAGCAATTATCAGACTTTCTTCTAGGGCTTTGCGTGATTTTTTCAAATCGCCCAATACCAAAAGGGCATCACCGAGCGAACGCAAACTCACTGTCTTTTCTATAGAATCTGGTTGAGATTTTAACGTCTGACTTATTCGATCGAGTGTTTTGAACGCTCGCGGGTAAAATCCTTGGGTGCGCCACGCTTGTGCTTGATTAATTAGCGATCGCACCACGCCACTGTGATTATCTGCTTGTTTGTAAATTTCTTCTGTCTGCTGCCAAGTTGCCAAAGCCGCCTCAGACTGTCCCATTGCCAATTGCAGACGACCTTGAATATCTAGTGATTGGGCAAATATTTGCAGATTTTGGTTTTTATCCTGTCTTTTGAGTAAATTTAAGCTTTCTGTAATTGCCTGCTGCGCCTGACTCCATGCACCGAGTTGCTGGTAAGCTAGGGAAAGATTACTCAGTGTCACTGCTAGTGCAAGGCTCTCCCCTTGCTGCTTATATATTTGGACAGCCTGTTGTAACACTTCTACAGCTTTGGCAAAGTTGCCATTACTGTATAAAACTTTGCCCTGCTGTAGGAGTGAAGCGGCATCAGTGGGCACAGCCAGCGATGTCAGACTGTTTATTGGCAGTTGGGATGAAGAATTGATTGAGCTAGGAACTTTTGCTAGCACTGGTGAACCGACAATGCATAGCAAAGCGGCCAGGAAGTACAAAGGCAAACGTAAAAAGTGAGCTAGGGGTGTGAGCCAGCGCGTCCTTGCCGTTTCCCGACCCCTGCTTTTAAACTTTAGAGAATTCGTGCCAAAAATCCTAGTTGTTTTAGGCATAAGCATGACGAGAGGTAGGTGATAACCAGAAACACATAGGATCAACTATTAGGCTAACAGGGTAATGTTACCATTCCCATCCCTCACCAATCTTGGAGCTTCCACAATCTTCTTATTTGTTGCGATCGCAGTGAAACTTGATTAGCAAAGTATAGTTAAAAGGCGATCGTAAACCTTAAACAAAAACCTACCGAAATAGTGCTGAGTAAAAAGTAAAATTAACTAGGCTTAGGCATAAAATTAATTCCGAGGAATGAATACCTCGGCTGAAAGTGAGAAAATTCATCAGTACTACTTCTGACTCAGCACTGGCTCAACCCTAGCTATTCGCTATCAGCACCGATCATAATAATCCCTCCAATTCTGCAAACTTACGCAAACGCGGTAAACATTGGCGTTGATAAAAACTGCTTAATGTCGGAATTGACAACCCAAATTCCTCAGATAAATCTTTCCAGCTAACTTCTGGGGGTAAGCGTTTGAGAATTAACACCTGACAATTCACATCTGGACGCCCTTTAATGTAAGTACCGCGCAGTTCCCCATCCGAATCTGTCTTCGTCCATATCTCCAAGTCTTCCAAAATCGGAGGTGCTTGGGGGCTAGCCGGTAGGTTATCTACAGGATCAATAGTTTCACTTGTTCCACCAGATGTAGACTGACGAATTCTCAGAGAGACTGTTGTGGCTTGTTCTCGGTTCTGGTTAAGGTAAAAGTCTTGTAGTCTCCGTTTTAGGTAAGCATTCAGCCAGGTGATCACAGTGCCATAATTGGGATCGTAGGTTTGGCCTGTCAAGCCTTCACAAACATTGCGACAGAAATACAACCAAGTTTGTTGTAGTGCGTCTTGATAGTAGGGAGTAGGTTCCCTCCAGAGTCTACTTGCTGTCAAGCGAATAATTTGCGTGAGCAGCTTCTGACGCTGAGGGCTTCCAGGTTGGTGTCCACAGGCTTCTGTAACTAAGCGGCGTAGCTGTTCATCGAATTGAACCATGACAATCTTGGCGAAGAAAGCAAGAATATCTTAGTATTACGTATAACAACACCCGAAGAATTACCTTTTCTCAAGATACTGGATCTTTTTTAAAAGGAAGTGAGAAACGGGCATAGACTATTAGGAGATTTGAGGTTCTGAAGTAAATAGAACTTAGATTTGACACTCTCCAGGCTTCAGCGATGGAGATTCTTAAGACATCGAGCGCCTTAATATCCTGGTTGCTTGGGTTCTCAAACTCACCACGTTTGCTCATACAGCTTGGTGGTACACTCAATTTACTGCTCTTATCCCTACCCTATGAGTACATTCAGGGTAGCGAGAGCCGCGATGCATTCAAAATGATTTCAATGGGTATTTAGTTAAGATTTTGAAACAGCAGTAATAGTTTTTTCTAATGACTGTAATGTTGTCAATAATTTGTCTTTTTGGGGTTTAGAAGCTTTAAGTTCTCCTGTAACCTGATCCATATTTGTCTCTATAGTTTCATAATTCTTAGGAGATTTAACTTTGATACCGTCTTCAACTTCTTTCCAAGCATCCTCAAATTTGTCAAATTCTTTTTTAGCTTCAACAAAGTTGCCAGATGTAACTGCGGCTTTAGTTTTGGATACTATAGTTAATAAACTACTATTACCTGTAGTGGATGTTGTCGCTGGGGCTGATGCTGCGCTAGCATTAGGAGTCACCGCTGGGGTAGTTTGGGTAGTAGGTTGTTCAGGACTGTTGCAGCCTACCAAAGCTAACAAGCTTATACCCACAACGCTCGACATTAGTTGAAAACGCTTCATTGTAAAACTCCTCGATTCATTATTAAGCTGTAATTGACGAAAGTGAATAGTCTGCTGCTTGCCAGCATTAATAGCAATATTTATGGGGCTAGTCTTTACTAGATAAATATATCACTTAACCCTATACTTATTTATAGAATAAGTTGACAAAGGTAAAAACATACATCGAAAACTCAAAAATGCAGGAGAAAAACATGATTTTTCCATAATTCAGCAACGCCTAACTTTAATAACCACTAGTATAAAAACAATAACCTTTCTAGAAAATGACTATGAAACGATCATTTCGTAAGTATCATCGCACGATTGGCATCATAATTTGTCTACCTTTAATGTTAACTGTATTGACGGGAATATTGACAACTATTGTTAAGGAATGGCCAATTAGTACTGGTTTTTCTTCTAGTTTGCTGTTAAGAATTCATACAGGAGAAATATTACATTTAGAAGCAATTTATCCGATTTTTAATGGATTGGGACTGATTAGTCTGCTGGTAACAGGAATAAGTATGTCGGGATTATTCAATCGGAAAAAACGGAGCAACATCAATAACTAAGATTAGCTGATTCGAGATTTAGGAGGTTCTCGGAGGAGTATTCCAACAATACTTTAAGACTTATCAGTTGATAAAAAATAAGGGAAGTAATATCATGTCCGCATAATTAGTTATGATTCCCACAGTCATTGCACCCCACCCCTTAATCCCCTCCCCGCAAGCGGGGAGGGGAGACAAAGCGTAGCTTTGGCGGGGTGGGGTTCTTCGGGTTTGATAAGTAATCAAGCGGACATGATATAAATTACAGCAGATTTCAAGTTGGGGAGGTACAAAAGCTAAGTATGTTACCCAAATCCAAAGCAGATTTTACTGCTGAATTCTGCTGTATCAGATTTGATTTTTTAAATTAATCTTACTCCTCACTCCCCACTCTTATTAATATAATCCCAGCCAGGATAGGACATTTTCCCACCAAGAATATCTTAGATTACTTACACTCAATTTCATTTTGTTGCGAATATCTTGAATTTTCCAGTTGGTTAGTTTAGCTAGAGTTTGCGCCTCTTGTTCAAAACGTTTGGGTAAAGACTGCTTATATTGTCTACCAGCCTGACATTTAAGTTCCCCTTGGAACGGATGTTGCAAAACATAGCGTCCTTGAAAAGATTCACTGTTGGCAGTTTGTTGAAATATCAAATCTTCAGGGAATTTGTCACGGGTATAGCGAACATGCAATCGAGAGATGAAGACGTTACTTCTAGGAGAGGGACGACGAAAACTGGGGGGTACTGGCACATTACTTGTAGAATTATCATCTAGCCAAAATACCCCTGCTTGCTTGAGTTCTTCTGGAGTCAGGGGTTCAGCAGAACAAGGATCGCAACTACCCATATCCCAAGCGTATTCTAGAAAACCAACTTTCCTGTCTTCTTTGGTGTAGATAGTTTGAAACATGGATTTGTAGAATTCACCAAATTCATCTTTGACAAATAAGGGAATGTTAGCGTCGGAGGGAATTTTCACCGTCCGATAGTTGGTGATTTCTGCTTGTCCTTGGGGCGAGAGGATGTAGACAATCAAATCTTGCTCTGTCGTAGCATTGATCATGCCTAAACGAATTGGCAGCATGAATTTAGGCGATTGGTAGGAAATTTGTAGTGGACGGAGAAACTGGTAGCCAGATTGCTCGAATTTATCCAAGTTGACTTTAGCAACAAAGAATTTCATTGAGGAGCGAATATAAGGCTGAAGTAACTGTTTCGCACCTCTGGGGATTTTGTAGCCATTGCGTTTAAGCCAAGTTTCCAATCCACCAGATTCTTTCGCACTGAGGATCACAATGTCGTATTCGCCAACGTTAAAACGTGCTTCAACCGTCACACCCAAACTAGCATCGCCCCTTGCACTCACTGCCTCACTTCTCGCTGCTGCTGGCGCTGGTGCTGCTGATAACTCTCTATCGTAAACTGGGGCACAAGGATCTGGGTCAAAATATTCTACCAATCGCGGCGCACTAAAAGCATCTAGGCGCTCGATAATCTTGGGTTCAGTGACGTGAACTTGTTCTTTTTGCAGCACCGTTGGCACTGGTACTACCATTGCAAAATCTTTGACTTCGCCTTGAAAATCGTTTGCCATTGTTAGGATAGTGCGATCGCCATCCCGCGCGATCGCCACCTGAGAAGCTTTGTTATACAGTTTTGTATCAGCTTTGGCTACATAAAATCCACAAAATGCCCAAGCTGCTGGTGCAAAGCACAAAACAGCTACAATTGCCAACAATAATGGTGTTAAAAGTCGAAAAAACTTCATTTTTTATACCTCTATCTTTTTTAGTGCTGAGTCAGAAGTTAGGAGTTAGGAGTTAGAAGTTCTACCCCTGCTTCCTCATCTTTCTCTTGCCAAGCAAACCTTGGGGCTAACCAGAAAACATCTAGCAGGATGCTCAACGGTGCAAGGGCAAACAGCGCCCAGAAAACTGCTGTGGAAACAAAGAAATAATTTCGCAGGATAAAAGTTAATCCAGCGATACAAACTGCCCAAACTACGCGCCCAATTCGGGAATTGGGGATCGATCGCGGATCTGTAATCATAAATAGGGCGAACAGCAGCAAAGACCCACTCATCAATCGATGCCAGTAAACATCCCAAGTCCAACCCAGCCAGAGATTGCGAATCGCCTCTAGCAAAGAGTAGGAACCCAAAAAAGCTGCTGTGGTGTCCCAGCGACCAACGCGCTGCAAAATCATGCCGCCAGTACCGAGAAATAATAGCCCATACCACCACTCTTCACCCCATTGTCCCGGCGAAACCCAAGCATCGGGAGTGAGAATCAAGGCAGATATGATGCCAAAGTTGGCAGGATTGAAGAAATGCTTATCGCCGACTCGGAAGATAAATTTGCTGGCGATCGCAATTGCTGCGGCTATTGCCATTGTTGTCGAGTGGTCAGCCCGCAACAGTAAACTGAGTCCCAGTGAGGTAATTAAAGCACTGCGCAAATTTGGGTTTTGTCCTTTGTTGTTTGCTAATGACCAATGACCAATGACTAATGACAATATCCATTGAGTTGCTAGACTTGTGGCGATCGCTACCCCAATTAACTCTGGTCGCAGCGTCCAATCTCGTGTACCAATTCCCAAGACTAGGAACAAGCCCAAAAATAAAATCTGATAATCTCGTATATCTTTTAGTAACATCAACCCTTAATTCAGGGATTCCCCGTAGATTTCTCATCAATTTAGACGAGTACTAGGTAAAATAGCATTGCTGTTACAGATTTTGTTACAAAATAATGCATTCACAGACTAAAGCGATCGCTGTGATGTTTGAACTTAAAGATAATCAAAAAAGGTAGGGATGCGATCGCATCCCTACTTTTTCAAGTTAATTGATCGAAGTATGAAGATATGGAATAAAAGGAAAAGATTTATACCAGCACAACATCTAGATTAACTGAGAAGAAAGAAGGCTTGTTCTCAATGGTGGCGAATTGATCCCCTGCGAAGAATAAGTTACCATTAGTGCTGTTGTAGCTGAACTGGTTGTTAGAGCTAGCACCAAATGCAGACTTGGAAATCTGGATTTTGTCACCCTCTGTCCACTCGAAGTCTTTGATGATATCGATACCTTCAAATTTGCTATTGAAGACAAACTTATCTGCGCCAGCACCACCTGTGAGTACGTCAGTGCCATAACCACCAACGAGAGTGTCACTACCTGCTCCACCGTCAAGAACATTATTGGTATCATTACCAACAATCGTATCGTTGCCAGCTGTACCAATTAAATTCTCAATGCTGACTAATTTATCCGTGAGAGTAGAATTTCCCGGAAAGCTAACTACACCAGTGGAAAGATTGGCATCAATTGGGCCGGAAAAGAAAGCATAAGATGTGGTATCAATTCCAGTACCGCCATCAATGGTGTCAAAGCCAAAGCCACCATCTATGAAGTCATTACGAGAACATTATTGGCATCATTACCAACAATCGTATCGTTGCCAGCTGTACCGATTAAATTCTCAATGCTGACTAATTTATCCGTGAGAGTAGAATTTCCCGGAAAGCTAACTACACCAGTGGAAAGATTGGCATCAATTGGGCCGGAAAAGAAAGCATAAGATGTGGTATCAATTCCAGTACCGCCATCAATGGTGTCAAAGCCAAAGCCACCATCTATGAAGTCATTACCTGCTCCACCACTGAGAACATTATTGGCATCATTACCAACAATCGTATCGTTGCCAGATGTACCGATTAAATTCTCAATGCTGACTAATTTATCCGTGAGAGTAGAGTTTCCCGGAAACTTAACTACACCAGTAGAGAGATTGGCATCAATTGGGCCAGAGAAGAAAGCGTAAGATGTGGTATCAGTTCCAGCACCACCATCAATGGTGTCAAATCCAAAGCCACCATCGATGAAGTCATTACCTGCTCCACCGTTGAGAACATTATTGGCATCATTACCAACAATCGTATCGTTGCCAGCTGTACCGATTAAATTCTCAATGCTGACTAATTTATCCGTGAGAGTAGAGTTTCCCGGAAAGCTAACTACACCAGTGGAGAGATTGGCATCAATTGGGCCGGAAAAGAAAGCATAAGATGTGGTATCAATTCCAGTACCGCCATCAATGGTGTCAAAGCCAAAGCCACCATCTATGAAGTCATTACCTGCTCCACCAAACAGTTTGTCATCACCATCAAAGCCTCTAAGGGTATCGTTGTCACTACTGCCGAAGACAACATCATTGCCATTAGTTCCGTAATAATTAATTGCCACGAAAGTTTATCCTTAATAAAGATTAATTGTTAATATTAGGACTTACAATTTGACAAAAAGACAATTATGTGAAAGAGGCTGTAATTTTCTTTTCCACCTACTTCTGTGACTGCGATATTTCCTGTTGATCTGACAACTAAAAAAATAAGTTGAGTCAGCTAGGCAGGAATAGATCGTGAGTGGAAACTACATTTCCAACTTGGAAACAGGAACAAGGTAAAATTTACTAACATTACAAGGAATGCTAATTCATATAACTGTCCATTTGTACAGCGTGTAAGTTCTAGATATTAAGACTGTTAAGTGTGCGAATCATGCTTAACAGCCCTATATTAAGTAATCAGTGTAGTTACGCAAGATTACGGAAAAACAAAAAACTTTATGCAGCTAGCTCCCCTGTTTCCAATTTTCTACCGCATTCTCCAGCCGAGTTTTCCCAACTGCCTTTGGAGTGGAAATCCCCATACTAAAGCGATCGCACTCACATTCGATGATGGGCCCCATCCGCAATACACGCCCGAAGTCTTGGCAGTGTTAGATCGTTACAACATTACAGCGAGTTTTTTTTGGTTGGGTGTTTGCGTCAACCGTTCACCAGCCATTGCTAAAACCGTTAGCGATCGCGGACACTGGATCGGATTGCATGGCTACGATCATCGCTCTTTTCCCATGCTTTCCCCAAATGACCTGAAGGACAGTTTAGAAAAAACCCAAGCTGCCATTTACAATGCCTGCAATCTGCAACCTGGACAAGTGCAAGATGTCCGCCCTCCCAATGGTTTATTTACACCTGCTACTTTAAAATTGTTCTTTCAGTGGAATTACCGCCCAGTTATGTGGAGTGTTGTACCAGAAGACTGGGTGCAGCCAGGTGTCACCACCGTGGTACAGCGAATTATGCAGCAGGTCAAAAATGGTTCAATAATTGTTTTGCATGATGGTGCTTGTGGTGGACAAGATGTTGCTGCTACAATTCAAATTCTCATTCCGCAACTGCTACAACAAGGTTATGAGTTTGTGACTGTTGATACTCTATGGCAGCAAGCTAAGACAACCCATTGATAACTCGATAGGTTGAGCGATCGCTAAATTATTAGGACTTACGCATGAACCAATAGATATTGACCGTTACCAAGAATTTCACCATTACAACCGTCAAAATACTGTATGCACAAGAGCAAATAAAGTCTCCACATCCGGCAGAACTTGGCATAGTTCATACCATAATTCAAATCTTTGATTTTTGCTTGATTTTGGTCAAAATTCATCAACCAATTTCTGAGGGTTTTTGAGTAGTTATCACCATTTAAATACCATCGATTAATGGTTTTCAAGTCTGTATTAATCTTTGGTATGACATCATAATTCCACACCCGCATATTGGGGAAAATATATTTATTGATAAAAGGATGAGTTATATTGTCAGGTAATTTGGTTGTGATTATATGAATTAAAACCTTACCATCATCTTTGAGGATAGAAGCCAGTTTTGAGAATGATTTTGTTAAATTACCTACATGTTCAAACAGCCCAATCGCGATAATTTTATCAAACTTATTCTCCAAATCAATATCATTAAAGTCCTTTTCATATAGAGTGAATCTATCTGAACTGAGGTAACTGCTAGGGTCTTGCATTTTTTTCCGCATATATTCGCATTGCTCGTGGCTCAAATTCAGAGCCGTTACTTTCACATGCGGAAACCGGGAAAGAATGTAATTTGATGCAGAACCCCAACCGCATCCCAAATCTAAGATTTCGTCTCCGTCTTCAATACCTGCTTTTGCAATCAAATCGTCGAGCATATCAATTTGAGCTTGCTCAAGGTTGGATGCTCCTTTTTCCCATAAAGCCATCGTGTATTTGGGATATAAAAGTTCTGTCTCTTTCAAGATCAAACTGAACATTTTTTCGGGTAGGTTGTATTGAACCTTCATTAGTTCGTGTGACCCTTCTGCAAGGCGATCGCTTTCTTGCAACAACCATTCATAGGGAACTAAAAGAGCAGGAAAATACTTGTAGCTGATTTGTATGGAGAGATTTAAAAGGGCTTTAAGCAGAGGATCGGGGATTTTTAGCCCATTGATATAAACCTCTGCTCCTGCCATTAAGATTGCATTAAATCCGGCGATCGCTGTGCGGCTTGCTTGGTAAGCAATTCCACTTTTATTATTTACATCTCCTACTAAAGGAGTATGTCTTTGGATA
Source organism: Nostoc sp. NMS9 (assembly GCF_017114995.1). Lineage (GTDB taxonomy): Bacteria > Cyanobacteriota > Cyanobacteriia > Cyanobacteriales > Nostocaceae > Nostoc. Next base: position 51,217 of record NZ_JABXKL010000080.1, on the reverse strand, counting down.
TCTTTTGGAATGCTGGAAGTCATGTATATAGCCCCGATATTTCTATTTAAATTTTTAGTTTTCTTAGCGTTATTGTCAGATTTTAGCGAGCAATAAATGGCTGGTTAAGGCATAAGGCAGTTCCTATGAAACAAGTTTCACCGCCAAGCATGAAAATGTCTTTCTCCCCCTGTTCTTTCAAGTCAGAGAGTAGAGAACAGAAGGGTTGTAGACTTATGATAAAACTAAATAAAATTGAGACTTATAAAACAAATTTATTGTATTAAAAATTAATATTTTATTATCTTATGAAGCATAATCACGGCTCCAAACTAATTTCTCAGGGTCGTATGCAAAAACATTACGTTCCTTGCTTCCATTTGAAGCATTTGCATCTCATCCAAAAGTATTGATCTTTGGGTTGCAAAACTATTTGATAAATTGCATTTACATTTATTGTGCAATATGAAAGCAGAATGGCATGAGGATTTTCTTCCATTTTCTAGCCAGGAGTATCAGCCTTTAATAGCTGATATCCCAGTGGCTTATGCTAGTTCCTAGAGTTGATGTGCGGCTAGAAAAGCTTTGACTTCAGCAGCAGTAGGTTGAGAAGCGATCGCACCTGCTTTAATGGTAGTCAATGCCCCAACAGCACTGGCATAAGTGACAATGCGTTTTGCTGTTTCTGCATCCCGCAAGCTGTGGATACCATACTGACTTAGTTGGTGGATGAATCCTGCCAAAAAGCTATCTCCTGCACCAGTTGTATCAACTACAGGGATGGAAAACGAGGGTAATTTGCCTTCGTTCTCACCCAGACAATAAGTGCAGCCGTTTTCGCCATCTGTCACCAGTACTCCCTCAATTGAAGCTAGACGATAAGTAATGGCTCCGGGATCTGCGGTTTCAAATAGCCATTCAGCTTCTTCTTTGGAGAGTTTGAGGAAATCGACTCGCTTAAATAATTCTGGAATTTTTTGATGGGCAATGTTTGGCTCTTTCCAAAATACAGGACGCCAGTTAACATCCAGCACAATTTTTAAGTCGTAATGTTCTGCTAACTCTAAAGCGCGATGAATTGCCTCTTCACTTTCAGGATAGGCTAATTCCAAAGTACCCAAAACCAGAAAATCTGCCTCTTGAAACAGCGAATCTGACAATTGTTTAGCTTGCAGGCGAGTATCGGCAAATTCTGCGGTGTCATACTGACCAAATCCGGCAAAGGTGCGATCACCAGCCAGATCCCGTGTAACATAAACTTGTCGCGTTGGTGCTGTGGGATGGCGTTGTACTCCCGTCGTCTCTACACCTACATCTTGTAATAGCTTAACCAGTGTATTCCCTGGCTCATCTTCGCCAACAGCTCCGATAAATCCCGCTGACATTCCCAGCTTGACTAAAGCACAGGCTACATTAGCTGGTGCCCCTCCTGGGTAAGGAGTCCAAGATTTCACTTCTTCCAGCTTTAGCCCCAATTGATCGGCTAAACAATCAAACAAAATTTCACCAAGGCACAAAACACGGGGATTGCTCATCTCATTTTCAATTTTAGATTTTGATTTCGGATTAGGAATTTACAGTATAAAATCTACAATAGTTTTTGCTAATCTGTCGCCAGTCCTTCATAGAATTAAATAGCAATTTTTACTACTCTATAGCATGTATATGCTTCTAATTCTCGCTTATTTTATCTCAGTACCTAGACAATATATTTATCAAAAAAAGACATATTTATTACTTCAAATGCTGCGTAGGTTATATTTTTAGCAACTTGAAATCCAAAGAAAATATTGACAATCGGATTACTGCTAACACTTGAAACCCCTACCAAGAAAAGAATCTTCTAGAATTAGAAAGAGCGATTAAGTACATATACCAAGGGAGGATAGAAATAGTCATGGCTGGTGGCAAGTCTGAGACCCCCGTTAGTCTGTCAGACAGAGAACTGCAAATTATCGACTTAGTAGCCGCTGGCTTAACTAACCAAGAGATTGCAGCAAAACTGGAGATTAGCAAGCGTACAGTTGATAACCATATCAGTAATATTCTCACTAAGACTGAGACAGATAATCGAGTAGCTCTTCTCCGCTGGGCTTTACAGTGGGGCAAAGTCTGTTTGAATGATGTCAATTGCTGTACTCTGCCTAACCAGATTGAATAAACAATTTACTAGTAGAAGCGTAATTGCCTTGGTCTAGTAAATTACAAGCCAATTTTGAGTTTTACTGATTGTTCCCCTCTTTACGCCTAAGTTTTCAGTGTGAACACTCTACCAAAAGTTCCGAGTCCATCACTCAGCCGGAGTTTATATTAGTGGAGCCAGCTGACCCTCGGACTCGGAAACTATCAAAGATCAGAATTCCTTTCCAAATTGATTGGGGAGCAGGGGAGCAGGGGAGCAGGGGAGAAGTTGCTGCAAGTCTTTCCCCTCTGCCCAATGCCCCATGCCCAATGCCCAATACCCTAACAAAACAATCATCTACAAAAATTAGCAACAATTCAGTGGTGCAAGCGTTACATTTGAAAGAAATCTATGTTGCCCCATCGGCTTTGGGAGTAGTGTTCCAATGAATACTTCCGCTTCTTTTCAGGGTAGCTCGTCTCCCTTTGAATTTTTTAACTTTGATTTTACGATACCTGTATCTGAGAAGGTTCCAAGTCTAGAAGACCAATCTTCAGACTTTCCGCAACCCATACAAGATACCGACTTACTCAGACAGCTATCATTTATTCCAGGGTTGAAAGAAATTTTGATGCTGCGGCAGGTTCATGCTTTAGAACATGCTACTGTTTGGGTTCTTAGCGAATCAAAAAGCGCCTATTCTGGCCCAGCAGAATCCACTAACGTTCAACTAGATAATGAACTATTAGGCGGTTTATCTACTGAGCAGGGATTCTACCTCTATGGTGAGGTAAATATTAGTGATTTGCGGCGTGCAGTCACACTTGCTCGACATCGCATCACCAGTGGAGAGTGGGATTTGGCTGTACATCCCCGTTGTGGCACAAATTTATCAGTAGCAATGCTCTTAACGGCTGGACTAGCTGTCGGTGTGCATCTATTACTACCATTTCGACCAATCGAGCAACTTATAGGTTTGGGGTTAGCAGCAACGACAGCCGCTGAACTCGCACCTGATTTAGGTTCCATAGCGCAGCGTTACTTAACAACTGCTATTCCTTTTAACCTAGCAATTGAAAATATTACCCGTACACGAGATGTTTGGGGGCGTGAGGCACATTTTGTTAAAGTGGGCTGGCAAGAGTAGGGATGAGGGTGATGAGGGAGATGAGGAGGATGAAGAAGATATTGCTCCTTCATCTCCCCCTGCTCCCCCATCCCCCCACTCCCCACTCCCTACTTCCCACTCCCCTAAAAAAATTATGAGAAAACTTTACTTCTTACTCCCAGGTACAGATAGCAAATTTGCCTGTGGTGGTCTTTGGGCTGAGTTAAAAGCACTTAATCTAGCTCAGAATTTCTGTAGTGCTGATGTTGTAACTTACCGTCAACGGGAAAAAGATAAGCTTTTTATTGATGATTTGCTAAAAGAGAAAAATTTAAATGATGTAATTTTTGTGATCAGTTGGGGATTTGATATAGCTCAACTCGTGGCTAAACTTAAGCAATACAATGTCGTTTACCATGCACATAGTGCAGGTTATCCATTTAGGCTACCTGCAAGTATTCCAATTATGACTGTTAGCCGCTATACAATGGGATATTGGGGAGAAAAATCACCCAATTCTCTGATTTATTATTTGCCCAATCAAATTTCTGATGAGTTTCAAAATTTAGGTTTGGAACGGGATATTGATGTTTTAGTTCAAGCTCGGAAGTCTTCTGAGTATTTAATTAAAGAATTAATTCCAGCATTGCAAAAACGTTGTAAAGTCTTGGTTGTTGACTCATACATAGAGAATTTACCCGGACTATTCAACCGAGCTAAGGTTTACCTATATGATTCTGCTGAGTACTGGGCACAACAGCGTGTGAGTGAAGGATTTGGTCTACAACCAATGGAAGCTCTTGCTTGTGGTTGTCAAGTATTTTCTAGTGTCAACGGTGGACTAGCTGATTACTTAGACCCTGGATTTAATTGCTATAAAATTGCTGGATATTCTCAAGAATATGATGTGCAACGTATTTTGAAAATAATTGAATCTTCAGTAGATTTTAGCTTATCTGAAGGCTTTTTGGTTGAGCATCGGACTGAAAATATTATTAAGCGTTTCCAAGTTATTTTGGATGAGTTAAATGAGTTTTTTGACCACAAAATTCATCAGCCGTCTAATATTAAGAGTTTGACGAAAATACGGATGGCGAAATTACTCGCTCAGAGGATATATGGGAAACTGAGGAAGAAATATTTTAAGTAATACGAATAATACAAACGAACCGCAGAGGTGCACAGATCACAGAGACAAGAGAGGAAATTGAATGAATCGGCGGTTATTAGTTACTGGGGGTGCGGGGTTTATTGGGGCGAATTTTGTCCATCATTGGTGTCAGGTTTATCCAGACGATCGCGTGGTGGTGTTGGATGCTCTTACTTATGCGGGAAATCGTCTGAATTTGGCGCTGGTTGAGGGAAAAGAGAATTTTCGGTTTGTGCAGGGGGATATTTGCGATCGCACCATCATAGACAACCTATTATCAACGGAAAATATTAATACTATCGCCCATTTTGCCGCTGAATCTCATGTCGATCGTTCGATTCTTGGTCCAGCTGCTTTTGTGCAAACTAATGTGGTGGGAACTTTCACTTTACTAGAAGCTTTTCGACAACATTGGGATGCGAAAGCACAGCCATCTGATTATCGTTTTCTACACGTTTCTACTGATGAAGTCTACGGTAGCCTGAGCGCAGATGACGCAGCTTTTTGTGAGACGACACCCTACGCTCCCAATAGTCCCTACTCAGCTTCAAAAGCGGGTAGCGATCATTTAGTCCGTGCTTATTATCATACTTATCAACTTTCAACTATTATAACAAATTGCTCTAATAATTACGGCCCTTATCAGTTTCCCGAAAAACTAATTCCCCTGATGTGTATCAACACTTTGATAGGGAAACCATTACCTGTTTATGGTGATGGTAAAAATGTACGGGATTGGCTTTATGTGGGCGATCATTGCCGTGCTTTAGATGTAGTAATCAATTATGGTCAACCAGGAGAAACGTACAATATTGGTGGCAATAATGAGGTGGAAAATATTAACCTCGTCCAACTTTTATGTCAAATGATGGATGAATTAGCACCTGATTTACCAGTACATCCAGCAAAGCAGTTGATTACTTTTGTCAAAGATAGACAAGGACATGATCGGAGATATGCAATTAATGCGAACAAAATTAAAACTCAGCTTGGTTGGATGCCTTCAGTAACAATTGCTGAGGGTTTACGTTTAACTGTTGAATGGTATCTCAATCATCGTCATTGGTGGGAACCTCTGCTGTCTGCGGAATATCAAGCTTACTATCGCAAAAATTATCTGTAAAATGACTTAAAATCGGGCTAACTCCAACAAGTAAAAGTAATGGTTTCAAATTTTTATAGGGAACTAATTTGTCATAATGTAAACGCCCAAGAATTATGCCTGGATGTCTATTTTGATTTTGAGCAAATTGTTCAATTGCTTTACGAGAAAAGACTTTTTTATTCCTAATAATAAATTCATTTAATGTCTGAGGATTTATTAACCAGTCAGCCGCTTTTTCGTTAGCTGCTCTTTCCTCATCATTCTCTTCTAATGCATCCAAGTTGTCTAAATAAGCTCCTTGATGTCCTAAAACAATATGTGCTAACTCATGCATTAGGGTGAACCAAAATGAATCTATCCGGTCAGATCTCAATGTCAACGCGATAACGGGATTACTATTTAAATAAAAGGCTGCACCATCCAAGTAGGTTTTGCTTAAATGCGGCACAATTATAAAATGTACACCTAAATCTGCCAGCAATTTAGGAATCTGCACAATACTTTCTACTTGTTTAGCACAAGCAAGAATTTCAGGGATAGCAGTCTCAAGTTTTTTGCGTTCAAAACTAGCAACTTTTTGTTGTTTCGCTAGATTCTCAACTCGTTTTACCCAAGCTATGCGAGAAGTTTCCTCTGGCTCTCGATGCTCGGAACAACGAAAATTAACGTCTAGCTGGAGTGTTTCATCTAAAGAAGATACGCCGAAAAAATCACATACTTGCCGTTCTAAGTCATCAATTGAATCTGCTGCTTGAATCCACTTATTTTTGATTAGTTCAGAGATGGGAGCAATTGTATACAATCGGCTTTTACGAACTATATCTTGCTCCTTTTTTGCTTTTCCTACTAGATGAAGCCGATACTTTGCTTCAAGATTTGTCCAAAACTCTGGAGAAGTACCCAAGGCTTGAGAGAGTTCGATAGCTGTTTCAGGTGTAATTTGCTTGCTTCCCCGAATAATTTCATCGATGGTTTGAACTGGACGCCCCATAATTTCTGCTAAATCTTTCTGTGTCCAGCCACGGGCTTCTAATTCTCGACTTAAAATTTTTCCTGGTATTGGTAATCTTGCTGGTGCTAGCTTCTGGCTAATATTGCTGTTTCTCCTACTGCCTTGGTTAGTGGTAGTTGGTGTGAGAAAATATCCCAGTGCCTTCATGATGGAATTGACGTTTTCAAGGCGCGGGTTGCCATTGCTGGATAAGGCTTTTTGCAATCCCCGGCGTGTCATGCCTATTTGATCGGCTATCTCACTAATTCCTCGTACACGAGCAACGACGCGCAAGGATGCCAACAACGCACCGGAGTCGTTGTCTTCTGAATATTCCTGAAATATCTCCGTCAAATAATTGTCGATTTCTTCCGGGTGCTTACGGAAGTACTCTTCTTCAAATTCATCAAGTGTTCTAAATTTTCTCACCGCTTAGGTACTCCTTCCAGTAAGCTTTTGCGTCTTCGATGTCCTGATTCTGTGTGCTTTTGTCGCCTCCACACAGTACGACAACAATATTTTCAGCATCTTCACCGAAATAGACGCGATAACCAGAACCAAAGAACATTCGCAACTCGCTTAAACCATCTCCTATTGGCGCAACATCGCCGTAATTGCCTTGTTCAAGGCGGCGTAGGCGTTGCAGTATGCGTCGTTTTGTTGATCGCGTAAATTATCCATCCACTCTGCAAACGGCTCGTAACCGTCTTGATTGGCATAGATGATAATTGGCCACTTTTAATCTCTACTATTATTTATAGCCGATGCGAACAATAATTCGCACTAATTTTCTAGAGAACCCCAAAATTGGAATCTTCAACTGTTTTCAAGAAATTATCAGGCTGCCACAGTTTTTGTAGATAATGACTATCCTTGAATATAAGGGAATCAGATCAACGTAAATTGCCAGCAGGTGTAAGATGCTGCAACCAGAACAAATATTACAAGATCGTTATCAAATCCAGCGCCAACTCGGCAACAATGGAATTCGTCAAACTTGGCTAGCAAAAGATTTACAAGCCTCTAATGGCGAAAATTCCACTGTTGTGGTTAAACTTTTGGCCTTTGGCGGTACTGTACAGTGGGATGACCTGAAACTTTTTGAGAGGGAAGCACAAATTCTTAAACAGCTAAATCATCCCCGCATCCCTCGATATATAGATTATTTTTGTATCGACGATCGCACACTCTGGTTTGGCTTAATACAAGAATATATTCCTGGTGAGTCGCTTAAGGAAAAACTTGCTGTTGGCAAAAGGTTTAGTGAAAAGCGAGCGAGAAAAATTGCTGTTGAAGTTTTAAATATTCTCACCTATCTACATGAGTTAAATCCTGGAGTGTTGCATAGAGATATTAAACCAAGCAATTTAATCTGGGGCGACGATAATCGGATTTATTTAGTTGATTTTGGCGCAGTTCAAGATAAAGCGGCAAGAGAGGGCGTTACTTTTACCGTTGTCGGTACTTATGGTTATGCCCCAATGGAACAATTTGGTGGTCGAGCAGTTGCGGCTTCAGACTTATATGCACTGGGAGCGACTTTGATTCATTTGCTGACTGGAACTTCCCCCTGTGATTTACCCCAGCAGGATTTGCGACTGCAATTTACAGACCGAGTTAACCTCAGTCCCAGTTTTGTCAGCTGGCTACAAAAGTTGATAGAACCCGCTCCCGAACAAAGATTTACTAGTGCAAGCGTTGCGCTGAATGCCCTCAAATCAGGACTAACTGTCAAATCTGCAAATAAGCATCAGCTTTTGCCGCTAAAAGAAATCATCAACAATTCTGGGTGTGGGATCAATAATCAGAACGAAACAGTCCCAGAGGAAATTCTCGGTTGGAATTGGGGCGCTTTTCTGATGCCTTGGTTGTGGATGTGGCCGAATCAAGTGTGGTATGGTTTATTCTGTTTTGTACCTAATGCCTGGTGGTTAATGGCGATCGCACTTGGTGCAAAAGGCAATGAATGGGCTTGGAAAAGTAGACGGTGGCGCAGTATTGAACAATTCAGAGCCCATCAAAGAGGCTGGGCGATCGCTGGGATTCTACTTGGAGCGCCTATTAGTATTATGTTGTGGGTGCGAGCGATCGCTTTGCTTAAAGCTGCATTTTAGTGGGGCATTGGGCATTGGTATTATTTATTCTCCCCTGCTCCTCTGCCCCTCTGCTCCCCTGCTTCCTTCTAACTACTAACTTGCGATTCAACTACACCCACGGGACAAGAAACATTTGTCCCTCCCAAACCACAATACCCGTTGGGATTTTTAGCGAGGTATTGCTGATGGTAAGCTTCAGCGTAGTAAAATTCCGGCGCATCCAAGATTTCTGTAGTAATCTTGCCATAACCTGCGCTGTTGAGGGCTTGCTGATAAGCTTCCCGCGATGCTTCTGCTAGCTGCTTTTGATTTTCGGAATATACATAAATTCCCGAACGGTATTGAGTGCCAGTATCATTTCCTTGGCGCATACCTTGTGTGGGATTGTGGCTTTCCCAAAAGACTTTGAGTAGTTCGGCATAACTAATCACTTTGGGATCAAACACAACCAATACCACTTCATTGTGACCCGTTCGCCCACTACATACCTCTTCATAAGTGGGGTTGGGTGTTAAACCAGCAGCGTAACCGACTGCGGTGGTGTAAACTCCTTTAAGTTGCCAGAATTTGCGTTCTGCACCCCAAAAACAGCCCAAGCCAAAGATTGCCTTCTCTAATCCATCGGGATAAGGAGGTTTTAAGGGATTCTTATTGACATAATGAGCGGCGGGTACTGACATAGATTGTGCCCTTCCTGACAAAGCTTCCTCAGGCGTGGGCATAACTGCCTTTTTGCCAAATCCGAATAGTGCCATTGATTTTGACTCTGATATACATCTTTACCTTATTTAATATTGTAAAGATTCTAGCGATCGCTTGGGCTATAAGTATTAATACCTTGTTGATATTGAAGGTGCGCTTTCGCCGCAGCGAGGGCGATTCTGCGAGTTGCATAAGTCCTGTGTGGTGTTAGTCCATGCTATTCATCAATGTTATGAATACTTTTTAAGGCAAACTTAGCCTCAGAAGATAATTATGGATAAAATACCGAAAATTGACCGTCAAAGGGAGCATCAAGCGAATGAACGTACATTTCTGGCTTGGTTACGCACTTCTATTGCATTGATTGGTTTTGGTTTTGCGATCGCACGATTTGGTATATTTCTGCGCCAGTTGAATATTGCTATTACTCAACAAGAGCCTCCGGTAAGTCCATTATCTAACTCGGAAAATTTGGGTGTTGCTTTGGTAATTTTTGGAATTTCGACTATTGCCTTAGCTGCGTGGCGATACAACCAAGTTTTCTGGCAAATTGAACGAGGCGACTATAGACCAAATAGGTTAATGGTTTGGATAATGACTGGAGTAGTAATTATTTTAGGATTTTTCAGTATTCCTTTACTATTAAGGCGCGATAAAGTACCTTCTCGTTCTCCAGTTCCCATTCAACCACAGTCTCGAAATTTGCATTAAATACACTTTTTAGACGATCGCATTTTTTTGTAACTTCTTTGCCGATTCTCAATCAATCTTAGCGTAGGCGAGCATTTACCGCAGTCATTGCTCTATGCCTGCACAATTTATTGCACTTCATACCTAGCAAGCTTTTAGGCTTTTTGTAATCATCGCTTTCACCTTGGGCTGAATCGTCATACACTGATTTTTAACTAATGAAAGCGGTTGCCCTCAGAGAAACGATGAGCGAAAGTAAGATATCAGAGATATTAGAAACCTTCGAGGCAGACTTGCTGTCGGAGTGGACTCAGGAACTAGCCATTGTCAATATTCGCAGAGGCTTGATTAAAGAAGCCCAGCTAAAGGAGGAGTGCCGGGAATTCCTTAGTTTGTTTCGAGTTGCCGTTGGGCGGGGCAACTTTACCAATATTCAGGCAGCGGCGTGGCAGGAAATGCGGGAGATGCTGAACAGCATTTCTCGATCGCGATCGCAAAATGGCTTCACACCCTCAGAAACGGCTACATTCGTCTTTTCGTTCAAGCAACCCCTCTTCAAACGAATGCGTCAGCAATTGAAAGACCCCATTGAGTTGGGTGAAAATATCTGGTTAGCCACAAACTTACTGGATCAGCTAGGATTGCTGACAATTGAAGTCTATCAAAAGGCGCGAGAAGAGGTGATTTTGCGGCAGCAGGAAGAGTTGATGGAGCTGTCTACCCCAGTGGTTAAACTCTGGGAGGGAATTTTGGCATTGCCGATTATCGGCACTCTGGATAGTGCCCGCACTCAAATGATGATGGAGTCGTTATTGCAGAAGATTGTCGAAACCAGTTCCGAAGTTGCCATCATTGACATTACCGGGGTTCCCACTGTCGATACCCTGACTGCTCAACATCTGCTCAAGACCGTTACCGCCGCCCGTCTCATGGGAGCTGATTGTATGATCAGTGGCATTCGTCCGCAAATTGCCCAAACAATCGTTTATCTCGGCATTGATTTGACAAATGTAGTCACAAAAGCAACGTTAGCCGATGCCTTTCTGACGGCACTAAAACAGTTGGGAACGACCATTACCCGCTCTCAATCCAAATAGCTGGAAGAAAGCAATGGAAAGCATTCCTATACTTAAAATGGGCAATTTTCTACTTGTGACAATCCAAGTAGATATGCATGATCGCCTCGCAATGACGCTACAGGACGACCTGACCAGCCGCATTACTGAAACTCACGCTCACGGTGTATTGATTGATATTTCTGCATTAGAGATTGTTGATTCCTTCATTGGTAGGATTTTAGGTAATATTGCCAAAATGTCACGGGTGCTGGATGCTGAGACAGTTGTCGTCGGGATGCAGCCTGCCGTGGCAATTACCCTAGTGGAATTGGGGATGTCGCTGACGGGCATTCGCACTGCCCTAAACGTAGAAAAGGGTATGGCATTGTTGCGATCGTCACTCAGTGAAACCAGAAATCAAAGCACTGCTATTAAATGGCGTGCAGCAGATGATGATGCAGAAGACTGAAACGATCAACATTCAATCTTCTGGTGATGTAGTTTTAGTTCGGCAAGCCGTGCGCCAGCTGGCCGTGGAAATTGGCTTTGGCTTAGTAGACCAAACTAAAATTGTTACCGCTGCCAGTGAGTTAGCCCGCAATACCCTAGACTACGGAGGGGGCGGCACAGTCAAGCTAGAAACGCTTCAGGAAGGGCGACGACGAGGACTCCGGCTGACCTTTGAAGATCGGGGGCCAGGAATTTCCGATATCGAACTGGCTCTAAAGGATGGGTTCACCACGGGCAGTGGTTTAGGTATGGGGCTGGGTGGTGCCAAACGACTTGCCAACGAGTTTGAGATTCAGTCTGTGGTGGGAGAAGGGACACTGATAAAAATTGTACGATGGAAATAAAATGAAAGAATCTGTCGCTGTCACAATTACTGAATCTAGCCAGACCGGGGAAGCCAGACGGGCAGCGATGGCTTTAGCAACTCGGCTCGGTTTTGAGGAAACAGAACGGGGCAAGGTTGGGATTGTGGTGACAGAAATTGCGAACAATCTGGTACAGCACGCCCACGGCGGAGTTGTGTTGCTGCGATCGCTCAAGCAACATTCCAAAATTGGCATTGAAATTTTATCGCTAGATAAAGGACGGGGAATGGTCGATGTGGATGAGTGTTTGCAAGATGGCTTTTCCACAGCCGGAACCTTGGGTAATGGTATGGGTGCAATTCGTCGCCTTTCTGGTTTATTTGAAATTTACTCCATTCCCAACCAAGGAACAGCGCTCCTCGCTCACCTCTGGCCAGACTCAGCACCCCATCTACCTGAAAAGGTTTTAGAAATTGGAGCGATCTGTTTGCCTATACGGGGAGAAGAGGTTTCAGGAGATACCTGGGTCTGTGAAGTCGATTGTTGCCGTAGCCTGTTGCTAGTAGCCGATGGTTTAGGGCATGGGCCTGCGGCTGCCAGTGCTGCTGACGCAACCGTGAGAATCTTTCAAGAACATCTTCATCGTTCTCCTGGTGCGATCGTCGAAGCTGCCCACGCCGCCTTGCGAAGTACGCGAGGAGCCGCACTGGCCATTGCCGAAATCGACTTTGACCAACAGTCTGTCCGCTTTGCCGGAATTGGCAACATCGCTGCCAGCATTTTCTCATTTACTGAGCATCACAATCTGGTCTCTCATAATGGCACAGTCGGACATGAAATCCGCAAAATTCAAGAGTTTAGCTATCCCTGGTATGGCAACGGACTTTTAATTATGCATTCTGACGGATTAGGCGCTAAGTGGCAGATCGATCGCTATCCAGGCTTAATTCAAAAACATCCCAGCTTGATTGCAGGTGTGCTATACCGAGACTTTAACCGAGAGCGAGACGATGTGACTGTGTTGGTCGCAAAAGGAATGGGCAGATGACAAGCGTTTTCACGATCGCCATCCAGTACGAACAGGATGTTGTGCAAGCTCGGCAACGAACTCGTGAGATCGCCGAGCAGTTGGGCTTTGATGCTCAAGATCGGGCGCGATTGGCAACGGCAGTTTCCGAAATTGCCCGCAACGCCTTTCAATATGCCAAAGGCGGAACAGTTGAATTTTCCGTGGCAGGAGAGCCTCAGACGTTTCTGATTCGGATTCAGGATCGGGGTGGGGGCATTCCTCATTTGGCAGACGTTTTGGCAGGACGCTACACCTCCGATACAGGAATGGGGCTAGGCATCGTGGGCACCCGCAGGTTGATGGATTTCTTTGAGATTGAATCGCTTCCCGAGCAAGGAACAACGGTAACAATCGGCAAAAAGTTGTCGAAGCGCACACCCACTTTCACCAATTCGCAATTGCAGCAGATTCGAGAAACCGTAATTGGGCGATCGCCCGAAAATCCCTATCAAGAAATCCAGCAGCAAAACCAAGAATTACTCCGGGCAATGGCAGAGCTACGCAAGCGCGAGGAAGAACTGAGCCAACTCAATCAGGAACTGGAAGATACTAATCGCGGTGTGGTTGCCCTATATGCAGAACTGGATGAAAAGGCAAGCTCCCTGCAACAGGTAAACGAGCTAAAAACCCGCTTTCTCTCGAACATGAGCCACGAGTTTCGCACGCCGCTCAACTCAATTCTCTCCCTCTCTCGGATGCTGCTGGCCCGGATGGATGGCGATTTGACCATCGAGCAAGAAAAGCAGGTGACATTCATCCAAAAGGCGGCAAGCGGATTATCAGAATTGGTCAACGACTTGCTGGATTTAGCAAAAGTGGAAGCTGGAAAAATTGAAGTGCATCCCAGTTCTTTTGAAGTGAGTGACTTGTTTGGTACGCTGCGGGGGATGCTGCGCCCATTATTGGTTCAAGGCTCCTCTGTGGCACTGATTGTCGAGGAACCTGAAGGTATTGCGCCGCTCTATACCGATGAGGGGAAAGTCGCTCAAATTCTGAGAAACTTTGTCTCGAATGCGCTCAAATTTACCGAGCAGGGAGAGGTGCGCGTCAGCGCGGTGCAAACGGGTCATACCGTCACCTTCTCTGTATCTGATACGGGCATCGGCATTGCTCCCGCCGATCAAGAGCGGATTTTTGAGGATTTTATGCAAATTGAGTCCCCTCTACAAAAGCAGGTGAAGGGAACCGGTTTAGGATTGCCGTTATCGCGCAAGCTAGCGGAGCTAATTGGCGGCAGCATTTCGGTGAAAAGTCAGCTGGGTGAAGGCTCTACCTTTACAGCCTTGATTCCCATCGTCTACCCACATACCACCGAATTGACCACCGTACTGCAACCAATCGCATCAGTTGAGCCAACTCGCCTGCCCATTCTGGTGGTTGAGGATCATCCAGAAACTCTATTTATTTACGAAAAGCATCTTCAGGAATCAATCTATCAATTGATTGCGACCCGCACCTTAGCTCAGGCAAGGCTTGCCTTACAACAATTTCGGCCGGCGGCGATTATGCTAGATATTCTGCTGGAAGGGCAAAACGGCTGGACGTTCTTGCGAGAAATCAAAGGAGATGAAACAACCCGTACTATCCCTGTACTCGTTATTACCATCATTGATAACGAAAAACAAGCACTGGCGCTAGGAGCAGACGGTTTTCTAATTAAGCCGGTAGACAGATTGCCCCTGTTGAATAAACTTAATACGCTAATTACTGAGAACAAGCCTCAAAAAATCTTGTTAATTGATGATGACCCCGCCTATCGGTATCTGGTGAAACAGTTGTTAATAAATACACCGTTGAGTATTTTAGAAGCCACGAACGGACAGGAAGGATTAAATTTGGCACAATACGAGCAACCAAACGCGATCGTGCTGGACTTGGAGATGCCAGAGATGGGCGGGTTTGATGTACTCAAGCAGCTTAAAAACAATTCCCTCACTCAGTCGATTCCTGTGATCATCCATTCATCTGCTCAACTGGATGCAGAAGTGCAGAGCCAGTTAGCGGCACAAAGCATCGCCATTGTTTCCAAAGAAACAGGCTCTCAAAGGACGGCGATCGCCCAACTTCAAGATGCCCTTGTCAAAGCCGGACTTATTCTAGAGGTTTCAGGGAAAAGTCATGTCTGAGCCACGAGTTACGATCCTGCATATTGACGATAACGAAGCCAATCGTTACATTGTTACCCGTATTTTGCAAAATGCAGGTTTTAGTGTCGTGGAAGCGGCAACCGGAGCGGCAGGATTAGAAATCGTTGCTAACTTTCAGCCTGACTTAGTAATTTTAGATGTCCAACTACCAGATATCAGTGGCTTTGAAGTCTGTCGCCAAATTAAGGCAAACCCGGAAACGGCTTTTATCCCTGTGCTACACCTTTCTGCAAGTTTTGTCCAAAGCCAGGATAAAGCAGAAGGCTTGAACAGTGGTGCTGATGCCTATTTAGCACAACCTGTTGAACCTATTGAACTGCTTGCCACTTTGCGATCGCTGCTGCGAATTCGCCGGGCAGAGGAAGCTGCTTTGTCCTCAGCGCGGGAGTGGCAAACCACCTTTGACTCCATCAATGACGGTGTATCTCTGGTAGATCAAGAAGGTATAATTCTGCGCTGTAATCGAGCGATGATGCAGCTTTTTGGCAAGCCCTACCAAGAAATTTTAGGTTATGCCCACCATGAATTGATGGGCGCAGAATTGGGAATCGGCGATGGCACTTGTTTTCGCCGGGCGAAAGAAACTCACCAACGGCAAGTTCTCGAATTTCAGTCGAAAGGACGATGGTTTGCCAAAACCTTCGACCCGGTATTTGATGAGCATGGGACTCTCACAGGCGCCGTTTTCATCCTATCCGATATCACCGAACGTAAGCGAGCAGAAGGATTGCTGCAAGATCAAAACGATCGCCTCAATCAATTGATGATTTCTTTGCAACAACAAACTGAACAAGCGCAGCAAGCCAACCGAATCAAAGATGAGTTTTTGGCAGTGCTGTCTCATGAATTGCGATCGCCCCTGAATCCAATTCTGGGTTGGGCAAGAATTCTGCAAAAGAGTCACCAGGACGCAGCTAAAACTCAGTACGCCCTCGAAACAATCGAGCGCAACGCTAAACTGCAAGCACAATTAATCGAAGATTTGCTCGATGTGTCGCGCATTCTCCAAGGCAAGTTGAGTTTAAACACAGTTCCAGTCGGTCTAACTTTTACCATCAAAGCTGCCCTTGAAACCGTGCGGCTTGCTGCTGAAGCTAAATCTATTCAGATTCAAACAATATTTGAACCGAACGTTGGGCAAGTATTGGGTGATTCTGGTCGCCTGCAACAAGTTGTTTGGAATCTACTTTCTAATGCAATTAAATTTACCTCACAGGGTGGTCAAGTAGAAGTACGGTTAGAAAGTACAAAGGATGAAGTAGATACTCATCCTGCGGAATACACTCAAATCACTATCAGCGACACTGGTAGGGGGATCTCTGGTGACTTTCTGCCCTACGTCTTTGACTACTTTCGCCAAGCCGATGGGACAACGACTCGAAAATTTGGCGGGTTGGGGTTAGGGTTAGCGATCGTGCGTCATTTGGTTGAATTACATGGCGGAACCGTTCAGGCAGCCAGTCCTGGAGAAGGGCAAGGAGCAGTGTTTACAGTCAAACTTCCACTCATCGCTGCTTCAAAATTGAATCAAGATAATACAGCCGATCGCGATCGCTCAGACTTCAATCTCAATGGATTGCAAGTGCTGCTTGTAGACGATGATAAAGATTCGCGGGAGTTCATTGCCTTCGTGCTAGAACAGTACGGGGCACAAGTGACTGAAGCAGACTCAGCACA
This sequence comes from Nostoc sp. NMS9, assembly GCF_017114995.1. Taxonomy (GTDB): domain Bacteria; phylum Cyanobacteriota; class Cyanobacteriia; order Cyanobacteriales; family Nostocaceae; genus Nostoc. The sequence goes on along the minus strand of NZ_JABXKL010000080.1, from coordinate 34,508 downwards.
TGATGCTCTGAGCAATTTGATGCAAGCAAAATTTGATTTGTTAATTAGTGATATTGGTATGCCCGATATGGATGGCTACACACTAATTCGTCAAATTAGAAAGCAGTCACCCGATCAAAGCGGAGAAATTCCAGCGATCGCCCTGACTGCTTATGCGGGAGAAATCGATCGACAACAGGCACTAGCGGCCGGATTTCAACAGCATATTTCTAAACCAATTGACCTAGAAGTATTAATACAGGCTATTTTAACTATAGTAACGGTCTAGCAACCTGACTTTTGCCTTATCTTTTGAAAGCATGGGGTAGCTCCTCTAAGCCCTATCCCAAAGTCCCATTTTTTTGTCGCTTATTGTCATTAACTATAAAGCACTTATAAAGAAATCGCTCAAATCAAATGCGGAGAATGAAATAACGAACCGCAAAGGACGCAAAGAACGCAAAGGAAATAGGTTTGTAAAGGGTTTTTGTACCAGTCCTGTGTCTATTTGGCAAAATTGGGATGCTCCCTGGGCAATCACAATGTAGCCGCGCTGGCCACTGCCTTGTGCTATTGTTGCTGCCAATAAAGGAATCAAGCCAAAAAAGTGACCAATAATTCAGATTTCCATTGACTACGAACCCAAAATCATTAGCAGGGGTTGCGACTGCATTCCCTGGTGATTCCAGCTTTGACTCAGAAGAATTGGCTGGTATCGGCTTTGTTGTGACCAATGTTAGAAAGTTTGATGGTTGTAGATGAACATAGGAATAATCCAGCCTTACAGTAACGGGTTTTTAGAAGTTGTACCAGAGAGCGATTATTGGCAGATTGCAGCTATACACATCAATGGCCAAGCCTACTGCCCTACTCCTCAGCTTTATCGTTCAGAAAAAGTGGCATTAGCAAAAGCAACACAAATTTATGATTGGATAGCTGACCACCAACACCAAATCAGTGATGAGGCTTACTACTGCTCTGAATTGAAACTCATCCTATGGCAGCAACCAAAAGTATCTTAGTTAACCAGGCAGATTGCTTGCCTTGGGCAAATCTGATAGTAGTTTCGTATTAATGTTTCAGAGTAAACCTATAGTCCCTGCCGCAAATCTGGGGATTTTAGTTTGTTGACTAGGATGTGTAGGCATACCCGCTTGTTTGAGAAAGTCGTGTTCAGTCGAACTATCTAGTACAGCATGGCGTAAATAAATATACCATTTCAAATGGCGCAAGAGCTTGGAATATAATTATGCGTGACTTTTGACTTCCGCCTTGCAGTACTAGGCTCTGGGTGCAGGGGGTCAGCAAAAACTCATTTCTTTAGTTTATCTAAAGTCGCATCTAAGTTATCAAATTACCTTTCTAAGATAGAAGCAGCAACTATAAGTTGCTATAGATGACTAAAACCCAATTAACAGCTAGTGGCTGCGGAGAACATAAAAATGGCTAAAGCGCCAGAATCTTTAGACTTATCTACCTACGATGCTACAGACAGAGCTTTAGATCGTGACTGTACAACCTTATCCCGTCACGTCCTCCAACAACTTCAGAGTTTTTCGCCAGATGCACAGGATTTGAGTGCGCTGATGAATCGCATCGCCCTGGCCGGGAAACTGGTTGCTCGTCGCATGAGCCGCGCCGGTTTAATGGAAGGCGTTCTTGGATTTACTGGAGAAGTTAATGTCCAAGGCGAATCCGTCAAAAAGATGGATGTTTATGCCAATGATGTATTTATCTCAGTGTTTAAGCAAAGCGGCTTAGTGTGTCGCCTCGCGTCTGAGGAAATGGAAAATCCCTACTACATTCCCGAAAATTGCCCGATTGGCCGCTATACCCTGCTGTATGACCCAATTGATGGCTCATCCAATACTGATAATAATCTTAGCTTAGGTTCCATTTTCGCCATTCGCCAACAAGAAGGAACTGATAGCGATGGTAAGGCAACTGACCTCCTCACCAATGGACGTAAGCAACTCGCTGCCGGATACATCCTGTATGGGCCCTGCACGATGCTGGTTTATACTATAGGTAAGGGCGTTCATTCCTTTGTTCTTGATCCCAGCTTAGGAGAGTTTATTCTCACAGAAGAAAATATTCGCATTCCTAACCACGGTTCTGTTTACAGCGTGAACGAGGGTAACTTTTGGCAGTGGGAAGAATCAATTCGAGAATACATCCGCTACGTTCATCGCACAGAAGGCTACAGCGCTCGTTATAGCGGCGCAATGGTGAGCGACATCCATAGAATTTTGGTTCAAGGCGGCGTGTTTCTCTACCCAGGCACAATTCAAAACCCAGAAGGAAAATTACGCTTGCTTTATGAAACGGCTCCTCTCGCCTTTTTGATTGAACAAGCAGGTGGCCGTGCTACTACAGGACTGGTAAATATCTTGGATGTAGTACCAAAAAAACTGCATCAGCGCACGCCTTTAATTATTGGTAGCAAAGAGGATGTCGCAAAGGTGGAGTCTTTTATTCAAAACGGACACTAGTGTAAGAAGGCAGAAGGCAGGATAGCGCAGCGTTAGCGAGTCCGCGAGCGTTGGCAGGAGGCAGAAGGAATATTGCTTGTTTCATTGGCTTCTTTATCTTTTTTAACTAGATAACTATTTCCGCTATGCCGTACTAAACAAGGTTGACAAAAGCATCAAGGATGCGTCTATATGGCATTAATTAAAAGTTAATCATGGTGATTTAGGATTGGGAATGCAGAATAGCACTTCTTGAAGATGTATTAAAGATTATCTCAGCTGGCCGATGCGATAAGTGATTGGCAACGCCACAATTCAAAAGTAACCATCAGCATTTGATGGGTTTTGCCAACTTTACTTAGAAGCATCACTATACAGGAGTGAAATAAATTAGAGCTATGTCTACCAATCATCTACTAGAAATTAACCAATACGGTCAAAGTATCTGGATGGATAATTTGAGCCGTGACATTATTCAATCAGGGGAACTCAAAAACCTGGTTGAAAATCAAGGAATATCTGGGATTACCTCTAATCCAGCGATCTTTGAAAAAGCGATCGCTGGTAACGTTATTTATGATGCCGATATCGAAGCCGGAGTTCGGGCTGGCTTACCCATAGACAAAATTTACGAATCCCTAGTTTTTGCAGATATCCGTAATGCCTGTGATATTTTACGCCCTGTTTATGAAGCCTCGAATAGACTAGATGGTTATGTGAGTATCGAAGTACCGCCAACCATTGCTCATGATACTGAAGCAACCATAGCTGAAGCCCGTCGCTATTTCCAAGAAGTTGGTCGGGAAAATTTGATGATTAAAATTCCCGGCACAGAACCTGGTTTGCCAGCAGTGGAACAGGTAATAGCCGAAGGGATAAATGTCAATATTACGCTGCTGTTTTCTGTAGAAAGCTATATAAACACAGCAATGACTTATATTCGGGGCTTAGAAAAACGGGTGGCTGAAGGGAAGGATATCAGTAAAATTGCTTCAGTCGGTAGCTTCTTCCTCAGTCGGATCGATAGCAACATTGACGGCAAGATTGATGCTAAGTTGAAAAAAGGCGTTGATGATATTTCCGTGGAAGCAAAGCTAAGAGCTGTTAAAGGAAAAGTAGCGATCGCTAACGCTAAGATTGCGTATCAGGAATACAAGAAAATCATTAGAAGCGAGCGTTGGCAAGATTTGGCAGCAAAAGGGGCCACAGTACAACGGCTACTTTGGGCTAGCACCAGCACCAAAGACCCCAACTACAGAGATGTGATGTATATCGAAGAGTTGATTGGGCGTGATACCGTCAACACCGTACCACCAGCGACGATTAAAGCTTGTGCCGATCATTGTAACGTAAGCGATCGCTTAGAAACAGATTTAGATAATGCTTACACGCTGATCGAAAACCTCAAAGATCCTGACATCAATATCGATCTCGATAACGTAATGGATGAACTGTTAGTCGATGGTATTGACAAGTTTATCCAGCCCTTCCAGTCCTTGATGAACTCTTTAGAAGAAAAGATCAAGGTATTGTCACCAGTGTAGGGACTGGGTATTGGGGACAAGGGGACAAGGGGACAAGGAGACAAGGGGACAAGGAGAATAACCCATGCCCCATGCCCCATGCCCAATGCCCCATGCCCCATGCCCCATGCCCAATCTCAAAATCCAAAACCCAAAATCCAAAATTGTTATGGTTAGTCTGCTAGAAAATCCCTTGCGCGTTGGTCTGCAACAACAAGGGATGCCCGAACCCCAGATTATAGTCATTTTTGGCGCTTCTGGCGATCTCACCTGGCGCAAACTAGTGCCAGCACTTTACAAATTGCGGCGAGAACGGCGTATTCCACCAGAAACGACCATTGTCGGTGTGGCACGTCGAGAATGGAGCCATGAGTACTTCCGCGAACAAATGCAAAAGGGCATGGAAGAGGCACATGCTGATGTCGATTTAGGAGAACTTTGGCAAGATTTCTCTCAAGGTCTGTTCTACAGCCCTGGGGATATCGATAACCCCGAAGGCTACCAGAAACTGAAAAACCTATTGACTGAATTAGACGAAAAACGGGGCACACGAGGGAATCGTATGTTCTACCTCTCGGTTGCCCCCTCATTCTTTCCGGAAGCTATTAAGCAGCTAGGAAGCGCCGGGATGCTAGAAGATCCCTACAAACATCGTCTAGTAGTTGAAAAACCCTTTGGTCGAGACTTGGCTTCTGCCCAGAGTCTTAACCAAGTCGTACAGAAATATTGTAAAGAAAACCAAGTATACCGCATTGACCACTACTTGGGTAAAGAGACAGTCCAGAATTTGCTGGTGTTTCGCTTTGCCAATGCGATTTTTGAGCCATTGTGGAATCGTCAATTTGTTGACCACGTGCAAATTACCGTGGCAGAAACCGTGGGAGTGGAAGACCGGGCTGGTTACTATGAAAGCGCCGGCGCACTACGGGATATGTTGCAAAACCACTTAATGCAACTTTACTGCCTAACGGCGATGGAAGCACCCAACGCAATGGATGCCGACAGCATCCGCACAGAAAAAGTGAAGGTACTTCAAGCTACTCGTCTAGCTGATGTTCACAATCTGTCACGGTCAGCAGTACGCGGTCAGTATAGTGCTGGCTGGATGAAGGGTCAAGCAGCGCCAGGGTATCGGACAGAACCAGGCGTTGCTCCCAACTCCACCACACCCACCTACGTCGCCATGAAGTTTTTGGTAGATAACTGGCGCTGGAAAGGTGTTCCTTTCTACTTGCGTACCGGGAAGCGGATGCCGAAAAAAGTCAGTGAGATTGCCATTCACTTCCGCGAAGTTCCGTCTCGGATGTTCCAATCTGCCGCCCAACAGACAAACGCCAATATTTTGACGATGCGGATTCAGCCAAATGAAGGTATTTCCCTGCGTTTTGATGTGAAAATGCCGGGGGCAGAATTCCGTACCCGTTCCGTTGACATGGACTTTAGTTATGGTTCCTTTGGCATCCAAGCAACATCTGATGCCTACGATCGCTTATTCCTTGATTGTATGATGGGCGATCAAACATTGTTCACCCGCGCAGACGAAGTAGAAGCAGCTTGGCAGGTAGTAACACCAGCCCTTTCCGTTTGGGATGCACCCGCCGACGCAAATACTATTCCCCAGTATGAAGCCGGTACCTGGGAACCAACAGAAGCAGAATTCTTAATTAACCAGGATGGCCGTCGCTGGCGCAGACTCTAACAATTTTAGATTTTAGATTTTAGATTTTAGATTGGGGACGGCGAAATCGGGAATAGATAATAGGGAATATGAAAAACTATTACTAATTACCAAATTACTAGTTCTTAATCCAAAATCCAAAATCTCAAATCTCAAATCCAAAATCCAAAATCCAAAATCCAAAACTTCCTATGGCTCCCCAAGCTTCTACAATTTATTCACTTCAGGCGCCAAAAGATATTTCGCTTAACGAAATAGAAGCGGAACTTAATCAAATTTGGCAAAGTTACGGCATTACTGGCGAGGACGGTGGGCTTCCTGCTGCTACTCGGGCCACGACATTTACCTTAGTGGTTTATGAACCCGAAGAAACCCAGTATCTTTTGGCTACTTTGGGATTTTACAACGGCCCGCTTGACGGGATTTTAGGGCCTCAGATGGTATCTGCCTTGCGGCAAGTGCAGAAAAAATATGCACTGCCAGATACTGGAACAGCAACAGGTGAAACCCTGGCTATCTTGAGAGAAGAATTCATCAAACGTCAAGGAAACGGCGCTGCGGGAGACAATGTTTCTATTGAACTTCCCAGCTTAAATGCCCCAAGCCCCAGAATTGCCGATGAAATCGCCCTCCGCAACCCTTGCCGCATCATCGCGCTATTTCCCATTACTGGCGAAGATAAAGGGGTCAAGGCTCAAGTTTCTGCCTATTGCCCAATCCAAAAGCAATCGTCAAGTACACTAATTTGCTGCGAATACATCACTCTCAGTGGAACTGCTGCTGCCTTGGAACGGGTAGGGGGCATGATTCCAGCATTGTTAATTGGCGGCTTACCAAAGTTTCTCTGGTGGAAAGCAACACCAGACCCCAACAATACTCTATTCAAGCGGCTGGCAGACGTCTGCAATAATGTGATTGTGGATTCTTGCCGCTTTAACGAGCCAGAAAGTGATTTACTCCGTCTCCAAGAATTAGTGGAAAGTGGTGTTCCCCTGGCTGACCTCAACTGGCGTCGCCTCTCAGCATGGCAAGAATTGACAGCTGAAGCTTACGACTCACCTCATCGTCGGGCTGCCCTTCGGGAAGTTGACCGAGTAACTATTGATTACGAAAAAGGCAACCCCGCTCAAGCATTGCTGTTTTTGGGTTGGTTGGCAAGTCGTCTAGGATGGCAGCCAGTTTCCTATCAAAAGGAAACCGGAGATTATGACATCACTCGCATTAATTTTATTGCCCAAGACCAACGGCAAGTAGAAACCGAATTAGCGGGCGTTCCCCTTGCTGATGTGGGTGAGATTGCTGGCGACTTGATTGCTTTGCGCCTCAGTTCGACTAATCCGAAGGCAGACTGTGGTACAGTAATTTGCTCGGAAACTGGTGGTTGTATGCGGATGGAAACCCACGGTGGTGCTCAATCTGCCGGTCTGTTTCAACAGGTGACTTCACTTTCAGAACAAAAGGCGGAAGCATTGCTGAGTCAGCAGGTACAACGCTGGGGTCGTGAGTCACTTTTTGAAGAAAGTCTGGGAGTGACAGCGAATATTTTCAAATTGGAAACAAATAGTTAGTTTCGCTTGGAAAGCATAAAAGTTACCAAAATTGCGAAAATTAAATACAAGCCCTTCAGATTTTTAGATATTTCAATAATCTGAAGGGTTTTTCTATTTTTCTTGGAGGCAAGAGACGCGATGAATTGCCGTCTCTACAATAATCAGTCCTTTCTAGAGAAGATGATTTATCGCGTGGCGTCTTTGGCGATCAATAATTTTCATCAAAAAACCTTAACCGATCCGTATTACCCCAACTCCATCCGTGAGAGTTTAAAATAAAGGGCATTTTGTCAATCAGCTAAAATACTCAAAAATTTCTTGAGTGAAAATAATAATCGTGCGCGGGAGAGGGATTTAGGGTGAGGATTTTGATTCATGCAAGAAATCTATTGAAAGGATACGTCGTATTTACCTCCACGCTCCAGGGCGCGTTTGTAAGCAGGTCGTCCATGAATGCGCTCGACAAATTCTTTGAGCTTTGGCCGGTTCTTAACCTCTTCGGGGAGCATAGCAACTACTTCTAGGGGAAAGCTCATTTGGATATCGGCGGCGGTAAATTCATTGCCTACAAACCACGTATTTTTACGGAGTTCGCCTTCTATGTAGTCAAAGTGAAGTTTGATTTGGGGCGCGACGAATCCGCTAACCACGCTGCTGTCACCTGCCCCAAAATTGTTCAATACCAGCCGCATCACCAGTGGTGGCATTGCAGAGCCTTCGGCGTAATGCAGCCAATACTTGTAGCGCAGATGCTCTGGTGTAGCGGATGTTGGGACTAACCGACCATTACCATAGCGATCGACTAGGTATTCGATAATTGCACCCGACTCAGCGATCGTCAAGTCTGCATCTGTGATTACTGGTGATTTGCCGAGGGGATGAACTTGGCGCAGCGACTCCGGTGCCATCATCGTCTTTGGATCGCGTTCATAGAATTTGATCTCGTATTCGATACCTAATTCTTCAAGCAGCCACAGCACACGCTGCGATCGCGAATTGTTAAGATGATGCACAACTATCATAAAATGTTCCTCTTCTGGTAGCTTATTGCGATCTGACTCTGGGCTAATTTCCAACTATACTATTAGACTTTTTCAGCCTAACTCCCCTAATTGGCTGGTTTTCTTGTTTCTAATTGGTATAAGTTTGAGTTAGTCGGTTGGAGAAACTGGTGCATCTGCTTTTACAAAAAGTGACGATAGACACACAGCCAATAATCGAAATAGTTGCTGCATAAAAACCTAATTTGTTTCATTTATGGCTTTAGTCATTGCTGGGGAACGTAGTGGGGTGGGTAAGACAACAGTCACGCTCACCCTTTTAGCATCTTTACGCCGTCGCGATCGCCTGGTGCAATCTTTTAAGGTGGGGCCAGACTACATTGATCCGATGTTTCATCAACACGTAACTGGTCGTGCTTGTCGCAATTTAGACCCCGTATTGACTTCTGAAACCTACGTTCAGCAATGTTTTGCCCGTCATAGTCAACTGAGTGAATATGCCCTAGTGGAAGGGGTAATGGGGTTGTTTGATGGAGTGAAGGGGAGTGGCGAAGAAGTAGGGGAGCAGGGGAGCAGGGGAGCAGAGGAGAAGGAGAAAAATAACAATGCTCAATGCCTAACTGATTTTGCCAGTACGGGCCACATCGCACGGCTGTTAGATTTGCCAGTGGTGTTGGTGATTGATTGCAGTCGTTTATCTGGTTCTGTAGCTGCGATCGCTCACGGCTATCGATCTTTTGATCCCCGAATTAAAATAGCTGGGGTAGTATTAAATCGCGTCGGAAGCGATCGCCATCTCTCTCTTCTCAAAGATTCCTTAGAACCTTTACAATTACCCATTCTCGGCGTACTGCGGCGTCAAGATAATATCACAATTCCCGATCGCCATTTGGGTTTAGTACCCACAGCCGAACTTCCCGAACTCAACGCTTTAATTGATCGCTTCGCCGATTTAGGAGATACTTGCTTCGACTGGCAACGCTTATTACCTTTGTTAAAATCAGAACCTCTTTCTGGCTCTACTTCATCATCCTTATCTCCCTCATCCCCAGTTAGGATTGCAGTAGCCCGCGATCGCGCGTTTAATTTTTATTACCAGGACAATCTCGATTTGTTGCAACAACTTGGTGCAGAATTGGTTTTCTGGAGTCCCTTAGAAGATGCTGGTATACCAAAAGATATCCAGGGAATGTATTTTGGCGGTGGTTTCCCAGAAGTTTTTGCCCAGCAACTAGCAGAAAATACCAGCGCTTGTGATGCAGTGAAAACGGCAATACTTAAAGGAATGCCTACAGTTGCCGAATGTGGAGGATTGATGTATTTGTGTGAGCAAATTATCGATTTTGAGGGTAAATCTTGGTCGATGGCGGGAGTACTACCAACATCTGCTCTAATGGGTGGGCGTTTAACTTTAGGCTATCGTCGTGCAGTCGCTTTGCAAGATAATTTATTAGTTAAGGCAAATACAACTGTTTACGGACACGAATTTCATCGTTCTCATTTAACCTTAACTCCCACTAAGCCTCTATTTGAAACTTCTCGCTACGATTGTGAAGAAAATATGGGATGCGAAGGATGGGGTTTACCTGCAAATATTTATGCTTCTTATGTTCATCTGCATTGGGGAGAAAGTAGAGAAATTCCCCAGCAGTTTCTTAAAGAATGTCTAAAAGTAGCATCTTCAGGAACATAGATTTAAGCCAGCGCCAAACCCATTAGGATGAATAAAAAAGTTTTAGACTCTATTAATCGTAACCCCTGTCTAGAGATTCTGTTAGTACAGCATTTCATTAATTTGTAGCGAATTAAATTTGGCAATACCCTGCAATGCCAATGCGTTGGCTTGTATTGGTACTGCAAAAACAAGCTTTTTCTGAGAATTTCGGGTTAAAGAACTATTTTATTTTTGTAACCCTTTTATAAAAAGACTTTCAGACGTTACGTGGCGGCTCATGTCACGCTCGCTACTTTTACCCCTCATTGTCATTGCCGTTATATTTAATAAACCAATTTGTACTACTAACAATTCCTGCTGTTAGACACTGGGTTTTGATCCTTTGTAGTTTCTCGTTTACTCTAGCTTGAAGAGAGTCTAAAATTTGTTCAGCCTTTTCTGTCATTGCAGCTACATATTGCCTCGTTTTTGAAGTATCCTCTGTATTCGCCCAAAAATCTTTTTGCTCCTCAAACCATATTTCTGATCTACTGACTTCATCAAATGTATAACCTAGTTCTCGTATGGCTTCGTCATTAAGCTGATCAACTATACATACATGCATACGCCATAAACAATCTTCTAAGGTGCCATAGTAGTAGTCTTGCTTTTCACCGTCAGGTGCGTTATTATCCTGTCTTACGAACATCCACTTACTCTCATCTGGGTATTTGCTATTAACCATAAGCCTTTTCGTTATGGAATGCGTTCTTTACGACATTAGTAAATAGTACAGTTTTTACCAAGACCCGAACATAGTGTCAAGTGGAATCTGCTATTAAGCTTCTTGGTACAAGGATTAAAATTTCTGGAGCGCAGTGGAAAGTTGACAACGTTAATTCAATACTTTCTGTTCGTTGTGCTTACCTCAACGGAACACTCGCTATTTGATGTTTTCGCCAAAGAGGGATGCTCTCTTAATGCCTCCCGATGCAATACCGTTCGGTTAAGGAATTTATTCGTTGAGGCAAGCTGTTCTTAAACTGGGGTAGAAGAGAAGCAGGGGGAAAACAAATTGTCTATCAACTCTTTCCTCCCTTGCCTTAAGAGCCTCAAGAGCTTATCCAAACTGTATTGGGAGCCAACCAACAGGATGTTGCTACGTTTTATACTGAATAATTCAGAACGAGTATTTATCTTAGTGTGATTCGGCTAATGCGTACAAGTATCAATCACCCTTAGTAGTTCACCACGCTCTCCATTGACGGGTGTAGATTGAGTAAAGGGTAAAGGTTAAAGGGAAAGGCAAAGGGACAAGACACATATATCCCTTTTCCCGTTCCTCTTTACCCCGCTAAGTTCCCTTGGCGAACTACTAGCCAGTTATGGCATTTCTGATGAATGAATCGTTACTCTTTAGCAAAACGATGTTTGGCGGAAGCTCTAGGTACAGCTTGGTTAGTTCTGATGGGTGTAGGTACTGCGGTTATTTCTGGTGCAATACCTTGGGTTGGAGTTACTGGAGTGGCGATCGCTTTTGGCTTAAGTTTGTTGACTGCTGCTTATACTTTTGGTTCGATCAGCGGCTGTCACATCAACCCCGCAGTCACAATTGGTTTTTGGGTAGCCAAGCAGTTTTCTTCTAAAGACGTTTTGCCATATATCGGGAGTCAGATTCTCGGCGGAATTTGGGGGAGTACTATCTTGTTTTTGATTTGCATAGGCAAGCCGGAGTTTACAACAGCTAACTTTGGTTCTAATGGGGTGGGAATTCACTCCCCTGGTAACTATAGCTGGTGGGCTTGTGCATTAGCCGAATTCATTGTTACCTGTGGCTTTGTGCTGCTGATCTTGAGCGTTACATCTTCTCCCGTTTTCAAACGGTCTGCACCGATCCCCATCGGTTTAGGGCTGATCTTGGCGCATCTTATCCTCATTCCTGTCACAAATGCCAGCGTCAATCCCGTGCGATCGCTAGCCACAGCTGTCTTTACTCGCGGTTGGGCATTGGCTGACCTTTGGATTTTCATCGTGTTCCCAATTTTCGGTGGAGTTTTGGCGGGTATAATCGCCCGATCTCTCCAAGAACCAGACATCTAATACGAATCACAATAGACCTCTTGCAAAAGTCCCTAACACCCCACCCCCAACCCCTCCCCGCAAGCGGGGAGGGGAGCGTTTGCTTTACTCAAATGCGGGGTGGGGTTCTTTATTTTTGATTTATGCAAGAGGTCTAATGTTAATGCGTTTCCCTTTTCGGTAAATAGCTATAAAAATCACCTAAAGACGTGCGGACGTTTCTGGGGACATGAGGATGAAGAGACGCGGTGAAAGAATTCACCGCTTCCTCTTCGACCAACTTATAACTCCATGTTAGTTTTGGACTTCAACCCAACGGCGGTAAAGCTTTTGAATTTGTTTGAGAAGCGCAGTGTGAGCTGGTTGAGTTGACTCATTCGGCTTCACTATATCCTGCAATTCTGTCAGGAGCCTGGCTTCTTCTACAGCAACTTCACCATCGCTATAAATTAAGCCACTGATGGCTTCAATCAGATTTTCGCAATCTTCAAGACTGGGGCGATCGCCTAAATATTCCTGCACCCAGTCATAGCATTCTTTTGGCTGTACAGGAACTAATTCGTATAGCCAAGGCTTAATTTCTGGGTCGTTAGCTAAACCTTTGGCTTGAGCTATTTCGCGGAGATATTGCCGTTCTTCTGGCTGGATTCTGCCATCGATCCAGGCTGCTCCAATCAGGATTTTAACTAAGTTTTTCACATTGGAAGGGGAAACCATTGCTGCCTCCTCTGGTAGATTCAGGCCTCCACCAAATCGTACAATCCCAAACAGTATTCACTCGGAATTATTGGTTTTTCTTAAGCGCACCATAAAAAAACCATCCATATCCTGTCGATGGGGCCAAAGTTTAAACCAACCTTGAGGTGTACTATCAGTAGAATCAGGCAACTCAAGGCCACTGGGAGACTCAATTTGCCAATCAGGTGACTCAGCTAAAAACGCCGAAATTACTTCTTCATTTTCTGCGGGATGCAATGTACAGGTGGCATAAACTAGTACACCACCAGGTTTGACAAAGGTTGATGTATGTGTTAATAATTCTCGTTGCAGCACCGAAAGTTCTCGGACGGATTCTGGTGTCTGTCGCCAACGCGCATCAGCATGACGGTGCATAGTTCCCAAACCAGAACATGGAGCATCAAGTAATACCCGGTCTGCGGTGTTTTGAAATTGCTTGAAGTGGCGACTGTCGCCAGTGTAAATTTGAATAGATTGTAAATTTAACCGTTGAAAATTTTCTTGGAGTTTGCGAAGACGAGAAGGAGTGCGATCGCAAGCCCAAATTTTACCCTCATCTGCCATTAATTCAGCGATGTGGGTTGTTTTCCCTCCTGGTGCAGCACAGGCATCAATTACCACCTCACCTGGTTGGGGGTCGAGCAAATGACCTACCAATTGAGCGCTACTATCTTGTACAGTCCACCAACCTTCTTTGAAACCTGGTAGTTTTTGAATTGACCCAGTATTACCAATAAATCGTAAAGCTTGGGGTAAATGAGGAATCCGTCTTACCAAAACACCAGCAGATTGCAAAGCCACCTCAACTTCCTCAATTGAAGCGCGAAGTGGGTTGATGCGTAAGTCAATTGTTGGTGATTGGTTCATCCATTCACATAGTTGTTCTGTATCAGTCAAACCCAGTTGTTCTAACCAAACTTGAACAATCCAGTCAGGAAAACTGTGTAAAATACCCAAGCGTTCCACCTGACTTTTCACATCATTTGGAAAAGTTAACGCGAAACCTAACCCCCCAGCCCCCTTCCCTACTAGGGAAGGGGGAGAATTCAAAGCCTCTCCCCTTTTAGGGGAGAGGTTTGGAGAGAGGTTTTCCAGATCCGGTGATTCTGGAAGTTGTAACGGATCACCCTTTATCTTCTCTGCAAGGCGGATGTATTGTCGTAATAAACCGTTAACAAAACCCGTAAGTCCAGAAAAACCGTTTTCTTTAGCGAGTTGGACTGTGGTATTAACAGCAGCTGAAGCGGGAATACGCTCTTGATAACGCAGTTGGTAAAAGCCCAGATGTAAGATGGTGCGGAGGTCTTGTGGTTGTTGATGAGATTTCTTTTTAGCGAGTTGATCGATGAGAGTATCGAGGGTGCGTTGCCTTCTGACGCTCCCATAAACCAATTCTGTCACTAAGCGGCGATCGCAATCAAGCAAATTAACTTTTTGCAGTACTCTATCTAGGGCAACATCAGCATAAGCCCCTTTATGAACATCTCGCAGCGCGATAAAAGCTAATTGACGGGGATTAGTCATGGAAACATGATTCAGGAGTCAGAAGGCTTTTGTATTCTAACTCCCAACTCCCAACTTCTAACTCCTAACTCCCAACTCCTAACTTCCCTATCAAGACATATACGACGGATCTACACTGGCAATTTCAAACTCACACGCTCTAGAAACCTGTTCTGCTGGTAATTTTCCAAAGCTGATTAATGATAAATATGTGTGGTTTGCCATCAGTTCTTTTGCTAATAAGAATCCAGTAATTGTCCAAGTTTGATATTTCCTAGCTTGTTTCCCAATCAGTCGCCCTTTTTTACCATCGTAATACTCTGGCCATTCATCTGTACTAAGGCGTCCTTGGGCAGTTTCAATCGCCTTTTGTGCAAGATTTGTTCTATTAGTTTTTACAGCAGCCGCCGCCAACATCCACATTAAAACAGGCCAACTACCAGCATTATGATACGACCAGGGTATATTTTTGGGGTCACATCCAGTCACAATTCTGTATTCTTCATGTTCCAAAGCTGGGAAACAAATTTTCATTGGCATATCTCCCACCAAATCATCCCATCGTTCTTCAATGAGAGTCATAATCGCTTGTGACTGTTCTTCGGTGGCTAAGTCTGAAATGATTGCCATTAAGTTTCCGAGTGAAAAGAAGCGAGTATCCAGCTGCGACGGGCCAACATTTCCTGCTAGATAACCACCTTTTTTTGGCAGCCACTTATCTAATTCATAATAGGGAACAGAATCTACATATATGTTGAATAGATTAACAGCAGCCTTGCCATATTCTTCACTTTTGAAGCGATAAATTGCATTCAGGCGATTAATATCTATCCAATAATGCTGGCGAATATGAGCGCATAAAAGAGGTAAACGGTTATCAATGGCTTCAACAATATCAGAATTACCTTGGCAAATTAGCAGTTCGCGAGATGCACGCAATGCCGTGTAAAAGAGGACTTGCAATTCTAAAGGATGCCCATAAATGCCCATACGACGGTCAATCATACAAGCGCCATCTGGAACCAATAGCGTTGGGTACATATCAAAACGATTCGCCAAGCAGATTTCCATAATTAACCTGATCCCATTTTGGAATTCAGGTTGATAGGCGAGAGAAAAATCTTCTGTGGCGACTATATAAGCGCGCAATAAAATAATCCACCATAAGCAAGAATCTACAGGTGTAACTCTAGCGATCGCATGTTCGCCAAAGTCTGCTTCTAAATATTCTTGCCCATTGTCTGATACCACTTTAAAGCTAGCTGGTATTAATCCTCGTCCTGGCTTATAGGCATCTAATGCCTTTTCTTTAGGCTGTAACTTTAAAGTTTCTTCTAAGAAATTACGAACAATATCTGTTCTACCTTTAATCAGAAAAATTAGAGCAGAAGAAACAAAATCCCGGACAAAGCACTGATCGTAATTGAGCGCCTCTACAGAGGCATCATAAGCGGCTACTGTCCCAACAGGGCGACCTTGATAATAGAGAATTGATTTTTCTAGTGCTAGCCATGCTTCTTCCACTTCTTTTAAATTCTCAGTAGTTTCCAATTCGTTTAGGTGCATTGCCAGAATAACTCCATAAGGATTGTGAATTTGTGGTAGATGTGTCTTTATTTATTATTTTTACTATTCTCAGCATAACAAAAACGATTCTTTGAATAGCAAAGATAATTGGGCAAAAAAATAATCAACTAACAAGGAATAAATTTGCTGACATTTATCCAACTTTATTGTTAGTTAATTGCTTGTAATCTATTACTATTTTGCTGAATTATAGTTGTTGTTCTCCACCGCAAGTAGTAAGATAATTCCTAAAAACAGTCACATAAGATATATTTTTAGATTATTTATTGTTCCGTTATCTGTCCAGAATCTTTGCTTTACAAAACAAAAACATATCTTCAGTGCTGTTTAGGAGTTGTGTGAAGTTAAAACTGGTTGCAGTGTATTTACTTGAGTAGGATTAGTTTTTGACACTAAGAAGTCAGATTATTCCCCTATTATCTAATAATTTATAACGTTTTTTCAGAATATGCAAGATGAATTCTCAAAATTTTTAATATGTCAATACTTCTCAAGGGTTAAATATCTTACCCTGCTTACAGATGATATGGGATGTTTATCGGAGTGCGTCAAAAATAATCAAGAGTGCTGAGTCTAAATACCGCCCATAAGGTACAGAGAATATACTAAGTACATAAGTACTGAGTATTAGCAAACAAGCAATATTCATTACTGTTCTCCTGAAGCAGCCTTAAACACTTGTTCAGCAGTTAGATTTAGCTCTATTAAAGTTGGCGATTGAATTTGGTCATTACCACAAAACTGAGCTACTTGGTACTCGCCTTCCACTAATCTGTAAACTGATATCGTCGGTTGTTTCGGATTGCCGATAAACCGTTTTCCACCAACAGCAGCATAGTCAACAATCCAATATTCTGGAATCCCAATTTCCTCATATTCAGCGAATTTGAGAAAGTAATCATCTCGCCAATTTGTACTCACAACTTCTACTACCAATGGAATTGATGCGGCTTGAGTAACTGTTGATGATTTTTTCCAAAATGGTTCATTAATTAAGTTAGGGATACTCAATACCAGCACATCTGGAATATAACCAGATTTTTTATCAACAGATTTGATTAATGCTTGAGCAGGAATCGAATAAGCTAGGTTAAACCTCCGAATCTCAAAATTGAGTTCTCTAATCAGAAATGCTCTGACTAACTCATGTTCCCCTGTCGGCTGCATTTCAACTATTACTCCTTTATGTAATTCACATCTGCCGTTTTCCGGTTTCCATTCGACAAAATCTTCAAAATTTATCGCTTCTACTAAATGTTGAAACATAACACTATTTCCTCAAATATTATTCATATTTTGACTAGCATCGATAAACTGCTAACTTCATATTAGCTGCTGCTGGAATTCTTTATAAGCTTGATTGATTGCTTGCATTGAAGCTTTTGCAATTGTAGAACTATTAACATCAGGATGATACAATCTTGCTAATCGACGGTAGGCAAGTTTAACAACATTGGGGCGATCGCTCTGATTTACGCCCAAGACTTCCCACCATTCCCCAGATAATTCAGAGTCGAGAGTAAATTGACTCCAAATCTTGATGCTTCCGCCATTAGCGCCACTTACCAGCGTTTTACCATCAGGGCTGAAAGCAACGGGATTACACCCAGAAAGATTTTGTAGTAGTTCCCCAGTGTGGAGGTTCCAAAGTTTGATTGTACCGTCTCGGCTGGCACTGGCGAGGGTTTTTCCATCAGGGCTAATGGCAACAGACAAAACCGCCCCTGTGTGTCCAGTCAAAGTGGAAAGTAATTCTCCAGTTGGGAGGTTCCACAGTTTAATTGTGGTGTCTGTGCTACCACTAATAAGAGTTTGACTGTTAAAACTGATAGCAACTGTATTCACTGCATCCAAATGTTCAGTGAGAATGTAGCGTTGTTCCCAAGTTTTGAAATCCCAAATTCTAATTGTCTTATCGGCACTACCACTTGCAAGAATTTTACCATCGGGACTTATGGTGACAAACAAAACTGCATCTGAGTGTTCATTTAAGGTGCGTTTTACTGTTCCCGTATAGCGTCCCCAAATTCTAATTGTCTTATCGGTAGAACCACTAGCAAGAATTGCCCCATCAGGACTATAGACAAGCGAGTTAACAAAACCATTATGACTATAAGCAGAGTTTAAATAAAAGAATGTCTGGAGAAATTTTTTTGTGTCTATCTGCCAACTGCTGATTTTGCAATCGACACTACCACTTGCAATCTGCTGTCCATCAGGACTGATAGCAACAGATAAAACTGCTTCTGCTTGTCCAGAGAATGTATAAAGCCATTTTCCGGTTTTCAAGTTCCACAAATTAACTTGTCTGTCATCACTGCCACTGATTAAGGTACTACCATCAGGACTGATTGCGATCGCATTAACTGCGGCTAAGTGTCCTTTGAGTGTGCGTACACATCTCCAGGTTTCAGGTAGCTGAGTTGTCGGAGATATTTTTTCTAGTTTAATATTGGGAGTAGAAGCTTTAGGCGTAACAAATTCTGATTTTTTATTGAATTTAGCCTTAAGCGCTTGTAACTCATCCTCGATTTGCAAAACAGCAAATTTTTGGTTGAGATCGTCACCAGATAAAAATGCTTCTAATTCCATCACTGCTTCGGAATAGTAGCCCATCTGCAAAACTTTCTCTTCCATCCGCTCAAAAAGCTGTGCTGGAGTTTCGCTAATTCCCGATTCATCTAACAGTTTGGCAATACCATAGGCGGCGAGTCCTACTACTGCACCAATTCCTGCCATCGGTACTGTACCAATCCCAAATGCCAGCCCTACTTTCGGTGCGACTAAACCCATACCACCGACGACGCTGTAAACACCAGCACCGCCGACTGCACCAATTCCCATTGTAGCGATCGCAGCAGCATCTCCCTCTACTATGGCTTTAAAAGCACCATAAGTAGCAGCACCAGCTACAGCGCCAGCACCGACTACAGGAGTTGCACCAATACCAACTGCACCAAATCCGCCTGCTAGTCCCATCCCGCCTACCGTTGCGGAAACACCAACACCTGTTATAGTTCCGCCTGCAATAAATGCTGCGCCTGTTTTAGAGTTTTGTGTCACTGGTTTTTGTTTTTGAAGCCTTCAACTATAGATTTTTGCTATGCAGCCAATTGATAAACAGGTCAGCAATCGCTAAGTTACCGTGTTCAAGCATTGGCAGATGACCGTGACCAGGGAGGCCAACTTCAGGAAGCCAAATAAAATCACCCCGGAAGTATTTTGCAGTTTTTGCATCTGTCTCACGAGGATGGCGCGGGTCTTGGTCGCCCGTAATCACACAGATGGGAATACCATATAGTATCTGAGGGTCGCCAATATAAAGCCCTCGTCCTTCAACATTTCTGAGTTCGTTGCTCATCCGCGCACTCTCAGCGACCAAACTGCAAAAGTAATTCTCAAATGCCTCTTGCGGAAAAGTATCTGAGTTGGTGAAGTACTTTTTAGTATCTTCACGCGACTGGATACGTGGACGGTCTTCGGGAAAAGCCAAAGAAGAGTTTTTTGTGATAACTGGTAATAGATTGGCTGGTGAACTTGGTGCAATGCCTATAATAGCTTTAACAAGTTTGGGATGAGTTTGTGCCGTCTGCCAACCAACGATACCAGACATACTGTGGGTAAGAATCACAGCCGGGCCAATCCGTTGGAGTAGCGCGACTGTAGCATTGATTACCCGTTGATATGACATCACAGCTAAGTCTGGCACACAGCCCGACCGACCATGCCCTGGCCAGTCAACAATATAGGTTTCCCGGCCCAGTTCTGCCAGATATGCTGCCCAACCTTGACGATTATCGGGTGTTTTGACAAAGCAAGTACCTGTATGAAAGGCACCATGTAAAAGCACAATCGGAACTAAATTTTGGTCTTGACTCGGTCGGTAATATTGAACATACATTTGGTACGGAATAGCACCAACAAAGAATTCTGTTTCAGTGTATGAATTCATTTTGAAAAAAGACTTAAAGCTTTACGGCAATGTTCATCGTTCATAATTCCTGCTGTTGGCAATGCTACAACCGTCGTTATTATAAATCCCAAAGAACAAAGTTAGCGATCGCACACCATACAATACATACTATATCCATTATGTCAAGCAAACCTGCGCTTTGATTAATCAGCAAATAGGCGAACTTGAACCAAAACCCATACGCAATCTGGCAATTCTCGATAACCCTGATGAAGTCTACCGGAAAGATGGAATAACATTTGTGTGTGCTTCAACAAATTCTGTACAAGAGTTGAAAATGACGATATGACAATATCTGATATCCTCAAAGAACCACTGCTTTTGCGTCTGAGTCGCTTGTTTAATGGACTGCGTGGCGATTTCACGGGAGGACTAACAGCAGCAGTCGTAGCATTGCCTTTGGCTTTAGCCTTTGCCGTAGCCAGTGGTGTGGAACCAAAAGCGGGACTTTACACCGCGATTGTGGCGGGAATTGTCGCCGCCATTTTTGGTGGTTCGTCAGTACAGATTACAGGGCCAACAGGTGCAATGGCTGTGGTTTTGGTGGGAATTGTCGCCAAGTACGGCCTTGAGAAAGTTTGGATTGCTGGGGTAATGGCTGGGATTATCCAGATTGCCTTGGGGGTTGCCAAACTTGGACAGTTAGTAAAGTTTATTCCCTATCCGGTGACGGCAGGTTTTACTAATGGTATTGCCGTCATTATTTTTTGTGGTCAGTTAAATAATTTCTTTGGTTTAAAATTACCACGTAGCGAACATTTTTTGCCGGGACTGTGGCAAAGTCTAACTCATGTAGAAGCTCTAAATTGGGCAGCAGTTGCCTTAGCAGTTGTGGTGATTGCAACTAATATTTTATGGCCCAGAATCAATACGACAATACCAGGTTCTTTAGTGGGACTGGTGTTAGCAACAGCGATCGCTTCTGCTTTCCATCTGAATGTACCTACAATTGGCACGATTCCTCAATCTTTACCGATGCCTCAAGGTATTCCCCACTGGAATGATTTTAGTGTGATTCGAGAACTAATTAACCCGGCTTTGGCTTTAGCGGCACTGGGAAGTATTGAATCTTTGCTATCGGCGGTGGTAGCTGATGGGATGACAGTCAGCGAGAAACATAATAGCGATCGCGAATTAATTGGTCAAGGTTTGGCTAATATGATTGTGCCATTTTTTGGGGGCATCCCTGCCACAGGTGCGATCGCTCGGACTGCTGTAAATGTTCGTTCTGGCGGTAAAACCCGACTATCTGGGGTAATTCACGGTCTTGCTTTAGCCATCATCGTTTTAACTTTAGCACCCCTAGCAGCACAGATTCCTTTAGCAGCACTTGCTGGGATTCTGATGGTAGTTAGCTTGCGAATGATTGAATGGGAAGCCATTGGTTTATTGATGCGTGCTACCTACTCAGACTTTGCTGTGATGATTCTCACCTGGCTAGTGACAATCTTGTTTGACTTAGTTCTCGCTGTCGAAGTGGGATTGATTGCAGCCGGAGCCTTGTTCATTAAACGGATGAGCGATTTAAGTTTAGTTAAAATACCTGAAACCGAAGTATTTCCCCCTGGTACTCCTCTAGAATTAGGTAAGGAAATTGCCGTTTATCGGGTAGATGGCCCCGTATTTTTTGGTGCTGCTGAACGATTTGCTACCTTCCTCCGCGATGAACCGGAAGTAAAGTATTTAATTCTCCGGTTGCGGTTTGTGCCAAATATGGACACAACTGGGTTAGTAGCCTTAGAGGATATTTATCACGACTTGGAACGGCACAATTGCCGATTAATTCTCACAGGTTTACAACCCGAAGTCCAACAACTACTAGAACGCACAGGATTGTTAAAAACAATTGGGTTATCAAATTGTTTTGAAACAACCACAGAGGCGATTTGCTCTATCTCTCCTCAGATTGCATGTTCTCAACCTGTAGCGGCTATTTTGAAAACAAAAGAATTGATGGAATTAAATGACTGAAAATATTTTGCTAATTCAACCCCAAATAACTAAAGCGATGCTTTGTTTTCCCTAAAAGCAAGCCTAATCCCTCTTTTGTCACTCTGGGGAAATAAAAATTGAGCCTAAATGATGAAACCTAGATTTGGTGAGAAGATTAGCGATCGCAAACTAATAGAAACCTCCAAACAAAGCTCTATAGGCAAAATCCTGTCTGGGCAAGAGTTACAGATTATTCTCTGCCGAAAGTGACAAAAGAGAGATTAGACTTCCAACATTCGACTTTGTATATCACGCCCTTCACATTACTTTCATTAGGAATCATGGATTAATTAGATACGCTAA
The DNA here is from genome assembly GCF_017114995.1 of Nostoc sp. NMS9. Lineage (GTDB taxonomy): Bacteria > Cyanobacteriota > Cyanobacteriia > Cyanobacteriales > Nostocaceae > Nostoc. The sequence continues at coordinate 12,477 of NZ_JABXKL010000080.1, read as the reverse complement.
TAGATTAATTTTAAATTTTACTATATTTATTTTTTGACATTTAAAAATTCAATCAGCGAATGTACTGATTCGTAGTATGTTCAATATCTAGTATGACTATAAAATTTCTACTACAAAATATTCGTAAAAGTCTTTGAAAATAAGAAAATTTAAGCAGTTTAAATCTCGTTAGTTATAAAATTCTGTTAGTACTGTTTAGCGCATAAGAATATATATTTTAAGGTAAGTAACACTTAGTCAGAGTTTCTCTTTAAACCGTCACATATATGCATGTCACTCTGATCATCAGGAGGATTAGTTTGAAAATACTTGTCAATAAAATTGCACCCTTCGTTCAGTAAATAATTAAAATCCCACCTCCACAGTCTCACGGTATTGTCAGCACTTGCAGATGCCAATACCTTACCATCTGGGCTAAAGCTGATGCTATGAACCCAGTCTGTGTGTCCAGTGAGAGTTTTGAGTAACTTACCTGTGGTAGCATCCCACAGTTTTACCGTATTGTCACCACTTGCAGATGCCAGTACCTTACCATCTGGTCTGAAACTAACACGACTAACCCATTCTGTATGTCCTTTAAGAGTTTTGAGTAACTTACCAGTGGTAGTGTCCCATAGTTTCACTGTATTGTCAGAACTTGCAGATGCTAGTACCTTACCATTCGGGCTGAAACTGACATTATTAACCTCATTTCTATGCCCACTAAGAGTTTTGATTTCTTTGCCAGTGGTAATATTCCACATTTTCACTGTTCTGTCAGCACTGGCAGATGCCAATACCTTACCATCCGGGCTAAAGGCAACTCCCCAGACTTCAAGTTTATGCCCTTTAAGAGTATTGAGTAGTTTGCCAGTGGCACTGTCCCACAATTTTATCGTTGTGTCAGCACTGGCAGATGCCAATATCTTGCCATTTGGACTAAAGCTAACTTTATTAACAGGCTTTATATGTCCTTTAAGAGTTTTAAGTAACTTGCCAGTAGTGATATCCCACAGTTTCAGCGTAGTGTCAAGACTTGCAGATGCCAGTATTTTGCCGTTCGGACTGAAACTGACACCTAAAACCCATTCTTTATGTCCTATAAAAGTTTTGAGTAACTTACCATTAGTGGTATCCCACAATTTCACAGTTCTGTCACGACTTGCAGATGCTAGCATCTTGCCATCTAAGCTGAAGCTAACGTCTTGAACTACGTCTGTATGTCCACTGAGGGTTTTAATTTCTTTGCCAGTGCCAGTGTCCCATAGTTTCACAGTTCTGTCAGAACTTGCAGATGCCAGTATCTTACCATTTGGGCTGAAACTGACGTTATTAACGCTACTTGTATGCCCTTGAAAAGTTTTGAGTAACTTACCAGTAGTAATATCCCATAGTTTCACAGTTCTATCAGAACTTGCAGATGCCAGTATCTTACCATTTGGGCTGAAACTGACGTTATTAACGCTACTTGTATGCCCTTGAAAAGTTTTGAGTAACTTACCAGTAGTAATATCCCATAGTTTCACAGTTCTATCAGAACTTGCAGATGCCAGTATCTTACCATTTGGGCTAAAACTGACGTTATTAACCCCGTCTGTATGTCCTTCAAAAGTTTTGAGTAATTTATCAGTAGTAATATCCCATAGTTTCACAGTTCTATCAGAACTTGCAGTTGCTAGTATCTTGTCATTCGGGCTAAAACTAATACCAATAACTGGATTTGTCTGCCCAGTAAGAGTTTTGATTTCTTTGCCAGTGGTAGTGTCCCACAGTTTTACAGTGTTGTCACTACTTGCAGATGCTAGTATCTTGCTATCCGGGCTGAAGCTAATGCTGTCAACTGCATCTGTATGGCTAGTGAGAGTTTTGATTTCTTTGCCAGTGGAAATGTCCCACAGTTTTACAGTGTTGTCACTACTTGCAGATGCCAGAATCTTACTGTTTGGGCTGAAGCTGATGCTATTAACTTCCTTTGTATGTCCAGTGAGAGTTTTAATTTCTTTGCCAGTGGCAATGTCCCACAGTCTCACAGTTCTATCAGAACTTGCAGATGCCAGGATCTTACCGTTTGGGCTGAAACTGACGCTATTAACTCGCTTTGCATGTCCTCCTAACGTATTTGGCACCGCGACGTTGTGAATTGTGTGCAGTAATGTTAGTTCTACTTCCCTGCGGGTATCGGCATCTACCCACAGTGTACGTTGCATTTGCACAACAGCTTTTAAACTTATTTTCAAAGCTTCCTCTGGATCTGACTTCAATGCATCATCTGAAGCATTAGCAAGGGAATTAATATCACGTATTGCTATACCCCGTAGAGTAACTATTCCCAGTACTACAGAACCTGCAAGAGTTAACCCAAAGATTACAATACCTATACGTATCAGCCGATTAGCTTTTTGATTTGCTTCTATCAAAACATTGTTGGCTCGCTCCAATAAAAGCCTTGCTTTTTCTTCTACATCTAAACGTTTCTTGACTTCTTGCTTGTCTAGCTCTTGGCTGGCGGCTAAAAACTGATGATCTAAATCACTCAAGCTTTTTCCCACTGCCCAAGCTTGTGCATCTTGCAAGGCTTGTCCTCGTAACAGACGCGACTCATCTTGACATCCAGAAGTGAGCCACTGACTCAATGCATTAGCATAAGGGCGTAGTTTCACTAATTCCCGTTCGCACCAATTTAGGGAAAATACTTGCTCATAGATACGGTTGTAAATTCGCAGCTTACCATCGCGTTTAACTGCTACTCCTGTCAGCCGCAGTTCAGTTTGTTCAGGCCTATCATCAGCTTCTATTTCTCCCTGTTGTAAAATCTGTTGGCACAAAGCTAGCAATCTTCCAGTACGTTGTTCGCTACTTTGCAACAGTCTTTGTTGTACTGTTCTCAAATGCTCTGGCTCATCTTGCATTTCCCAATTCTTAATAATATGAGTTTGTACAACATGAGCAACAAAATCTTGCGGTTTATATGTTGTAGATTGAAAATCAGGAGTTAGTGCTTCTGTGTCTTCTGCTATATTCCGATTTTCCGCTTTGATTTCCTTTGCAGATTGTGCCACCAGTTTACAAACTTTCTGAGTTAGAAACGGCTGTCCTCCAGTCCAATTTAGTATTGCTTGCATCAAGTCTTGTAAATTACCTATTGCAGCTAGCCCTTTTGCTAGTAGCTGTGCTTCTTCCAGCCGAAATCCTGTTATATCAATGGCTCGACCAATATTAAACGGTGTCCGTTGCTTATCTTCAATTAAGTCTGAAGGAGTAGACACACCCAAAAGTGCAAAAGTCAGGCGTTGATATGCTGGCTCGTCTGCACGGCTGTTATAACATTCTCGGATGACTGCAAAGAAATCATCAGTATTAAATTTTATGCTTAAAATACTGTCAATTTCATCAATAAAAATAACAATTTTTGTCTCAACTAGTTTTAGTAATACTTCTTGGATAAATTTTTTGAATATTTGAACATATGGTAAAAATCTATTGCTTTCCCACCAAGTATTTATATCAAAACTATATAATTCCAAGCTATTAGTAATACTGTCTATTATGCCAGCATACCATTGCTCTTGTGTTGCATCAATAACACTGATATCAATAGCAGCACAAGCAATTCCTTCTTTCTGTAAACGTTGCATAGTCTGCACCCGCAAACTTGATTTCCCCATCTGCCGACTGTTGAGGACATAACAGAAGTGCCCTGCTTTTAGGCTTTCATACAGGTCTTGGTCAGCTTGCCGTTGCACATATGTTGGTGCATCGCTTGGTAAAGTACCACCAACTTGATACTCATAAGACGGGTTTAGCTGTCTATCCATCACTAATCAGTTATTTAATATAGGCGTTGCATAGTTATGAAGCACTTATAGCATTTCTCTGGCAAATGAAGTACACGGGTGGGGGCGAACGGCCGTACCCTGCGGGAGCGCCTCACCCTGCAGCTTGGTGCAGTCAATCATGTGGCGCACGACTTATAGTCGTTCGGCATTTATTTGTGCAAAATTGGGATGTTTCCTTGCAAACCTTTCATTTTTCACATTGACTTTCTAAGTCTGTTAATAATTTGGCGTTGCATAATTGCGGGATGATTTGAGAATTTACATCAATAAATAATCACCACGTCTTTGTGTCTATGCGTCTGTGCGTCCGCCTCAATCATCCCATTATTCAGCAACGCCAATATATTTCTATCTAGTGGCTCTAGCTTGACAGACTTCCGCTTAGGTAAACACAACTCGGAAGCCGATGTAGTAGCTTATGTCGTACAATCCAGTCTTGGCACGACTTGCTGCCCTACATAGCTCTGAGTAATCAGTCCACGAACCCCCACGCGTCACTCGGAATGGATTCTCATCATTAGACAGCCATACACTTCCGTCTGACGGCGCTTGCTCGTAGTTATCATGCCAGTGGTCAGCGCACCATTCCCTGACATTACCATGTAAGTCACATAAGCCAAAGGCATTAGTAACCTGAAAAATTCCTACTGAAGTAGTCTGTTTACGATATTCGCCTTGGTGTTTCCGCAGAAAGGAAGATATATTTTCCCCACAGTGATTTTTTGAACTGGGATTGTCAGGCTTACTTCCAGAGCCATCGTTATCCCCACTTCCAGAGCCATCGTCCCCACGTCCAGTGCCATTGCCATTTGCAAAAGTCTCAAAACTTGCTGTTTCAGGACTCAATATAATTTTAGGGGCAGAACCATAGGTGAAGCGTCCATTATAGTTCGCTAATTCAGTAACTATAGTCTCACCAAAATGAAAAGGGGTCGTGGTTCCGGCGCGACAAGCATATTCCCACTCAGCTTCGCTGGGTAGTCGGTAATTTCGTCCGGTTTGTTTGGCTAACCGAGCACAAAATTCTACCGCATCATTCCAACAGACCCGTTCGACTGGTCTGTTGTCTCCTAAAAAATCGGATGGTTCAGGGTCAAGTGGGCGGTTAATTTGGGGTAGGGCTGCTACGAGCCGCCACTGTAACTGGGTGATTGGATACTTACTCATGAAGAAAGGCGCTACCTTTACTAAGTGCCTTGGACTTTCATGCTCATCCCTCCCCATTTCTGTTTCTGGAGATCCCATTTGAAAAATGCCGCTGGGAATTGCAAGCATTTCTAGTTTCTCTTGACTACCAACGCTTTCAAAGAATAACTGTGCTTTGCTAAAACGGTAGAGATATTTCTGTTCTTGCGTATCTATCATAGTATTGCCAAACTCAAATTTAGTTGTGTACTTTGTACTCTTTGGCTATAAGCAACCAGCCTGCAATCATCCGTTTCGACCAGGATTATTTGCCAATGTTTATACACTTAATAATACGTTAATAAGCGCGTAGAGAGTGGTTAATACCAAAATTAATAGCCCCGACACCGCAAAAGTGTTGCACAGCATTACCTACCAAAAACGCTTGTGATCAGCTATCCACAGTTTTGTGATCACAAGCGTTTCTTAATTTTTGATTGATGCTACGGCTTACGCTGTTAAAATCATCTTTCTCTTAAGTCACAGACTCAGAATCTGGGGCATTCCACTTAGGGACGCAAAGCCTTGCGCCCCTACAAAAGATGTTACTGAATAGCGAATCCTTCTGGTCTGATTGCATCTTCCAAATCAACGCCCATCAGGTTAGCTCCCTGGATGTTTGCATTTGTCAGATTTGTATTTTCCAAGTCTGCGTTTTGTAGGTTAGCAGTTTGCAGATTTGCTCCCAGGAGGTTGGCTTTCTCTAGGTCTGCATCAAAAAGGTTTGCTCCTACCAGGTTTGCTCCCCAAAGGTTTACCTTCCCTAAATCTGCTCCTTGAAAGTTAGCCCCTTGTAAGTTTGTTTGCTGTAAGTTAGCCCTTTCTAAGTCTGCATTTTGTAAGTTAGCACCCTCCAAGTTTGCTGCTTGCAGGTTTGCATCCTTTAACATTGCCCCAGCCAGGTTACAGCCTACACATTCATTGGTTTGTAATAAATGTCTAACGTTTTCTGCTACAGACACTATTGGCGATACAATCGGAGATATCACTGGTGCTGTCACAGGCTGCATTGGCGATACAACCGGAGATATTACTGGTACTGTTACAGACTCCATTAGTGATTCAACTGGAGCTAGTTCAGATTCTGTAGGTACGGATGGTGTTAGTGTTTGCGCTCTAGCGCTGGGCTGGATAAGCAGAGTAAATCCCGCGACAACTACCAGAAACACTGCTGTTACGAGCCACTGAGTTAATTTTTTAGAGTTTGATTGATTCATTAGTTCCTTCATAATCTGATTCCTATTGGTGGGCTTGCTTTTATAAGAGCCATCGATAATGTGCTTTATTCTCACTTTAGATAACTTGATTGATAAGAGCAAATATTATTGTTATTCATATTGATAAATTTAAGTGATTAAAAATCTTTTTGGATGGGAAACGATCGCTGATTTGTTTACTTACATCAGGGACATAGCACCCATCAGGAATTGCGATCGCGTGGACATCACTGGAGGCGATTGCCTCAACCTAATTCCCAAGCATTGCCAGACTAGGTAAAAGCCGATATGTTTCACTTTTAATCAAGATAGAGAGTCCCAAGTAAATTAAGACAAAGGGGAAGATTTTCCGACCATAGCGAGTTAAAACGGGAGCCATGAGAGGATTACGAGTCAGGTTGTAAGAGAGGAAACACCACACCCCGACAGTGAAATAACAAACACACAGAATTACACCCAAACTTGGAAGATTGCTACTGGCAAACAACGGTACATAAATTCCAATGTTGTTTCCTCCATTGGCAATGGTGACAGTGGAAACGCGGTAGGTTTGCGGATCGCGGATGATTGCTAATAGTGATTTCTTCTGGCGTACAGATTTTGCAGCAGAGGTTAAGTCAACTGATACAGCTTGTACTGTCTCTCCCTCTTCTTCTCGACTGATGAGATTACTGATACCAATGGCGACGGGAAGCAAACCCAGCAAACCAATCCAGGTGCTGGGAATAATCAGACCGCCGAAGAAACCAGGGAGACTAGCACATACTAAAGTAGTAAATCCCAGAAATTCACCGATAACAATATGCTTAGGACGAAAGCTACGATTGACTTTCCCGAAGAAAGCTGTCAAATATAAGTTGTCGTCAAAGGTAGTTGCAAAAGCGGCAGAGATTCCAATCAATAATGTACTAATTAGCCAAGTCATAATTGTTGCTCACGATAATTCAATGCTGTTTGTCTTAGTCCTCTCTGCTTCTCAATGTGAGGGCAGGTTAGGACATTTTGTGACTGTTTTCCTAACGACAACTGATCGATATTCGTTATTTATCAGCCAATTACCCAATTTTTAGAGGCGATTGCCTCCAATCAAATTGGTGATTTTTTTCTCAGCAAGGTACCTTGGGAGCTCATGGAGTCAATATTATGACTTTCAACGAAATAAGATCAAATACTCTTGTTTCTTAAAAGGATAAATAAAAGTGATTGATAACTGTACTATTTAAGTGACAAAATCACTTCCTGCTAAACCGTATAGGGAAAAGTAGCAGTTCGTCATACCGAATACTGAGTTAGTATCTGAGAAGTTTAAGAGCGATCGCTCTTATTGAAGAGAACCCTTGTCAGATAGTAAAGCCTCGGATATCCTTGACGGCTAGCATTCAACATCGGTAATATGACTAATCGCCCTCTGACTTCAGTTTTGAGATGTTCAGTAATGTTGGATTTTTAACTTGTAATTATGCTAACCAGTGTTGACCGTTTATTATTTGTCCGGCGAGTCCCGATTTTTAAGGAATTGCGGGATGATTTTATTGTGCGGCTCACTTCAGTGATGAACGAATTGTCATTCCCGGCTAATTACACCATCTTTCGACAGGGAGAAGAAGGGCGATCGCTCTATATTGTCGTGTCCGGTCGAGTTAAAGTTCACATTGGGAATAAACAGTTGGCAGAGGTGGAACAGGGAAAATATTTTGGTGAGATGGCAGTATTCGATACTCAACCTCGATCTGCCACTGCCACGACTCTAGAACCTTGTGAATTTTTAGAACTGACGCAAGAGCAACTGTATGATGCGATCGAAGAAACTCCCGAAATTGCGGTGAATATCATTCGTGAGTTATCCCGTCTGATTCGCAGATTGAACGACGATATGAATGTAACCTCTTTGCGGAGTTAATAGACAAATGTAGAGATGTAGCGCTGCTACGTCTCTACAAGGGTTCTGGATAATGTAAAATGTGGTTCAAAATAAATGAAAACTGCTGTAAGTTTGATTATTAAACTCAGCACTGATCACTGCTTATTACTTAGGTTCACCCAGACCCGGAGTTTCTTCTTTATCAACTTTAGGCACAAAATCAGGACGTTCTTTGCTTTCCCAACCTGCGGGGCGTTTCGAGTTGTACCAAGCTATTGACCCAATGGTGACAGCGGCAATAAAACCAACGACATACACCAAGGTAAAAGCAACAGGAAAATGAGGGGCAGCATCTATAGCTGGTGCTGCTGTTTGCATAAATAATAAATTCATGAGTATATTCTCCACAGTTAGGTAACAGTATTTAACACACTATAAGATGAGCGTATCACCTAACATCCCTCTGTAGTTTAGTTTGAGCAACTTCATATTGCATAAAATAAGGGCAGAGGGGCGGGGGAAGTAGCTGACAGGTGTAGGTTTGTTGCACCTAGTTGTACCTGTCAGCCTACCCCCCTGCCTCTTGTTCAGTATTTATATCATGTCCGCATAATTAGTTATCTAACCACAGTCATTACACCCCACCCCCAACCCCTCCCCTTGCTAAGGGGAGGGGAGACAAAGCGTAGCTTTGGCGAGGTGGGGTTCTTAGGGTTTAATAAGCAATTAAGCGGACATGATATTATATCTTTGCCATGCAGACTCGACTATTTGAGCAATGATTTCTGTGTATGTCACACCACCTAAACGTCCCATAATTGGCAAGTCTGAGCGGATATGATGTAATCCTGGCAATGGGTTAACCTCCATAAACTGCAACACACCGCTAGCATCGCAGCGTAGATCCACGCGGGCAGCATCACGGCAACCAAGAGTATGGTAAGCATCCAGTGCCAGTTGCCTTGCCTGTGCTGCCAGTGGTTCAGGATCTATGAGCAAACGATAAGATACCCGTTCCAGATACTCATCTTTGTTGAGGGTGGTGTAGGCAAAAGCTTCCGCTTGCCCTGTAAAAATTACTTCCATCACACCTACTACCTGTGAGTTGCTACCGTTGCCAATAATGCCTACTGTTACTTCTCTACCAGGAAGAAAGGTTTCCACGAGTATTGGTTGCTGAAAAAGTTCGTGTAACACTTGATAAGCATTTACTAGCTCCTGATGTTCTTTGACAAGAGAATGTCCAGTTACCCCTTTAGAACTGCCTTCCGCCATAGGTTTGAGGAAAAGTGGCATTGGCAGCAACACAGCTGCTGCTTCTGCAGTAGTATTCACGACCTCAAAGGGGGCTGTCGGCAAACCGCGATCGCGCACTACTCTCTTAGCCAGCGCTTTGTCTAACGTCAGGGCGCAGGTAAGCGGATCGGAAAAGGTGTAAGGTTGAGCGAATAATTCGCAGATTGCCGGGACTTGAGCTTCACGAGAGCGACCCTTTAAACCCTCAGCAATATTGAAAACCAGATCCCAGCGATCGCCTTTTGCCAAACGCAGAGCAAGTTCTCTACCATGACCGACACGTTCAACCTGATGACCTAACTGCAATAGTGCAGTTTCCAGCCCGATGATAGTTTCTTCATCGTCGAACTCCATCACCTCTGAGGCACTGAAACCAGCTTTAAGATAGTCCGCCTTCAGGTCATAACACAGACCAATGAATAATCCCATAGCCCGATAATTTTCAGTGAGAAAGCTTTCTCTGTTAGCTTTAATGTACAAATTAGGTGTCTTAATTAAGGAATTTCGATTACTAAATCCTTAATTAAGTGAAAATATCTCATCAACAACATCAAACCATATAGGAGATTTATCATCAGGAGAACCGTTGTAGTTGGCAGTAATTTCTTCTCCCGCTTCTATATCTCGGTAGGCAATCAGATCCAACTCTCGGTCGGCGAATTTTTTCACATAATAACTATTGGGATGGTAAGAATGGTTGATCAAGGAAGATAAACCTAGAGCGATCGCCGCAGCTTTATCTTCCCAATCGTAGTAATAGTTGCCCAAAATTGTTTTATCTAGGAATTCAACCTGTTCTGCGGGTATAAGAACAACTGGCACTCTCTCAATGATCTCTCCTTTCAAAAAGCGCTTCTGTGCGAAGACACCTCGACCTTTTAGGTTTGTATTACCAACAATCAACATTCCAACTAATCTCCTGCTATTACTTAGCTTTTTGGTTTGCCAAGAACTCAATAGAAACATTCCAATCGGCTCTTTTAGATGATGGCGATCAACTCGTGTACAAATATATAGTGTTATATCAAGTCCGGTTAATCACTTATGATTACCGCATCTGTGCAAAAATCGGAAAAGCCTCTTTCCCCAGCAAGAATTGCGGTCTATAATGATAAGTCTTTAGTCGGACGCGATATTAGCCCTGCTCCACTGGATCTACATAGGTGTACGTCTTACCTGCCCAATTTTGCACTGTAACTGTGCCCTTATCATAAGCAACTAGAGTCTCGGCTTGAATTGGGACTTTGCCACCACCACCAGGGGCATCAATTACATAAGTTGGTACAGCGTAGCCAGTAGTATGACCACGTAATTTAGAAATTAAATCAAGCCCAGTTTGCACACTAGTTCGCAGATGTGCAGTACCAACAACTGGGTCGCATTGATAAAGATAATAGGGTCGCACACGCAGCTTGAGAAGACCGTGAAACAGATTCTTCAGGGCTTTTTCAGAATCATTCACACCTTTTAACAGCACGGTTTGACTGCCTAAAGGAATGCCGCCATCAACTAGGCGATCGCAAGCTTGTGCGACTTCTGGGGTAAGTTCCCGCAGATGACAAAAGTGCAAAGATAGCCATACACGATGTTTACGAAGCAAGGCAACCAATTGCGGTGTAATTCGCTGTGGTAAGAAACTTGGCACGCGGGAACCAATTCGGATAAATTCAATATGCTTAATGGCACGCAGCCGCCCAAGCAAATTATCTAAAGGTTCATCAGCCATCAATAGAGGATCGCCACCGGAAATTAGCACATCACGGATCTCGGTGTGTTCCTCCAGGTAAGCAGCGATCGCATCCAACCGCCGCGTTACTGGGTACATCTCACCTTGGCTCACCAAACGAGAGCGGGTGCAGTAACGACAATAAGCGGCGCAACTGTCTAGAGCAAGCAGCAACACTCGGTCAGGGTAGCGGTGTACGAGTCCTGGCACTGGAGTGTCGTTATCTTCACCGCATGGATCTACCATGTCTGCTGGACTAGCTATTAATTCTTCTTGCCGTGGTATCACCTGTAACCGTAATGGGCAAAGCGGATCTTCTGGATCGAGTAGTGATGCAAAGTATGGGGTTACAGCTACAGCAAACTTTTCTGGTGCAATTAAAAGTCCCTGTTCTTCGGTAGCACTAAGCCTTAATAACTTCTGAAAGTGTTCCAGCTTAGTCAACCGATGCCGCATTTGCCAGCGCCAATCGTTCCAGCGTTCTTGGTTGTAAGTCTCTCCCAAAATCTGACAAATTTCTTCACACCGAATATTAGTTACTAGAGGCTCTAGAATAGTGTTTTTGATCATGATTAGACCGAAATTAAGCTGAGAATAATAAACAAATCACAGCCTAATAGAGTGCGGCGCAAATCCAGCTACCATCTCAATTAAGCAAGCAGACAAGTAGGAGCAATTCATGAATTGTCCCTACTCAAGTCCCTTGTTAAAGGTAAGCAAATTTCTGTCACAGTGTATTAGTATGTTTACTTATATTTTTAGGTAAAATAAAAAAATCTACTTCCAGGTTCACAACAAGTATCTTCCTATACAGAATATATCTATGCTGTCATAATAGCGATCGCTTTTAGAGTGTCTTTGTTAGCTTGAGTCGGTCGGTCTTTCTGTGTTGTTGCGCCGTATTAATACATAGACTAATGTCGCATATTTAATTATTTAAGGATTTTTTGGGGTGCGATCGCACGCTGCATCTGCTCAATTGTGGCTTGCCGTCGCAACGATCAAAAATGAGCCAAAAAATTCCTATTGAACTAGATGAATAGTACGTATAATTATACGTATATTACGTATATATTGATTTGATTAAATCGGCGTTTCCTGAAAACGCATACTCTATGTCTATCGGGAATTTTGGCAATATCTACTCAGATGAGCTAATTACAGGCACTGAGTTGAATCGTCAGCCTGGACGAGTTCTAGACAAAGCTTTAGAACGTCCAATTACAATTACTCGCAACGATCAGTCTTTTGCTTTGTTGCGCCGTGAGGAAGTAACTTTTCTTGTTCAAGCTGCAACACAGAGTAAAGCTGTTTTTGAGGTATTATATCATGTCCGGCTAATTAGTTATAATTCCCTTTCTCTATGCAGAAAGCCCA